>NZ_JBTWND010000004.1:907500-936424 GCF_054796155.1 Phyllobacterium sp. K27 | reverse complement strand
AGAGGCGCTGTCGCACCTCTAATTTGCCCATATGTCTCATTACTAAATTGCTGCAACACATCTAAGTCGCATAAGAGTAGTTATGGAACTGATTATCCCTTATACATGAGTAGAATGCTCTAAAAGGGATAACTGTTTAATTATCATAGCTTTACACTTTAAAACTATGGGGTATTATCCCTATTTGAAGCGCTCCTGCATGAGCTAGGGATAATATGCGTAAATTCAATGAATTATCATCAGAACAACTTCGCCAGCATGTAGACACTGCCCAGGCTTACGACGTCTACCAAGCCAGTGCGAAAGAATATGAGCAGCGGTTTTCGGGCTCTATGTCATGGAAGAAAAGCACCAATGGCAAGTCTTACCTTTACAAAAAGACCAAGGGCATCTGGAAATCGCTTGGTCCTAAATCACTGGAAACGGAACTAATCTATAAACAGTTTCATTCGGGTCGCGACGACTTGAAAGACCGCATATCGCGCTTGGCACAGCGTCTCGACCAGCTCGCGCCCGTGAATAGAGCCATGTCACTTGGACGTGTCCCACTATTAACGGCTCGTATTATCCGCGAACTCGATAAACTTGGGCTTATCGGAACGGCAATCGATGTTGTCGGCACCAATGCCCTGTTCTCCTATGAGCGCATGGCCGCTGTTCATATCAGCAGTGGGTTGTTGTCGACGCAGGACGTCGATTTGCTACTGGATTCGCGTTTCAGTTTGCGGCTCATCGCCAAGGACTTTTCTAACAAAGGCCTGATAGGCCTGCTGCAGAAAATTGATCACTCGTTCCGCCCTCTGGCCAAGAGTGGATACCGGGCGGCAAATCGTGATGGGTTTCTGGTCGACCTCATCAGGCCTATGCCAAAAAACAATTTCTCATCCAGCGAGAACGCCCGCTTTAGCATGGATACTGAAGATTTGCAGGCAATAGAAATCGAAGGGCTTGCATGGCTCGTCAACAGTCCAAAGGCATCTGTGACGGTCATGGACGAGCGGGGTTATCCACTCAGCTTTACCTGTCCTGACCCCAGGGCTTTTGCACTTCACAAATTATGGCTTTCGCGTCGTGCGGATCGAGATACGGCCAAACGTTTGCGAGATGAGCAGCAGGCCCGCGTCGTTGCAGAGCTTATCAATAAGTATCTTGCCCATCTCTCATTCCAATCGGGTGATTTGCAGGCTTTGCCTTTTGCCTTGCGTCAACTGGCGCCGGAGTTCAACACGCCTACGGCCAAAAACGAAGCTCCACGTCTCACTCCCAACTGGTAGACATAAAAAAGCGCCGGAAAAACCGGCGCTCTTTATTCTTTAATTATATGCTGTCATGGGCGGGCAAGAGCAAACCAGATTGCGATCGCCTGCAACATTATCAATCCGGGAAACCGGGGGCCAATATTTCAGCAAGTCCTCTGATTCACCGCCGGGCAGGCTTGCTACTTTGCGGCTATAGGGATGCGCCCAGTCATCAGCCAAAACATCGCCTGAAGGATGCGGCGCATTGACGAGTGGATTATCGTCTCTCGGCCACTCTCCGCTTGCAACCTTTGCAGCCTCACCCGCAATTGCAATCATCGCGTCGCAGAAGCGATCAATTTCACGCTTCGATTCTGATTCAGTCGGTTCAACCATCAGCGTGCCGGCAATTGGCCAGGACATGGTGGGGGCGTGGAAACCATAGTCAATCAGACGCTTGGCAATGTCTTCAACACCGATACCGGCACTTTCTTTAAGCACGCGGGTATCAAGAATACACTCATGCGCGACGCGATCATTACGGCCCTTGAACAGAACAGGGTAATAATCCTTCAATCGTTCAGCGATGTAATTGGCATTAAGGATCGCCATTTCGGTTGCGCGCTTTAAGCCTGCACCACCCATCATACGGATATACATCCATGTGATAGGCAGAATTGATGCGCTACCGAATGGTGCAGCCGAAACCGCATTGCCAGTGCCATCGGCCACATGCCCGGGCAGGAACGGAGCCAGATGCTTCTTGACACCGATAGGGCCAACACCAGGTCCGCCACCACCATGCGGAATGCAGAAGGTCTTGTGCAGGTTCATATGGCACACGTCTGCGCCTATGTCGCCGGGGCGTGCAAGTCCAACCAGCGCATTGAGATTAGCGCCATCGAAATAGACCTGACCGCCATGTTCGTGAACGACAGTGCAGATGTCCTTGACACCCTCTTCAAATACACCATGGGTTGAAGGATAGGTGATCATCAGCGCAGCGAGATTGGCGCTGTGCAACTCGGCCTTTGCCTTCAGATCATCAAGATCAATATCACCGGCCTCTTCACAAGCGACGACGACAACCCGCATTCCCGCCATGTGCGCACTGGCAGGATTGGTGCCATGCGCCGATTCTGGAATGAGGCAGATATCGCGATGATCATCGCCCCGATCCAGATGATAGCGGCGGATCGCCAGAAGACCCGCGTACTCGCCCTGACTTCCGGCATTTGGCTGAAGTGACACCGCATCAAAGCCTGTGATTTCTGAAAGCCAGGCTTCAAGATCATCGGTCAGAGACTTATAGCCCAACGCATGATCAGCGGGTGCGAAAGGATGCACATTTGCAACGCTCTGCCAGCTTACGGGAAGCATTTCCGCAGCCGCATTCAGCTTCATCGTGCAGGAACCAAGTGGGATCATCGCACGGTCAAGCGCCAGATCCTTATCAGCGAGCCGGCGAAGGAAGCGCATCATCTCGGTTTCCGAACGCTGCTGGTGGAAAACAGCCTGTGTCATGAAACCTTCTGCCGGCCGTGAGCTTGGCAGCTTCGAACCTGGATCGTTCAGCACTTTAGCACCGAACAAGCCGGCAAGCGCAACCAGATCTTCATCCGTCGTTGTCTCATCGACCGTGATGCCAAGCCGGTCTGCATCGATATAGCGGAGCAGTCTCTCGTCCTTTTCGGCATCCGCTGCAATAGAATCTGCTCGACCCGGAACGCTGACCGTGACGGTATCGAAGAACTGCGAACCGCTCAACTTCAGTCCCACTGCCTCAAGTGCTGCCGCTAGTCTTGCAGCCTTTGCGTGAACCTGGCTGGCGATGGCCTGAAGCCCCTGCGGGCCATGCCAGATGGCATAGGATACTGCCATGTTTGCAAGCAGTGCCTGCGCCGTGCAGATGTTGGATGTGGCCTTGTCGCGGCGAATATGCTGTTCGCGCGTCTGCAGGGCGAGACGATACCCTGCCCTGCCCTTGCTATCGACCGACTGCCCCACCAACCGGCCCGGAATAAGCCGGGTCAGATTTTCCGTAACGGCGAGATAGGCGGCATGTGGCCCACCATATCCGACAGGAACGCCAAAGCGTTGCATGGAACCTGCAGCAATGTCAGCGCCCAGCGACGCAGGCGATGCAGTGATTGTCAGAGCCAGCGGATCCGCAATTGCAATGACAAGTGCACCTGCGGCCTTCGCAGCCTTGATGGCGGCAGAGTGATTCCTATAGACGCCATATGTGTCCGGCCAAGGTACGATGATCGCAGCCGCAGTCGTATCGATCTCGCCGCCATTTACCGTCATGCCGAGTGGTTCAGCACGGGTTCTGACCACGTCCAGAATTTGTGGATGAACGTCCCCGGCAAGGACAATACGCGTACGCTTCTCGCGGTGGTGGCGATAGGCAATACCCACAGCTTCCGCAACGGCAGTCGCCTCGTCAAGCAGCGATGCAGAGGCCACAGACAAACCTGTCAGCTCGGTCACCAGTGTCTGGAAGTGAAACAGGAGTTCAAGACGGCCTTGGCTGATTTCGGACTGATATGGCGTATAGGCTGTGTACCAAGCCGGGTTTTCGAAGAGATTGCGTTGGATTACCGCCGGGACATAGGTGCCGTGATAACCTTGACCGATAAAACTCTTGAAGGTCTTGTTCTGGCCCATCTTGGTTGCCAGTTCAGCCAACGCTTCAGCTTCGTTGACCGCCTCGGGAATATCGAGGGGTTTTTCGAGCCGGATAGATTTCGGCACGGCCTGTGAAATCAGCGTATCGAGCGACGGAATACCGAGCGCAGCCAACATGGCACGCGAGCCTTGGATGCTTGGACCGATGTGCCTGTCGGTAAAGGGGAATATGCTTTTGTTCATGATGTTCAGCCAATAATCGCTTTGTAACCGGCCTCATCAAGCAGGCCAGTTAATTGTTCAGTGTTGGAAAGTTTCATTTTCCAGAGCCACCCATCACTGGTGGCGGCAGAATTGACCAAAGCCGGGTCGCTAGCGGTCGCATCGTTCACTTCCGTCACCTCACCGTCCAGCGGTGCATAGACATCGGAAGCGGCCTTGACCGATTCAACAACAACAGCTGCGTCCCCCTTGGAAAGGCTCGCCCCAATATCGGGCAATTGAACGAAAACGAGATCACCGAGCTGATCCTGCGCATGATCGGTAATACCGACTGTTGCGATATCGCCTTCAACGCGTACCCATTCATGATCTTCGGTAAAATAAGTGGTTGCCATCTGTATTATCCTTTGTGGTAGCGATGTGGCGTAAAGGGAAGTGGATGAATGTGGACCGGGATGCGATTTCCGCGCACTTCGGCAAAAATTGGCGTCGTCGCGGCAAGAATGTCCTTATCGACATAACCCATAGCCACCGGATGGCCGGCGGAGGGGCCGAACCCGCCCGAAGTAACAATGCCGACATGCTTGCCGTCTGCATCAATGAGAATCGTATCAGAACGAACCGGCTGGCGCCCGTCCGGCTTCAGGCCAACCCGCTTGCGCGCGCTACCCAAGGCAATCTTGTCGAGCAGCGTCTCGGCACCGATAAACCCGGCCTTCTCGCGGACAGGTTTACCAATTGCCCAAACGAGGCCAGCATCTACGGGATCAAATTCAGGGGTTATGTCGTGGCCATGCAGGCACAAGCCCGCCTCCAACCGCAGACTGTCACGAGCCGCAAGGCCGACCCATGCCACCCTCTCATCCATTAAAAGTTTGTTTACAAGCTCACGGGCATCGGCGGCAGGCAATCCAATCTCGAAACCGTCTTCGCCTGTATAACCCGAGCGACTCATGAACCAGCTTGGTTTTGGCTCAAAGCCGTGCATGAAAGCCAGCTCGGTTCCACTGATTCCGGCCTTGTGCAAAACGTCTGCGGCTTGTGGGCCTTGAACAGCCAGAAATACGCGGTCCAGCGCATCGATCTTGCAGTTAAAATCTATCGCAACGCCACGCAAGTGCGCTTCATCCGCCGCCGCATTGCCTGCATTGGCAACAACCATATAACGGTCGGCACCCAAACGGGTTACAATAAGATCGTCAAGTATGCCTGCCTGCTCATCAAGGAAAAAGGTGTATTTGGATTGGCCCGATTGCAATGCCTCTGCATCGAGCGGGCATGCACGTGATAGGAGGGCAGCAGCACCCGGCCCAGACACATCGAATAATTGCATATGGGAAATGTCAAAAAGCCCGGCATTTGTCCGCGTGTGCAGATGTTCTTTCATCACCCCTAACGGATAGGTGATGGGCATGGACCATCCGGCAAAACCGCCAAAGCGCGCGCCTGCGGCTTTATGCAGATCGTCAAGCGGCAGTGATTTTAATTGTTCTTCTTCGTTGCCCATTACTACTCCAGAGTCGCGCAAAGACCTCCGCCACAACGACGGAATGTTTCTTTGCCCCTCTGTCGGAAGCCTGAGAGACTCGCACAGCATCGAACCGCAGTCCCAGCTGAACTTACACCTTCGGCGCGAGGTTTCCCCCGACTTTCCAGAGTTGCCTTACCCGTTTGCGGTTCTCGGTACCTGAGAGATTTCGGGCGATTTCCCCTTCGGTGGCTCTGCACATTTCTGCCCAGAACACTCTCCCGCAAACTGACAGGGCCTTTTGATTCTTCAATCCCAAGGCCCTCGACAAGCCCGGACCATAGCCTAGCGTAACGTGCGTGTCATCCGCACAAATGGCAAATTTGACGCTTAATGAACAAAATTTGTCGAAGTGGAGATATTTGCCGCACGCTTCAGAGCCATGACTCCCAGCGTTTGCCCCCTGCCCTTTACCGCATGCATTCCAAGAAATTCCGGCTGTATATCATCGTCAAACTCCATACGCTTTGCGAGATCGCCCGAAATCAACACTGGCGCATCAAGTGTCCGGCAAAGCGTTTCGAGCCGCGCAGTGGTGTTCACCGTATCACCGAAATAAGTAATCTTGTGATGGTCGACGCCTATTTCTGCGGTGATAATGGGGCCGCCGTGTAGTGCTGCGCGAAGTTGCGGAACACGTCCGAAATTTTTCAGCCATTTTTCCCGGTCTGCCTCTATCGAATCGAGGATGGCAAACACGCATTTGACGCTATTGCCATTCCTGACGCCTCGCGCCATTGGCCAGGTAATGATAGCGGCATCGCCAACATAGTCATCAATAGTTCCCCAATGTCGACGCACTGGCTCCGCAAAGGCCGCAAACAAAGCACCAAGGAACTGCTGAGCCCGCAAGTCACCAAATTCTTGGGCAAAGGACGTCGATCCAACAAGATCGATAAAGAGGAACACCCGCTCCTCTTCGATGGGTTTGCGGTAACGTCCAATGAGAAGACTTGAAAATACGTCGCGGCCTAATAGTTCACGCACGCGCGCAACGAAGGTTACAATCAGCGAAACACCCAGTGCAGCAAACATTGCGCTGGTCGGTAAAATTGCGATTTCACGCCATGATTCATAGGTCTGATAACCTATCCATCCGAGTAGAAGCCGACACAATGCGGAACCCAGATACATCAATATATATGTGACGATCAGCATAGCAATCAGGTAAAGCGGCGTTGAAAGCGCAGCTATCCTTGCATAAAGTCTGGGAAACAGTGCACCACGCTCAAGCGCAATGATGGGAATGCACGTAAAAAGTGCAAAGACAGAGCCTACAATTGATGGCTCCCCGTAAAATGCCCAGCTAAAAAGTGCGCCGCTTATGGAAACGACGCACAGAATGAATAACCAGAATCCTCCGGAATATCTGTTCATGTCCGGTCTCTCCGCAGCATAAATAAATTGGGCGGATTGATCAGCATGCGAATCTCCGGATAGTCGTTTGTGCTTATGTAGACGCTTTTCAACGTTGTCCAAGATGAGTTGAGGAATTTATTTCGCGCACTCTTGACGTGCATTTAATCTCGCATCATATGTTGTTACATGAAACGAAACAGCCGTCTTTCCGCCGTCCTCCACGTCATCCTCCACATGGCGGAGCACGCCAAGCCCATGACATCGGAGGAGTTAGCCAAATATATGCATACCAATGCCGTTGTTGTCCGCCGGACAATGGCCGGGTTACGAGATGCCGGATTTGTACGATCCGAGAAAGGCCATGGCGGTGGCTGGATTATAGCACGCGACCTGAAAACTCTAACTCTTCGCGACATTTACAACGCGCTGGGCTCGCCGGACTTTTTTGCTCTTGGCAACAGAGCCGATAATCCTGCCTGTCTTGTGGAGCAATCTGTCAATCACGCGCTCGACAATGCGTTTCAGGAAGCCGAAGCCCTGATCATCGACCGGCTCGGCACGATAACACTCGCCGATCTCGCCGCCGATTTTCATCAGCGCTTCGACGCGATCAGAAAGGAGAGAAAATCCCATGACCTATGATGTTATTATTATTGGGGGAAGTTATTCGGGCCTCGCCGCCGCATTGCAAGTCGCCCGTGCACGTCGCAACGTGCTTGTTATGGATGCAGGCGAGCGCCGCAATCGATTTGCCGAAACCTCCCACGGATTTCTGACACAAGACGGCAGTTCGGCTGCGCAGATTGCACATGTCGGGCGCGAGCAGTTGCTGGCTTATCCGAATGTCACCTGGGTTGATGCCCGCGTGGAGAACGCCAAAGGTGCCCTTGATGCCTTTACTATCGATACGTCATTTGGCGAAAGCTATCAGGGCCGACGTCTTATTCTGGCAACAGGTGTCACAGATATACTGCCAACAATTCCCGGTCTTCGCGAACGGTGGGGAAAGAGCGTATTTCATTGCCCTTACTGTCACGGTTACGAAGCAGGTGGCGGGAACATCGGCGTACTGGCAACCGGTCCTTTATCGGCACATCAAGCGCTCATGCTTGCCGACTGGGGCAATACCACCCTTTTTCTCAACAGCATGTTTGAGCCTGATAATGAACAGCTCGGTGCTTTGGCAGCGCGTAATGTAATGATCGAATATGCAGCGATTGCGGCGATATCGGGCGAAGAGGCCCAACCGATTGTAGAGCTTTCTGACGGACGTGCCATATCCCTTGCCGGATTGTTCACTCTTTCACGCACCGCCGTTAACGGTCCCCTTCCCCGGCAACTGGAATGCATTCTTGAGGATGGGCCGCTGGGAACGTTCATCCAAACGGACGCGAGCAAACTGACTTCGGTTCCGGGTGTCTATGCTTGCGGCGATACGGCGCTTATGGCCGGATCGGTTTCCTTTGCCGTGGGCGATGGTGCTCGGGCGGGGGTTTCAGCACATCAATCGCTGATATTCCCCGGCCCGGCACATTGATTTACCTCGGCTGTGCCTCGGTTCGAGCTTGCCGGTACGATACCAGCACCAGCGCACCGATGAAAATTCCAGTCATCAAGAGAACGATGGTCGGCGCAGGTGCGCTGTCGATGAAAAAGGCGAAGTAGGTCCCGAAGAAGGATGCCAATACCGCAACGACGACGGAGACAATAAGCATTTTGCTGAAGGAGCGTGTGAGCAGAAAAGCAATTGCTCCCGGAGCAATCAGCATGGCAATCGCCAATATTATGCCGACAGCTTTCAAAGCGCCCACAATCGTCAGGGAGATCAGGCAAAGCAACCCGTAATGCAGAAGTCTTACGCGTAGCCCGACCGCTTGGGCCTGAACTGTATCAAATGCGTGAAGCAGAAAATCGCGCCATTTAAGGATGACAGCCCCGGCAGTTATCGCCGCGATGATCGCCGTCTGGGCAATATCGCTCCAGCTGATACCGAGCATGTCGCCAAACAATATGTGGTCGAGATGCACATCAGACTGGATCTTTACATAAAGCACGAGGCCGAGGCCGAACATGCCCGAAAAAACAACGCCCATCACAGTGTCTTGTTTTATCCGACTGTTTTCTTTCAAGAACCCCGTGGCAATTGCACAAAACATGCCTGCAACAAATGCCCCAACCGCATAGGGCAAACCGACTATATAGGCGATGACCACACCCGGGAAAACTGCATGTGAAATGGCATCACCCATGAGGGACCAGCCCTTGAGCACCATAAAACAGGACAGAAGAGCCGTTGGAATTGCCACCAGCACGGAAATGATCAGAGCATTGACCATAAACTCAAACTGAAACGGGGAAAGCAGTATTTCAAAGAGGCTCATAACGGCACCTCCTGCGCTTTTGCAACCCGTCGCCGGGCTGCAATCAGTCCGTGTTTTGGGGCAAAGATGAAAGCCACCAGAAAGATAAGCGTCTGCAAAAGGACAATGATTCCGCCGGTAGCCCCGTCGAGAAAATAGCTGATATAGGCGCCGGTAAAGCTTGTCAGAGCACCGATCATGACAGCGATGACGAGCAGCCGCGGGAACCGGTCGGTCAAAAGATAGGCGGTAGCGCCTGGGGTTACGACCATGCAGATAACCAGAAATGCTCCGACTGTCTGTAATGCTGCCACGGTAGAAGCCGACAAGAGCGTGAAGAACAAGACCTTGAGAGCCGTTGGATTGAGACCAATGGAACGTGCATGACTCTCATCGAAAAAGACAACCATGAGATCCTTCCATTTTACCAGCAGAATTGCCAGTGAAACAAAGCCAATAATGGCGAGTTGGAGCGTATCTTCCGGCGTAATGGCGAGGATATTGCCAAGGACAATCGTCTGGATATTCACGGAAGTCGGTGACAATGACACCATGAACAGGCCAAGACCGAAGAAAGATGAAAAAATCAAACCGATAATGGCATCTTCTTTGAGCTTTGTACGCTGATTGAGAAACAGCATCGCCGCGGCGGCCAGCCCACCCGAAAAGAAGGCACCAATGGAGAATGGAAGCCCAAGCATATAGGCTCCGGCCACGCCCGGAACGATAGAATGCGAAAGCGCATCCCCGATGAGGGACCAGCCTTTCAACATAAGATAGGCTGACAGAAAAGCGCAAACACCGCCTACCAGCGCCGAAACCCACATGGCATTGACCATGTATTGATAGGAGAATGGCTCGAGCAGCAATGTCATCTCCGGCCGTCCGTAATTTTTGGAGATCCCACATTTTCGTAGAGCACAAAGGGACGCTCATCATCGGTAATCACGCCGACAGGCCGCCCTTCACCGGCATGCGGTGCATCAAGCTTGAAGTGACGCAGCACACCGCCAAATGTCCGCTCGAGATTTTCTTGCGTAAATGTCTCGGTCGTAAGACCATAGGCAAGCACAGTGCGATTGAGCAAAACTGTGCGATCACAGAACTCCGGAACACTGCCAAGATTATGTGTTGAAACCAGAATGACGCGGCCCTCATCGCGCAAGGCGCGCAGCAATGTGATAATCGCCTCTTCTGTTTTCACATCCACCCCGGTGAATGGTTCATCCAGCAAGATGACGCGGCCATCCTGGGCTAAAGCGCGCGCAAGAAAAACCCGCTTTTTTTGCCCGCCGGAAAGTTCGCCAATCTGCCGTTTGCGAAATTCCGTCATACCCACACGCGCAAGGGCATCCGATACCGCCTGTCGATCTGCGGCCTTGGCGATACGCATCATGCCCATATGACCATAACGGCCCATCATGACAACATCTTCCACCAGAACAGGGAAGTTCCAGTCGATTTCCTCGCTCTGAGGAACATAGGCGACAAGGTTCTTCTTCAGCGCCTCGTTTACCGATTGGCGGAGCACCGAGATCGTTCCCTGGGAAGCGCGGACAAAACCCATGATTGCTTTGAAAAGCGTTGACTTTCCGGAACCATTGACCCCCACCAGCGCCGTAATTGTGCCAGTAGGGATTTCAAATGTCGCATCGCGCAATGCCGTATGGCCGTTGCGGTAGGTAACCGTCGCGCCTTTCACCGAAATACCCCCACCCGTGTCGGACAACACTGGTGACGATTTGTTAACTGATTGAAAAGATTGAGCGTTCATTGGGTGGTGCCTTTGGAAAGACCTTCCGCTACCCTGCTGGACGTTACGCGCAGAAGATCGATATAAGTCGGAACTTCGCCATCGGTATCGGTCAACGAATCCACATAAAGCACGCCGCCATAACTTGCTCCGGTTTCCCGAGCGACCTGCTTGGCAGGATCGGCAGAGATCGTGCTTTCCGAGAAGACGACGCCGATCTTGTTCGCACGAACCGCGTCAATCACCTTGCGCACCTGTTGGGGCGTGCCTTGCTGATCTGCATTAATTGGCCAGAGATAAATCTCCTTCAGGTCGAAATCACGGGCCAGGTACGAGAACGCACCCTCGCTGGATACCAACCAACGCTTCTCTGCTGGAATGGCCGCAAGTTCGTCTTTGATAGGGTCAATTGCCGCCTTGATTTTCGCCTTATAGACTTCGGCATTTGTCTTGTAGGTATCTGCGTTAGCCGAATCATATTTTACAAAAGCATCGCGGATATTATCGACATAGATCAATGCTGCTGTCGGGGACATCCACGCATGGGGATTTGGTTTGCCGGTATACGGCCCCTCTGCAATGCCCATTGGCACGACACCCTCGGAAACAACGACTCCTGGCACATGCTTTAAATTGGCAAAAAACTTCTCAAACCAGAGTTCAAGATTAAGCCCGTTCCATAGAACAAGTTGAGCACCCTGCGCCTTCTGGATATCGCCTGGCGTTGGCTGATAATTATGAATTTCTGCACCTGGCTTGGTGATCGACTCAACAATTGCTGCATCGCCGGCGACGTTGCGCGCAATGTCAGCAATAACCGTAAATGTCGTCACTGCCTTGAATTTATTCTGCGCAGATGCTGGAACGATTGCCAAAATCATTCCGAAGATCGCGCCCGTTACTACGGCCAACACAGACCATTTCACCCCATCCAGCATAATTTCTCCTTGTTGCAATTGATTTGCAACTGCATCTTTAATGGGTATTGCCATTTATTGCAAGTGCGAATGATTTGCAAAACTGGATGGCAACATGTGTCAGGAGTCAATTGCGCGCAGACTGTGGAACTTTGACAGAAAATGCTGGCATTGGTATCAGTTCGCTCTCTCTTACCGCCGCTGATCCCTGTTTGACATTTTGCCAATTGAAGGACTGTGACGATGCCCGACACGACTGGACCAGTAAATGGCGCTTTAACCCTTGCAATTGAAGCGCATGGGCTAACCAAGCACTTCGGCAATGTTCCCGCTGTCGACGGTATTGATCTGCATGTTCCGCGTGGCATGATCTTTGGCATTCTCGGTCCGAATGGAGCTGGCAAGACCACCTTGCTGCGCATGCTGGCAACGCTGCTGCCGCCGGATGCAGGTTCGGCAAAGGTGCTGGGTTTTGATCTAAAAGACTCGCCCCATGAGGTGCGCGGATCAATTGCCATGACCGGACAGTTTGCCTCGCTCGACGAAGATCTGACGGGGCGTGAAAATCTGATCTTGCTCGCGAGACTATGGGGTTTCCGCGGACAGAACGCCAAGAAACGTGCTGACGATTTGCTGACAGCTTTCGACCTGGCTGACGCCGCCACAAAACAGGTCAAAGACTACTCCGGGGGCATGCGCCGGAGACTGGATATCGCCGCGTCACTTGTGGTCACGCCCGGGGTTCTTTTTCTCGATGAACCAACAACCGGCCTTGATCCCATGGCACGCAAGAGCGTGTGGCGTATGATCCGCTCTCTTTCCGAGGCTGGCGTCACCATCCTTTTGACCACACAATACCTCGAGGAAGCCGACCAACTCGCGGCACGCATAGCAGTGATCAATCACGGCAAAAAGATCGCCGAAGGCACGAGCCGCGAGCTGAAAGCTGCGACTGGCTCTGGCTTTCTACACCTGACATTGGTTGACCCTTTACGCATTGATGAAGCGGAGCGCGTATTGGAAGAAATAACCAGCAACAGGCCACAGCGAAGCTCGGAAGGTGCCGCCTTGTCTTTGATGGTGGACACCCCGCAGAATGCCAATCGTGCTCTGGCTGCCCTGATCAAGGCAGATATTGAACTTGCTGACTTCTCAATGGGTGCACCAAGTCTCGATGAAGTGTTTTTCGCGCTGACCGGCCAGATTACCGAGTCCCAGAGCCCCGAAGGAGCTGCGTGATGGACGATAAAAATGCAACAATTGCACTTATCCACGCAGCCCGACCTCCTCAACCTTCGGCATTCTCCAATGCGCTCGTTTTTGGATGGCGTGCAGTATTGAAGTTTAAGCACATCCCGGAGCAACTCTTCGATCTGGTGATGACGCCGATCATGTTCACATTGCTCTTCACCTTCGTTTTTGGTGGTGCCCTCTCAGGATCTACGGGGGCTTATCTGCAATATTTCCTACCGGGGATCCTCGTACAGACCGTGGTATTCAATTCAATGTATTCAGGAATGGGTCTGAGCACGGATCTCGGCAAAGGGCTGTTCGACAGATTTCGCTCATTGCCGATCTGGTCTCTTTCGCCGTTCGCGGGTCTGATGGTTGGCGATATCCTACGCCACCTCATCGCCTCGCTGCTCATTTTGATAATCGGAATTATCCTTGGTTACAGACCGGAAGCCGGGATTATAGGGATCATCGAATCTCTGCTGTTGCTTATCGTTATAGGTTTCGGCTTTGGCTGGATATTTCTGGTGCTCGGGCTTGTGATGCGCACACCCAATACGGTCATGACAATGGCTTTTACAGGCATTATGCCTTTGGTCTTTGCATCGAACATCATGGTTGATCCCGCGACGATGCCCAGTCTGTTGAGAGCGTTTGTCGAGGTGAACCCTGTATCATTGATGACAACGGCCATGCGCGGTCTTATGGCCGGCAATGCGACAGCTGATCAAATCGGTACAGCACTTATTGCACCAGTCGTGTTGACCGTCACGCTCGCGCCGCTCACGCTTTGGCTCTATCGCCGCAAATAAAGCCAACCACGATGGCTGCAATGAAAGCAGCCGTTTGGCGCAGAGAGCCAACTTTTGGAGCATTGACTCCCTGCAAAAGTGCAGGCCTATTTCACTTTCCTACTCGCCGTAAGGAACCCATATATTCTTAACCTGTACAGCCCGGCGCAGATATTCCTTGCCTTGTGCCCTGTTGCCAAGCCAGTCGCGCTGACGACCATTGCTGACCCATGTTGTCTTCAGGTTTCCACATGAAGCCCGCTCGACCATGGCGCTGCCATCCTTGGATCCGACATACCAGATCGCATCAACCTCATCATGTTCCGCCAAGGTTTTGGCAAGAACATCACGTTCACCCGTAATGATGTTAATCACACCACCGGGCACATCGGATGTGTCCAGCACCTGATAAAGAGTGGTTGCCAGCAGTGGGTGCCGGGTTGATGGCACCGCCACCACGCGATTGCCCATTGCAATTGCCGGAAGCACCAGCGAAACAAATGACAAGAGCGGGTTTTCATCCGGGCAAACAATACCGACAATGCCGAAGGGCTCGTTCATTGCAAGCGTCACGTGACGTGACTTGGTCGCATGGACTGCGCCATCATATTTATCGGCCTGTGCAGCATAATAAAAGATGCGGCGCAGCGCCGTCTCAAACTCTTCCGCTGCCGCCTTGGCCGACACGCCAGTGCTTTCAACCAAAAGCGCCTCGAACTCGCCACGACGCGCGTCGAGATTTTCGCCAAGGTAGTAAAGCACCTGAGCGCGGTTATGCGCCGTTGCACCGCCCCAGCCTCCGGCTTTCGTTGCCGCTTCCACAGCATTGCGGATATCCTTGCGGTTACCGATGCCTGCCTGACCAATGACCTGATTGCCTTTGCCGGTCACGGAATAGGAATAGCCCCCGTCAGGTCGTGCTTGCTTGCCGCCAACATAATTCTTGGCCGTGCGGTCGATCGACCCGCCAAGTAAAATTTTGGCATCTCCATTGGGAGCCGCCGACAGTTTCAAAGGCTGTTCAGTCTTTGCCACTGGCAGGCGTTTTTCCCAATCCGCTGTGAGATACTCGTAGAGGCCCTCGCGGCCACCTTCCCTGCCGAAGCCGGATTCGCGATAACCGCCAAAACCTGCGCCCGCATCGAGAAGATTGGTGGAATTGATCCAGACAACTCCGGCTTTCACCCTCGCAGCCATATCGAGCGCCAGATTGATATTCTCTGACCATATCGAGGCTGCCAGCCCATACTTTGTATTGTTCGCCAGCGCGATTGCCTCGTCAGGCGTACGGAACGTGGTTGCCGTTGCAACAGGGCCGAATATCTCGATTTCACAGACAGTCGAGGCCGGATCAACGTCTGTAAAAAAACCTGGAGCAAAGAAATTGCCTTTGGCCGGAAGCTTTACAGGCGCCTGCCAAAGCGTCCCGCCTTCAGTCTTGCCCTGCTCAACCAGCGAAGTGACCCGCTTCAACTGACCTGCCGAAACCAGCGCACCGATATCCATGGTCTTGTCGAGCGGATCGCCCACCCGCAATGTTTCCATGCGTTTGCGTAACTTGTTGTAGAAGCGCTCGGCAATCCCCTCCTGCACGAGAATACGAGAGCCAGCGCAGCAGACTTCACCTTGATTGAACCAGATTGCGTCAACAACCCCTTCGATAGCACCATCGATATCTGCATCTTCGAAGACAATGAAGGGCGATTTGCCACCAAGTTCCAGCGAGAGCTTCTTTTCCGATCCGGCAATCTGTTCGCGGATGATGCGTCCAACTTCGGTGGAGCCGGTGAAGGCTACCTTGTCGACATCCTTATGACCGCAAATGGCCGCACCTGTCGCACCGTCACCATGCACGATATTGACTACGCCTGCGGGCAGACCAACCTCATGGCAGATTTCCGCAAAAGCGATAGCCGTTAGCGGCGTTAGTTCAGCAGGTTTCAGTACAACAGTGTTACCTGCAGCAAGCGCCGGAGCGATCTTCCACGCCAGCATAAGCAAAGGAAAATTCCATGGAATCACCTGACCGCAAACGCCGACTGGAGAATATCCTTCAAACTCGGTCTCGACCATCTCGGCCCAACCGGCATGATGATAGAAATGACGAGCGACAAGCGGAATATCGATATCCCGTGTCTCGCGGATTGGCTTGCCATTGTCCATTGTTTCCAGCACGGAAAAGAAACGCTCACGCTTTTGTATATGCCGTGCAATGGCGTAGAGATATTTGGCCCGCTCATGTCCGGGCAACACCGACCATTTGCCGAATGCTGCGCGGGCAGCCTTTACTGCGGTATCCACATCGGCATCCGTGCCATGCACGACTTTTCCAAGCGTAGAGCCATTTGCAGGGTTCGACACGGCAATCAGATCACGGCCTTCAATGCCGGTGAATCTGCCATTTATGAAGTGTCCGAAACCTTGGCTGTTGGCATCGAGCCAGACTTGAACGTCAGTATTACTTTCCGGTGCCGGGCCATATTCCATGGTGCGAAGAATATCCTTGATCTGTCCCATGTTCGATTCCTTAAGCGAGCGCGTGGCGCGACGACGCGGCGTAGCGGCCCGTCACATAATGTTCGAGTTGCCGTTCGATATCGCCAAGCATCGAACTTGCTCCAAGGCGAAAAAGATCGGGCTGCAACCAAGGCAGGCCCAGTTCCTCCTTCATCAGGATCAGCCAATTCAAGGCGTCCTTGGCAGTTTTCATACCGCCAGCGGGCTTGAAGCCTACAATCTGGCCGGAATATTCACCGAAATCACGCAAGGCCCGTAACATGACCAGACTGACCGGCAAGGTCGCATTGACCTCTTCCTTGCCTGTAGATGTTTTGATGAAATCGGCACCTGCCTGCATTGCCACCATGGAAGCGCGATAGACGTTACGCAGCGTGTTGAGATCGCCAGTTGCGAGAATTGCTTTCAGATGCGCGTCGCCAGATGCCTCGCGCATTTGGACGATTTCGTCGTAGAGCGCGTCCCAGTTCTGAGTCAGAACCTGTTCGCGATTGATAACAATATCAATTTCCTTGGCACCCTCACCGACTGCATACTTGATTTCGGCAAGGCGCTGCGGCAGTGGCGTTAAACCAGCGGGGAAGCCGGTCGCAACCGATGCAACAGGAATGTTCGTTCCGCGCAAGGCTTTGACAGCATGGCCAACCATAGTGGGATAAACACACACTGCGCCTGTCGTGATATTAGCGTCGGCAAGGCCAAGCGCTTCGAGAATGTCTGCACGAACCGGCCGTTTCGCCTTGGCACAAAGCCGTTGTACACGCCCGGCCGTATCGTCGCCAGCAAGTGTGGTCAGATCAATGCAAGTGATCGCTTTTACGAGCCAGGCAGCCTGATATTCCTTTTTCACGGTCCGGCGCGTCGTCAAGGTAGCAGCGCGACGTTCCGTGGCGGAGCGGTTGACTGCAATATCCTCAAACCATTCGGGTTTCAGTTCAGTTCCGGTATTGCGCGCGTGGGCCTTCTGCACAGCGAGGTGCGTGCCCTTGGCAACTGATAAGTCTTGCGTGTTCATCCACGACCCTTCCTGTGATCTATGAAGCGATTGAGCAAAATAGCTGCAACGATGATGATCCCCGTGACAGTCATCTGATAGAAGGAGCCCAATCCCAGAAGATTGAATATGTTTCTCAGAACCTGAAGCAACATTACGGCAAAGAATGTGCCTAGAACACCGCCGCGACCGCCAAAAAGGCTGGTGCCGCCCAGAACAACTGCTGCGATGGCGTCAAGCTCCAATCCTTGCGCTGCTGTTGGCTGGCCGATACGCAAACGCGATGTCAGAAGAATCCCGCCAAGCGCGGCCATGAAGCCAGAAACGGCAAAGACTGCCGTGATTATAAAGCGGGTAGGCAAACCGGAAAGACGGGCTGCTTCCGGATTGCCACCCGTCGCAAACACATACTCCCCAAAGACCGTAAGGCGCAGCACAAGTCCTGCCACAATGCAAAGGCCGATGAAGATCAATCCCATGGACGAGATAGCAAAGCCGGGAAAGATCGGCACCATGGTGGAGCCGATGGCAGCAAAACCTTGCGGCAGCCCGCTGACTGGCACGCCATCCGTCAGAAGATAGGTAATGCCCCGGAACGAGACGAGGCCGGCCAAAGTCACAATGAAGCTCGGCACTTGTGCCAGAGCGCTTGTCGCACCCATAGCTGCGCCGCAGGCCGTTCCCGCCAAAACAGTTATTGCAACTGCGATGAATGGATCGAAACCGTTCGACATGAGCACCGCCACCAGCATACCGCACAGTGCCACTATGCTACCGACGGATAGGTCAATGTTTCCGGTGAGAATGACAAAGGTCATCCCAATCGCGACAACGCCTACTACCGCCGCCTGCTGGAAGAGGTTGGCTATGTTTGCGAAAGTCAGAAAATTATCTGACAAGGTCGTCGCGATTACCACCACCGCTAAAAAGATGACGATGAAGTTATACTCAATACCCAGATCGATGATCCGTTTTCCTAGCCCTGGCGAAGGCGGCTGCGCGGCTGACATTGCGATTTTAGACATGGTGTTCACCCAATATTGTAGCCCGCAAGATTGTGTCGCGGTCAGTGATGGACGGATCATATCGTCCGATATTGCGGCCCTCATGAAAGACCCAGATCGCGTCGCAGGCCGCATAAAGCTCTTCAAGCTCGCTGCTGGCGACAATTACTGCGGCTCCATCTTCTGCCAATTTATCAACCAGATTGTAGAGATCGGCTTTGGCTCCGATATCAAGGCCACGGCTTGGCTCATCCAGCAAAAGTACGCGGGCGCCATTGATGATCCATTTTGCCAGAACGACCTTCTGCTGATTGCCGCCGGAAAGCTGCACAACAGCTTGCTCCGGCTTGCCATATTTGGTCGAAAGGCTTTGGAGGACAGGCGTTGTCTTCTGTTTCTGAAGCGAATGTCGTGTCAACCAGCTTTGGCGCATTGAGGGCAAGGTTGCATTCTTGTAGATCGGCGCGTGCAGTATCAGGCCCTCGGTCTTGCGGTTCTCCGGGACAAGGCCCAAACCACAGCGAATAGAGTCTGCCGGGTGACGCGGATGGAAGCTCTTGTCTTCCAGCACTATTTCACCTTCAAAATGGTGCGCTCCAAATAATGCCTTCAAGAACGATGTACGGCCCGATCCGTTAAGCCCCGTGAGCCCGACAACCTCGCCCCAGCGAACATCAAGTCCCGAAATATCAAGGCCCTGCGCACCACGCAGCCTGTTGACCTTCAATGCCACTTTACCAGTGACAGGCTTGCGAACTTTACGCTCAATCAGCGAACGCTCCCTGCCTATGATGGCGGTAACAAGGTCATCGTCAGTCGTGTCGGCAATGTTGTAAGTTCCGATGGTCTTGCCACCGCGCAAAACTGTAACGCGATCACCAATCTCGCGCAGCTCGCCGAGACGATGACTGACATAAACAATTGCAACGCCATGCTTCACCAAATCACGAATGACTTTGAAGACACTTTTCAGCTCGGTTTCGTTGAGCGAAGCCGACGGCTCGTCCATGATAATGATTTTCGCATCCATGGTCAGCGAGCGGGCAATTGCGGTCAGCTGTTGGTTTGCAACAGACAGCGTTTCAACGCACGCATCGGATGCAAAATTTGCACCAACGCGCCGCAAAGCTTCGCTGGCGCGTCTGCGCCTTGCCTTGTGATCAATCAGACCAAATTTACCAGGCGCGTGACCGAGAAACAAATTCTGTTCGACAGTCAGCTGCGGGACAAGATCCAGCTCCTGATAAATCATGGAAATGCCAAGCCGCGATGCTTCGGCCGGGCTGCGCAACTCGACAGGATGGTCATCAAGTACAAGTCGCCCGCCTGTTGGCCGGAAAGCGCCTGCAATGATTTTGAGCAGAGTCGATTTTCCAGCCCCATTTGCGCCAAGCAGACAATGAACCTCACCTGCACGGATTTCGAGCGATGCAGATTCCAATGCAATGATATTTGGTAGAAATGTCTTCGAAACGTTTTTCACCGTCAGAATATTACGTGTCATCGCTTATCCCCAACGCATAGCGGGCAGTAGCTTCATCGGTAACGATGACTGATACATATCCGGCTTTCAGAACCGAGGTTGCAATCGCAAATTTCTCGTCGCCCGCGACCACTCCAATTGACCATTGCTTGCTTTTCAACTGTTCAAGACGCATGCCAACCGTCCGGTCATCGATCGCCGTATCAACAATTTTACCGTGCTTATCGACAAAGCGTCCTAGAATATCACCGACCGCACCTGCATCTTTGAGCCGATCTATATCGGCTTCATCGAGATAGCCTGAACTCAAGAGCACGGATTCATGCGTGATCCCGCCCATGCCGAAGCAGACGATATCGGCTTGCATGGCAAGTCTGAGGACCCGCTCAATAATTGGATCTTCCTCGAGAACCTCGCGTGTACTTTTCTTTCCTACGATAGCCGGAACTGGCAGCAGTGTTGCAGTGCCGTTGCCAGCCTTGGCAAATTCTTCTGCCACCGCACTGGTATGCGTCACCGTCGAGCGCAGGTTGGTCGCACCATTGACCAGCACGACATGCACGCCAGGATTCCAGTTATTGGGCAGGAAGCGCGCTACAGCTGACATGGTACGCCCCCATGATACCCCGATCAATTCCGCCTTGGGATTGAGTCCTGTCAGATAGCGTGCGGCGGCCTGCGCAACACTCTCCATAAGCAGAGCAGAATCGGTTGTGCCGCCGGAAGGAACCACTATCGCGTCGCGAAGCCCGAACTCCTGCTGCAATCTCACTTCAAGTTCTGTCTTGCGGTAGGCACGCGGTGTTATCTCAATGCGGACAACACCCAATTCCTTCGCCTCGGTCATGAGGCGGGCAACCTGCCAGCGGGTCAAACCAAGTTCTTTGGCAATTTCACTCTGGGTCTTGTCGAGATCATAATAGAGCTTGGCTACACGCACCATAAGATGTTCGCGCTGCTCATCGGAGGGCAATCTTACGGAAGGTGTCTGACGTGCATCGTTCATCGTTCGGCTCCTGCCTTTTGCCGTGCGCTCAAAGCATGGAGCACCGGCGTCAATGATTCCGTTGCATTTCTATAAAGTTCCATCATCTCGCGATAGCGTTTTGACCGCTGGCCATCCGGAAGCATTTCTTTGGTCGGAGCCGCGCAGGCTTCAGAGGCAGTGATCAAATCCGGAAACAGGCCAAGCGCATGGGCCGAACAAATTGCTGTGCCGACAAGCGAAAGATTGTCGCCATATGCAACGTGCACAGGCCGCTGCAAGGCATCAACGGTTGACTGCAGCCACAGCGAGTTTTTGCAAATGCCACCGGCAACGACAATCCGATCGACAGTCACACCGCGTTCTTCAAGGACGGCCACCACGTTGGCTGAACCTAATACGATGGAATCGACTGCTGATGCGTATATGTCTGCCCGGTCATGACCAAGTGACAATCCGAGTACGGCACCGCGTAGATCAGCGTCGCGATATGGCGTGCGGTTGCCCATCCAATAGTCCAGCGTTAAAAGCCCTGAATTGCGGGCTGACGCTGAAGTTGCATCCTCAATCAGCTGTGCTTGTCCTTGCTCGTCAAGCTTAAAAAGCTTTTGACTGAACCAGTTAAGGATCGAACCCGCCGAGACTTGTCCGGCTTCCACCAGCCAAAGTCCGTCCACCAATGCATTTGGATAAGGGCCCCAGAAGCCGCTTACATCACCCTGTTGCTCCAAATGGGTCAAATGAACAACTGATGTTCCGCCAATGATAAGCATCCCGCCAGCGGCGACCGTGCCAGCTCCAAGCATTCCTATATGCGCGTCGATACCCCCCTGCACAACGATCGCTTGTCCGGCAATGCCCAGGGCATCCGCAACCCTTGGTTGCAAATTGCCAATAACATTGCCCACCGGGGTAATCCGTTGCGGTAGTTTTTGCTGCAATCGGGAAACTCCAAGGGCCTCGTAAATTTCCGGCACGAAACTGCCATTTCTGGAATCATAGTTCCACTTGCAAGCTGCATTCATGCGTGAGCCGGCCCACTCCCCGCAGAGCCGGAAATTGATAAAGTCCAGCGCTTCGCAGATGACATCCGCTTGCTCAAAAATCGCTGGCTCATGGGCAGAAAGCCACATTGCCTTGGGCACAAGCCATTCAGCAGCATCGCCACCGCCACTATAATCCATAACCGGATGTTTTACTGCTTCCGTGGCACGAGCTTCTTCACTGGCACGGCAATCCATCCAAAGAATTGCCGGATAAAGCGGCTTGCTTTCCTTGTCGCAAACGACAACTGATGAAGCTGTGGTGGCAACACACACGGCAGAAATTTCATTCGACCCGCATTGCGCAATCGCCTCACGCCCGGCTTTGAGCACCGCTCTCCACCAGTCCTCAGGCTGCTGCTCTGCCCAACCGACACGCGGATAGGTTGTATCATAACTGGATTCCGTCAGCGAAAGCATTGCCCTGCGCGTCACATCGTAAACGCCAGCCCTGACACCTCCCGTGCCGAGATCGAAGTTCAGAACCAATGTCACTCTTGTATCCTCCCTTTCCACACCATTATGGGCGGAACATCACTTTCGAGAAGAACATGGATTTGTCGGTCCGAAATTTTTCAAACATGTCTGGTAACTCCGCTAGATCGAGATCGTGGGTGATCATAAACTCCCATTCGAGCTCACCAGAGCCAAGTTTCTCCAATGTAACCGTCCACTGGCGACCAGGATACGGCGAACCAAAGGAATTCCAGGATCCGTGTAACGATATCTCCTGGCGGAGAAAATGCTGGAATGTCTTGTTTTCCAATGCGACTTCCGCAACTGGTATTCCAATGAAAACCACATGCCCGCTTGGTGCTGCCAGCTTCACAGCCATGTTCACTGACGAAGGATGTCCCGCCGCTTCAACGATCGTATCGCACAGCAAATCAGCCGGGATATCTGAACCGGCAAGAAAGGTATGTTTGGCGCCAGCACGTCGCGCCATGGCCAGTTTCTCTTCGGAAACGTCGATTGCCACGACTTCACTGGCACCCATCAGCCGCATCCACTGGATAGCAAACAGGCCAATAGGACCACAGCCTATGACGCCACCGCGTTGACCCATCGTCATGCCGCCTGCTTTCCATATTGCATGGAGCGCAATTGATGCCGGGTCGGTCATTGCCACCGCACGCGGATCTATATTCTTCGGTGTCTTTAGTAAATTGGAAACCGGAACGCAGACATATTCCGCGTAGGCGCCATCACGGCGCGAGCCAAAATAATCATAGTCGCGACAGCGCGAGAACTGGCCCTGCTGACATTGATCGCATTTATAGCATGGCAGCATCGGTGGAATGGCCACCAGCTCGCCAGTTTCGAAGCCCTCAACACCCTCACCAATCTCGGTAATATGGCCTGAAAACTCATGACCACAGATCAGCGGCATTTTATGCGCGCCCTTGATGAGCATACGCGGCATGTCCGAACCGCAAACACCGACCGCAGCAACCCGGATTTTTACATGGCCGGGATGCAATTGCGGAACCGCGACCTCCTCAAGACGAATATCCCCGGGGGCATAAAGTACTGCTGCACGCATCTGGTAATCCTTGGAATTGACAAAGAGATAGCGGGGCAGGATGTGCCCTGCCCCGCAGGCCTTGGGAGAGGCTGTTACTGACCGAGAACGTTCGGACGATACTCGGCAAAAAGTCCTTCACGCGGGAAATCAGCGACATTATTGGAGGTGACAAGCGTCGAACCTGCATCGACAAACTTCGCTACCTCTTTCTTGGCTGCCGCCTCTCGCGCTACCTGAATCGTCACGTCCCCAAGGTATTTTGGGTCATTGAGAGCCGAACCGATATAATTACCACCATCGGCAATAATGTTCAGCGCCTCAGACAGACCGTCGACACCAGCAACGAGAACATCATTTCGGTTGTTTTCCTTGAGCACCTGCAAAGCTCCAAGCGCCATATCGTCATTATGGGCATAGACAACTTTGACATCGGGGTTTGCCTGCAAAAGATCCTGCATCGCCGTCACAGCATTGGCGCGAATATATTCCGCATACGGTCCTTCAACGATCGTGTGACCGGAGCCCTCAAGAGCCGCATGGAAGCCATCCCGGCGATCCATCATGACAGCGCCACCGGCATCACCCTGAATTTCGATGATCTTGGCTTTCTCAACGCCATCTGCTTTCAATCTTGCGACGACAGCTTTACCAACGAGCTGGCCCATTTTCTTGTTGTCGCGGCCGACATGGGCGGTCACACCAGCACCGTTAACGCTGCGATCCACAGTGATTACCGGGATGCCGGCAGCCACTGCCGCTTCGAGCGATGGAACCACCGCATCGGGATTGACCGGATTGATGATGAGCGCGTTGACGCCCTGCGTTATCAGGTCCTGGATATCATTGTTCTGCTTGCTGACATCGCCGTTCGCATCGAGGAACACCAGTGTATCTCCGCCTGCTTTGGCGGCAGCCTCCGCACCGGTTTTTAACTGGACATAGAATGGAGACTGCAGCGTCACTTGGCTAAATCCGATCTTCAAACCCTCGGCGTGAGCCGAGAGTAATGGCATTCCCGCGCCCAATGCGAGGGCAAGCGTAGAAACAGCAGTAATGGTTTTTGTAAGAAAGCGACGACGGTCGAGCATGGTTTTCCTCCCCAGAACTCATTGATAACAACAAAAGTGCAAATAGTTCACATTTGTAATTTCAAGTAACCAGAAACCGTCATATATGTCAACGTCCAAGCATATGGGTGTCTTCGCAGAACTAACTTTTCCGATGAAATTGGCAGATGCCGGGTGAAAATGCCTGAGGGCCTTCCTTGCTGCTGGGTATGAACACCAATTACGATGCCCCAGCTGGATGGGCGCAGGTCTAGATGTGAGCTTTCAGGAGGTTGTCCATTCGGAGCGGATTTAGGAGACTGGAGTTACCACACCTCAGTTTTCCAGGATCGCTCCGAATGAACATTCATAAGAATGCCCGACTGACCCCGTTGCGTCGAGAGGAAATGGCTGTCGCGGTTCTTTGCGGTGCGCTGACCAAGGCAGAAGCCGGCCGCGTTTATGCCGTTTCGCTCAAGATCGTGTCGCGCTGGGTCAAACGCTTCGAACAGGGTGGGCGTGCCCAGATGATCGATCGCTCGTCGCGCCCGCAAAACAGTCCACAGCAGACAGATCAGGCGCTGGCGCAGCGTATCATCACGCTTCGCCGCCAGCGCCTGACTGGCAAGCACATTGCTCTCGAAACGGGCGTCTCGCCCGCTACCGTCAGCCGTATCCTGCGGCGCGCAAAGCTCTCGCGGATGAAGGACATTGAACCGGCCGAACCGGTGGTGCGCTACCAGTATAGTGAGCCAGGTGGCCTGATCCATCTCGATATCAAGCGGCTAGGCCGTTTCGAACGGGTCGGTCACCGCATCACCGGTGACCGCAAAGGGCAGAGCAACTCACGTGGTGTCGGCTGGGAATACGTTCACGTCTGCATCGACGACGCCTCCCGCATCGCCTTCACAGATATCTTGCCCGACGAGAAGGCCGTCAGCGCCATTGCCTTTCTCAAGGCGGCGGTCACCTACTACAAGCACCTCGGCGTCACCGTCACACGCGTCATGACCGACAACGGCTCATGCTACAAAGCCAAGGACTTTGCAAAGGCCTGCAAGGCGCTCGGTCTCAAGCATATCCGTACCAAACCCTATACGCCCCAAACCAACGGCAAGGCCGAACGCTTCATCCAGACAGCCTTGCGAGAATGGGCCTATGCACGTGCCTATCCTTCGTCAGAGCTCCGCAAAGCCCATCTCCCACAGTGGACGCATATGTACAATTGGCATCGCCCGCACGGCAGCCTAAAATCACAAACACCCATCAGTCGACTCAGTCTAAACTGGGACAACCTCTTGAGGCTCCACATCTAGAGCAAGTTTTGTTTATATAAAGTCATTCTGCGGGAGGGAATTCGTGGACAAGATCAAGGGATTTAGCGAGGCCGATGTTTATCCATCGGACGAGACTGAAGCCCGATGGAATTGGCCCGAATTCACCCGGCCCTTCGGGTTTCCGGCTGACGGCCAACCACTTTGTCAGGCAGCTTCGTCCGATGGAACTACATCGGCCTCGCTACCTTCCGCGTGGACTGTCTCGTCATCCGAGAAACAGAATTGGCTCTATATGAACAAAATTTGCTCTAGCTTTGACTATCTGCAGTTTTGTGGCGTGTGTTTTGTGTGAGGTTTTTTTGCTCTACTCGGATGCATTAATTGCAGTTGAGGAGGGGAGATGTTTGCCAAGTCTATGATGCAAGCGGGTTTGACAAAGACCCGGACATTGGCAACAACTTCGCGATCAGGCGCCAGGGCAACCACTCGCTGTTGAAGTCATTCGTCGTGATGAGCGACGAAGTGCATTAGAAGCATCTGTGTCTTTCTTGGTTGCGGGGACAGGATTTGAACCTGTGACCTTCAGGTTATGAGCCTGACGAGCTACCGGGCTGCTCCACCCCGCGCCACCAAGAACGGCAGATTTGCCGCAGCAGCCCGGATTTTTCCGTTTGTCCGGCCTCAAAAGCGAAGGAGCTTTTTCGGTTCCGGACGGGGTGCTGCTCCACCCCGCGTTATCAAGAACGGCAGATTTGCCGCAGCAGCCCGGATTTTTCCGTTTGTCCGGCCTCAAAAGCGAAGGAGCTTTTTCGGTTCCGGACGGGGTGCTGCTCCACCCCGCGTTATCAAGAACGGCAGATTTGCCGCAGCAGCCCGGATTTTTCCGTTTGTCCGGCCTCAAAAGCGAAGGAGCTTTTTCGGTTCCGGACGGGGTGCTGCTCCACCCCGCGTTATCAAGAACGGCAAGTTTGCCGCAGCAGCCCGGATTGTTCCGTTTGTCCGGCCTTTAAAAGCGAGGTGCTTTTTGGCTTTGGACGGGGTGCTGTCTGCCCTTTTTGCAGCGTTGCCGCTGTATTGAGTTTTGGTTGTTTATCCAGAATTTATTCTGAATGTATTCCAAAAGCAAAAGGCCGCGACCTGAACATGTTCTGGCGCGGCCTGATTGGTCTGTTGTGTATGCGGTGTGTTTTGAGAAGGATTTGTTGCGTTTGGCAGACCTGGCAGCGACCTACTCTCCCGCGTCTTGAGACGAAGTACCATTGGCGCAGGGGCGTTTCACGGCCGAGTTCGGAATGGGATCGGGTGCAGCCACCCCGCTGTAACCACCAGGTCAGCAAAGCGCAACAAAATTGAGAAGCTGGTTTTGTTTGATTTATATCGCTCACGCACGAGTTCCCATACAGCACGCTCGTGCGTCCGAAGGCGTCCGCGCAGCACAGGTCCAAAGGACCGTACGTGCGTGAGCGCAACACGCATGCCTCGTTTACGAGGTATGATGGATATGAGTAATGAGAATGATCAAGCCAATCGAGCTATTAGTACCGGTAAGCTTCATGCGTTGCCGCACTTCCACACCCGGCCTATCAACGTGGTGGTCTTCCACGGCTCTGATAGGGAATACTCGTTTTCAGGTGGGTTTCCCGCTTAGATGCCTTCAGCGGTTATCCCGTCCGTATATAGCTACCCTGCTATGCGGCTGGCGCCACAACAGGTCCACCAGAGATACGTCCATCCCGGTCCTCTCGTACTAGGGACAGATCCTGTCAATATTCCTACACCCACGGCAGATAGGGACCGAACTGTCTCACGACGTTCTGAACCCAACTCACGTACCGCTTTAAATGGCGAACAGCCATACCCTTGGGACCTGCTCCAGCCCCAGGATGCGATGAGTCGACATCGAGGTGCCAAACAACCCCGTCGATATGGACTCTTGGGGGTCATCAGCCTGTTATCCCCGGCGTACCTTTTATCCGTTGAGCGATGGCCCTTCCACGCGGGACCACCGGATCACTATGACCGACTTTCGTCTCTGCTCGACTTGTCAGTCTCGCAGTCAGGCGGGCTTATGCCATTGCACTCGACGACCGATTTCCGACCGGTCTGAGCCCACCATCGCGCGCCTCCGTTACTCTTTAGGAGGCGACCGCCCCAGTCAAACTACCCACCATACACTGTCCCGGATCCGGATAACGGACCGCGGTTAGACATCCATATAGGTAAGGGTGGTATTTCAAGGATGACTCCACGAAGGCTGGCGCCCCCGCTTCAAAGTCTACCACCTATCCTACACATGCCGACACGAATGCCAGTGTAAAGCTATAGTAAAGGTGCACGGGGTCTTTCCGTCTAACCGCAGGAACCCCGCATCTTCACGGGGAATTCAATTTCACTGAGTCTGCGTTGGAGACAGCGGGGAAGTCGTTACGCCATTCGTGCAGGTCGGAACTTACCCGACAAGGAATTTCGCTACCTTAGGACCGTTATAGTTACGGCCGCCGTTTACTGGGGCTTCAATTCAAAGCTTGCACCTCTCCTCTTAACCTTCCAGCACCGGGCAGGCGTCAGACCCTATACGTCGTCTTGCGACTTCGCAGAGCCCTGTGTTTTTGGTAAACAGTCGCTACCCCCTGGTCTGTGCCACCCTCCTCTACTTGCGTAAAAAAGGGTCACGCTTCTTCCGAAGTTACGCGTGCAATTTGCCGAGTTCCTTCAACGCAGTTCTCTCAAGCGCCTTGGTATTCTCTACCAGTCCACCAGTGTCGGTTTAGGGTACGGTCTATACGCGGGAGCTATTTCCTGGAACCGCCCCGAAGCCCCTCCAATCCAATAAGGAGGAACAACATACGCGATCCGTCACTACCCGCAGGCCCACGAATATTAACGTGGTTCCCATCGACTACGCCTTTCGGCCTCGCCTTAGGGGCCGGCTAACCCTGCTCAGATTAACTTTAAGCAGGAACCCTTGGACTTTCGGCGAGGGAGTCTCTCACTCCCTTTATCGTTACTCATGTCAGC
>NZ_JBTWND010000004.1:0-902500 GCF_054796155.1 Phyllobacterium sp. K27 | reverse complement strand
TCAACAACGACATCACGACGAGAACGTTCGGCAGTCCTTTATAAGAGGAAAGCAGATAGACAAGGAACAGAATGATCCCGCCGATGATAAGGTTCTTGGCCACAAAGAGTGCAAACGGCTCACCGTGATAGCCATGTTTCTCGCGCTTGGCCCGACCGCGAACACTTGAATAGATCATCAGTGCAACCAGAACGATACCGATCAGCATAGAGGTCATGTTGAAACCAACGACACCGAAGAAATCAGGAATGAAGCCGGAGCTTAAAAGCTGGAACTGCGGCGGGAACGGGCCAACTGACAATCCGCCGAGCAACCAGAGAGCCAGCCCCTTGAAAACCAGCATGCCAGCCAGCGTGACAATGAAGGATGGTATCTTGTGGTAAGCCACCCAATAGCCTTGTGCCGCGCCGATGACCCCGCCCATGATCAGGCAGAGTATTGTCGCAGGAACATAATGGATCTGCCATTTCACCATCAAGACGGCCGCCAGCCCGCCTATAAAACCTGACACTGAGCCGACCGATAGATCGATATGCCCGGCAACAATCACAAGCAGCATGCCAAGGGCCATAATGATTATGTAGCTGTTCTGTAAAATGAGATTGGTGAGATTAAGCGGGCGGAATAGCGTGCCGTTCGTGGTGAACTGGAAGAACAGCATGATCAGGATCAGCGCCACAACCAGACCATACTCACGCAAATTGCCTTTTGTGGCCGATCCGTCAGTCTGAATCTTTGCCGGTGCAGTTTCAATGCTCATGTTTATTTCCCTTCAGCACGAATAATAGCGCGCATGATCTTTTCCTGGCTGGCTTCGCTGGCAGCCATTTCGCCGACGAGCTTGCCTTGGTTCATAACGTAGATCCGGTCACATATGCCGAGAAGTTCCGGCATTTCGGACGAGATCACCAGCACGCTTTTGCCCATCGCCACGAGCTTGTTAATGATTGAATAAATTTCGTATTTGGCACCGACGTCAATGCCGCGCGTGGGCTCGTCCAGAATCAACAAATCCGGATCGGCAAACAGCCACTTCGACAGAACGACCTTCTGCTGATTCCCGCCAGACAGATTTCCGGTCTTTTGATAGATGCTGGAAGAGCGGATATTGGTCTTGGCGCGATACTCATTTGCCACCTTCAGTTCGGCCATGTCATCAAGAACACCATTACTGGAAACACCTTCCAGATTAACAATCGTGGTATTGTGCTTGATGTGATCGATCAGGTTGAGCCCATAGGTCTTGCGGTCCTCGGTGACATAAGCAAGGCCATTATCAATAGCCCGACCAATGGTCGAAACATCAGCCTTTTTGCCCTTGATGAACACCTCGCCGCTGATCTTGCGGCCATAAGCCTTGCCAAAAACGCTCATGGCAAATTCCGTTCGTCCCGCGCCCATTAGACCCGCAATGCCAACCACTTCGCCCTTACGGACATTCATGGCTATACCGTCGACTACAGTCCTGTCGCTATGGACATGGTGATGAACCACCCAGTTCTTCACCTCAAAGACGACCTCTCCTACATTCGATACGCGTTGTGGATAGCGGTCTGCCAGCTGGCGTCCGACCATCAATGTCACGATCTTATCTTCGGAAATATCCTGCTTATTCAGCGTCTCGATGGTTGCACCGTCGCGCAAGACTGTAATGCGGTCGGCGACTTTACCGACTTCATTGAGCTTGTGGGAAATGAGAATCGAGGAGATACCCTGCGCCTTGAACTCCAAGAGCAGTTCAAGCAAGGCATCACTGTCCTTTTCATTGAGACTGGCTGTGGGCTCATCAAGGATGAGAAGTTCAACTTCCTTGGACAGGGCTTTGGCAATTTCCACCAATTGCTGCTTGCCGACACCCAGATTGGTGACGAGCGTCAGCGGGTCTTCTTTCAGACCAACCTTGGCAAGCAATTCGCGCGTGCGGGTTTCCGCAGCATGCCAGTCGATAATGCCAAACTTTGCCGGTTCGTTGCCCAGAAAGATATTCTCGGCAATGGACAGCAGCGGCACCAGAGCCAGCTCTTGGTGAATAATGATAATGCCCTTTTTCTCACTGTCGCTGATGTCGCGAAAGCGCTGCTCCTCGCCCTTATAGAAAATTTCTCCCTCATAGCTGCCATGCGGATAAACTCCGCTCAGCACCTTCATCAGGGTCGATTTTCCGGCACCGTTCTCACCCACCAGAGCGTGAATTTCGCCTTTGCGTACATTGAGATTGACATTGTTCAGCGCTTTGACACCAGGGAAGGTTTTGGTGATGTTGCGCATTTCGAGGATGGTATCCATCGAGATCCTCATCGACGTCAGTGCAATAGAAGATGAACCCTGCAACCTTGTGGATGCAGGGTTCGTGCGATTTATCAGCTTATTTCAGCTGATCTTCCGTGTAGTAGCCGCCGCCAATCAAAACTTCTTTCCAATTGGTCTTGTCGACTTCGACAGGCTTCAGCAGATAGGCTGGAACAACTTTTACACCATTATTATAGGTCTTGGTGTCGTTGATTTCCGGCTCTTCGCCCTTTAGCACCTTATCGATAAGGTTGGCAGTAACCTTGGCCAGCTCGCGTGTATCCTTGTAGATCGTTGAATACTGTTCGCCTGCTATAATGGATTTGACCGAAGGCACTTCTGCATCTTGTCCGGAAACGAAAGGAAATGGCTGATCCTTGCTGCCATAGCCTACGCCGCGAAGTGACGATAGAATGCCAATAGACAAACCATCATATGGTGACAAAACTGCATCTACCTTCTTGTCTGTGTAATAGGCCGAAAGAAGATTATCCATGCGCGCTTGAGCAACAGCTCCATCCCAGCGCAATGTTCCGACCTTATCCATGCCTGTCTGGCCGGACTGAACCACGAGTTTGCCACTATCAATCAAAGGCTGAAGCACGGACATCGCGCCATCATAGAAGAAGAAGGCGTTGTTGTCGTCAGGCGAGCCTCCGAACAATTCGATATTGAATGGGCCCTTTGCATCCGGGAGACCAAGCGCCTTGACCAGAGAACTGGCCTGCAGAACACCCACCTGGAAGTTATCAAACGTGGTGTAGTAATCAACATTACCGGAATCACGAATGAGACGATCATAGGCGATAACCTTAATGCCGCTATCATGTGCCTGCTGCAACACGTTTGACAGCGTTGTACCATCAATCGCGCCAATGACCAGAACCTTGACACCCTTGGTGACCATGTTCTCGATTTGCGCCAGCTGATTAGGGATGTCGTCTTCGGCATATTGCAGATCGGTACCGTAGCCGCGTTCTTTCAACGCCTTGACCATGTTGTCGCCATCAGCAATCCAACGAGCCGAGGCTTTGGTAGGCATGGAAATGCCGACTGTGCCTTTGTCTTGTGCAAATGTTTGTGCACTCATCGCGCCAAGCGCAATCAGTCCCGCCGCAACCAGATTAAGTATTTTCACGTCTATCCTCCCAATTTCCAATTACATTAATGCGATTTCGTTGACCGCAGCCAGCTTTGTCAGGATTGAACCAGTCCTCCCAAGGCAGGGGTCCGCCTGCACATTTATCTGAAAAGTATGACTTTTGGAATAGGCCTCTTTCACGATTGTGGAATTCGGCTGTACCGACAATTTCTAACTACGCAATTGACCAGCAAATGCTGGCTTATGCCATATAATCCTATTATAATATTTTTTGGAAGACATATCCGTCTATCTGCTTATATAAATATTGCAAATGAACACCGGGAGGAAGTTGTGAATCTGGTTCAATTGATTAATACCAAGGGCAAGCGCCAAGTCGCTGTACGTGTCGGCGAAGAATTTCGCTTGGTAAAACGCGCACGTTCTGTGCTTGAACTGGCCCATGCCGCAATCGAAGCCCGGACCAACATTGCCGCAATTGTTGAAACCCGTGGCCTTGGAAAGACTGTGGACGTCGCCGCTGCCTATGATGAAGGCAGACTGCTGCCGCCTATCGATACCCATGATCCTGCTCATATCCATCTGACCGGAACCGGGCTGACACATCTCGGTTCTGCCTCAACGCGCGATGCGATGCATCGTAAAATTGGCGATGCCAAAGAGGAAGCTCTCACCGATTCCATGAAGATGTTTCGGATGGGCCTTGAGGATGGCAAACCTAAAAAGGGAAAAGTCGGAGTTCAGCCGGAATGGTTCTACAAAGGTAATGGCTCAATGCTGACTGGCCCTGGACAGCCATTGCTTTCTCCAGCTTTCGCCGATGATGCAGGTGAAGAACCGGAAATCGCCGGTATCTATGTGATTGGCCCGGACGGATCACCTTTCCGTCTCGGTTTTGCACTAGCCAATGAATTTTCCGATCATGTTATGGAGCGCGTCAATTATCTTTATCTTGCGCATTCCAAATTACGTCCCTGCTCGGTCGGTCCAGAATTGATACTCGGTGATTTGCCGGCAGATATTCGAGGCGCATCGCGTATCTTGCGTAAAAACAAAACTCTTTGGGAAAAGCCATTTCTTTCCGGCGAAGACAACATGTCCCATACGATTGCAAATCTGGAACACCATCACTTCAAATATTCGGTTTTCCGCCAGCCGGGTGACATTCACATTCACATGTTCGGGACAGCAACATTGTCATTTGCAGACGGTATCAAGCCAGAGAATGGCGATGTGTTCGAGATTGAAGCGCCGGCTTTCGGCCTGCCCTTGCGCAATCCGCTCAAAGTGGAGAAGCCTGCCAAGGTGAAGGTTACAGCGCTTTAAAGCCAGATGCCAACTGGGTTTTCCCCCTAAGGTTCAACCTATGGGGAAAGCCACCCGGAGATAGAGAAAACTTGCTCTATCTCTTCCAATCAGGCGTTATCACGCCCTGCAACCAGCACTCGCTCGGCGCCTTCGGCAATAACGACGCGCATCGCAGCCTTGGCAGCTTCCACATCTCCTTCACGAATCGCCTCGGCAATTGCCGCATGGCGGGCAACTGAGCGGATGTGACTTTCTGAATTGGGAATGGGCGAGCTAATTGTAAATGTTGTCACCAGCGCCACCTCGATAAGCGCGCTGATCGAGCGCATGAACGGATTTCCGGAAGCATCTGCCACCGCAATGTGGAACTGCAAATCGCTGTATACAAAGTCCGTTGCGGATTCTTTGGCCTCTCCCATTCGCTCAACCCAGCGAAACAATGTTTCCAATTGTTTGTCGGTACGTCGCAATGCTGCAAGACCTGCCGCCTCAGGTTCCAATGCCAGGCGCATCTCGACAATGCTCGCCAGAAAATCGGCGGTTGCACCGGCCTCGAAATGCCAAACCAGGATATCCGGATCGAACAGGTTCCAATGTGACCGCTCCAATACTCTTGTGCCGATCTTGGCTTTTGGTTGGATCAGGCCTTTGGCTGCCAGCGTTTTCAGCGCTTCGCGCAAAACTGTCCGCGATACACCAAAGCGCTGCAGAAGTTCGGTGTCGCCTGGAAGTATGCTTTTTTCAGGATAGGCCCCGCTGATGATCTTCAGGCCAAGATCATGCATGACATGACCATGATGCGTTCGCGACTGGCCCGTCGTGCGAAAGTCGTAATCGGTGAGTTCCCTGCCTGCCAAATGCTTGCCTGTAAATTCATGAGTGACTTTACGCTATTGGAGATTGTAAAACATGCTACACAACGGTTTTGAACCGCGTAGCCTTTGCCTCCCACTCTCCCTGCCATCTATTTATAATATTATAATATCATTCACAATCGGCAATGTTCAGCTATGCCGTAATAACGCATTGAGGATAGCGCGAATACGAGAATACCCGCGGTAGAGCAAATTTTGTTTCTCGGATGACGAGACAGTCCACGCGGAAGGTAGCGAAGCCGATGTTTATCCATCGGACGAGACTGAAGCCCGATGGAATTGGCCCGAATTCCCTCCGGCAGAATGACTCTATATAAACAAAACTTGCTCTAATACTCATTAATCAATGCGGGAAGAATGCAAACCGTATCACGAACAAAGCCGCCACGAGCAATGTTGCCAGATGGATATCTTTGAATTTTCCGGTTACCGCTTTTAGAATCACATAGCTGATGAATCCGAACGCAAGACCGTTTGCAATAGAATAGGTGAACGGCATGACCAGTGCAGTCAATGCTGCAGGCGTGGCCTCTGTAATGTCATCCCATTCAATTTCCACCAATTCATGCATCATCAAGCCCGCAACATAGAGCAGTGCAGGCGCAGTCGCATAACTGGGAACCGAGGCAGCCAGCGGCGCTATAAACAATGCTGCGAGAAACAACAACGCGACAACCAGAGCCGTCAAGCCGGTACGCCCGCCCGCCTGTACGCCAGACGCGCTTTCAACGTAGGCCGTGGTGCTGCTGGTCCCCAGGACCGAACCGGCAACAATGGCCGTACTGTCGGCAAAAAGCGCGCGGCCCAGACGATTCGGCTTGCCTTCTTCGATAAGGCCTGCCCGCTTGCTGACACCGATGAGAGTCCCGGTGGCATCAAAAACCTCAACCAATACGAACACCAGAATGACCTGCAGGAAGCCAGTATGCAGCGCGCCCATTATATCGAGCTGAAAGAATGTCGGTGCAAGGCTTGGAGGCATGGAGAATACGCCCTTAAACTCGCTGACACCGAGAAACATCGATAGCAGGGTTACGACCAGAATCCCGATGAGGATGGCGCCGCGAACCTTGAGTGCGTCCAGAGCAGCAATGACAAAGAAGCCCAGAATCGCAAGCAGAACACCGGTATCGCCAAGATTACCAAGACCAACAAGCGTTGCAGGATTGTCTACAACAATGCCGGATGTCTTCAATGCGATCAGCGCAAGGAAGAGGCCAATACCGGCGGCGATAGCGCTACGTATGGATTTTGGAATGCCTGAGACAAGCCAGCTTCGGATGCCTGTCACTGTAAGCAGCAGAAAAATACAGCCAGAAATGAAAACTGCGCCAAGCGCTTGCTGCCAGGAAAAACCCAGCGCCGCAACCACTGTAAAGGCAAAGAATGCATTCAAACCCATGCCCGGCGCCATGCCGATGGGCCAATTGGCGACAAGAGCCATTATGGCCGAGCCGAGCGCTGCTGCGAGACAGGTCGCAACGAAGACTGCATTACGATCCATGCCCGTCGAGGACAAGATATCCGGATTGACAAAGATAATATACGACATGGTCAAGAATGTCGTCAGTCCCGCCAAAACCTCCGTCCGTATGGATGTCTGGTGATCGCTAAGCTTGAAAAGCTTTTCGAACATGATAGTCCCCCTTGGTCAAAGCCCGATTTTCAGATTGATGCTATGATGAACAGACGTGGAAATGGCAAGAGCACAACTCCATTGTCCATCGGCTTATATGATTTTGTAAGAAATTCCCCATATTTTTCAATAAACTGCGATTTCTCTTCGTCATTCAATGCGTCAAGATACGGCCTTAACGCCGACCCCAAAAACCATTGAACAATACCATCGATCCCTTGCAGCGGATGGTGATAGGTCGTGCGCCAGATATCCACGCGCCGACTATGGGGTTTAAGTAAATTATAGTAGAATGAAGCATCGCCAAGGCTGCTTCTCGTTGCGTTAGCCTTGGCAAGCTTTTCGGCCCAACGCTTGTCGGTTGCAACTTCCCGCATGGCGATATGGGTCGGCTGCTCCAGATTGTCCGGCATCTGTATTGCCAAGGAACCATTCGTATTGAGAAACTGCATAAATTGCACAAACAGCTTATCGTGTCCCGATAACCACTGCATCGAAGCATTGGCATAAAAGAGATCAGCTTTCTTTTCCGGACGCCAAGTATTCAGGTTCTCCTGTTTAAACCGGCAATCGGGGAGTCTTTCACGCGCCTGAGCAATCATCTCTTCTGATGAGTCTATCCCCAGAATCTCTGCTGAGGGATAGCGGTTGCGCAAGAGTTCGGTAGAATTTCCCGGGCCGCAACCGAGATCTACTGCAAATTCTACTTCACTCGCCGGGACAGCCGCCAAAAGGTCGTTTGCCGGACGGGTACGCTCATCCTCGAACTTCAGATATTGCTCTGGGGACCAATCTGTTTTTCGCACAATGACGCCTTTCAAATATCGAATCGCAATAAATTTTTGACCGGTTGTCGGCATAAGTCATACTGGTTCGTCATCCTATGAAGAAGAGGAAATTGAAATGCTCTACGCCATTTTTTGCTACAACTCCGAAGACGTTGTTGGCGCCTGGTCCAAAGAGGAGGACGATGCCGTTATGGCACGGCTTGCGGTTGTTCAGGAAAAGCTGACCAAGGAAGGCCGTCTTGGTCCAGTCGCACGGCTGCTTCCAACGACAGCGGCAACGACTTTACGCAAAGGTGGCAACGAGCCAATCATCATTGACGGACCTTTTGCCGAGACCAAGGAACAGCTTCTCGGTTTCTATGTGGTCGATTGCCGCTCTTTGGACGAAGCGCTCGATATTGCCCGTGATTTGTCTGTCGCCAATCCCGGAATGGGCTCCTACGAAATTCGGCCCATTTCAATATTCAGACCCGGACAAACCAAACCATGACAGATACCAATTGGATCGACGCGGCACTAACAGCGGCTCGCCCACAGGCTGTGGGCGCACTGCTGCGCTATTTTCGCAATCTTGATGTAGCGGAAGAAGCCTTTCAGGAGGCCTGTGTCAAAGCGTTGAAAAACTGGCCGAAAAATGGCCCGCCGCGCGATCCAATAGCCTGGCTGATTTTCGTCGGGCGCAACAGCGCCATTGACGTGGTGCGCCGTCAGGCAAAGCAGCAGCCATTGCCACCGGAAGAAATACTCTCTGATCTGGAGGATAATGAAACGGCAATTGCCGAGAAAATTGATGGGGCAGATTATCGTGATGATATACTTCGTCTTTTGTTCATCTGCTGCCATCCGGACCTTCCGGCCACACAACAGATTCCACTGGCACTGAGGATCGTTTCCGGCCTTTCCGTGAAACAGATCGCAAAAGCTTTTCTGGTTGGCGAAAGCGCCATGGAGCAGCGTATAACGCGTGCAAAAAGCCGCATTGGCACAGGCGCAATCCCGTTTGAAACGCCTGATCCGATAGAGCGCGCCGAACGGCTCGCAGCGGTCGCGGCAATGATCTATCTGATTTTTAACGAAGGCTATTCGGCTGCCGCCAGCCAACAGAAAGCCCGCATTCCCCTATGTGACGAAGCAATTCGCCTGGTGCGGCTTCTATTGCGCATGTATCCGACCGAACCCGAGATAATGGGGCTGGCGGCGTTGCTGCTGCTACAGAATGCACGATCGGCTGCGCGCTTTGATGCAAAGGGTGAAGTCGTGCTTTTGGAGGAACAGGACCGCAAGCTCTGGAACCGCGAAATGATCAATGAGGGTCTGGCCCTGATCGACAAAGCTATGCGGCACAGGCAGCCCGGCCCCTACCAGATCCAATCGGCAATCGCTGCGCTTCATGCGCGCGCGCCAACGCCAGAAGAGACTGATTGGAATGAAATCGACCTGCTTTATGGCGCGCTTGAGCGCATGATGCCTTCGCCGGTAATCACACTTAATCGCGCTGTTGCTGTTGCAAAAGTGCGCGGGCCGGCGGCGGCTCTGACGCTCATCGAACCATTGGAAGAGCGGCTCTCAGGCTATTTTCACTACTTCGGGGTCAAAGGCGGGCTGCTGATGAAGGTCGGCCGGAATGGCGAAGCACGAGAAGCATTCAACCGCGCTATCGCCCTCGCCAATACCGCTGCCGAAGCGGCACACATCCGTACGCACCTTGATAGCCTGTCGAAAGAATAGTTATTTCTTTCGCGACCGATGTCGGATTTCCCGTAAGCCGTTCGTCCTAGTTTCAGACCATCGAAATAAGGAGAACTGCAATGGATACAACAGCAAATACAGATCGTGACCTCACACTGACGCGCCTCATCAATGCCCCAAGGGAAAAGGTTTTCAAAGCCTGGACCGATGCGCAATTGTTGAAACAGTGGTTCGCACCCCTACCCTACACAACACCGCATGCCGAGCTGGATGTACGCGTTGGAGGATCCAACTTCATCACCATGCGCGGCCCGGACGGCAATGAATTTCCGAACAGGGGCGTCTATCTCGAGGTCATTGAGAACGAGCGTATTGTTGTAACCGATGCTTTCACAAGTGCTTGGGTGCCTTCGGAAAAACCTTTCATGACATTGATTCTTACTTTCGAAGAGCAGGACGGCAAAACGAAATACACGGCGCTTGTTCGACACTGGTCGGTGGCTGATCGTGAGGCACATGAAAAGATGGGATTTCATGAAGGGTGGAGTCAATGTGCCGATCAACTTGAAGCACTCGTCACCAAGCTTTGACTATATTTCACACCCCATAGTAACACTCGAAGGGAAGTAAAAATGACAAACATTCAACAAAATTCCGCCATTGAGGACACCATCAATAACTGGTCAAAGGCAATCGCCGATAAGGATGCACAGCGCACCCTCTCATATCTGACCGATGACATTGTCGAGTTCAGTCTTGCGCCGCCCTTACAATATAGTGGCAAGGATGCTGATGGTATCCAAGGTTGGTTCGATACCTGGACCGGGTCTATCGGCAATGAGTCACGGGAGCTGAATATTACGGCGAGCGACGATGTTGCTTTTGCACGCGGTCTGGTCAGGATGACGGGCACCAAGACGAGCGGTGATAAAGCCGATTTGTGGTTTCGGCAGACGCTGGGCCTGATCAAGCAGAATGGCGAGTGGAAAATCGCCCATGCCCATGCTTCCGTGCCATTCTACATGGATGGAAGCTTCCGAGCATCGATAGACCTAAAGCCTTGATAATCAAGACATATCTATTGGCATTTTATGGGCAGCAATATCGTGCGGCAGAGTTGTCTGCCGCTCGATCATGCGATGGACACGCGGCTCTGTATCGCCCTTGTGAAGGGCTCTGATCCGCGTTCCGACAATGGCATCGGCCTTTGTGCGGCGTTGATTATGGCGCACATATTCCACCCAGGTCGGGGTATGATAGCTTTCAGTCCAGATCTCCGGATTTTCAAGATCGCGCATCAATGCCCAATGCCCTGCGCCATCCCGAATCCGGATGCGCCTGCGCGCCGCCATCACATGAAGAAATTCGTTCATATCCTCTTCCTTGATGACATAATCAATCATGATGACAATGGGTCCGCTTCGCGGTTTCAGATCGAGCGCCAGCAGCGGTTCACTGAAATGGTTGAGGGGATCAAGGTTGAGTGTCTTGAATTCAGGCAAAGCATAACGAAGTCCAATAGCGCCGCCGACAAGCATTATCACACTCGATGCAAGCAACGCCATTTCTGCGCCATGTTCTGCAGCGGCTTGGCCCCATATCCAACTTCCCCCGGCAATGCCGCCAAAGGTTGTCGTCTGGTAAAGCGAGAGGGCCCGACCCACAACCCAGCGTGGTGTCGATAGCTGTACAGTGACATTGAACAGCGACAGGGCCAGAACCCAACATGCACCCGATACGAGCAATGCAGCGCTGGTAAGCCACGTAATGGTGCTGACAGCGGTCAGAACAGCGCTAAGTGCAAAACCGATAAAGGCTGATTTTACAATGGCTTCGCTCGACATGAATTCACGCAACCGAGCGCTTAGAAGTGCGCCGCCTATGGCGCCGATACCAAAGGCACCAAGCAGAACGCCATAAACAAGCGGGCCACCTTTAACCAGATCGCGTGCAACCAGCGGCAGCAGAGCGAGAACGGCGCTGGCGGAAAGGCCGAAAACAAAACTGCGGAAGATGACCTTTGCGATGTTTGGAGACATTGCAACATAGCGCAAACCGGCGGAAATAGCGCGGCCAAGTGTTTCACGTGGCAAGGGATTAGTGTCATATTTTGGCTGCCAGCGAAACAAAGCGAAAATCAATGGCAAGTAACTTAAAGTATTGACTGCAAATGCGGCGGCGGCACCAGCAAAAGCGACAATAGCGCCCCCAATTGCAGGGCCAACACTGCGGGTAATATTGAAGCCCATACTATTGAGAGCTACGGCACCCGGAAGATCATCGCGCGGAACCATGTCGCCAACCGATGCTTGCCAGGACGGGTTATTCAACGCTGTCCCACATCCAAGCAGGAAAGTAAAAGTAAGAAGCAACCAAGGCGTTATAAATCCCAAATAGGCAAATGCTGACAAAGAAACGGAAACAACCAGCATGAAACTTTGCGCAACGAGCATCACCCGGCGGCGGTTGAAATTGTCCGCAAGCGCCCCAGACACCAATGAAAACAACATGATGGGCAATGCCGTCGATGCCTGAACCAAGGCCACCATGCCGACGGAACTGGAGATGGTTGTCATCATCCAGGCAGCGCCAACTGACTGGATCAAAGATCCGAAGTTCGAGGATAGACTTGCAATCCAGATGTTACGGAATGTGTCATTTTTGAACGGCGCCAAGGGCGATTTTCGGTCTGTCACCGCATCAACTTTCTTGTTCAGGCAAGGTCGTTTCGGGTTCCATATCTTACAGCCAGTCATTCCCGCAATACCAGTCGCGCAGCGCGTTTTGCGCAGTGAAACTTTCGCTTGTCACAACTTTAGACAACTAAAATACACTTGAAAGTTGGGATTCTTCGGAGAACTTTGGCGATTCTTCCCGAAGATTTCTATTGATATGCAGCAATGCTGCGCGGTTTTCAGCGCAAAGTCATTGAGAAAGCTGTTTTCCGCCTCCAAACATTGCCGATTCTTGAGAATCAGCCGTAAATTAATTGAACGACCGTTTCTTTAATTTCGAATCGCACGGCTGGTGGAACGACGAGCATTCAACCTTGCCACTCAGACATCATACTTTACGTAGGCATAATGCGGATCATCTTGCGGCGTTCCTTCAAGTGGCCCCTCCTCCTTGCCGGGCTGCCACTGCACGACTTTCTCGATCATGGCGGCAAGTGTGAAGTCCTTGTCGCTGATGCCCTTTGCCTCATGATCGGAAAGCGTCACCTTCACGGAAGAATAGGAGAGCGCAAGATCCGGATGGTGCCAAGCCGCCTCCGCCAGATGGGCGATTGCTCCGGCGACCATCAACGTCGATTTCCAACCGTGGGTTTTGTAGCTTCGGCAGATCAGGCCGTCCTGATAGGACCAGTGGGGTAGCTCGCTTTTCAGACGTGCCGTAATTTCGGCCTCCGAATAGGTTTTTGATTTTGGTCTTGGTGGCTTGGTTCCGGTCATAGCGCACTCCCATTGTCCATGTTTAGCATGTAGTCAGATAGTCTGCATACACGTCGAAGCACGAGCAGCACCTAATGAAAAGCGCCCCAACCTTCGGTTTCACCGCGACGGCGTTCGATCTCGACGCCAACACCCCCCGGCCCCAGCTCCAGCTTTTCTGCCCTGACCACGACCTTCAGTACACGCGGATTTTCCAGAATGAACGCAGCAATCTGCTCGGCCAACGTTTCCGACAGTTCGACATGGCCTCTTGCGATAATGGCCCTTATGCCATCCATGATGAGATCGTAGGACACAACATGACGCAATTGCTCTGCATTGCGGGCAACACGGACAACTTCGGCAGTAACGTCGAAGCGCATCTTCTGGGTCTTGCCATGCTCGAAGCTATAAGCACCAATCTCAACCGGCAGAACAAAATCGCGCACGAAAATCTTGTCAGTGCCAAGCCCGGCTTCAGCGCTGCCCGCCAAAGGAGAAACGATCCGCGCTGCGCCTTTCGGAATCAGCCCCCTTATCCTGGCTGTCGCGGGTGCATCCATCGATGCTGCCCAGTAAAGATCGGTACGCAATGCAGCGCAAAAAGCCAGAAAATCCGGCCTATAGGAAAGAAGCCGCGGAATATCGGGCGCTTCCAGCGAACCGGCGGCACCCGCCAGCAGTCCCTTGGACTGAACCAGTTTTAAAAACTGCCCGATCTGGTCAGGCGACATATGGTTGAGCAAGCGCTCGCCCAGCGTGTTTTCGGTATCGATCATGGCAGCGTGGAAACCCGCTGCAACAAGGTCGTCCAGAAATGTTTCGGGATAGAGGCTCTGCTCTTCAGCAAACATGACCGCAATAAGCTTCACCTTGACAGCAAAAGGCGTAATCACCCTGATCACGGCTGCAAGATTGTCACCCGGGCGCAAACCAACCCGGATATATTCGACTCCGGCAACGACAAACGCTCCAATCTTGCGCTGCATCACATCCGGCTGCATCGGCAAATGGCTGGCATCAGCACAAACGGGCCTGCGACCAGCCACGAAATTGATGATTTCAGGTAATGGGCCGGATTCAACCGAGCCTGACATTGCTATGGCCGGACCGCCGACATCGATAATATCAGCGCCGTTTTCAAAGACGATCTCCGCCTCAAGCAAATTTTGTACGCTGGCAAGCAGTTTTGTCATTCCTGAGCGAACCCATGTTGGATGAAGCGGCAAATGCAGATGATATAGCCCGTAACAATCGCCTGCCCAACACCTTCGCACAGTTATTCCGATATTTCTGCTCAACCCACGACAGGTTCGAGCACATATTGCCCAGACCTTGCCGCCAAAAAAACTTACGTGGCAATGTAGCATTTGGACGTCTTCAAACGTTCCTATGGGAGTGAACCATCAGAGGAAACCAAAATGACCTATGTTGACGGCTTTATACTTGCAGTCCCCAAGGACAAGATCGACGCCTATAAGGAAATTGCCCGGCTAGCGGGCGAGGTCTGGAGGGAGCACGGCGCGCTGAGCTATTTTGAATGTACCGGCGATGACGTGCCCTATGGCGAGCTGACATCATTTCCCCGCGCCGTACAGGCCAAAGAGGATGAGATCGTGATTTTTTCATGGATCACCTACGAATCCCGGGAGCAGCGCGACGAGATCAACAAGAAGGCCATGGCTGACCCGCGAATATCAAAAGAGATGGACCAAATGCCATTTGACGGGAAACGCATGATCTATGGCGGGTTCAACGTGCTGCTGGAAATGTAGAGCGGAAACAACTTGTCGATTGGCAGGACCCAAAGCCCGGACATCGTTCCGGGCTTTTCTGTGCGAAAACGGATATTGCGATTGCACGGCAAATAATATTCACCCATATGGTTGACTATAGCGAAGGAATGCGATATTCAACCATATGGGTGAACGAAATGGACGATGATGCCCTGTCACGAATTCTGAAGGCCGCTGGCGATACAACACGGCGACAGATTTTGACGCTCCTTGTTCAGGAGGGTGCATTAAGGGTGACCTCGCTTGCTGCCCATTTCGACATGTCCCTGAATTCAGTTTCCAAACACATCAAGGTGCTGGAGGAAGCTGGACTTGTCACCCGGCAGACATCAGGCCGCGAACATTTTATCGCAGCCGAACTTGCACCGCTCAGACTTACCGAAGCCTGGTTCGGGCAGTTGAAGTCGATTTGGGAATTGCGCCTGACAGCGCTTGAAAACATGCTTTTGGAGGATGAAGACAATGAGTGAGCTTGAACTGACGATAAACCGCACAATCTCCGCACCGCGTGAGAAAGTATTCAACGCCTGGATCAGCCCTACCGCCATGGCAAAATTCATGCGGCCACCAGGTTGCATCACCGACTCCAAGGTGAAGAATGACCCCACCAAGGGTGGTCGTTTCGAAATTATCATGGTGACGAGTGAACGCGAAATCCCGCACTACGGAACCTATCTGGAGATCGATCCCCATTCACGGCTGTCCTTTACCTGGGGTTCGCCGCACTCGCTCGACGACAGTGTCGTCACGATTGATTTCGCTGAAGCGGGCCAGGGCAAGACAGATGTCACTTTAAGACATGTGAAGTTCCGCAGCGAAGAGTCGCGTGATGGCCACAGCAAAGGCTGGACAGCAATCCTTGATTCAATGGATGAGGTTCTCATCTAAAGCTCTATTGGACCGAAAATGGATCCAGATTGATTCACTCAGTAACAGTGGGATCACTGCATTGATCCTATGCGTGGTTCGACAGGGCTCACCATGAGGGAAGTAGTGGACTGCAATACAATTGCCAGCATTGCAAATCCTGACTCCTTGCAATCGCCAACTTCCCTCATGGTGAGCTTGTCGAACCACGCACAATATTGTTGCAACAAGCTGAAACTCGAGCAGAATTCGGGCCAACAATGACAGTCCAACAGAGTTACTAATTGCAGTTTCGCATTTGCGCTGCGTAATCCTGGGCCATCTTGGTCGTCGCACGGGCGACCCGTTGCATGCTGGCATTGCTCTTCCAGTCACCGCGCGAAAAGGCGCCATGACCGAAATAATAGGCCAGATAGAGATGATAGGCGTCGTTCAGCGCAATGCCGTTCTTCTTGTTGCTCGTTGAGTGGTACCAGCCAACGAAGTTGACCGCATCACTGAACTTGCTGCGGCGCGCGCCATAGCGTCCGGTTTCGCGCTGATATTGTTTCCACGTTCCATCCAACGCTTGCGAGAAGCCATAGGCGGAGGATGGGCGCTTCCACGGAATGAAACCAAGCAGTTTTGTACGCGGCGGCTTTACGCGCGGACTAAACCCGGACTCCTTGCGGATGGTTGCCATGAGGATTGGCACAGGCACGCCATATTCACGCTCGGTCTGTTTGGCCGCAACATACCAATTGTCGAACCAGCCATCGCGTTGTTCGAAAACAGCGCAGACATTGTTAATCCGGCTGGGGGCGGATGCGCACCCTCCCAGAGCCAGAATGACAGCGATTACTGCCATTTTCAGAGACAATTTTCGTAACATTGTTCCTGCTATAGACAGGAAAAGTTAATAGTTTTTTGCCATACGATTCGGATTTTTGATAATTGTTGCGATCAGTCATGCGATGTCGGGCTTCTTCTCCCCCGCTACGCGAGCGCAAAGAAGGCTATGTCAAAGGGCAATGCCGTGAACCAGCCTCCAGAAAGGCAGGCAAAGTTTTCTGCCTAATCTTTACACGCATATAGACATGTGATTAACTATTGTGCATGTCGCGAAATGCATGGCAGCCAAAGATCAGAACTTGGCGCGATATGTCGTAAAATGTCCGATCACTCCCCCTCAAAGGTCCCCATGAAAAAAAGCATAATGAGAATAAATGAATGCTTTTATCTAATACTTTATGCTTATATACCCTAACTGCTTCTGATTGATTGTCTTGTTGATTGCCTTGTTGTGCAGTGCACCATCAGGCGCTGGTAAGGTTTTCTCAAACTGGCGGTGCGGCACCGTTACGGAGACTTCGATGGTACCGAACTATCTGCAACATATAGCCAATGCCGACGCGACATCGAATGATGTGCAGCAGCCATATGGGGGCCGCAAGCCTGCCAATATTCCGGCACCGAACATCACGCATTTTGAGCTTGCACGTACACTGGAGCGGGTGAACAGACGATTTTCGGCCTTTATGCAATCGGAAATGACCCGTCGCAATGTCGAGGAAATCGGGCCTGCACATCTTATGCTGCTTCTGGCTATTGGCGACGACGAAATTTCAGTTACCCAATTGATGGAACGTGGCCCCTATGCGGGAACCAACCTTTCCTATTATCTCAAGCAGCTGGGAGAGTCCGGCTATATTGAGCGCAATGCCCTGCAACGTGACCGCCGCGCAGCGCGAATCAAACTTTCCGAAAAGGGCAAGGAGCTTTGCGCTGATATGACGGCCGTCGCCGCCAGCTGCCACAAAATTGTTGCTGATAGTCCCGATAATATTCGCAACCTCGAAATCACTTTCAGGACGCTTGATCGTATCGAGCAGGCCTGGGCGAGTGCGGCGATTTTCGGGCCACGCGGCGAATAGGCATCATCTGTTTCCGGTAATGCGCTCTGCTGGCGTTCCGATGACAGGGTCGCGTTGCCGCGTATAGGTGTCAGCCGTCTCCAATCCATCGGCAAATTTGACCCATGGCAGGCGCATGCTCCAATAGCCGTGCACTGTTGGCTTGAACCGCTCCGGACGATCAAAAAAGCCGATGGTAAGATAAAGTTCGTCTCTTATTCCTTCGTCCTGATAGCCGATCGACGTTCCACAGCGACCGCAAAAACTGCGTGTAACGCCCTTGGTTCGGGTGAAGGTTTTGGGCGAACCGGATATCAGGCGGAATTGCGATGATCGGTACCCTACCCATACGGTGAGCGGGCTGCCGATGGCCTTGCGACAATCATCATCGTGATCGTAGTTGATCCAGAACGGTTCACCGCTAAGCTCCGCGGTAATGTCACCGCAAAAACACGAGCATGTTTCGATACGTGTGGTCATGGCTCCTCCAATGAGTTAAACGCTGTCGAAGACTGATTGGATGCGACGGCCACCAATAAATATAGAAAAGGCCGGGATTTCCCGGCCTTTTCTTCGTCAATAACAACGCTGTTATTCGCGTTCGCCTGTCAGGTTCAACAGAAGCTGGAAAATGTTGATGAAGTTCAGATAGAGCGAGAATGCTCCGAACACCGCCATTTTCTGCTGGGTCTCTGAGTCAATATTCTCGGCATACTGCTCCTTGATTGTCTGTGTGTCCCATGCTGTCAGGCCGACGAAGACGAGAACACCGGCAACGGAAACGACAAACTGGATCATTGTCGAGCCAAGGAAGATGTTCACGACGCTGGCGACGACAACACCGATCAGACCCATGATCAAGAACGAGCCAAACTGGGAAAGGTCACGCTTGGTCGTGTAGCCATAAAGGCTGGTCGCGCCGAACATTGTTGCGGCAATGAAGAAAGTGCGCGCAATGCTGTTGCCGGTGAAGACCAGGAAGATCGAGGCCATGGACAGACCCATGACTGCGCAAAACGCCCAGAAAAGCAGCTGAGCGGAAGCTGCCGACATTGTCTGCATCCTGAATGAGAAGAACAGCACGAAAGCCAGCGGCGCCAGCATCACCACCCACTTGAGCGGTGTCGAGAAAATCGGCACATAAAGCGCTGGCGTCGAAGCAACGACGAAAGCGATAACACCGGTGAGAACAAGCCCGAGGCCCATATAGTTGTAGATGCGCAGCATATGCTGGCGCAGACCCTCGTCAAACGCAGCGGCTGACTGGCCGCCTGCCCGGTCGATCCCATAACGGAGTGGTGTATTCATCAGATGTTCCTTCTGTTGTTGATCAGTAGAGTGTATTGGCAAGCTGTGCGGCGGCTTTGCCGAGTTCATCCGAACCGCCATCGGCAACCAGCGCATAGGCGACTTCGCCGATCTGGAAATAGGCCGCTTTCATATCGTCAATCTCGACAATGCGTGGTTTAACGACATCAAATGACCCAGGACGGACCGCAAAAAGTGACAAGGCGCCAGTGACGGACGATCCGATCTCCAGCTCAATGCTTGGCCCGAATGTGGAAGGGAACAATTGCACGTCCCTCACACTCCATTCGGTCGGAAGCTTTGGCATGACGATTGCCGTGGCGGCACGTATTTCTGCCGGGTCATAATGACGGCTGCCGGGCTGCGATGTCATTGCAGCGCGAACCAGCGACGTGCGATGCGCCATCACGGCATCCTGTACATAGGCCGGGGCGGGCTGCGAAGCGACAACCTCTGATACGATCAGCGGGCCAAAACCCGCATGCGCCATCCAACCAAGACCGAGGAGCAAGGCCACTGCCGCAACGCGTTGCAGCCGGTTGAAAATCTGTCTGCGTCCAAGGCTGTGCTGGAGCCGCTCGGCAGCCTGTGCAGAGCCAAGGCCGGAAACAGAAGCAGGCGTTGAGAGCGCAAGGCGCAACTCGTCACGGCCACGCAGGTCCGCCATGACACGGGCAGCATCTTCGGGATGCTCGGAAAGATATCCGGCAACCTCGATACGGCGCGCACCATCCAACTGGTCATCCACATAGGCATCCAAATCCGCCTGCACGATGGGGTCTTTCGTCTTAATCATCACGACCTCCGACAATTCGCAGTTGGGCAGCCCGGGAAGAAGGCTCCTCGCCTTCGCGGGCTCGCATGCAAGCCCGCGCCCGGCTGACCCTCGACATCAATGTGCCGATGGGTATGCCCAGAATTCCTGCTGTTTCCTCATAAGAGAGCCCCTCAATAGCCACCAGATGCAAGGCGCTGCGCTGCTCTTCGGGCAGGGTTTCAAACATCTGGCGGATCTGTTCCAGGCGCACCGCATGTTCCTGCGCTGGCTGCTGCACGGTTTCTGCAGTCTCTGCCGTCTGCGTAATTCTGCGCGCATCAGCCTGACGCGAGCGGAAGCCATCAATGAACGTGTTGTGCAATACCGAAAACAGCCATGTCCGCAGATTGCCGTTAGGGCGAAAACTCGCCTGCTTCTCGTAGGCCCGCACCAACGCATCATGCACGAGATCTTCGGCATCCTGCTCGTTACGGGCAAGCGAACGCGCATAGCGACGCAGCGATCCAAGCTGGCCTATCACGTCGAACCGGGTTTTCTCGTTACTCATGACCGATATACGTAGCCCATCATTTGTTTATTCCTATGCATATCGATTTTTTTGCCAGCGATGAAACAAGAATGATCATTCGCATATTGACGATAGTGTACAGCCAATATAAATGAGAGAGAACGTTCTCTCTTTTTACACTGGTGACTGATGACCGATCATGCAATGCCGCGACAAGCGCCTGCTCTATTGAGCGATGATGCTGAGGATTCGTGCTGCTTTGTCACAAAGCTATTCGGCAAACGGGCGCGCAATCGCGAGGCACAGGAAGAACGTATTCTCGCTGCCGCAACCGCCTGCTTTATACGTTCCGGGTTTCGCGGCGCTTCGATGAATGACATATGTTCCGAGGCTGGCATGAGTCCCGGCGCGCTTTATCGCTATTTCCCCTCAAAAGAGTCCATCATCGAACATATTAGTGCGCAACATCGGCGTGAAAGCGCGGAGATTCTTGATCGCATGTCCAGCACGAATGATATTATCGAGGCTGTTGTCAAAGTGGGCTTGGAACATGTGCGTCACATGTCGATGGACATGAGCAATGATGGCCCCGCTGATTCCAGTGCGCGCCTTTTCATTGAGGTCCGCGCCGAGGCCACGCGCAATGATGCTGTTGCAGCCATTTGTGATCTGCATGAAGGCATGATGCGTGAGAAGCTGCTTACTGCATTCACTGCGGCCAAAAAGGCTGGCCTTATCGACCCCGTGGTCGATCTGGAACTTGCGGTCGCTACGCTCGCAGCCATGGGCGAAGGTATTATCTTTCGCAATTTTCCCGCACAAGGCGTGCCGCTCGAAGCACTGGAACCGGTGTTCCGTGCGCTGGCAACTGCCGTGCTGCGACCAACAACCCAGCAAATATAGCTCACAACCCCAGGCTCCAAGATGAACCGCCACCCTTACCGCAATCTCAGAAAAGCTCTCTTGTCTTCCATTGTGGCGAGCAGCTTGGCTTTGTCTTTGCCAGTTACTGCAACAGCTGAAGAGGCACCGGCAGTTGCCAGTGAAACCAAAGCGCCATCCATTAATGTCGCTGCTGCCAGCAGACAGGAAATGGTGGCAACACTGACCGTCACGGGAACCATCGTTCCCCGGCAGGAGGTTGCCGTGGGCACGGATGTCGCCGGTCTTCTGGTGCTTGAACTCAATGCCGATCAGGGCGATGTGGTCAAGGAAGGCGATATTCTGGCACGTCTCGACAAATCGTCTCTGGAGATCCAGCTTGCGCAGATCGAAGCGCAAGGCGCACAGGCTGCTGCGTCCATCGCGCAGTCAGAAGCACAGATCGTCGACGCACAAATTGCCGTGCGTCAGGCATTGGAGGCGCTGGACCGTGCCCGCTCCCTCAGCGCCAAGGGTTTTACCTCCAAGGCAGAATTCGACAATGCCACCAATGCCCATGACAGCGCCAATGCCAAGCTGAACACAGCCCGTCACGCGCTGGTGGCAACACAGACGCAATTGCAGCTTGTCGCCGCGCAAAAGCGTGATGTCATGCTGCGTCTGGAGAAAGCCGATGTGAGGGCACCGGCAAGCGGCATTATTCTGAGCCGCGATGCGCTTCTTGGCGCAATTGTTTCCGCCAATGCGGGACCCTTGTTCCGCATTGCCCGTGACAATGATTTTGAGCTTGCAGGCAATGTTCCGGAAGTCGATCTGCCACTGTTAAAGCCCGGCATGCCGGTCACTGTACGTGTTTCTGGCATGGAAGAACCTGTGGCAGGCAATATTCGTCTCATTTCTCCGGAAATTTCCGCAAGCTCGCGTCTGGGTGCCGTAAAAATATCGCTTGAGAAGAACCCGTCGATCCGTCCCGGGAATTTTGCCCGCGCCGTGATTGAACTCGCGCGCCGCGACAGCATCAGCGTGCCGCTTTCGTCGATCGTCTATAATGGGCCGTCAACCCTTATTCAGGTCGTCAAAGACGGTGTTGTCGAGAGCCGCAAGGTGAAGATCGGCATTCGCAACGGCCATTCAGCCGAAGTGCTTGAAGGCCTGGCCGAGGGCGAGGAAATCGTCGCACGCGCCGGCACATTCGTTGCCGATGGCGACCGCGTTACGCCCGTTCGGATTTCGGCTGAACAGACCGGAGCCGTCAAATGAATTGGAACATCAGCGCCTGGTCTATCCGCAATCCGGTTCCGTCAATTCTCCTCTTCGTGGTCTTGACCGTGCTTGGCCTGATGGCCTTTTCCAAGCTGCCGATCACGCGCTTCCCCAATATTGACGTGCCGTTGATATCGGTCTCGATTACCGATCCGGGCGTTGCGCCAACGGAGCTGGAAACGCAGATTGCCAAGCGGGTTGAAGATTCTGTTGCCAATATTACCGGCGTCAAGAATGTCATCAGCAATCTGACCGAGGGCAATTCGACAACGCTTGTGGAATTCCGGCTGGAGGTCGATACGCAAAAGGCGCTGGATGATGTCAAGGATGCGGTGTCGCGCATCCGCGACGACCTGCCGGCAACCATCAAGGAACCGCTGATCAATTCGGTGGATGTGGAAGGCGCGGCCATCCTCACTTATGGCATTTCCGCTCCGGCCATGACCTCGGAGCAGCTTTCCTGGTTTGTCGATGACACCATCATTCGCGATATTCAGGGTCTCAAGGGCGTGGGCAAAGTGGAGCGCTATGGCGGTGTGACGCGGGAAATCCGCGTTTCGCTCGATCCAGATCGCCTGACTGCACTTGGCGTAACCGCCGCCGATGTCAATCGTGCGCTGAAATCCATGAGTGCTGACCTGACCGGCGGCCGCGGTGATCTGGGCGATACACAGCAGACAATCCGCACACTTGGCGGCTCCCGATCGCTGGAAGATTTGCGTGCAGTCGAAATCCCGCTCGCCGGTGGTCGCTCTGTCCGGCTCGATGCGATTGGCTCTGTCAGCGATGCTTTTGAAGAACCCAAATCCTTTGCGCGCGTCGATAACCAGACCGTTGTTTCGCTCGGCGTGTTCCGGGCAAAGGGTGCCAGCGATACGGAAGTTTTTGCGGCTGTGCAGGCGCGCATCGATCAGTTGCAGCAGAAATATCCTGACACGCGTTTCAGCATGATCGATAATTCGGTCAACTACACCTATGGCAATTACGAATCTGCGATGAGTTCGCTGATTGAAGGTGCCGTGCTTTCCATCATTGTCGTGTTCCTGTTCCTGCGCAATATGCGGGCAACATTGATCGCGGCCGTCGCCCTGCCCCTGTCGGCCATCCCGACCTTCTGGGCCATCGATATGCTGGGCTTCTCGCTCAACCTGATCAGCCTGCTCGGCATCACGCTGGTGACGGGCATTCTCGTCGATGATGCTATCGTCGAAATCGAAAACATTGTCCGGCATATGCGATCAGGCAAATCGCCCTATCGCGCCTCACTGGAGGCTGCCGACGAAATCGGGCTTGCCGTTATCGCCATTTCGGCAACAATCATTGCAGTGTTCGCGCCGGTCAGCTTCATGAGCGGTATTGCGGGACAATATTTCAAACAGTTCGGCCTGACGGTGGCGGTTGCCGTCTTCTTTTCGCTGCTTGTGGCGCGCCTCATTACGCCGATGATGACCGCCTATCTGTTGCGGGACGGCAAAAGCCTGCATCATGGCTCGGACGAAACCGGCTGGATCAAAGCCTATACGCGGTTTTTGAGCGTCACCTTGCGTTTTCGCTGGTTGACGCTGGGTAGCGGCGTGGTTCTCTTCGCCGTTTCAATCTGGGCGATGGGCTTCCTGCCGTCCGGCTTTGTGCCGCCGCAGGATGAAGCCCGCGTTGCCGTGAGCCTTGAACTGCCGCCGGGTGCCCCTATCGAAGAAACGCGCCGTGTTACCGATGAGGCAGCATCGCTTGTTCGCCAGATACCGGAAGTCACGCAGACCTATGTGACGGGCGGTGCATCGCCAACTGGTTCGCTGGACACAAGGCGCGCAACGATGATCGTCAAGCTCAGCCACAAGTCAGAGCGGGACCGCACGCAGAAACAGATTGAGATCGATATTTTCAACCAATTGTCCGAGGTTCCGGATTTGCGCGCCAACTTCGTCAATGATCGGGGCGAGCGCGAATTTGCCGTCGGCGTCATCGGCAATGATGGCGAAAAAGTAACCCAGCAAGCAAGACAATTACAAAGCGCCATGACTGCCACTGGCGACTTTCAGGCTGTTTCGTCAACGGCAGCGCTGGATCGCCCCGAAATTATCGTGACTCCGCGCATGGACAAGCTGGCAGAACTCGGCCTGTCGACATCGGCACTTTCAGAGGCTTTGCGCGTTGCAACACTGGGCGATCTTGATGCCAATCTTGCAAAATATACAGTAGATGGAAGGCAGGTTCCGATCCGCGTGCAATTGACCGAAGAGTCGCGCCGTGACCTTTCGGTACTTCAGACGCTGACGGTAACAACGCCTTCCGGTGTTGTCGTGCCGCTGGAATCCATTGCCCAGATCAGCTTCGGACAAGGACCCTCCTCCATTGAACGCTTCAACCGCGAACGCCGTGTTGTCGTCGGGGCGAATATGGCCAAAGGCAAGGAAATTGGCGAAGGGCTTTCCATTGTCAAAAACCTGCCGCAGGCCAAATCCATGCCCGAGGGCGTGCGCATTCAGGAAACCGGCGATGCCGAGGTGATGGGCGAAGTCTTTACCGGGTTCCGTGATGCAATGATCATGGGCCTGATGCTGGTCTTCGTAGTGCTGATCCTTCTTTTTGGCAGCGTGTTCCACGCCTTCACCATCCTCATGTCCCTGCCCTTGTCGATTGCGGGTGTCGCGGTGGCTCTGCTTTTGACCAACAACTCCGTCTCCATGGCGGTGGTCATCGGTATTTTGATGCTGATGGGCATTGTCACCAAAAATGCGATCATGCTCGTCGATTTCGCCATTGAGGAAGTCAAGCACGGCATACCACGCAACGAGGCGATTATCGATGCGGGCCGCAAGCGTATCCGGCCAATCGTGATGACAACAATTGCCATGTCAGCAGGCATGCTGCCCGCGGCAATGGCATTTGGTGATGGCGGTGAATTCCGTGCACCAATGGCAATTGCAGTTATCGGCGGTCTTCTGGTTTCGACAGTGCTGTCGCTGGTCTTCGTGCCATCATTCTACACGATCATGGACGATCTCAGCCATTGGATGGGCAAGGCATTCCATTGGTCGATGCGTCCGAACAAACCGGATGAACCGGATCAAGAGCACGCCTATGCCAGCAGTCCGGTACCGCTCGTCCACCCGGCGCGGATCATGACCGAAGCGGCTGAGTGAACGTAAGAAAGAGCGCCTTCCGGCGCTCTTTCAACCGTATACCTTTACTAGAGCGGACGGTATTGGCGAATCTTGTCACGTTCCCGCGCCAGTTCTTCTTCGGTAAACGCCGGGCTTGTCTCATCGAATCGATCCCAACCTTCTTCACGATACATCGATCGCCGGGTTGCAATGTCGACTGGTGCATTATTATTGATAATTGAGCGAGCAATATCGGCCTGACTATCCTGGACTCTGGCAGATACAAGTGTGCTACCGCGACGGATGCCTTCCGCATAGACATGCGCGTTGTCTTCATCGATACCGGAACTGGTGAGCGACCCGATCAACCCGCCAGCCGCGCCACCGGCCACGGCACCGGCTGCCGCACCGGCCGCTGTTGCTGCAAGCCAGCCTGCCGCAACGACAGGACCGACACCAGGAATTGCCAGCATGCCCAGACCGGCAAGCAGCCCGCCTGTACCACCGACCACAGCGCCAACACCGGCACCGGCTGCAGCACCCTCGCCCGCATTGGACTCGCCTACATCATCACTATTACGTCCTGCGATCGTGATGTCGGACGATGAGACCCCTGCGTCTTCGAGTTGCTCGACCACCTGTCTTGCGTCGCTGTGATTGTCATATAGTCCTGTTACCGTTTGCATATCTGATCCTCCTTGGATTGTTCAATTACTTTGCCGTCTCCGTAACGTTGCCCTGATAGTCGAGCTTGACCTCGAAAGACTTCCCGTCCTTGGTGCCCATGCCGGTCCAGATACCGTCTTCGCCTTTCATAAGACCCGTTACGGATGTGAAACCCTTGGCTTCAATCCGCTCTTTGGCCTGTGCTTCTGTAAAGCTGTTTTCGCCCGCGACAGGCGCATCGGGATTGGTGGTTTCCGGCGTCGCAACTGCTGGAGTTTCAGGCTCCATAGCCGGTTTAGGTGTTTCCTGCGCATAAGCCCATGAGGCGATCGAAAGAGCGCCGAGTGTGAATAGAATGCGTTTCATATGAACCTCCATCTTGCGCGACCGTATTATCAGCCGCCAGATAGGCTAACCCTTATGGGCAGATGAGGTTCCTGATTTTCGGGCGTAGAGGGCAGGTTTCTTTTTTCAAATTGAGGGAACCCGCACATAAGAAACGTCAAAAACGTAAAATACGACATGACGATGAAACGGCTGAGCGGACGTCGTTTGCAGATGCGCGCTGCGCTCTTATTGCTTGCCAACCGGACGCGGCGGATAAGCCACCTGTTCCGGGCCAGGCCTGGACGTGCGGGATATGGCCCCTGTTGTCATGCCTGATGTGTTGGAAACGTGCTTTCCTTTTATCAGCATATCCTCATGCACCCAGCCGATCAAGCCTGTCGTCGGCACCGCAATATGATGCCACTTGCCAGCTTTGCTGTATGAACGCATTTCGCGCCCTTTTTCAACAGAACCTGTCGAGGTAGAAGATTGTGACGCGCTACGCCGCAAAACCAGTCTATCCCGGGCATAGACCACCGATGGCGCCATACCGGGCATATTGGCACCGCGCGGCGGCTCAGCAGCCGCTTTGCCTACGGAGCCGATGGCAACCTGCGGGCGCTGCAATGACGCTTGCAGTGCAGGCTTGGCTGCAACAGGATTTTGTTGCGGCACACCGACAGCAACGGAAGGCCGTGGCACAGGCGTGGGCCGAATATCTGCTCGGCCGTTCCCCTCACGAAGCGCTGTCTTTGCTGGCTGCCTCACCTCTTTCCCAGGTCTGGCTGCCACTGAGGGGCCCCTGGATATAGACGTGCCTGCTACGGATCTGGCGCTTGTTGCAGGTGAATTTTTCGCCTGTTCCTTTGTCCAGAAAGTTAGCATTCCGACACCGCCCATCACCGCCACCGCAAGCAACAGACCGATGGGCGACCAGCGTTGCGAAGACCGTGAGGCAGATCGCTTCGGTGATCGCGAGGTCGAACGAGTGCGGCGCTTTTTCTTGGCCATTGAATCCTGCCGTTTTTCAGTCCGTCATGGGTGACTGGATAAAAGTCGGAAATATCGAGTCGCAATATGCCTAACCTGACAGACCTTTCTTGGTATTTGGTTACCAGACTGAAGGAAGAGTCTTTCCGGGCCGATATGCCTGGCGATGTCTTCCCTTGGCTCTGAGCCGTTGCGCAAAAGTTGCAGGGCCGGAAAATCCGGGAGTGTCCACGTATCTCTCATCGTCCAGCGCCCGGGACTCTGATACCACCGGGAAAACCTTGCAATCCAAAGAGAATTCCATGCCATCTTTCGATTATATCCGCCCTATCCTTCTGCTTCTCGGATCAAATGTATTCATGACATTCGCATGGTACGGGCATCTCAAATTCGGCAATAAATCCTTGATGCTGGTCATTGTCGCAAGTTGGATGATCGCTTTCTTCGAATATTGCCTTGCCGTGCCGGCCAACCGCTACGGACATGAAGTCTATTCTGCAGCTCAATTGAAAACGATCCAGGAAGTCATCACGCTCGTGGTCTTCGCAGGCTTCTCCGTGGCCTATCTTGGGGAAAAAATCATCCTCAACCATGCCGTGGGTTTTGCCATGATTTGCGGCGGTGCGTTCTTCGTATTCAAAGGGCCACTATGAAGAATTGCGGAATTTGTCCTGAACTGTCGCAAAACTGCGACAATTCACATGACTATTTTTAGAACCGGGGATGACAGATCGCAAAGATGCGGGCTAACTTTGGACCAAGGCTCTGTAGGCCAATACTTGAAAGAGCGAAAAGAATAAATGGGGAGAGAGCTTTCATTGCAAATTACTGTCAAACTCAGCGTGTTGAGTTGGACTACGCCTTCTTGGCGATCAGCATACTGGTTACTGCCAAATCGCGCCACAGACACATGAAAGCACCGCATTCACAACAATGCACCGGTGCCTCGTCATCATCTTCCTCCGGAACCGTCATATGACTGGTTTTGCACTCGTGGCATATGATCTCTTGATCGAGCTTCTGCATAATCGCACTCCACAAGGAGTAGGCTTCTAAATGAATAAAGAATGCAGGTACCGTTTATGAGGAACGTTTTGAAACGACACCATCTTAACCAATCAACAATAACCATATTATGTCTTATTTGGCAAAGACAACCTTACCCATGTTGATCATAGCGAACTGAATCCCACTATAATTTATCCATCAAGGACTAAAATAATCTGAGGAATGACCATTTCGATGGCGGTATGGTCACAAAACGAGAATTGAACCATGACGGGACACGAAAAACTTATCGAAGCAGTCGCCCGGGCTATTCATGCTTACCGCAGTACGGGCAGCCAGGAGTGGGAAAAAACCCCCGACTTCATCCGTCAAACCTATCGTGATTATGCGAATATTGCTCTTCCCGTCGTCTATGATGTCCTTCGTAATCCGACGAATGAAATGATTGACGCAGCCAACCGCGCGCGCCCCTCGGTTACCTCACGAACGATACAAGCGGCGATAGAAGCGTCTCCCCTCAATCCTGAAAATCAGGTCTGAGCGCGACCCCTGACAGTGCATGTATCTCAGGACAGATTGCGTCGGACGTAAAGCGCCAAAGCAATATAGGCTGCGATTCTTTCAGCCAAAATCCGTCCAAAGCTTCAAACCTGAATAGTGTATTCCTATATCCGGCAGGTTTTTGCCGGATCACAAACATACATATTACGACAATAAAGTATTATAAGCGTCAAAAAGTAATTTCTCGTAAAACATCTTCGATTAAAATCACTTTGTCTGCGTATTATTCAAAAAAAAATATTGCCATATGTAAGGCGATGAAGCAGTGTCTAAAAAAGAAAGTTGTAAATCGGATTGTTTACGAGTTTCGAATATGACTAGTCTTATCCATCCACACAGTATTGTTAAAATTGCAAATAAATCCTTTTAATTCGACAACTGAACATTGGTTTCGCATGAAACTGGTTAACACGGTTTAGGTAATTGGGGGAAGTATGTACGACAATTCTCTAGGTAGATCTGATTACAGGTCTTTGACCGTAGCAGATGATACTGAGCGGGAGGCTGAGGCTCCAGATGAGAATTGGCGTTGGTCCTCTTACAGCGATGACAGGGGCAATATTGGCTACACGCGCAACTTTTATAAACTGCAGCAGACGACAATTATTTATGGCGAAACCCATGGCCGTTTGGAAATGATCTCCAAAGGCGCTTCATCATGTCTCAGTTTTCTCTTTGTGATCAAGGGAACGATTGACCTGGTAGACATGAAAAAGCGCAAAATACAGACATTGGTAGCCGGCAATGCAACAAGCATCATCGACCGGTCAGATGTAAAAGCCAAAATACATCCCGGATGCTCTTGGGTGGTATATCGGGTTCCGATCACCACGCTTCGGGAATATTTCGAACGCCTGATGCACAGGCCCTATTTCCAGGAGCAGGCCTTTGCGCCATTGCATGATTTTCGCTCTGGTAGTGCGGCAGCTCTCTATCAAACGCTGTGTTACGTGAGTGAAGATCTCGCCAATGCGACCAATTCGACACGGGACGTTTTAAGCAACGTCTATGAACGCCTACTGCTTGCGAAATTGTTCATGACAAAACCCGACAACGTAAACACCCTCAATAATTTGGCAGGTCGCCGGATATCGCCACGCTATCTGCAGCGCGCTGAAGCATTCATGCGCGAAAACATCCATAATGCAGTGACGCTTGACAACATAGCAGATGCTGCCGGTTGCAGTGCGCGGGCTCTCCAGAGAATGTTCAAGGAGTACCGCGACACAAGTCCAATGCATGTATTGTGCGAGTACAGATTATCTGCGGCACACGAAGCCATCCTTAGTGGCAGCGCACGCAATGTTACCGATCTCGCCATCCACCTGCAGTTTTCCAATCCCGGACGTTTTTCGTCACTTTACCGCAATGCCTATGGAATGAGCCCATCGGCAATGATGCGCTTTCATGAAAAGAATACCTGACACATGTCGCGAATGCCTGTTTGTACCTTGCGTAGTCTGCCGTCTTCAAAACCACTCACCCTGGCTCGAGCGACAATTTTGCCACTTATGGTGGCGATAGCTGTTTCGGTTTCAGGCTGCATTCCCCGATCCGGACCAACGACAGGCGACATTCTCAACCAGCGGAAAACGTCAAACAACCTGAACTACGCGCTTGTGGACATAGGCAAGGATATACTCGCTTATGCCGGGACCCGGCCACGGCAAAGTCTTGCTGCCAAATTTGGCGCCGGACCCCGTTCCAGCGATCTGCGCATTGCCGTGGGCGATGTGGTAGCAGTCAATATCTGGGAAGCACCTCCCGGCAGCCTCTTTGGCGGAAATATCACAATGGCCGGATTTCAGCAGCCGACCGGCAGCTCAGCGACCATTCCGCCCCAGACTGTCTCTGGCAATGGAACGATCGCTGTACCCTATGCCGGGCGCATAAAAGTCACCGGCAACACACCGACACAGGTCGAGCAGCAGATAACCAAGGCGCTTGAGGGCAAGGCCGTCCAGCCGCAGGCGCTGGTGACCATTCAGCGCAGCACCGCCAATGCAGTTACCGTGACCGGCGAAGTCGCCGCAGGCGCCAGAATATCGCTCACCGGCGCCGGTGAACGGGTTCTCGATGCCATTGCAAGCGCCGGCGGCCTTCGTGCTACCGCAAGCGACAGCATGGTCGGTTTGACCCGCAACGGTGTCGTCGCGCGTGTACCCTTCGACGTCATGCTGGAAAATCCGGAAGAAAATGTCCGGCTTCGCTCTGGCGATCTGATCACTGTCGTGCGCGAACCACGCACCTTTCTGGTCTTCGGCGCCGCTGGCCGCAATGCAGAGATTCCCTTCGAAGCATCACGTATAACAATGGCCGATGCCTTGGCAAAATCCGCGGGTCTGAATGACCAGAGGGCGGATGCGAGCGGCGTATTTGTTCTGCGATACGAATTGGCATCCATCGCGAGACACTTCGTCCCGGCAGGCAATCCCCTCCTCAGCAGGGGCGAATATATCCCTGTGGTTTATCGCTTCAACATGCGTGACACCAATGTCATGCTTTCCATGCAGCGTTTCGAAATCCAACCGCGCGACATGATCTATATCGCCAATGCGGCTGGTGCAGATGTGCAGAAGATCATGGCAATCTTCCAAGGCGTAAGTTCTCCTGCAATGAATGCAACGTCACTTGGCATTAGCGCCAGCCGTCTGTGAAAACTGTTCTTGTCTACGACCGCCGACTGAAATGAGATAGCGCATGCCTTCATTGCTTCACCTGCACGAGATAGCGAAATTGAAACGCCTTGATCTGGAGGCCGCAATATTGGCGCTGACAAACAGCGCCTATCTGGGGGATCATACAGCGCTTGCCCGTGTGCTTGGCCGATACAAACTCTATATCGATACACGGGATCGCGGCTTCGGTTCGCATATTCTGCTCGACGGTTTTTGGGAGATCTGGCTGACGCAGTTTTGCGCCCGCAACGTCAAACCCGGCATGACAGCCATCGATGTCGGTGCCAATTTTGGCTATTACTCAATGCTGCTTGCAGAACTCGTTGGTGAGGCAGGAAAGCTTATCGCGGTCGAGCCTAATCCGCATGCGGCAGACTTCCTGAAAAGGAGTCTTGACCTGAACGGTTTTACCTCGCGCAGTCAAGTCATAGAAAAGGTGCTTGGCAGTGCCGGAACCAGCAGTGCGAAGCTGTTTGTCCCGGAACACGAACCGAAAAATGCGACCGTTGTGCCTGCCGCTTTTAATGTCGAGAATGCTCGGCAGCATGGCGGTTATCTTGTCGAAATTCCGGCCGTTACAATGGACGCGCTGTGCGCCCCACTCGACCGGGTTGATTTCATCAAAATCGACGCGGAGGGGGCGGAAGAGGACATTTTCTCCGCCATCGGCGAGACAATAGAACGTCATCGGCCAATGATCGTAGTAGAGTTCAATGCAGTCCGCTCGGAGAACAGCATCCAGTTCATCGAAAAGCTCACAAACATTTACGGAACGATACGGCGTCTCGATTTCGAAGGCTTTGCGCGGCCGGTTACCGCCCATGAGCTGGCGACGCAAAATTATGGCCAGGATTGGCTGCTCGTGCTTTCGGACAACGAACCTGCATGAGGCCATCAGCCTCTGAATACCGCTTGAAAGGATGCCACTCTTGGCGAAAACCATTCTCTATGACGGACTCAATCTATCCCTGCAAAAGGGAACCGGCGTGGCCACCTATACACGTGGTTTGATTAAAACGGTGCGAGATCTGGGGCACCAGACTGGTATAATACACAATGTCCAGAACACGTTGCCCCGGAATCCGCTTTTACGCGAGATAGCGCTTTTTGATGAGGAGTCCAAAGGAAAACTGGACCCTATTACTCTGGGAAAAAACTGGGTACGCCGGCGTGTCGGCGCTCCGTTCGGCGTAACACCGACACGTGTTGAACTGACCGGGGCAGTTATCCTGAAATCAAAACCACTGCAGGACAGGGTACTCGACTCCGATTATCTTTACGCGAATAATGATCTGTTTGGCACGGCACGGCAGCACTTCAAGAATTACGGCAAGAGCCTGCCGCTCTCATTTGCGCACGGCCCTGACCTTCTCCATTGTACCTATCCAATACCGATGCGGGCCAGAAAAGCACTGAATATTTGTACCATTCATGATCTGGTGCCTCTGCGCCTGCCCTACCTGACCGAGGACAGGAAACGATACCACTACAAGATGCTGAAACATCTGGTTAAATCCGTCGATCACATTGTCACGGTTTCAGAGACATCCCGCCAGGACATCATCCGGTTTCTCGGTGTCGAAGAAAATCGGGTAACCAATACCTATCAGGCTGTTGACGTGCCGCTCAGGTTACGTGAAAAACCACAAGATGTGGCGGCAGACGAAATTGCCGGAATATTCAATCTGGACTGGAAGAAATACTTCCTGTTTTTCGGCGCCTTTGAACCCAAGAAGAACCTCTCACGTCTGGTCGAAGCCTATCTTTCGGCCAAAGTCGATTATCCATTGATCATTGTCGGCGCGCCGGGCTGGAAGGACGATCAGACACAGCTCCTCATCGAAGATACCCGCTTTCGTTTCTTCCTCCAGCAGGATAATCGCATCACGCCCGGCAGGCGTATCCATCGTTTCGATTTTGTCTCGTATAACCTGCTTGTCAGCCTGATCCGGGGTGCCCGATCTGTCCTGTTCCCTTCTCTCTATGAAGGTTTTGGCCTGCCCGTTTTGGAATCCATGCTCCTTGGTACGCCGGTGCTGACATCGACGGAGGGTTCCGTTCCGGAAATCGCTGGCGATGCAGCACTCCTGGTTGACCCTTATAATACACAATCGCTGCGCAATGCCGTGCGTTCACTTGCGAACGATCAAGATCTTTGCGACCATCTTGCAGAACTTGGTCCAAAGCAAGCCGCGCAATTCTCGCCCGAGCGCTATCAGCAAACGGTCGCCACGTTGTATGACAGCCTGCTAGGGAGCTAGGAGGCCAATATAAATGACACTTTTCGTCGCCTTTGGACTGCCAGGTACAATGTTTTCCTGGGGCACTGCTGCACTTGAGGCGCTCGCCTGCGAAGTCTTTGGCAATTGCAAGACAGTGAAGGTCGAGACCCTGCCTGAATTGCAGGAAGCATGGCGGAACCGAACCAGCGAAGCGTTGATTATTACCTCGCATTATCCTGACCAGGAGCTCTGCGCTTTCCTTATGCGATCAAAAGCGCCCTATCTTGTTTTCACCGAAAACGTCATGGATGCCTTGAGCTGGCTGGCTCGGACGACAGGCACAAGCGATATCCAGCTTGTACGAGCAATGTCGGCAAGTATCGCCTGCATCTCTCAAATACGCGCACATCCATCCATCCTTGCTGTCCAGCGGCAGAAAATGGGACCGGTGCAAATACATCGGATACTTGGCCACTTTTGCAGGACACTTGGGATAAATCTGTCCAAGGAAGGCATTATCCGTTGTCTTGAACAACTGGGAACAGACTTTTCCGGACCTGCACCCGATCTTTCGCGTATTCCGACATTCGAAGAATCCGCCAAAAAACTTGATCCGCATTACATGAAACCTGGCAGCGAAAACGAAGCGATTTCGCCTGAGCTACGTGCAATCGCGCTCGACGTGCTTAAACCGCTTGATGGATCGATTATGCGAACCCCCATCAAGCAAATGATTTGGCCTTTGCAAACCTTTTTGCTTGCCGATAAGGCAGGGGCCAATATCGTCAGCGAAATCGAACTTGTCGGGCGGGCACGTTGCGTCGTTTATGGCCCTTATTTTCATCTACCGCCCGGAGAATGGACCGCCCGTTTCTCACTGCGTATCGACGATGAAATCTACGGCCAGATTTTCACCATCGAAATTCATAACTCGGAATTGCTGAGCAAAATAAGAATCCGCCCCTCGCAAACCGGGTCGTTTGTGGCACAAGCGCAGTTTCTGGTTGAGCGTGCCAAGGAGCCCATAGAGATTCGCCTGTTCACAGAAAGCGGGGCCATAGAAGGTTCCATCGCTCACTGGTCGGTAGAGTTGATTCCAGATGATGAACCCACGCCGGAGAAACGCCTCGAAAAGACTGACGTTCGCACCGAAAAAGAGCGGGACACCGCGCCGTCCGAGCGTTTGGAATCGAAAGAAATCAAGCCCGCTGAGGTTCATTAGTCCAACGTAATTCTGTTCAATACATATTACGTCAATTAAGCACATTTAACGAATATCTTTAGCGTTATTGACCTAACTATATTGTATTCCCAAGGTTTATTCTGTGCAAGTATCAATTGAAGTTGCACATTCAAAGGTGAATCTCATGCGGAAATCTAACGTTATCGGTCTATTCTTGTCAGCATTGGTTGTTTCGGGGGGCGCACATGCCGCCGATGCTGTCATTGAAGCTGCCCCCGAGGCTGTCATGGCTGATCCAGGTTTTGTCTGGACAGGTTTTTATGCGGGTGTGAATGCCGGCTATGGCTTCGGTGGTGATGACCGCGTTGGCGTGCATGCCGGCGGTGTTTATCTGGGAAACATCGGCAAGATCGAGCAAAGTGGCTTCATCGGTGGTGGCCAGATCGGCTATAATTACCAGATGAACAATTTCGTTCTCGGTATCGAAGCCGACTTCCAGGGTGCTGGACTTGATGACTCCACATCAGGAGATATTGAGGGCTTTGATGTCCATGCCAAGTCAAGCATCGACTGGTACGGCACATTGCGTCCTCGTCTCGGTTATGCCTGGGATCGCACCATGGTCTATGGCACAGGCGGCTTGGCCTATGGCCGGGTCAACTACAAGATGTCGGTGGATGGCGAACAGTTCATGAACGAGGACAAGACCCGTGCGGGCTGGGTTGCCGGTGCAGGTATTGAACATGCATTTACGAACCATGTAACCGCCAAGCTTGAATATCAGTATATCAACTTCGGTGATTATACTGTTGAAAGCGAAGGTATCTCTACACGGGCCTCACCTGACTTTCATAGCATTCGCGTCGGTCTGAACTACAAGTTCTGATCCAAACTGAACAGCATAACTATGATAAATTAACTCTTAACAGGAGCAGGGACAGCTATGGCTCTCATTAACCTTGATCTGATCAGTAATACGACACAGACAATCGATTCCAGTAGCGGTGCACAGGATGGCGACACCCTCGAACTTGGGCTGGTTTCAAACGGTACGTTGATTATTGATGGCGTCGATCTTACGCTGACGAACCTCATCGGCGGCGGTGTTCTGACAAGCACCACCATCATATTGCAGAACGGTGCTGATCTCACTGTCGACACGGCTTTGGCCGGTGTGACGGCAGGCTCAACGTTCCATTATATGATTGGGGATGGCACAAGTCTTACCATCGATGCAGCACTTGTCAGTGCCTCACTTCTCGATGGCACGACCGTTGACTTTCTCAATGCCAATGGCAACGGTCACTTCACCTACGACTCCGGTTTGTTGAACCTTAATCTCAGCAACCCACCGGACGTTGTGAACGTCGACAATGGTGATCGCGTAACTGTGGTCGGATCGGCCGGAGTGCAACAAGTCGGCAATACGGTCACATTCTACCAGCCAGGCATTTTGCCCGGAACGTTGGGATTGCCAATTGTTTCCTATGACATTCCTGCTGGCGCTACTTATAGCTATGCTGACGCCACAGACACACTGACCTTCCTGACACCTTGCTTCGTTCGCGGCACATTGATTGCAACTCCAGATGGCGAAATCGCCGTCGAACGTTTGAAGGCAGGCACGGTCATCTCCAGCCTGAACAATGGCGCAGTTGCCGTAAAATGGGTTGGCAATCGGTCCATCGATCCAAAGACACTGGACAAGCCACGCAATGACTTGCCAATTCGCATCCTCGCCGGTGCGATTGCAGAAAACATGCCTTCGCGTGACCTCTACGTCTCACCGGATCATTGCATGTTCGTCAATGGATCTCTGGTACCGGCAAAACTGCTGATCAACGGGACCTCCGTCAGCCAGCCAATCACGCTTAACCCGGTCGATTACTATCATATCGAGCTGGAACAGCATGATGTGATCTGGGCCAACGGCGCGATGGCTGAAACCTATCTCGATCTTGGCAATCGTCATGTATTCCTCGAGCCAGGTGTCCTGCAATTTACCTCGCCGAAGGCATATGACGCCAAGGCTTGCTACCCGCTCGCCTATTCCGGCCCGGCTGTGGATGCAGCACGCGCAGTCATCACCGAGCGCGAAGCAGAGCTTGGCTTCGAGACCGAAGAAGCCAAGGTTTCCTGATTTATCGTGGGGCGCGTTTACTCCAGTCAACGCGCCCCACGGACTTTCTTAACCTTGAATCGACCTCTACTGTGCAAGGTGGGGGTCGATTTACGCATTAGAAGTTATTCACATTCAGTATGACATCTGGCCTACAGATGTTCTGGAGAAAAGTGTATGCGCAGTGCGCCAACCGTGTCGCCTTATACTATTGATCTTGATGAGAAAAATCTGAAGCTCGCGCGTGAGGCATTTGTCGGCAAGCGTATTTTCTTCGACGGCGTATTCAAAGGCGATTACAGCCTCGCCATTGTTAACCGGCTTCTTGCAAAAGCGCTTGTAGAGGCTGGTGTTGATCTTCACTGTTATACACCGGAATCCGATTGGCAGAGCGATGCAAGGCTCAATGCCGCCCCAGAGGTCAAACGCCTGCTGCTGCCCGGCTATCCGACCGAACAATACGACATTCACCTGCGCAATACATGGCCGCCAGCCACCCATGATATGATTGGGCGTTTCAACGCCTATGTGAATTTTGCCTGGGAAGAACTGGAGGTTCCCCAATACCTGATCGAGCGCTTTAACCGCGACCTTGACCTCGTTATGGTGACGGCGAATTTTGTGAAACAGGCTTTCGTGCAATCGGGCCTGACGATTCCCGTTGAAGTCGTTGGCAACGGCACGGATCACGTTGCGCTTGATGCGGGCTTGAGCACCCCCTCACCCCTGCCCTCAAATGGGAAGAAGCGCATTTTGCACGTTTCCTCCTGTTTTCCGCGCAAGGGAATTGATGCACTTGTCGATGCCTTTACGCAGACATTCAAGCAGGACGAACAGGTTGAGCTTGTCATCAAGACCTTTCCCAACCCGGACAATATTCTGTCCTCTGTCATGGATAAATTCAGCGAGCGATTGCCCGCCGCCGCACCGATAACAATCCTTGACGATCATTATACTTCCGAACAAATGCTGGCGCTTTATCGCACAGCTTCGCTGGTTGCCGCACCCAGCAGAGGGGAAGGCTTCGGCCTGCCTCTGGCCGAGGCGATGCGGCTTGATATACCGGTCGTTACCACTGCCTATAGTGGACAGGTGGACTTTTGTACGCCGGAGACCGCCTGGATGGTAGACTACCAGATGGCGCCCTCACAGACCCATGTCTCCGGACCCTTAAGCATTTGGGCTGACCCTTCAGTTGAACATCTTGGCGCACAGATGCGTGCAGCCCTGACAAACAGGGAAGAGGCGCGTTCGCGCAGTAAAACCGCACAGAGGCTTCTGGTTGATCACCTGAGCTGGGATGCCGTTGCGGGACGCGTGCTAGCATCCATCGCCAAAGCCAGGAAGACGACTGCCACAGCACGTAAACCATGGAGCCTTGATCTGGTTTCATCCTGGCACCAGCAGTGCGGTATCGCCACCTATTCCGAGCATCTCTATTCCACCCCGGCCTTTGCCGACAGATTTTCACACATCTATGCAAGGCGCCTGCTCAATGATGAATTGCCGCCTTCTGCGCAGGCAAAACAGGCTTCTTTGGCCGATGTTGTTTCCCGTTCCTGGGGCTATGATCTGACCTCACTGACAAGGTTTGTCTCGGAGATCGAAAGTGCCCGCGGCGATGTATTGTGGATACAGCATCATCCCGGACATTTCTCCACACCGGATATGGAACTCATCAACAATACGCTGGCCAATACCCGGCACAAGCTGCGCGTCATCACGATGCATAGTGTCAAGGAAGTTCTTCGGCACGGTCATCTCGAATGGACCAAGCTGTTCGATATTGTATTCGTGCACTCTGCCGAGGATGCGGGCCTGCTGGCAAAAGCCGGACATCCCAACCCTGTGGTCATGCCCCATGGCGTGATCCCGATACCGGAAGACGGCATCCGGCCGGATCCATCGGTCTTTACCATCGGATCATTCGGCTTTCTGACACGGCACAAGAATATTGACCTGCTGACACAGGCCTTTGCACGGGCGCGGGTCTTTGAACCGCGCCTGCGCCTGAAGCTTCTCAATTGCATGCTTCCCAATGATGAATCGCGCGAGGTCAGGGTCATCGTTGAGAATCTGCTCTCCCACTTCGATCTGCATGATGTCGCTTCTGCACGATTTGATTTCGTGGAACAGGATGAGCTTACCCAGGAACTGGCGCAGTCCGATCTTCTGGCCTTCCTTTATGGTCACTCGAATGAAACGGCGACGGGGGCGGCCCGTATCGCAATGAGCGCAGACCGGCCATTGCTGTGCTCACGCTCGCCGGTTCTGCGCGACATGTGGCCGATAAGCCATGTCGTTCGCTCCGTGGATATTGATTGCGTGGCCGAGGCCATGATCAGCCTTGCACAAAATCCTGTTCTGCTTGGGCTTAGAGATCCCGACAGGCGACAGGCGGTGCAATGGAACTCCTACCCGCGCGTAGCAGCAAGACACGCTGCCCTTATCGAACAGATGCTGGATCAGAAACATGACAATCGCCGAGCTGCATAAAATCCCGCTTCAGTCCGTACCGAAGGATGTCTTTTCCCTGTCCGGCGAAGCCTTCGTCGATGCCTGGGCAACGGCTTTCAACCTATCTGTTGATGAACTGAGCGATGAAGAAAGGCAAAATCTCGTGAAAGCCATTCGCAATGGTACGAACCGCCTCAAGGTCGTTGACGCCTTGCGCGCTGCCTCATCTGATGGTGGTGAGAAACCAGTCGACTATGAGGCACAGGTACTGCGTCGCACACCGGACCAGTTTGCCATCATCGAAAGTTTTACACGCTTCGCACCGGATAATAACGTCGCCTTCCTGCGCTATACGTTTGACAAGATCTGCGGTCGCGACCCGACCGACAAGGAACGCCTGACCATGGAGTTCGATCTGCGGCGCAATGTGACGACGCGCGAAGATATCGTCAAACGGGTGGTCTCAATCGCACGCCGCGATGGGCATGTTTCGCTTTGGGATACATTGGAACAACCGATGGCTCAACAGCAAGACAAAAAGCCGGTTGATCCAAGCTCCGCCCGCTCCCTGCCGGCTGGCCTCTCCTATGACATGGATGGCAACCAGACATTGATCTTTGTTCGCGAAGTGCCAGGCGAAGGCTGGATGATCGGTCCGGACCTGCTTCACCAGCCTGTCAATGTTGTTGATGGCGGATGGAGTGTTTCGCCAGGCTGGTTGATCACCGGCCCCAAACGCAGCCTTGAAGCTGGCAGCTGGATGGTTTGCCTTGATCTGGTGCAAGATCCCGCAGCCAGAATTGCTGTACAGATCAGCGCCAATTCCGGACTGGACACATTGCAGGAATTGATCATTGCCGGCTCGTTCGTCGGAAGCCTGTGCGTGGATATCCGCAACGAGCACAGATTTGTTGAGCTCCGGCTCAAAATACTCGATACGCTCGATACAACGCCCTGGATCAAACTGCGTGATGTCTCCATGATCCGGAGCAAGCAGCGGATGGAAAACGCATGATCAAGTTGCCTTTCTCTAACCGCACGCGGCGTATGGCAGTACAGCTTGCTGCGGTGACAGACAGCTCGACCAGCCCCAGAAGCCTCTCCCAGCAGGCCGACGCCGCGCGCGACAAAGGCGACTGGGCAGAAGCTGCGGCGCTCTACACCAAAGCTATTGCCGCCGACCCCGCACGCACGGGGTTGCTTGTGCAATTGGGACATGCCGAAAAGGAACTCGGCAATTATGACCGTGCCGAAACAGCATACCGGAAGTTTGTCGGCATGAACCCTGACAATGCGGATGTGCACTTACAGCTTGGACATCTTTTCAGCCGGATGGGGGAACCCCTGAAGGCTCTCGAATGGTACGAGAAGGGGTTGGAACGGGCACCTGCCGATGAGGAACTGATCCGCCACACAAATATGGCCCGCAACCGCTCCGGCAAGCCGGGTGTCGAGCTCAAGCGCGTCGAAGCAATGAAATGTGTCGAAAACCAGGACTGGTCTCGCGCACGCCATCTGCTGCGCGAACTTGTTACCGAGGACAATGAGCGGGACATGATTGCCGTCTACGCGAATATAACCAAAGAGGATGGTGATTTTGACGAAGCCAAGAAACTCTATGGCGAGTACCGTGACTATGCAGAAGCCTTTGACCAGAACAGTCTGGAAGACGTAGAGCTCCAGCTCGGACATCTGCATAAATTGACCGGTGATTACAAAACAGCGCTGTCCCACTATATCCTGGCACGTAATGTGAGAGCGCAACGGTCCGGATATATTGACCGGACAGGGTCGATAGAGAACGAAATTCAAGCTTGCATCAGCGAGATTTACACCTGCTTTGCTACTGCCTGAGCGATTTGTAAAACTCAACTGTCATGATCACGGATCGCGGTCAGAAGTAGCCAGCCAAGCAAATATCCGACCGACGTAACAAGGAAGACGATCGCGATATTCTTCAAGGCAAGCGGAAGCTCGGCCTGATCAGGCAAGTTGGGTGTGACGACCACTTCCAGATAAAGCTGCTGCCGGCGAGCATCGGCGCGTGCCGTTTTTAAAGAATCCAATGCCGACAGGAGTGCCTTGTTGGAAAACTCCCTTTGCAGCATCAAGGCTTCATAATCTGCTATTCGCGGTGCAATCGAACCATCCTCACCTGCCACTTTGCTCCGCTCCATGACCAACTGCTTTTCCAGCGCATCAATGCGGCTGGTCATGAAAGGAATTGAACTTGAATCGGGAGCCGTGGATCTTGTTTCTGCAAGATTGGCGCGGGAAACAGCCAGTTCCGAACTGATCCGGCTCATAAGTTCTACCATGGAGACAGAGTTCAGCTTGGGATCAATCATAAGCTCCTTGTTGCGAAAGAGCGTTATGTTCTTCTGAGCCTCGATCATCCGTTGCTCTGCGCTCTCAACTTCCGCAGTAGCAAAACGGACCGCATCTCCCCTCGCGCGTTCATTCATCTTGATCAAACGCGCATTACCGATATCCAGCAATTTCTTGTTCAGGGCAAGAGCGTCCTGCGGCAAGAAGGCCGAGGTTCGCAGAACTGTTATGCCTGTTGTGTCATTATGCACGATCTGCACACGTTTGCTGTAATAGCGGAAGAGTTCCTCGAACAGACCGCTCTCCCAAGGAGCCGGGAAACGTGCCAGCACATCTCCGTGCTCACTGTCAAAGTAGCTTCGCAACGGCAAAGCATCCTGCACGACGGTGAGCGCGTCACGGGAGCGGATATATTCCTGAACGGAAAAAGTATCATCCTGGGATCGCGTGATACCGCTGTTCTGCAGCATGGAGCCAAAGCTTGATGAGGATGGCGGTGCAGCCATGCGCACCACAAAGGACGACTCCGACACAAACATGGGCGATGCGATGAAAATATAATAGAGGCTGACCAGCAAAGTGGGCAAGCCAATGAAAAGAATGGCAATCAAGCGCGGCACAAATTTTGCGCGCGCATAGATGGGCCGGGGCGCAGCTGCTGGCGTAAACAGACCTGGAGCAAGACTATTAATGGCACTATCCCTTCATGCACGCGACAATACAATACTAGATTTAACTATTATTGCACGATTTGAGCTTATCTATAGTTAATAGATAAGTTTTTACTCTAAGCTCTATTGTATAATACTTTATTGCGTATATATTCGTCAATGAACTCCTCTTGTTAATACCAAGGCGACAGAATGGAAGCTGCTCCGGCAAAACCCACTACGAAAACGACCGTCCTGACGGGCATACGCGCGCAATTGCGCGTCATCGGTGCCCTTGTCATGCGTGAGATGATTACGCGTTACGGCCGCGAGAATGTCGGGTTTTTGTGGCTGATCCTCGAACCCATGATCCTGACGCTCGGCGTCATGACAATGTGGACGCTGCTGCAACACGAGTCGCATGGTCTTGGCATTATCGCATTCGTTTTGAGCGGATATATGCCACTGACCCTTTGGCGTCACGTTTCGTCCCAGCTGGTTTCCTGCCTGAAGCATAATCTGCCCCTGATGTATCATCGCCAAATCCGTATGGCGGATACGCTGATGGCACGCGCCTTGCTGGAGATTGGCGGCACCACACTCGCTTTGGTTATCGTTTACACCGGCACACGTTTGGCGGGCCTCATGGAGCCCTATCACGATCTCGGACTGGTAATGGCAGGCTGGTTTTTCATGGCATGGTTTGCCTTCGGCGTCGGCCTGATACTGGCGGCATTGGCGGAGTTCTTCGAATTTGTCGAGAAGCTCATTGCGCCTTTGCAATATCTGACTCTGCCCATCTCCGGCATGTTCTTCATGGTTTCGTGGTTGCCTTCCGACATCCAGAAACTGGCGCTTTATGTGCCGCTCGTCCATTGTTTCGAGATGTTCCGGTCCGGAACGTTCGGCGATACAATCGTCGCTCATTACGACATATCGTATATTTTCTCCTGCTGCCTGATCACCACCGCCATAGGCTTTTACCTCATCGAACGGGTGCGCGATCACATCAAGTTCGAATAGCATTGTCTTCCGAATCTTTGATAGTGTCAGTTGCATCCCATCTCCTACAATGACGCGTAGATGTCGAAGGCAAACTTTACATCACTGAACACCTTGCCCCGCCCATTCTTGAGCACGAGCGCGGATGAACAATGTTCGGCAATAATATCCAGGCTGTGGCCGACAATGATCATTGCCCGATCCCGGCGCTTCACGAACAGCTCTTCGAACGATTTGCGCTGAAACCGCTGATCGCCCACCGCCACAACCTCATCAATCAGATAGCAATCAAAATCGATGGCAAGCGAGAGCCCGAACGCCAGACGTGCGCGCATGCCTGAGGAATAGGTTTTGATGGGCATGCGCAGATATTTGCCCAGATCACTGAATGTCTCCACACAATCGCGGATTTCGTCGACGGGCCTGTTATAGACACGCGACAGAAACCGCATGCAGTCTATGCCGGTCATGGACCCGCCAAATCCGCCGCTCAATGCGATGGGCCAGGACAGGGACATGGTTCTGGTAATTTCACCGGAGGTCGGAGGCTCCATCCCCGCAATGAGCCTGACAAGCGTCGATTTCCCGGCACCATTGTGCCCAAGAACAGCAATTTTCTCGCCCGCCTTCACCTCAAAACTGATGTCATCAAGCACACGGCGTGTGCCGCCATTCATTGGGTAATCCTTGATGACATTGCGCACCGAGACAGCACCTGTCTTGGCAGGTCCGCCCGCGACCAATGAGGGCGGAAGTCCGCCCTTTCCACCCTCGAACTTGATTGTGCCGTCGATGCTCATGTCTCTGAATGATCGTAAATCTGGTTGCGGAAAAAACGAACAATCCAGAATGCAGCGAAACACAGGGCAAATATCATCAGGATTGACTTAATGCGCTTGGGATACATCGCGTAATCCGGGCGGTTTGGATTGACGATGCGCTCGAGATAAAGTTGCTGTCTCTGCGCCTCGAGTTTGGCGTTCTCAAGCGAGGTTGCTGAAGATTCCAGCATCCGCATTCCCAGCTCGCGTTGCAACAGCAATTGCTCATACTCGGCAATAAGCGGGGCCATGGAAGCGTCGTCGCCAACGATCCTGGAGCGTTCCTCAATGATCTGCTGTTCCTTGGCATCAATGGAACTGCGCATCGCCTGTATCTGAGGACTCTGCGGCGTCTGCTGCAACAGTGATGCAAGCTGCGCCTTGCTTTGCGCAACGTCATCCGACAGCTTTGCAATCATCTCAAACATGGCAGTGGATTGCTTGCTCGGATCCACCATCGCGACCTTGTTGCGGAAATCCGTCAGGGATTTTTGCAGATCGCCAAGCCGCCTCTCACTGTCAGCAACCTCAATTTGCGCGAAGCGCACAGCATCCTTGCGCGCACGATCATTAAGCCGGTTAATAAGAGTTTCAGCGCGATCCAGCAGCGCTTGCGCCAACATTTGCGCATCTTCAGGCCGGAATGCACGGACCCGCAATGTCGTGACCCCGCCACCAGAATCTGTCTCGATGGTCACGAAATCAAGATAGTGCTCGTAAAGCGCCTCATCGGTCGGTTGACCCCAGAGCGAAGGAAAACGGGCAAGAAAGTCAGCTTCCGGGCGCGCCAATATTTCCCGCAATCCGTTGTGCTGTGCCAGATCACCTGAAGCTGCACGCGATTCAATAAATTCCATGACGACATAGCTGTCATCCTGAGCACGCACAAAGCCAGTGCTTTGAAGGAAGCCGCTGAGTAGCCCGGCTGCATTTCTATTAGGACTGCGCACGACGAACCGTGTTTCGGAAACATATTGCTCAGATGCAATCGCACCATAATAAATGGTTGCCAGGCCGGTCGGCAGCGCAACCATGATCAGAACAAGAATGTGATTTCGAACCCAAAAAAGTGCACGCTCAGCGACAGACTTCTTTTCAGGCAGGACGTTGCCAGCATGAATATCCACCAACGTCAGATAGTCGGTAAACTCATCATTTGTACTAACGCGTGTCATACCGCGTAGAACCGCTGTCTAGAGGATATCCAAGCCAAATTACGCTCCAACATATGCACTAAAGACGTGCGTCATCGGCACTAAACCAAAGTGCAGCATATAATGAAAAAACATTAGTCGCAATTATAAACCACTGTAAACACTTATATAAAGATAAATAAGTAAATAGATTTGAGAATAAAAACCATACTAGATAATTTTAATGGGTAATTGGCGTTTTTTTACTTGTTCTGGCGTAATTAGTATGGCGCGCAATGGTTCTGGATGAAATAACTCTCTGAAAATGCATCATTTTTATGCTCTGAGTAGAGTTTTGACCCAGAGTAAGCGTTGTAAAGGGGCTTGAAGACCTGTGGGGCATAGAATCGGACGCCATGAATCCGACCGGTTGGGTATGATCGTTTCATTTCCGGAGCGCACAGGCCACGCACAGCCCGCACAAAAACCTCTTATTCTTCTTCTGCAAGGTCCTGTTGGTCCCTTTTTCCGCGTTCTTTCCACGGAACTCGAAGCCGAGGGGTATGACGTTCTCAAAGTCAATTTCAACGGCGGGGACTGGTCCTATTTCCGCGGATCGCAAACGCTGCATTTTTCGGGCACGACCGAGGCATGGAGCGATTGGCTCGGTGATTTTATCCGCGGCCGGAAACCGGAAGCAATTGTTCTTTTCGGCGACAGCCGTCCCTATCACCGCCAGGCAATCAGGGTCGCCCAGCAGGCAGGCATTCCGGTCGCTTCATTTGAGGAGGGATATGTTCGCCCCAACTTCATCACGCTGGAGTGGGGTGGCAACAATGCAATGTCGCCGCTGCGCGCACACACGCCGCGTCTTCTTGCGCGTGGCCCCGCCATGCCTCCAGAGCCAGTCAAAGGCAACCTCTTCCGGGCGATGACCTTCCTTGCCATCCGTTATTATTTGGCAAAGACAGCGGGAGCCGTATTCTTCCGGGGCAATGCGCACCACCGCAGCCGCGGCATCATTTCCGAATCCATTCTATGGACACGCAACTTCTATCGAAAGCTCCGTTATTACCCGGCAAATAATGAACTGATGCTCAACCTCATCGAGAACCTTGAGGGTCAGTATTTTGTCGTCGCACTTCAGGTTCATGACGACCAGCAACTGCTCCGGCACGGTCGCGGCTGGACCATGGAAAGGTTGATCACTGAAAGCCTGCGCTCGTTCGAGCGTCATGCGCCAAGCAATCATCACCTTGTTATCAAGATTCATCCTATGGACCGCGGCCACAAGAGCTACCGGCCCTTTGCGATGGCCCTTGCCCGCATTGCCGGTTGCCAAGACCGTGTTCACATCGTCGATGACGGGTCCATTGGCCTGCTTATCCGCCATTCGCTTGGGCTGGTAACTGTCAACAGCACATCGGGTCTTCTGGCGCTGAACCACGGCAAGCCGCTTTTGGCATTGGGAGACGCCGTTTATAGCGGACAGGGACTGTCATTGGTACATGACCCCCAAAAGAGTGCTGCCGAGAGCAGCCTGGATGCATTCTGGACATCGCCGGAAGCTCCGGACAAAACGACGGTAAATGCTTTCAACGCAAGAATGCACGATGAAAGTCTCGTCAATGGCAGCTTCTATCTCCGCAATCTGCTGGAGGCGACCGCCAAAAGAGTTGTGAAACGAATCCAGCTGGAACTGAAGATCGTCCCCATCGATGAAGCTTCCTCTCTGGTGAACATGTCTTCCACCGCACATGACAAGTCCACTGCGAAATCAGAAGCAGAAACCGTCGGCGCTTCGCTTTCGGCAGATGCGGTCAATTGATGCCATGAGCGTAATCCCGCCACCTCCAATTGCACATTCTGCTCCGGTGGCTCTGGATGACTTTCGAATGCCCGAAGTGAGGCCGCAATGGCTGCCGGGGGAAAATGCACGGCTTTTGGCTTTCGCGCCGACGCGATTGCGGTTTCCCTTGATCGGCGCTGCATTGAACACATCCCGCATGCGCAGTGCCGAGTTTGCGGCCAGAGCGGCTGATGGCGTTGTTGGCTGGGGGGAGAAGCCCTTGGCACGCGCGGCCCAGCGGTTGGCAAGGTTGCGTGGACTGCCCTATTGGACGCTTGAAGATGGTTTTCTGCGCTCTGTTGGACTTGGCAAAGCGGGCGCACCGGGGGTCGCGATCGTCGCTGATGACATGGGCATATATTTCAACGCCGCAAAGCCATCCCGGCTGGAGCTTCTGATACAGGCCGGTATCGGAGATAATGACCGTTGCAGAAGCCGCGCCATACAACAGCAAATTATTGAACACAGGCTGACCAAATATAACCATCTCCCCGATTATCCATATTCCCTTGCGCCAACCGTCGGCCGGAGAATTCTGCTGATCGATCAGGTCAGGGGAGATCATTCGGTTGCCGGTGCCGGCGCGGATGAACACACTTTCCACCAGATGTTGCAGGAGGCACTGGCTGTTCCGGGTGCGACCGTTCTGATCAAAAGCCACCCGGACATTGTTGGAGGATTCGCCAGCGGCTATCTTACGCATCTGGCCGGTGACGCCAATGTGCACGTCATCAGCGATAATATTTCTCCCCACGCCCTGCTTGATGTCGTCGATGAGGTCTGGACGGTTTCGAGTCAGTTCGGCTTCGATGCATTGATCCGTTCTGTTCCCGTCAAGACATTTGGCGTTCCCTTCTATGCAGGGTGGGGGCTGACCACCGATTGGGCTGATGGGCCGGTTGCGCGCGCAGCCTTCTCGCGCCGGACAAGTCGGCCGGATCGCGATAGCTTTATTGCAGCAGCATTGCTGCATTATTCCCGTTACGTCGACCCGGTCAGCGAGAAAGCAACAACAGCGGAGAACGCAATCGAGCGGCTTGTCGCCTGGCGACACCATGCTTTGGCGCGACGTGGCAACTATCTCTGCGTCGGTTTTTCCAAACACAAGCACCGCAGCGTGAGACGCTTTCTTTCCGGCCCTTGGTCGACCGTCCGGTTCGCCAATTCACAGCCAGATGCCAAAGAGCTTGCGCGGGCAGACTATATCGTATGCTGGGGCCAACAGGATCAAGCTCCTCCTATCCCTAACGAGATTGCCCGGTCGGTACCTGTCCTGCGGATGGAAGACGGCTTCATCCGTTCCGTCGGGCTTGGTTCGCATCTGGTCCCGGCCTCATCGCTTTGCCTTGACAAAGACGGCATTTATTTCGATGCAACGCGGGAAAGCGGCCTTGAACGGTTGCTGCTGAATACCGATTTCACACCGGCCTTGCTTGGTCGCGCTGCCCGGCTGCGCCAGAGTATCGTGCAGCACAACATCACCAAGTATAATCTTCACAATACACCCGCTCCGAACTACCGTCATCTGGCGGCTGGCAGACCTGTCGTCCTCGTCGCGGGACAGGTTCCGGGCGATGCATCGCTGCGGTTTGGTTTAGCCAACAACATCTCCAGCATTGATCTGCTTAAAGCTGTTCGCGCCCAGCGTCCGGATGCTTTCATCATATTCAAGGAGCATCCAGACATGCTTGCGGGAAAGCGCGGCATGGCCTCAGACCCTGCTCTGCTTGCACAGTTCTCGGATCTGGTCGTCGGCAATGTATCGGTTGATCATTTGCTTTACGCCTGTGACGAGGTCCACGTTGCCACATCCCTGATAGGATTTGAAGCACTGATGCGGGGGCGTCAGGTCTGGTGCCACGGGCTGCCTTTTTATGCCGGCTGGGGCCTGACACATGATTGTGTGTCACCCTTGCGGCCGCGCAAACACCTGACACTTGATGCTTTGATTGCCGCTGCCCTGATCCTTTACCCGCTTTATTTTTCCGCTCGCACGAACCTGCTTTGCGAGGTGGAGGACGTGATTGAAGAACTACATGGCGAGACGCCAACAGAGCCGTCTTTATTGAAGACTGCTCTGCGCATGATGGGATGGTCATGATGAATGCAATTGCGATGGATATTTCCCGGCTGATCGACAGATCGCATTTTTCGACCCCCACCGGCATTGATCGATTCGAGCTTCAATATGCCAACTGGGCGAAGGCTCGCAGTTCCTATTTCATTGAAATGGGAAGGACAAAGCCGATCGAGATAAACCGGGGTCGCGCGAGTGGACTGATTTCCGAGTTAGAGCAGAGGTGGTCAACAACCGCTTTGAGCCAATCGCAATCTGCCGAACTGGAACGGATCTATGCCGCAATAGATGGCCGCTTATCCTGGTCACAGATAAGAAGCGTGGCACCGCCCAGGAACAAATCCAAACTGCAACAGTGGAGTATGAATGCAGGCAAAGTGTTGCGCACCATACTACCTATGAGCCGCATGGCTACCAACGCCCCTTTTGTGCATGTGTCACACACCAATCTGCATCGTCCTGCTGCCTTCTCCTGGCTTGATGCCCAACGCAGCAACGGCATATTCTATGTTCACGATCTTATCCCGCTCACCCATCCGGAGTTTGTGCGCAAGAGCGAGCCGCAGCGGCACTTACGGCGCATGGAGACAGTGCTGAAACATGCAGGGCTGGTCCTTTGCAACTCGCAGACCACCGCCCGTTCCTTCGAAGCCTTTGCCGAAGAGAAAGGCCACACAGTTCCCCCGATTGCCATTCTCCCGCCCGGTGTAGAGCACAGCTTCAACGTTGCCAGCAAGGCCGCACCCCGTTCGAAACGTCCTTACTTTTTGATGGTCGGGACCATCGAGCCGCGCAAAAACCACGTCATGATCCTGCAACTTTGGCGCACATTGGTCGAAAAATACGGCAAGGATACACCGCGCCTGGTCATCGCCGGGAAACGCGGCTGGGAGAACGCGCAAGTCTTCGCCACGCTCGAACGTTGCCCTCAATTGCGCGATATCGTCATCGAGGCCCCAGATCTTGGAGATGCAGCACTTGCCGATCTTATGGCAGGCGCGACCGCCCTGCTCGCCCCCTCATTCGCAGAAGGCTATGGAATGCCCTTGGCGGAAGCCATGGCGACAGGCACAACCATCATCGCTTCCAATATTCCATCGCATAAGGAAATTGCCGGGGAGCACGCAATCTTCCTCGACCCCCTGGACGGCCCCGGATGGCGCGAGGCGATTGAGACACATGCCGCAGAGCATCGTCGTCGCATACCGCTTACCCTGCAAAAGTGGGACAATCATTTTGATCAACTTGATACGTTGCTCAATGCGGCAGCGAAAAAACAATCCGACAACAAGCCGATACCAGCTATTCCGTGAAATGAGTGAAAGCGTAATGACGAGCTATAACGACATTCTTAATTCGTACAAATATATCCTCGGGCGTGACGTCAACGTCGAGGAAACCCGTATCATTTCTGAAAACCTGTTCAGCATTTCAGAAATGCCGCTGACAGAGCATCGAAGACGATTCATGAGTTCGGCCGAATTTCACCAGAGGCACGCCGAACTTCTCTTCAATAATTTCGTGCCCAAGAGCATTGAGGTTCTGTACGAGACCAAGGATGGATTCAAAATCTATCTTGATCTGCGCCAGTACCACATGACATTCGGTATTTTCAGCGGCGGCTATGAGAAGTTTGATATTGATATCATCAAGGCAATCACACCGGACAATGGCACGTTCTTCGACGTCGGCGGCAATGTAGGCTACTATTCGCTTTCGGTTGCTACAAAGCCAGGTTTTTCCGGCAAGGTCGTGGCATTCGAGCCTCTCCCCCATTTGTGGACGCTTTTCAGCAAATCGATCAAAGAGAACAAGCTTTCAAAAACAATCACCGTTCACCAGCTTGCCCTCGCAGACGTTCCGGGCACGATGGAGCTCAACAAAGCGGACGAAACCGTCAATGCGGGTGCAACCAGTCTCGTCGCCGGATCACAAAACAGGCATTCAGACCGCAGTGTCAGGGTTGAAACGCTCGATGCCATCGCCAAACGTATCAAACCGGATACGATAAAGGTTGATATTGAAGGGGCGGAAGGCATGTTCTTCATGGGCGCTGCCCACACGATCCAATCGTCCCACCCGACAATGCTTGTTGAGATTAACCGGGACGTGCTCTGGAATCTGTCTCGCGTTACACCAGGTAAAATTTGCGACGTTCTGACGAACTGGGGCTATGGGGTGTGGGAGGTGGACACCGATTCTATCGCGCCTCTCAAAAATGCTGCTGAAGTCGACGCCGCCTTTCCTTCAGGCAGAGTGGCCAATATTCTCGCGGTTCACCCGGACCGCAAGAAAGATGTGCAGAAAAGGCTGAAAACCATCGGCCTTTCACTCTAAAGGAAAAAGCCGGCGCTGAGCACCGGCTTTTTTTCTGATCAATCAAGGTAGCCCTTGTTTTTCAGCCAGGCTTTGAACCCTTCCTTGCTGTCGGGCTGGACCTGGCGGGCAAAGCCATCATTGCGCATCGTGTGGCCTGCCGCCGGATCATACCATAATATATGATAAGTCATGGGCGCATTGGGATCGACCCTCTTCGGCGGAGCCCACCACTTGTTCCCGTCCCAGTACATGGAAGTCTGCGAGTCTTCGTAGCGCTTTTCCTGAGCGTCGTATTTTATATTCGGATACTTCGCCAGATCTACCTTTGCCGGATCGAAAGGCAATTGCAGATATTGAAGATCGTCTTGCGTATCCTTCAGCTTGTGGTCGTCATTGGTCGTCATGTTGCGAATGGTCTCGGACACTTCTTTGGCCTGTTCCGGTGTCCAACTATTGAACAACTGGCCAAGCCGGGCCCGATTGTAATCAAGATCGCCATAGGTGCTGGTCAGGACATTATTTGCACTGCGCGTGCCTTCATCTCCACCCATCAAATGTTCATCGCCCGGGAATACGGTCTGAAGGATGCCCATAAGACCTTCGTCCAGAAGATCATTATGCTCGGCCAGCATTTCCGCTGTCTTGCGATCCTTGACGCCATAGAGAACCTGAATGGCATCGGCGTCCGCCTTGTCATAGGTATGGGCCGCATTGTAAGCGCCGCGACCGCCAACGATACCGGCACCGGCAACCTGCAGCACAGCAGCGATGCCCGAGATTTTAAGCGGGCCGAGCTTGACAAGAAGCCGGGACAGTCCGGTCTCACTTCTGGCAAGGAGTGCTGCATCGGCACCGCGCGCAGTCACAGTGGCAAACAATGCATCGCTGATCGTTGCCGTGCCGTAGCCGAAAGCTTTGACACCATCCTGCTTGGTACCGAGTATCCCGAAGCCATTCATGACCGCATTGCTGAGGTCAGCAGCAACATAGGCGGAATCAATCCCGCCTCCCCGAATGCCATCGAGTAAATTGAGACTGCTCTTCCATTTTGTTTTCTGAGCGTCCGACAATGTATCGTTTGCAGCTACCCTCTTTTGAACGTCCTCAATCTTCAACCGGGCTGGAGTATTGTGTTCCGCGCCCTTGTTCAGGAATATCTGCCCTGACTGCGGTAACAGGGCCGTTTGTGCAGCACTGAGCATCATGAGGGTGTGCGGCACATAGTAAACGAGATCGGCAGGCGAACCATCAAGAGCACCGATATTGCGACCGAAGAGGACGGCGCTTCCACCACCTGAAATCCTGTTTACAGCGTTCAGACCAAAGCGCAGCCCACTCAGATTTGAAAGCTGCTTTCTTTCGGCATCGGTAGGCGTGGACTTTCCGTCAACAATGTCATTGAACCTTGCCTCGCCAAGGGCGGCTTTCGCATTGCGGATATAGGTATCAGCATCGGGACTGAGAGTTTTGACGTCCTTCATGGCCTTGCGCTCGGCATTTGTCGCGATAGCCCCGTCGGTCAGGATAGCCTGATAGCGCTGCTCGCCAAGAGCAACATTGATATCCTTGATCCCGCCCTTGAGGCTTTCAGTTACCGCTTGCGTTGCAAGGGCGCGCGTGGCTCTTTGAACCCAAATTGTACCCGGCGTTGCCGGCTGACCATTCCCATCGACACCCGTATAGGGATCTTCGGACTTCGGCCGCTCCGGCAGGTCCGACATCGCTTCCTTGATCGACTTGGATTCGGTCATCATGATGCCCGTGCCGAACAACATCGGTATGGGCGCTTCTGTATCCTGCCCGTCCACCTTCTTGTTGTCATTGCTGTACAGCTTGACGCCAAGCTCAATGCTTTCCTGCAGTTCCCACTGGTCCTGCTTTGTATTGCCCAGCTTGACCAGCTCTTCGGACTTCTGCTTGTTTTCCGGCGACATATTGTCGATTGCTTCCATGTCCCGGGCAAGCTGTGCTGCGGCAGGAACGCCGGTGTCGGCTTTAACATTGGCGCCCCAGCCTTCGAGACCGTGGTAGAGCTCATTGTATTTTACATTCAGGTCTTCATCGAGCGCTTTGGAGGCCGTGCCAAAGTTCTCAATGCTGCGTCGGGTCGCCCATTGCGCATTGGAATTGATCCCCTGAAAGCTATTATCGTAGTCTTTGAGTGATTCAGTCTTGTCCTTCTGCTTGTCAGCTTCAACGGCGGTATATGCCGAGGTCGCCGAAAGCAGCGATGTGCCGCGTCCTTGCAAATCCTCGCGGCTGGCAATGCTGAAAAACTTATTCTGGCTGAAAACGTTCAAATGATCGCCCGGCAAGTCCGTGCGCATTTTATCGATCACATATTTCGCAACGTGATCGACGACTTCCTTGCCTTTGCCGGGTTTGTCGCCATCATTGTAAAGAATATTCTGGCTGGCCTCCGCCAGATCAACAACAGCCTCTGTTTTTGCCTTCATGTCACCGTCGCGCGGGCCGGCACCGGCGATCGCATCGATTGACTTATCGATCATGGATATGACCCGGGGATCCGAAGCCAGAAGCGAGCCGCTTCCCGGAAGCGTATTCTTCGTGCCGGTTTGCTCGTTCAGTTTGGCCATGAATGCCTGAGCGCCGCCAAGGTCACCCTTGCCGAATGCCTTGGTCAATTCATCGACCTTACGGTCAACGCGAATTTCCTTGATCGCCTGTTCTGCACCAGTCTGGAGTGCTGCCTGATATTTTTCAGGATCGCCTGCACTGAAATTCATGTAAATATTGGCGCGGTTGGACAGGGCCGTTATCTGTTCGGCCTCGGTGGGGCCAGCCGCGAGTGCAAGGTCAACCAATTGCTTCTTGGTTTCGCTCGTTACCTTGTCATAATCCTTGGCATCGCCTGCTTTGGCAATGGCGCCGATCTGATCATCCGTCCGACCGTCTGCCTTCCATTTCGTTTCCTTCAGTTCCTTGGCCTGATTGAAAGCCTCAACGAAGACCGGATCATTTGGCGCGCGTTCAAGGATTGGCTTGGTAACATCGCTTGCTTCAGTAACATCGACTTTCTTGTCATTGTTCTTGTCAGTGCCGAGCTTGGGTGCGCCTTGTCCCACCGTAGCCAGCTCTATTTCATCTGCGATTGCGACCGTAAGATCATCTTTTGCTTTGTCGCGCTCGATCTGCGTTTTTGATGGATCACTCGCAGTCGCCAAAGCTGTACGCTGTGCTTCCAACAGTTTCAGCCGCTCGGGGCTCAGAACATTGATCGTATCGCAATTCTCCAAGGCTCTGTCTGCATCGGCCGGTGCGGCAGGCCGATTGCCGAAGGCTTTGGGGTCCAGTTGCGGCGTTGCAACCAGTTGGTCGTGCAACGCCTTGTTGTTTGTCGGATCAATGCCCGCCCTGTCATAGATGCGAAACGGCCAAAGACCGGGTTCAGTACGGTGCTGGGAAATCCCTGCGGGCGCCTCATTCCACCCGTGCGGTGCAACAGGTGGTTTTGGCGCTACTGCAGGAGCAGGAGCTGCCTTGGCGCTTTGGGTAAGCGCAGTATCAAACTTGTTGTCGCCATTGACAGGCTGGGGCCGCCAGCGCTGAAAAATATTATTCGCACCAAAAGACATCTCATTTCCTCCCGAAATCGGACATTGCAGCCCGTTGTCTTCAACGAATAGTTGTAAGATTACGCCCGCTAACTGGGTCGGACCTCAACGATTCCACTTCGTTGGATCAACATCGATATTGTACTTGTTCTTCGCGTGCTCGCCGATCACCTTGTCCATGCTCTTGTCGTTAAATCTCTCGGAAACCCAATGGTGTTCGACCAGGCTGTCAAAGATTTTTTTCTTGGTATCATTGTCCTTGGAAGGCTCCACGAGAACATCAAGAATCTCCTGACGTTTGGCTGTCCTCACTTTTTCTTCGCCATAGTCCTGATTTGGATCGAGCAGCTCAATTGCCGCCTTGGTGCGGTCCTCTACACTGCCACTATGCCCATCCAGATAGGTTGCTATTGCCGCCTTCCGTTGCTCTGAACTCGCACTGGGGTTTTTCAGCGTATCGATGGCGTTCTGCTTTTTGACACTATCTGTTTGACCCGCTGGTTCATCCGATGGAGGAACTGGCCCATCCGGGTTTTTGTTCGAAATGGGCTTATCAACTTTAGGCTCGACAGGAACCGTGACAAAATCAGGGTTGAGATCGCCTTCGTGATAGGTGTGTATCAGATCAGGATTAGCAAACTGCACATTGCCTTTGACCATCACCTGTGCGCCTTCGGGACCGATGCCAAACTGTTCCGCAATCTTGTACTGTGAATCACCAGCGTTTGGCACTGTCACCACATAGGTTTCCAGTAGTTCAGACGTGTTTTTGAAGCCCTGCATTTTGGCTTGCTTGTCCAGGGCTACCTGCCAGGATTGCGACTGCGCAGGAGTAACATTATAGGTTTGAGAGCCATCTGCACTTTTCAGGCTAAAACCTTTTCCATCCAGTTTCACGACAAATGCCATTGTATTGCCTCCTTACAAAACAACTACTTTTGTTCCAATTTTGACACGGCGATAGAGATCGACGACGTCTTCGTTCGTCATGCGAAAGCATCCTGACGAGGATGATTGACCGACACTTTCAGGCTCGTTCGAGCCATGTATCCGGTAAAGCGTATCCCCCAGATAAAGCGCGCGTGCGCCAAGCGGATTGTCTGGTCCACCAGCCATATGGCGCGGCAGGTCCGGCCGCCGGGCAAGCATGTCGGATGGGGGGCGCCAGTCCGGCCACTCTTTTTTGCTCGATACAAGCTCGGTACCGCGCCAGCCATAACCTTCCCGGCCCACACCGACAGAGTAACGCAATGCCCGGCCATCGCCCTGCACCAGATAAAGCGAGCGGTTTTCTGTCTCTATAATGATTGTGCCGGGCTTTTCATGTGTCTCGTAGCGCACAAGGCTGCGCGGCACGGCAGGCTGGAGCCTGTCAATCACCACAGCGCCGTGACGGGTGCGCTGCGGTGGATAGCTTTCCGGTTCCATCAGGAAATCCAGATAGCCTTGCTGAACCCAAACCTTGTGGTTCTTCTTGTCGAGCACAGGGGGCGATGGTTCGGTTGACACTATTCTCTCTCCGGCAGAGACGCTGCCCAGACAAGCCAGAATGAGTATCAATGCTCCGATGCCGGACTTCAGGGTTACCATGAAAAACATACCTCCATTGAGAGCAGCCTGTGCTTTGGCTGCGCAATATCCTGAACCATTCAAATCAACCCCGCTGCGACAAGAGCATTGGCGACAGGCTGGAAGGCGCGTTCGGGAACCGGATTGCCTATGCTGGCGGTCTTGGCGATCTGACGGGCAAGGTCGCCATCCAACGATACAGGAATCCCGAGATCACCTGCCTGCTGGCTCATCTGCATGGCGCTGGCGCCAGACGAGCGGCAAACGACGATGGGAACGGGGGTTTCACCGCGCACATAGCGGATACCCACAATTGTATCGCCGGGGTCGCCAATGAGCAGGACCGCGCTTTTCAGTCCGCTCTTGCCACCGGTTACAGCCTGACGCTGGCGGTGGCGCTCCTGCTTGATCAGTGGATCACCTTCCATATCCTTATGCTCGCGCTTGCTCTCCGTCTTCGTCATCCGCATTTCGCGCAAGAACAGCCAGCGTTGCAGGAAGATGTCGCAAAACCCGAGGATCAGGAATGCACCCACGGCAATTGCGGCCAATGGCTTCAACATGGCAAAGAAGGTCGCCTGCATGCATAGGCCGCCACAGGATGGCGACTCGAACAATGCCTTCAGCCCGGCATGAAAGACGAAGACAAAAGCTGTCGTCACGGCAATAATCTTGAACAGCGCCTTGCAGAACTCCACGACGCTTTTGAGTGAGAATATGCGCTTCAGGCCCGTCATGGGATTGATACGTTCAAAGTCTGGCTCAATAGGCTTGGCGGAAAAGACAAATCCGCGCGTAACCGCAACGTTGGTAATCAGAATTGCAAACATGGTGATGACGAGAATGGGAATCGTTGCCGTCAGCAGGCTTTGAACAGAAATCGTCATCAACCGGTACCAGACTTCGGCAAAGGGACGGTCGTAAATATGCGAGGCTTCTTCGAGCAGCGCACCAACCTTCACGCGCAGAACCGGAGCGATGTAGATGAGGAATAAAGTGCACGAGAGAATGATCACGCCGGAAACCATGTCAGGGCTATGCAGCACCTGACCCTTCTTGCGTGCGTCCTCTATCTTCTTGTCTGACGCTGGAAGTGTTTTTTCTTCGCTGGTCTGGCTCACATCTTTCGTCCTTGATTACGCCGAAGCGAGCAGGCCAATTGCCTGTGCCCGTTTCGCCGGATCCTCAATCGAACGTAGTTTCGCGGCTTTCGCCAAAATCTGATTCTTCTGGTTTGCAGGCAGGTCAGGCACGTCGATTGCACGCGCCCCGGCAGAATCGCCCGACATGCTGAGAATAATCATGTAGTTGATAAAGTGACGCTTTTCCGCGAGCGGCGATGTCACAACACTATTCATGCTCGTTGATGCGTCGGGTAGCTTGTTGGACAGAGCCTGTGCCAATGCCAGATTGGTTTTGGTGTCGAGGTTTCCCGGTTGCAGCGCGAGCGCTTTGGTAAAGGCTCCTTCTGCCCCGGCACCATCGCCGCTAAGGACCCTGGCAGTCCCAAGCTTGTTATAGGCCGAGACAGTATTGACCGCTGGTGCGGCCGCCGCCAGAATTCTGGCGGCAGAACTGGCATCACCGCTTTGCAACTGGATTGTTCCCAATCCAAGCATGGCTTTGGCATCTTGCGGGTTGATCTGAAGTGCTGACCGATATGCTTGCTCGGCCCCCTCCGGATCACCAGCTTTCATCCTGGCATTTCCAAGCCGGACATGGACGGTTGAATCATTCTCGGACATTTCGGCGGCACGCTCGTAGAGCGCCAAAGCTGTGCCGCTCTCGCCCTTTGCGTCAATATCCCTGGCAATCTTCATCAATCTGGATTGTTCGCTGACGGGCCTCTTTGCAGCGGCTTGTTCCGCCGAGCCGGACATGCAACCCGTAACCATCAGTCCCAAGGATAGAACAGGAAAAATACCGCCGACAAAATGCTTTATGATCATGCCGATTATCCTCATTGGGTTGACTGGCTCGTCTCATCCGCCGGACGGCGGCGGCGCCTGATCTCAGGGTCAGTTCCCTCAATATAATTCTGTGCAGCGCGCGCCACTGGTGCAGCCATGGCGGGTCCCATCTCGCGGCCATGCATCAGGTCCTGCTTCTTGGCTGCCATGTGCTGCAAATTGAGATTGTTTGCGCAACCCGACGGTAAGTACATCGGGTATTCACCCGTATCCGGTGTGATACAGGCATCGGGAACGAGCATGGCGGCGCGTTCGCTGTCATAGCCCTTCCTGACCACACCCGGCCGCGAGGTGCCGCCTGTGTCAATATAGCTGTAGTTTGGCGAATAGGGCTGTATCTTGGTGCCCATGCAACCGGAAAGCGTTGCCGCGCCAATCACGGCCAGAAGCTTGAAGCCCAAACGGACCGGGAAAACAGGGTTATTAATCAACATAGAAGCCATACCCCTGATTGACGACCTTCTTGGACTTTTTGCGCGGCGAAGAAATTGCACCTGACGGGCTGTCCAGCGGTGTTTTGAGATTGCGGGAGGATGTGGGTGTGACGAGATAGGGCGTGATCAGAATGACAAGCTCTGTCTCGTTACGCTGGAAACGCTTCGACTTGAAAAGCTCTCCAAGAATAGGCACATCACCAACGACCGGCGTCTTGTTGATCGATTGTGTTTCCTGTCGCTGGAACAGACCGGCGATGGCGAATGTCTGGCCGCTTCCGACTTCCACTGTTGTATCGGCGCGTCTGATACGCAGGGACGGGACAACCAATCCGCCAATGGACACCACGCTGTCCTGCGAAACGCTGCTGACTTCCGGTCTCACTTGCAGGGCAATACGATCATTGGGCAAAAGTGTCGGTGTGAACTGCAAAGACACACCGAACTGTTTGTACTCAATACCGATCTGGTCGTTTCCAACCGGGATCGGAACCGGGATTTCACCACCGGCAAGAAAGCTTGCCGTTTGTCCGGTGACGGCGGTGATATTGGGTTCTGCAAGGATCGTCAGGACGCCATTGTCCTTCAATGCATCCAGAAGGACGCCGACATTGACGTGGCGGCTGTTGACACCGATCGAAGTTGCACCGTCCCGGCTGGGAACATTCCCGCCTCGCACAAGACCAAAGGAGAACGAGCCGCTATTGACGACCGCACTCCAATCGACACCGTAGCGCGCAAGCTCATTGCGTGCCACTTCGGCAAAGCGCACGCGGATATTGACCTGATTGGGACCCGAAATTGTTGTATTGTTGAGCGCGGGCTTGTCCGGTTTGGAATAGCTTTGAAGCACATTGTCCGTGTCCAGCGCCTCGCCCACATTGTTCGTCTGGCCCTTGCCGACATATTGCTCGCCAAAGAGGGTAATATCCACTGTAGAGGTGGGCTGGAGCACCTTGGCCGATTGCTGTGCCTCTTTCGGATTGCCGACGACGCGTATCTGGACAGTGCCGCGGGTACCCTGATCAGGGCTGAGCGCGATCAGATTGGTGTTGCCGATTTTTGTCCCGTAAATATAGACCGCTCCGGGAGACACGACGCGAACATCGGCGATGGTCGTATCGGCCAGAAACACCGATTCCACGGGCTGATCAAAACGCAAGATCTGCCCCTGCCCCACGCTGAGCTTGAGCACCTGTCCCGCAGTGGCATCAACTTTGACCTGAGCGGAGGCTGGGTAAAGGCAGGCAAGAAAAGACAACAGCACAGTGAGCATAAATACCGCCCATAGCAAACGTGCTGGCCGGGCCGTCCCAAAAGAATTCAGTATGAGCATAGGGTAATTGTCCACCATATTCTAATGTTGCTGGTTACGGAAACTGACTGAACGCTTACTCATTTGCCCCTGCCCCGATCTGCCGCATCTGGCCGGAAGCCGGTAGCGAGATATAACCAAGGGACTGCACACTGAATTCCGGCGAGATTTCCTGATAGGAAAGAACCGGCAGATTGATATCGTTTCGTATCAGGAGATTTCTGATAGGACGACGAATATCCATTGTTGTCAGCACTGTTCTGACAATATCCGTATCCCTGCCATTGAAACGGCTTTTCAACTGTTCGATGATCGGACGGGAGATATCTTCCGGAATATTGATCGAAGGATTGCCCGGCCCTTGATTCACGCTGGCGCGGACGGCATCTTCGGTTTCCCTCGTCAGCAGATAGGCTGAGACAATCCGGTTCATTTCAGAATGCCGGTGACAAATCTGCCTTGCCAATCCGATCCTTGCATACTCAGCCAGCACGTAAGGGCTTTGTATCTGCGGGCCCCATTCCACTATGGCCTGCAGGATGACACGCAGATTGGTAATCGGAATATCCTCTTCAACCAGCCTGCGAAGAACCTCGGAGATTTTCTGCAGGGATGAAATCCCAACAGCTTCCTTGACCAGATCGCCATAATCATCTTCAACCTGCGACAGAAGAAAACGGACTTCCTGCACATCAATGAAGTCGGATGCATAACGGCGCACCGAGCGTGCCAGAACCTCCATCAAAACCGCAACAGGCTCATGAAATGTTATGCCCGCGTGTTCGAGTGTCTGCCTGTGGCTCTGTTCGACCCACACTGAATCATTTCGCCCGATGAGAACGGGGCGAACCTGATAGGGAATGGACATGAGTTCGAGATGGACAGTTTCATCTGTCACCAGAATCTGGTCGATAAAGATTATGCCGTCCGTGACCGGCACGCCTTCAAGATCGATGCGGAACTGGTCAGGCTCCAGCATAGAATCAGTACGGATACCGATTTGCGGGACGCGAACACCGATATCGGTGAAAAGGTTGGTGCGGACTTGCTCAATATTCTCTTGCAGCACGGACAGCGCAGCCGTCTCCGCCAAATGCGATCCAAGGCATAGCACCAGACGTTGCGATCCGGGAAGGAGCCCGGTCTGTCCGTCTGCCAAAGCCAGCGGCGGATTGGTTATGTTGCCGATCTGAACCATATTGCCGGTATCACCGTCGGCGCCTTCATCTTGCTGGCCGGCCCTCTTGAGCACGACATAGGCAAGCCCGCCTGCCAATGCCGATAATGTCCAGAATACGAATGTAGGGAACCCCGGCACAAGACCAAAGCCAAAAAGGATGACCGCAGCCAAGGCCAGTGCGCGATGGTTGGCACCCAGTTGGCCGATGATCTCGGTTCCAAGATCTTCGTTCCGGTCTGAGGTGACCCGCGTCACCACCATGCCTGCAGCGACTGCCATCATCAGCGCAGGTATTTGGGAAATCAGACCATCGCCCACAGTCAAAAGCGAATAGGTATGCGCTGCCTCGCTGAACGGCATGCCATGTTGCAATGAGCCAATGGCAAGGCCGCCGATCAGATTGATCGCGATGATGATCAGTCCGGCAACCGCATCGCCCTTGACGAATTTCATGGCACCATCCATGGCACCATAGAACTGGCTCTCGCGCTCCAGACCCTGACGACGGCTCTTTGCTTCAGCCTGATCGATATCTCCGCTGCGCGCCTCGCTATCGATGCTCATCTGTTTGCCGGGCATGGCATCAAGGGCAAAGCGTGCGCCCACTTCGGCCACACGTTCCGCGCCCTTTGTAATCACAACAAACTGGGCAATGGTGATGATCAGGAAAACAACGAGGCCAATAACAACTTCACCGCCGACAACGAAATCACCAAAGGCAGCGACGATCTGGCCGGCGTCGGCCTGGAGCAGAATCAATCGCGTTGTGGTGATGGACAGTGACAGGCGAAAAAGCGTTCCAAGCAGGATAATGGAAGGCAGGGCCGAAAACTGCACCGGCTTCGAGATATAGAAGGCCACAACGAAAATAAGCAGGCTGAAAGCGATGTTCATGCCAATCAGCATGTCGACAAGAAATGTCGGCAGCGGAATGATCATCATGATGATGGCAATGAGCATAAAAGCTGCGATGACAATGTCGGAGCGCTTGGAAGCCGCCCGCGCAAAGCGGTTCAACGGGGCGAGGATATTCATACCGAGCGCCTCCGGTCTATATAGTCCTGAAAAGTTTCGCGTGCTCGATCATGTTCACCGCGAAGCCACTGCGCCCTGCTCTTGAGAAGGGAAAGACCTGGGGCAACCGTGCCCTCAATATCTTCGATTCGGTCAATCGCTGTCAGTGCGCGTGTGGCCGATTCGGTTTCGACAAAGACTGCCGCCAGCGATTTGAGGATTGATGTTTCATGCGGGGCAATTTTTGCGGCCAGCAGCAGAAATACCAATCCCCGCTCAGGCTGACCTGCCCTGCAATAGAGGTAACCGAGCCCATGAAGAAATTCTACACTGTCCCGGCGCTGCTGTGTCACTGGCCCAATGCCTGATTTTGCGCAAGGCTGAGCCGCTCCTGCAATTCGCGCCTGCTGTCAATTTCTTCCGTCAGCATTGATGCGGTGATTGCAGCGATTTCTTCATCAATATCCAGTTCCGGCAACAGATCATTGATGAGATAGTCCAGAATCTCCTGCGACCGCGCTAGATCGAACACGCCGGGATTTGCCAGCTTTGGCTTTCGCAGCCTTCCAATCTGGCCGATAAACGGTTCTTTGGCGCGCCTTGCCGCCTGCTCGGAGCGAGCCAGGGATGCGTCAAACGCCTTGGATTGGGCTTGCTCGACCCGTGTGACATCCGGACGCGCGGAAACAGACCCGAGCTGTGCCCGAATCCGGTCCTCCTGCCGACGAACGTCAAGTGCCATTCATATCCCCCATTACTGCGCATTTGTCTCCATATACAAAAGACGCAGCAACTATTAATCCGGCGCATAAGTCCTTCCAAAAATCGAATACAATTCCTGGGGTTATGCGCATTGAGCCAGAACTTAGAACGTCAGAACAAACTCTTCTCCCTGGCGGGCTGCGGTGAGGCTGCCGTCGCGAATGTCCTTGATGATCCAGCCATCTTCGAGCGCAGCCCCCTTATAGAGCCGCGTTCCATCCGAGCTGATGGCGTAGGGCGCATCCCCAAACCAGACAGCCTGTAAATTAAACTTTGGTTGAACCTTCGGCGCCATGGCACCGACCATGCTGGTCAGCACATAGGTTCCGCCATAGGTGCGATCGAACCAACTCTGGATAGTGGCCCAGGCCTTGCTGTCATCTGCCGTCAGTTCGCCCGACACTGTCAAACGCGTCCCGTCTGCCTCAACCTTGAGACCGGAAAGCCCGTTTTCCGCAAGCCTGGTCTTGAGCGATGCCGCGACCGGCGCATCGGCGACCGGAGCCTGAACGCTCTCGGTGACCAGACCATGCTTGGCGGAATAATGGGAAATGGCCGTATTGTTGGAGCCAAGGAAATCACCGACACCTGCCTGCACTGCCGCAATTGTCAACAGCGTCAGCGCGCCGCCGCCAATGGCGATCCAGCTGGCTCTTGGCATTTTCCGCAAGCCGTCACCTTCAGGCACCGGCGAGGAAAGCTCAATGGTTGCACCGCCGATCTGAAACTCGAAAGGCAAGGGGGAACGCACGCCATGACCGGCCGGAACAAGCGTATCGCCATCAATGACAACATCGCCATCGATAGCCTCGATCAGGACATTCGATCCTTGAAGCTGGAGCGTCATATGATGGGCGCCGACATCGCAGTCACTCAGCGTCAGATCACAATCTGCCGCCGATCCCAAGCGATAGGAGCTACCTTCAAGAGGAAGCAGAACACCATCATGAACACCCGCAGTTACCCGGAGCAACAATGCTGTTTTCGGTTCTTGAAATCGAACGATGGAACCCATGACGTTTGCCTCGTTTGCAAAGTATTTGAAGTATTCGCATGCGTCTTTACATCGGGCTCAAACTGGCAAAAGGCGCCCGACCGGCAATAGAGATTTGCGCAGATGGCACTGCACCATCTGCGCAAATCTTAAAAATCAGTTGTTTGGACGCTGCTTGGCAGCATCAAGTGCGACCTTCTTTTCGGTCGTGATTTCAGTGATCTTGGCTGACTTCTCAATCGCCTTGTCAAATGCTGCTTCCATCTTGCCGATTGAAGCATCCGAGCCCGTTGCTCCACCACCAACACCTTGAACAGCCATGCTATTTCTCCTTTGAGATTGACACTCATCTATAGAAATTGAACCGATCCACACTGTCTCGGCGCCAGCCGGGGCATATGATTTAACAAACTGGCTAGTAATCGGTGATAGTATGAAAAAATAGAGAAGGCAATTTAACGAAGTTCAGTTCATATTACAAACTGTAACGATAGTTGATAATGGAATCGTATCAGTACAATCTTGTGCAATGCAAGATCAAAATTAATTCAAAATTTGAACTATTTGAGATATATAATGCTACTACTGACAAAAAATGTCAGTAGGGTCAAATTACATTTCGTTTATAGTTGCGTTGCATATGATTCATTGCTGTTATAGAGATAAATGTGACACTTCGCATTAGAGGGTGCTTTCGCATGACTTTTCCGATGACCGTTGGGCATTTGCGAACGCTTGTTGTGTCGATGGCTACAGCTGGCTTCGTTTTGACGTCCGCCGGTCCGGCAGTTGCAGCAGCGCCCGACTGGTTCGACAAGCGATATTCCTATGTTCTTATCAATCAGGACATTCGCGATGCCCTGAAGGAATTCGGTCGCAACCTCGGTGTGCCTGTTGCGCTTTCCGACAAGATACGCGGGCAGGTCCGGGGCGAAGTCCGTGCCGATACAGCCGGTGCTTTTTTGACGAGGATTGCCGAAGCCAACGGATTGATCTGGTATTATGACGGGTCAATACTTCATATGAATTCAAGCGAGGAATTTGCAACGCAGATCATTGATCTTGGCCGTGCAAATGGCGGGATGGTTGTTGATGAGGTTCAGCGTCTTGATCTCATGGATGATCGCTTCTCGATCAAGTCCACCCCGAATGCCCCCGCGCTGCGCGTATCTGGTCCTCCCGCCTTCATCGCCATGGTTCAGCAGGTTGTTTCAACTGTTCAGCCACCACCCCAGGCAACGGCAGATGATCCTCGCGTGCGCGTGTTTCGCGGCGGCCAGAGAAACGAAGTCGTCGAAGAAATCGCCCAATCCGACCCCCGGAATAATGGACAAAACAGCGCGCGCAAACAAATATCAGCGGGTAGCGAACAGCAGACAGGAGAGCAGTAATGGCAACCCCATCAATTTCGAATGTTACTCAGCAGCCAGCCAATCAGCCGACCCCTTCGGAACAACAGCAACAGTTTGAAGAAGCGCTGAACCAGGCTTTGGTAGGTGGCGGCGTATCATTGATCGGTCAGGAAATGATGAAGCTCGCCAATGAAATGTTGAATGAAGCCATGTCCGACGAATAAGGATCATTCCTGAAAGTCCGGATCAGATGGAGAATTTATCATGACAGCAGTTTCGGCAGCCGTAGCCGCTACAGTGCCCGCAGATGCAACAGCGACCCAGTCCATTGCCTCGCAGAATCTTTTCGAGCATATGTCCCGGAATATTCAGACGCTTCCCCAAGGCGCAAGCCCGGCAGATCTTGGGCGCTCCCTCGTCAACGACCTGAAAGGGTTCGTCGAGCGCAGCGGAAAATTTGTCAACCGCAGCAACGAGACTGAAAAGAGCACGCCGCAGTCGTTCACCAATCCAGCGTTAAGCGGAAGCAAGTCGGCCAAGGTTGAGGGCGATGCGATTGACCGGGTCGTGCAGGAATTAGGCACTGTGTTTGACCATTCGATCGAGACCCAGATGGTCGTACGCGGCACGACGCAAATAACCGGCGCAGCCAATACACTTGTCAAAGGTCAGTAAGCGTCGCATGGAGATAAGCCCGGTACAACGATGCCTCATCGTAGCAACGATTTGCCTCGCCCTACAGGCATGTAAAGAGGATCTTTATACCAATCTTGAAGAGCGGGAGGCCAATGCCATGGTCGCCACCCTGCTTCAGAAGGGTATTCCGGCAGGTCGTGTGCTGCAAAAGAACGGCAAACTGTCCGTCACTGTCGATGAAGACCAGTTTGCGCAAGCGGTTACAGTTCTCAATGAAGCCGGGTTGCCCAAGACGCAATTTGCAACGATGGGCAGCGTTTTCAAACAGGAGGGACTTGTTGCATCTCCTGTTCAGGAAAGAGCGCAGATGATCTTTGCGCTGAGCGAAGAATTGTCCCGTACTGTTTCGGAGATTGATGGTGTCGTTTCCGCCCGGGTCCATGTCGTTCTGCCTGACAATGATCCGCTGCAACGCAATGCGGTTCCCGCATCGGCCTCGGTTTTTATCCGGCACGAAGCCAATCTCGATATAAACACGCTGATTCCGCAGATCAAAACCCTTGTGGCCAATGGTATTGCAGGACTCACTTATGAAAAAGTGTCCGTTATACCTGTGGTTGCCATGACAAGCCCCACTGTGGGCACCAATACTGAACTCACCTCATTCCTTGGCATATGGATGCTCCCCGCCAGTGCAGCCAAAGCCAAATGGCTTTTCGGCATATTGTTCATCGCGGTGCTCGGTCTTGGTGGGGCGCTTGGCTATCTCTTCTGGCAGAAGAAGCGCAGACGGGTCTATCCGCTTGTACCCGTAGGACCTGCCAAGTGAGCGAGGGACCAGGTACGGCGAGCGAAGCAGCGCAGGCTTCGTCCGGGCAGCCGGATTGGAGTGCCCTTATTTCCAATCCAGCAAAGCTTGTCCACCCGGAGCGTGTTGTTGCCTGTTATGACGGTGTGATTTCACCAGAGGTGGCATCACAACTTCAGGCATCAAGCAGGGTGCAAAGGCAGCTTAAATCATTGCTGATGGATCGTTTTGCGTTGCCGGACTTGCCTGCATCAATGAGCGTTGACCCGGCCGATGTGCATCTGCTGGCGAGTCCAGCCGATCAGATAGCGACTTTAATCCCTCTTGCAGGCGCAGTCTTCTGGGCGCAATTTCTAGCCAGTGAAATCCGCACGAACGAGGTAACCGAGATAAAGCGGCGCATTGGTGAAGCCGCCTTTCAGGCAGCGCTTGCCAACCGCGACCTGGCAGGCAATCTTCCTCCGCCGGAAAGTCTCGATGCTTTGGAAGCCAGCCTTGAAGCTGATGGCTATCGGTGCCTTGCAAGCTGGCAAGCAGCGTTGCCGGCGGCAATCGGCGCTTGGGCCCGCCTGAAACATGCCAATGACCGTTCCCTCACCCCCTTTCCGGATGCCAAACACCGTGCCTTGGGCGCGGCGATCATGCGAAGGCTTGCGGTAAGTCCAGACTCTTCATTGATGCAAGAGGACGTGTGATGAACGAGTTGCCGACGATGCCCGGGTCAAAGATTATCCGCGAGCAGGATGTTCAGCACTGGATCGACGGCTTTGCTTTTATCGAAGCAACAAGAGCCGAAGCTGTCGCCCAGATGGAAAATATCCATGGGATCCGGGAGGCAAGCCGCAAGGAAGGGTATCAGGCAGGATTCCAGCAGGGAGCGCTTGAGGCCTCGGCTTTGCTGACAACAACAACAGCACGTGTCAACGACTATGTTGCCGGGCTTGACCAGCAACTTGTTGATCTCAGCCTTTCCATTATTTCGAGGATTTTGGGCAAGTTGGATGATGCGGAACTGGTTGCAAAACTTGCACAACATGCTTTGCAGGGATTTCAACGTGAACGGGACATCACAATCACTGTTGCTCCGGACATTGCCGAAGACGTCGCCAAGCGGATCGCCTCTGACTATGTCAATCCTTCGCTGAATATCACGGTTCTTCCCGACCCTCGTTTGAGCGGGACCAAATGCGTACTTTCAAACGCAATAGCGGTCATCGATGCGGGACTGGAAACACAACTCGCCGCCATCCGTGAGGCCCTTGTCGCACCCAAGCGACAGGATGGAGCGGCTGAATGAAGCGAGAGTTCAATCCGCCTGATCTCAGCCAACTCATGGGTCGGTTGCAGGACACTGCAGCCAAGGCTGATACGCGTCCTGTCAGAGGCCGTATTCGCAAGATCACAGGTATTATTGTCCATGCAACGGTTTCGATGGTGCGGATCGGTGAGTATTGTCATCTGCGTGATCCGGTGTCGGGTAAGATTGTCCCTGCCGAGGTCGTGGGCTTTCATGATGAAGAGGCCATTTTGACGCCAATCGGTGATCTGGATGGCATGTCAACACGGGCAGAGGTGATTCCGACAGGACATACGCTACAGATTCCCGTTGGACCAGAATTGCTGGGCTGTGTTCTGAACCCGCTTGGCGAGGTTCTCAGCCGCACGGGCCTGCCCACTGCCCTGCATACCGGCACCTATTATCCGACACACAATGTTCCCCTCCAGCCATTGCAACGCGACCTTATCCAATATCCGCTGCAACTTGGTGTAAAGGCCATTGATGGCCTTCTGACGGTAGCACGCGGACAGCGCATCGGCATATTCGGTGAAGCTGGCGTAGGTAAATCATCGCTGCTTTCAAGCATCGTGCGCGGTACACAGGCAGATGTCATTGTAATCGCGCTGATCGGCGAACGCGGCCGCGAGGTGCGGGAATTCATTGATATTCAGCTCGGCGAAGAAGGGCGAAGGCGTTCCGTTGTTGTCGTCGCGACCTCCGACCGCCCTGCCATTGAGCGTGTCAAAGCGGCCTATGGCGCAACCGCGATTGCGGAATATTTCAGAGATCAGGGACAGCATGTGCTGCTCCTGATGGACAGCGTGACCCGATTTGCCCGCGCCCAGCGCGAAATCGGCCTTGCGGCAGGAGAGCCCCCGACAAGACGCGGTTTTCCCCCTTCCCTGTTTGCCGCATTGCCGCGTTTGCTCGAGCGTGCCGGTCCGGGTCTTGGAGGATCCATCACGGGTCTTTACACGGTTTTGACCGAAGGCGACGGCACGCTTGATCCTGTGGCCGAAGAAACAAAAGCCATTCTTGATGGACATATTGTCTTGAGCAGTGAACTTGCCCAGCGCAATCACTTCCCTGCGATTGACGTTTTGCGAAGCCGCAGTCGCCTGATGGATGCGGTGGCCAGCAAAACCCACCGTGCAAGCGCTTCAAAAGTCCGCGATCTCATGGCGCGCTATGAGGACATCGAATTATTGCTGCGCGTCGGGGAATATAAGCGTGGAGCAGACCCGCGATCGGACGAAGCGCTGGATCGGCATGTACAGATCGAGCAGTTTCTTCGGCAAACCGGCGATGAACATTTCGGGTTTGCCGAGACGGAACTGCAATTGCAGGGACTTCTCGCATGAGCCAGGAAAAGAACCTGAAAAAGCTCATGGAGCTGCGCAAGATGCGTACGAGACTTGCTGAAGAGGCTTACCTTCGCCAGCAAAATGCCGAGAACGCTGCTTCGATGGCGGTGGACGCAGCCGCAGAGCGCATCATCCAGAATGATGAGAGCAGGCTGAGCCGCGAGACCGCCATGTATGAACAGATGTCCGGTGGTTTGCTCGGCCGTCAGGCACTGGATGACTATCAGGATGCTCTGTCTGCATTGACCTATCAGGCCGCCCATCTCCAGCAGATGGAGGCGCAAGCGAAAGTCAAACTGCTCGAAGAAGCAGACAAGGCCCGTGAAAAAGCCGCCGAACATCTTTCCCGGCTCCGACAGCATGACAAGCTCAAACTCCTTCTTGAGAAGCAGGGCATCAAGAAAGACAAGCGTGCAGATCTGATGACAGAACTTGAGGATGAGGACCAGCAGAGACCCGCATCATCCGTTCACAAGGGACTTTGAGGGTGAATATGCTCGCAGAGACGCAGACATTTTCAAACAACCAGCCCGCTGATGGCAAAGACCCGCTCGACTGGCTTCCTTCGGTCAACCCGGATCATATTGCCATTTTGAATATGTTTCCCAAGGAGACTGTTTCCGTTCAGTTGACCAATAGCGGACCCGCAATCGGTCTTTATCTGGCCGATAAAGCATCACTTCTTTTGAATCCTGTTGCGGTACCGGTCGCGATAGGACCCTGGGCATGCAAACTGGTGCTCTCAGCAGGCACCCTTGAGCGGCTTGTGCAGGGATTCGGCATCACCAAAATGATCGCCAGCCTTGCACCACGCCAGCGCAGTATTCTGGTCGAACATGTTCTTTCGGAACAACTGAACCGGCTTGAAGAAATTATCGGATACTCCATTCGCTTCGGCGATCAAGAAGAAGCGGCAGATTACGACATCATACTGCCGTGGGTTCTTGATTTTGATGATTATCCTCGTAACGCCGAATTGCACCTGACCCGTGACGCGGCACAGCTCCTCGGCAGTGCGCTCAACCAATCGGAATCACAAGGCGCGGCGGGGCTGCTTTCGAGTATCGGTTTTCCAGTGCAGCTTTGCGCGGGAACACAAATCCTGACGGTGGCGGAACTGCGCGGTCTTAAAGCAGGTGATGTGATCCTGCGCAAAGAATCATCCGAGGCCGATCCCGTTGCCATTCTTTCCAGGCGCTTTGTTGCTTCAATTACGCCTGACGGACAAAAATACAGAATGACCAGCAGGTGGAGCCTACCTGCTAAAAATGGGGAGAACTCGACGATGTCGCAATCCTACACCAAACCTTCCGGATCAGCAGGGTTCGAACAAGTTGACGACCTTCCCGTGGAGCTGGTCTTTGAGATCGGCCGCTGCGAATTGCCGTTGAGTGAAATTCGCAAGCTCGGCGAAGGCAGTGTTTTGCCGGTTGCGGCCAGCACGACAAATGCCGTGAACATATTGGCCAATGGTCGTTTGGTCGGCAGCGGCGAACTGGTAAAAATCGGTGCGGGACTTGGCGTAAGGGTCGTTCGGCTTGGGTGAGTATCAGACCAATCTCATCCCGATTATCATTGTTGTCTCGGTTATCGGGCTGATCCCGCTTGCCGTTGTTACAATGACGGGATTCCTCAAAATATCTATCGTGCTGTTTCTCATTCGCAATGCTTTGGGTATCCAGCAATCGCCACCCAATCTGGTCTTATATGGCATCGCATTGATCCTGACGGTCTATGTAACAACGCCGCTTGTGGGCGAGATGTACCGCATTCTTGAGGCACAGCAGGTGGACACGCAGTCCATGGACAGTATGAGAGCCGCCGCCGAGGCATTGCGACCGCCTTTGCAGGCTCATCTTTCCAAGTTCACCAATGAAAATGAGCGGCAGTTCTTCATGCAGGCAACCGAGAACGTGTGGTCGCCGGAAGCGCGCGCTGATCTGAAGCCAGACAGTCTGCTTGTGCTTATTCCAGCTTTCGTAAGCTCGGAACTTACCCGCGCTTTCGAGATCGGGTTTCTGCTTTATCTGCCATTTCTGGTTATCGATCTGATTGTTTCGAATGTGTTGATGGCGATGGGCATGATGATGGTGTCGCCGACACTGATCTCGATACCGTTGAAGATCTTTCTGTTTGTGGCAGTCGACGGCTGGTCCCGCCTGATGCATGGACTCATATTAAGTTATGGAGGCACGTAGCTGTGGGTCAGACCGCTTTTCTTGCACAGATGCAGAATGCACTTTTGACAGTTCTGATCGCCTCGGCACCCGTATTGGGGATAGCCATTGTCATTGGCATCAGCGTGGGACTCATACAGGCGCTGACGCAAATCCAGGATCAGACATTGCCACAGGCGGTAAAGCTTGTTGCCGTCATGCTGACTCTCATTGTGCTTGGACCGACACTCGCCGTGCAGGTCGCAAATCTGGCAAGCCACGTGCTTGACAGTTTCCCGGCGATGACGCGTTAGCGAAATATGGACGCTATCTCAAGCACATCGTCTTTTCTTGCCCTCGCCTATCCCTTGCTCGTTGCAATGGCCATAAGCGTTGCCCGCGCGCTGGGCATGATCATGGTCACGCCCGCCTTCATCCGGCTTGGACTGACCGGAATGATCCGCTCCTGCGTTGCCATTGCAATCTGCATCCCGGCAGTTCCGGGTGTGCTCAATGCAATTCTTGCCGAAGGGCAGCTCGGCAGCCTGCTCATCACCGGATTGCTGGTTAAGGAGCTGATTGTCGGCATGATCATCGGCATCGCCTTCGGCATCCCGTTTTGGGGCGCGGAGGTTGCGGGCGATCTGGTCGATTTGCAACGTGGCTCCACATCGGCGCAGTTGATTGATCCTTTGCAGGTCAGCGAGACCAGCATCGCCGGAACCCTTTTTGTCTTCGCCCTGCTTGCGCTCTTCTTTATGTCAGGCGGCTTTCTTCTGCTCGTCGATGGCTTTTACAAAAGCTATGAATTGTGGCCCGCGATCAAATTCGCGCCGGTGATCAATGTCAACGCCATTCCGGCGCTGCTCGGGGTTTTGGACCGCATCATGCAAATTGCGATCATCCTGATCGCGCCTGTTGTTCTGGCCCTGCTGCTCACCGATTTGATGCTGGCATATCTTTCCCGTATGTCGCCACAGCTGCATGTTTTCGATTTGTCGCTTGCCATCAAAAACATGCTTTTTGCCGTGCTGATGGTGCTCTACATCTCCTATCTCGTGCCCTATATGATGTCCGAGTTAAAGGACCTCCGAGGAACATCGGACATCATGCGTTCGCTCGTAACTGGCGAACCACAAAAAGCACCTTGAGGTTCAAGCCACCGATATACCCAGCTGGCGGAGTGTGGCGTCAATCTGTACGACCGATTGAGGATCCGCATTGCCGTCATCAATCTTGTCGGCCAGACTAGGGCGCGATACCGCCGCCCTGCCCGAGGCACTTTGGGTCCGATGATTTAACTTCTGCGGATCAGTGTAATTTGCATCTCCTTCGGACGTCGCCGGAAATCTGGAAACGTCGCCATTCAGGCCGTCGAGCGTATGGTGCAGATTATCCCGGAGCGTGGCGAGCTTGTCCTGGGGTATGGCATTGAGCCAGTTGACGAATTTTTGAAGGTCTGCGGGCTGGTCGAGATTGTAGCCCTTCAGCTGTGCATATTTAACCAATAGCGGAACGGGACTGAACCCCTCGCCGCTTTGATCGACCAGTGCCTTCGCAGTTTCTTGCGACAATTGGGCGTGCTGCAAAAACCGCATTGAGGTGTCCGTCATATAGAGGTTCGATTCCCTTGTATTGGTAAGAAGCATCTGGCCAATGACCGCAGCGCCGACAATGACCAGACCGACTGGCCCTGCCATCGACCCGGTCCCGAAAGCGGCCAAGATCCCTCCTGCACCGGCGGCGGCTTGCAGCGTACCCATCTGCCAGTCACCGCCCATGTAGGAGCGCGTCGCCAGCACCAGATCGAAGCTTGCACCAACCGATCCCAACCATTTTGCGGCGGTTGTGCTGCTGCTGCCGAAGTGTTTCACGGCCATTGAGTCGGGGTTGATCTTTTGAAAACCGTTGAGCAATTCGATTGAACGCTGCCCCACACCGGCAGCATCAATGAAAACCTTGAACTTCATCAACGGGTCCTGACCGGTTCGGCTCAATGTCGAAGCCAACCCCACGCCAACGGCTGCAAGGCCAATCAAGCGCAGCATCTGTCCGGGAACTGTCGTGTTTTTGAACGACTTCATTCCATTATTGGTGTCAGTCAGCCTGGCATCGAGGTTTTTCAACTTCTGTACCATTTGGGCTTCGGTATCGCCTGCTGCTGGAAGCGACTCTTCGACCGCCTTCAGCGCCTTCTGGAATTCATCCTCCGGTATGCCAAGCAATTTGGCGGCAGGACTATTCTGCAAGGAGGCTATCCCTGCCTTGGCCCGCTCAATGCTTGCAGGGTCATTCGGATTGAGATTTCCAAATGACGGCAAAACAGTCCGGCGCACGATCTGCGTCATTGCTTCTTCTGCAAGTTTCCGGCCACGGTCTGTCAGACGTGCCTGATGGGTTAGCAGGGAAACAACAGCGGGTTTATCCAGAAGCGTCGGATCATTCTTGAGCGCGACCTGCATTGCCATGACAGATTTGTCGTCAGAAAGGATTTCCTTGATTTTTTCATCGGCGGCGCCCTGTTGAGCGGAGAGCTCCGGCGACAGATTTCCCAGTTGACTCAACTGATTGAGGAGTTGATTGCCCTTTGCCGCAACGTCATTTTCCAGTGCCAGCTTCTGATCTTTCCAGCCCTGACCCTTTTCCGCTTCATAATCGGTGATGGCTTTCTCGAGCTGTTCCGGCGTCATCGTGGCGCCGTGGTTTGCAATTAGCCATTGCACCTCCTGCATATGGGCGGAGTACTTATCGACACTGCCATTTACAGAGCCTTTGGAAAACTCAACGACGCTTGGGAGGATCGTGTTTTCCAGATAGCCACTTGAGGGAGAAGTCGCAGCCCGTGCCAGCGGAAAATCAAGTCCTGAACCTGAAATGATCGCCATACGCATCGATTCAGCATTGCCCATATGCATATTTATAAAGCGGTCGAGGACGATCTGACCTGTTGGCGTTTCGCCAATGCGGCCCATAATGATATTGAGGTTTTGCTGGCCTTCCAGACCAATGAGGTCACCGCCGATCTTCTCCTGCTTGCGTGCGTTCGCAGCCTCTATGGTCGGCAAAGCATCAAGCATCAATTGCGCTGCCAGTTTTGGATCGGCATCTTTGGTCAGAGCCTCCAGCTTGCGCATGGACTCTGCACTATCGCCCTGATCGCTGACCGCTTTTTCAGGATCATAATTCTTGAGCCTTTCTGTCGCCCAGGCGGCCGTATTGCTTATGAGCTCTTTGGCATCTGCATTGCCGTCAATTGCGGCCTGAACTTCTGCTGGAGCTTTGTCATAAGAGGCTTTCAGGGCGTTGAACACCTCGTCCGGTTTGCCTGCGGCATTCGCCTCGTCGATAATCTGCCGTGCCTCAGACTCTATTTGCGATCCATGATGGGTTGAAGGTCGCAGCGATATGCCAAGCTCTTTGGCTGTGTTTTCCAGCGCAACCTGCGATGGCCCCGCATCGGTCCAGTCCCGATCGTAGAGCGCCTGAAGGGATTTGGCTCGCTCGCCTTCGGGTATGCCTTGAAGATAGTCTTTTACATCCGCCGCGATATTTGCGGTTCCTGCTTTATAATCGGTATTGGGATTGTCGGAATATTGCAGCTTGTTGCCTGTTGCATAGATTTCCTTGGCAAAGGCTTCCTGGGGATCGGCAATCAACTGCCTCTCTTTGGCAGCGCCCTCTATGGCGCTCAGCGCCGGGCTTGCATCCTGCCAATCGCTCTTGTGTCCAATGAGCCTCGAAACGGCAGCCTGCCGTTCGCTTGCCGGAAGCCCATCGAGATAGGCCCCGACATCCTCTTGTATGCCTTTGGTTTCAGCAGGAAAGTCTGTCTTGGATGGATCATCTGCATATTGCAGATTATTCCCGCGCTCATAGAGTTCGTTCTGGAAAGCAGCTTCTCCAGCAGGCACGCCCTCTTTGTCCTTGACCGTGCCTGCGGCCAGATCAGGCGCAATATGGGGAATAATGATGACATCATCCGGTTTGACCAGATCGATTTGATTGTCATGGAGGCCTTTGTTTGCCTCCACCACATCGCCAAACCGGACATTGTTGTCCTTGGCAATTTCCCAAAGACTATCCCCCGGCTGAACCACAATCAGCTTTTCTTTATCAGGATCGAAGGCGTTCGGCCCGCCTGCCTGGGCGCGTTCGCGTACAGCCTGCCTGATCTGCTCGACGAAGAGTTGCTGTTGTTGTGTAGAAGTCAGCGGTATCTTGTTACCGTTGGCATCAAAGCGGCTTTTGCCATCTATATCTATACGAAAAGACATCGCGTTCTCCTGCCTGATCTGAAAATCGGGACGTTCCTGCAACGCGAAAGGACGCGTGGGACTCACCGGCAACGGCAGGGTGAAACATGGAAGATATGCCTCACAGTTTTATGACAGGGAACAATTCCAATGACGGTGTGACAGAATATATTTGCCAATCGGATAGGTTCCCGTCATCATCCCAGCAGCGGAGACAAGACGTTCAAGACGTAACTATCCAGAAAGGACGGTTCCTTGGTTCAGTCCATCAACAATACAAGCTCGCAACAGGCGCTCGAAAGCAGTTGGAATGATGAGAACGCCATGCGAAAATTCGAGCGCGCGGCTGAGGGCGCTACGCGTCAACGCAAACACGAAATTCTCGATACCAAGCAACGGCCAAATTCGGTAGAGCTGGGTGCCAGTCCGAAATCAATCGAGCAGAACCCTCTTCCCATTGTACCTCAAGCCTCGTTGCTACCCGACGGTCTCTCCTCGGCGGACACGCCTTCCAATGCAATGCCCGCCGCAAGACACGCAGCCGCCCAACCGGCCCCAACCGGCAAAGCACGCTACGTCATTGCAGCAACATTGATGATACTCATTGCCGTCATTGCCAGCGTGATTTATTTCGCGTGAGGGTTATCGACCGGTAGAGTCCTGCCTCAGTGCAATATCTGGCTCAAGAATAATTTGCTCCGCTCATTTTGCGGATTGTCGAAGAATTCGAGCGGCTTGCCCTCTTCGATGATCCGCCCGCGATCCATGAATATAACGCGGTCTGCGACCTGTTTGGCAAATCCCATCTCATGGGTGACGCAGACCATCGTCATTCCCTCTTTTGCAAGGGAAACCATCGTATCAAGGACTTCCTTGACCATTTCCGGATCAAGCGCCGAAGTCGGTTCGTCAAAAAGCATGACTTTTGGCGTCATGCAGAGTGCACGGGCGATTGCTACCCGTTGCTGTTGTCCGCCTGAAAGCTGCGCGGGAAATTTGTCTGCCTGCTCGGGAATACGCACGCGATCCAAAAAATGCATTGCCGTTTCAATGGCCTGTTTCTTTGGAATCTTGCGTACCCACATGGGAGCAAGGATGCAGTTTTGCAGGATCGTTAAATGCGGGAAAAGATTGAAATGCTGGAAGACCATGCCGACTTCGCGGCGAACTTCATCAATCTGGTCCTCATCTTCGGTCAGTTCTATTCCGCCAACAATGATCCTGCCTTGCTCATGCGATTCAAGACGGTTGATGCAACGGATCAGCGTCGACTTTCCTGAACCGGAAGGGCCGCAGATCACAACTTTCTCCTGCGGTGCAATGACAAGATTGATATCGTCCAGCGCATGGAAACTGCCGAACCATTTATGGACGCCATTGAGTTCAATTTCGCCGGCTGAGACTATGGATTGCGTCATGGCATTTCCTTCAGATGAGGACATCAGCGTTTCAGTGACCTACCGAAACGCTCCTCGATGCGGGCTTGGACGATTTCCAGCCCTATGGACAAAATCCAGTAGATCATCGATGCCGTGATCAGCATTTCAATGTGACGGAACTCTTTCTGGCCCATTGTACGAGCGAGATACATGATCTCCCAAACACCCACGACGGACACGAGCGAAGAATCTTTCAACATTGCAATGAACTGGTTGCCGGTGGGCGGAATGATTACCCGCATGGCTTGCGGCAGAATGACCAGAAACATCGTATGATTAGGCCGCAGGCCAAGCGCTGTTGCGCCTTCGCTCTGCCCGCGCGGTATGCTTTCGATACCAGCGCGGAAAATCTCCGTCATATAAGCGCCATAGCACAGCGACAACGCCAGAATGCCTGCGGGGATAGCGCCGATGACATAGCCAACCTGCGGCAGACCCAGATAGATAATGTAGATCTGCATCAGCAGTGGCAGACCACGAAAAAGCGACGTGTAGAAGCTGGCAAGGCCATAGACGACGCCGTTTTTGGACAGTTTCGCGATCGCCCCAACCAAGGCAATCGCTGTCGCGATGAAAATCGAAATGACCGAGATATAGAGCGTCGTCACAACACCTTGTGTGATGAGAAAGCTGATCTTTTTGGCAATAAAGGTGAAACTCAGATCAAAGGAGTAAAAGAATAAAAGCAGCAAACCAAACAGTTCTGCCCAAACAGCGCCGATTTGATAGGTACGGGGCAACAGACCCAGAAGTTTCCAGTTAATGGCGATCAGCACCGCAAAAATGACTGCGGCAATTGCGCGTGTGGTTTGAGGTGATGCTTCCATGCCCGGAGCCAACGAGGGAAAGATGCCACCAACCCAGGCTCCGCCCACACCCATCCAGTAAAGTAACACGGCAACCACCAATATGGCGAAGGTAGCACCAATGCGTTTCGCGGCTTTCGGGTGTGACAGGATGAGTGTGGCAATCATATCAATTCCCCAATTCAAAAGGCTATAATTCTATGCCTGGCGCTCGCGCCACCAATCCTGCGCTTGCAGCTTCCAATAAGTCAGTTGAGCAACGGAAAGTCCGGCCAGTCCGCCGGCCCATACCAGACCAAATGGCTGGAAAAGCCTGTAGCGCTCCGATTGACCAAGAACTGCTTCAGCAATGACCTTGCCGCCCATGGCAGTGGTGTTCAGTCCGTGGCCACCAAAGGCAGTGCAATACCAGACGCCTTGTTGCAATTGGCCGATCTGGGGCATCAAATGGCGGGCATATGACATCAGTCCCGACCAGGAAATTTCGGTCTTGAGTTCCGCCAGCTGCGGATATGTGCCGACCATTTCCCTGCGAAGCTCCACGGCAACGGCAGCAGAGGATGCTGCTTTGGTGGTGATGCGCCCACCCCAAAGCAGGCGCTTTCCGCCTTCGACAACGCGGTAATAGTCCCCCGCCCTGCGATTGTCGCCAACCGCATCTGTTGTCTGGATAGCAGTGCGGATCAGATCCGGCGCTTCTTCCGACAACATGACATAGGTGGCTATCGGCAGGTAACTCCGCTTGAGCCTGCCAATCAGACCGGATGTATAGCCGCCGGTCGTGATAACGACATTGCGCGCTTTGACCTTGCCATTGTCAGTGCTGACAATCTTCTCCACCTTGGAAAGATCGGTTGAGGTTGCAGCGCTGGATTCAAAGATTTTGCCTCCCAGCCGCTCGATTTCCCGTGCCAGGGCGCGCAGGTAATTAAGGGGATGCATGTGAAAGGCTTGCGGATCCCGCAGTGCCTGGAAATATCGCTCCGAGCGGAGTTTTGCCTGCACCTGTTCCCGGCTCATATATTCAACGGTGTAATCGAACTCCCGTTGAAGATATTCGGCACGCTGTTTCATGGCCTGTTCGTCGCTGTAGCGAAGGACACTCATGATCCCATTGACAGGCGCAGCAGATGCAATGTTCAACTCGCGGATTGTATCGCGAACAAATTGTACGCCTTCAATCGATAGCGCGTGCAGCTTTCTTGCATTCTCGGCACCCGCCGTCCGTGCGATCGCTTCCCCATCATTGGCAAAACCGGGACTGACGAAGCCGCCATTGCGGCCTGATGCACCCCATCCAATACGCTGCGCTTCAAGCACCACAACAGACTGACCTGCACGCGCAAGTTGCAGCGCGGTTGTCAAGCCCGCCAGTCCTCCACCTATAATGCAGGTGTCGCACTCGACAGGGCCGGACAAAACAGGAAAGGATTTATCATCGGCGATGGTTCGCCGATAAAAAGTGTCGATATAGTCCATTGGGTTCTCGTTATTTGACCAAGCAGGGAGGGCAACGCCGCCTTTCGGCGGCGCGTAATATACGCACCTTAGTTGGCGCTATAGTCCTTGCCGTACCACTTGGTCGTCAAGGTCGCGAGCGTACCGTCAGAACGCATGGCAGTGATGATTTCACCGACCTTTGCAGTCCACTCCGGATCACCTTTTTCTGCAATAACGACGAGTGGTTCGCGGAAGGCATAGCCCCCTTCAAGGATACGGACAGGATAGCCGTTCTTCACCGCATTTTGCGCTGTCTGTTCCGGTGCGATGACAGCATCGAGACGCAGGCCATCACCGAGGCGCAGATCATCAAACGGCAGCATGGAATCGGCAAAAGTTCGAATTTCGCCCGGTTCAATCTTGTATTCGACCGGTGGCAATCCTGGCGCATCAATCTCAAGCTGGCGGCGGATAAAGTCCTCGGAAGTCGTCGCCGTCTCAACGCCGATGACCTTCCCGTTCAGATCATCGACAGACTTGGCCTTGCTGTCCTTGTGCACCACATAGACATAGGGGCTATAGTAATAGACCGATGCGAAATCGATAACCTGCGCACGCGCTTTGGTTGGCGTCACGGAGCCCACACCGACATCGTAGCGGCCCTGCCATCGCCCGCCGGTCAACGTTGCCCAATCCGGCGTCTGAAAGGAAACTTCCACACCAAGACGTTTACCGATTTCTTTGGCCATGTCGATATCAAAACCGACCATTTCATTGTTATCGTCAAGATAGCTCTGCGGTGGCCAGCTGCTATTGGTTGCGACAACCATAGCCTTCTTTTCCATAACGCGATCAAGCGTTGCGCCAGCTTGCGCGGCGGTGGATGTTGCCAGAACCAAGGCACCAAAGATCATGCTTTTAAGAACGTTGTTCACACTATTCCTCCTTAGGTGATTGAGCTGTCTTACCCCCATATTTTTGTTGATTATCCAAGACAGCAGGGGGCAGAATGTGCGCCCCTTATGCAGCTTAAGCAATAGGTATTGCCCAGCCAGTTGCCCTTGCCGCATCGAAACTTATTGCAATTTTGTTATAGGGTGATGCGGTCATCACATCGGCGATGTGTAGCACAGGTCTATATACCAGAAGCCACCGATTTACATGCGCACGGCTATGCAGTCCAAAGAATGACGTTTGAACTCGGCGCAGGCGTTTCTTGCTGCTTGCACATTGTCAAATCCGCCAAAGCGCACACGATAGATTGTTCGTCCAGATTTTGTGAACGGCTCGATAAAGCCTCCGATGCCGGATGATACCGAACGGGCCACGCCACCAGCTCTGGTCAATAGCCTGTCAGCCGCAAGGCGGCTATCGACCGCACCAATCTGTATGTTCCAGGCGGCAACATTGGTCAGGGGCATGACGCCGCCATCGCCCTGTTCAATAAGCGACTCGTCAATCAGACTTGCAACGCTAGGGGGGCTTCGCGCTATTTTCACTTGCCTCTGGGCTGAGCGTGGAGTTGGCACCGCCGGCACGACAGGCGCTGCCTGACTTTCTTTCCCTGTATTGTTCCTGGCAATCAGCGTATTACTGGAAACGGCAGCAAGAGGACTATATTTTCTCAGGAGACCCGCCATTTCGTTATCTCGGGACCGCGCCGTTTTACCGCCCAGTATGACACCCACGATTCGCCGGTTGTTTTCCCTCAGCGAAGAGGCGAGATTGAATCCCGAAGCATCCGTGTATCCGGTTTTGAGCCCATCAACTCCGGCATAGCGATACATAAGATTATTATGCCCCTTGATTGTCTTCCCGCGAAACGTAAACGAGGGTTGGGCAAAAAGCGGGTATTCTTGTGGAAAATCGCGCATCAATGCAACAGCCAGCACAGCCATGTCATAAGCCGTTGTTGACTGGCCTTTCTGCGTCATGCCCCAGGGATTTCGAAAAACGGTACTTTTCATGCCCAGCTGCCGTGCACGCAGTGTCATCTGCTTTGCAAAGCGAGCTTCGGTCTTTCCAAGATGTTCGGCTATTGCCGTTGCGGCATCATTTGCAGAGCGGACTATCATTCCATTGACAGCCTCGCGCACGGTAATCGTCGATCCCGGCTTTAGCCAAAGTTTGAGAGGGATTTTTTGCGACGCATTCTTCGAAACGACAATCGCATCGTTCCAGCGCAACTTACCTTTTTTCAAGGCTTCGAATGTCAGATAAACAGTCATCATCTTGGCAAGCGATGCTGGTCCATGAGGACTGTTAGCCTTGTCTTGCCCCAGTACTTTTTCGGTTGAAACGTCAAGCACGACCCATGAAGGGTCGGCACTTGCCGGACTGGACAGGATGGCAGCAATACAAACCAGCAGCGATGCTATGATCATTTTCATTCGACATGCATCCTTGAAAAGGGATTGCAGGATCGCTTTCCCGCGGCAACTTGCTGAATGTTTCAATCCATACCGCAAGAGGTCATTTCATACCATCTGTAAAGTGCCGTCGAGAAAGGGCAAACCGTAGATAAAGATCGAACTGGTTATCAAAGTGTAAACCAGTTTCACACCGATAATTGCGTGTTGCGGGAGTTAAATCGATGCAACAAACTCAGAATCGGGAAATTTCTTCCAGACACAGTTCGAAAGTAATGCAGACGGGATTTTCACCTCGCGCAAGGAACCCTCGTGTGATTGCGCCATTGGTATCGACCATTGCGATTTCCACGCGGGTCGCGTTGGAATCGCTGCTCACCACCCCGTGGAGAACAAACACTTCCGTGGCAATATCGTCAACAGTGCTTCCATCGATATAATGGGCACCAATGAGGCTGCCGATACTGCCCCGGACCGCAGCGTTTTCAATGCCGTGCTTCCGGCATATGGCTTCCAGGGTTTCGATGATGTCCTCATTGGGGGCAACGCGCGCAAAAACCATGCGCGAGCCCCGAGCATTCCGCGCGCTCCGCTGCACTGGATGGAACAGTGTAAATCCGGTTTCGGCATCCGGCTCGGAAACCATCGCAATAGTATCGACACCCCAAGCTGTCGCTCGGATCGGCTTACTGACAATTGTTTCATGCGGAAGGATGTGGCCGGCATTGCGGCTGCCATCAACCTCGTTCCAAATCGCATGACAGTGAATAAATGCTGCCCCATCGCGTTCGCCAAAGGTGACATTACCGCGCTCAAGTTGCGTTTCACCGGCAGGCGAATAATGGTCGCTATACCATGCAGCATGAACACCGTCGGTCGACAGAGCCGGCATCAGATAATGCAATGGCGCAAATGTGCCGCCCTCAATTGTGAGCGCCGCTGCACGGAAATTCTGCGCGAGCAAAGGGCGTGCGATAGCTTCGTTGATACTTATCCCGGGAGTAAGAATGAACTCAAACTTGCGTCCCTCACTCTCAAAACTCTCAAACCGCTGTGTTGCGATTGGGCCCGGCTGTATCAGGCTTCGTTTAGACACCTGCAACCGCCGAACAGCTTTGCCCGCCATCAACGGGGAGGCATACGCCTGTTATAAACCGCGCTTCATCCGATGCGAGAAAGACTGCTGCATTGGCCACGTCAAAAGCCGTTCCCATATGACCCATGGGTACAAGACGGTTTCGCTCACTCACCATCGCATCTATCGAATCGTAATTGCCTGAAATCTGCTTGTAGATCAGCGGTGTATCGATCAACCCGGGCATGATGCAATTGGCACGAATGCCATGTTTTGCATATTGCATGGCGAGCGCCACTGTTGCCTGATTGACGGCACCTTTGGCTGTATAATAGGCGAAATATGGATATCCGGTCCAACGTATCCCGGCGAGTGACGATATGTTGATGATCGCGCCGGTTTTCCTCTCCATCATATGGGGCAAGACAGCCTTTGCCGTACGGAAAACCGAACCGACATTGATATCGAGCGATGCCCGAAAGGCCTCCTCCTCAAGTTCTTCCGGGCCTCCCGCTGTCACAACGCCAACATTATTATGGAGAATATCAATGCGGCCGTGCTGCTGGATGGCTGTTTCGACGACTTCGGTCACAGAACGGCTATCGGTGACATCGACTGCAATTGCGATACCTGCCAGTCCTTCGCCTGAAATGACATCTGCCGTCTCTTTCGCAGAATCGATGCTCAAGTCAGCACAAAAAACCGTAGCACCTTCCCGGGCATAAGCCACAGCCGTGGCTTTGCCGTTGCTCCAGCCTTCACCCGAGGAACCGGCACCGAAAACAATTGCGATCTTGTCTTTCAATCGGTCTGTCATCAGAGGAATCCAATCGAAATCCAGGGTATGGCAGCAACCAGAATGGTGCCGACCACAAGCGCAGCAAGATAACCCCAGATTGGTCTCATTCCTTCATCCGGATTGACTCGGCCAATGGCGCAGGCCGCATAATAGCCCACACCGAATGGTGGTGCGAAAAGGCCAATGCCCATGGAGAGAATGACCACCATCGCATAGTGAACCTCATGCACACCAACCTGTTGCGCAATGGGAAACAGGAGCGGGCCGAAAAGGACGATTGCAGGAATACCTTCAAGCACGCTGCCAAGGATGATGAAGGCAACAATCGAAACAGCGAGGAACGTCGTAGGCCCTCCGGGCAATGCGCTCATGACCACCGCCAGATCACGGGAAAAGCCAGATTGCGTTAAAGCCCAGGCCATGGCTGTCGCCGCGCCGATGATCAGAAGGATTGCGCCGGACAATGAAGCCGTATCGACAAGCATCGGCTTCAAGCGCTTCCAATCGAATTGCCGGTAGATCAGCAGGCCCGCCAGAACAGCATAGACAATGCCGATGGTCGACACTTCTGTTGCGGTTGCCACACCTTCAACAACAGCTGCACGGATGATAAATGGCAAGGCCAGCGCCGGCAAGGCAATCAGGAACGCGCGGCCAATCTGGCTGCCAGTTGCTTTGGTTACGTGGGAAAGGTCTTCTTTGCGATAACGGTGCCTGACGACAAAGCACAGCATGATTGCAAGGACCACCCCCGGCAGCAATCCACCCGTAAACAATGCAGCAATTGAAACACCGGTCACCGAACCGATTGTAATCAGCACAAGGCTTGGTGGTATGGTTTCGGTCTGAGCCCCTGTTGCAGAGAGAAGCGCGACAAGTTCACCCGGCTTTGCGCCGCGTGCTTTCATTTCCGGAAACAATACGGGCGCAACGGCTGCCATGTCCGCCGCCTTCGCACCGGAAATACCGGAGACGAGATACATGGCACCGATGAGCACATAGGACAGGCCACCCCGGACATGCCCGAGCAGGCTGGCAAGAAACTGCACCATGGCGCGCGCCATTCCGGTCATTTCAATAAGCACACCGAGAAAAACGAAAAGCGGCACGGCCAGCAAAATGAGGTGTGACATGCCCTCATCCATGCGCCCGACAACAACCAGCATCGGGACATTTGTTGTCAATGACAGGTAACCAAACGTCGCCAAGCCAAAGGAGAAGGCAATCGGCACACCGCTCAATACGAGAGCAGCAACGATGCCTACGAAAAATATCAGCAGATTGAGATTGCCAAGCACCTTCAACGATGGACCAAGTAACCACAAGACAAACGCAATGGCACCGATGAGAAGGACAGCGGTGATGACATTGCGGAGATTGGAAACCTGCAGAAGCTTGATCAATGAGGAGACGATCATGAGTGCCGCACCGACCGGCAATGCCGCGGCGCGCCAGGCATTGGCAATCTCCAGTGCGGGCGTGGTTATGTAGGTTTCTTCATGGGCATAGTCATAGGCCGGATAAATGATCAACAGGAGAAAAGCCAGCGCACCGACCACCGCAACCACGTCGAAGAAAGCCCGACGCGCCGGGCTCATCATCCCAACGAGCGCGGTCATACGCATATGTTCGCCCCGGCGAAAGGCAACCACTGCGCCAAGCATCGCAAGCCAAAGGAAAAGGATCGACGCCAATTCGTCTGACCAGATCAACGGGCGATGCAAAACATAGCGTGCGACGATCCCGGCGAAGAGAATGACCACTTCCGCTATCACCAGAACAGCGACCGGATATTCGACCAGATGGCCAAGAAACCGGTCGCATTTTGAGAGGAAAGACCCGTCACCGCGTTGTGCGGGAGACAGGATGCTTTCTTCTCCTACAGTGACCGCACCTTCGGTTATTTTGATCCCGGCCATCGTCTGCGGCCTTTCAATCAAGCCAACTGCCCGACGACTTCTTCGAGAAGTCCCCAAGCCTCGTCGCCATACTTGCCCTTCCACTCGGAATAGAATCCGGCGCTGCGCAACGCCTCGCGGAAGGGTGCAGGGTCTGGCGTATTGAATTCGAGATTGTTGGCCTTCAAATCAGCCTGCAAAGTTTCGGTCAGTTTGGCGACATCGTCGCGCTCGGCCAGACCGGCAGCATTGATGTTTTTGGAAACGCTTTCCTTGATATCGTCGGGCAGTGCCTCCCAGGCACGGCGGTTCGACAGGAACCAGAACCCGTCCCACATATGGCTGGTCAAGGAGCAATATTTCTGAACTTCGTAAAGTTTTGCTGTCGAAATGATGGCGAGCGGATTTTCCTGCCCGTCCACCACTTTCGTTTGCAGCGACGAATAGACTTCATTGAAATTGATGCTGGCAGGCGATGACTGGAAAGCCGTGAACATGGAGGTCCACAAGGGGCTGACTGGCACACGAATCTTGAAATTCTTCAGATCGTCAGGCGTTACGATTGGCTTCGTGCTTGACGTGATGTGGCGGAATCCATTGTCCCAAATCTTGTCCATGGCGACAAGGTTGGACTTTTCGATTTGCGCGCGCACATAGGCCCCCAGATCGCCATCCATAGCCTTCCAGACCGTTGCACTGTCCGGGAAGGCAAAGCCGATACCGTTGATTGATGCGGCTGGGACCAGGGTGGAAAGAATAAGCCCGGAAAGGGTGAAAAACTCGACTGCACCCGACCGCAACTGGCTCAATGTATCCGTGTCAGAACCGAGCTGGCTTGAAGGAAAGATCGACAATTCAAACCGGCCACCCGTCTCTTCCTTGATCTTGTCGGCCGCCTCTTGGGCTCGAACGTTCATCGGATGCGAAACGGGCAGATTGTTGGCATATTTATAAGAGAACTCGGCAGCCATAGCCGGACGTCTCATAATAAACGGGCTGGCAACCAGCGTTGAGCCAGCAGCCAGCAAGATCTGGCGACGTGAAAAATTGTTCATTGAATTTCCTCCCGGGTATCCCTTGCAGTTCTGCGAACCTGCCGGATATGGCAACCTCCTTGCCATATCGACACTGCGATCCATATTATAGAATGCGCCCTCTCCTCGTTCTTGGAAAATCATAAACAAACAAAGCGGTCTTGCAATCATTTTTATGGCATTGTCTTATAAGATTAAATCTTGATCCACATTATGGACCTTTTGGGAAATGTAAATGGAACAGCGTTCCGCATCGACATCCGGCCTTAGCGGTGCACAAAGCGTAGACAGAGCACTCAGCCTGCTCAGCCTCGTCAGTTATTTCGGGGATCAGGGCGCCACCCTGAGCGAGCTTGTTGAACAAGGTGGTCTGAACAAGCCGACGACACGCCGACTGCTTCTTGCACTGATGCGTTCGGGCATGCTGGAGCAAGACAGCGTGACACGGCGTTATTTTCTCGGTGAGGAGGCGTATATTCTTGGCACATTGGCTTCGCGCCGCTATGGCTTGCTGCAAATTTCACGCGACAGCCTGACGACGCTGTCGGCCAAGACGGAAGACACGAGTTTCCTTTCGATTCAGCGGGAAACATCGTCCGTATGCCTGCATCGCGAGGAAGGAACGTACCAAATTCGCACCCATGCCTTGCAGGCGGGCTACCGGCATCCTCTTGGCGTTGGCGCAGGTTCGCTGGCCATTCTGTCAGCTTTGCCGGACGAAGAAATCGAAGTCATTCTGGAAGCAAACGATCCTGTGCTGCAAGCCGAATACCCCAATCTCGGCCAGTCTCAAATTCGAGAGGACATTGCCACGACACGGAAAACGGGCTTTGCGCTCAACCCGGGGCGAATTCTTGCAAACTCCTGGGCGATCGGCCTTGCGATACACCACCCTGATGGGCGACCTGCGGGTGCTTTGAGCATCGCCGCCATCGACAGCCGGATGCAGCCGGCACGTCAGATCGAGCTTGTCGCACTTATGCAAGTCGAGGCCAAAAAGATCGAGGCGAGGCTTGCACACCTCCAACCTTTGAATGGACGGACAAAACGCCCCGTCAATCCAGCAAGGCTGGGAACAAAGGTCGAGGGAGCAAACTGATGGCGCAGGCGGGGGGTTTGGCTATTGTGCCCATGAGCAAGCGTGTCATGAACCTTGCCAACTTTCTGAGTGAAACGGCGCGCCGCTTTTCCAATGAAATCGGGTTTGTCTGGGGAAGTGAACCGTGGACCTGGTCGCAGATCGATCAGCGCGTTAATGCGATGGCTACAGCTTTGCAGAGCAAATTTGGTGTTGCCAAGGGCGACCGGATTCTCATCCAGTCGCAAAACTGCAACCAGATGTTTGAATCGATGTTTGCCTGCTTCAGGCTTGGAGCCGTATGGGTACCGGCAAATTTCCGGCAAACCCCCGATGAGGTCGCCTATCTCGCAAGCGCCAGCGGCGCAAAGGGCATGATATGCGCAAACGCCTTTCCTGACCACGCCGCCGCATGCCGTGCTGCAAGCAAGGAGCTTGAATTCGTCATCAGTATTGGGGTCAGCAATTTTGGCGACGAATATGATAATCTGGTCGATGCATTTTCCGGCCAGACGATGGCAATGGCACAGGTTATCCACGATGACCCCTGCTGGTTGTTCTTTACGTCCGGCACGACCGGCAGACCGAAAGCCGCTATTTTAACGCATGGGCAGATGGCCTTCGTCATCACCAATCATCTTTGCGACCTTATGCCCGGAACAACCCACAAGGATGCCTCGCTCGTCGTTGCTCCTTTGTCTCATGGCGCAGGTATCCATCAGCTGACGCAGGTTGCGCGCGGTGCAAAAACCATTTTGCTGCCCACGGAAAAGTTCGACGCGGCGGAAGCCTGGCGACTGGTGGAAAAATGGCGGGTGACCAACATGTTCACCGTCCCGACAATTCTCAAGATTCTTACCGAAAACCCCTCTGTTGCAACCTATGATCATTCGTCGTTGCGTTATGTAATTTATGCTGGCGCTCCAATGTATCGTACGGACCAGATTCACGCACTGAAGACCATCGGGCCGGTCCTCGTTCAATATTTTGGCCTCGGCGAAGTAACAGGAAACATCACTGTTTTGCCTCCCGCATATCATTTTGCAGAAGACAATGCGGAGACAAAACCTGGCACTTGCGGCTTTGCCCGCACCGGGATGCAGATATCCATTCAGGATGATAATGGAAGCGAACAGCCTGCAGGTATAACGGGCGAAATCTGTGTCATAGGTCCGGCGGTATTTGCGGGCTATTACAACAATCCTGAAGCCAACGAGAAAGCGTTCCGCAATGGCTGGTTCCGCACTGGCGACCTTGGCCATCTCGACGATGAAGGCTTTCTTTTCATCACCGGCCGCGCTTCCGATATGTATATTTCTGGTGGTTCCAATGTTTACCCCCGGGAGATCGAAGAAAAAATCCTCACTCATCCGGACATAAGCGAAGTTGCCGTGATTGGTACTCCTGATCCTGTCTGGGGTGAGGTCGGGCTCGCAATCTGCGTCGCAAAATCCGGCGTAACACCCGACGGCGCGGCCATTATTGATTGGCTTGGAAACAAAATGGCCCGGTACAAACTGCCCAAGCGCATTGTATTCTGGCCGGAAATGCCAAAGTCCGCATATGGAAAAATTGCCAAGAAGCTGATACGGGACGAGCTCATCAGGCGAAACGAACTCGACGCCTGACCCCTTCAAATTTGGGCAGGCTGCGTGTGGAAACAAAAGAGATCGCGATTATCGGGGGTGGCCCCGCCGGTCTGGCAGCAGCAGAGGCAATGTCTCTCTCCGGCCACTCAATAACTGTCTATGACAGCATGCCAACGCTTAGCCGGAAGTTTCTTCTGGCTGGAAAATCTGGGCTGAATCTCACCCATGCGGAAGACTATGCGCAATTTGTGACGCGCTTTGGCTCGGCGTCAGATCGTTTGCGCCCTGCCCTTGATGCCTTCAGTCCCGAGGCCGTTCGCATATGGGCAGAAGAACTTGGCGTTGAAACCTTCATTGGCACTTCCAGGCGGGTCTTTCCAAAAGCAATGAAAGCTTCGCCTCTCCTGCGCTCATGGTTAAAACGGCTGGAATCACGAGGTGTAAAAATTCGCACACGTCATCGATGGATCGGGTTTTCAGGGAAAGATTCTCTGTTTGATACGCCGGAAGGTCAGGTGACGATCCGGCCCGACGCGGCACTCCTCGCACTGGGTGGCGCGAGTTGGCCACGCCTTGGGTCTGATGCCAATTGGGTGCCATGGCTGCAAAATGCCGGTGTTAATGTTGATAGCTTTCAACCGGCAAATTGCGGTTTTGATGTCGTATGGGATGAGATATTTCAAGAACGTTTCGCCGGAGCGCCCGTCAAATCCGTTACAGCGACGTCTGATGCGGGAACCATTCCCGGCGAGTTTGTCATTTCCCGCCATGGTATTGAAGGCAGTCTCGTTTACGCACATGCAGCGAGCCTTCGTGATCGACTTGCAACCCATGGAAAGGCCGCGCTTGTTGTGGACCTGATGCCGGGACGAACATTGGAGCGCTTGAATCAGGATTTGGCAAGGCAAGGTGGCAAGGCGAGCTTTTCGAACCGCCTACGCAAAGGTGCAGGGATTGACGGAGTGAAACTGGCTTTGCTGCGTCATTTCGCTAGCGAAACCGATCTGGCCAATCCGGAACGTATTGCGGGACTCATCAAGCATTTGCCCATCTCAGTTTCAAAGCCGCGCCCAATCGCAGAGGCAATATCCTCCGCAGGCGGTATTCGTTGGGACAGTGTTGACGAAAACTACATGCTCAAAGCAATCCCCGGTCTTTTCGCTGCCGGAGAAATGCTTGATTGGGAAGCGCCGACAGGGGGATATCTGCTCACGGCCTGCTTGGCCACAGGCCGCGCAGCAGGGCGCGGCATTGCCGAATGGCTAAAGCGCTAACCATTTTTTTATGCCAATTGCCGACAGAAAGTCTTCATCATGGCTAACGATAAGCAGTGCACCGCCATAAGCATTTAAGGCCGTTTCGATCGCTTCAATCGACATAAGGTCAAGATGGTTGGTAGGCTCATCAAGGATGAGCAAATCAGGAGGCGAATTGCCGCCGAGCACGCAGGCCAGCCCGGCGCGTAGCATCTCTCCCCCGCTTAAGGAGGAGACCAGCCGCAGTGCACTATCGGCGCGGAAAAGAAACCGCGCCAATGCAGCGCGGCAATCATTGTCTGTGCTGGCAGGATTCAGGCGTTTGAAATTTTCAAGGATCATGCTTGCAGGATCAAGCAGGCTCACATTCTGGTCCAGCATGGCGAATGGCCCCGAGCGCTGAATTCTTCCGCTCGTTGGAAGAAGCTCGCCCATTGCCAGGCGAAGGAGTGTGGTTTTGCCTGAACCATTAGGGCCGGTAATGGCCATACGCTCACGGCCGGTCATGGTAAAAGAAAGCTGGTTGATTATCGGGTTGCCTTCACCCGGCCCGCCAGTCACCTCGTCAAACACGATCACGGTTTTTCCACAAGCTATCGTGGAGGCGCCGATCTCGAAAGTGAACGACTTCATCCGCTCAATGTTCGACGTGGCCGATTGCAATTCCTGCTCTGCCTTTTGGCGTTGCCGGTCCGCCAGTTTCTTGCCACGTCCCGAGGTTTTCTGCGCGCGATCTTCTCTTGCATCCAGAATGAGTTTGCTAAGGCCTGCTTTGCCGCGTGAACGTTTTCCGGCGAAATCCTTTTTTGCCTTGCGCTCTGCCACGATCTGTATTCTGGAAGCAAGCTCCGCAGCATTGCGTTCGGCAACAACCATCTCACGCTCTGCTGCTTCTATTTCCCGGTCTTTCTGCTCTTTATAGGCATCCCAATTGCCGCCATAAGTTTTTACACCAAGACCGGACAGCTCGATAATCCGATCCATTTGACGAAGTATCTGCCTGTCATGGCTGACAACCAATGCTCCGCCTTTCCAGTGCAAAAGGAAATCTGCAACGGCCTCCCTGCCCTCATGATCAAGATTGTTGGTGGGTTCATCAAGCAGGATCAGGTCCGGCTTGCTGAATATCAGGGCGGCAAGTGCCACTCTGGTTCTTTGCCCCCCACTCAACGTCGATAGATCGCGCATGGGATCGCAGTCTTGCAATCCCACTTGCGCCAAGGCACCGGTCAATCGCGATTCCAGAGTCCAGTCCGCTTCTTCAGGATCAGCAGGAGCACCATTGCCAGCCACTATACGCTGTATCGTTTGGTATGCGCCAGCGACGCCCAGCGCTTCGATAATCGTTCTGCCCCCTGAAGCTTGAACAGATTGTTCCAGAACGCCAATCGAGCACGATCGGCTGATTGTGCCGGTTTGCGGTACATGGTGACCCATGATGAGTTTTAGAAGGGTAGATTTGCCTGCACCATTGCGCCCGACAAGGCCGGTGCGCGTATGATCGAGGCTTAGATCCAGCGATTTAAAAAGTTCGCGGCCTTCAGCCGTAGTGTAGGAGACATTCTGTAAAACAAGGAGAGATGACATTACCAACCGATATTTCCATTGCGAATAGGGCGAATGAAGTTTCGGTTGTCATTTTCACTGTCGTAAGCTCCTGCGTATGTCCGTACAGGTAAGTGCCGAATTTTGCAAAATCAAGGCAATGATTTCAATGGCCTGTCATTGATCTGTCTGCTGGCGGGAAATATTCATCTCGGTGCGCTCTCTTGCCATGGCGGTAACGGCGGAACGAAGACCCGGATAACGCGATGCGAAAACATTGAAATCCCTGCGATCCAGGACAAGGAACTGGCAGAAGTCGATAGCCACGACATCCGCAGTGCGCCGCCCGCCGCTCAAGAGTGCCATTTCGCCAAAAAATGCACCGGCTTTCAACGGAACATCACCACTGTCCAGCCGAACTTCCACAGCACCGGAGACGATGAAATACATGCCGTCACCCCGATCGCCAACGCGAATAACGCGCTCGCCGGGAGATGCTGATTTGGGCCGGAACAGCAGGAACAACTCTTCGCGCGATGTCTTGTCGAGCTGTGAGAAAAGGGGAAATGTCTCAATAAGCTGTTTCAATTCCTGCTGGTGTTTCTTGTCGCGTTCCTCACCCACAGCCCTGATGGTTGCGAGTTCGCGCTCCAGCCGCTCGTGCCTGATTTTCCCATGCCGGTCACACCAGATCGGCCACTTTGCAAAGGCCGTCTTTTTCAGCTTCTCGGCGGTGGCAAAAATCAACGGGTTGAGTGTAATCGAAAGGATCGCGCCCGCCAGAATAAGGTCCTGCCCCTCTTTGGGCAGAAGTTTCAGCGAAACTCCCAGTCCTGCGAGGATGAAGGAGAATTCGCCAATCTGCGCAAGTCCTGCCGCAACAGTCAGCCCCATGCCAACCGGATAACGCAGAGCCAGCATGATCCCCAGAGCAATGACGGATTTTCCAAGGATAATGATCAGCAAAGTTCCTATGACTGCCAATGGTTCGCGCAAGAGGATGGATGGATCAAACAACATCCCGACTGATATGAAAAACAGAACCGAGAACGCGTTCTGAAGCGGCAGTGAATCCGCAGCAGCTCTGTGGCTGAGATTTGATTCACTCATGACCACGCCTGCAAAGAAGGCGCCCAAGGCAAATGACACACCAAAGACTTCAGCAGAACCGAATGCGATTCCCAATGCGATGGCCAGGACAGAAAGGGTGAACAATTCGCGCGAGCCGGTGCGGGCGATCAGTGTGAGAAGCCACGGAACCACCTTGGGACCAAGATAGGCTGCCATTACTGCAAAGGCCGTAACTTTAAGCAGCGTAATCACAAGGTTCGACGCAAGCTGCGTTCCGCTAATGCCTGTGCCGGAGGCTCCAAGAACTTCAGCCAATGCCGGAAGCAGAACCAACGCCAGGACCATGCCCAGATCTTCTACGATCAGCCAGCCGACCGCGACCCGGCCACTGGCGCTGTTTACAAGATTGCGCTCTTCCAGCGCCTTGAGAAGCACAACCGTACTTGCCACAGAAAGGCTAAGCCCGAAAACAACACCGGCCCCGATGCCCCATCCGAAAAAAGAACTAAGGCCGATACCCAACAGACTGGCAAGGAGGATTTGGATGACCGCCCCTGGCACAGCAATGTTACGAACGGCCAGAAGTTCTGAAGCTGAAAAATGCAATCCCACGCCGAACATGAGCAGAATGACACCCATTTCGGAAAGCTGGCCTGCAAGATCGCTGTCAGCAATAAAGCCGGGCGTAAAAGGCCCCAGAAGAATGCCTGCGAAAAGATATCCCACCAGTGGCGGTAGCCACAATCGATCAGCCAGATAGCCGCAGATTGCTGCGGCGACGAAGCTGACGGCAACTGTCGAGATCAAGGCTACTTCGCTATGCACATCAACCCTTGGTGTTCCAAATTGTCATTGGTGGGTGAAACTATGGAGCACGAGGCCCGGGCTTTTCAGCCCAAAGTTTCGATAAGAACGCTTACCACCAAATGCAACCAGAATCTTGAGTGCCGGGCTGAATGTCGTATCGCACCCTAACGCGTAGGCTTCAATATTCTATCGGTCATGACGGCGTTACTACCCCGGAGACCGGAGCAGCGCCTGCGCCATGCAGTGGATTCCGCCGCCGGTTTTGGAAATCTCGCTCATATCGACTGCCGCAACTTCAAATCCTGTCGCCCTCAGCTTCTCGATCAACGTCTTGCTTGATGTCGGGGCGATGATGCGATCCTTGCCCAGCGACATGAAATTGCATCCAAGATTCATCGTATCCTGAAAAGGCACGTCGATGATCTCGTGTCCCTTTGCTTTGAGCCAATCGACAATGCCAGGTTCCGTACAGGCCAGGCAAACAGCAGTGAGCTTTGGGGCAATCGGCACAACCATCAGGTCAATGTGAACATAGTACTCATCGATGAAGGCCAACCGCGTTTCCCAACCCTCCTTGCGGAACCACTCCTCGACTTGACGCGCACCCTCCTCTTGCGTGCGGGCGCCGCCGCATCCGATCAGGACGCAGCCTTCCTCGATGACGTTAAAATCGCCTCCCTCGAAAGTTCCGGCTGTGACCATATCGTAGATTGGAATACCAAGCCGTTCATAGGTACGGATAGCGGCGTAGTTTTCTCCGCGTCGCCACCAGTTCGCCATGGCGGTGATGATTGCACCATAGGGTGTCATGACGCTGGAATCGCGGGAATAAACCTGCATCGGCAGTTCCGGCTCCGGCTCGTGCCAGTGAATATTAACGCCGAAATGTTCGTAGGCGGCCACCAGCTCTTTATGCTGTGCCTGTGCGGTTTGAATGTTGCATGGTGCTTCCCGCAAGTATTTGCGCGAAAGCGAGCTGGTTGCCATATGGCGCAGGAACGCCGGCGATCCGAGCAGCACATCAGTCAAAGGATCAGTTTCATTGCGAAAACCCCAATTGGCAAGCGGCTTTGTCGCGCCATTGGGGTTACGCCGCCTCAATGTGAAGGCATCCGCATCAAAACCATTTTCGTGACGGGTCATTGCTTTCTCCTCATTATGCGGGGTTTGGTATCCACCATTCGGTTCCGCGCGCTGTTGTTATGTATTCGGGCCAACGGAAATGAATTGGCGGTTCGTAGTCGCATAGCGGCGCGATCCATTTGGAACCGCCGACACCGCCACCTGTCCGTTCGATAAACTCGTCTTTTGCCGCACGACGGGCCTCGCCATCTTCAAGCAAGCGCAATGCCGTCAGGGTTATTGTCTTTGCAGCGCAAACAATCATCGGATCAATCGTTTCGGATATCCCGCCAAGGGCATTCATGACCCAGCCGGGATAGGCTTTCCCCTTTGGCGCTTTCAATGCCGGGCGGGCAACGTAGAAGCGCACTGTCGGCGCATGCCATGTCATGTCAGTATAGTCATCAGAGGTCGAATTAAGCTGTGATGGCGGCAGGTCGTGCCGCAATATGGCTTCAGCATCCTGCGGCGAGATCAACCGTTCGCACGCGTCCAGAAAAGGCTCGGCCATGGCTTCAAAACCGGCATTGACCTGAATTTCCCGCGCGATGGCTTTTGCAGCATCGTCCCATTGCGGAGCACCAACATGACTGAGCGCTTCCCAGGTAATGTTGGCCATTGCGTGATTGGCAAGACCAGGGCGGGATTTGCAAACCCAGTGCCGCTCGACCCTGCAACCGGAAATTGCCGCAGCATGCTCGGCGTTTCGATCCAAGGCGGCGGTGATCTGCTCAGCCATGGCGATAGTCGGAACGCGCATCATGTACTGAATTTCGGCAAGCCCGGCCGGCAGATTGTCCGCCGTCGCCTGCCCCGCGGTAAGGATTGCCTCGCTGATTGACCAGCCGCCCTGATGCGGCAACATGGAATCGCGCAATGCTTTCGACGCCATATACATCATCATCAGCGCGTCATTGGCCCCGGGCGCGCGCACTGCAGAATGCGATTGGGGAATGGGTGCGCCATCGCTTAGCCCCCAAAGCTCGGGTTGATCACAGACAAAGCGATAGATCATCGAATATGCGGCGCCGCAATGCGTATCCCACCGTACTGTGTTGCATAAGGGAAGCATGTAGAACGGATGAAACGAGATCATGCCATCCAATCCGTCATAGTAACCCTTGGCTGCATGGATAGGCTTGGAGCCGCGCACTTTCTCTGCTGGTTCGCCGGTAAATCGCAAGGTTCCGGCAATACCGTGTTTTTCCATTGCGGCCTTTGTGGCCAGCAAGCCTCCGAGAGCAGCGATTCCGAGACCCGAATGCGGGTCCGTATGACCACCAGCATGCTCACTCAGTCCGGAGCGTGGTTGCCTGGCCGTTGAGGCTGCCTGACAATTGCCCGGCACGGCATCATACTCTGCATACATGCCAATGGTTGGCGCATGTCCCGTCGTTCCGGCTTTACTGGTCCAATGCGCGCAAAATGCAGTCGGCATGCCAGCCGAACCGGCCTCTACATCAAAGCCTTCCTGCCGCAGACGCCGGACATACCAATCTGCAGATCGGTATTCGCGCCAGGCGGTTTCTCCGAAATCAAAGATCGTGCGTGCCGATGCCGAGAGATCAGCCTTGTGTTCATCAATGAAATTGAGTGCCGATACAGATGCTTCCGTAACCACGATTATCTCCCGTTGAACGTCAGATAATCATCTGGAAGCAGGGAGAAAAAGTGATATGTTTTCTCAAAACGTGCAAATTCTATTCACCTCTTATCGAGAGCATCGCATGCGAATACCCTCAACTCAGGCACTGCGCGCACTGGAAAGTTTTGCCAGACATGGCAGCGTTTGGCGGTCTGCGGAGGAACTGCACCTGACCCGAAGTGCGGTCAGTCACCAGCTCCGCCTGTTGGAGCGTGATCTTGGATTTGAGCTTTTGCAGCGGGATGGCAAAGGCGTTACCCTTACGCCAAGAGGACGAAAATACGCCAATGATGTGCGCAAGGCGCTCATTGTCATTGACGATGCTGGCGGGCGTCATAGCCCTGCAAGTACCGGCGGAACATTGACCGTGAGCTGCACGTCCGGCTTCGCATCGCTTTGGCTATGCACGCATATTGCGGAGTTTCAGGAGAAGTATCCCGACATCGCTCTGCGCATTGTCACTCCGCGCAAACTTGATGATGTAACAGCGCCTGGCATTGACCTGTTCATTGCTTTCGGTGACGGCAACTGGCCCAACCGAGCTGTTGATTTGCTCTGCGAAATTGAATTTACGCCCCTGTGCAGCCCCGTTCTCCTCAACAAGCTCGGCGGATTGGCCGAACCCAAGGACATATTGCGAGCACCCTTGCTGCATCTGGTTGATTTTGAGGATTGGACGCTCTGGCTGGCGCTGGCAAATGTTGACAATCCCGATTCAGAACGGGGGATTGTGTTCTCGGACATGAATCTTGTGTTTTCGGCGGCAATCACCGCGCAGGGGATAGCAATCGGCGACAAGCTGACATGTCGAAAGGCAATGCGGGGCGGCCAGCTCATTCAGCCTTTCGATCTCGCGATCAAATCACCAAAGTCGTACTTTCTTGTTACAGACTATGCGAGAATGGATCACCCGGCGCAGCTTGCATTCACACAATGGCTGAAGTCCCGGCTTTCCAAAACCCGCAACGCTTAAATCGCATCGTGACACAGACCATAAGGTGGCGTGAATTATTTTCACGTGTCAGGGTAATATAATTCAATTGTCGTAATGGCAGATTGTGCCTAGGCTTCATGCAAAAGAAGGGGAAAGAGGTTCAATCAATGCCTCAAAGCATGCAGCTGGGCGACGCGAAAGCCGCCGAGATCAAGGCTATTTCGATTGGCAAGACATTTGGTGCATTTCATGCGCTCAAAGACCTCTCGCTCGACATAAAGCGAGGTGAGTTCTTAACCCTGCTGGGACCTTCCGGTTCCGGCAAAACCACCTTTCTGATGATACTGGCGGGTTTCCTCGCCCCCACATCAGGCAAGCTTGTGATGGATGGCAAAGATATCACCAGTGTGCCCGCCGAGGATCGCTCTTACGGAATGGTCTTTCAGGGTTATGCCCTCTTCCCGCATCTGACGGTCGAACAAAACATCGCTTTTCCACTCAAGGTGCGCCGCCGCTCTGCTGCCGATATCAAGCGTAGGGTGGGCGAAATGGTTGAGCGGGTAGGCCTTGTCGGCCATGAGAAAAAACTGCCAGCCAAACTTTCCGGTGGCCAGCAGCAACGCGTTGCGCTTGCCCGCGCCCTGGCCTTCGAACCTTCGGTCCTGCTGCTGGACGAGCCTTTTTCAGCTCTCGACAAAAATCTGCGCGAGATGATGCAGGAAGAAGCCAAGCGGCTGCATCAGGAAACGGGTACGACCTTTGTCTTTGTCACACATGATCAATCAGAAGCACTTGCTTTGTCGTCTCGCGTTGCCATCTTCAATCATGGCGAACTCCTGCAAGTTGGCAAACCACAGGATGTTTACGAGCGACCGGCAAACCGCTTTGTGGCCGAGTTTCTTGGCGAGATCAATCTCCTGCCGCTGGATACTGTCCAGCTGGATGGCGAGCGTGCCGCAGGCAGGTTTGAAGACCAGACAATCGTTGTAGACAAATCGGCAGCGCTTGCGGGAAGAGCCGCCCTAGCCGCCGTACGGCCCGAACATATGATCATTTCTCCGGACCGGAACGAGAACTGCAATACCATCACCTGCCGGGTCGAAGGGGCAACATATTTCGGCGCTTCGACCAAGTATCATTTGCGAACGCGCACCGGAACGAGCCTGGCAGTTTCCATGCCAACAGCAACAACATCGCCCATAGCACCCAACACAAATGTGTGGGTGTCATGGCCGGTGCATCAGGGCTTTTTGCTGCCGAATGGGAGTTAGGCTGCATTCAGGAATGTGACAACAACAATCCAGAGGGAAACAGAATGGATAACGCATTTCAAAAAGACTGCCTCGAAATACTTGCCAGCAAAGTCGAGCGGGGCGAGATAAGCCGCAGGCGCTTTACACAGATGGCCGCGATCTTTCTGGCAGGTGCGCCAGCGCTTCTTCGCTCCACCGGTTCATATGCACAGGCCAAGGAGCTTGTGCTGGTCAATTGGGGCGGCGACGCCATGACCGCCTATGACAAGGCCTATGGCCAGCCATTCACCAAGGAAAGCGGTGTAACCGTCAAGATGGATGGCTCAGGCCCAACGGAAGGTGCCATTACTGCCCAGTTCAAAAGCGGCAAACCCAGTTGGGATCTACTCGATATTGATCCCTTCTCCGGTATTTCGCTCGGCAAACAGGGCATGCTTGAGCCAATCGATTATACGATTGTCGACAAGAACAAGATGCGGCCGGGCTTTGGTTGGGACACGGCAGCATCCACCTATTTCTTCTCATACATCATTGCCTATGACTCATCGAAGTTTGGCGATCAGGTGCCGACCGGCATGGCCGATTTCTTCGACGTGAAAAAGTTCCCCGGCGAACGCTCCATGTACAAATGGGGTGCAGCCATGTGGGAAGCAGCTTTGATGGCCGATGGCGTTGCTCCGGAAAAACTTTACCCGCTTGATCTCAAGCGTGCGCACGACAAGATTGCTGCGTTTAAAGAGAATGTGGTGGCCTATTGGGGCGGTGGCGCAGAAAGCCAGTCCGTCTTGATGGATGGTGAGGCGTCCATGGCATTGATCTGGTCGACGCGCGCGCAAATTATCGAGCAGGACTCTGGCGGCACGATCAAGTTCATCTGGGATCAGGGTCTGATCTCACCCGGTGCTTTGGCCGTCATGAAAAACAACCCCGGCGGCAAGGACAATGCGATGAAATTCATCGCCAGTGCCCAAACGCCCGAGCGGCAACTCGAAATGTTCAATCTCCTGGGTCAGGGACCGGCAAACCCGGCGACCGACGCGCTGATCCCGGACGACAAGAAGCGGATAAATTGCGTTGACCCCGCGAACATGGCCAAACAGGTCCCGCTGGACATGGAATGGTATGCAGAAAACTACGGCAAGGCATTCGACGAATATACAAAAGTCATTTCTGCCTGAATGAAATGGCGCGGGGCCGCTGATCTCGCGCCATTCTCGACAGATTGCAACAAGGGACGGTGAATGAGCGGCAAGTCGACAACTTCCAGAAAAATTCTTCTACTGGCACCACTGCTCCTGTTTCTGGGACTCGCCTATGTCGTGCCTTTTCTGGGTGTGGTCCGTTGGAGCTTCACATTGCCGGAAACAGGTCTTGGTCAGTATATGGCCGTGTTTACCGATCCGCTCGTCCAGTCTGTTTTTATTCGCACGCTGCGCATTTGCCTGATTGTAACCGCTGCATCGCTCATCACAGCTTACGCCATTGCCTATGTCTGGGTGCGCGGCAATTCGGTCCAACGCGCTCTTGCCGAGTTCTGTATTCTTGTCCCATTCTGGATTTCCGTGCTTACTCGCGCTTTTGGCTGGCTGGCAATGTTGTCTAACCGTGGTTTGATCAATACATGGTTGCAATCGGCGGGTATTATCAGCGAACCACTGGCCCTGGCGCGCAATGAATTCGGCGTCATTGTCGGCATGACGCATTTCCTCATACCCTTTGCAGTGTTTCCCATCGCATCAGCCATGCGCAGCATTGATGAGCGTGTATTGCTGGCAGCGCGTGGCATGGGCTCATCGAGGGCTCGCACATTCTGGACAGTTTTCGTACCTCTGACCTATGGCGGTCTGATCGGTGCCGCGCTCATTGTCTTCGTGTTTGCACTCGGCTTCTTCATCACACCGGCGATTCTTGGCGGCGGCCGAAGCGTCATGGTGGCGGAACTGGTTTATCTGCGTATATTCCAGAGTCCTGACTGGGGACTTGGTGCTGCAATCAGCGTGGTACTGGTGCTCTTCATCGGCATTTTACTGGCATTGCTGCGGCGTTTCATCAAACCTGCGCATATGGTGGGGTAAGGTCATGCAATCCTCACGCCCCGGGCCCATACTTCTCATTCTCGCTACAGCGGTCGCAATCTTCCTGTTGATGCCGCTGATCGCTGTGATACCAGTGTCATTTACTCCTGCCCGCTTTCTTTCAATGCCATCCGGCACTCTTTCGCTTCGCCACTATCAGGCTCTTGTCGATAATCCGGCGTGGCTCCAAAGCATCCTGCTTAGCCTGCGCATTGGTATAGTTTCAAGCATTGTCGCAACCGCATTGGCGACCATGTTTGGTCTTGGCATCTGGATGTTCCAGCCACGTTTTTCGGCCTTGCTGATTGGCTTTGTCCTGTTGCCGCTGATTGTTCCACCGGTCGTCTCGGCCATGACGCTTTATTTCCTGATGACGACCTTATCGAGCTTTAACGACTGGATCGGATACGACACCTGGCTCGGCGTTGCGCTTGCCCATGCCGTGATGATAACGCCCTTTGCGGTCGTGCTCATTCTTGTGGCCCTGTTTCAGGTCGACCGGCGTATAGACCTTGCGGCTCGCGGCCTTGGTGCCAATCTGGCCACCCGCGCATTCAAAGTCATCATTCCCAATATCAAGTTCGGTATTGCCACAGCAGCGCTTCTTTCCTTTGTCCTGTCTTGGGAGGAAATTGGCGTCACCCTCTTCATTACCAGTGTCAATGCAATCACCCTTCCCCGGCTGATGTGGATGGGCCTGCGCGACAATATTGATCCATCCATTGCCGCGATATCGGTTGTTCTGATCCTCGTCACCGCCGCCATACTTGCATTGAGAATTCTCATTGACTGGCGCAAGGCGACGGACCCTCAATGATCCCCGAAAATATCCTTGCCAAACTCCAACTCATCGTTGGTGCCAGCAGACTAAAGACCGGAGATGCGCTTGCGCTGATCCATCCGGGTTCCGACGAGCGCAATCTCGATGCCGGGGTGATGGTAACACCGCGAACCACCGCGGAGGTTTCTGCTGTCCTTCGTCTGTGCAACGAACAGCGGCTTGCCGTCATTCCCCATGGCGGGCGGACGGGATTGGTGGATGGGACTATATCCATAAGTGGGCAGATCATCCTCTCCCTATCATCATTGAATCGTATCGAGATGGTGTCTGCATCTGCCGGGACAGCCATCGTCGAAAGTGGTGTCACATTGTTTGCGCTACAGGAAGCGGCTGCGCGCCATCATCTTTCCACAGGCATAGATATTGCCTCGCGGGGCAGTGCCACAATAGGCGGAATGATCTCGACCAATGCCGGCGGCATGGAAGCTTTCCGGCATGGTGTCATGCGTCAGCGTGTGCTCGGTCTTGAAGTGGTGCTCGCCGATGGGCGCGTCATGAGTGACATGGCTCAGGTGCCGAAATCGAATGAAGGATACGATCTCAAACAATTGTTCATCGGTGCGGAAGGCACGCTTGGCATCGTAACGCGTGCAGTGATCAAACTTGAGCCTCCCGACGCATTGACAGCAACTGCACTCGTGGCCTGCCAATCGGCGACGGCAGCGGTTTCATTGTTCCATCAATTGCAGGCGAAACATGACGTGCATTTGCTGCGCGCCGAATTCATGGCACATGACTATTTCGCCGTGGCAGTCGATAATCTCGGGCCGCCCTCACTTGCTGCTATCGCTGCTGCTCCCATTTACCTGATTATAGAAACCGATGCCGCCGATCAGGCATCGGCGCAACGCGCTGTGGAAAATGCACTGACACTGGCCATAGAAGGCGGGTTAGCGCTTGATGCAATTCTTGCGCAGAGCGAGAAAGAGCGCCATGAAATCTGGAACATCCGCGAGGACAGCAGCGTCATTGATCGTGCCCATCCAAACGCTCACTGGTTTGACATTTCCGTTCCGCTCCAGCATCTGGAATTTTGGCTGAAGCAATTTGACGAAGGGATCGCGGCGCTCGGACCGAGTATCCACGGTTTTGCTTTTGGCCATCTTGGAGACGGAAATCTGCATGTCGGAGTTGCTGGAGTTACCGACAAACACACGATCAAATCTCTGATCTACGCCAATCTGCGGGAGATGGGCGGTTCATTTTCAGCAGAACACGGAATTGGTCTGGACAAGAAAGCAGAATTGGCCACGCTTGTTGATCCGGTCAAGCTGGATCTGATGCATTCGCTCAAATCCCTGCTCGACCCCAACGGTATCATGAATCCAGGCAAGGTGATTTGATTATACCAGCTTGGCCGATCCGTTATCCCGAATCGGCCAATCTCATTGTTCTTGTTATCTACTGAAACAAGCTCAGATCAATGGAGTCGGCCATAGCCTTATAACCTTTCGCGTTTGGATGGAGGTGGTCTCCTTCATCAAATTCCGTCCGAAGCTTTGTCGGGTTTGCCGGATCGCGAACGGCAGCATCGAAGTCGATCACTGCATCACAACCCTTGCTGGTCCTAATCCAATCATTGACAGCCTGACGCTTTTCTTCGCCTTCCGATTTATAGTAGTTGGCGAAAACAGTCCCTTCATAGGGCGTTAATGTTGCACAATAGGCCTTTGCTCCATGACCTTTAATTCTGCTGACAAGCTGTTTCAGCCCGCCAATAATCTCGTCTGACGTGACGCTCTGTTCCGATAGTCCGGCAGAGGTAGAATGGCCGATATCGTTAATACCTTCCATGATTACGACCCAGCGTAGATTGGGTACAGACAGGACATCACGATCAAGGCGCGAAAGCGCACTCGGGCCAAACATCGCTTCCGGCTGGTCATGCAGGATCCGGTTGCCGCTGATACCGGCATTGACGACGCCGACCTTTTCTCCATCAACTTTGCCAAGCCGCTCAGCCAGAACATCCGGCCAGCGCATATTCGCGTCTACCCCGGAACTGTACCCGTCTGTGATCGAGTCTCCGAGCGTTACCAGCGTACCGCCCTGCCCGACCACTTCAACTCTCGAAAGTACAAATCGCATAGTAGAGGTTTGTGCATCTGGTAGTTCAGATGCTTCCGTACTGTCGCCCGCCTCAGATAGATAAGCTGTTTGCTCCCCGAGCGGATGGACGACTGAAGGTCCCGTCCAGCGTGAGAGAAACAGGCTGACTGCCAGTGTGTCGAACGGCGCAACACTAAGGTCCACGGGATCAGAAATTGCAGGGGCACCAGCCGGTATGGTTATTGAGTTCTCCCCGCCAAAGGTCAATGCTTTACTGCTGGCAGGATCAATGGACCCTGGTGCATTGCCGGGGCGTGCCACACGCGCCGCACCTATGACGAGCGGCTGTGTACCAGTTTCATTAGAGAACCGGAAACGGACTTTGGAACCGCCAGCGCTCATGCGAATATATTGCCGTATGGTGGAATTATTCAATTCTGGCCCAACAGGAAAGGCGGGACTGGCACCCCAGCTCCCTTGCCAACTCTCTTGCGCCTGAACGGCCTGAATGGATGCGGACCCTGCAACCAGACAAATAGCAAGAAGCAATAAACCTGCTTTCTTGAGGCGTTTCATTTTTCTCTCCCTGAGTTTACGTTGAATTACGGAAGCTACTTTCTCTAACTGGTTGTTTAGGATACATTTTTCTGCTTGGAATAATCTTCCGGTTTAAGTTTCTCACCAATCACTTTAAGTAGACACGCGACTGATTCAAAGTCTCGTCTTCGCCAGTTGTTTTTCATTTTATCTCGGGAACTAAATTGTGAGCAGCGCTTTGATCTTGGCCTTGACTTCGCTCATTGTCTGACTTGAAACTTTGCCTTTATGAAGTGCGTTCCGGGCGCGCCAGTCGAGACTTTTGATTTGATCTGCCAAGACGACACTCGGCGGATCTTGCGACACGACAACCTCAAACACGTAACCCTTTATCCTTGAGGACATTGGGCAGCAGATCATCATTCCACGAATGGCATTATAACGAGACGGGGACAGAACCAAAGCAGGCCTATGTCCTGCCTGCTCGTGCCCTGCCTGCGGATTGAATTGCAGCCATACAATATCACCCACCTCCGGTATGTACTTGGCTGGCACTACCAGATTTCCTTACCGACTGCGGGACCAAAATCGGCGTCCTCGGGAAATGTTTCTGCATCCATTTTGTCGAGCAGATTATCAAGCTGGTAGACAGGCATTTTGACGGGTTCAATAATTATGCGACCCTCATCATCGCTACGCACCTCAACCTCTTGTTCAAGGTGTAAAGCGGCCGCAGCCATGACCTTTGCGGGAATCCGAACAGAGGCGCTATTGCCCCATTTCTTAATCTGAACTGTCATGATTATCTCCCGTATCTACTTATGTAGAAACTAACGATATTGCGAGTTTGTGTCAACATTCGTCGATACGCTCTAGAAATCCCAATCCTCGTCTTCCGTCGCAATCGCTTTGCCTATGACGTAGGAAGAACCGGAACCCGAAAAGAAGTCATGATTTTCATCGGCATTCGGGGATAGCGCTGAAAGGATGGCCGGATTGACCTTGCAGGCTTCGGCAGGAAAGAGAGCCTCATAGCCGAGGTTCATCAGTGCTTTATTGGCATTATAATGAAGGAATTTCTTGACGTCTTCACTCAGGCCAACGCCGTCATAAAGTGTCTCGGTGTATTTCGCCTCATTGTCGTAGAGTTCCAGAAGAAGGTCGAACGCGAAATCCTTGATTTCCGCACGCCGCTCCTCGCCAAGCCGCTCCAACCCGCGTTGGAACTTGTACCCAATAAAATAGCCATGCACGGCTTCATCCCGGATGATAAGGCGGATCATATCGGCGGTATTGGTCAACTTTGCGCGGCTTGACCAGAACATTGGCAAATAGAAGCCGGAATAGAACAGAAAACTTTCAAGGAACACACTGGCAATCTTACGCTTGAGCGGATCGGGATTGCGGTATTGTTCAAGGATCAGCGCAGACTTCCTCTGCAAATGTTCATTTTCCTCTGACCAGCGATAGGCATCGTCAACGTCAGGTGTCGAGCATAAGGTCGAGAAGATGGAAGAGTAGGAACGGGCATGCACGGCCTCCATGAAGGAGATGTTTGAATAGACTGCTTCCTCATGGGGAGTGATCGCGTCTTCCATGAGCTTTGGCGCGCCTATACTGGTCTGGATTGTATCGAGCAGCGTCAGCCCCGTGAACACGCGAATGGTAAGTTGCTGCTCCTCTGACTTGAGTGCAGCCCAGGACGGTATATCGTTTGACAGCGGCACTTTTTCCGGCAGCCAGAAATTGCCTGTGAGGCGGTTCCAGACTTCCAGATCCTTATCATCCTCAATGCGGTTCCAGTTGATGGCGCGCACTGATGCAGGGAGCTTTGCAGCTTTGTTCTTGACTTGAATGTTCATTTATTTCCCCTGAATATCAAAGCGTGCAGGATACGCAGCCCTGCACTTCCGTGCCGGACAGAGCCATTTGACGAAGACGGATATAGTAGATTGTCTTGATGCCCTTCTTCCAGGCATAGATCTGCGCCTTGTTGATATCGCGGGTTGTTGCGGTATCGCGGAAGAACAATGTCAGCGAAAGGCCCTGATCGACATGCTGCGTTGCGGCAGCATAGGTATCGATGATCTTTTCCGGCCCGATCTCATAGGCATCCTGATAGTAATCGAGATTGTCGTTGGTCAGAAATGCAGCCGGATAGTAAACGCGGCCGATCTTGCCTTCTTTACGGATTTCAATCTTCGACACGATCGGATGGATCGATGAGGTTGAATGATTGATATAGGAGATGGAACCGGTCGGCGGGACTGCCTGCAGGTTCTGATTGTAAAGACCGGATGTCATCACGGCCTCTTTCAGCGCCAGCCAGTCGTCTTGCGTCGGGATTGCAATGCCCGCGGCTTCGAATAATTCCCGTACGCGCTCGGTTTTTGGCAACCATTCCTGCCCGGTATATTTGTCGAAATACTCGCCGGACGCGTATTTCGAGTGTTCAAAGCCCTTGAAGCTTTGGCTCCGCTCAACCGCCAAACGGTTTGAGGCGCGGACAGCATGATAGGTCACGGTGTAGAAATAGATGTTGGTAAAATCGATCCCTTCCTCCGAGCCATAGTAGATGCGTTCGCGGGCTAGGTAACCATGCAGATTCATCTGGCCAAGGCCGATGGCATGGCTGTCATCATTGCCTTTTTCAACCGAAGGGACCGAAGAGATGTGGCTCATATCAGAGACGGCGCTTAGTGACCTTATTGCCGTTTCGATGGTTTTACCAAAATCGCCAGAATCCATGGCGGCGGCAATGTTCAACGAGCCGAGATTACATGAAATATCCTTGCCCATATGGCTGTAGGACAGATCGGCATTATACTCGCTCGCCTCGCTGACCTGAAGGATTTCAGAGCACAGATTGCTCATGGTGATGCGCCCGGCAATCGGGTTGGCGCGGTTCACCGTGTCCTCGAACATAATGTAAGGATAGCCACTTTCGAACTGGATTTCGGCCAAAACCTGAAAGAAGTCGCGAGCCTTGATCTTCTTCTTGCGGATACGGGAATCCGCAACCATTTCGCGATATTTTTCTGTCACCGAAATTTCGGTAAATGCTACTCCGTAAACGCGCTCCACGTCATAAGGCGAAAACAGATACATATCCTCGTTGTTCTTCGCCAGTTCGAAGGTGATATCGGGCACGACAACACCGAGCGACAATGTCTTGATCCGGATTTTCTCATCCGCATTTTCCCGCTTGGTGTCGAGAAAGCGCATGATGTCGGGGTGGTGGGCATTTAGATAAACGGCTCCGGCACCCTGTCTTGCACCAAGCTGGTTGGCGTAGGAAAAACTATCCTCCAGCAATTTCATGACCGGAATAATGCCGGATGACTGGTTTTCAATCTGCTTTATCGGGGCGCCTGCTTCGCGGATATTGGTGAGCGACAATGCAACGCCGCCGCCACGCTTGGAGAGTTGCAGCGCCGAGTTAATACCCCGCGCAATCGACTCCATATTATCTTCCATCCTGAGCAGAAAACATGAAACCAACTCGCCGCGCTGTTTCTTTCCAGCATTGAGAAAAGTGGGGGTTGCGGGCTGGAACCGCCCGGAAATGATCTCGTCAACCATGTCCCGCGCCAGAGCCTCATTGCCTTGTGCCAATGTCAGCGCCACCATGCAGATGCGGTCTTCGTAGCGCTCAAGATAGCGTTTTCCATCGAAGGTCTTCAGCGTGTAGCTGGTGTAATATTTGAAAGCGCCAAGAAATGTTGGAAACCTGAACTTCTTCCCATAGGCGTAGTCGAACAGGTCGCGCACGAAATTGAAGGAATATTGGTCAAGCACCTCGCGCTCATAATAACCCTCAGTCACCAGATAATCGAGCTTCTCGCGCAAATTATGAAAGAACACCGTATTCTGGTTCACATGCTGCAGAAAATACTGCTTGGCCGCCATACGATCCTGATCGAGCTGGATGTAGCCCTCCTCATCATAGAGGTTCAGCATCGCGTTAAGCGCGTGGTAATCCAGTACTGGTTCGTTGGTTTTCACTGGTCGTTCGAGCGTGAGCGTGTCCAAAATCGTTCCAATCCATCTTTGACATTTGCGACATCCTGCTCCGTGCCGATCAGCTCGAACCTGTAAAGGTAAGGTACCCGGCATTTGGCGGAGATGATGTCGCCAGCGATCCCGAAGGTCGCTCCGAAGTTACTGTTACCCGCAGAAATGACGCCGCGGAGGTTTGAACGGTTTTCCGCCTCGTTGAGAAAGCGGATCACCTGTTTTGGAACGGCACCCTTGCCGCCATCGCCGCTATATGTCGGCACAATCAGAACATAGGGCTTGTCCACCCTCAATTCTTCGCGGGAGCTGATTGGTATCCGCTTTGAGACAAAGCCGAGCTTGCAGACGAAACGGTGGGTATTTTCCGATTTGCTGGAAAAATAAACGATCCCACCCATAACACCCGGTCCGTGTCAGCTCAGTGCGCTGATCATATCCGGACGGAAGCCGGCCCAATGCTGTTCGCCGGCAATCACGACAGGAACCTGGCGGTATCCGAGGCTTTGAACCAGGTCAAAAGCAACCGGATCGCTCGATACATCGATAACGTCATACTCCATGCCTTGGCGATCCAAAGCGCGTGTCGTTGCGGTACATTGAACACAAGCGGGCTTGCTATAAACGATAATGCTCATGATTTTCCTCACAGGATCTTGGCCGCGGAAACAAGCACCGGCACGCCTGTTACTGCCAATTTGGATGGTTTGATAAAGTTGGGGTGAGCGTCCAGACACCGGACAGATTCCGGCACAACAGGCGAATTCAATACACTGGAAAGGCCACACATATACTTCACCTATCGCTCGCTATGGAGGGGTTAGGGGAAGCGGCACGCTCGGACAGCATTGCCCGACATCATGTTCGCGACCTTGCCGGCACCCCGCCGGTGGACTCGTTCGCTCAAGGCAGGTCTCCTGGCTCGCAGATCGCCGCACTTATTCTCGCCTTCCCGTTGCCTTTGGCCACAGTGGCATTATCGAACACGTGCTAGCTGCTTACAGTTGCGGGGGCAGCTTCGGCTTTGCAGCGCTTCAACAGGCACCACTCACCGTATTCCCGTCTTAGCTTCCCATTCTCACGAATCGGAAGAACCTTGAACACTATATATAGTAGTGGCTGTTAAAAATCCGTCAACAGCTAGACTAACTCAAACTGAAACTATGCACACCCGCCCAACAAATCTCGCAGTATCACGAATAATGAAATGAGTGAGGGAGGAGCTAGACGTCCTGATTGTCAGCCCGACGGTTTAGGCTAAGTGCGATAAGCGTGCAGACAGCACCGGAGAGCAGATAGCCGCCAGCGGCTATCAGGCCGAAATGACTGGATAGTAGCAGGGCCACCAAGGGAGCAAAACCCGCGCCGAACAGCCATGCCATATCGCTTGTCAATGCCGAGCCGGTATAGCGGAACTTCTTCGAGAACCGCGAGGCAACCGAACCGGATGACTGTCCGAAGGATAGGCCAAGCAGTATAAACCCAAGGATCATAAAAATCAGTTCGCCAACGTCACCACCATCAAGCAATTGCGGAGCGAACCCACTGAACACGGCAATGGCGATGGCGGTACCGCCAAGCAGATTTCGGCGTCCTACGCGGTCGGCAATTGTACCCGATGCAAAGACGGCAACGACGCCGACAGCCGCACCAAACGCCTCAATCAAGAGGAACCGGGCCGGGCCCTGGTCCGTGAACAGGAAAACCCATGACAGCGGAAATACTGTTACCATGTGAAAGAGTGCAAAACTCGCCAGCGGTGCAAAAGCACCAATCACCACGTGGCGACCTTCATGCTGTAATGTGTTGGCTACTGTGGTTGGCTGCAGCTCTCTGCTTTCATATAATTTTGCATATTGTGGGGTCACGACCATTCGCAGACGGGCAAAAAGGGCAACCACATTGATGGCGAAAGCAACAAAGAACGGATAGCGCCAGCCCCAGCCGAGAAAGTCCTCCGCAGAAAGATTGGCCACGAAAAATGCGAACAGCCCCGCCGCAACCATAAGCCCCAGTGGCGCGCCAAGCTGCGGTATCATTGCATACCACCCACGGCGTTGCTTGGGAGCATTGAGTGCCAACAGCGATGCGAGACCATCCCACTCACCGCCCAGCGCCAGCCCCTGCCCGATCCGGAATAATGCAAGAAGCGCAGCAGATGCCCAGCCGACCTGCGCATAACCGGGTAAGAATGCCACCGCGACAGTCGAACTGCCAAGCAGGAACAGGGCAATCGTCAATTTCACGCCACGGCCATAGGTGCGATCGATCTGCATAAAGATAACTGTGCCGACAGGCCGTGCGATAAAGGCCAGCGCGAAGATGCCAAACGAATAAATCGTACCCGTCAGGGCATCAACATAGGGAAACACCAGTTTCGGAAAAACCAGCACAGAGGCAATGGCATAGACGAAGAAGTCAAAGAATTCGGACGTCCTGCCGATAATCACGCCGATGGCAATCTCACCGACATTAACGTCGTCATGGCGCGAGTGAAGGCGCTGTGCGTCCTGCTCAAGCGTTGTCGAAGACGCCGCTCCTGTTTTCGCGCTCATTGCCCGGTGCGCTCCTCGATCAATATTGAAACGTTCAGATCCACCTGTTTGCGGTGACTGCTGGCGTATCCCTTATCATTGTGACACAGTACGGGAGGATTGGGCAAATTGTCCAATGTCGTTCTGACTATGGTGCAGCTAGTGATGGCGCAACTAGGCGCTGTTTCCATTGACAGGAAATCTCTTGAACCGTTTTTTTGCCATCGCCCTGCTTCCACTGCTTGCGTCGCTTACCGCGTGCAATGCTGTTGTCATGAGCCCGTCAGGCGACGTAGCCGTGCAGCAGCGCGACCTGATCATTGTTTCCACCATACTCATGCTCATCATCATCATTCCCGTGATGGTGCTCACCGTGTTTTTCGCCTGGAAGTACCGCCACTCGAATACGGACGCCCCTTATGACCCTGAATGGGATCATTCCACTCAGCTGGAACTGATCATCTGGGCCGCACCGCTGCTGATCATCATCTGTCTTGGTGCGGTGACCTGGATGGCGACACATTTGCTCGATCCGTATCGCCCGCTCGGGCGCATTTCCCCCGGAAAAGCAGTTTCCGAAACGGTAAAGCCATTGCAGGTCGAGGTCGTCGCGCTGGATTGGAAATGGCTCTTCATCTATCCTGAATATGGCATTGCCAGCGTCAACGAAATGGCCGCTCCGGTTGACCGTCCCATAGCTTTCCGGTTGACATCCTCTGCGGTTATGAACTCGTTCTACATTCCAGCTTTGGCCGGCCAGATTTACACTATGCCAGGCATGCAGACAAAGCTGAGCGCCGTCATCAATCATCCCGGCGAATATGAGGGCTTTTCGGCCAATTATAGCGGTGCCGGTTTTTCCGGTATGCGGTTCGCTTTCCACGGCTTGCCGGATGACGGTTTCGATAAGTGGATTGCCGACGTGAAGTCAAAAGGCACCACTCTCGATCGCATGACCTATCTGCAACTGGAACAGCCCAGCGAAAAAGTTCCGGTACAGCATTATGCAAGCGTTGATCCGGAACTGTTCAGCGCAGTCCTCAACCGATGTGTGGAACGCGGCAAGATGTGCATGAGCGAGATGGATGAAATCGATGCCAAGGGCGGCCTTGGCATGGCTGGTATCTATAATACCCGTTCGCTGGAGTATGATAAGTACACAAGACGCGGTGGTGCTGTCTTTGGCCCTGATCCTGCCTTTGTTGTCGGCATCTGCACCACGGAAGAAGCCTTGCAGGCCAGTATGAACCCGCAGTCACTACCGCCCCTGAATACCTCTCCGTTTGTTGGTGCGGGCCTGCCCCGCCCCTCGCCAACCCAACTGTTCGGTCTACTACGCCGACCATCGAATAGCTGAACGAAACGAGCCTGATATGTTTGATAATCCCGAACTTATAAAGCTGGTTTTCGGCAGGCTTACACTGGAATCGTTCCCGCTGCACGAACCTATCCTTGTTGTGACATTTATAGTCGTCGCACTGGGAGGTATCGCGGTGGTGGGGGGGCTCACGTATTTCCGTCTTTGGGGCTATCTCTGGCGTGAGTGGTTCACAACAGTTGACCACAAGCGCATCGGCATAATGTACATGATCCTCGGCATCATTATGTTGCTGAGAGGCTTTGCTGACGCCATCATGATCCGCCTGCAACAGGCAATGGCGTTCAATGGTTCCGAAGGATATCTCAACGCCCATCATTTCGATCAGATATTCACCGCACACGGTGTGATCATGATTTTCTTCGTGGCAATGCCACTGGTCACCGGGTTGATGAACTTCGTGGTTCCATTACAGATCGGGGCGCGGGACGTATCCTTTCCGTTTCTCAACAATTTCAGCTTCTGGATGACTGCCGCCGGTGCAGCGCTTGTAATGATGTCGCTATTTGTGGGTGAGTTTGCCAGGACCGGCTGGCTGGCCTATCCGCCTCTTTCGGGTATCGGATACAGTCCAGACGCCGGGATGGATTACTATATATGGGCGCTGCAGATAGCCGGCATAGGTACGCTGCTATCGGGTGTCAATCTGCTCGCGACCATCGTCAAGATGCGCGCGCCCGGCATGACCATGATGAAGCTCCCAATCTTCACATGGACTGCTCTTTGCACCAACGTTCTCATTGTTGCCGCCTTCCCCGTCCTGACGGCAGTGCTGGCTTTGCTCACTCTCGATCGCTATGTCGGAACAAACTTCTTTACCAATGATTTTGGCGGCAATCCGATGATGTATGTCAATCTCATCTGGATATGGGGCCATCCGGAAGTCTATATTCTCATTCTGCCCGCTTTTGGCATATTCTCCGAAGTGACATCGACCTTCGCCAGCAAGCGTCTCTTTGGCTATACCTCAATGGTTTACGCTACAATCGTTATCACCATTCTTGCTTATCTCGTTTGGCTTCATCACTTCTTCACCATGGGTTCGGGCGCGAGCGTGAACTCGTTCTTTGGCATCACCACGATGATCATTTCGATCCCAACCGGGGCGAAAATATTCAACTGGCTCTTTACGATGTATCGCGGGCGCATTCGATTTGAACTGCCTATGATGTGGACGATCGCCTTTATGCTTACCTTTGTCATTGGCGGCATGACAGGCGTTCTGCTCGCCGTGCCTCCGGCAGACTTTGTACTGCATAACAGCCTGTTTCTCGTCGCGCATTTCCACAACGTGATCATCGGCGGCGTTTTGTTCGGCCTGTTTGCCGGTATCTATTACTGGTTTCCGAAAGCTTTTGGTTTCAGGCTTGACCCATTTTGGGGTAAGATGTCCTTCTGGTTCTGGGTGGTCGGTTTCTACTTCGCCTTCATGCCGCTTTACATACTGGGCCTGATGGGCGTGACACGACGCCTGCGCACATTCGAGGATCCGTCCTTGCAAATCTGGTTCATGATAGCTGGTTTTGGCGCATTTCTCGTTGCCATCGGTATTTTGTCCTTCCTCATCCAGATCTTTGTCAGCATCCGCAATCGTGAAGCGCTACGGGATTTGACCGGCGATCCCTGGGATGGGCGCACACTGGAATGGTCCACGGCCTCGCCACCTCCAGCCTATAACTTTGCTTTCACGCCAGTCATTCATGATCTCGACAGTTGGTACGACATGAAGAAACGCGGATACAAGCGCCCTGAAAAAGGTTTCCGCGCCATCCATATGCCAAGCAATACGGGCACTGGAATAATCCTGGCCGGGATAAGCATCGTTTTTGGATTTGCCATGATCTGGTACATCTGGTGGCTTGCGGCGGTAACGGCCGTCGCTTTGGTGGCAGTGTCGATAGGGCATACCTTCAACTACAAGCGCGATTTCCATATACCGGCAGATACCGTTGTCCTGAGTGAAAATGCCCGTACTGAACTTCTGGCTGCAGGGCTGAAATCATGAGCAGAGCAGCCGCCCCCGCGACCACTGAAGTTCCTGTGTTTTATCTGACTGATGAACATGATCATGCCGAAGGCGGCAGCACCATGTTCGGCTTTTGGATTTACCTGATGAGTGATTGTCTCATCTTTGCCGTGCTGTTTGCGACCTATGGCGTTTTGGGCGGCAATTATGCTGCAGGTCCCGCACCAAAAGATTTGTTTGATTTGCCACTGGTTGCAGTCAATACGTCCATGCTGCTCTTCTCATCGATTACCTATGGTTTTGCCATGCTTGCCATGGCAAAAGGCCGGGTGGGTGCTACCCAAGCCTGGCTTGGTCTGACCGGCCTGTTTGGTGCCGCATTCCTTTGCATCGAACTTTATGAGTTTGCCCACATGATTCATGAGGGTGCAACGCCCCAGCGCAGTGCGTTTCTCTCTTCCTTTTTTACATTGGTGGGAACCCACGGGCTTCACGTGACCATCGGCTTGATATGGCTAGTTACCTTGATGGTACAAGTGGCTCGCTATGGGTTGATCCAGGCGAATATGCGGCGCCTGATGTGTCTGAGTATGTTCTGGCACTTCCTCGATGTCATCTGGATTGGTGTCTTCACCTTCGTTTACCTGATGGGAATGCTACGATGAGCACAAAGGCGAAGGCTGGTCACGACAGCCACAATCACGATGAAGCTCATGCCCATGGCTCACTGAAATCCTATTTGATTGGTTTTGGCCTTTCAGTGATCCTGACTGCTGTTCCTTTCTGGCTTGTCATGAGTGGAGCGCTCGATTCCAAACAAGCCACTGGTCTTGTCATCATGGCATTTGCCGTCGTGCAGATTGTGGTTCACATGATTTTCTTCCTTCATATGAACGTCCGTTCCGAGAATGGCTGGACAATGCTGGCACTGATCTTCACGCTTGTTCTTGTGATTATCACACTCACCGGTTCGCTTTGGGTCATGTATCATCTGGACACCAATATGATGCCCAGCATGGATATGAGCCAGATACCATGAAACCGGCCCTGACCGCGCGCGAACTTGCCACAGGCGGCGAGCGGGCCAGGGGGTTAAATAATTCCCGGGAAGACGATCAGCACCTGCCCCCAGCCAAACTCATATGGATCGGGAGCCTTGTACTTTTCTGCATTATCGCACTTACCAGCCTCGGCGTCTGGCAACTGGAACGCCGTTTGTGGAAGCTTGATCTGATTAGCCAGGTCGAGCAAAGAGTGCATGCTCCGCCTATACCGGCACCCGGTCCCGATATGTGGACCAGAATCGATGCCAAGGATTTTGCATATCGCCACATCACGACGAGCGGAAAATTTCTGAACAAGCCCGCTACGCTTGTACAAGCGGTAACGGCGCGCGGCAGCGGATTTTGGGTGCTGAGCCCTTTTCAAAGCACCGATGGATTTACCGTTTTTATCAATCGCGGTTTTGTTCCAACCGAAAAGTCACGAGATGAATGGCGGCCGAACCATCAGCAGACAATCACCATAACCGGATTGTTGCGGGTAACGGAGCCCGATGGAGGTTTCCTGCGCAGCAATGATCCGGCAGGCGATCGCTGGTATTCCCGTGATGTCACAGCCATCGCGGCAACTCAAAATATCGGCCCTGTTGCTCCATACTTTATCGATGCCGATGCATATCAAGATCCAAACCAGCTACCAGTCGGCGGCTTGACAGTCATTAGATTTGCCAACAACCATCTGGTTTATGCTCTAACGTGGTTTGGCATGGCGCTCTTGCTGGGCGCTGCCACTATCATTGTTGGCCGAAACGAATGGCGGGCTCGGCGGCGGTTGAAGGTATAGATCGGGAACGATGAATCAGACCAAAACGGCTTCCATCACCACACTGCCAGACCAATCCCATATCAGTGCTCCTGTTTTCCCTCCCGCTGATCACACGGCAAACTGGAAAAACATGGCGTTGCTGGTCCAGCTGCGCTGGATCGCTGTGATCGGCCAAATCGTTACCATCACTGTTGTGCATTCGGGTATGAAAATTGCCCTGCCTGTTACCCCGATGGTTGTTGTTCTATGCGCCTTGGTTATCCTCAATCTTGCAAGCATGTTGTGGCTGCGCCAGCGCAGAAGCGTCACGGCAGCAACATTGTTTGTTGCTTTGGTTCTGGACGTTGCAGCCCTTACCGTGCAGCTCTACTTGAGCGGCGGTGCAACCAATCCGTTCATATTTCTCTACCTTCTTCAGGTAACGCTCGGCGCAATGCTGCTAGATGCAAGACTGACATCTGCCATCGTAGCCATCGCCAGTGCAAGCTTTGCCGGTCTGATAATATTCTACAGGCCACTGCTCTTGCCCGGTCATGCGCCCGATGAGTTGTTTCGTCTCCATATACTTGGCATGCTTCTCTGTTTCATTCTCGATGCGGCGCTTCTGGTTGTCTTTATCGCCCGCATCAGTCGTAACCTGCGTGAGCGGGACGCTAACCTTGCTGCGCTCAAACAACATGCTGCCGAGGAAGACCATATTGTGCGCATGGGGCTTCTGGCATCAGGTGCAGCGCACGAGCTGGGCACTCCCCTGTCTTCTTTATCTGTCATACTGGGTGACTGGAGACGTATGCCGACCCTGTCCCGCGACCCATCAATGTTGCAGGAGATAGACGAGATGCAGGCTGAGGTTCAGCGTTGCAAGGCAATTGTAACGGGCATCCTTCTGTCTGCCGGAGAGGCGCGCGGTGAATCTCCCAAAATCACGACGGTAAATACTTTTCTCGATGAACTTGTCAGTGAATGGCGCGCAGCGAGATCTGGAGCAAAACTGTCTTATGGCAACGCTTTCGGGCTTGATATTGCCATTGTGTCCGACTCCGCATTGAAACAGGTTATCTATAACATTCTTGACAATGCCTTCGACGCCTCCCCCGATTGGATAGGTTTCATGGCGGAACGTGACGCCGATACACTCGTGCTACGCATCAGCGATGCCGGGCCTGGTTTTGCTCCCGAAATGCTGGCACAATTTGGCAAGCCTTATCAATCAAGCAAGGGCAGGCTTGGCGGAGGACTTGGCCTTTTCCTCGTGGTCAATGCGGTGCGGAAGCTGGGCGGCGTGGTATATGCCAAAAACCTCCCTCAAGGAGGTGCTGCGGTGACAATAAATCTGCCCCTCGCCTCGCTTGCAATTGGAGCGCGTTCTCATGTCGGATAGACGTCTGCTGATTATCGTGGAGGATGACATTGCGTTTGCAAAGACGTTGAAGCGTTCTTTCGAGCGGCGCGACTATGATGTCCTGCTGGCGTCGAGTCTGGAGGAACTTGATGAGACTTTAAAAGAGAATTCTCCAGGTTATGCGGTTGTCGATTTGAAATTGGCAGGTGCTTCTGGTCTTGCTTGTGTCGAGGCATTGCATGCACATAACCCATCCATGCTGATCGTTGTTCTGACCGGGTTCGCCAGTATTGCGACTGCTGTGGAGGCGATCAAGCTGGGTGCATGTCACTATCTCGCCAAGCCCTCCAATACAGATGATATTGAGGAAGCATTCAGCAAGGCGGCTGGAAACATCGATATAGCACTTACCGCCCGTCCGACTTCGATCAAGACGCTGGAATGGGAACGAATCCATCAAATGCTGGTCGAAACGGACTTTAATATTTCTGAAACGGCCAGACGGTTAGGTATGCATCGACGAACCTTGGCCCGGAAGCTGGAAAAACGACGCGTGACCTGAATTGCGGTCAGCAACTTTTTTGCAATATCGCGAAAAAAATTTTGTAGCTTTGTCGAATCGGACTTCCGCCAAACGATTAGGGGTGTTCAACAACCTAACTGAAGGAAATCAGATTATGCGATACGCCTGTCTCATCTATTACAATGCAAAAACACTCTTTAGCGGAAGCCCTGAAGCCAATGCAGCACTTTCCGAGTGCGCCGACTATGACGAGAAACTAAAAGAAAGCGGCCATTTCGTCATGGGCGAGGCCCTTGAACTGCCTGAAAACGCCATGACTTTACAGGTACGTGATGGCAAGATGTCTGCGGTCGACGGCCCATTCATGGAAACCAGAGAAATGCTGGGCGGGATTATCCTGATCGAAGCCAACGATCTTAATGATGCTGTGCGGGCCGCATCGGGACATCCCTTGGCAAAGATTGGCTCGATCGAAGTCCGGCCGGTTGTCGACTTCAGCACGCCGCCGCCGGAACTGTGAACCGGCACGGTGCAGACGCCGCCTTTGAAGCAATCTATCGTTCCGAAAAGCGCCGCGTCCTTGCAACATTGATCCGTCTTCTTGGCGGATTTGAAGCGGCGGAGGAGGCCTTGCAAGAGGCCTTCACCGCTGCTGCGGAACGTTGGCCGCGCGAGGGTATTCCGCAAAATCCCTATGCCTGGCTCGTCTCCACCGGACGTTTCAAAGCAATTGATCGCTGGCGCAAACAGGCGCGGCTCGCCGCCGCCATACCCGAGCTTACTGTCCTTGCAGAGCAACTGTATGAACCTGCAGTGCCAGAAGATATCAGCGATGATGAGCTACGGCTGATCTTCACCTGTTGTTATCCGGCACTTGCCGCCGACGCACGTATCGCCCTCACCTTGCGCGAAGTTGCCGGACTGACGACGGAAGAGATTGCCCGGGCATATATCGCTCCCGCCCCGACCATCGCCCAGCGTATTGTCAGGGCGAAGACAAAAATTCGTGAGGACGCCATTCCCTATGAAGTGCCGGACCATGCCCAGCTCCCAGAACGCCTCGAAAGTGTTTTGCGGGTTATTTATCTCATCTTCAATGAGGGTTATGCCACTACTGAAGGGCCGGAACTGACAAGGGCTGACCTTTGCGCCGAAGCAATTCGATTAGGCCGACTGATGGTTGGTTTGCTGCGGGAGCCAGAAGCAATGGGACTGCTGGCGCTGATGCTCCTGCACGAAGGGCGGCGCCACACCCGTATCGACCAGGTCGGGGACATTGTATTGTTGGAAGATCAGGACCGGTCACTTTGGAACCGCCATCTGATTGATGAAGCCGGCACACTGGTAGAGCAGGCATTCGCCGCTCGCAATATCGGTCCTTATGTTCTTCAGGCTGCTATCGCCAGCGTCCACGCCAATGCATCGACCACCCAGGACACCGACTGGGCCCAGATCGTTACGCTGTATGATATCCTCTTGCGCGTGGACCCATCCCCTGTCGTGGCTTTAAACCGAGCCGCAGCACTTTCGCAACGTGATGGGGCACAAGCCGGGCTTGCTGCAATCGAAATAATTATCCAGCAAGGGAACCTCGAAAACTATCCATTGGCCCATGCAGCCCGTGCCGATATGCAACGGCAACTTGGAATGACCGAGGCTGCCGTGAGCTCTTACCGGCGAGCCATAGCACTGACACGTCAACCGGCAGAGTTGCGCTTTCTTAAATCGCGCCTGGCTGCTCTGTCATCGTGATAGCTTCAAAAACCAAAGGATTGCTGTGCCGCCGGTGGAGCGCCAAGATGGACGCCCTCCAGTTCAAGCATACGGGCCTTGGCAACTGAACCACCGGGCGCAGAGAAGCCCCCGACCTTGCCTCCCGCGGCCAGAACCCGATGACATGGGATAATCAAAGGTATGGGATTTTTGGCCATGGCCTGCCCGACATCTCTCGCGGCTTCGGGGCCTGCTCCCAGTTCTTTTGCGATCGTGCCATACGTCGTCGTGTCGCCCCAGCCAAGGCGTCTCGCTTGCGCATAGATTTGCTCGAAAAACGGCTCCTGATCGCCAATGTCTACTGCAACACCGGAGAAATCTATTTCTTCTCCATCAAAGTAACGCTTTGCAGCGGCAATTACTTTTACTACTTCCGCTGTCGGTTCGCTAAGTAGTGCTTTGGGCAAACGGCGAAGCAGAACGCGTTCCGTCGCCTCTGCACTCTTTGTCGGCAATTGGAACCGCGTAATACCGATATTGTTCCAGGCGACACCGCAGAATCCCCCTGCGGTATCGAAAACACAATAGTGATGTATTGTCTCGCTCATGAGGCAGCCTCAGATTTCAACCTGCCTTTAAAATCGTGAACTCTGACAGAAAATTCAATCCGATTCTTGCAATTGTTGTCAGTAGACTCGATCAATCAGCAACGGATATAACAATATCGCACAGACCTTTGCGCACAACCTTTTCCGATGTGACCTGCCCCTGTTGGATGTTGAACATGGCATCAACGCGTGTGCCAGCACCCTTCTTGCGCGCCACTATCCGTAAGGTTTGTTCCCGCCCGGAACCAGACGTCTCCTGATAAGCGTCAATTGCACCAAGAGATTTGTTGACCTGTATTCCTGAAAAACCTTCCGCGGCTACCGCCTGAGCAAGTGTTTTCAAAACCTGATCTGCTTTAGCCTTTGGAAAAACATATGAGGTCTTGTAGTTCATTGCCGTTATTAAGGGCACTCCAGTCACCTTGAAGTTACTTTCGCAAGTTTGCGCGTAACCCGCCGAAACACCGGCAACGGCAAACAGTAAAGCCAGAACAACTTGGTTTCTCAATGGTATGACTCCCCCGAGTTTGATGAAAAAAACCTGCCAATCTCAATCTGAGAATTTTTTACTAAAGTAAAGAAGCTTCTTCATCATTACACCAGGAAAGCAAAAATCTGGATTGCTTCCCTGGTGTCTCTTTGGATTTGACCGCCGGTTATCAGCTTGGAGACGTGCAGACGCTCTGATCGCTCATGCCGCTTTGCGCGTAAGTTTCAGAGCATCGTCAAAACTGACATGCCCTGCAAAGCCACCAGCAGAGACTGCCGGTTCTTCGTGCTCAATCGCATAGGCGAACCTTACCCCTGCATCAGCTTCCAATCTTTGGTGAAGCGCGTTTAAACCAGCATAGTCAGCGTAACTTGCTGTCTTGTGGAAATCGCTCCAACGGGCGATTCCCATGTAGTAAGCATCTGCCAATGTCGGGTTATCACCCAACAGCCATTGCTGACTTCCAAGCAGAAGTTCCAAATCCTCATGAGCCTTGGCTACCTTGGTCTTGCCATAACCAATCAGCACCTCCCTTTCGTTCCCGTCACTTGCATGTTCAAGCGCGTACCAAAGCGATGCATATGCGTTGAAAAAAGTGGTGTTCAAGAATGCCAGCATCTGGTTCAGACGATCAAAATCTTTGGTGCCTTGCCTGAAGGCTATTCCCTGTTCAATGGCCCCGGTTCCGATATGGTTGAGGATAGCCATGCTTTCGCTGATAAACTCGCCCGTTGTCGTCCGTAATGTAGGTGTCTCCCCGACAGCATTGATCTGCCGATAGGCCTCGCTGGTCACAGTTTCCGGCATCGCGATGCGTGAGAGCAGATAGGGTTGCCTGGACCACTCCAGCGCAACAATTGAACCGAAAGAGCAGCCTTCAGGCACGCCATAGAAAAGTATCTGGGTCATTGTGATTTCCTTATTTCTTCATTCAAGGCTCTTCCGCCTTCACAATTATTAGTTAGTATAATTGGACGATCTTCTGGTACACAGCAATTTTGCAACCTATCGTCCACATATATGGACTATGAGGGAACGCTGATGATGAATCTCAATGATCTTTATCTTTTTGTTCAGGCCGTCGACGGTGGGAGCTTTTCAGAGGCGGGGCGCCGACTCGGCATCCCCAAATCGACAATCAGCAAGCGCATAGCCGAGCTGGAAGCAGAACTCGGCGTTCGCCTCATCCATCGTACATCGCGCAGCTTTTCATTGTCAGACGTTGGGCGTGACTTCTTCAATCATGCACGCGGTGCATTGGTTGAAGCGGAAGCGGCCGAAAATATCGTTCGCAGCCGGATGGCCGAGCCGAGCGGCACTGTAAGACTGACGGCCTCCATTCCCACAACACAATTTTATCTGGCAGACTGCCTGCCGGTCATTGCCAGCAAGTACCCCAAGATAAATCTGGAAATGCATGCAAGCGACCGGTTTGTCGATCTCGTCCAGGAAGGCTACGACCTCGCGATCCGCAGTCATTTTGCACCCTTGCCAGATTCGGATCTTGTCCAAAGACAATTGATGGTCGAACCGATATTTGTCGTTGCATCTCCCGGATATCTTTCTGCACAGGGAGAGCCCGCCTCTCCGCACGAGCTGATCAACCATTTTGGTTTGTTAACTGCTCCTGGCGCGGAAAACTGGCATCTTGTTTCGGACACTGGCGCGGTCGTGACGGCAAAGCCGATCCGGAGAATGATGGCGAACGAATCCATCGCCCTGATCAAAGCGGCCATTGCCGGGCTGGGAATGACATGTCTGCCATCGTCAATCTGTGCAAGTGCAATTCGTCGTGGAGATTTGCTCCGCGTTTTGCCCGGCTGGTCAGCAGGTACTGTGACAACGACCCTGCTTATGCCTCACCGTCGCGGACAATTGCCCAGCGTGCGAGCCGTCGTGGAATTTTTATCGAACCAGCTGCCGAAAAACGTCGATTGAGAGCACTCCGGTTTATAACGGATTTGCAATTGTTTCAGCGTACACAACAGAAGATTGCCAGATTGCAGACTTCGGTTTGAGATCCCGGCCTTATATGATTGCGTTGAGTACACTATCCATGTCCGTGCCCAGACCCGGCAAATCAGAACAAAGAGAACAAGACCGCAAGCGAACGAGATTGCGCTCCGGCAAACTTGTGACTTTGGACGGACAGTTTCTCACAGAGTGCCATTTTCAGGATCTCGCCGAAGGCGGAGCTCGGATACGGATGATTGGTCAGTGCGATGTCCCCGACCGTTTCTGGCTGTTTGACGATCAACATTGCGGCGCTCTCATTGCGCGGATTGTCTGGCGCAAGGATCTGGATGTCGGGGTGCGGTTTGCGCCGGATGCAAGCGTCGCTCCATTGAGCGAAAGAGTGCTTCATGCATTGTCCGGCAAGTATTATTCGCTGGGCTGAAAGATCCGGGCAGATCGGGTCAACCGCGACTGATACCCTTGGTGTTTTGGTCGCGAATTTCTTTGGATGAAATGTAGTTGAATTGCTGAACCAAAAGGTCCTTGACGAGAGGCTCGGGGAAACGTGCATTGACGCCATCGATAACAGCCTGTTTTACGTCATCGAACTTGACCGTCTGCACGTCCTTCACGTCGGAGTAATGGCCGTAGAACTGCTGAAATATCTCGTCATTGATGAAGAATGATACCGGTAATTTGACAGAGGCTTTCACAGCACTGTCAATCGTATAGACAAGCTGGGTCACAACGTAGCCCTGAACAGCGCCGTCGATGATAATCGGAACACTGAAGACTTCCGTCTTGCCATCATCCAGCGGCTGAGGATTGTGAGAAGCCACCGCAGCACCCGCTGAATTCTGCTGAACGGCAAAATAAAGTGAACCGAGAGCAACAATACATATCCACAATCCGATGATGACGATGCGTATCATGCGCCCATGCCATCGCGCATTTGCCGCGCCGTATAGGTGCCGTCAGCTTCATGTGTTTCAAGCGCGTCACGGATTATGCCTGTCAGTTCGCTGACGGCCCGCAAGTGTAATTTCAAGGCTTCACAATTACGCTCAAGCTTGAGCCTCAGATTATCAAGCACAGGCTGAAGCGTTTTGAGTGCCGGATTGTCGACCGATTTCACGGCCTTTCCCAGTGCCTTGTTGAAATCACGCAACCCGCGGCTCTTGCTGGCATTGATCTCGGCAAGATCAACAGCACCACCTTCCATGAGAATATCTGTCTCATGTTCAATTACACCTTCCAATCGCCGGATGGCGATAAGAACAGGATCGAGGGCAGGATCAAGGCCGATTTTCTGCTTGTCGTCGTTAACGGTTACCATTTTCATGAATCCTGCTCTTTGGTATGAATGGCCGTAGCGGCGTCGAGAGACTCAACCGCTTCGTTTTTAATTCGTTTGGCACTCTGCTCTTCCAGCATGCGTGCAATTCCAACTCCGCCAACCTCTGCCATCTGATTGGCAATGGCTTCGGACATCATCGACTTCCAGTATTCCCCTGCAATACCTTCACCGTAGACTGCCTGATTCTCACCCGCGAACATTGATTCAACGAAAGACTGCAGCATAAAGGCTTCAAACTTTTTGAAAGCAGGGTTTGAAACAGGCGTGTTTGAAGGCGCGCCCGCAGAGTGGGTTCCTTCTGTCCGAAATCGCGCAAAATTCTCGCTTGATAACGGCCCTTGTGCCGTAACCCGGTCGGCAGCCATGGTCCGCAATCTTTCCATCGATGCCCGCATGGTCTGCGGGTCAGCAGCCTTGGCCACATCCAACACCAGATCGGAAGGAGGATTAACCGACATAAAAGACCGTCCCAAACTGTTTCATGTTTATGACATTAACTGCTCAAACTTGACTGAGGCTTGAGCCTTGCACATTTAGTTCGCAGCTTTCCCGAGCAACTGGCTGATATATTCATCGATTTCCATAGAGGCATCCTGGCGCTGTTGTTCGCTTTCATGGGACCGTAACCGGTCGCCCAGGACATCCAGCGTCCTAGAAATCTTCAACAGGTGCTTGCGTTGAGCCGCCGCCTGATCCGCCAGATGACTTGCTCTCATTCTGTTCGCCTCCAGTCGTTTTATGATAAGGTCCGGAGGAACCAGATCAGCACCGGGATTGAATCTGTCATCCTGCATTTTGAACAGCGCCTCGCTCTCGTCAGCAATCGCCAAGACCTGCATATTAAGATTGGCAATCGCCATTTCAGCGCGCGTTTTCTCCAGTTTTTGCAACCGGATCAAACCGAGATACGAAGCGTGTTTGCCGGTCGCCATCAAAATGTCCGCAGATAGGAGCCAGCTTCGCTTGTGAAAAGCCTTAGCAGGTCCGGCATGGCGAAGTAGAGCAGCATGAGACCACCAGCCAGCACGAATGGCATGGAAATGAAGTAGACCGGGATAGCCGGGGTTAGCTTGTTAATCAGCCCGACAGCGATATTCACGACAACTGCAAAAACGATGAATGGTGCAGCTATTCGTATGGTGCTCATGAATGCTTTTGACAGGGTATCCGTCAGATTGACCAAGGCCGTGCCCGGCTGGAAAATACCATCAACCGGGATAGCTGTGTAGGAGGACAGGAGCGCGCGAAACACCTCCAGATGCAAATCTGTGATGAAGAAAAGGCAAAGCGCTGTGAGAGTCACAAAGCTGGCGATTGCGGCTTGCGGCTCCTCCCCTTCGATCGATCCTGCCGGTGCACCGGAATAACCAACAGACATCGCAATAGTATTGGCCATGAACTGCAAGGCCCAGAAATACATGCGGGCCAGCACGCCGATCAACCCGCCGACAAGAATTTCCACCACGATGATCCGCATCAAAACAAGCGGTGCGGTTTTCGCTGCCGGAGCCACTTGAGCGAGCACCAATGGGACCACCATCAACGAACATGCCAGCGCCAGAAAAAGCCGTATCTGTGCAGGAATGCGCGGGCTGGAAATGCCCGGCATGATCAGCAGGCAGGCCCCCACGCGTGCGAACACCAGAAGTCCGGCAAGTGCCGTGTCACCCAGGGCAAGCATTCAGGTCCTGCTCACGAAATTGTTCCAAGGGAACGAACTTCAACGCCTCGCGCTATCTCCACATGAGACAGAACGGAAAGCGTTGTGAACAAGCGCTCGATGATCATCCGGATATAGGGCCGGGCTTCGGGCGAAGCAACCAGAACAAACCGCTCTCCAGCATCGAGATGCTTGCGGATCGCACTCGTTGCTTCCGTTCCGAATTGCTCAAGCAGACGCGGATCAATGTCGAATTCCGTAACTTCACCCTTGGCATCCCGCTTGAGACTTTGATGGAAAACCAGATCCCAGCGATTGCCCAGACGCAACACAGAAAGCACGCTATTGTCGGCAAGATCGCCGCAAATCTGTTGTGCCATGCGCATACGCACATGCTCAACGATCATCTCCGACCGCCGGACATGCGGTGCGACTTCAGCGATCGCTTCAAGGATCAAATGGAGATTGCGGATCGAAACACGTTCCGAGAGCAAAAGCTTCAGAACCGCCTGCAAACCGGAATAAGACAGGTTGGCTGGACAAATATCATCAAGCAGCTTCTTGTATTCCGGGCCAAGCCGATCAAGCAGCGCCCGCATATCCTTGTAGGACAGCAGTTGCGAAAGATTATTGCGAACGATCTCGCTTAAATGAGTGAGCAGGACCGAAAGATTGTCGACGGTCATATAGTTGTCGCGCTTAAGCTCTGCGGCAAATGTTTCGGGAACTGAATAAGCCTTCATCCCGAAAGCCGGTTCTCTTACTTCTTCGCCGGGAACATGTGGCGGTGGCCGGTCTCCGGGGATGACGAGAATCTCGCCGACACGAAGTTCATGCGAAGCCACCACGGTGCCATGAATCTTGATGCGGTAAGTCTTTGGCGGCAGCAGGAAGTCGTCCGTAACCTTGATTTCGGGTACGACGAATCCATATTCCACCGCAAATTTCTTGCGCATTTTGTTGACGCGGTGCGCCAGCTCCAGCTGTGAGGACATCAGTCGCGAAGACAATTGCTTGCCAAGGCAAAGCTCGATCTGCGTCGTTTCAAGCGATGCTTTGACAGAGTTGCGATCCTCATCCTCTGCAGTCTTCTGCTTCATCACCAATTCGGCTTGTGCTGCAGCGGCAATCCTGGCCAGTTTGCGCGGCACAGAAATGCCGATCGCGGTCAAGCCGATCCCGAGTACAAAGAAAGGAAAGGCAGGCAGGCCCGGCAATATGCCAAGAACAAACAGCAGCAGGGCGGCGATGAAAAGGGCTTTTGGATAGGCTCCCAACTGTCCGAACACCGCTTTGTCAGTCGATCCCCGTGTGCCGCCCTTGGAGACCAGCAGACCTGCCGCCAGCGAAACAATCAAAGCAGGTATTTGTGTAACCAGGCCATCGCCAACTGACAGCTTGGTAAACACGTCGGCTGCTTCGCCGACTTCCATACCGTGCCGGGTCACACCGATTATAATACCACCAAAAATATTGACGGCGGTGATGATCAACCCGGCAATCGCGTCGCCTCGTACGAACTTGGAGGCACCATCCATCGACCCGAAGAACGCACTTTCTTCCTCCAGTTCACGGCGGCGGTGCTGAGCTTCTTTCTCATCAATGAGACCGGAGGATAAATCTGCGTCAATCGCCATCTGTTTGCCCGGTATCGCATCGAGCGTGAAGCGTGCACCGACTTCTGCAATACGCGTTGCACCCTTGGTGATGACCAGAAAATTGACAATGATCAGAATTGCGAAGACCACCAGCCCGATGACGAAGTCGCCCCCCATGACGAATTGTGAGAAGCCGTGAATGACCTGCCCAGCCGCGGCATAGCCCTCATCGCCGTGAGTCAGGATAACGCGTGTCGTTGCGATGTTAAGCGAAAGGCGCATCATGGTTGCGATCAGCAGCACGGTCGGAAATGCAGAGAAATCCAGCGGGCGTTGAATCCACAGCGAGACCATGAGTATCAAAACGGAGAGGGCAATGGAAAAGGCAAGCCCGATATCCAGAACCATCGGGGAAACCGGCAGGAACAGGACTGTCAGAATGATGACAATTCCGAGCGCAAGACCGACATCGCTGCCAGTCAGATAACCTTTATCGCCCAGTCGTTTTACTGCTGCCTGCTGCACGGCATTCTCCTATTTCAAAAAGACAATAGGAGATGAAGCTTACGCGAAGCCCGCGCGTCACACTCTTAGATCAAAAACCCTTTTCAATCCGCGAATAGGTCAGCAGCGTCAGTGTATTGATCTGCGAGCCAACAAAGGGAGCGGTCAAGGCAAGAACTGCCAGAATAACCAGTATCTTAGGAACAAACGTTAGTGTGACTTCCTGGATCTGTGTCAGCGCCTGAAACAGGGCAATGCCGACACCGGCAAGCATTGCTGCACCGACTGCTGGACCGGCGGCAACAATAACCGTCCAGATCGCCTGATTGACGATGTCGAGTGCATCAGCCTCATTCATGATCAGCTGATGACAATACCGGGAGTAATGATCATTTCTTCACCACCCTTGAGCTTGGCAACCATGCCGTCGCTATAGATGCGTACAGATTCGACCACCCCTGAGACCTTGCCGTCCGCGCTCGTTACGGTTCGTCCGATGATACCATCTGCCTGTGACAATGACGAACTGGCCAGCAATTGTTCAAGCTTGGCATTCATCTGAACAGCTTGTTCGACGCTGGAGAATTGCGCCAACTGCGTCACCTGTTGCGTTGCATCCATGGGCTTTGTCGGGTCCTGATTTTTCATCTGGGCCACGAGCAGCTTCAGAAAAGTCTGGTAGTCGGCACCGGCAACAGCTTTCGGCGAGTTGGACTGGTTTGTTTGTTCCGTGCCTATGGGCGGAATTGTGGTCATGCTATCGCCTCCGGCCTTATCTGGCCCGCTTGCGCAGGAATGGTAGTGTCGGAACCCGACATGATCTGTGCTTCCAGCGCATAAAGCGAACGGATCGATTTCAGTGCTTCGAATATCCGGCCGTTACAGACCATTTCATCTACCAGCTTCAGCTCTTTCAGCATTTGCTGGTTGGAAAACGTGCCGAGAAGCGCTGCCAGCATACGCTTGAAAGCCAGGTTTGCCTCATTCTTTGCCGATGGGTTGATCAGCATGATTTGCGCCGCAAAATAGAGCTGCCTGAGCGGTGTCGTTGTCTGGTCGGCCTGAAGCACATGGCTTTCCAGAAGGAAGCTCACATCGTTCATGAATTCGAGCGCAACTTTGCGATCAGCGCGCAAGACAGCCCCGTTCACATATATCTTTTCACCGGAACGCAGTGAGACTTTCATGGCGTTCATATCCCGTCGCGAATGGTTTTTGTGATATCGATAATACTGTCATAATCGACCGATCTTTCCTGACGGATCGCTTCCAGTTCCTTCAGGATGAATATGCCTATGGATATCAATGAAGCGCGTAGGTCCTGTGGCAACTGGTTTGCCGTATCACCCAGGTCTTCCATCACGATCATCCACAGGCGGGACGTGAACTCGATGGCTTCAATTCCCTTGAATGAATAACCGCCCTCATCACGTGCCGCTTCAAGCATCATGATCGATTGATCGAATAGTGACCGCTCCCGCTCTTTGGCGCTCGTAGCCCCATCATTGATAATATCGTCGTATCGAGCCTGGTACATTGTCTTCTCAAAGTTTCGATGCGTGCGGATTGCACACAAGGTCATGTTTATTTCAGGTAATTCAGCAAGCTCAGGCTTTGCATCTTCACAGTCAGCGCATAGGACGCATCAATCTGCGTTCGCAAAGCCTCCACCCTGTTGGCGGCTTCATAGGGGTCGACCCCTTCAAGACCGATCACCGAGCTGTTCAGCACTTTCAACTGCACTTCCAAACGATCCGTTGCGTCTTTCGTTCGCGCCTGGGCCATGCCAAGAACGGATTGCACCCCGGGAAGCGTTCCATTGGCTTGAGTCGTTGTCTCGATCGCCTTTGTTATCACCGCATCAAAAGCGCCCTGGTTCAAACCGATATTGGCGAATTCGGCGACCATCGTGTAGCTCATGATCATCTTGCGGAACCCGGCATTGTTTGCACTCACCGAGGTCTCGGCCAGCTCGGTAGGAGCGATGCGGCTTTTTATGAGCGTATCGGAGGCCGACGACCAATTGTCGGACCATGAACCCGCGTCAAACTCCGATGAGAATGGCCCGTCCAGATATGCCTTCATATCATTGGCTGTGATCGTCGATACCTGTGGGTCCGTAACCGAAAACCCGAAATGGTCTTCAAAGGATTGCAAAACTGCTGCGCGTGCAGGATTGCCTGCAGCCTCATAGTCACCAAGCGGCTTCACGTCGGTGTTGACACCGGCAAAAACATACTCGCCGTTAAAACTGGTATTGACCAGGGATGTCGCCGTCTGCAGCAGGCCTTTTGCCGCATTTGCCGCAACTTCATGACCCTGGCTGCTGCCACGCATGGCAATGATTGTTCCCAGAAAATCCTGCGAACCCTTCATGGCGTTGCTCAAGGCGTTTTGCGACGTTGTCATGCGTTCAGCCAGCAATTTATTTGAACCCGTGAGAACCGACAGCCGGTCATGCTCCTTGCGCAACGACAAGGACTGCCCCGTACGGCTTCCAAGGGCCAGACCTGTATCGAAAACGAGGCCGGTCGTTGCTTCCTGTTGCGCCTTGACCAAATCGGCTTGCGCCTTGGAGATGATACTCCGGGTTGCGTTTGCAAGGACGTATGAAGAGACCGATTGTGTTTTCATGTTTATGATGCCGCCCGGAAGAGTTCTTGGAACATGGCATCCACCGTTGACAAGATACGGGCCGACGCCTGATAGGAGTGCTCAAGGTCCAGCAATGACTGCATCTCGGTATCGATGTTGACGCCGCTGACATTGGAAATCGCATCACTCGCTCTGGACGAGAGAATTTTGTTATAGTCGTTCGTATCCGTCACGGATTTCCGCTTTTCCTCAAGCGAACTGATCGAAGCGGCCGAAAAGTCGAGAAGACTCTTGTTGTTGCCCGCGGCCGCATCCGGATCATAAGTGCGTGAAGCTCCGATTGCCCCCATCAGGCTCTGCAAGCGATCGGAATAGCCAGCCGATCCATCCGGATTTTGGACATAGGGTGTTCCTGCTGGCCCGCCGTCCCGCAATAGCGCAGGATTGCCGCCTTCCGACAGGACATAGGCGGACGACACCTTCAGTGATCCGGCAATGCCCGGAAGGATCGTGGCATCCGCTGGCATGGCAGGTGCGCCGGAATAGGTAAACAGGCCGGGTACCGTCGGTACTCCCGTGCCTTGTTCCGCAAACATGCTGACCAGGCTGCGGGCAATTTCATCCAGTTGCTTTTGATAGGCCGGTGCGGTCTGGTCGCGCAGTTGCAACAGGCCGCTCAGTCGCCCTGTTCCATAGGGTTGGTCAAATGTGCCATGTGACAGTGGCACCCCATCAACATAGACTTCATTGCCGCCGGTACCGGCGCTGAACGCGCTTGTCGGATTGAACGTCACGGCACGCGCAGACCTTTCAAAAAGGGTCACACCCGACTCGGCAAAAATGACCATATCATTGTCATCACGCTTCAATGTCGTGATACCGATCTCGCTTGAAATCTGCTTCAGCAGGCCGTCTCGCTCATCAAGATCGTCCGATATATCAGATCCGGCCCTCGTGCCGCTGACCACGCGATTATTAACCGCTTCGAACTTAACCAGCAGGTCGTTGATATTATTCACCGAGTCCGCAATGTCGTTGTCGGCATCCTGCCGAAGCTTCTGCGTTTCCTGGGTTCCCCGGTTAAGCGCATTGGCAAGCGAAATGGCCTTGGAAACAGCGGATTCTCCAACAGATGCATTGCCCGGTTGCGAGGCGTAAAGCTGGAGTGAATCCCGCAGATCTCCCAGAAGGGCTCGCGGTGAATCAGAGGCATTACTGGCCGAATAAATGCCCGAAAGGCGGTCTAGACCGCCCTTCAAAGTATCGGACGCTCCCAGAAAGCTGTTGGCTTCCACGAACTTGGAAAGAAGGGCCTCATCTGCCGAACGTTTCACTGACATATAGGTCAAGCCACCGGCTCCACTCACCACAGACCCTATGCGCCGCGTGAAATTCGGATCGTTGGCACCCGCAATATTGCGGGAGACGACTGCGGTCTGCTTTGAGACAGTATTGAGAGCACTCTGAGCAGTAAGGAGCGCTGAGGTTAGTGACATGCCCTTTGTCCAATTCCCATTGTAAGTTCAGCTATCGTTTCAGATTGACCAGCACGTCCATCAAGTCCGCACCGGTCTGAAAGACTTTGGAGTTTGCCGTATAGTTTCTCTGCGCTTCGATCATTTCTGTAAGATCCTGCGCGATATCTGCGTTGGATTCCTCAAGAGCTCCAGCCGTGATGCTGCCCAAGCTTCCCTTGCCGGCAAAACCGACCTGGACCTCACCGGAATCGGCACTGGTCGAAAACACATTACCTGACAGAACCTGAAGGTTGTCGGGGCTGGGAACGTCTGCCAGCGCAATCTGATAGATCGGGCGGGTCGTGCCGTTCTTGTAGTTTGCAACCACAATACCGTCGGCACCGATTGTTACATCTTCAATCGGGCTGGGGGAATTGCCATCAATCTTGACCTGAATGGGATTGTAATCACCAGCCAGTTGCTTGGTACCGGAAAAGTCAATTTCGAGCGGCTGGCCGTTGGGAACAACAACGGAAATTGACTTGTCCGCTGATGTGAGTTTGCCGGTGACAGCATCGAAATCGAAGGTTTCAGTCGTCAAAGGCGCTGCCGGTGCATAGGGAAATCCCCCGGACGCCGAAGCGTTTGCCTTGTTGTAGACCGCAGCTTCCCACTGGTTGTCCGCCGTCTTGGTGTAGTAGATATCCAGCACAACAACATTACCGAGATTATCATAGGTTTGAACCGAGGATTTGGCGGTAAATTTTGCTGTCGCCGTCGTATTTGCCGGCGGCCTGTCTGCAGCCGGTACAATCTCTGCGCCCGCTGGCAAATTTGCCGTAAAGATGCCATTGCGGCTCGGATCAGCAATCAGGTCGTTCTGTGAAAGATTAATCTTTTCCAGCCCCTGATAGCCATTTGCCACCGGATTTACGTTGCCGTTGGTGATGGGATAGCCCATCAGGTACAATCCAGCAGTATTGACAAGATTTCCGGCAGCGTCAGGAACAAACGATCCGGCCCGTGTCAGGTACGGCGTACCATTGGCATTGCTGACAATGAAGAAGCCTCTGCCCTTCAAGGCAAGATCGGTGGATGAGGTTGTGAACCGCAGTGGACCATCGTCCGAAATGTGGTGACGTACCGAGGTTTCGACGCCACCCGAATTGTAAGAGCCGCCAGAACTTGGAAGGACAAGCGACGAAAACTCAGTGCTCGCCCGCTTGTAGCCGGTTGTGCTTGAGTTTGCGATATTCTCGGATACCGTGGACAGGCGGTTGGCCTGGCCGTTCATACCCGACACGCCGGTTCGCATCATTCCGTAAAGGCTCATTTCGGTCTCCTAAAGCGCGATTCAGTCCAGAATCGTTATGCCTCGATACTTGTGCGAAGCTGACGTCGGGAATCACTGAGAGAGGCTTGATAATTTCGATCGGTCAGGACCGGCGGCAAGTGCCGGTCTTCAGTCGAGATTTATGCAGTAGCCAAGGAAGCGTTTGGAATCGATCGGATCATATCCAAGCTGCTCGCGCAGTTTTTTGCGCAGTTTGCTGATGTGACTCTCGACAACACTTTCTTCGACTTCACTATCGAAAATCCCGTAGATCGCATTGAATATCTGAGCCTTGTTCAGCCGCCGCCCGCGGTTGGCAATCAAATATTCAAGGATGCGTCGTTCCCGGCGTGGCAAAGAAAAATCGACACCATTGACCTGCGGATCACGCCCGTCAGAAAATATCATGATTGGGCCGACCCGGGTTCCGCTGTTGCCATTGCCGTAACGTCTGCGAATTGCATTGATGCGTGCCAGTATCTCACGGACATGCATCGGCTTGCGCACAACATCATCGACACCAGCCTGGAAAAGCTCCAGCGTGTTCTCCAATGATTGCGTGTCGTTGACAGCAATCACAGGAGCCGAGCAACGTTCACGGATTTTGTGTGGAAACTGGCTTCGGTTGGCGCATTCCCCAATCAGAAATGCTTCCACAGCCATGATATCATGCTCCTGAACAGTGGCGACCCACTCACCAAAATCGTTCGGAGAAAATCCTGTTGTTGTTATGCCCTCCCGGGCGAACCACGCAGAATACCCACTCGTCACCAGACTTCGTTCGTCGACGACTACAATCACAACCCCACCTTCCGAATCAGTAACTTAACCCCAAGCACGACACTCGTAGCGGGGGGAAGGAGCTGTCGACAATCCCCAACTAATTGTTCCTAATTAATTGGGAGTCGCACAGAGGTGGTGCGATAGCTGATCGGGGGAGAAAAGGTCGATGCACTGACTGCGGTAACCTGATGCAATAGCTTTAACAAATTGCTAACGGAAAATGAAATTCACGTTTTATTACCGTGTATTAACGTGGTCGCTTATTGCAGAAGATTCACGCAGCCGCGGGCCCAGTTTCTGAGCCGCCGGTGATCGTATTTTTCATTATCCGGCAAAGCTTATTTTTCTATGCAGCGCATTGTTCGGCCCTGCATGATTTCTTGCGGCTGTGATGGTCCGGTTCCGTGTTGGTTTCCGATGGGTATATTTTACTTCATCAAAGCTCGGCGCATGTATCGCTCAGCGGCATTGTCAGTGTCGACAATCTCTGCGAACCCGGCAGGAACTAAACGACAAGCCCACGCGAAGAATTCATCTGGGTGCCTGGCCTTGCCAGCGTCTCGGCATGGTCATCCGGTGCTGATTCCCCGAAACCGTTTTGATGAAACGACCGATCTTCCGGCATATTCTGGAAACCGGATTGACCCTGACTATCAGCGCGTGCGCCGAGCTGTTGCGGATCTTGCCCGTTAAGATTTTGCTGTCCAGGCTGAGGACTTCCCGCGCCTGCAGACGAGCGATCTACAATTGAGATTGTGACATTGGATGCATCCTCTGTCACGCCAGCCCGGTGCAGTGCTTTGCCGAGCGCTTCACGGTCATTCGACAGATGTTCTGCCATTGCGGCGTTTGCCACAGCAATCTGTATGTGCATCCCATCGGAAGTCAGGCGGAGTCTGGCAGTGACGCTACCAAGCTCGACGGGCTGCAACTGAATCACCAGCGTCCTTGCAGCTCCGGTGGTCCGGTCTGAAATGATCTGTATGTCAGCAACAGCCGGTTGATTGGCCGGTGCTGCAACCATCGCGATACTTCCGGCGAAAGGCTTCGCCATAGCTTGTGGCAGCGAAGGAGCTGCCTGTTGAAATGTGCTCTTATCAGGAGCCTCAAAGACATCTTGCCAAGACTTCGCGACTGGCTCGGAAACACGTTTCTCCAGTTTTACCTCATTTGACGAAAAAGCGGGGCCGACGGCTTCAATCTTCTGCTGCTCTGTAACAACAGGAGCCTGCGGAACAGGCCCAGATGCGGTTTGTCCCGGCACAGGTGACGCGGAAGAGTTGGAAGGTCTGGCAGGACGCTCTGCTGCCTGCTCCGGCTCTTGTTTGTTCTTGGCGGGTACGCCTTCTGCATCTATCTGTCGCTCAATGTCATTGTCACCTACCGTGAGCCCGAGATGACCTGAAGCTGTCACGGAAGTTTTTTCTTGCAGGGCTGGATTGTCAATTAGCCCATCAGGCACAGAACCGGTTTCGTCATGTAGCCGTCTATCGAGCATCTGCTCCAACTTAATAACGGGTTGCATAAAGGTGCTTTGTGCAATTGGCATGGAGCCTTCATTCTTGTGGTCAGGCGGGCTTTCCGGCACCGTACTTTTTTCGTCGCCTGGAGAGTGCTTTGGATCACCCTTCTGCTTTGGCTTGACGGCTTGCAACAGTGATCCGAAATCCGTCTGTGGCTCCTTGGTGCCGGACATTTCCCTAAGGTCGCCGGGCGTCTCTTCCTTGCCAGCAGCCCGGACCGGCGATTGCAGTTTCAGCTTGAAGGCCATGTTGGCTCCGATCGTCATTTCCCGGCCTTTCCAAGAATTGCATCGATCGCATCGAGCTTCTTTCGCGCTTCTGTAATCATTGCATCTTCAGTGTTGATGATGGGCGGCTGGCGCGTCTTTTGCGGCGCCTGCGTAAGGGCCTTTGTATTGGAAACAGCTTGAGCCTCGACGGCAGCAGACGTCACGTCGGGCCGCGCCGTTATTTTCCTTGCCATGGCCACAGCAGCTTCAAGCAGTTTTACGTCACGGCCATGCAGGCGTTCTTTTGGCAGAGCGGACAATATTCTGCCTGCTTCCCCGGTCTTGTCGGAACCGACATTGCCAACAGCCAGATAGAGCTTTGCCTGCGTATCATCAGCTTTAAGGGCAGCAGCCAGGTCCGCCGCCTCTTGCGCCGCAAACCGGGCCCGTACCAGATCACCACGAACGACAGAGCCGCGGGCGACACGTAAATAGAATGGCATCCGCGCACCGGGCCAGGTCAATATCGCCAATGTTTTGATTTCCTCGTCACTTACCTTGCTCTTTAGTTTCAACAAGGCATCGACAAGCTGACGATAGAAGTCTTCTGAATATGGTGAGCGTTCAAAGCGTTGAAGATAACTTCTGGCCAGACCAAGCAGCTTGTCTTTCTCGCCAAGATCAGCCGCAATACTCAGACTTCGACGCAGTGCGGCCTCTTCAAGCAGGGTTCCCGGCGCGTTAAGCCGTATATAATCAAGGCGTCCGAGAGCAGTGATCGCATCAATCGAAGCGAGCTGAGACGCCGTTACCAGATAGATTGATGCGTTCAGTTCAGTCGGCAAGTTTGGTGGCAGCTCCTGAAAGTTCTCAACTATTCGAAGAGCATCGCCATCGGCATAGGCCAATGATCCGGCGATAAGTCTCGGATCGACCTGATCCGGCTTCAGCGTGGTGATGACACCGCGAACAACATCAGGGTTGCCGCCGTTGAGCAGATAGATGAAAAGGGCGTAAGCATTGGCCGGTTTGTCCCAAGCCTCTGGCTTTGCCTCTTTAAACTGACGCGAAACATGCGCAAGGACGCGGTTGAGCATCGGCAGCGCTTCCGGCTTTCCGGAGGCCACCTGATCCTGCAGCATACGCATTGAGCGCACCAGAAGATACGGTTCCGGGGCAAGAACATCGGCTCGCGCCGACACCAGCGGAAAACCGAGCAGACCCAGTATCAACGCAAGATGACACCGCCTCACTCTCATCTGACAGCCGTTTTTAGAAAGATATCAATCCGGCGATTCTGCGCTGCATAAGGATCTGATGCAATCTTCGGGTCGCGGTCCGCGTAACCGTCAATTCGAAGAATGCGTTTTGCATCCAAGCCGCTCCGCGTGAGCATATAGTAAGCCATATGGGCCCGCGCAGAGGACAACCGCCAATTATCATAATTATCGCTCTTGAACGGACGCGCATCGGTATGACCGCTGATGACGACATCGCCTTTACGCGAGGCGAGAATCTTGCCAATCTCCTCCAGAACCTGCACCACGCGCTTGTCGGGCTTGGCCGAGCCAATGGCAAACATGCCATAATCAACTTTATCGGTCAGCTGAATCATAACGCCTTCATCCGTTGGGACGACCGTTACATCCGGCGCGTTCTTCTCATCTGCAATGCCGGTCTTTGCGATTTCCGCTGCAAGTTTCCGGGCAATCTCGGTTTGACTGAGATCAGGCTTGCTGTCCCGGCCTGCCGGTTCAGCAGGCTTCATACTCTCTGGCTTTTTTGCAACTTCCGGCTTGATATCCCCCGCACTCAACCGCTGTGCCAGCGATGCCTGTTCGATTTTTGCCGATTCTTCGTTTGCGATATCCTTCGCGACGCTGGCGCTTTTCTCATAGGATGGCGGTGGCACAGGCGGGCTATCCGTCAGGGGAAAAACTTCCTCATCCACCCGGTCAGTCCAATAATTGGGATTGAAGGGATCGCGATAGGCTTCACCACCTTCAGCACCCGTCAGCGGGCCGGCACGATTGATACCACCGGCGCCTGCAACGGACCGGTTTTGAAGGACACCCGAATCTGTAGCGATCTCCGCAAGAACCGCGTAGGGATCTTTAAAAATCTGCCGCTCTTCGCGTTCCGGTTGTGTCTCGGCTTCGCGATCATTTCGGGAGCTTTTGGTTTCCGCATCCGTGGAATCTGGCCGTTCGAAACGAACCTTGCCCTTTTCCTCATCCGAGTCCTGAATGCCTTTTGGTCTTGCGTTGCGATCCATCAATTTTACGGGGTTGAAATAGCTCGCAACGGCGGCTTTTGTTTCCTCGTTGGCTGCATTGATGAGCCACATGACGAGAAAGAATGCCATCATTGCCGTCATGAAGTCAGCATAAGCAATTTTCCATACGCCTCCATGATGGCTGTCCTCGCCATCGCCACGGCCACGTCGCACTATGACAATCTCGCGATGCGTTTCGGGATCGATATTCATCGAATATGGTCTCTCAAACTGTCAATCAAACGACCCAGCCGTGTCTCGACAACCGCATCGTCAAGCCGCAGGGACAGCTCCGCCTGATTTGCCTCCGTCAATGTAAAACGCGTGAGATCAAAACCTGATTGATTGCGTAAAGAATCGAGGAGATGTGGCGGCCCGCTGATATTTGCGGTGATCCCCTCATACCCCTTGGTCAATCGATCTATTTCACTTGCAAACGCACTGACGGCACGCTGCCGCATATCGCCTTCAATCAGTGGCACAAGAACAGCAGTCAGCGAACCGGAAAGATCCGCCGCTATTGCTTTTAGCCCCTCTTCCATCTGCGCTGAAATGTGAGCGCCTGTCTGCTCCAGGAAGGTTACTTCAGCTCCGGCAAGTTGTTCCTGAAATTCCCGCTCCAATCTGACTTTTTCAGCTTCGAACAGAACCGAAGCTTCAACCTGTCCCGACTCCCGCCCAGCTGCGAAGGCTTCCTTGATCTTGAGTTCATAATCAATGAGTTCGACCACCTCTTCAGGTGTGTCATTGGCATCGGCTTTGATCGTTATCCGCTCGCCTGGCGTGGTGAAGACCGTCACGCGATCGGCTGGCACGTGCTGCGGCGTGAAGTCCGTCAGCATGCTGGCAATGGATCTGGTTTGGGTTGCCGTCATGCTGCTTCATGCACCCATTGCTTGAGAATGGCAGCGACACGCTCCTCATCCATGTCGATCATCTGTTCCAGCCTGTTTTGCGCAGGTACGCGCATACGTCGCCTTAGTTCGCTGAGATCATCATAAGGCACACTTTGTTCTGCACTCGCAGTAGCGACGGCGGGGAGATTGCTCGCGGGAGCAAGGCCAGGCACCGCGAGATCTGAGTCATCGGCAAGCTGCAAAGCGTTCTGCTGATTGCTCATTTCGCGCATCAATGGACGCACGCCAAACCAGAGTACCAAACCGACTGCGGCAATCAGCGCCGCGGCGTTGATCAGCGTACCTGTCTGCCGGAAGATCAACTCTGATATGGGTGTTGAAGCCGGTTGCAGCTGCTCGTCAGCCGCCTCCAGAAAGTTCACAGCGGTAACATTGATCACATCGCCGCGTTTCGTATCAAGACCAGAAGCGGTCGCCACCAATTGCGTGATCTTGGCGATCTGCTGGTCGACAAAATTGGCAGGCGGTGGCGTCTCACCCGCTGTGGCGAGCAACCGCGCCTGATCAACAACCACGGCAATGGAAAGACGTTTAATCTGATAGCTGTCGCTTGTCGTCGAAATCGTCTTCGAACTCAGCTCATAATTGGTCAGTTCTTCGCGCTTGTCAGTCTTTTCTGTCGCGCTGTCGCCATTCCTGCTGGCGATCTCTTCCTGCGGAATGTTCTGTTCCACACCCGTCGCATTGTCACTGGTGGAATTTTTCGAATCGCCGCTCTCACGCACCACGCGAACCGAGCGTTCCACGCGCGATTCAGGGTCAAAAACCGTCTCGTTCGTCTGACGCCGATCCGTATCCAGAGCCACCTGAACGCTCGTCTGGAAATGTCCAATACCCAGATAGGGCGCTAAGGCCTTGCGGATATTTTCATCAACGGAGGATGAGACATTCTGCTCAAGCGTGGCCGACATAATGGCCCCCGCATTGGTGCCATCGTCCTTTGATGCCAGAAGCCTGCCATTCGTATCGAGGATCGTTACCTCCGATGCCGTCAATTGAGGGACTGCAGCGGCGACAAGCTGACGAATAGACTGTGCTGATTCAATCGCAAAATCGCCTTCTGTGCGGATGACCACCGAAGCGGAAGGAGCCTGGTCGCCACGACGGAAACTGCCTTTTTCGGGTAGCACAATATGCACGCGCGAAGCCTTGATCCCACGTATCGCCTGAATGGTGCGCGATATTTCCCCTTCGAGTGCACGCACCCGTGTAATTTCCTGCATAAAGGATGTCAGGCCAAGCGAGCCCATATTGTCGAAAAGTTCGTAACCGGCATTGTTGCTTGTTGGAAGGCCCTTCTCGGCAAGATACATGCGTGCTTGATCCGCCTTCCCGAACGGCACCAGCACCGACGTCCCGTCTGACTTGACGTCGAACGGTATGCCTGCTTCGCCCAGGGCCATGCCCATGCGGTTGACGTCATCCCGGCTCAGGCCGACATACAGGGTCTCATACTGCGGGCGATTGAGATAAAAGCTTGAAGCAAGAATGGCTGCAAAAAGTGTGACGCCAATAATGCCCAATGCAACAAGTCGCCGGGCGCCAAGCTTATTCAATGCTGTACCCAACTGCTCGAAAGTCTGTCTTACGTTCTTTTCCATCAATTCCCACCGCAACGCCGTGCAGTGACCATAGATGCTGAAGCTTGCGCGAAGTTAGAGTGGCGTTGCTCCAAGCCATTTCCAGAAACAAAAAGGCCACGCGCGAGGCGTGGCCAATTTGAGTCTTGCAGAATTGTTCTTATTAGCCGCGGAAGAGCGACAGGATGCTCTGGTTGCCGGAGTTGGCAATCGAAAGCGCCTGAATGCCGAGCTGCTGCTGAACCTGCAAAGCGGACAGACGGGCTGATTCTGCGTTCATGTCGGCATCGACGAGCTGGCCAACACCGCGATCAATCGCATCCATCAGCGAGCTGGTGAAGCTTACCTGTGTATCGATGCGGGTCTTCGCAGAACCGAGAGCGGCGGCGGCTGCCTTCATGGTGTCGATGGCTGTGCCGACTGTTGCAGAAGTCGTAGCCGTTGTCAGAGCGGCTTCGAGATCGAATGCGTCAACTGCCATTGTTGTCACGCCAGTACCGGCTTCGTAACCGGTAACGATGTTCTGAGCAGTGCCGCCAGTCGCGAGCAGGTTAACGCCCTGGAAGGTCGCGCCTTTTGCCATTTCAACGATCTGAGCCTTGAACTGGGCAATGTCGGCATCGATGATCGCACCGTCTGTGCCCGGGGTTTCCTTGGCAACATACTTCGCCTGAATCTTCTGAGCGAGATCAATTGCCTTCGTCAGTGACGTGTAAGCGGTGTCGACGATGGAAGCACCAAGACCAAGACCGTCTTTAACAGCTGTAAGAGCCGAGTTCTGCGTGCGCATGCCGGTTGCAATTGACCAGTATGCAGCATTGTCGGAAGCTGTCGAAACACGTTGACCGGTAGCAATACGGTCCTGCGTTGTTGCAAGGTTCTTGTTTGTTGCGGAAAGTGTCTGAAGCGCAGTCATTGCTGATGCGTTTGTAAGAATGCTAGCCATTGGATGAAGTCCCTGGTGAAATACGGATTGGGACATACCGGATCGACCGGTATAACGGAGCGGCATCATGCCTGTTGTCGTTGTGACAACCCGTTATATGCGTGATGAGTATGCTAAAAATGTTACAGTTTCAATAACGCTCATGATTAATTTTTCCAAATTGGTCAGCGCGCCTGTATCCGGCTAAGAATAGGAACGGATCAGACTGCCAACAAGAATGTTCCAGCCATCGATCAAGACGAAAAAAAGGATCTTGAATGGTAGCGACAGCACGGTTGGCGGCAGCATCATCATGCCCATTGACATGGTGAGCGTTGCCACGATCAGATCAATCACCAGGAATGGCAGAACGATCAAAAACCCGATTTCAAATCCGCGGCGCAGCTCTGAGATCATGAAAGCCGGTACAAGGATGCGCAGATCGACAACTTGATCGGCCTGCGTACGAAATGATTCGTCAGCCAGATCCTCGAACAATCGCAAGTCCTTGTCGCGGACCTGCCGCAGCATGAATTCGCGGAAAGGCGTGGTGATTTCATTGATCGCCACATCCTGAGTGATCTGATTGTTAACCAGTGGCTGCACGCCATTTTGCCAGGCACGGTCAAACACGGGTGCCATGACATAAAATGTCATAAACAAAGCAAGGCTGATCATCACCAGATTGGCCGGTGTGGTTTGCAGTCCAAGCCCGGCCCGCAACATGGAAAACGCAATGGCAAATCGCGTAAAGCTCGTGACCATGATGAGAATGCCCGGTGCAATCGACAGAACAGTCAATGCCGCCAGCATCTGGATGATCTGCCCGCTTGATGATGCACTGCCTTGCGGTATCAAGCCTTCAAGCAAAGACGTTTGTTGAGCCAAGGCCGATCCACCAAGACCAAAGAATAATCCCGCCAAAAGCACCGGCGTCAGAAGACGTCTTTTCATTCCATCACCAGCGCCCAGATATAAACCTTATCGACCTTGCCCTCTGTGCGCATACGTGCGCGTTCCTGCAGATCCGTTCTCAAATATTCAAGTCCGGCTGATCCTCGCAATTGCATCAGGTTCACCGTACGCAGGAACGCCATGAAGTCGGCAGCAACCGCAGTTTTCATTTCATCGGAAATTGTTTCTCCCGGCCGGACAATCAGTCCTGCCTCCAGTCTGATCCAGACATCCTGAGGGATTTTCACATTGGTGAGGATCGGCTTCAATACAACGACGCTGCCGTCAGGCATCGCCTCCACTGACAGAGTTTTTTCTCCTTCCGTGCCAGAAGCAGCCAAAGGTACCGTCAGACCCAATTGACCACCCAGAAACCAGCCTCCGGCGGCCGCCACCAGCGTTAATATGACAATAACAATGGCCAAGGCAGCGACTGAAGGCGCTTTGCGTGTTGGTCCGGAGTCTGTGACAGCGCTCATGATCAGGCTCTAAATCGGCGAAACCGCGTCCAGGACCTGCTGGCCCCATGGCGGCTGTTGCACTTCGCTTTGGCGGCCACGACCGCCGTAGGAAATGCGTGCTTCTGCAATTTTCTCGTAGGAAATCGTATTGTATCCGGAAATATCACGCGGCCTTACGACGCCCGCCACGTTGAGCACACGAAGCTCGTTGTTGACGCGGATTTCCTGCGACCCGCGAATGATGAGATTACCGTTGGGCAAAATGTTCGTGACGATTGCAGCGACCGAAAGATCGATTTTTTCTGATCTTTCAATCTTGCCTTCACCCTTTGTGCGGCTGTCAGAATCATAATCGAAATTGCCGCCAATATTGCTCACCGAGATGCCACTGCCGCCCAGATCCGCCTTTGCACCGTAAATGCCCGAAGCAACGCGTGAGCGATCAGACTTATTATCGAGCTTTGCACGATCATCAATCGAAATGACGACCGTCAGCACATCGCCCGGATTGGTCGCACGCGGATCGCGAAAGAAGCTGGCCTGCCTGTCCTGCCACAGGGAGTACTTCTGCGGGCGAGGTTGTACCGGGTAGTTTGATGGGTCGCTAACGGTAAAATTATGGCCCACGCCTGTGCCGACCGGCGTCATTTCCGGTGGGCGATTGAAGTCACGCGGGTTCATTGCGCAGCCGGAAACCAGAAGTGCGCATGCGAAGGCGATTGGCATTGCCGCTTTTTTCATTGTGCGGTTCTTTCTTTTGTCGACACTACCCGCGAGCCAACAATCACCCGCGCCAGCTTGGATGATTTCTCCGGAGGCATCTCGTTGAGAATGACGCTGGAAACCCGTGGGTTGAGTTTCAGAAGCAGGGCAGCACCAGCCTCATCCCCGAGCAGTGCCATTTGCGCAGCGGCAGCGTCGGGCCGCATCTTCGAGATGATGCTGACAAGCGAATCTTCGGCCTTGTCGATGAATTCGTCACGACGTTTCAGCCAGACTTCATATTCCTGACGCTTGGCGTCTAAAAGCTCGATGCGACTGTCGATATCTTCGCGCAACTGTTGAAGCTCGCGCGTCTGCATCGCATAGCGGGCATCGGCTGCCTTGTCGGTGATATTGGAGCAATACCGGTCAATTTCCTGTCCGGTGTCATCCTGCGTTCTGGCCGTTTCCTGAGAGAAACCGTAAGCCGCCGGCAAAAGCAGAGCCAGTGCAAAGGCAAGAGCCGCAACAGACGTTTTGAGAAGTTGAGGCATAATCATTGGACCACCAGTTCGGCATGAAGAGCACCGGCCGTCTTGATGCCTTGCAGGATCGCGATGATACCCTGAGGCTTAACACCAATCTGGTTCAGCCCTTTGACAAGGCTTTCCAGATCAGTGCCACCAAGCAGCCCGATCTTTGACGTCTGGTTTATGTCGATCTCGGTGTTTGGCTCTACCGCAGTTTCTCCATCTGAAAATGGTTCAGGCTGGACAATTGTCGGTCGTTCGGTCACCCGCACGGACAGGCTGCCATGGCTGATTGCAACACGGGAGATGCGCACTTTTTCGCCAATGACAACGGTCCCCGTCCGCTCATCGACCACCACACGCGCGACTTCATCCGTGACGACCGGCAGGCCTTCAATTTCAGCAAGAAAGCGTGTCGCCGAAATGCTGGCAGGCTTTCGCAGGCGGATCGATTTGGAATCCCGCTCTTTGGCGACGGCCTGTTTGTAACGACGCTTTGCAAAGGCATTGATGGTATCGGTAATACGCACGGCCGTGGTGAAATCGGGCTCGCGCAACTCGACAACGAGTTCGTCATGGCCGAAATTGCCTGTAACTTCTTTTTCGACCAGCGCACCATTGGGAATACGGCCGCTCGTCGGCACACCTTGCGTTATGGTTTCCGCCTGACCTGATGCCGTAAACCCGGAAACGATCATGTTACCTTGTGCAACGGCATAAGTCTGGCCATCGGCGGCGGCAAGCGGTGTCATAACCAGCGTACCACCTGCCAGAGACGTAGCGTCGCCGAATGACGAGACAGTGATATCGATCCGCGAGCCACGTCCGGCAAAAGGCGGCAGATTGGCGGTAACAATCACAGCGGCAATGTTTTTGGTACGTGAGGCACCGGCGGGTGGGCTGATGCCAAGATTATCCAGCATGGCGCGCATCGACTGTTCGGTGAAGGGCGCGCTGCGCAAGCTGTCACCCGTGCCGTTCAAGCCGATGACGAGACCATAACCGACAAGCTGGTTTTCGCGCACACCCTGGATATTGGCTATGTCTTTCAGGCGGGCGATGGCTCCGCCTTCGCCAAGCTGTGATGAGACACCGCCCCAACGGCCATCATCGAGCTCCTTTTGAAAGGCTGTTCGTGCTTGTCCCGGCGTTTTGTAATCCTTGGCATTGGCTGAAGGCTCAGCCGCATGGCCAGCGGGAGATGCTGCAAGCATCAAACCGATAAATGCCATGACGATACGCAGGGGCTTCATTGCATACCGACCTGAATGCTACCGTTAGCAAGCACCGTTCCGGTTACGATAATGCCACTGTCAATATTGCGCACCTTGACGAAATCACCGGAACGTCCTGCCTCCATTGGTATGCCTTTGGCAGTGATAACCAGCGCACCCGTGTCATAGACAATTGGAACTGCCACTCCACGCTGAACAAGATCGGGTTCGTTCACGGCTGTAACCAAAATGGGTTTGCCCGGCAGGAGCGTCTTGCGCGCGACCTTGCCTATCAGTTGATCGGCGGACAGGATATAACTCCCAGCCGCACTGGACTTGATCGTGAACATCTTCTCTTGCAGCTCGTTGCCGCCAATGGCCTGTCCGGGATAGATGATGTGCGATGGAACGATAAAAGCGATGCGGTCTGCCAAAGCCGACGACGCAACGAAGAAGGCAGCAGCAAAAGCGCTTGCCCGCAAAAAACTTTTGATCGTTCCAGTGCCCGTCATCATCACTCTCAGCGCAGGTTCTTCGAAACGACCGAAGCCATTTCATCGGCAGCCTGAATGACTTTGGAGTTCATCTCATAGGCGCGCTGCGCCGTGATAAGATCAGTGATTTCCTTCACCGGATCGACGTTGGAGCTTTCGAGGTAATTTTGCTTCAACGTTGCAAAGCCCGGATCACCCGGAACACCCACGACCGGATCACCGGAAGCATCTGTCTGACGAAACAGATTGTTCCCAAGCGGCTCGAGCCCGGCTTCGTTGGCAAAGTTTGCGATTTGCAGCTGCCCCAGATTAACAAGCTGGGTCTGGTCCGCCATTTTAGCGAACACCTGGCCACTTTCCGTAATCTTCACTTCAATCGCATCGGTCGGAACAACGATGTTCGGTTCAACGAGATTGCCGTCGAGGGTCACAAGCTGGCCGGTACCATTGATGTTGAATGCTCCAGCGCGGCTGTACAAGGTATCGCCTGCCGGGTTCTGTATCTGGAACCAGCCACGGCCAATAAGCGCCACGTCATAAGGGTTGCCCGTCTGGTTGAGCGGCCCCTGTATATGAAGATTGCGCACCGCCGCCGTTTGCACACCAAGCCCAACCATGGCTCCTTCGGGAACGATGCTCTGATTTGCAGCATTAGGCACGCCTGCACTCCGCTCTGCCTGGTACAGCAGATCGGAGAATTCAGCCTTTGCACGCTTGTACCCGGTCGTATTGATATTGGCGATATTGTTCGCAATGACTTCCAGATTAAGCTGCTGGGCGTTCATGCCTGTGGCTGCGATTGTGAGCGCTTTCATTGGGATTCCTTATCCAGCTAAATCGGCATGCGGCTGATTTCGAGGTAAGCCTGAACGATCTTGTCGCGGATTGCGATCGCCGTTTGCAGCGATTGCTCCGCGTCCATGACCGCATTGACGACATCGCGGGTTGGCACATCTCCCGTCATGCTTTTCATCGATACGGCTTCTGCGTTCTGCAGCTTTCCGCTCACCGAATTGGCAAGTTGCGAAAGCACATTGTCAAATGATGGCTGACCGGCGGCGGCTGTCGCCGCTCCGGCAGCAGGACCCTGATTGACCGTTTCGGTCAGTTTGGAAAGGGCATTGCGGGTGGAAACGCTGAGCAGCTGGTCTATCATCAGGAGTTCCTTAAAAGATCGACAGTCATGGCAATCAGCTCGCGCGCTTGCTTGACCACCTGGAGATTGGCTTCATAGGAGCGATTGGCTTCCCGCATATCCGCCATTTCAACGACCATGCTGACATTCGGATATTTGACATAGCCGCGGCTGTCGGCGGCGGGATGGCTCGGCTCATATTCTTCGACGAAGGCGGATGTATCCTTGCCGACTTCGGCAATTTTGACTGTTTCAACGCCTGTTGTGCGATCAAGTTCGGTTGCAAAAGATACGGTCTTGCGCCGGTAAGGATCACTGCCAGCGGTCTTGCCAGTCGATTGTGCATTGGCAAGATTTTCAGAAATAATGCGCAGGCGTGTCGATTGGGCGGAAAGGCCGGATGCAGCGACCTTGAGAGCTGCTTGCAGCGGATCACTCATGCACTTATGCCTTCACGGATGACATCATCATGCGGTGAAACGCCTTGACGATGCTGGTGTTGAGCGCGAACTCGCGGTTGATCTCGCCGGATTTCACCATCTCCATTTCGAGGTTGACGGTGTTTTTGGAGTGGTTTTGTTCGGTCACTGCATCCTTGCGCAGGGCAGTTGCCGCAATGCCTGAGGCATCGATTTCCAGATGTTTCGAATTGGTCGCGGCCATTGTTAGTTGCGACTGGGCAAGTACGTCATGGAACGGTTCGACATCGCGAGCCTTGAATCCTGGCGTATTTGCATTGGCAACATTTCCTGAAACCGCTGCCTGTCTTACTGACAGCCACTCAGCCTGACGCGATGCCAGATCGAACAGATGAATTCCCTGCATGTGCTCCCCGCAGCCGAACCGATTAACCCGTTCTTAATACATACGCAGCCAGGCTTGCGTGAGACTTGCGGCGGCGTCAGCTTCAGCCAATTTGCTCTAGAATGTCCTGTCGATAACATCCCCGTCGGAAGTCTTGATGTTCCAACTTCCGGGCGCTGTTCCCCGCTGTATGGCCACCAATGTGCTTCCGTCCGGCAGGGGCGAGCCTTTCTCGACGAACCAGTAACCTGTTTCGTCCTCTATCATCACCAGTCCGCCCACAACCTCACGAACAAGAAATTGTGGTTTTCCTGGAAAAGGCTGTTCGCTTGCATCCTTGATCTTGGAGAGCCTGTCAGCTGTCAGCTCTGACGTTGTGGCCGTTGTCATCGGGTCAAGCTCTTCGCTCGAACTGGGTAATGTGGAGGTGCCCTTTCCCCGTGTCTCGCGTACAACCTTCTGGTTTGTTCGGTTGAGTGGATCACGCACCTGGATACCGGAAGCTTCGGGCTTGGCACGCGCATCAAGGACATCGTAGTACATGACGAATGGCAGGACGAAGGACACCACCGCCAACACAAAACCCGCCATTTTCAGATAACCGTCGAAGCGCTTGTCGCGTTGCTTCGGTAAAGGCGTCTCAAGATCAATCGGTGCGGAATTTGCCGTGTTCGGTTGTTGTTTTGTCATGGTTGCTCCGTTGGCCGCAAGGCCGTAGCAAGGTCGCTATAGGGATCCTGAGACAGCGGTGAGGCTGGCGTCTGCTGCATTGTTCCGTAAATAAGCGGCACAAGATGAACGGCCTGATCAATCTGCGGGTCGCTGCCAGCCTGATAGGCGCCGATCATGCGAAGATCGCGCGTTTCCTCAAACCTTGAGATCAGACCGCGCAAGCTGGTTGCAAGCTTTGCCTGATCCGGAGTCCAATTATGGTGCGCCAGACGTGATATCGATCCCAGAATATCGACTGCCGGAAACCGCCCTTGGGCCGCTATGGCTCGATCGAGCACGATATGGCCGTCCAGTGTGCCACGAATGGCATCTGAAATGGGATCGTTATGGTCGTCGCCATCGACAAGAACAGCATAAAGGCCGGTAATCGTGCCGTGGCCTTGCAAACCCGGCCCTGCCCGCTCAAGGAGCCGCGGCAACTGGCTGAAAACGCTCGGCGGATAACCGCGCGACACTGGCGGTTCACCCGCAGCAATAGCGATTTCCCGTGCCGCATGGGCAAAGCGCGTAATCGAATCCACGATCAGTAGCACATTATCGCCGCGATCACGGAAGTATTCGGCAATCGCAGTAGCGGTGTTGGGCGCAAGTCGCCGCATCATCGGGCTTTCATCGCCTGTGGCAATGACGGCAATGGTTTTGTCCAGTTTGCCAGCCATTGTGTCTTCAAGCATGTCGCGCACTTCGCGCCCACGCTCACCGGTCAGTGCAAGAACAACTGTGTCAAAATCGGCGGCTTTGGTCATCATCGCAAGCAGTGTGGATTTACCGACGCCGGAACCAGCGAAAACACCCATACGCTGGCCAAAACACATGGGCACAAAGACGTCGACGACATTGACGCCGCTGCGCAAGCCTTTTTCCACGCGGTTCCTGTTCATCGCAGAAGGCGCCGCACAGTCGACGGGCACTGCTTCAGGGCCAGCGGTCATCAATCCCTTTCCGTCGAGCGGTTTACCCAATGCATTGATAACCCTGCCTTTCCAATCGGGTGCAGGTGCGATGCGAAATTGGCCTTCAGGAAACACCGGACTGCCCAGCGATGGCGTAATCCGGTCGTCAAATGGTTTGATCAATGTTTGAGTTTGCTCAAGCCGCACGACTTCCGCAGGATGAAGCTGCTGATCACATCGGATCATCACGAGATCGCCGAGCTGCACCTTGTCCGAGATACCCCTCACCCCGATTGCCGATCGCGATACTTCGCTGACATATCCGCCAACAGCAATAGATTTGCACGCCTGGTTTGCCTGTGACATCAGGCGCGACAGACTGTCGAGCTTCATTGCCCCGGTATTCATAGTCTGTAGAGCATTCTCAAGCGCAGTCATGAAACGCAGGACATCAAGACGATGATCCGAGGGTTTTGATAGCGCTCGTGAATGTCGCTTCACTACCGCTGAGCAATGCATTCACACGTTCGAATGCCCGGGTAACGTTCATCAGCCGGGTCATTTCGCTGATAGCATCAACATTGGAGCCTTCAACCGCGCCCTGGATGACACCGGCATCTGGATTATCAATCACAGGCTGGGCGGCAACACTCGGTATGATTGAAGAATTATCGAAATAGCTAAGCTTTGCACCAGGATCGATCGTGAACAATCCAATGGCACCAAGCTGACGGCCATTCTGATAAACCGCACCATCCGAAGATATTTCCGGTGGACCGCCATTGGGATCAATGATCAGCGGCTGCCCTCCGGCGTCGAGTATGGGATATCCCCTGACCGATTGCAGCTCTCCGATTGTCGACATCTTCATTCTGCCGTCACGGGTAAACACTTGCCCCGCAGGTGTCTGCAGCGAAAACCAGACATTTCCCTTGGCAGCAACGTCGAGCGGATTGCCAGTCTGATTGATCGGTCCCGCTTCAGTCTTGATGAAGCTTTCACCAGCGCTGACGAAGCTGGAGTTCTTGGCCGCCTTTGACACCATCGCATCGAACTTCATGCCGGTTGCCCTAAATCCGGGTGTCGACATGTTTGCCACATTATGTGCCAGCACATCCAGCCGGCGTTCCAGCGATATCTGTGACGAAAGGCCTACATAAATGGAATTTTCCATCAGCGCCCTCCAAGTTTGAATGATTGCAGGGTTGCAAGAATGCTGGGCGATATACCGATTTCCGCCGCCCCGCCAAACAATTGCACTGAGGGAGCCATATTCGTGCTGGGATTGGCCATGTCATACATGGCTGTAAACCGGACAAGAAGTTTCTCGACCTTCGCTGGATCCTTCAAATCCTTGAGATCAAGTTTCTCCTCGACCATCTTGGCCTGACGATCAATATCAAGTGCGGATGTCTGTTTGGGGATGTTGAAGGTTGTCTGGAAGACCGCAAGCAGACGCTTGTCGCCAAGTATCTCATAGGCATTGGTGATGGATGAAGCCTTGCGGGAAAAATAAAGCGCCAGACGTGCGCCGTCGCTTTGCTTGCCAGTTTCCTGTTCAAGCGTCATCTGAACATAACTATCAACAACGCGCTGCAAAACAGCAGGGTTTTCGGTCGTCTTGTCGCCCAGTTTGGCGAAATCGAAAGCTGTGGCAAATTCCTTGTAGCGGGTATCGGTCAGCTTGTTGGCAAAACTTTCCCTGTTCTCGACACCTTCAGTCAAAACTTTTTTGATGAATGCTTTGGCATAGGCCATATCTTCCAGCCCGAAGGCTTTCAATGCATAATTATATAGCTTGGTATCCTTCATCAGATCATCGATGGTTTTCACCTTGCCGATGTTTTTCAAATAGTAGTCGCTGTCGCGCTGTACCATTGGCTCTTTGGCAATGCGCGCAAGTGAGCGCGGCAGGTCCGCAGCAATCAAACGGTAGCTCGTCATCGTACTGGTCATGATGCGCCTTTCAGGAAGCTCTTGCCTGTTTGTCGCAAATCAAGCTTGTCTGAAACTGTTGGAGTTGACTGCAGTTGAACTGGTGCGTGGTTCGACAAGCTCACCATGAGGGAGATTTGTGGATTGCAGGGAGCCATATTCTGAAGCCCTGAAGGTTATCTGTGCAGTTCACCGACTTCCCTCATGGTGAGCTTGTCGAGCCACGCATTGACCTCAACGCAATCAACTCACCTCCCTCATCCTGAGCTTGTCGAAGGGCGCACTTGGTTTGTGCAAATCAGGCTTCCAAAAACAATCACCAAAAACAATCACCAAAAACTTATCCAACAGTTCCCGCGCTGAATTATTCTGCTCGTGTCCTTCCCGCGGGAAACAGCTTCCGGAGCCGTTCGAAGTTTGGGGAAGGATGGGCGCCTCCGATGGCGGGTTACGGACCCGCTATCCGGGGAAGTTCTGTCCAAGGGTTCCCCTGCCGTTACCAGGAACGGCGCGTGCTGGACGAGCACTTTAAGGGGCGCAAGGCGAACGCATGGCGTGCCGCAAATGGCATTTCATGATTAGCCCGAAGCCTCCCAAGCGGAACGGGCAGAATGCAAAATCGCCGGACGGGCGGTCTTCGGATCGCTTGAATTACTACAAAGACGCGCTTCGATGACCGCCCGTCTTTCCCACCACAAGCAATAGCCAGACGCGAAAGCGGGCGTGGCAAGGAGAGGCCTCACCTGTTCTTTGAAAATCAGACTCCATTCCGGCTGCAAGGTTCACGCAAGCCGGCCTTGATAGCTCTGGAACACTGGCGAACATGCAGGAGCAGGTTTTGGGTATTCTGATTGGACTGGTCGTAACAATGGGTTGCCTGCTTGGCGGCTTTATCGCCATGGGCGGGCACGTTGGAGTTCTGATACAGCCATGGGAATTCGTCATTATCGGCGGTTCTGCACTTGGCACTTTCCTGGTGGCCAATCCTTTTTCAGCAGTTAAAGATTCCGGGCGTGCCTGCATGGAGGCCTTCACCGATAAAGTACCCAAGCAGCGCGATTATCTCGATGTGCTTGGCGTACTTTATGCCCTGATGCGCGAACTACGCGCAAAGTCGCGCAATGAGGTTGAAGTTCACATCGACAATCCGAATGAATCGACCATCTTCCAGACGTTTCCCAGTGTTCTTAAAAACCACGACCTGACGCATTTCATTTGTGACTACTGTCGCCTGATCATCATCGGTAATGCACGTTCGCATGAGATTGAGGCTCTGATGGATGAAGAGATTCACACGATATCCCGCGATAAGCTGAAGCCTTATCATGCAATGGTCAGTGTGGCGGAAGGGTTGCCCGCACTTGGCATCGTCGCCGCAGTTCTTGGCGTCATCAAAGCCATGGGCGCTCTCAATGAGTCGCCTGAAATTCTTGGACACCTCATCGGCGCAGCTCTTGTTGGAACTTTCGCGGGCATCTTCCTTTCCTACGGTGTCGTGGGCCCGATCGCCACCAAGATCAAGACAACCCGCGAGAAGCAAAACAGGCTTTACATTATCGTCAAGCAGACATTGCTGGCTTACATGAATGGTGCCCTGCCCCAGATCGCACTCGAATATGGCCGCAAGACTATTTCCGCCTATGATCGTCCATCCATTGACGTTGTGGAGCAGGAAACTCTCTCCCCAGCGCCTGCGCAGCAAGCGGCTTAAGGTTCTGTGATGGAGGTCGAGGCCGAGCACAAAAAACCTGACGCACTGGCGGATAGCATCCTGCGGGCAGCAGGCCTTTCAGTCGATGATCTGAAATCCTTTGAAACGGTATTTCGCGATTTGGCCTCGTCGCTTGGCACCAGGATTGCCGCACAAACCGATGCGGCTGTCACTGCTGAATTCCTTAACATTCGATCCCTCGAGAAAGAAGCCGCAACCGACGCGATCCAGGGCTCAGCCTTGGTGGGAATGGTTTCTGTGCCAAAATGGGGATCGAGAATTCTCCTGGCCGCCGACCGGAGCTTTGTCGACTGTGGGATTGAAGCTCTCTTCGGTTCCGGCGGCAGTTCCGAGACGACAACCGCCATGAGACCCTTCACATCCGTGGATATGGGGATTGTGCGACAAATATTCCGCGATGTCACATCTTCACTCGATCATATGTTCTCCAGTGGCGAGCCGCTTTTTCAGATGGGTGAGCTTGCCGAAGCTGCCCACCTTGCGCCAGGCACGGTGACCGAAGCGCGAATGGTAGCTTGCACCATCGGCTTGAATGTAACGGGCCGTTCCGGTCACCTGTCCATTTTATTGCCGCGCTCTGCTTTCCGGCCAATGCAAGACGCAATTGCCCGCCTGTTGCGCCAGCCCGCTCATCATCTTGATCCGACCTGGGCCAAGAAGCTGCGACTGGAAGTCAGTCGCGCGCATATCGAAATTGAAGCCTATTTGCAGCAAGGCTCGATGACCCTTGAGCAAATCGCCCTGTTGCGTCCGGGACAAGTTCTGCATTTGCCCAAGGATGCAATCGATCAGGTCCGTCTGCGCAGTGGCGATCAGGCGCTTTACAAGTGCCGCCTTGGCAAAGCGGGAACTACATTCACCGTTCGTATCACCGATCCCGTCAACGAAGAAGAGGACCTCCTTGATGAGCTTGCTGCTGGTTAATCTGATCTTGTTAGGTTTAAGTGCTGTGTCATTGATTGTGTTTTTTGCGGCGCTGCGCAAAGCAAGCAAACTGACAGCAATGAGTCGGCTTATGGCCAATCAGGTCGCAAGTTCGGCGAACAATCTTCAGAAAGCATTGGCCATCCTTCAGGCAGAGCGGGAGATCTGCCGGGACGAAAGCATCCGGCTTGAAGCACGCCTCAAAGACTCTGATCGGGTACGTTCGGAAATGGCGCGTGCCATGGAGCTGATAAAGCGAGCACGGCTTGATCTGAATGAAGACGCGCTCGTAGCCGCCGCCATGCAGCAACCAGCGGCTGCGCCTCACATAGTCCACCCCACGATCAAGATGAACCCTGTCAATCATTTTGTCAGCGATCAGCTCAAATCGGCACCGCAAACGCATGTTGGTTCGAACGAACCAGCGCGTACATTGCCAGTTTTCGTCAACCGTATCGTCCGCTCCAGCGACGTTGCGGGTGCCGTTCTTTAACCCCTCCTCCGCATTCGGGATCATTCGCATCATGGCTATATCGGACAAGAATTCGATCGAAGATGAATTGAACGACGCAATTGAAGAACTTCAGCGCGATGAACCGCAACCGGCCCGAAAACCAGCCGGATCCAAACCCAATATTGATCTCATCATGGGTATTCCTGTTGATGTACAGGTTGTTCTGGGCAGTACGTCCATGCCGGTCGCGAATCTCATGAAGCTTGGACGCGGCTCTGTTGTGACGCTTGATAAACAGATTGGCGATCCGGTCGATATTGTCGTCAACGGTCGTGTTATCGCCCGTGGCGAAGTGATCGTTCTTGAAGATGACAGTTCAAGGTTTGGCGTCAGCCTGACTGAAGTCATCGGTAGCGGACATTAAGCATCGTCCCATGAGCGATCAAGCAACCGAAGAAGCTTCTAGCGCCATTCAGGATTTATCGGGGCCTGAGAAGGTGGCAGCGTTGCTCGTCGCCATCGGGCGGCCATCTGCATCCCGTCTCCTCAAGCATTTCACAGCGGATGACTTGCGTTCTCTGGCGATACACGCGCGCAAGCTCGAACCCATCACACCGGGCGATTTCGAGGAACTGGTAAAGCAGTTCGAAAACGCATTTGCCGATGGTGCGCCGGTGTCCGAAGCTGGCATGCGTTTTGAAGGCTTGTTGCGTGAATCTCTGACCGCTGATGAGGCAAGTGCGGTTATTGAGAACCGTCGTCCTGAACTTTTGGCTCAAGAATCCGTTTGGGACCAACTGCCGCGAATTCCTGTCGATATTTTGCACGCCTATCTCGTTGCCCAGCATCCACAGGTCACCGCCTATGTCATTTCCCGCCTGCCTTCCGACATAGCAGCGAAGCTGCTTATTCGTTTTTCACCGGCGACACGAAGCACACTGATCCAGCGTACGTTGCATATCCGTAAGGTGGCACCGGCTGTCTCTGCTATGCTCGAAGCCATTTTGCAGCGGGAAGTGACTGGAAAGGACACTACTGCTTCCGAAAACAGTCACCACGGCACGATCGCGAATATTATCAATCAGCTCGAAAAATCGGAAATTGATGAACTGCTTGGTGATCTGACAGATCTGGGTGCAGACGACCTTGCAAAGATCAAGGCCAAGCTGTTTACATTCGAGGACATTGCCCGTCTGTCGCAACGCTCAAGGCTTGTCCTCTTCGATGACATTCAGACCGATGTTGTTACCACAGCCCTGCATGGTTGTGAGCCGCAGCTCCAGGAACTCATTCTTCAGTCGCTATCGACACGCGGGCGCCGCATGGTTGAGACAGAACTCTCCAGCCCGAACAATATCAATGCCAATGCCGTAACGGAGGCCAGGCGCTCTATTGCACGTACCGCAATTGCTTTGGCTGAACGCGGCGATCTTCGCCTTGAGCCCGAGCAGGTCGGACCTTGACGGAGCAGTCTTGCTAAATGTCAGACGAGACCGATAAAGAGAGCAAAACCGAGGAAGCGACTGAAAAGAAAATCAGCGATGCAATGGAGAAGGGTAATTTACCCTTCTCCCGCGAAGCACCCATTCTAGCCTCGATCCTGGCGCTTATCATCATTGTTGTTTTCGTCGCGATTCCAAGTGGCGCGAAACTCACATCATTCCTTTCAGAACTTTTCGACAAGTCAGACGATTGGCGGTTGAACAGCGCCGACGATGCCCGGCAATTGTTCGCAATAATCGGGACAGCCGTCGGCCTTGCATTACTGCCTGTTATGATTTTGATCCCCGGCGCGGGCATTCTCGCCTCAGTCCTGCAAAATGCGCCGAGGATCGTTTTCAACCGTATTGAACCACAAGTATCGCGGGTTTCGCTTGGCAAAGGTTGGAGCCGGATTTTCGGGGCATCCGGGCGTGTTGAGTTTTTGAAATCAACGTTCAAATTTGCTGCGGCAAGCATCATCGTCTTTATGATCTTTTTCCGCGACAGCCATTTTTTTGTTGATGCCATAATTACCGAACCCGGGCAGCTCCCGGAGCTCATCAGAGCCCATATAACAAGGCTGCTTTCGTCGATAGCAATTGCAGTTACGATGCTCGCTGCTTTCGACATTGCATGGTCACGCATCCATTGGCGCAATGAACTGCGCATGACACGGCAAGAGATCAAGGACGAACATAAGCAGGCTGAAGGCGATCCTCTGCTCAAGTCACGGTTGAGATCTCTCAGCCGTGACCGCGCGCGGCAGCGTATGATTGCGTCAGTTCCGACTGCCACTCTCATCGTCGCAAATCCGACACACTTCTCAGTTGCACTTCGCTACAATCCGGCACAGGATCCCGCTCCTGTCGTTGTCGCCAAGGGGCAAGACATCATCGCGCTCAAGATAAGGGAAATTGCCGAGGCGAATGATGTACCGATTTTCGAGAATGTGCTGTTGGCACGTTCTTTGTATAAACAGGTGCAGGTCAATAATGTAATTGCCCCGGAATTCTACAAGGCCGTAGCTGAGCTTATTCAATTTGTTAATACCCGCCGAAAATAATAACATTGTCGATAGTCGGATGAATATATGAAGAAAACCCAGTATTCCGCGACGCGCGTCGAGATTCTAGAGCGCCATCTGACCGAGGTCATCAAAGACCTTCTGCTCGTTGATGTGGCCGACTATATCGCTTTTATCCGCTGTGAACTGTTCGGCAATATCGCTGACATCGTCAACTCAGCCACAGAATTGACCTTCTATCCCGATACGCTGACGTTCGGACACGGCGGTGAGTATCATCTGGACTGGAACTCGAAGCCCACAGTGACGCTTGATCTGGAGTTCAGCAACATGGGCGTAAATGCTTATTTTCGCTTGATCATTTCAGCCCATTCTACTGCTATTGATCTTCATCATTTGCGTTTCGCTCAAACGGGGCGAAGCCCGGCAGAAAATACAGCGCTGCTTGAAGCTGCCTTCGCAGATGCCCATTTGCCTCAATTCACAGCTTCGGAAAGGACTGATTAGAACCTGTTTGCGATAACGGGCATTTCTATAACCCCCAGAGCCAACGCAGTTGCGACGGTTGAGGTCCGATTGGCGCATCCGAGCTTGTTCTTTGCATTTTGCAAGTATGTCACAACTGTCCAGCGGGCAATGTCAAGAATTTCACCGATTTCCCCATCCGTCTTTCCATTGGCAGCCCAGTAAAGGCAATCCAGCTCCCGTTTTGTTAGCAGCTTCGCGACAACGGCAGCAAGTGCAGGATTACGATTGCCGTGGAGCGACGTGTGCAGACGGGCCGAACATGAAACCAGGCGTTGGCGCATCCGCTCAGTGAAACCCGCATGTTCAGATTTGTCGACGTTGAACGTGAACTCCGTAATCCCTTTGAAGCCATGGATATTGGAAGCACTGACTGCCAGAAACAGTTTGCCGGTGTTTCGCATTTCACGGTCCCAGAAGTATTTTTCTACGTGGGAGGACGTTTTGACTTCCTCCGCCAGATTCCGGATGACGCCTGCCGCCTGGGCAGGGCGGCGTGGCATAACCACGGCATCTAGCAGCGGATCTGACTTGTAATATCCCTTGGCCGAGTAGCGCATAACCCAACTGAAAGGCAAAGTTGTCGTGACAGAAACGTCCGGGGCGGACCCGCGATGGGGGATAGCCTGACTAGAGTAACCAACATGCGTTATATGGAGACAACCCAACTGTTCGCGGATGTCAATCAGCGTCTCCAGCGTGTCTCGCTTGGCAGAACTACCGAAAAAGCCTTCCTGAAACTCCGGGAAATGGGCTAAATCAAAATGCATTGGATAACAAACTAGTCCCCCTTGCGAGCATGATTTGCCAGCATTTCATTAGCACTCACAAGGAATGTCTCGTTCTAACGGGCAAGAATCGGCAGCGAGCATATGGTTGCATATTGCTGACGGCCCGCACAAGTTGAGAGCGATTGTATTTTCAACCTTTTGCATGTTTAAAGTAATGATAACTGTTCATCGCCTGCATAATCGGCCTGTGTTACTGTCTGGCATGGCAACTGAAGAAACCAACCATTTTTTCGAAACATTACCTGTATTCGAGCAGTTTGAAGGTGTTGCAGACAATTCCAATTACAAGGCGTTGCCGAATGACTGGATATTGGCCACAGCAGATATAGTGGGCTCGACCGAAGCCATAAAACAGGGGCGCTACAAGGCCGTTAACATGGCGGGAGCGAGTGTTATATCAGCGCTCCTTAATGCATTGGGGAAGCAGAACCATCCATTTGTATTCGGCGGCGACGGAGCCTTGGTCGCCGTCCCTGCATCACAGGAACTCAAGGCTCATGACGCACTTGCCGCAGTGCAAGTCTGGGTCGAGGAAGAACTGCACTTGAACCTGCGAACCGCCCTTGTCCCAATGGCGGATGTCCGCGCACACGGTCTGGACGTACGCGTAGCCAGATTTAAAGTCAGCCCGGACGTGTCCTATGCGATGTTTGCCGGTGGAGGAGCAAGTTGGGCCGAAGCTCAAATGAAGGCAGGCAAATATCTGATCAAGCCAGCACCACCGGGTTCGCGCCCGGACCTGACAGGTCTGTCTTGCAGGTGGAATCCCATTCATGCTCGAAATGGTGAGATCGTTTCCATTATTGCGATACCTGGCACATCAGGGGCGGATGCCCGATTCCAGCAATTGGTAACCGACGTGATTGCTGTGGCGGCCGAGCAAAGTCGCGGCGCCCATCCAATTCCTGAAGAAGGGCCGCCGATCAAACTTACATTGCACGGCATTGATGCAGAGGCAAAAGCAACTGCTCCGACTGGGAAAAGATTCTACAAAAAGTTTGCTATTCTCGCTCAGATCGGGCTGACCGTGATACTGGACAAATTTGGTCTGACGGCGGGGGGCTTCGATCCCAAAGTCTACAGACGCGAACTGGTTCACAATTCTGATTTCCGCAAGTTCGATGACGGACTGAAGATGACCCTTGACATTGACGCCGCACGGCTGACGCGTATCGAACAGCGTTTGAAAAAAGCGGCGAAGGACGGAATTTGTCAGTATGGCCTGCACAGACAAAACTCGGCTTTGATAACCTGCCTGGTACCGACACCGCTCGCGCATGACCATATTCACTTCATTGATGGTGCCACCGGAGGGTATGCGATGGCTGCCAGCAATCTCAAGGCTAAGCTGGTCTGACTGCGATATGGACTGCCCCGTTCTTTAGGCGGCACCCTCATGACTTTACTATATGGTCTGCCACAAGCCCGCGTTTTGTGAAAATATTGCGTGTATCAACGATCAAGGGTGACCATGCCGCTATCGATGCGTAATCAATGCAATCATGATCTGTTGAAATCAAAACCGCATCGTAGGATTCGACACACTCCCTTGTGAGGTCGACCGATTTTCGCCCCTTCAATGCCATATATTCACGCGTCGAGGGAATTTCCGTGACATATGGATCGTGGTAATCGGCCGTGCCGCCACGCTCATGGATGATTTCCATCAGTCGAAGCGACGGGCTTTCGCGAATATCAGGAACATTCTTTTTGTAAGCCAAACCTATGATTAGAATGCGCGAGCGGCTGAGAGCTTTTCCCTCACGGATATCCAAGGCTTCCGACAGCTTACTGACCACGTAACGCGGCATGGCGGAGTTGATTTCGCCTGCAAGCTCAATGAATCGTGTCGGCAGTTCATACTCCCGCGACTTCCACGTCAGATAAAAAGGATCAATGGGAATACAATGACCTCCAAGGCCTGGTCCGGGGTAAAACGGCATGTAACCGAAGGGTTTTGTTTTTGCTGCTTCAATAACTTCCCAGATGTCGATCCCCATTGCAGCATAAACTGTTTTGAGTTCATTGACCAAAGCTATATTCACGGCCCTGAAAATGTTCTCCGTGAGTTTTACGGCCTCAGCGGTTGCATTGGATGAGACAGGCACGACCGTCTTGACGGCTTGCCCATAGAAGGCCTGCATCAACTTGCTGGCTTCAGCACCATCACCAGCAACAATCTTTGGAATACTGGACGTATCAAAATCGCGATTTCCCGGGTCTTCCCGCTCTGGCGAAAACCCAAGGAAGAAGTCCTTGCCTGATTTCAACCCGGTCTTTTCCAGTATGGTTTTGACAACATCGTCCGTCGTACCGGGGTAAGTCGTCGACTCCAATATAATCAGCTGACCTGATCGAAGCGTGGCTGCAATTGAACGGCTGGTGGCTTCTACATAGGAAAGGTCCGGATCGCGATGTTTTGTCAGTGGCGTCGGAACGCAAATGACAATCACGTCACAGGCAGCAAGCTGCAGAAAATCATCCGATGAGCGGAATCTTCCCGCCGAGGTCTCTTTGGTGAGGTCTGCATTGCTTACCGCCTCAATGTAGGATTTTCCAGCGTCCAACGAGATAATTTTTGCCGGGTCAACATCGAATCCTGTCACGTGAAATCCACTCCGGGCAAGCGTGATCGCCAACGGGAGCCCGACATATCCAAGCCCGATCACTCCGGCCCTTGCCTGATGCGTTAGGAGTTTGTGCGAAAGGTCGATGAAAGCAGTATTGGTCACTTGATATTCCAGTCTTATCTGGCCTGCGCCTTCAGTCGTAGATGGCCGCTATACGGATAGCTGTCAAGCGAGCGGCACACCACCACTGATGTCACAATGAAGTGACAGCGCCCTATTGTTTCAAACTGCTGAAATGCCCATCTAACAAATTCCAATGTAATCAATTGAAGGACGCCTGTCTGTTTGCCTGCGAAAATCAAACGCAACTGGCGGGTTCACCTCAAAGGTGGATTGTTTGCCGGCGTTGACACTGCATCCGGATTCACTCATCCTGTTGTTATTATTCTCCTGTTCGCGCGTAGCTGATACGTTCGACAAATGGCATACGCGGAAAATGGACGTGGCTCGAATTTGTAAGGACGAGGGATGAGCGCGACCCAAGCGGATATTTCCACAATTCTTCTCGACAAGGTGGCGGACTGGGTTACTCAGTCAGCTTTGGCTGGTGACAGCCTCGAGTCAATCGTTCGCGGATTTTGCGAGCGCATTGCGGCGGCGGGCTTGCCCATAGCGCGTGTTAATCTTTCCTTTTCAATGCTTCATCCACTTTATGACGCTCTCGGCTTTACCTGGAAGCGTTCAAGCGGCATGACCGTGGAGGGTTACCGCCATAATCCTGGTGAAAAACCCGAGCGGTTTCTCCTCAGCCCTTATTTCTATTTGCTTAGCAATAATCTTGAGCATCTGCGGCGGCGTATCGATCTGGATGGGCCATCGGAATTCCCAGTTCTGGACGAATTGAAGCTTGAAGGCATGACTGACTATCTTGCTTTTCTGCAATCATTCGGTGGCCAGTCGACACAGGGCATGATGGGGTCGTGGGCAACTGATTCCAGTGAAGGCTTCAGCGACCCTATGATTGCCAAACTCTTGCGTTTGCAGAACCATCTTGCTGTAGCGGCAAAAATGGCTGTTCTGGGAAAGCTTGCTGACAATATGCTGACAACTTACCTTGGTGGCAATGCCGGCAAGCGCGTCCTTAATGGCCAGATTCGCCGCGGTGATGGTGAAACTATTCGTGCCGCACTGGTCATGGGCGACATGCGCCAATCAACGATACTGGCTGAAAAGGAAGGGCGGCAAGCCTATATCGATACCCTCAACCACTTCTTTGACGCGATTGCTGCCCCCTTTAACCGCGGCGGCGGCGAGATTCTGAGCTTCATGGGTGACGGTTTTCTTGCCGTTTATCCATGCGGTCGGCACAAAGATCCTTCCAAAGTCGCTTGTCAGTCCGCGCTTTCTGCCGTTTCCAAAGCCCAGGCACGCGTTGCCGAGCTCAACACGATGCGCCAGCAAGAAGGCCTCAGTGCCATCAGATATGGCATCGGACTGCATGTCGGCAATGTTATGTTCGGCAATGTTGGACTGAAGGACAGGCTGACATTTTCGGCGTTTGGTTCGGCCGTAAACGAAGTGCAGAGGCTTCAAAGCCTGACAAAGAAATATGACCGTGAGGTAGTCGCCAGCCAAGCATTTGCCACCTATTGTGGAGGTGATTGGACTACTCTGGGCGAGGAAAAATTGCGTGGTGTAGGTCAAAAGGTAACGGTTCTATTGCCGAAACATGCAGGACAAACGGCGCAGCTCGACGATGCTTATGACGAAATTACCTATGACGGACTTTCGGAAGCCGAACAGGTCATGCTACTTCACCGGGATGCCAAATCTACTCCACCAAAACGTCCCCTCCTAGAGAAATTCATGCAATGACAGGAAGATACATCACTATGGCCTTTCTTGCGGCAGCTTTGAGTGTAACGGGCGCGGCAGCGGAGTCCACAAGCGATGTCCTGGTTGATCGTTTCGATGGAAAAGATTTTTCCGCCGCAGGCGGGCTTTATTATCGCCAGAATTTTGAACAGCAGGCCGGTAAGGTCGAGTTTCAATCCGAGGTCAAACAAACCGGCGCTGGAGCACTGAAATTAAGCGTCAGGCCGTTTTGCCCCAAAGTACGAAAGAATTGCAGTGAGCGTGCGGAAGTTTGGGAGAAAACCCAGCATCGCGTCCCATACGACCAGGGTGTCTGGTATGGTTTTGCCGTCAAGTTTGCTGATCCAATTCCAAAGGACGATCACCGCTATTTGATTGCGCAATGGAAAAGGGAAATTGGGCCTGAAGCCGTAGGTGATTTCAGTCCGTTTTTGGCGTTGCGTCTTAATCATGGAAAACTTTTTGCAACGATTGAAACCAATTATATTGCGCCAGCAAAAGCAGCAGGACAAAGCACTGTTAAGGCTTGCGGGGATGGACAAACGCCTGTTTGGTACCGGCCTGACACCAATCAAATGCGCGCGCTTGTTGCAACTGACGATAAATGGACGCCGCAGGACGGCAAGCAGTTCAATAGTTGCACTGATGCCATTCGCATAACTGACAGGGGCAACAAGCTGCCTGCTCCGGATTCCGGTTGGATCGATTTTGCAATATACACACAACCGGGTCCTGATGGATCTGGCCATGTCGAGATTTTCGCCAATAGTAAATGGATTGTGACTGTTAAAGGGCATATAGGCCACGGCGACAAAGGGCTTGGCGACAATCAATATTTCAAGTTTGGCCCATATCGCGCAGCCGACAAGACTGAATGGACGCTCTATTTCGATAATTTCCGCCGCTCTCCCCGCTGTTCCGATGTTCTCGACGCCTCCGCCTGTCCCTTGCCGTAACTGAGAGTATGTATTTGATCTACTTGGGCAATCGCCATTCAACCAACTGGACTCGCGTAAGAGCGTAAGCTAGTCTCATTTCAGTTGACAGAAAACGACAGCCTTTAAGGATTAAGTCGCTCGCATGACGTCGGGAACGGATTTATTACGCATTGAGAACCTTGGCATCTCGTTTGCGATGCTTGGTGGACGAATGAATGTGGTCAAGGGCGTAAATCTTCGCGTTCTGCCAGGCAAAGTGACCGCTCTTGTGGGCGAGTCTGGCTCCGGAAAATCTGTTATAAGTCAATCAGTTATGGGTATTTTGCCCAATACGGCCAATGTCACGGGCAAAATCCTTTTCACCGATCCCGAAAATGGCCGAACGAACGACGTTCTGCAGATGTCCCCAGACAGCGCACAGCTGCGAGATTTGCGGGGCAAGCGAATGGCTAAAATCTTTCAGGAGCCAATGACGTCTCTGTCGCCATTGCATACAGTTGGCAATCAAATCAGCGAAGTTCTCCAAATCCATACGCGCGCAACCAAAGAAGAACGCAGGGCTCAGACGGAGGAGATGCTGGGGCTTGTAGGATTTCACAATCCTGCACGCACTTATGACATGTACCCGTTTGAGCTGTCTGGAGGTATGCGCCAGCGGGCCATGATTGCAATGGCTTTGATCTGCCGCCCTGCCCTTTTGATTGCAGATGAGCCGACGACCGCCCTCGACGTGACCATTCAAGCTCAGATACTCGAGTTGTTGAAGGACCTTCAGCAGAAGTTGAATATGGCGATGCTGCTGATCACACACGATCTGGGTGTCGTAGCCAACATGGCTGACGAGGTTGTGGTGATCTATCACGGCGAGATCATGGAAGCTGGTCCTGTGGAAGCAATCTTCCGCAATCCACAGCACCCATACTTAAAAGGGCTGATGGCTGCCGTACCGCACTTCGACATGAAGCCCGGAGAGCGGTTGAAGGCTCTACGTGAGGTTCCGGTCAACTCGGACACGCTTTGGGCAAAAAAGCCAAAGCGTGAAAATACGCCGGAGATTTTGCTTAGCGTAAACAACCTGACGAAAACATATGCCATTCGAAAATCTGGCATGTTCAGCAAGCATGACAAGACCCGCATAAAGGCCGTTGATGATGTCAGTTTCGACATCCGCCGGGGTGAGTGCCTTGGCCTTGTCGGCGAAAGCGGGTGTGGCAAGACCACATTGAGCAAGATTTTGATGCGTGCGATTACGCCCGACAGTGGCAGCGTGACTTTCAACGAGGGAAAGGGCGAAGTCGATGTTCTGGCGGCACAGGGCGATGCCCTGATGGACCTGCGAACTCATATTCAAATGGTTTTTCAGGATCCTGTTTCTTCTTTGTCTCCGCGCATGACAGTCCAGAATATTCTGAGCGAGCCGCTGGAAATACATGGACGCGGGAATAAGGCCTATCGTTTGGAGAAAGTGCGCGCATTGATACAGGCAATTGGCCTCGACCAACGCTTTCTCAATCGTTATCCGCATAGTTTCTCAGGTGGACAGCGCCAACGCATAGGTATTGCACGCTCATTGGCGCTTGGACCGCAACTGTTGATTTGCGATGAGCCGGTCTCTGCTCTGGATGTTTCCGTACAAGCGCAGATTTTGAACCTGCTCAAGGATCTGCAAAAGAAACTGGGGCTTACCTACCTGTTTATTTCCCATAACCTCGCCGTGGTTGACTACATGGCTGATCGGATAGCGGTCATGTGTGCCGGACGCATCGTCGAGTTGGCGCCTCGAGAAGTCATCCTGCGCAATCCGATACACCCCTATACCCGATCGCTTCTCGCCGCTGTCCCTTTTCCCGATCTGGACCGGCCTCTCGATTTTAAAACCCTCAAAACAAGTGGGGCCTCCGATAAACGAGCCTGGGGATCTCATTTTTTTGACGAAACCGGTTCAAACGACCTTGCACAAACCGATCTGGGTGGGGGGCATCTTGTTCTGGCTAGACGCAATGTTGATGCCAGGGAGTTACGAGCGTGATAACGCGGCGCAAAGTGCTTGGTACATTTGGGCTTGGTGGTTTGGGATATCTGCTGTCACCGAATTTCGCGTCAGCAGCGGACCGCGATATCGAACCTGAGTTCTTGTCTGATCGATTGAGAGCGCGCAGCCTACCGCCACTTGTCGAGCGGCTTCCTACACGTCCTCGCATCATTGGCCTTAAAAAAATGGGGCGCGTACCCGGCCGTTATGGTGGCACAGTTCGCACCATTATTGGTAGCGCCAAAGACATTCGTTTCATGACGATCTACGGATATGCCCGGCTTGTCGGATATGATGAAAAATTAGTGCTGCAACCGGATATACTCGAGGCGTTTCACGAAGAAAACGACACTGTTTTCACTTTTACCATTCGGGAAGGTCATCGTTGGTCTGATGGTTCACCTTTAACCGTAGATGACTTTCGATACTGGTGGGAAGATGTACTTCTCAACAAAGACCTGACGCCGGGCGGCGGATCGCTTGATCTGCGCGTCAATGGCAAGCTGCCGCAGTTTGAAGTTCTCGACGATCTGACCGTACGCTATACGTGGGATGCGCCAAATCCAAATTTTCTGCCAAGTCTGGCAGCACCGCAGCCACTGGCTATTCATGGTCCCTCAGCCTACCTTAAACAGTTCCACAAGAAGTATCAGGATCAATTCAGGCTCTCTGCATTGATGCAGGAAAACCGGGTAAAAAAATGGGCCGACCTGCACATCAAGATGGCGCGCGAATACCGGCCGGAAAATCCAAACCTGCCAACGCTGTATCCTTGGCGAAACACGACAGCGCCACCTGCCGACCAGTTTGTTTTCGAGCGTAATCCATACTTCCACCGCGTCGATGAGAACGGCAAACAATTGCCTTATATCGACCGCGTTGTTCTCAATGTCAGTTCGTCTTCGATTATCCCGGCAAAGGCAGGTGCGGGAGAAAGCGATCTTCAGGCAGCAGGCATTGATTTCAATGACTACACTTTCCTGAAGGATGCGGAGAAGCGTTATCCTGTAAAGGTCAATCTGTGGAAAATGACCCGCGGGTCGCGCGTTGCAATTCTACCCAATCTGAACTGCAAAGACGACGTATGGCGCGGTTTGTTCCGTGATGTGCGGGTACGTCGGGCACTGTCACTCGCGATCGATAGACATGAAATCAATATGGCTGTTTTTTACGGTCTTGGAACGGCGAGCGCTGATACTGTGCTTCCAGAAAGTCCCCTTTACAAACCAGAATATGCCAATGCCTGGATCAATCATGATCCGGAACAAGCCAATGCCCTGCTCGACGCAGTCGGCCTGCAAAAGCGCAATGACGACAATATACGTTTATTACCAGATGGGCGGTTTGCCGAAATTACTATAGAAACGCCAGGCGAAAGCACACTGGACACTGATGTTCTGGAACTCGTGGCGGATCATTGGCGAAAGATCGGCATTGCACTTTATATCCGAACTTCGCAACGCGACATCTTCCGCAGCCGTGCACAAGCTGGCAGGATTATGATGTCGATCTGGTACGGTATCGAGAACGGTGTTGCCACTGCGGACATGAATCCACAGCAATTGGCGCCCACCTCCGAAGATCAGCTCCAATGGCCTTTATGGGGCATGTATTACCTTTCGCTCGGTCAAAACGGGCAGGCCCCCGATTTGCCCGAAGCACAAGAGTTGATCCGACTGCAAAAAAGCTGGCGGAAATCCAGGAGCATGGATGAACGAACCGCCATTTGGCACCAGATGCTTTCAATCTTTACAAGCCAGGTTTTCTCAATCGGGCTCATAAACGGCACGTTGCAACCCGTCGTTCATACGAACAAGTTACAGAATTTGCCGGAACAGGGCCTCTATGGCTTTGATCCTACATGTTACCTGGGCATTTATATGCCCGATACATTCTGGCTTGAGACGGAGCACGTTTAGGGATGCTTCGTTATATTCTCTGGCGTGTTGCCGCCATGATCCCCACTTTGCTGATCATATCCGCTCTCGTTTTTGTAATCATTGAACTGCCTCCGGGCAACTTCATCGATAGCCAAATTGCAGAAATGCAGGCTCAAGGTGAAACAGTAAACATGCAGGACCTGGAAGAACTGCGCAGGCAATATGGCTTGGACAAGCCTCCTGTGCTGCGTTACTTTTATTGGGTTGCTGGTATGTTGCAAGGTGATTTCGGTTATTCATTCGAGTATCAATTACCCGTTAGCGAGGTGATCGGCGATCGCATGTGGCTGACGATCCTCGTGTCCTTCGTCACGATTCTCTTCACTTGGCTGATTGCTTTTCCAATCGGCATGTACTCGGCGACGCATCAATATAGCTGGAGCGACTATGGACTGACATTTCTGGGCTTACTCGGTATTGCCATTCCCAATTTCATGCTCGCGCTGATCCTGATGTACTTTGCCAATGTATGGTTTGGCACGTCGATTGGTCACCTGATGGACCAGCAATACCTCAACCAACCCATGAGCTGGGAGAAGGCGCGTTCAATTCTTTCGCATTTGTGGATACCGGTTATCATCGTTGGTACGGCAGGCACTGCCGGAATGATCCGCCGGCTACGAGCCAACCTTTTGGATGAGTTGCAAAAGCAATACGTCATGACAGCAAGAGCGAAAGGGCTTCATCCATTCAAAACACTGGTTAAGTACCCTCTTCGCATGGCCCTGAATTTTTTTGTGTCCGATATAGGATCCATCCTGCCGGCGATTATTTCTGGAGCGGAAATCACGGCGATCGTGCTATCTCTTGAAACGACAGGCCCCATGCTCATAAAAGCGCTTCAGAGTCAGGATATGTATCTTGCCGGCTCATTTCTCATGTTTCTCGCGTTCCTGACTGTTATTGGCGTCCTGATCTCCGATATCGCTCTTGCTTTTCTTGACCCCCGTATCCGGCTTGCTGGCAGGAGCACGAAGTGACGGATCAAATACCTCTTCCCGGCGAACCCTTGCAGCACTTTGTCTCGACTGCACCGTTCGATCCGATGTCCATTGAGGAAATGACCGAGGCGCAGGCCAAGGTTCATCTTGCCTCCCAACTGAAGTTGATGTGGTGGAAATTCAAGCGGCATAGGATTGCTCTGGCTTCGGGCATATTTCTGCTGATTCTATACGGCATGATCATCATTGCCGAGTTTTTGGCGCCTTATAATCTGCATACACGCAATGTTGATTTCATTCATTCTCCACCCCAACGCGTCCATCTTTTCCACGATGGCAATTTCGTTGGACCCTTTGTCTATGGCCGCGAAATGCGCTTGGATATGGAATCGCTGAAGCGGGTCTATACCGACAATAAAACCGATGTTCAGCCGCTCCGGTTTTTCTGCAGGGGTGACGACTATCGCTTCTGGGGGCAGGTACAGTCCAACCTCCATTTCGTGTGCCCGGCTAAAGGCGGCCAAATGTTTCTTCTCGGGACCGACCGTCTAGGCCGCGATGTGTTATCCCGTATCATCTACGGTGCGCGAATATCTTTGACTATCGGACTGATCGGGATCACCATAAGTTTCGTTCTTGGCATCGTCATTGGCGGTCTTGCGGGCTACCACGGCGGTGTTTTTGATCTTCTGGTTCAGCGTGTTATCGAAGTTTTGCAATCCTTGCCCAGTTTGCCACTGTGGATGGCTCTCGCAGCCATCATGCCTGTAACCTGGAGCCCCATACTGATCTATTTCGGAATAACCATAATTCTCGGCATGCTCGATTGGACCGGTCTTGCTCGATCGGTTCGTTCCAAGCTGCTCGCTCTGCGCGAGGAAGACTATGTCCTTGCTGCACAACTCATGGGAGCGAAGAGCAGCCGCATTATTGGACGGCATCTGGTCCCAGGCTTTATGTCGCATCTGATTGCAACGGCCACAATTTCTATTCCCGGGATGATCCTTGGCGAAACCGCCCTAAGCTTTCTCGGATTGGGCTTGAGGCCGCCGATAACCAGCTGGGGCATACTCCTTACCGAGGCAAGAAGCGTCAGCGTTATTGCCTTTTACCCTTGGCTGCTTTTCCCTATGGTTCCCGTTATTCTTGTTATTCTGGCGTTCAATTTCTTGGGAGATGGGTTGCGCGATGCCGCTGATCCATACAGATAAGAGGCTGGTAGATTGCAATTGATCACCTATTTGAATGGTATCGCGCGGGCCTGTCCGCAAAAAAGAAAGTTCCGACAATGATGCGTCGTTTCGAGGATGCACGGATCCTGATGTATAGTCATGATACGTTCGGCTTGGGTCATTTACGGCGGTGCAGGACCATTGCACATTCGCTTGTTGAGGATTACCGCGGATTGAACATCCTGATCATTTCAGGTGCAACCATTGCGGGCGCATTTGATTATCGTGCGCGGGTGGATTTTGTTAAGGTGCCAAGCGTCATCAAATTGCGCAACGGCGAGTACACATCCCTCGCCCGGCATATTGACCTGCACGAAACCCTGAAGATGCGGCAATCCATCATCAGACACACTGCAGAAACGTTTCAACCTGACATTTTCATCGTCGACAAAGAGCCTATGGGACTGAAGGGAGAAGTCGAGGAAACTTTGACCTATCTCAAATCACGAGGCACCACGCTCGTCCTTGGTTTGCGGGAAGTCATGGATGCTCCGCACCTTCTGGAAGCGGAGTGGAAGCAAAATCAGGTTATCAATAAAATCGATCAGCTCTACGACACTGTATGGGTGTATGGTCCGCCGGATTTTTATGACCCATTGGTTGACCTCGAGGTACCGGAGACCATCCGGGATAAAATGAAGTTCGTTGGCTTTCTGCAACGCAGCGTCTCTCATGAAACCGCCTCCGTACACGTTCCTGATGGTGACTACATTCTGGTTACCACGGGCGGTGGCGGCGATGGTGCAGACCTGGTCCATAATGTCATTCATGCCTACCAACAAGACCCTACATTGCAGCACAAAGCTTTCATTGTTCTTGGGCCTTACATGCCTGCCAAACAGCGGGCGAAACTGGTAAAGAAGGGCAGTAAAATTCCATACATACAGGTTATCGAGTTCGACAACCGCATGGAGGAATTGATCGCAGGAGCAAAGGCCGTGGTCGCCATGGGCGGATACAATACCTACTGCGAAATATTGTCGTTCGATAAACCAGCATTGATTGTACCGCGTATCGCTCCCCGGGAGGAGCAGTTGATCCGGGCCAAACGGGCTGCTGAGCTTGGTTTGATTGAAATGCTTCTGCCGGAAGAAGCTGAGGATCCGATAAAGTTCGCAGAGGTGCTCAAGCGTCTTCCTGAACGGGCACCGCCCTCCCAAAGCGGCAAAGGCGAAGGCATGCGCCTGGAAGGACTGGTTCACATCTCTGAGATTGTCGGCGAATGGTTGGAAGAGCGAGAGAATCAACCGCTTCCGGCGGTTGCCGAATAAGAGCAAGCATTTTGACGATACGCCGTAAAACACTGGTTGTTCTGAAGGGCTATCCGCGCCTTTCAGAAACTTTCATCGCGCAGGAACTACTTGGACTTGAACGCGCGGGTTTTGACCTCACCCTTATATCCATGCGCAAGCCCACCGATAAGAAGCGCCACCCAATCCACGATGAGATTAAAGCCCGGGTCGTGTATTTGCCGGAATATCTCCATAACGAGCCGTTGCGGGTATTACGGGGTCTGATTGGAAGTTTGAAGCGTCCGGGATTTCGGCCGTTGCTTCGTCAATTCTGGTCAGATCTCTTGCGTGATACAACCCGCAATCGTTTTCGCCGATTCGGGCAAGCATTGGTACTGGCTCATGAATGGCCAGACGCTGGCGAATGGCTGCATGCCCATTTCATTCACACACCGGCATCAGTGACGGCCTACACCAGCATTCTGACCGGTGTGCCATGGACCTGTTCTGCGCACGCGAAAGATATCTGGACATCTCCGGACTGGGAGCTAACCGAAAAACTGGGTAAGGCGCGCTGGAGTGTTACCTGCACGCGTTCCGGTTTCGAGCACATGCGTCAACTCACCGACCGGAAAGAAGAAGTGCATCTAAGCTATCACGGGCTCGACTTGACCCGTTTTGGGCATTTTGACCAACGACGATCCGATCGTGACGGCACCGATAAATCTGATCCGGTGCAAATACTGAGTGTCGGACGTGCGGTGCCGAAAAAGGGCTATGATATTCTTCTAAAGGCTCTGGCTCAATTATCGTCGGATATCAATTGGCAGTTCACGCATATTGGTGGCGGTGATGAGTTGGCCAGACTTAAGCCGCTCGCTGAATCTCTCGGTATTTCAGACCGCATTCTTTGGAAAGGAGCACTTGCTCAAGAAGAGGTGCTGAACCACTACCGACAGTCGGACATTTTTGCGTTGGCATGCCGTGTAGCTGCCGACGGTGATCGCGATGGACTGCCCAATGTACTTGTTGAAGCATCCAGTCAAAACCTCGTCTGCATCTCGACCAATATTTCGGGAATTCCGGAGCTTTTGACCGGCGGAGAAAACGGCTTCGTTGTACCGCCCGAAGATCCTCGCCTCATGGCAGTTGCCATTGAGCGAGCCATACGCGAACCGGATTTAAGACATCGCCTTGGCCTGGCCGCCGGGCGACGCGTTCGCGAGCATTTTGATCACAATTCCAGCATCCGGCAGCTCACTCGGCTGTTTGAAGATGAGTGGCAGAAACCATGAAACCACCACACGTCTTCTTTTACGTTCAACATTTGCTTGGCATAGGGCACCTCGCAAGAGCCAGTCATATTTCACGCGCGCTTGTAGATGCCGGCTTTGATGTGAGCATGGTTACGGGTGGGTCGAGTGTATCCGGATTTCCCGGTCCCGGAGTAAAACAGATCGCATTGCCGCCTCTGCTTGCAGGGAATGCTGGTTTCAGCGGACTTATCGACGGGAATTCCAGACCCGCCAACGAAGATTACCTCAATAAACGCCGCAATCTTCTGCTTGATGCCTTTCACGAAGCGCAGCCCGATATCGTGATTATCGAAGCCTTCCCCTTTGGCCGGAGACAAATGCGCTTTGAGCTTATGCCGCTGCTGGAGGCGATTGAAACAACTTCTCCAAGGCCAATTTTGTTGACGTCGGTACGCGACATACTCCAGGAGCGGACAAAGCCGGGGCGTGATGAAGAAACCGTCTCACTGATCAAGTCGCATTTCGACCACGTTCTGGTCCACGGCGACCCCGGTTTTATAGCCCTGCCTGATACTTTTCCATTGGCAGAATTGATTGCTGACAAGGTTATTTATACAGGGCTTGTAACCGGGCCTGCGCCCTCTCCCGCTGCCGACAGGTTTGATGTTGTTGTTTCGGCTGGCGGTGGCGCTGTCGGCGCTGATCTGCTCCGATCCGCATATCGCTGCGCCACACAATCCGACTTTAAGGGAACCTGGTGCCTTGTCGCTGGCCCTAATCTTCCTGAACCCGATTTTACAGCTCTGTCCGCGGAGGCACCTGACAATGTCACTGTTGTCAGATTTCGTCAGGACTTTCCGGGCCTGCTTCGAAACGCGCAGCTCTCAATTTCACAGGCAGGTTATAATACGGTTGGCGACATCCTTCGTGCCCAATGCCGTTCGATCCTTGTTCCATTCACAACAGGTGGTGAAACAGAGCAGAGTGTGCGCGCATCGCGCCTCGAAACTCTCGGCCTGGCAATTGCATTGCCGGAAGGTGGCTTAAGCAGCGAAGTTCTTGCTAGCGCCATAAAATCTGCTTTCACTGCAGGACCTTGGCCAAAACACAATTTGGACTTGAACGGCGCCCGGCAAACTGCAGCATTGTTACGGCAGATGCTATAGGCTGCATTTGCCACAATACGCATCCACAGTGCCATGTTATATGGCATCATTGGCTTTGATGATGTAAGTTCAGGTGATTCAGCTCACAAGGTCATCTCCACCGCTCCGCCTGTTTCACGATCTAGATTCCTGCTGACGTCACAGCTCACGGTTGTTCATGGAAAAAAGTTTAACTCGGTACATCTGGTCGAACACACGACGGCAGCAGATATGGATTCTGATTGTTGTAGCCGTTTCGATGATCCCGTATTTTTTATCGTTCGATCTGCCAAAACAAATTGTAAACGGACCTATACAGGGAACTGGCTTCGAATCTCCCGGAGCTACGCAGACCTTTATGCGCGTCCGGTACGAAATTCCTTATGTGGGCGAAGTTACATTCTTCAATGGTCTCGAACTGACCCGCTTCGAGACGCTAATGGCGCTCAGCCTAGTTTTCCTATTCCTGGTAATCATCAACGGGCTCTTCAAACTCTATATCAATACCTATAAGGGGCGCCTTGGTGAGCGAATGCTGCGCCGCATCCGGTTTGAGCTGATCGATCGCGTACTGCGTTTTCCTCCATCCCAGTTCAAACGGGTAAAGTCGGCCGAAATTGCTACCATGATCAAAGACGAAGTGGAGCCGATGGGTGGCTTCACCGGCGATGCATTTGTACAACCTGCCTTGCTTGGCGGCCAAGCTTTGACAGCACTGGTCTTCATCATCATGCAGAACTTCTGGCTGGGCATGATTGCTGCCGGCATTGTTGCCATACAGGGCGTCGTTATCCCGCGCATGCGCAAGCGGTTGCTGGAGCTTGGACGACAAAGACAGCTGACCGCTCGCGAGTTGTCAGGTCGTGTAAGTGAGATTGTCGATGGAATTGCTACCATTCACGGCAATGACACCTCCAACTACGAACGGGCTGATATAGCATCACGTCTGGGGCTGATATTCTCGATCCGTTATGACCTTTACCAGTGGAAGTTTCTCGTCAAGTTCATCAATAACTTTTTGGCGCAAGTCACCCCGTTCTTATTCTACTCCATCGGTGGCGTTTTGGCTTTGCAGGGAAGGCTCGACATTGGTCAGCTTGTTGCCGTCATCAATGCATATAAGGATCTGCCTGGACCACTGAAAGAATTGATCGATTGGGATCAGGCGCGGCAGGATGTTCAGGTAAAATACGCCCAGGTGGTCGAACAGTTCAATGTCGACCAACTGGTTGATCCCAAGATTCAAGCGCTCGCGCCCGCCCCGGCAACCCGGCTTGAACACGCATTGCATGCGGTCAATCTAACTGTTTTGGATGATAGCGGCGCCCCGCTACTTAATCATATCTCGCTTGAGATAAAGCCTTCTGAAACTGTTGCAATAGTCGGCAACAGCGCCAGTGGCGCTGAAGCGCTTGCGGAAGCTGTTGCCCGCTTGGTTTGGCCACATCAAGGACGTATTACGATTGACGGAACTGACCTGCTTGAGTTGCCCGAGTCCGTCACGGGCCGCCGGATCGCCTATGCCGCGTCCGATACCTATTTCTTCCATGGTACGCTTCGCGACAACCTTCTTTATGGACTTAAACATGCCCCTTTGACAAAGGTCGAGTATGAAGGAAAACAGGCAGTCAACTATAAATGGAACGTCAATGAGGCACGTCGCGCAGGCAACCCGGAACTCGATCTCAACAGCGATTGGGTGGACTACATCTCCGCAGGCGTAACTGGCCCTCACGATCTTTTCAAAGTCGTTCGTCCCGTTCTTGACGCAGTGATGATCTCACAGGATATCCAGGATATGGCGCTGCGATCCTTGGTCAATACCGCAGCGCACAGCGATCTCACCGACAGGATCGTCGAACTCCGAGAAGCCCTTCGCAAGCGTCTGAAGAAAGAAGACCTTGAGGATTTGGTCGTTCCGTTCAAGCTGAAAGAGTATAATCCGCAAGCCACCATCGGCGAAAATCTTCTGTTCGGCACCATGAAACGTCCCATGATGACCAACAGAAAACTTGCGGCTCATCCCTATTTCCGCTCGGTTCTGCGAGAGAAAGATCTTTATATCGATCTGTATTTGATGGGTCTGGAAATCGCATCGAATGCCGTGGAGCTTTTCCAGGATCTGCCACCAGATCATCCATTTTTTCAGCAGTTGACATTCATGACTGCCGACGACATTCCGGCATACCAGATTCTTCTACAAAAACTGCAAGGCCGTGGAATTGAAGCCGCGTCGCCAGAAGAACGCTCAAACATTATCCGGTTGAGTTTCTCTTATATCGAGCCAAGACACCGTTTTGGTTTGCTGAACGATGAGCTTATGGCCAAGATTGTAGATGCACGCGCTCGCTTTCATCAAAATCTGCCTGACGACCTGAAAGAGGTAATCGAACGCTACGATCCCAAGACGTTCATCTCGTCCGCGACACTTCTGGACAATGTGCTTTTTGGCAGAATTGGATTTGCACAGGCGGATGGCTCCGACAAACTGCGGGATATAATGCGCGATATCTTCAACAAGCTCGATCTCTTCGAGAGTGTTCTTTCTATTGGTCTCGATTTTGACGTGGGTTCAGGTGGAAAGCGCCTGACAAATGTTCAGCGCCAGAAATTGAACGTGGCGCGTGCCTTGCTCAAACGGTCCGACTATTTGATCTTTAATCGCCCGCTGCCAGCACTTGACCAACGCGTTCAGGATAAGATCACGCATAACATTATGGAAAATCTTCACGAAGAAGGTCATTCACCATCAATCATCTGGGTACTTTCCAACACCAATCTTGCCAAACTGTTCGACAGAGTCGTCGTATTTGACAATGGGGCACTGGTGGAGGACGGAACACATGCTACTCTTCTGGAGAAAAACGGTGTATTCAAACAATTGGCTTCATAAAATCCGATGACTGTCACAAGGGATGCTACGCATATGCTGCTTAAAGACGAAGTGGAAATGTTGCGGCGGGTGCCATTGTTTTCGGGGGTTGCTCCCGCGAAGTTAAAACTTCTTGCGTTCACATCGGAACGCGTAAGCTATAAGACAGGCCAAGTGCTTTTTAATCAAGGCGACCCTGCCGATGCTGCCTATGTAATATTGTCAGGCGCAGCTGACATTCTCGCTGACAGTCCAAGCGGCGAAATAAAGGTCGCCGAGATTGAACACGATTCAATTGTCGGGGAAATCGCGATCCTGTGCGACGTCTCGCGTACAGCTACCGTCAGGGCAAATTCACCGCTCGAGGCTCTGCGTATAAGCAAGGATCACTTTATCAAACTGCTGAGCGATTATCCGGAAATGACGATTGAGATCATGCGCGTTCTCGCCGACCGACTGAGCCATACAACAACAGAACTCAGCGAAGCCCGCAGCAAACAAAAGCAGCACGCTGCAAAATAAGTTATCGCCACTGCCCGTTTTTCACTTGGCCCGTTTCAAGCGAAACAGAAAAATTGCACGATGGCAGTCCCGACATGTATGACGCCATCATGCGGAAGATTGTTGCAAATATGCGCTTGGCTTCCCCATTTTTACATAGATCGGATTTGTAGGCATCGATCAACAACCGATACATTGTCATTCTGTCTGCTGATATCCAGTCCAACGCCATCTCGCTGCCCATTCGCAAGCGATACCAATCGCCAAGCATGTCCAGGACTGGAACAGAACTCATTTCTTTCAAGGTCTCTTTCATAACGTTTGAACAAGACCGCTCTGTCTTCAATGTCAGAGCGATATCATCCAGATCAACGACCTTCTCCGATTGGGCCAGCAGAAACAGATCGCCAAGATTCAACTGTTTGACCGCTCGCGCCAGTTCTTGCGGCCATTCTCGTTTGAGATAACGATGTACTACCAGCTGATCTATGTGCCCTGACAGAAACTCACCATAATTGCTGGCCTCAAGCATTGAACCAACATTCTTCTTTGTGACTGCAATTTCGTTTCGATACTGGCAGTTAATCTTGTTATCAATCGGCATATCGCCCAATGATATTGTCTCAATATCCACCCTCTCGTTTCCAATGGTTAAAATCTTGAATGCTGGAGGAAATGCAACAAGCGATGGCACACCAATATTCGTCAAGGTGCCGGAGTTGTTCGAAACGGTCGCCGTGTCATTCACGTGCAGATGGCCACTGAAATGTATTGACACTCCAGCCTTTATAACTGCATCGGCGACCTCCACGGATGGAGTTCGTCTCACCGAGCTTGTCATGCCAAACAACGTCTGTTCATCTGCCGTCGTATTGTCCATCATGTCAATCATCGGGTAGTGGGAGAAAGCCAGAAGTGTCTTCCCCTCAGACTTGGCTCTTGTAGATACATCTTTCATCCATTCCAGAATGAAGGGTTTGTGAATGAGCATGGCGTTCCAGCCCGCATTCGTACTATCTATGAACGCAGCCGAATCTGCGTGTGAAAACGCGCCGTTACGAGGTTCAAATACATTTGCGTCAATCATGAGTAGCCAAAGATCCGGCACCGGTTCAATCAGATAGGACGCGTCCATGAGTTGATACTCGTTGTTCCCATCAGCAGAACAAGCGGCATAAAGACGGCGTTCCGGGACATTATCCCTTCCAAAAGGCGTTTCCCAATAGATTGCATTCGCTTTTGAAAAAAAACCGAGATCGGGAAGCGCGCGCAAGCCTTCAGGATATCCCAAACAGTACATCTTGTCGCTGAACACCATTGCCTCAGCATCTTCATCGACAAATTCATTGTCACTGGCAACGGTCGTATAAGTGCCATTCGCGTTCAGAAACCGCTTGGCGTGATGACGGCCGTTCGGGCCAAAAATATCGTGATTTCCTGTAGTCCCTATGAAAATCAACCCATGGCCTTTGCTATAGCTATCAAGCAGTTTCTTTAGTGTTGAAACTGTACCAACCTGACCATCGTCTGAATGATCGCCGAGCAAAACGACAAGATTTATGCCTTTCGCCACAACGCAATCAAGAGCGTTTCTCAGGGCGTGATAACTCTCGTTGAACACGCGAGTGGAGCGCATCGTATCTGTCAGCCTGCGGGCTATCATGCGCCCCCCCTCGACCTCTATCCCTTCGAAATCATAATCACCATAGAGATCGTGGAAATGAGCATCTGCAATAACGGCGATACGAGCAAATTTTAAAGAAGACATGAGGTCAGCCGTTCAAGTGATAAACATTCTATTCGTATTGGTTAGAGCGGAGAACATCCAAATGGAATCATTCTGCTGGAGGGAATTCGTGAACAAGGTCGAGGGATTTGGCGAGGCCGATGCCTTTCCATCGGACGATGTCGAAGCCCGATGGATTTGGTCCGAATTCACCCGGCCCTTCGGGTTTCCGGCTGGCGGCCAACCACGTTGTCAGGCGGCGTCGGACGATGGAAAAACATCGACCTCGCCACCTTCCTCGTGGATTGTCTCGCCATCCGAGAAACAGAACTGGTTCCATTTGGATGTTCTCCGCTCTAATTGTCATAAACCTTAAAAAGCAAGTTGCTATCGCCTACATATCAACAGAAGCGAATTTTTAATGCGTAGCCTGTCAATAAAAAGGAATACAAGCCTCGCATAACGATCGCAGTTTGACTACGATATCCCCCAAATTGGGGAACTAGGTGTAAAGAGCATAATGAACGACCAAGTATTTCGGGTGAAATTCTGGGGGACGCGAGGCAGTGTTGCGGTTTCGGGACCCGAGTTCGTACGGTATGGAGGAAATACCGCCTGCATCGAGGTTCAATGCGGAAACCGTAGATTGATTTTTGATACCGGCTCGGGTGTACGGCAAGCCGGTGAGGCTCTGTCCCGGGAAGGCGTCGAGCAACTCGATATAATTTATACCCATAGCCACTACGACCATATTATCGGCCTGCCCTATTTCACGCCTCTTTATAATCCCATGATGAGCGTCCGTCTCTGGTCAGGCCATCTGGCCGGGCAAATGACAACAGGTCAAATGATCAAGCAGTTCATGCGCCCACCCTGGTTTCCGATAGAATCTGATATCTGCCAGGCATGTCTCAATTTCCAGGATTTTCGCGCCGGAGACACACTCACTCCGTTTGAGAAGGTTATCATACGTACTGATAAATTGAATCATCCAGGTGGCTGCGTTGGTTACAGAATTGAATGGGCTGGACGCGTCCTCGCATTGATTTTTGACACGGAGCATATTGACAACGAACTGGATCCGGCCGTTCTCGGTCTCATTCGGGATGCTGATCTTGTTGTTTATGACTGCACATATACTGAAGACGAGATGCCACGGCGCTTTGGGTACGGTCACTCGACTTGGCAACACGGAGTCAAGCTGGCAGAAGCTGCAAAGATCGGCAAACTGGCCTTGTTCCACCACGCTCCGTCACGGACGGACGACGAAATTGATGAGTTCGAAAGGCTTGCAAAGTTGCGCTTCGAGCAAACATTCGCGGCCCGGGATTTTCAGGTAGTCGACCTTTAGAGCGGAGAACATCCAAATGGAATCGTTCTGCCGGAGGCAGAACGATTCCATTTGGATGTTCTCCGCTCTAAATCAGCTCCCCTGCAGATACCCAGCGGCAACCTCCCGTTTCAGTTGAAATTTCGAACAGCATCCTTAGAAAACTCCAGGCAGATTCGTCATGGACAAGATGATGGGTCAGAATGCCGATCGTGCTGTCATGATCCTCAAAGCGATCACGCATTTCCTTGACTATCTCCGCGACCAGTTCGGAATGATCCCGGCAACCACGCGTGCCGTGCCAATCAATCAGATCAATGTGAGCATTCACAACACGAATATGGTCTCTCTGATCAACCTTTCGCTTCCCAAACACCGAAAGCGCCGCGAATCCCACGCTGTTCAAGTGCGGCAACAATGAAGAATCGATACGATTCCATGGTGGCACAAGTATCGGCAAAGCCTGTTTGGGAAACAACGTCCCGGTGCGCGTTCTTCCCTCGTCAAGCTCGGCGAGAATCACGCTCAATGGGCGATGGCGACCCAATTCCTGTTTCTTTTCCCCATCCCAGGCATGATTTTCGTGTGACCAGCCATGCGTCGCAACGCCAGCAAACCGCTCCGATTGCAACCGCTCAGCAAGAGGTATACCGGCCAAAGACGGTATCACTGCCAACAATACCGGTACCGCATACTCATTGCTCAGCATCAGCAAGCGTTCGAGAGCCACGGTGGGCTCCACAGCATCATCATCGCGCAACCAGAACTGTACACTGCGGCTGGCATTTATCCAGCGGGATAGCTCGTCGCGCAACGGTTGCCAAACGGTATTCCTGGTCATCGGTCTTGTTCCGTATGCGCTCTCAACAATAGATCCAACTGCTTTGAAGCCAGTTCAAGGGAGTGTTCTTTCAAAACAAATCGCCTCGCCGCATTTCCCATGACATAGCGCCGCTCATTGTTCGTGTGTAAATGTTCTATTGCTTTGGCAAAGGCAGCCACATCGTTTGCCGGTGTAAGCATACCAGTGACGCCGTTTCTTACGACTTCTGGAACGCCAGCTACTGCTTGCGCTACCACTGGCAGCCCTGCTGCCTGCGCTTCAAGGTAAGCAATTCCATAGGCTTCACCAAAGCCTGGCCAGACATATACTCCAGAATCATAAAGGATCTTCGTGACTTCATGTGATTGTTTTTGCCCAACCCATTCAATGCGATCCTGGTTGATACGAGCGAAACAGGCTTTCACCAGAGCGCTGGCAGGGCCATCACCGACGACCTTCAGGGTCCACGGGATATGATTCAAAAGCGCCAGCGATGCAGCCAACATCCGGTAGCTTTCCAATTTATCACCCGGTCTCATCATAGCAACAGTGACGAGTTGATTGGTACCAACCGCAGTTGGCTCGTCGGAGAAGGCCATTATATCGATAAATGGAGATAATCTTTTCAAGCGCTCTTTTGGTACAAGCTGCTCAAGCCCGATCTCGTCTCTTCCTGTAAAACAGATGTTCACTGCCGCCTGCCGGACACCATCAACAACATGTGATTGTTGCTCCCCCCACTCATCACCACTGCGGCGTTCGGAATAGGAGGCTTCGGCGGTAATGTAAGGGAGTCCGAACATACGCGCCAAGTCCGGTCCGAGCAGATCCGGTGCCTTGTAATAGGGGTGATAGGTAAACCAGAGATCGGGCTTGCCTCCCTGTTGCCAAAGTTTGCCGAGGCGATGGCGCTCCTGTTCTGCACTGCTGTAAATCGCAGACCGGCTGGTTGGGTCAGGTGTCCTGGTAAAGCTTCTGAGTTCAGATGCAACCACTACACGATGGCCAGCCATCTGCATTGCCCGGATTAAAAGCCGAGCCATGGCACGATCCCCTGAAGGAACAGAATGATTGGGTGATTTCAGCGGGGCATAAAAAGCAATATACATATGTGAAGCGAGATAACCTTCTCAACAAACATGCCGCACCATGCGGGAAGATTGACAACGGCACAAGAGACCGACTTGCAGAGCGAATGATCATCTATCGATCTAGGCTTTGTCTTGCCATTTTTAGCAGGCAATGCGAGCGCATCGTCTCGCCAAACGACATTGGCTCAACTAAGCTAACCCAACAGAAATTGCTATGGATTTCATGACAGCTTTTGCCGGCAAAATCAGTTCCGAACGATCATTGCGCAGACTACGCCTGATCTCAGGCCTGATTATGCTCATTTTTGTCATGCTTCATCTGGCCAATCATTCACTCAATCTGATTTCGCTGAGAGCCGCGGAAGAGGGGCGCCACTGGTTTCTCGCCATCTGGAGAAACCCAGTAGGAACGTTTATTCTCTACGGAGCGGTAATTGTACATGTAACACTCATCATGAGATCACTTTATCTGCGTCGCACATTGGTTATGCCAGTACGCGAAGCCAGCCAAATCATACTTGGACTATTGATACCTGCTCTATTAATCGAACACGTCGTCAGTACACGTATCCGATACGAAGTCGTCGGCTTGCATGATACATACGAATTCGTCATCAGAAGCCTATGGGTCGATTCCTCCAGCAACGCTATAAGACAGTCATTGGCACTTCTTGTTGTATGGGCGCATGGGTGCATCGGACTGCACTTCTGGTTACGATATCGCGACTGGTATTTTCGAGCGGCTCCGTTCTTTCTAACCCTGGCAATCTTGCTGCCAGTCCTCAGCCTTTTGGGTTTTGCCGATACGGGAAGAATTCTTGCGAGCGAACCTGTCCAATCAAGCTACGGCAGCGGCTATTCCTCGGCGCGCACGCATGGCAACAGCTTTGTGAGCGCGGCGGCATCGCAGCAGTTGATCATGATCAAATTCATGCTCTATGGGCTTTTTGCTGCAAGTCTCCTGAGTGTGCTGTCCCTACGTCTCGTTCGCAGCTGGCGTGAACGTTTCGATCAGATCCAGATTCGCTATCCTGAAGGTCAGATTGTCCGCGTTCCGCGCGGCTTTAGTGTCCTTGAAGCAAGCCGTCTGGGCGGTGTACCGCACTATGCGGTGTGCGGTGGGAAGGGTCGCTGCTCCACGTGCCGTGTCCAGATCATCGAAGGTGGAGATACACTTGTGAAACCGGACACGACCGAGCAGGCAACCCTGAACCGCATCAACGCCGATCCCGATGTTCGGCTCGCCTGTCAGTTACGACCCTTGAATAATATCAGCATTGTTCCATTGCTGGTACCAACTGTGGAAAGCAATCTGCCTGCCAACAGCCAGCAAGTGAATCCTGGCCGCGAGCAGGAAATTGTCATCCTCTTTTGTGATATTCGTAACTTCACCACTCTCACCGAAGCACAGCTGCCATACGATGTGGTTTTCCTGCTTAACCGCTATTTCGCTATTATAGGGCAAGCAGTGGAACAAGCTGGCGGTCGTCTGGACAAGTTTATCGGCGACGGTGCGATGGCTTTGTTTGGCTTGCAAGGACGACCGGAGGATGCTTGCCGGCAAGCACTCAAGGCATGTGCAATAATCATCCGTGAGATAGACCGGTTAAGTGAGGAACTTGCGACTGATCTTGCGATTCCCCTGCGCGTAGCGATTGGAGTGCACTCAGGACCTGCAATCGTCGGCGCCATGGGCTATAGCAATGTGAAGAGCTTAACTGCGATAGGTGATACTGTGAATGTTGCGAGCCGGCTTGAAGCAATTGCCAAAGAACTCGATGTGACCCTTGTCGTGTCAGAACCAACGGTCGTGAAGGCAGGTTCTGATACCAGTCTATTCGAAAGCCGTGAAATAACGGTGAGAGGACGGGCTGAGCCGCTCAGAATCCATGTTGTTACTCGGGAGATGAGCGCTTACTTCTTATGAAAAACAGATGGATCCGACGTTTTGATAAATGGAAATTCGGTGCTGTCTCTCGCTTCTTCGATACACGATATGGACGTGAGCTGTTAATCAATACAATTGGTCCCCGGACCGTGAACTTGACCGTCAATTGCGGCGATCATCTCATGACAGTGTCCCCACATGACTACATTGGCAAGAAAGTATTCCGTAAAGGCAATTTTGAGCGAGACCACGTTGACCGGCTATTTTTAACACTTAGAGAAAAGAAGCTTTTGACCAGTGGAACCACCTTGCTTGAAATCGGCGGGAACATTGGGACGCAAACAATTTACTTTGCATTGAGCCAATCATTCTCACAGATTGTCAGTGTAGAAGCAGATCCTCGTAACTTTAAACTTTTGCAACATAATATTCGTCAGAACGGGCTGGAGGATAAAATACTGGCGATACAATGCGCCGCTGGTGACCTTGAAGGCGAGATTGATTTTTTCCAGCACCAAAACAATCACGGGAAAAGCAGTACGGTCAGGAAAAGCCACCGGGATCACAAAATTACGGTAGCTGTAAAACCTGTCGACAAGATTCTGTCCGAGGCAAATATATCGCCGCAAGAAATTGGACTTATATGGATGGACATTGAGGGGTATGAGCCGGTTGCATGTAATTCCATGCAGACGCTGTTAACAAGAAAAGTCCCGCTCTATATGGAGTTTTCACCGATATTCTACGGTCGGGAACAATCCATTGCTTTCATACAGTATTTGGCACGCTTTTACGAGGATTGCCTCATTTTTCGCGAAGACCACGTAGAGGCAATTAAAGTTTCAACTCTACCTTTCACCGAACCTCAGTTTGATATTCTGCTATTCGGTTCGGCTGTATAGAAAGTAACGGCCGGGCTTTACACTATCAGGAAGCGGCAACTGCTTGAGTGCAGGATGTTTTAGTTCAAGGCCACTGGCTACAATTCCTTGCGGGGCTAACAGTGCAGCTGCCAATTCCGGCAACCATGTCAGTGTCACAGCATCCTTTTCATCGTATCCGGTACCGATATCCGCGTGGACAAGCGCGGCACCTATGCCGATGAATCTTTGTGCTGTGTCGCGTATTTCGCCAATGACAAGATTCTCGGGCTCAGGTGTTGAACACTTGTGCGCCCCGACAGCACGATCAAAAGCGATAATTCGGCGATCCGGAAATCTTTCGCGGAGATGATCATATGTTCGACCATTCCCAAGCCCCAGTTCAATCACAGGCCCCTCCCGATTTTTGACGCTGTCACAAATGTGATTGAGAGTATCGCGCTGTGCCGTCATCCGGCGGATAAAACTGTCAAGCCTGCTCATAGGATATTCGTTTCCGTCACTTCATTGCAAAGTGGCTTATCATGCCAGCTGCAAAGCCGTCGATAATCCAGCCGTACCAGGATTGCACATATACCCATAATTTATCCCGCCTCGGCATCATGTTTGATTTGATGGGACCGGAGCAACCCCATCAGCACAGGTCCTGACGAGAAGGATCCGTCTCGAGCCTTATCCGTCAAAGCACGCAAATATCCTCCCGGGCTCAAGATACTCTCACCTTTTTGAAGTATTGCGGAAACGACAATCGCCGCTTCATTTGGTCCGAATATCTCGATGGCCTGTTGCCATGCATCAGGACTGATCCCAAGAGTTACTCGAACCAGATTTGCTGTTTGTATGAGATCAGGCCAGCTGTTTATCCCGCCGAGCGCGTAATCGATTATGTCCGGGCAAGCCTTTAAAACCAGTCCCAGCGGAAAGGCCTTGGGCGGTCGTAGTGCACTGCGGGCCGATTGGTGTGAACTGGATATCTCTTCGTTATCGGATTCATCTTTCCAATCAGATTGATCGCTGCCATCGCCTCGTTGGGTTTTTCTAAAGCCAGGTTCAAGTTCAAATTTAGAGTCTGGGTTTTGATTCTGTATATGCCGTTCATTTTGAACGTCACTGGCGGTTGTTTTTGCTGAATTGTCGTTTAACTCCAATAACTTCTCAACATCAACGCGCAAATCATCAAGGCACACCGCCAGCGCTTCGAGACCGCCTCTGTCCAGGCCCCTAAGTAATGGCCGCGCCAAGGGCATAAATCTTTCGTTGAGAGCATCCCATGGACCTTCAAGGGCCTCCTCTTCGGCAAAGATGATCATCTTTGCAATATCCCGGCGATGAAGGCTTACTCGCTCTCGCAAGATGCGCTTTGCCAAATCCTCTGCGCGAATAGTTGCTGCAAGCTCCTCATACTCCACTGCCTTGACCACCAAAGGTAGCAGATCAAAGCCGAATGCCGTCTTCAACTCACCTTCCTGATCCCGGCGAACATAGCGCTTTCCATTGGGACTATCACGCCGAATGATCATTCCGGCCTCTACCAACGATGCCAAGTGCCTGCGCAAGGTAACCGGCGCCATTCCGTGACAACGCAGTGATAGCTCCCTGTTCGAGGGAAAAACAATAAGATTCGCTGTGCTATCCAGCTCAATCGGTTTGTGAAAACTGAGCAATGCATGAAGCACTGCCAATGCCCGATCTGAAACACCTAGCAATGGCCGAGCTTCTGTAATCATGCGGAAGAGCTTCCATTTGTCAGCAACTACCTCCGCCTCACTTTTTCTGGCCCCCGCTTGCGCATCCAGCATGGCATACGACATTGGCCGCCGCCCAAAGGGCGTCGTCGTCATTTCCCTGTTCATTGCTTTCACCCTCAATCAGGCAAAAGAAATCCGCTCGCCGAAACGGCGTTAAACGCTTGACAGTGATTCTCGGAAATGCGATTCTCAAGTTGCTTAGACTTTGAGAGGGCTTCCGGGACGTCAGTTTCGGGGGCCTTTTCTTTTGCGATCTTTCTCCAGTTAGAGTTTTCTTATACGCGGTTCACTCTTTTCGCCGCGAAGATAGGCGGCGTAAATCTCAGGCAGTTGTGCTATTAAGTAGTGTCCGAATTCCGGGGTCAGGGCTTCGTCAACCGTCACCTTCGTTTTGCCATTGGCTTGCTCAATTTGGGCATAAGACAGGCCTTCTTTGGACTTCAGTGGATAAATGGCAGGGCTCGATTTTCGAGGCGACAGGCTCTTGAGTACCAAAGCGAAGCGGGCATCACTATCAATCCGAAGCAAATGCTCCAAATCAACTCTTTCTCTCCAAGGGGTATCGTCGTTCTGCAGCAGCTGTGAAAGTTGTTCCCAACGCGGCCGTCCTATTTTCGGAGCAGGACCGATCACCTGAATGAGATCTTCCGGCAGAGAATTTGCAACGGCGATCATTGTTGACAGATTGCCTTTGTGAACTGCAAGCGCAGCCATAAGGGCGTTGCGTTCAATCCCATGCGCTTCCAGTTTTGCCGCAAAAAGTGCACGCTCAATAAAAGAAAGGTCTTTTCTCTCCAGGTTTTCCTTGCCTTGCGCGACAATCAAATCTTCATCCGAAAGATTGCGAACTATCGCTTTGACAGGTCTGCCTATGGCGCGAAGCGCTGCAAGGCGCCTATGCCCATAGGCTACCTGGTAACGACGTTCATCGAGCGGATTTGGTCGTACAAGAATTGGAACCTGCTGGCCATGTTCTTCAATGCTGGCTTTAAACTCATCGAAGTCTTCGGCGTTGACGTCATCAAGCCGATCACGAATGAATGAACCGTCTATGAGATTCGGCTCGATCTGAACAATGTGTTCACCCGAAGCAATTTGTGCCCGCAATGCCTGCGCCTCGTCAGCATCGTCCGAAAGACTTTGCAATGACAATCCCATAGCCTTCAATGAACCAGATTTTTGGGCCGGTTTAGCGTGTCTGTGTTCGTTATGTGACGTATCATTAATAGGTGTCATCATAGCTTTAAGAGCGTCTCTACGCTTGTTCATAGAGCCCTCCCCCACGCATCACGGACCAGCTCCTCTATTTCGAGGTTCACTGCATCCAGCGCTTCAATCGCCCTGTCATAGGTTGCGCGCGTAAAATACTCCCGGCCGACCTCGTACAGTGTCTGTTTCGTCAGACCAGCATCTGAGATTGCAGTAGATTTTAGCAGGGCGTTCGTTAAAACCCGCTCGCCAAAAAGGCTTTTCAATAAACCAACAATTTGTCCCTGAGGGCCATCGCTCGGTTCATATCGGGTAACCACATATCTGAAAAAATCGTAATCGGCATCACCACCAGCTTGCTCAACGACGTCCAGCAATCCTGCAGTCATGTGCAGGAATTGCGACATTGAAGCGACATCGAGCATTTGCGGGTGGATCGTTACAAGGACGCTTCTCGCTGCGCACAGAGCCGATAGAGTGAGGAACCCCAGCGAAGGCGGGCAGTCCAGAACAACAACGTCGTAGCGATCGTCCACTGTTGCCAACGCATTGGCTATGCGGGAAAAGAAAAGCCTTTCCGTTCCTCGACGTCGCTCGGCAAGGATGCGTGGCGTATCATGTTCAAACTCCTGGAGCTCCAGATTGCCAGGAATGATGTCAAGCCCAGAGAAGTAGGTCTTGCGAATAATGTCCGCAATTGGCCGCTGCTGGTCATCATAGCGTATGGCGCCATAGATCGTATCATTGTCTTCCAGATCGAATTCCGGCTGAATGCCGAACAGTGCCGATAATGAAGCCTGCGGATCAAGATCGATAGCCAGCGTCCGATAACCCCGCATTGCAAAATATTGTGCAACATGAGCGGCGGTCGTCGTCTTGCCTGAACCGCCCTTGAAATTCGTCACGGCAATAACCTGCATATGTTCGTTGCCCTGACGAGACGGCAGGTAGCTCTTCTTTGACTTGGCCAAGTGTCGCCGTATCTCATGAACCTGTTCAAGTGAGTACAGCCGGCGGCCACCGGAGGTTTTTTCCGGTTCAGGTCCTTCGCCGGCCAATGACAGATGCCGGATATAGGCGTCAGTAATACCAATCAGACGAGCGGCTTCGCCTGATGTGAACTTTCTCAGTTCCTTTTCTGCAGTTGGTGGAAAAGCACGCGACCTCAACTCCTGCAGCTGTGCGCTCAGAAGATCAGCATCCGCTTCGACCAATCGCGTAAGCGAGCGGACTTTTTTGCCGGTACGGTGGCTCTGGTCTTTTTCAGTTGGAGACAACATACACGCTTAAAACCCAATTTCTGATGTTAAAGCGTAAATTCAACTGAGTCTGACTGAGTCGTCAAGTGATTTCAGTCGTAGTCACCAGTTACTGCCTTAATCGGATCCCTATCATCCAACGATTGATCTGATTATTCATGCATGCTGCAGTCCACCAGCACTCTCGATAAACCGGATGACTTCCTCCAGCCCGTCTCTTCGCAACATGTCGGTGAAGACAAACGGTTTCGGCCCGCGCTGGTTTTTTGTATCACTGGCCATGACGTCGAGATCAGCACCAACATAAGGTGCCAGATCCTTTTTGTTGACGATCAGAAGATCCGAGCGTGTAATCCCCGGGCCTCCCTTGCGCGGGATCTTTTCACCTTGGCAAACGGATATGACATAAAGCGTTAAATCGGCAAGGTCCGGCGAAAAAGTGGCGGCGAGATTATCGCCGCCCGACTCAATGAATACTATATCGAGATCGGGATGTAGCTTGTTCATTGCCGCGATAGCCTGAAGATTGATCGTCGCATCTTCGCGGATCGCCGTATGCGGGCAACCGCCTGTTTCGACGCCCATGATCCTGTCTTCCGGCAGGGCCTGCAATCTGTTCAGGATCAACGCATCTTCCTTGGTATAAATATCGTTTGTGACCACAGCCAGCGAGTAACGATCACGCATGGCTTTACACAACATTTCAGTGACGGTTGTTTTGCCTGATCCTACAGGACCGCCAATACCAACGCGAAGTGGACCGTTTTTTGAAATCATGATCTGAAAACCCGGGAATATTGCGTTTCATGGCGCATCGCCATCACATCCGAAATTATGGCGCAAGTGCCAAGGTCTCCCAGCGTGGATTTTGCTGCCTTGCTAGCGCAGGACTGTATCTCTTCTTCCAATGACGCCAGTATTGCAACGCCATCGCGCTGCCCTAATGGGACCAGCCGCACTGCACCCTGTACCAGATTGGAAACAAAGCCGTGTAGGAAAGCACAAAGCGCTGCTTCAATCTCGATACCATGGCCCCCGGCTATTGCGCCCACGGCTATTGGGTTGGCAATTTGGGAAGGCAACCTTTTCGATACCGGATTTGGCCAAGCTTGGGCTGCCGACAAAAATGCCTCACCTTGCAACATTGTCTCCATATGCCGCTCGCGCGAGCCCGCCAGTGCTTCCGCAAGTTCTGTAATATCTGAAAAATCAGAGCCGCTTCTGGCAATGTGGTAGCTTTGAACAAAGAGCACCGCATCATTCCATCCGGAGCCTTCGCTGAGGATATCGACCAGCCAATCTTCAAGGCTTTGCCTGTCGTGAACTAACCCCTGTTGAATTGCCTGTTCAATACCATGGCTGTACGAAAACGCGCCCACCGGAAAAGCCGGAGAAAGCCATGTCATCAAACGAAGCAGTGCCCCATTTTCAATCATGATGATGATGTGATCCGTGAGAATGATGATCGTGGCTATGTCCACTATGATAGGCACCGCGTAGGGGCTGAAATGGTGCAGTAATCTCGCTCACTCTCGCGCCCAGTCCTTCCAGCATTGCTTTGATCACGTGATCCTTGAGAATGAGGATTCGGTCCCCCTCAAACTGGGCAGGCAGGTGGCGATTGCCCAGATGCCAGGCCAGCTCCGTTAAATGTTCGCGACTGCGCGGAATCACTTCGTAGAGCGCTTCTTCTGCCGCAATAATTTCCGCAAGGCTCCCATCTTCAAGGACTAGTACATCTCCATGGCCAAACAGGACAGCTTCTGGCAGATCTACCAAAATCTGTTCTCCTTGCTGCAGTTTCAAAACTTTTCGGCGCAAATGCCGTTCATCATGTGCCAGGACCACGCTGTCGAAAGGTGTGCCGCGATAATGACCAAAATGTTGATGTCCAGTAACGCGCCTCATACCATGGCTCCTTCAACAAAATCATCATTCATGCAGAAAAAGAAATCCACCGGCGGCGCATCGCCGGTGAGCTGAGATAAAAGAGTATGGGCTTGTCCGCGATGATGGGTCTGGTGATTGAAAATTTGCGTCAAGCATCGGTCGAGTGTGGATGTACAAGGCTCGCCGTTCAGCATGATCCAGTGAAAGGGTGCAGTAATGTCAACCTGCTTCATAGCCTCGATAACATCGGTGATGCGTTCATCAAAGATATTACGTGCGGCGTGCAAACTGCCCAGATCATCATGCAAAATAACATCGTACGAGGGCAAAGCGTAGAGATCGCCTGTAAATCTGCCAAACCACAATTTGTCGACCGCAAGCAAGTGGTTCAAGGTACCATGCATTGATTTGAAGTAAGCTCGGCGATCTGCGAAATAATCTTCCTCATCAAGAAGAGCGGCGGCATCATAAATCTGTTTGTTCGCCCATTTGTTATAACGAGCCAGCCTTAAAAAGTGTTCTTTCATTTTACTCACACTCAGAACAGGAAATAGCGCTGCGTCATCGGCAGTGTGGTTGCTGGATCGCACGTCAACAGTTCACCATCGGCTCGGACTTCGTAGGTTTCCGGGTCAACTTCTATATGGGGCGTTGCTGAATTGTGCACCATCGACGATTTGGAAATGCCTGCGCGCGTGTTCTCCACTGCAATCAGTTCTTTATCGACTTCCAGACTCGAACGAAGACCATTTTCAACGGCTGCCTTGCTGACAAAAGTCACAGATGAGGAAGCGACACTCTTGCCAAAGGCCCCGAACATGGGGCGATAATGTACCGGCTGCGGCGTCGGGATCGAAGCATTTGGATCGCCCATCGGTGCAGCGACAATCGTGCCGCCAAGCAGCACAAGGTCAGGTTTGACACCAAAGAACGCTGGATTCCATAAAACAAGATCGGCACGCTTGCCAGCTTCGATCGAGCCTATATAGCGAGAAACGCCCTGCGCGATTGCCGGATTGATCGTATACTTGGCAATGTACCGCTTCACCCGGAAATTATCATTATCGCCCTGCTCCTGCGGCAGGCTTCCGCGCTGGCGTTTCATCTTGTCAGCTGTTTGCCAGGTACGGATCAGAACTTCGCCGACCCGGCCCATGGCTTGGCTGTCTGACGAGATGATCGAGAATGCGCCAATATCGTGGAGAATGTCCTCTGCCGCAATCGTCTCTTTGCGGATACGGCTTTCTGCAAATGCCACGTCTTCCGGGATGGATGGAGAAAGGTGATGGCAGACCATGAGCATGTCCAGATGTTCTGCTATGGTATTTTTTGTATAGGGCCGCGTCGGATTGGTGGATGAGGGAATCACATTGGGAAGCCCGCAGATCTTGATAATGTCCGGCGCGTGTCCACCGCCTGCCCCTTCAGTATGGAAGGCGTGAATGGTACGTCCTTTGAAAGCAGCGACGGTATCTTCCACAAATCCGCTTTCGTTCAGAGTGTCGGTGTGGATCATCACTTGCACGTCATACTGATCGGCGACAGTGAGACAATTGTCGATGGCAGCGGGCGTAGTCCCCCAGTCTTCGTGCAGTTTCAAAGAACACGCCCCCCCAAGGATCATCTCTTCCAGCGCTGCTGGACGTGACGCATTGCCCTTGCCAGACAATCCGATATTCATCGGTATCGCATCAAAGGAACGGATCATGCGCCCCATGTGCCATGGCCCGGGTGTACACGTCGTAGCCAACGTGCCATGCGCTGGCCCTGTACCACCACCGAACATGGTGGTGATGCCTGACATCAAGGCCTCATCAATCTGTTGGGGACAGATGAAATGAATATGCGCGTCCATCCCGCCTGCTGTAAGGATTTTGCCCTCGCCTGCAATAATTTCGGTTCCCGGTCCGACAATGATCGTTACACCTGGTTGCGTGTCCGGATTGCCAGCCTTGCCGATACCGGCAATTTGTCCATCGCGCAGGCCAATATCCGCCTTGAATATACCCGTCACATCGACAACCAAAGCATTGGTGATTACCGTATCCACGGCTCCATCTGCTCGTGTGACCTGGCTCTGCCCCATCCCGTCACGAATGACCTTGCCGCCACCAAACTTAACTTCTTCGCCATAGATCGTGAAATCCTTCTCGATCTCAATAAAAAGTTCGGTGTCGGCCAACCGAACCTTATCGCCAACAGTCGGACCAAACATTTGAGCATAGGCAGATCGCTTGATTGTTGCTGGCATCTCAGAGCTTTCCCATGATTTTTTGTTGAAATCCGTAGATGACGCGGCCGCCGCCAAATGGGATCAATGTCACATCGCGTTCTTGTCCCGGCTCGAAACGAACTGCCGTGCCAGCTGCAATATCCAACCGCTTGCCTCGAGCCAGTTGGCGATCAAAAACCAGCGCCTCATTGGTTTCATAAAAGTGATAGTGCGATCCGACCTGTATAGGACGGTCACCCGTATTGGCGACCTTCAAAACTGTCACGGGGGCTCCAGCATTAAGCTCGATATCCCCTACTATGGTTATGATTTCTCCGGGTATCATATTGCTCATGCTCCAAAGGCCAACCAGAGACCGGCGAATGCTGTACCGGCGCCAATTGCGCGAATTACGGTCCGCCCTGCACCTGTTCCCAATAAACTACCCAGAGCCAACCCCAACGCATGGAGCAATGTCGTGGCAAGAGCAAAGCCCGCAAGATAGCCGCCAACCGTCGCTGCTCCCATTTCACCACCATGGGCGTAGCCATGAAACAGTGCAAAAAAACCGACAATGGCCATTGCCAGCGATGCAGGAACCTTGAGTGCTATGGCAGCAAACAATCCGATAGCGACAACCGAAGCAAGAATTGCTGGCTCGACGAATGGCAGTGGCGCGCCGGCAATAGCCAACAAAAAACCCGCAATCATTGTGCCAACGAATGCAGCGGGGACCAGCCACATGGCACGTCCCCCAAGCAGTACTACCCATAGGCCAACGGCTACCATCGCCAGAATGTGATCGGCGCCAAACATTGGATGGGAGAAACCTGCACCAAAGGAACTATGTTCAGCAGGGTTGAGATGAGCAAGGGCAGGAGTGGTCGCTGCGACCAGAGGCAAAGTCAATAACAATATCTTCTTCATGAGTTTTCTCTTTAAACTGACTATCGGATTGGTTCGTGAACTGTGACGAGCTTGGTGCCATCGGGAAAGGTGGCTTCGACCTGCACGTCGTGGATCATCTCGGCAATCCCCTCCATCACCTGAGCGCGCGTGATCACATGCGCCCCAGCCTCCATAAGGTCTGCGACGGAGCGTCCATCACGCGCGCCCTCAACGACAAAGTCGGTGATCAAAGCGATTGCTTCGGGATGATTGAGTTTCACACCACGTTCCAGACGGCGCCTCGCCACCATGGCTGCCATCGAAATCAGTAGCTTGTCCTTCTCGCGCGGCAGTAAATTCATCGTTCAGTTTTCCTTTCTATGATGTCCATATTCGCGGCAGCTCGCCCCCGCCATTCAGTAGGCCAAGCAGCGGGATGAGACGTTTTCGCAAGTGATAGGCATCACAATCGACTAGGCGAGCCACCAGCTTACCCATCCATGCTGACGCCCCTCCTCGATCACCTATGATCAAGCGTGCTGTTTTAAGCAACCGCTCGCAATCTGGAGAGACAAGAAGCACCGTTGCCATAGCGTGGTTGCCTCCAAGCAGTGCGGGCCGCCTCAATGATGAACCTGCATGGGGGCCGATAGAAAAATTCTCGGCGTGGAGCAATTTACCTTCCTGTCGGATACGCCATTGATCCGAGAACTGTGTAGTTTCGATTGTTTCGCCAAATGCCTTGCGACCGAATATGGTGGATTCAACCAATAAAGCCCGCGCACGCGCAGCCAGATTTACATTCAGCGATCGCTTGAGATCGGCCGTCTCGAACAGGATGGTTTCTTGCGGCAGCCACGCGACGTAAGAATCAGGTCCAACGTCAATATGCGTTGATACGGTTGCGACCGTCCCCAAAACAGCTTTGTAGATTTTTTCGCAAGCCTGCGTTGTTATCTGAGCCGCGCAATGGTCATCAAGGGCAAAATTCCATTGCATGGTATCACCGCCCGTGAGACCGCCAGCACTGTTGATCATGACCGCTTCCAAGTGATTATCCGAGATAACCGGAAACCGCAGTTTCGCGCAGCCCTCCTGAAACAATGTAGAAATTCGTGTTTTGCCCTCCACTCGCCGGACTGACAATCGCCCTGCTCCAGATGCGCGTTGCGCCCGGTTCTGAACGATCGACGGGTGGCCGAGCATATCCAAAAACTGTATCCTCAATATTCAGACTGTCAGATGTCGCCGTGCTTCACTGGTGTCGAGTATTTCGGCAGCGCCCTCAGTCACAATCTCACCACGATCCATAATGTAAACATGGTCAGCGAGTTCGCGGCAAAAGTCGAGATATTGTTCAACAAGAAGTATCGCTATTCCAAAAGAATCGCGCAGATAAATGATAGCGCGGCCGATGTCCTTGATGATTGATGGCTGGATCCCTTCGGTGGGCTCGTCGAGCACCAGAATTTTGGGGCGCATAACCAGCGCACGTCCAATTGCCAGCTGCTGCTGTTGGCCGCCGGAAAGATCGCCGCCACAACGCGACAACATAGTACTCAGAACCGGAAACAGGTTGAACACATCGGAGGGAATATTGCGTTCGGATCGGGGGAGCTGCGCGTACCCGGTTTCGAGATTCTCCTTCACGCTCAGAAGCGGGAAAATTTCTCTGCCTTGCGGTACATAGCTGATGCCATGTTTTGCACGGGTGTATGGTGCCATACCGGTAAGTTCAACACCGTCGAACGCCACTTTGCCCGCGCTAATACTGTGCTGACCGGTAATTGCCCTTAACAAGCTTGTTTTTCCAACACCGTTTCGACCGAGCACACAGGTGATTTTCCCTGACTCTGCTTGCAGCGATACACCCCGCAAGGCTTGCGCCGCGCCATAGTGCAAATTGACCTGCTCAACACTCAGCACGGCTCACCTCCCTAAATAATTTTCTATGACCCTGGCGTCGTTGCTGACGAAATCAAGTGAACCTTCGGCAAGTACCGCGCCTTCAGCAAGACAGGTAACCCTCACGCCAAGATCGCGGATGAAACCCATATCGTGTTCGACAACAATCACTGCACGGGTTTTCGCAATCTCTTTAAGTAGAATTGCTGTTTCCGAGGTTTCCGCATCGGTCATGCCCGCAACCGGCTCATCCACCAGCAGGAGTTTGGGTTCTTGCGCCAGCAGCATACCAATTTCCAGCCACTGCTTTTGGCCATGGCTCAGATTGGCGGCCAGTTCATCTTTGCGCGCAGTTAGCCGTACGGTTTCAAGTATTTCCTCAATACGCGCGCTATCCCCCTTGGACAGATTGTAGAATAGCGTCGCGAAAGTTCCTCGCTTGCGATTGAGCGCCAGTTCGAGATTGTTCCAAACCGTGTGGCTTTCAAACACGGTTGGCTTCTGGAACTTGCGACCAATGCCAAGCTGAGCGATATCAGCCTCGTCTCTGGTTGTAAGATCGATATTATCTTCGAAAAATACCTCACCTTCGTCTGGCCGCGTCTTTCCGGTAATAACATCCATCATTGTCGTTTTACCGGCACCATTCGGACCAATAATTGCCCTTAGCTCACCTGGTGCTATCACGAAAGACAGTGCATTCAATGCCCTGAAGCCATCAAACGACACGGATACATTGTCCAAATATAGCAGGCTCTTTGGTTTGACTTCCGACATGATCTACTCCGCAGCCATTGGTTCAGCAGGAATATCAGTGCCCTTTTCGCCATTCTTGGAAACAAGCAGGTGATCTCGTGTCCGCGCGCTCTTTTTATCTTTGCTGGATCTAAACACCTGGGGAATTGTTCCGACAATGCCTTTTGGCAAGAACAAGGTGGTTGCAACGAAAAGTGCTCCCAACGCAAATAGCCAGATTTCCGGAAACTGCGCGGTGAAAATGCTTTTGCCGAAGTTCACAAGTGTAGCCCCAATAATGGGACCAATGAGTGTTCCACGCCCTCCTACGGCGGTCCAGATGACGACCTCGATCGAATTGGCCGGCGCAAACTCACCAGGATTGATAATCCCGACCTGCGGCACGTAAAGCGCACCGGCGATACCTGCCATCATTGCGGAAATTGTAAAGGTTACGAGCTTGTAGTTTTCTGGCCGATAACCGAGGAAACGTGTCCTGCTTTCAGCATCGCGCAATCCAACGAGAACCTTGCCGAATTTAGATCTAACAATAGCGGAACTGATAAACAACGCGACTGCCAGTGCGATCGCAGAGGCGGCAAACAATGATAGCCTCATGCCTTGTGATTGAATGTTGAAGCCAAGCAAATCTTTGAAGTCGGTAAGGCCATTATTACCGCCAAATCCCATTTCATTGCGGAAGAAGGCGAGCAGCAAAGCATAGGTCATCGCCTGTGTGATGATGGACAGATAGACGCCCGTCACGCGCGAGCGGAATGCCAGCCAGCCGAACACAAAAGCGAGAAGTCCAGGAACGGCCAGCACCATAAGCGCGGCGAACCAGAAATGATCGAAGCCGTACCAATACCAGGGCATTTCCTTCCAGTTCAGGAATACCATGAAATCTGGCAATAATGGATTGCCGTACACACCGCGTGAGCCGATCTGGCGAACCAGATACATACCCATGGCATAACCGCCAAGAGCAAAGAATGCGGCGTGTCCAAGAGACAATATCCCGCAAAAACCCCAGACAAGATCAAGTGCCAGCGCCAGCAAGGCATAGGTCAGATATTTCCCGAACAGTGACACAGCATAGGTTGGAATATGGAAGATGCTGTCGGCAGGTACGAAAAGATTAAGCGCGGGCACGATGCAGGCAATGGCCAGCAGGATAGCAATGCAGATCGAGATATTCTTGTCGAGCGATTTGAAGACGAATGCGCTGATCATGCCTCCACCGCCCTTCCCTTGAGTGCAAAGAGCCCGCGTGGCCGCCTTTGAATGAAAAGAATGATGAGAACCAGGATGAGAATTTTGCCGAGTACCGCGCCGGCATATGGTTCAAGCAGCTTATTGACGATGCCCAGCGAAAGCGCCCCAACGAGCGTCCCCCAAAGATTTCCAACCCCACCGAAAACCACGACCATGAAACTGTCGATAATATAGCTTTGGCCAAGATTGGGCGAGACATTGTCGATCTGCGAAAGGGCAACGCCGGCAATTCCGGCAATGCCAGAACCCAGAGCAAAGGTAAAAGCATCAACCCAAGGTGTCCTGATACCCATCGAAGATGCCATTTTCCGGTTTTGAGTAACAGCACGCATCTGCAAACCGAACCTTGAGCGCTTCAGCACAAACAGCAACGTCAGAAAGACGCCTGCCGCGAACACCACAATCCACATGCGGTTGTAGGTCAGCGTCATGCCGCCAAGCTCAAAACCGCCTGACATCCATGACGGATTTCCGACTTCACGATTGCTGGGACCAAAGATGGAGCGAACGCCCTGTTGCAGAATGAGCGACACGCCCCATGTTGCCAATAGTGTTTCCAGCGGCCGTCCGTATAGAAAACGAATAATCCCCCGTTCAATGACAAGACCAATGACGCCCGTAACAGCGAAGGCAATCGGGAGTGCAATAATCAACGACCAGTCAAAAAGGTCGGGATATGACGACCTGATTACCTCTTGAACGACGAAGGTCGTGTAGGCGCCAACCATCACCATTTCGCCATGCGCCATATTGATGATCCCCATCACACCAAAGGTAATGGCAAGACCAATAGCAGCCAGCAAAAGCACGGATCCAAGAGACAAACCGTACCATACATTCTGGCCAACATCCCAGAGCGCCTGAGCTGATTGTAATGCTTCTATGGCATTATCTATGTCTGTTCGCAGCTCACCATCAGCGTTTGCCTGAGCGGCACTCAAAATGCCAAGCGCATCTCTGTCCCCGCGTTCTGCAATGATTTTTACAGCGGCGCGTCTGTCTTCAAGCGCGCGATCTGATTTCAGGATCGCGGCCGCCCTCGCCTGCTCCATAACCGACTTGACGGACGCGTCTTTCTCACTTGCTATTGCTGTCTCTATAAGTTCCAGAGCGTCTTCGCTTGGCGATGAGAAAACGGAATTGGCGGCCCGAAGCCTTGTCTCCCTGTGCGGGCTGAGCAGCGTGAGCCCGCCAATCGCAGTTCTGACAGCGCGACGCAGGCTATTGTTGACCTTGATACGCTCGAAATCCGCTTTAGCCCCTCGCCCCGCCGATGTCCCGGTTACAGCATCGGTCAGGTCCAGCCCGCCGCCATTCTCCTTGACTACGAATACAACTCCATCAGCTTTTCTTTCGTAAAGATTACCTGCCGCGAGCGCTTCGAAAACCGGAACGAGCTTAATATCACCCGTGCGGGATAGTTCAGCGATCTTGTCGGCAACCTGCGAAAAGTTGCCTTGTCCCAGGGAGTTTATACCCGAGCGATTGTCCTGCTGGGCCTGACTTGCCGAAATTGGAACAAGCAGGATCAAACAGAAAATAAGCATAAGTGCTTTGATTGCGCGATACATGGATTTTGAAAAGGCGCAGTGGCCTTGTCCTCTAGTCCGAGCAAATGGAAAGCCACGAGCGGGCGTGCCCGTGGCTCAATTGAATGATCAGGAGCCTTTGCCGCCACATTTTCCTGTAGCAACATTAAAGTTGCCGCATGACATCGGCTTGCGCCAATCGGAGATCAGATCTTTGGAATCCGGCAAATAATCAGACCACTCGTCTCCGACCAGCAGCCCCGGCGTTTCGAACACGGTTTCAAACTGGCCATCCGATTGAATCTCACCGATCAAAACAGGCTTCGTGATGTGATGGTTTGGCATCATCGTGGAGTAGCCGCCTGAAAGGTTCGGCACCGACACGCCAACAATGGAATCAATGACCTTGTCCGGTTCTGTGGTTCCGGCGGCTTCGACAGCCTTCACCCACATGTTGAAACCAATATAATGCGCCTCCATTGGATCGTTTGTTACACGCTTGTCGTCTTTGGTGTAGGCTTTCCAAGTCTTGATGAATTCGGCATTAGCCGCCGTGTCAACTGATTGGAAGTAGTTCCAGGCCGCCAAGTGACCGACGAGTGGTGTCGTATCAAGTCCAGCAAGTTCTTCCTCGCCAACAGAGAATGCGACAACCGGAATGTCTTCAGCTTTGATGCCCTGATTACCAAGTTCCTTATAAAAAGGCACATTGGCATCGCCGTTTATAGTCGAGACAACGGCAGTCTTCTTACCCGCAGAGCCGAAATTCTTGATGTCTGAAACAATGGTCTGCCAGTCTTTGTGACCAAATGGCGTGTAGTTCACCATGATGTCTTCAGCGGCAACGCCCTTGGCCTTCAAATAGGCTTCGAGTATCTTGTTGGTTGTTCGTGGGTAGACATAGTCCGTACCGGCAAGGACCCAGCGCTCTACGCCTTCATTTTCAGCGAGATAGTCGACGGCAGGAATTGCCTGTTGGTTGGGTGCCGCGCCAGTATAAAACACATTGCGTTCACTCTCTTCGCCTTCATACTGAACAGGATAGAAGAGCAGGTTGTCCAGCTCTTTGAAAACAGGCAATACCGATTTACGCGAAACTGAAGTCCAGCAGCCAAAGACGGCAGCAACCTTGTCCTTCTCGATGAGGTCGCGTGCTTTCTCAGCAAAAAGTGGCCAATCAGACGCAGGGTCAACGACAACAGCCTCAAGCTTTTTGCCAAGTACTCCGCCTTTTTTATTCTGCTCGTCAATAAGCATTAACATTGCGTCTTTCAGCGTGGTTTCCGAAATGGCCATCGTTCCTGAAAGCGAATGCAGTATACCGACCTTGATTGTGTCTTCCGCTGCAAATGCGCCCTGCAGCGCTGTTGCCGATAGCATGCCGGCCAATAGAGCGCCTTTAATACGTGCTTTAACATTCATCGTTGTGATCCCCATTGTTTTGAACTGACGCTGATTGCGCCTTGTTATTCAGGTGCGGCAAAGCAAATCCGCTGTGTTTGTGAACTATCCGCCAGCCAGCAGCGATCCCACATACGTTAAACAACGTAGGGACGATGACCCAAGTTGGCACATCAGTGCTTTCTTCCGCATCCCATCCAGTGTTTAAGTAAGAAAAACACCATCCGGTCAGCGCTTTTGCCTATGCGCCAGACCATTGCAACGGGGAAAACAGGACGAATGGTTGCGCGCCAACGCATCGTTCCTATCAGACGCGACTATAATCGCTGGGTAGCGGATCAGACACTGGAGGATTATGCCCTTCGCTTTACGGCGAAGAGTGCCCGACGCTATTCATCGCAGCGCATTGCGCAAACTGCAATTGGCGCGATTTCGTTTCTCGCGCTGGAAGCCATCGGAGGGGCTATTACCCTGTCCTACGGCACCACCAATGCCATGGCCGCCATAGTCGTAGCCTGTCTTGTCATGCTGTGTGTCGGATTGCCAATAAGCCGCTATGCCATACGGCACGGGGTGGATATCGATCTTTTGACCCGGGGAGCCAGCTTTGGCTATATCGGATCAACAATCACTTCCCTGATATATGCGACCTTCACCTTCCTGCTCTTTGCTATTGAAGCGTCGATCATGTCCGGCGCTCTGGAGCTGGCTTTTGGAATTCCGTTGTGGATCGGGTATATCATCAGCGCCGTTGTTGTGGTTCCCCTGGTTACCTATGGCGTTCGGATGATCAGCAAGTTCCAGCTGATTACGCAACCGTTCTGGATCATTCTTAACATCCTCCCGTTCGTTGTGATCGCATTTGTCGATTGGGAAAAATTCGACCTCTGGCAGGCCTTCGCAGGTATCAACGCGCCCATTGCAGCTCCTGGAACGTCCGCCCCATTTGTGTTAGCGCAGTTTGGCGCTGCAAGTGCAGTGATTTTGGCTCTGATGGCTCAAATCGGCGAGCAAGTGGACTTCTTGCGTTTTCTGCCGCCTGAAGGACAGCGAAAACTACGGCATCGTATTGCAGTGTTTCTAGCTGGTTCTGGCTGGGTTCTTGTCGGCGCACCGAAACTGCTTGCCGGTTCATTTCTTGTTGTACTGACGCTCAGCAGCGGCGTGTCCGTCGATCGCGCGTCGGACCCTTCACAGATGTATTTGACCGCGTTCGGCTATGTCACACCATCCCATACTTTGGCGTTAATGCTGATGGTTGCATTTGTTGTGGTATCACAACTGAAAATCAACGTGATGAATGCCTATGCGGGCTCCTTGGCCTGGTCCAACTTCTTTTCCCGGCTCACGCATAGCCACCCCGGACGCGTGGTGTGGCTGCTATTCAATGTCGCTATAGCTCTCTTGCTGATGGAACTTGGTATTTACAGACTGCTTGAAGAGACTTTGGGCATTTTTTCGCTTATTGCCATGGCTTGGCTCTGCGCAATCTCTGCTGACCTTTTTGTCAATAAGCGATTAGGACTTGCTCCGCCTGGCATAGAATTCAAGCGCGCTCATCTTTACGACATCAACCCGGTTGGCCTCGGAACGATGGCTGCGGCGACAATGATCTCGCTGATAGCGCATTTCGGCTTTTTCGGTGAAATGGCATCGGCACTTGCGCCATTCATAGCGCTGATTGTGTCTTTCATTGTCTCCCCATTGCTCGCATGGCAAACCAAGGGAAAATACTATCTTGTGCGCAAGCCGCGGCGGGCATGGAAAAAACTGCAAACACTAAAATGCTCGATTTGCGAACACGATTTTGAATCCGAGGACATGGCTTGGTGCCCTGCTTACAGCGCTCCGATTTGCTCACTTTGCTGCTCCCTCGACAGTCGCTGCCACGACATGTGCAAACCCAACGCGAATCTCAACGCACAAATTGCTATAGTAGCTCGTTCTTTTCTGCCGCAACGAATCATCCAAGCGCTAGCATCAAGATTGGGGCGCTATGGAACGTCCGTTGTAATCGCTTTGACGGCGATCGGGACAATCCTCACAATGATTGCCCACCAGGCCGGAGGACCATCGGAAACGTCGGGCGTCGTAGATCGGACGTTGTTGATCGTATTTTTTGTGTTCGCAGTTGTAACAGGAATTGCCTGCTGGTTTTACGTGCTGGCGCATGACAGCCGTGTCGTTGCCGAGGAAGAATCTTCGCGCCAGAATACCCTTTTGCTAAAAGAAATAGCCGCTCACAAGAAAACGGATGCAGCACTGCAAGAAGCGAAGGACACAGCCGAGGCCGCCAACCGTGCCAAAAGCCGCTACGTGATTGGCCTGAGCCACGAATTGCGCACTCCGTTGAATGCCGTGCTTGGCTACGCGCAAATTTTAGAACGAGACGAAACCATCCCTGCTCCCCGCCAATCTGCAATTCGCGTCATAAAGCGGAGTGCAGACCATCTATCTGGCCTTATCGATGGACTGCTCGACATCTCGCGCATCGAAGCCGGTCGGCTGCAGGTTTTCTCCAATGAGATCAATCTCGTTGATTTTCTGGATCAGATTGTACAGATGTTCCAACCACAGGCCGATGCCAAGCAACTGACCTTCACGCATACACGTTCAAGCAACATGCCCGGCTATGTGCGAACGGACGAAAAGCGTCTTCGGCAAATCCTTGTCAATCTCTTGTCCAACGCGATCAAATTCACGACAAGCGGCAGCGTTCTATTCGATGTAACCTACCGCAGTCAGGTCGCAACATTTACGATTTTGGATACCGGGCGAGGCATTTCCGAGCCGGATCTTTCTCGCATCTTCGAGCCCTTTCAGCGAGGAGAAGCCGAAAGCATCCAGCCCATGCCGGGTCTCGGGCTCGGCCTGACGATAACACGTCTGTTGACCGAAACCTTGGGCGGCGAGATTTTGGTTTCCAGCACGTATGGCGAGGGATCCACATTCAAGATCAGGCTGATGCTTTCCGCCGTAACGCGTCCACACATACAGCGGCCACTGCCACGAAAGATTCGGAGCTATACCGGACAGCGCCGCACCATCGTCGTTGTCGACGACAATGAGGATCATCGTGAGCTGGTGCGAGAGATTTTGGTTCCCCTTGATTTCATCGTGCTAACAGCCGCCAGCGGACCCGAATGTCTGACGTTGATAGAGGGCGTCGTGCCTGACCTGTTTCTGATCGACATTTCCATGCCGCAAATGGATGGCTGGCAGCTGGTAAGAAGACTCCGTGAAACCGGGGAGCTTTCGCCAATCATTATGCTTTCTGCCAATATAGGTGATGCAGCCCCCACGGGCGGACCAACTGACCATAATGATACGCTGGCAAAACCCTTTGATCTTCGGCAGCTTCAAAACAAGATTGCCCAGCTTCTGGTGCTGGAGTGGATCTATGACGATGAAACACCGGCTCGTGTCGTGACACCGGGCAAATTGGTTAGCCCGGGTGAAGCGCATATAGGTGAGTTGATCAGTCTTGGCGAGATCGGCTATATCCGCGGCATTGAGACAAAGATTGCCGAGTTGGCGAAGATTGAAGACAACCGCGCATTTGCCGAGGCTTTGGGACAGTTCGTTCAGATGTTTGACCTTGCCGGATATGATCGTTTCCTTCGCACATTCGAAAGCAACAAGGAGCCGGTCAAAGGTGAGTGAGCCAACCAACCCGCGTGACATTGTCCTGATTGTCGACGACTCGCCGCAAGCCCTTGGGTTTTTGACCGATGCGCTCGAGCAATCGGGTTTTTCTGTGCTGATTGCAACGTCAGGATACGCTGCACTCAATGTTGTCGAACGCATCACGCCCGATATCATCCTGATGGATGCGGTCATGCCGCAGATGGATGGATTTGAAACCTGCGCCCGCATCAAAACCACGGCCTCGGTTACGCAGGTTCCGGTTATTTTCATGACAGGACTTTCGGAGACGCAGCATATTGTCCACGCACTTGAATCGGGTGGCGTCGACTATCTGACAAAGCCGATCAATATTGATGAACTACAGGCGCGGATCAGGGTTCACCTTGCCAATGCCCGCGCCGCCCAAAATGCGCGTATAGCGCTGGATGCCGCCGGCCGGCACCTTCTGGCCATTGGCAAGGACGGCGGCTTGCGCTGGTCTACCCCTCAGGCAAACCATCTGATCGAACTGACCATGGGAAGTACACAGGCCGGTTACGAGGCGCTCTCGACATGTGTTGCGGCATGGTTGATCCGGCAACAAAGCCACAAAGACTCCGGCCCCATTACAGTGCCCGGAGAGCAGGGCGGATTGCAGCTAAGTTATCTGGGCGCCCTTACCTCTGACGAGTATCTGTTCCGGTTGACCCTTGCCAATCAGGCCAGTGCAGATGAATTGCTGCGCCAGCACTTCAAATTGACTGCCCGGGAAGCAGAGGTTCTTTTGTGGATTGCCAAGGGCAAATCCAATCGCGATATCGGCGATATTCTCGGACTGAGCGCCAGGACCGTCAACAAACATCTTGAGCAAGTCTATATCAAGATGGGCGTCGAAAACCGCGCTACCGCTGCCGTCAAAGCCGCGCAGGTGTTGCACAGTAATTAATGGAATAACGGGTTGCCATGCGGCGGCTGGACATCGAATGATGCCCAGCCGTTTGGCTTTAGGCCGCCAAAGCCGTTTGATTCAGGGATTTTTCGGCGAGAACCGTCAGTGCCTCATCGGTCGCCTCTTCCTCCCTCAGTGTGGCAACCAGTAACTTATGAGCGTCGGTATAGCGTAGCTCTTTGGCCCAACGTGCCAGAGTGCCATAGCGAGCGATTTCATAATGTTCGACTGCCTGTGCTGCCGACGCCAAGCCGGCATCGAGCGCTGGCTGGCCCTTGAAATCCTCAAGGATTTCTTCACCTTCTGCGATAATACCTTCGATAGCCTCACACGTTTTTCCTCGTGCAGGTTTCCCAATAGCTTCGAACACACCCTGTAGACGTTCAACGTGCACTTCAGTCTGGTCACGGTGCTTTTCGAAGGCAGCTTTTAGTTCTGGCGAGGTTGCACCCTTTGCCATTTTAGGCAGGGCTTTGAGTATCTTTCGTTCAGCGTAATAAATATCTTTGAGCGTCTCATGAAAAAGCGCTTCAAGGGTCTTTGCACTAGCCACTGTCTGTCCTCCTATATCAGCCACGGTTGTGGTCTGAGAAAACAAGCAAACATGTTTAAGGTTCCACAATTAGTTGCAGTTTTTTGTTTCTCATTCGATATTGAAAACTCGTGCTCTCGATGTTCGACTGGGCGAACTTGTATGGCATAATTGCGAGGTGTGGATGAATAACTGGGACAAGTTCTTGATTGCTTTCTGTATCGCGACGATTGCAGCAGGCAGTTTTCTGGCGCAGTCTGATTACGAAATAAACAAATCAAGTGTCAGGATATTTTCCACGGCTCAAGAGGCCGCTCGCTTTGAATGACCCAAAAGAGCCCAGCATCGCCAAATACCGGGCTCTCGCTACGCTCCACAATAGCGAATTGTGTACGACATTGGTTATTTGGCAGGAGTCCGCTGCATAAACAAAGCCTTACGCTTCCTCACTCGCCCCGTTGCCGGTCAACCCTGCCGCTCAACGTGTTGATGCCACCCGGCTTTCGGTCATCCAGATTGTTGTCTCGATGAATCTCATTGAATATAGGTTGTCGTCGTAACGGTTATGATCATCGTTATCTTAAGGGAGCGATTTGCCATGATTACATGCGTTGTCAATTATGAGATTGATCCGAAAAAGATTGCAGAGTTCGAACGCTTTGCCGCAGCATGGATTTGCCTTGTGAATGAGCATGGCGGCACACATCACGGATATTTTCTTCCGTCGGAGGGAGCAAGCGACAAAGCACTTGCGTTGTTCAGCTTTGAAAGCTTTGCAGCTTATGAACAATTTCGCGCGCTGTTTGGAATCGATCCGCGGTTCATCGAAGCAGATCAAATCAGAGATGAAAGCGGCTGCGTGATACGATACGAACGCTCGTTCATGCGCCCATTTTTTGGCGTCGGGCATCGATGCGTTGGAGGATCGGGGGCTGCCCCGAGATGATGTTCCAATAACATTTGTGATCGACGACAATGAATTATAACATCCCATACTATCGGGGGTGTTTTCAACACGTAGGCCTACCCTATCGGCCACCTCTCCAGGTTAAAACTTTCATGGAACCTTACGTCATCTGAACTGTTTTCAGCCCGAAGGGCGTTTGAAAGGAGGAAGACCATGAAACGCATAATTGTTGTGACAATCTCTGCTCTGCTATTGAGTACAAGTCCGTTGCTCGCACAAGACGCCGTCATCGTCGAAGTGCCACAAACTACACGCGACTACGTGGTTGCCCATCCAACAGATCCAGTTGTCCTTGAAGAAGATCTAACCATGGGAACAGTAGTCTCCGAAGACATTGAACTTGTACCTATTCCCGATACGCCGGAGTACAGTTATGTATATGTCGATAAAAAACCAATAATTGTTTCCACTAAAGATCGCAAAGTAGTGTACGTAGCTGAATAATTCACAGGCGCCTATGCGAGATCATGGGCGCATTTCTATGGCAGGCTGAAAAGTGATATATGACTGGTTGCCTTTTCCCAGTATAGATCCATCGCCGGGAAGCGAACCGATCTGTGTCGTGTGGCACGCGTCACGCAACCCGGAACAGAGTTTGGCGGCGCGTTTGGATCGTGCTGTGGTGAACCAGTTTAGCTGGATATTGTGCACTGGATTCTCGCTCGGCTTTGCCACCGGTCGCACACAGTAACCCTCACATTGCTTTTGCTGGCGTCCAGATAACTGGGCATATGGGCAAGTCTCATTTAGCGGCACATTGATTTGTTGCCTGATGAAAGCCTATAGCCCCGCCTAGTTTCGCTCGACAGACTGATGTTGATGGATTGCACCGCCGCGACGGTTGCCATAATGGGAACAATTCAACCCTTCGTTCGTTCGACCAGATAATCAGCCGTCAGAGGTGCAATACACTTTTGGTATCTGGAGCCCTCTCTTGGGGTGGTAAACGGGGGAAATCATGGGTCCTATTACTGACCATATGGCACTCCATATCGTCACGATGAATTTCATGGCACCTGGCTTGGCCCTGTTGGTTGTCTGCTATCACGGAAAAATGGGCTCCGCAGCGCGGTTTTTAGCTATCGCTACAATCGTGCAAGTCGTGGCAATATGGGCTCTGCACACGCCGGTTGTCCTCAATTTTGCTTTTTCAGACCACGCACTTCATCTGTTCATGCAGTTGAGTTTATTCGTTCTGGCTTTGTGGTTCTGGCTTGCGGTGTTTGCAACAACTGGTAACGAAAGATGGAAGCCTGTCGTCGCCCTGCTTCTAACTTCCAAGCTTTTTTGCCTGCTGGGTATACTTCTATTATTCTCTCCACGGCCCCTATATACTTCCTCTCATCACGCGGTCTTGCTTACCGCGTCTCTGCAAGATCAGCAAATGGCGGGTTTGCTGATGTTGATTGCCTGTTCTTTGACTTATGTTCTCGCCGGTATCGTCGTCTCCGGCAGGTGGTTGTTTTCTGTTGACGGCGAAGACCGTGCATCAGGTGTTCGGCATGCCTAGCCACTGGATAAGAACAGCGCGTGTTCTAGGTGTCACTGGCGCTTTAATAGTCGTTGCTGGCGGCCTGTTTATCTGGTCCGGCATCTACAATGTGGCTGCTTCTGCAGATCATCTGGGTGTTACAACATGGCTGCTGGAAAAGGTGCGCGATCAGTCAGTCGCCACACAAAGTAGATCAGTCAAAGTACCACCCACGTTTGATAACGCGATGGTTCTCCTAGGTGCTGCCCATTATGAGGGCGGGTGTGTACCCTGTCACAACCGTCCAGGTGCGCCTGTCAACGCAGTCGTTGCCGGAATGTTGCCCGCTCCACCCGATCTCGCAGGCGCGGCACCACACAGACCTCCGGCGGAACTCTTCTGGATTGTTAAGCACGGGCTCAAATATACCGGCATGCCCGCTTGGCCGAGCATTCAGCGCGATGATGAGATTTGGGCTTTGGTGGCCTTCTTAAACTCCTTACCAATCTCCGACAAAGAATATTCCGTTCAGGCAGGATTGAGTCGGCTATCAGAAAGGCGAGAAGGCGGGCGCAACGCAGATACAGTGGCACTAACCCAATGTTCACGCTGTCACGATAGTGAAGGATTTCTAACAAACGGTAGTCGCATCCCCCGCCTCGCGGGTTTGCCACACGATTATATTGCTAGAACGCTTCATGAGTATGCCCGCGCAATCCGCCCGAGCGGGATTATGCAACCGGTTGCCGAATTGCTTGATGACCGTGAAATCGAGCAGATCGCTGCATATTATGCAGCCTTGCCTTCGCCTGGGGCTCGATCTGCACAAGCGGACGAGCGCGAACAAATGCACCGTGGAGCCGAACTGGCAAAAAAGGGTGCTGCCAGCCAGGACTTGCCCGCCTGTCAAAGTTGCCATTCGCCAGAAGGAACGGGACGAATTCCGCCACTTGCCGGACAGCATGCAGATTACCTCGAGCTTCAACTTGATCTGTTCAGAAAGGGCGAGCGAAACAAGTCCCCCTATGGCCGGGTCATGACCACCGTTGCGCGAAGAATGACTGATCAGCAGATTGCCGACGTGTCGCGCTATTTTTCATCTCTGGAACGGCAAGGGCGAAGCGAGACGAACGCAACCGAGAAAGGGCCGTCATGACCCTGAGACTAGCGGTATGGATGTTGCTGTCGTCAGGTGGGACACTCATGCTCGGCGGGTGCGCGGGAGTTCAGTCGGCGCTTGATCCTGCCGGCGCCGAGGCACATCGTATCGCATCGCTTTCGTGGCTACTTATTGTTGGCTGTAGTGTAGTTCTTCTAGTTGTCTGCGCACTGACCGCCCTTGCACTGTTCGGAAGTGCGCGATGGCGCCAACGCCTATCGGGCGAAAGTCTGGTGATTGCAGGAGGAGTGATTTTCCCCCTCGTCGTACTGACTGCATTGCTTGCTCTGGGGTTTTATCTGATGACCAGCGGCAAGAGTTCAATTCTCTCTTTGACGGGACGCTTGCGCGTGGAGGTTGTTGGCGAGCAGTGGTGGTGGCGCGTCACTTATATTGATGCCGAGGGGCGGCGAACCGAAAGTGCAAACGAAATCCGCCTGCCGGTCGGACAGCCGGTCGAGATACATCTGACATCTTCCGATGTAATTCATAGCTTTTGGGTGCCGCGCCTGGCTGGCAAACTCGATATGATTCCCGGGCGCACCAATGTGCAGACGCTGGAGGTTACGGCGCCCGGCTTCAGCAGAGGACAGTGCGCTGAGTATTGCGGCGGAGCCCATGCGCTCATGTCATTTTATGTCGTCGGGATGACAGAGCCTGAATTCAGTTCCTGGCTTGCCAAAGAGGCCGCCGAGAGCCACGCACCGACCACAAGAGCGGCTGTCGAAGGCCACGAGCTTTTTCTCGCGTCTGGTTGCGGTGGGTGTCATTCAGTACGCGGCACGTCAGCCGATGGCACTATCGGGCCCGATCTGACCCATGTTGGAAGTCGTCATTCGCTGGCTGCTGCGACTTTGAAGAACGATGTAGAGGATTTCGCGCGTTGGATTCAGGACAGTCATCACATCAAGCCTGAAAACTTGATGCCGTCTTATGACGGCTTCTTCTCACAGGAAGAAACGAACCGGCTGGCCTCCTATCTCGAACAACTAAGGTGATGTTGATGTTTGACTTTTCTGCCTTGGGTCTTTGGTTGAATCTGGCGCTGTTCAGCGTTGCAGCTGCCTGTGTTTGGTTTGCTGGTGTGAGGATCACGCGCTATGCAAATGTCATCAGCCAAAAGACCGGGCTCGGGCAAGCTCTGATCGGTTTGCTGCTTCTTGGTGGTGTTACTTCACTGCCGGAACTCGCAGTTTCACTCACGGCCTCGTTCAGCGGAAAAGCGGACTTGGCGGTGAACAGCATCCTTGGAGGAATTGCTATGCAGGTAGCGATTCTTGCTGTTGCGGATGCGCTCACCGGCAAGCGTGCTCTGACGTCGATTGTTCCGGATCCCGTGGTTATTTTTCAGGGCTCCCTAAAGATACTTCTTTTATCGATCGTTTCGGCGGCTCTCATCGTTGGTGACTACCCCGTCCTCAACGCCGGCATCTGGATGTGGCTGCTGGCGCTGGTAACCAGTTTTTGCCTCTGGGCGTTGTCCAAGGTCCAGGGCGACGTTCCTTGGATTCCCGCCGAACGCCATCTCAGAGACAAGGAACAGCAGCGGGCAAAATTGATGGCTGGGAAAGATGGGGAGAAATCGCTCCGCTGGGCGGCGTGCCGGGCCAGTATTGCCGGAGCGGTAATCGTCATCGCCGGTTATGTTCTTGCTCGAACCGGTGATGAGATCGCCCAGGCAAGCGGCCTTGGCCAAAGCTTTATCGGCGCGGTTTTGGTGGCAATTGCGACATCGTTGCCGGAGCTTAGCACTGTACTCAGCGCTGCACGGGCCGGCCTTTACACGATGGCCATGTCAGATATCTTCGGCACCAATCTGTTTGATCTGTCGTTTTTGTTTCTGATCGATATCAGCGAAGGCAGCCAAGCAGTCATGAACGGTGCGGGCCGCTTCGAATCGCTGGCCGCCATGATCGGCATAACCGTGACGGCGATTTTTCTGGCAGGCCTGTCGGAAAGACGAGATCGCACGATCTTGGGCGTAGGATATGATTCCTTCGCAGTGACAATTGTCTACCTCGCGGGGCTTGTTGGCCTTTTCTTTTTGCGTCAGGCAGGAGGGGCGTGATGGTGAAGCTTCCCAATCCCGGCCGCCGGCCAGAAGGCGAAATCGCAGAACTTGAACGTATATGGGCCACTCCCAAGGGATGGCGAATGTTCACGGCAGTCAACAATACCGTCATTGGCCTGCTTTACATTGGTGTTGCTTTTCTCTTTTTTCTGATGGCAGGTGTTCTGGCGCTTCTTATGCGCACACAACTTGCCGTCGGCGATAACGATTTTATCGGCCAGAATCTCTACAACCAGCTTTTCACGGTCCACGGAACAACGATGATGTTTCTGTTTGCTGTGCCTGCCGTCGAGGCACTAGGGGTTATGCTGCTTCCGCAAATGCTTGCCGCCCGCGATCTGCCGTTTCCCCGGTTGAGCGCTTTCGCCATCTGGGCATATGTCGTCGGCGGTCTCGTCTTCTTCTCGACGATTTTTTATGACCTGGCACCGAAAGGAGGCTGGTTCATGTATCCTCCCTTGACGCTTATGAAGTACTCGCCAGGGGACAATGCAGACTTCTGGCTTCTGGGGATCGGTTTTATCGAGATATCGGCAATCGCTGGAGCTATCGAGATAGTCGTCGGGGCGCTGAGAACCCGACCACCCGGAATGACGCTCGCCAAGATGCCTGTCTTCGTCTGGTCCATGCTCATATTCGCAAGCATGATCATGTTCGCGTTTCCTGCTGTCATCCTCGCCACGATGATGTTGGAAATCGAGAGGGCGTTCGGTTGGCCGTTCTTCAGCGCGACAGGGGGCGGAGACCCGGTTCTGTGGCAGCATCTGTTCTGGTTTTTCGGACACCCCGAAGTCTATATCATATTTCTCCCCGCAGCCGGCCTTGTCTCCATGATGGTGCCGACGATGGCACGCACGCCGTTGGTGGGATATCCGCTGATTGTAGTTGCTTTGATCGGGACCGGTTTCTTTAGCTTCGGACTTTGGGTGCACCACATGTTCACAACAGGCATACCTGCTCTAAGCCTGGCATTCTTTTCCGCGGCAAGTATGGTCGTTGCCATTCCATCTGGTATTCAGGTTTTCTCCTGGATCGCAACAATCGCGGCGGGGCATCGACGCTATCGGATTACCACCCCTTCTCTTTTCATTCTCGGATTTTTGTTCATCTTTACCCTCGGCGGGCTCACGGGAATAATGGTGGCGATGGTTCCGTTCGATTTCCAGGCACATGATACCTATTTCGTGGTAGCGCATTTTCACTATGTCCTAATTGGCGGCATGGTGTTTCCCCTATTCGCTACGTTTTACTATTGGGCTCCCATGGTAAGTCGAAAGATGTTGTCCGAGCGTATCGGCCGCTGGGTCTTCACGCTGATGTTCATCGGCTTTAATGTCACCTTCCTGCCAATGCATGTGACGGGTTTGCGCGGCATGCCCAGGCGGGTATGGACCTATCCCGGGAATATCGGCTGGGACACGCTCAACACCGTCTCGACGATCGGATCTTACGTGATGGCCGTCGGCGTCCTGCTCTTCGTCATCGATCTGTTTCGCAACTTCCGTATCGGAAAAGGCGGGCCGCAGAACCCCTGGGGCGCCGGGACGCTCGAATGGCTGCCCGGTGGTGTCTATTCGGCCCGCAGCATTCCCCACGTCACCAGCCTGGATCCGTTGTGGGACCAACCGGGGTTGGCGCACCAGGTGACAGCCGGACATCATTATTTGCCTAATGCCCCTACAGGAGGACGCGAAACCATCGTGACCTCTCCTATCACAGCGCAACCACAATACGTCATCCGGATGCCAGGACCAAGCTGGTGGCCCTTTCTTGCAGCAATTTTCACGGCAGCATTCTTTCTACTCCTGACAGTAAAGGCGGTTGTCATTGCCTCCATCTGTGGCATTCTGGCAGTGGCGTTTTGCCTGCTTTGGGCGTGGGAGCTGGATCTGGGTCCCTCGAAGGGCGACATCGAGATCGGAAACGGGATCAAGGTACCCACCTATATGTCCGGCTCGACATCACATTCCTGGTGGGCAATGATCGTCCTGATGTTCGTTGCGGGCTCACTCTATCTCGCCTACATTTTTTCCTACCTTTATCTGTGGCTTGTTTCGCCGGACGTATGGCCATCGACAGATGGTCTGGAAATTCCGTCGCTTGCTTGGCCTTCTGCCTCGGCCAGTTTTCTGGTGGCAGGCACGGCCGTTTTATGGTCAGCGAACCGCCGCTTGGCATCACTTGCGACACGTCGTTTCGTCCTGCCACTCATATTGCTGGCATCGCTTTTTATACTTTTTGCTGCAATCGGTTTGGAACTGCTGGGGCACTATCGCAGCGGCCTTCGGCCTGGCGACAATAGCTATGGAGCGTTGGTATATCTGGCAGCGGTCCTGTTTGGGCAGCTCGTGCTGGCTTTGTTTGTCATGGGTTTGTTTACGATCGCTCGCCATATTGCCGGACGCTTGGATTCAGTGCGCAGGGTCACCTTTGACAACTACAGGCTGCTTTACTACTACGCCGCCGCGCAGTCACTTGCAGGACTGCTTCTCGTTCACGGTTTTCCCAGGATGATCGGCTGAAAATGGCGATGAGTAAGGGTAAGAAAGAAAACTCGATAACAAGTGCAGTGCTTGTCCTGCTGATCGGCCCTCTGCTGTGGGCCGTACATTTCACATTGGTTTATGGATATCAATCCGCATTCTGTGCCATCAGCAATCAAGGTAATGGTGAAGGCTCCTCCACTGCCGTTGTTGTCGCTATTGTGGTCATGACGGCCTGTGCCGCTTTTGGATTAGCCGCCGCGCTTTATTGGCCTGTAACTCTTACCCGCTGGCTGCGCTATCATCCACGCAGTAAGGCAACTTGGTTGTTCTCCGTCAGAGTAACGAGGCTTCTGATTTTGATTTCGCTCGCCGGGGTTCTTTGGGGAGGAGCGGCTGCCCTCGTAATCGATACCTGTGCTCATTTTCGCTGAGACCGTTGTAACGCGCGAAGAGATCACCGCGAGTAATGCCGTGCCAAGACGAGAACTCGTGGGCGAACCTCCACATGTGGTCTGTACATTGTCGATTAATGAGCCTCCGACCGGACGCGATCGCGACTGCAGATCCCGTTTATGCGCCGACCTATCGCTGCCTCAATGCCATCAAGCATGAGCCGGAGGTCAGATCCGAATAATTCCAGCATTAGGGAGCAGTGACTTTGGTTAAGGTATGGTGGCTGGATGACATCGCGGGTTCCAAAAATGGTTTACGCGGCCCAGCACGCTGTTTTGGCGAGTTCAAAGTAATGAGCTCAGATTTGGAACAATGGAGTGCCTCATTCGTTATTTTGTGAAGCGGAGAACTGGATGCCCACATTAACTTTGAATCACGCACAACTCCAATTGCTCAAAAGTCTATATACCGACGCAGCCTTGCGTCTCGACGACAGCGACGATCATGAGCACATTCGAGCCCTCAAACTATTGCCCAAAATTCGCCAGATGACTCCTGACCATCCTGTCGAGTTCAATCATTCCGAATTTGAAAGCATAGCCATGGTCGCAGATGTGACATTGGGCTGGCATCTTGCCGGAACGCCGACGGCTCTGTCTCCCGAAGAAGTTGCACTTGGCCAAGAAATTCAGGCCAAGCTCCTTCAGGCAAACAGAACCTGATTCGTCATGGATTGCGCGTGAATCTGGCATTGCCAAGGCCGGTTCCGATCGTGAGGATACCCCAGCGATGAACATCTCCCATTAACGGAACTTGAGAAAGTCCCTGAACGACGGCATCATTATGGATCACTACGAAAGTGTCCTTGCCCTGGATCGATGGGATTGAGCTGGTGATTTCATGGGCCAGATTGAAAGACTTGCTCTCCCAGTCGCCCGGCAAATTCTGACCTCCTGCGGCAATAGAACCATCGCTTTCAATGATCCCGGGGCAGGCAATTCCGATTATGGGAGCCACCCTGATGTCGGCTTCTTTTGCATCTTCCAAAAGATTTTTGATCATCTTGGCCAAACGCTTTGTAGCTTTGCTTCTTGACGGCACCTCGTCGCCATGACGCCACAAATCCATCTTCCAAACCTTTGCTTTAGAGACGAGGGTGCCTTTCTTTTTGGTCTCCCATGCGACTATTCCCGCCCGGATATTGGTACCTCCTATGTCTACACCGACGATCGCGTCATGGCCCTTTAGCACCCATGCAGGCACAAGGTGAACGGCGCCGATCAGTCCTGCCTCATCTGCCGGATATTCAATCGGAACAAGATCAATTTCAGTCCCCAGTGAATTCAAGCGCAACATTGCCTCCGCGATGGCAAGTCGTCCGGCGGCACTTTCGCTGAGACCACCTCCGACGGCAATCCGCTCGGTTTTCGCCCAATTTTTTTCCTTCAAAAAGCGATCAATAACGTCAGACAAGTCGGCTGCAAAGTCATGGATTGCCGACCAGACAATGGCCTGAGCCAGTTCATCCTCGCCCTCGAGTATCTTTTCTATACCCGTTTTGGAGATGTCGGAACTGGCCTTGTGCAAGTGCTTTTCGGCTGTATGCCCATCAATCTGCTTGCGCCAATGGGCCACTTTTTCCAAGAATGCGGCCTTGTTTGCATTGTCTCCTATAAACCCGTCTTTGTCGCTAATTCTGAGATTATAACTGTCGACCTGGACCGAGGATAATATGCGTGCGCCATGCTCAAAGGGTATATTGGGATGCTGACGCTTGTTGCGATTACGCTTCGGCATTCGGTGCTCCGTTGTATGAATATGATGCCTGAACGTTGACCTAGTGCAGTAGGTTCCAGCGACAGACTTCGCTGCCCCGCAACTGCTGGCTGCATCTTTGAGTCAAAAGCTGGTCTTCCAGCCCATGCATTTCGATCATAATCTTGGTGGTTATACACCTCACCATTAGTTCGGATTGCTTGTCTTGAGCCTGCGAGCAGCACTTGGAATATTAATGCCTGTCAGCTCGAAGGCTTTGCGCGATATTACCCATCCGAGTTGCTCCTAGAAATGTTGGACATCTCTCGGTTTCATGAGCAGACTGTCGTAAATGGGGCCCAGACACCTTTACGACCGCACGGCCGAAATTGAAACCGAGATGATCTGGTGTTCTGCCTCAAGAGACATTGAAGCCGGATTTAAACTGGAACCAATAGGCAAAACGGGAGTTGGAGCAATAGTCGAAACCAAGGAAGTGTGTGATTGACATCGTCCGTTGAATATGGCGCGCTTCGCCAATCATCTACTCTGACACAGGCAAGTTCCATTACCAAAATAGGAATCAATGCTTGGTGTAAAGCTCATTCTCGGCGTGTTGCAATTATTGTAGATGCTGCGGACTATTATCGTTATCTCGAAGAAGCGTTCAAAAGTGCACAAAAATCAATCCTGATAGCAGGATGGGACTTCAACGGCCGGATCATGTTGCGACCTGATCGCCGTGGTCCGGAAGAGCTCGGGCGCTTGTTGCTTCGCCTCGTGGAGGCCAAGTCCACCCTCGTCATTCACATCCTCATATGGGCAAGTGGACCAATCTATTCCGGCAGACAAATGCGTTTTTTTACCCGCGAACCATGGGCTCAACATCCCCGTATAAAGCTATGCTATGACAGTCGGCATCCTTGGCGCGGCAGCCATCATCAAAAGATTGTCTGCATTGATGATTCTCTCGCATTTTCAGGAGGTATTGACTTAACGATCCGCCGCTGGGACACCTCTCGTCACTTGGTCCACGATGTCAGACGCAAGGATCCGGACGGTAAGCCGTACGATGCTGTTCATGATGTGCAAATTGCCGTCGACCACGAAGCTGCCAAGTCTCTGGCCGATCTCGTACGTGCGCGATGGTCAGCCTGCAATGCCTCCCGCATTGCAGCGCTCGAAACGACTGAAGACCTATGGCCGGAAAGCTTGAAGCCCGACCTGCGCGATACTTTTGTCTCGATCGCGCGGACAATGCCGGGCACGCTGTTTACTCGCGGGGTCCGCGAAATCGAAAGTTTGAATGAAGCGGCATTAAAATCGGCCAGACATCTTATCTACATCGAAACGCAATATCTTACCTGCCGCAAAATCGGAGCGTTGCTTGCCAGGAAATTGGCTGACCCCAACGGGCCGGAAATCACAATTGTTGTTCCAAAAGAAAGCCACGGACACCTCGAACGCATTTACATGGGCGGCAATCGAGACCGGCTTGTTCGCCGCCTGCAACAGGCAGACATATTCAAACGGTTACGTGTCGTCTATCCTGCGGTACAGGATCCTGAAACCCTCGCCTCCGTGCCCGTTTTTGTTCACTCGAAAGTCTTGGTCGTTGACGATGTGTTCTTACGAATTGGCTCGTCCAATTTCAACAATCGCTCGCGAGGCATGGACAGCGAATGCGACGTGGCTCTTGAAACGAACTCATCGTCCGAAAGCGAAGCGATTTCGCGGATGCGCAATTCGCTAATTGGTGAGCATCTGGGCCTGTCGCCACTGGCGGTGAATGATCACATCCGTAGATGCGGATCTATTATTACACTGATTGACGCGAAAATTGAAAAAGGGCAGCGTTGGTTGACCCCGCTGTGCATAGACCAAAAGAATGGGACGAGAACTCCGATCCCCCTCACCTCGTTGTTCGACCCCGCAACACCGTTTCGTCCGCTTCGATATATTCTGAAGCTTGCGCGCGCTTTTCGATCCCGGACTTCAATGCGCGATTTTTGAAAGAGCGCTCTGCAGCAGCAAACAACAAGAGACCAAATGGCAGAGGCAGGAAAAAATAGATGACGCGAAAAGCAATTACGGCTCCGATTGTTGCTGCTTGTGGTAACAAAAATTGCGTGGTTGCCTCCAGCACTCCCAGCCCTCCCGGCACGTGACTGGCTATTGCCGCTCCGTTGGCGATTGCATAGACTGTTGATACATCCCAATAACTGACGTCCTGGAACGCCAGAATAAGTTGATGGAGACTGGCCGCTATAAGCGAAAAATTCAAAGTTCCCAAGACGATCTGAGTGATAGCCAGACGCATAGTGGGTAATTCAAATTGCCAACGCCAGATCATCACAGGACGGCGAAGCTTTGCACATAGAAAAACAAATATCACCAGTGATGCCGCAATTGTAAGTCCGACTGCCATAATCCATCTGTGAGCTATGCCAGTAATTTCGACGGCAGAAAGAGGACTCGCGAGCATAGAAACTGCACATAAGGTCAGAAGGCCCAGGGCGACCGTTAATCCTGAAAAAAGAACAACCTTGGCAACGTCCTGGGCGTCCAATCCCCAACGCGAATAAAAGCGGTAGCGAATTGCTCCGCTGCTGAGAGCCGAAAGCCCGATATTATGGCCAATTGAAAGGCTGACAAAGGATGTCAATGCGACGCGCGCATAAGGCAGTGGCTTTCGAGCGTATCTCAGTCCCAGTGCGTCGAAACCTGTGAGGCAGGCGTAACTCGTCGCTGCAAATCCGACCGCTGGGATCAAGTGTTGGAATGGAATGCCGCCGAGTGACTGGACAATTTCATCTAGACTGTACCGATTGATGCTGCGATAAATCAAAAACAACGATAGCAATATCGCCACGGTCACGGACAGTTTTACAACACGTTTGCGCCAAGTCATCAATTATCGCTCTGCCACTGTTCACATTTCTCGACCTAGATGGAACGGAAGTCGGACAGGTAGGTTCCTTCTCCAACAAGTGGGAGCAGCAAATCAGAATCCTAACGTATAACGTACACAGTTGTATTGGTTCTGACGGCCAAGCTTCGCCTTCGCGCATTGCAGAAGTAATCGCAGCTTGCCGCCCCGACGTGGTAGCACTTCAGGAACTTGACGTGGGGCGAAGGCGCACCGGAGGCATAGATCAGTCACATGCGATTGCTGTTCATCTCGGTATGAAGCTATTTTTCAATCCAACAATCACGGTTGCCGAGGAACAGTACGGAGATGCCATCTTGACGACAATGGACATGCGCCTTGTGAAAGCGGGCGCTCTGCCATCAATTGGTGAAACCAGGGGAGCAATCTGGGTCCAAATTGAAAACCAGGGAACCTGCTTTAATGTCGTCAATACGCATTTGGGTTTGTCTCGCAAGGACCGATCACTACAAGTTGCGGCTTTGCTTGGACCGACGTGGTTGGGTAATCCAGACTGCAAGTCTCCCAGAATTCTTCTCGGTGACTTCAATGCCATACCTTCATCCTTGGCTTACAAGCAAATCACACGGGAGTTCGCAGATGTCTGGGTGGAAGGAGGATTTCGCCCGAAGAACACATTTCCATCCCGTCTCCCCCTGCTACGCATAGACCACATCTTTACCGATAGGCGGCTTGGCGTGTCAGAGGTGACTGTCGGTGGCATCAAGACTGCAAAAATGGCATCCGATCATCTGCCGCTTGTTGTCAAATTCGACCGTTGATAATTCAGCAAAATCGTCCGCGTGATCGCAGCGCGAGCGCGATGGAATTCGGAAGTGCAGTGAGTGGATTCGCCAATCAAACACGATACGCCGATTACTAAAGCGATCAACTGAGCACTCCCATCGTTAGCGCCCCATCAGTCTCGGTCCACCCCTGCTCTCCGACGAGCGGAACGAACATCACGCCTCCAAGATCGTCTTCCTCAAATCCTGTTTCGCTCACGCGCGTGATCTTGACGAGGCGCTGATCGCGCGTTTCGCCACCGAGTGGAATAACAAGGTGGCCGCCAATACGGAGTTGTTCTTTCAGGTCTTTCGGTACGCTCGGACCGCTTGCCGCAACGATTATTGCATCGAATGGAGCCGCTTCCGGCCAGCCCTTGGTTCCATTACCAATTCTGAACTCAATATTGTTGTAACCAAGCGTTTTGATCCGCTTTCTAGCGGCGGTGCCCAACTCTGTATGACGCTCTATTGTATGAACACGTGCAGCAATGCGGCTCATGACCGCGGCGGCATAACCAGAACCAGCACCGATCTCGAGCACCCTGTCCCCTGCCGCGACTTCGGCAGCGTCAATCATCAACGCAACGATATAGGGTTGCGAGATTGTCTGATTGGCCGCAATCGGCAGCGGATTATCCTCATAGGCGAATTCCTCAAAACCTGGATCAACAAACTTTTCACGCGGCACATGGCGCATTGCATCCAACACGTTGCGGTTGTGAATCCCGCGGCGTTCGATATGCACGTCTACCATGCGGTTGCGGGCGCGGGGCATGTCAAGCATAGTATCTCACGGTGCCTCCAATCACGACATTTGTGGGAAACGATCCAAACAGCGGCGGGTTTCTTGTTCCAACAACACAATCAATAGTCGATGCTGTTTACCAGATCGTGCCTCAAGTCACTTTATCGGTAGCGGAACGAAAAACGGAGACGGTCGTTGATTCGATAAAACTGGAACCGTTATTCATGTTCAAGTTGAGGCAAACCAATCTCTCGGAACTTGTGCCTTTTTTTGCACGGAACATTCGTCCGGCTTCAGCCGCAGGTAAAAAAGTTCCTTATTGGGAGATGGAAAAAGGTCTTTGGTTCAGCGGTGAAAGTTACTACCGAAGTTTAATTTCTGACGACTGCGTAATGGTTTTTCCGGATCCGACTGGTGTTTTGGTGGGAGAGGAAATCACTTCATCCATGTCAGAAGCCCCACGCTGGAATGCAGTGACAATGCTGCAACCGAGAATCACGCAAGTGACAAAACAGTTTGTTTTGCTGACCTATAAGGCAGAAGCTCACCGCGACTCGAACTTCCATTATCGCGCCTATTGTAGTTCTGCCTACGCACAAAAAGACTCTCAATGGCTCCTTGTGTATCACCAACATACCCCTGCGACTGTCTGAGCGCTTGCATAGAAGGCGATGCCGCCGGCTTATTAGCGCGGCAACTCCATGCTAAACGGACAGAAACCTTGCTGGCGTAGCGGCACGTCTCAATATTATCCAATGCTGTGGCACCCCTGCAGTGATCCTATTTCGGTTGTCTCAACACCGGTTTCCAGCTCAAAGGAACCGAACTAATGGAAGCAGGCCAATAGTTAGAAGTCCGACCGGAACAAGACGGTGTCCGGCCAGACCATTGCAGCGTCGATGTGCGATGTAGAGCTCGTCGTGGGTCGTCACAAGCTTCTTCCAGTCATCCCTACCGAAAATCCCACGCCGTTCCAATCAAATAGCAGAACCCTCAGTCGACCATTGATGCCGTTAAAGTTGAAGATTGCGTTTTTTTAATCGCTCCAGCGGTCGACGTTTATGTCTGTGTGGGGCGAATGTTGTCGACGGCAACATGGCCGTCTATCACACCACGCCTTAAATCGGTTCTGTCTGTCTCAACTTCGATAACTGTATAAAGCTTATCATCGCGAAAGGCGCTCGCGTTAAAAGTAGTGACGTCATCCGCCGGTGCCGCATCAACTTCCATGAAATCCAGCTCACGTCCAGCAGCCACTATCCGGGCATCGCCGGTTGATCTCGCGGCAACCCCAATTTCACCTTGATACGGTGAATTATCCCATCGTGGATCATCCGGCGATACCGTTGGGACGAGCTTATAAACGTGAAGTGTCTCTCCTTCCCCTACCCTACTTGACGATCGTATTTCCGCATCGGCGATCTGCGCTTGGCTTTCAACTGATCGACCCAAAAAAGACGAACTGCCTCGATTGTAAGCAGAGTTACCGTTGGATTTATCGTTGTCTGACATGATAGTCTCCCTTAGAGACAGACGTAACGGGTACTACCCCTAAACGTTCCCGCTGTGGAACGGCGCCCCCCATGAAAATTCGAACGCAGCCATCTTACATTCAAAAATGAGGTGCCCATGCTTTGGATCGACTACTGGCTATATGCTGCAGCCCTCATGGGCATGATAGCTCTCGGCTGGTTTATCTATAGGGGCAAAGACTAACTTAGCGAAGCGCGATCGTATTCTGCCCAAACTGGAAGCTCCCTAAGCCCGTGCAAATTGACCAGCACCTCAACGTCTTGAAGGATGGCTTGACTTCATCGGATTTCATCATTGTCAGTTTCTATGGATCAATCTGGTTGATCAAGCGTTGCGTGTGAAAGACTATAGCTACAGGAGAGTGCCATGAATGCCGCCAATCTGCAGATTGAGGGTCTATGTCTTGCCATAGCGTCGATCAATCGCTTGCTTGTATCCAAAGGTGTCGTTAGCCAAGTTGAGATTGATAATGCATTGGAAAAGGCAGAAGCCACTGCCCGCGGAGACGACCGATTTATAGAGGACCTTTCGCCAGCCAATCGCGATGCCGTCTGTTTTCCAGTACGCGTGCTTCAGATCGCCAACGACACAGGTGCAGAAATTCCTTGGTCCTTCTCGCAATTAGCCAAATTGGTGGCAGAAACCAAAGATCCCTATAATGATCAGCTCTAACGGACATTGTGCCGGGAATGGACGAAACTGGTCATCCAAAGCGGTCGCCGACGCCTTTGATATAGCCCGCAGTTTTACTCCTGGGCAGGACCACTTCAACGACTCAGTTAGTTATCTTGACAGTCACACGCTGCCAAGATTGTTCTTGAATTGCTAATTCGCTGCGCCTTTCGGGTCGTTCAGCATGTTGGGTGTGGCTACCTTGATATTTTCTCTGAAGAAACTGGTATTGCATGAATGACCTATCCTCGTGAGTAGCAACTGGACCGCAGACCTTAATGTTTATGGGCCGCAGTCGTTTGGCGATTGCGACGGATTATCATCAGTCACGGCTGATAAACTTATTGAAACGGCTTTTTTCCCCATCTTCTGTCTTGTCCTGATAAAGAAAGGAAAGTTTATTGCTGTCGAATACCCGAAAAAAATCCTCCCACTCAATTTTCTCAAGTTCATCATCGGGCTCACCGAAATCAATGCGCAAAATGCCACCATCTCCTTTTGTTCTGATAATGGCAGGCTGGCCACCGCGGGTTTCCACCCAGTTACGGATTTCATCGTGATTGATGGTACTCTTTGAATTGCTCATCGAGATCTCCTCTGCTCATGTCTGATGCAGAAATAACTCCAGCAGGCTAAAGCTGGTTCCACCACAAGCTCGTGTCGGCGCCGAGTTGCTTTCAGGAAATGCAAGCTTCAATATCCGGGGAGCAAAAATTAGCACTCGCCTCGCGCTGCTGCCAACATATTGGAAAGGCACAATAATTTCTGTAATGACAATGGATTGTCTGTTGATTTTCACGCAAAGATGCGTCACCCTGATGACCGTTAAGGAACGGAGATGAAGCATGCAGAATTCATCAGAATTGGAGCGCCAGCTCAGTGGTTACGGCCTGACTACAGCGCATATTCTTTATCGCATTCCGGATTTCAAATTCATCCTGCAGACTTATATTTGGCAGGATTATGATCTTGCACCGGACTTCCTGGAGATGAGAAAGTTTCTCGACTTCTGGCAAAACACGCTTGATGGCCCGATTCACTCGGTTCGATATACTCACAAGCGCCTTATCGGCGCCAATGAGTGGCGACAGGTCAACGGCGAAATCACCATCCACTGACTTACAAGCTTGAGTGGCTCTTCAACGCGCCGTCACAAGACAATGGCTCCCCGAGTAATTCTCAACTGATATGAGATCATATGCGGCGATGTTTATCTCGAGATAGTATTGCCGGAAATGCTTGCCTGACTTGGTTCTGAGAACAATCCGACTGCCCTCGTTGAAGACTAAACAGCGAAAACCGTCCCATTGAAGTTTATATTGCAAACTGGCACCTCTGGCAGCTGTCCGTGCGCCCCCTAGGCGGATTTCTAGCGGCAAGCCAAATTGGCCTCCCGCTGTCAATCATGCGGTCACATGGCCGCATGAAGGCTCTAATGGCACGTATTCATTCTCACTCCAGTCGCCGCCGGAACAGCCATGAGGCGGCAGTGAGTGTGGTAATGGCGATCAGTGCTAGAGGGATGGTGTTGGCCAAGACCTCGCTGGCGGGCAGGTCGCGCAAGAACACGCCTTTGACGATAACGAGAAAATAGCGCAGCGGATTGACGAACGTCACCGGTTGGAGCCAGGCAGGCATGTTTTCTATCGGCGTTGCGAAACCGGATAAAAGCATCGCCGGAACCATAAACAGGAATGCACCGAGGATTGCCTGCTGTTGCGTCATCGACAAAGCGGAGATGAATAGACCGATCCCAACTACCGCCGCCAGATAAACGACCGCACTACCATACAGCAGGAGCAGCGAACCTCTGAGCGGCACACTGAAGATGAAAACGGCGGCCAGGATATAGATCGTCATATGAAACAGGCCGATGATCATCGGCGGCGTCAGCTTGCCAATGAGTATCTCGTGGGTGCGAAGCGGTGAAACCATCAACTGGTCGAATGTTCCAAGCTCCCGTTCGCGCGCGATCGACAGTGCGGTTACGATGAGTCCGATCAAGAGTGCTATGCTGGCGATCAGGTTGGGGACCATGAACCATTGGAAGATCAGGTTTTGATTGAACCAGTTGCGTGGAATAACCTCGATCTCGGTCAATGCAGCGCTCCTACCGGCAGGCGTATCGGCGGCAATGCCCGAAACGATCTGGTTGAGATAACCAGCAACGAGCTGCGACGCGTTCGACCGGCGACCATCGAGAATGATTTGGATCTCGGCCGGACGTCTTGCCTCTATATCGCGTGAAAAGGACTGCCCGATCTGCACGGCGGCTATCACCTGCTGTCGGTCGATGGCGTCACGCACGGTGGCCGGATCCTGCGCATAGAGGATCGTGCGGAACGTCGGCGCACCGTCTATCCGATGCACCAGTTCCTGTCCCCAGGTCCCGCCGTCGCGGTTGAGTATCATGATATCGACGTTCTTCACTTCAAGAGTGGCGGCGTAGGAAAAGACGACGAGCTGGATGATCGGTGGTCCGATCAGGATGAGCCGGCTCTTGGGATCGCGTAATACGGCCAGCAGTTCCTTGACGATCAGAGCCTTGATCCGGATCCACCACATTTCAGCCAATCCTCTTGCGGGTGCTACGGGCGGCAAGGGCGAAGAATACTGCGCCGATAATAAGCATGGCAGCGATGGCATTCAAAAACATCGGCCAAATGTCACCAGCCAGGAATACCGTCTGCAAGCTTGGAATGAGATAGCGCGCAGCAACGATCGTGGTCAGCCACTGGATCACCTGTGGCATCGAATTGATCTCGAACAAGAAGCCGGAAAGCAAAAAGGCTGGCAGGAAGGCCGAGATCAGCGCCAGTTGCGAGGCCAGGAATTGGTTCTTTGTGGCAGCGGAAATAAGCAGGCCCTGACCGAGAGCAGGCACCAGGAATGTTGCCGATAGGGCATAAAGTGCCAGAATTGAGCCTCTGAACGGCACGCCAAACAAAAAGATGGCGAGAAGGACGCAGAGCGTCATCGAGGCGAGCCCCAAAACAAAATATGGCAAAATCTTTCCCGCCAGAAGCTCCGCCGCGGTTACGGGCGTGGCCATAATTGCTTCCATCGTCCCGCGCTCCCATTCGCGCGCAACAACGAGTGATGTGAGAAGCGTTCCGACCAGCGTCATCACGATGGCAATGGAGCCCGGCACCAGGAAATAGCGGCTGGTGAGCTGCGGATTGAACCAGAAACGCTGTTCCACGTCGATAGCAGGCGGATGCGCCGCGACCTGGGCGCTGTGCAGCGCCGCCCAGGTTGCCACAACGCCCTGCGCATAGTTCTGCACGAAGCTTGCCGTGTTCGGATCGGAGCCGTCGACGATCACCTGGATTTTCGGCGCGGCACCCTCGGCATAATCGGAAGCGAATGTCGCGGAGATCACCACGATGCCCCTCACCTCGCCAACGATAAGACTCTCCTGAAACTCCCGCCTGTCGCGACCATTCACAACGTCAAAATAGCGGGAAGCCTGGAAACTTGCGGCCAGATCTCTGGTAATAGGTGTGGGTTCCTCCACCACGAGTCCGATGCGGGTGCGGGTGGCATCGAGCGAGACCCCATACCCAAAGAGGAAGAGCAGGATCAGCGGCAGTACGAAAGCAATGAGGATACTGCTCGGATCGCGGATGAGCTGATAAGTCTCCTTTCGCACCAGAGCGACAAACCGGCGGACACGGTCAAGACGCGGGGTATGATCAGGGTCTTGACCAAGCTTGTAGGTATTCATGCTACAATGCCTTCTGCTTCGGATTCTTGCACCAATGCAATGAACGCATCTTCCATTGTCGGGTCGGGATTGTCCTTCCCGGCGACGCGTGCCTTCAGTTCATCAGGAGAGCCGAGCGCGATGGAACGACCGCGATAGATCAGTGAGATGCGATCGCAGTATTCCGCCTCCTCCATGAAATGAGTGGTAACCAGCACGGTCACACCCTTTTCGACCAATCCGTTGATATGCGTCCAAAATTCACGCCGCATGATGGGATCGACACCAGAGGTCGGTTCATCAAGGAAAAGCGCTTCGGGCTCATGCATAGCCGCGCAGGCAAGCGCCAGGCGCTGCTTGATACCGAGCGGCAGATCCTTCGCAGACATGTCGGCATGCTGCGCGAAATCGAATATCTCCGTCATCAGCGCAATACGCTCCCGCTTGCGCCTGCCGCTCAACCCATAGACACCGGCAAAGAAGGCGAGGTTCTGGGCAATACTCAGATCACCATAGAGCGAGAATTTCTGGGCCATATAACCGAGATGATTGCGTGCCTCGCCCGTGTCGCGACCCAGATCGATGCCAGCGACACGGCCCTCGCCTCCCGTTGGCCGCAGCAGTCCACAGAGCATCTTGAAGGTGGTGGACTTGCCAGCCCCGTTGGGCCCGAGCAATCCGAATATCTGTCCGCGTGGGATTTGAAACGAGATGTCGGCGGCAGCGGTGAAATCGCCAAAGCGCTTGGTGAGGCCATGTGCCACGATGACTGGATAGCCCCCGTCAGATGCCAGGGTCGAGGCAGCTTCCGCCAATTTGGACCTGCCGCCCGGTCCGCCGCCAAGCATATCAACAAATGCGTCTTCGAAACGAGGTGTTGCAGGCTCCAGGCGCCCCCTCGAGCCGATCTTCTTCTCGATAGCAGATTTGACTCCGGGAGCCAGCACCAGTCGGATCGCTTCCCCCTGAATGACCCCGTCCACCACACCATCTTGGTTGAGCATCTCGGCAAGAAGAGGACGGCGCCGTTCCACCATGCCGGTTAGCTTGAACACCCTGCCCTTCACCCGGCTGGTCAGTTGCGAGGGCGGGCCGGTAAAGAGCAACTTGCCCTGATTGAGAAGGAAGACACTGTCGCAAGCCGCCGCCTCGTCCAGATAGGCTGTCGACCACACCACGCCGATGCCTTCTCGTGTTAGATCCTCGACCATCCTCCAAAGGTCGCGACGCGAAATTGGATCGACGCCCACGCCCGGCTCATCAAGCAACAACAGGCGCGGCTTCTTGAGCAGCGCACAGGCAAGCCCGAGCTTCTGCTTCATTCCCCCGGACAGCTTTCCGGCAAGACGACTCCGAAATGGCTTGAGATCGGTGAAGGCCAGCAAGTCGCCATAAACGGCAGGTCGCTCCGCATTCGGCAAGCCCCTGAGATCGGCATAAAGATCAAGGTTCTCCTGTACGGAAAGGTCTTCGTAGAGGCCAAAACGCTGTGGCATATAACCGATCCCAGCCTGGATCGCGGCAGAGTTTCGCCGTGTGTCAAAACCCAGCACGTCGATGGTACCGGATTCAGGCAGCATGAGTCCGGTCATAAGCCGAAGAAGCGTCGTCTTGCCAGCGCCATCTGGTCCGACCAAACCCGTAATTTCGCCACTTCTGACTATTCCCTCAATCGCATCAAGGGCTGGAGGCGCATTTCCAAAGCGTTTGCTGACATTCGTCAGACGGATAACATCGACAGTTGCGTGTTCGGCAGGCGAGGACCGGGACTTCACGATTTGCCTCCGCCAGTGTCATTGAGCAGTCGCACTGTCACGGGCATACCCTGACGCAGTCCGGAGTCGGCGTTATCAATAATGATCCGCAGGCGGTAAACAAGATCGGTTCTCAGATCGGGCGTTTCGACGGATTTCGGGGTGAACTCAGCGACGGGAGAAACAAAGCCCACCTTTCCCCTGTAGGGTTTGTCAGGCGTCGTGTCGGAGATCACTTCCACAAGCATGCCGGGATGGATCCTGCCAAGGAACGGCTCCGAGATATAGGCACGCACCCAGACCGGCCTGGTCAGCGACACGACATAAACGATATCGCTTGGCGACACGATTGCACCCGGCTCACGCACCCGCGAGAGAATGACACCTCCCTCTGGTGCGCGAAGCTCGGTATCAGCAAGCGATGTCTCGGCAGAGGAAAGATCTGCCTCCGCCACTTGCAGATTGGCACGTGCCGCTGCGATATCTTCGGGCCGGCTGCCCTCCTGCAGCAAACGCAGCCCCTCAAGCACCGACTGAGATCGTGCCGAGGCCATATCTTTCAAGGCCTTCGCCTGATCAAGTCGAGCCTGTGAGATCGCGTCACCGGGCCTGAGCTGACGCGCCCGTTCGAAAGCCTGGCTGGCATTTTGCAGATCGGCACGGCTCTCGGTATACAAGGCTTCTGCCTGAGCAATCTCCGCGACGCGTGGACCGGCCTGGAGCTTTTCCAGCGTGGCATGCAAGCTCGCAACTTTGGCTCGCGCCGCGCGGACGGCATTCTCGGCAGGTGTTTCATCAAGGCGCGCGAGGACGTCACCGGTCTTGACGGCATCGCCTTCATCTACCCGCACTTCCCTGATCCGCCCTGCAATGCGGAAGCCGAGCTGGACTTGACGAATGTCGACATTGCCGTAGAGCGTCAGGCGGTTGTCCGGCTGCATATCCCAGCCAAGGCGTGATGGAATATCGAACCGCCAAGCTACCACGGTACCCGCAATGAGCAGCAGAACGATGATGGCAGCAAGCTTTTTGGTCACGCGTACTTACCTCCCGAGTTGATGGCGGCAACGAGCTCGCGTGCGAGTCCTCGCACTGTTTCGACCTCTTTAGGACCGATAGACTGCCACTCAAGCTGTGCCAGAACTGCCGCATGAGCCACCCGGAACACCATGACACTCCCCAGCAGCGCCAGCGTCCGCAGCCGTACGCGCTGCGAAACATGGGGCTCGTCCAGGAGAATGGCGACAAGCCGCGCCACAACTTCAAGCAACGGCTTCATGACACCGCCATAGATCCGCCTGAACGCTTCCGTTGGCTCCATCTGCTCGCGAATAAGGAAGCGGGCCCATGGCTCGGACTCCCGGCTGACGAACAGTGTCGCGATCACCTGCAAAATTTCCGTCAAATGGCTGCGCGCGTCATCCTCACCAAGGGGAATGCCCGTATCTTCCGCTTCGGCAAGCCGCGAGCGAGTGTCATTGCGCAAAGTCGACACATGAGCCGCAATGGCCGAGCCTATATGCTCTGCTGCAGCGATATAAAGCCCTTCTTTGCCACCGAAATAATAAGGGATCGCCTGTTGGTTCACGTCGGCCGCTTCGCTCAGCGTCCGCGTCGTCGCGCCATCGAAGCCGTAGCGACCGAACACATCAATCGCTACTGTTAGTAGCTTCTCGCGGGTTACGTCCCCGCGATCCTCTTTGGATTTGCGCATGTCATTGACCCTGTCTTCATCTGCAATTCTCGATTTTAATTCATTCAATTGATTTAGTCAACTTGCATGCTCATAGAGGTACAAAATGCCCGCCGCTAGCTGTGGAGCCTCAAGAGGTTGTCCCAGTTTAGACTGAGTCGACTGATGGGTGTTTGTGATTTTAGGCTGCCGTGCGGGCGATGCCAATTGTACATATGCGTCCACTGTGGGAGATGGGCTTTGCGGAGCTCTGACGAAGGATAGGCACGTGCATAGGCCCATTCTCGCAAGGCTGTCTGGATGAAGCGTTCGGCCTTGCCGTTGGTTTGGGGCGTATAGGGTTTGGTTCGGATATGCTTGAGACCGAGCGCCTTGCAGGCCTTTGCAAAGTCCTTGGCTTTGTAGCATGAGCCGTTGTCGGTCATGACGCGTGTGACGGTGACGCCGAGGTGCTTGTAGTAGGTGACCGCCGCCTTGAGAAAGGCAATGGCGCTGACGGCCTTCTCGTCGGGCAAGATATCTGTGAAGGCGATGCGGGAGGCGTCGTCGATGCAGACGTGAACGTATTCCCAGCCGACACCACGTGAGTTGCTCTGCCCTTTGCGGTCACCGGTGATGCGGTGACCGACCCGTTCGAAACGGCCTAGCCGCTTGATATCGAGATGGATCAGGCCACCTGGCTCACTATACTGGTAGCGCACCACCGGTTCGGCCGGTTCAATGTCCTTCATCCGCGAGAGCTTTGCGCGCCGCAGGATACGGCTGACGGTAGCGGGCGAGACGCCCGTTTCGAGAGCAATGTGCTTGCCAGTCAGGCGCTGGCGGCGAAGCGTGATGATGCGCTGCGCCAGCGCCTGATCTGTCTGCTGTGGACTGTTTTGCGGGCGCGACGAGCGATCGATCATCTGGGCACGCCCACCCTGTTCGAAGCGTTTGACCCAGCGCGACACGATCTTGAGCGAAACGGCATAAACGCGGCCGGCTTCTGCCTTGGTCAGCGCACCGCAAAGAACCGCGACAGCCATTTCCTCTCGACGCAACGGGGTCAGTCGGGCATTCTTATGAATGTTCATTCGGAGCGATCCTGGAAAACTGAGGTGTGGTAACTCCAGTCTCCTAAATCCGCTCCGAATGGACAACCTCCTGAAAGCTCACAGCTAGAGCGTAGATCTGCTGGCAAATCCTATTTGGATCAGCACTGCTTGCTGATCATTCAAGCCGAATGGGGTCCACGGAATCAAGGATGGATTGCAGACCAGTGCATCCCTACCGGACGGGCGCATTGACGAAATGCGTTTCTTTCACCATACCGTTAAGGGTGACTCTTGAGAGGCCAAGTCTGGCGGGAAGCGAGTTAGCATGATTCTGCTGGATTGAGAGAACTGCTGGTTGCCACCAGAAACACATAATTGCGCAACATTTCTTAACATTACAAAACCCACGAAAATACCAAATGAGATAACCCTGATTCAAGCTGGATATCCAAGGTCAGGTTGGCCCCGATTATCTGGTCGGTGATGCAGCAGAAGGCCCAATTGCACAAGATTCACACGTTGGCGCTGCTTATGCATGGCTATAAACTTTAGCCGTTCAGGGGGGCACAATTGTTCAATAATACGGCACCAAGGCTCTCGCGGAGACATGATTGGCTCTTAATTTTCACCATAACTAAATGTGGCTCCAGATGACAAGGTAACGCCATTCATGGGACATTATTTACCCTCACACCCGAACACGGTTTGAGGGACTGGAGAATGAATACTCACATGCGCGTTAAAGTCTTCGATCAGTCTGCAAGCGTGCTTCTCGTGGAGGATGACCCCGAGATCGCCAAGATGGTCATAGAGACCTTAATGGACAACAGCTTTAACGCCGTCGCCACAGGTTCGGCAGCAGAAATGGAAGCCTTGCTTCGCGAGCAATCATTCGATCTTATTTTACTGGATGTGATGCTGCCCGGTGAAGACGGCTTTAGCATTTGTCGCAGGCTGCGTGCACAGGCGACAACTCCCATCATCATGCTGACAGCCCTTGGTGATGATATTGATCGTATCGTTGGCCTCGAATTGGGGGCCGATGACTATATCACCAAACCTTTCAATTCGCGTGAGCTTCTGGCACGAATTAAAAGCCTGCTCCGGCGCTCTTCATACACTTCTGCCAGTCCGCAAATTCAGGACCCATTGCAATTTGAAGGATGGCGGATTGATCCCATATTGCGGCGAGTACGCGATCCCAATGGGGTCCACATCTCAATGACGACAGCCGAATTTGACGTACTCCTCGCGTTCTGCCGTAATCCTGGCAAAGTGCTTACGCGCGAACAACTGCTGGGCTTGACGCATGCCGGGGCTGCAGGCCCCGTCGAGCGCAGTATTGACGTTCATGTCAGCAGGGTAAGACAAAAAATTGAGCCCGATGTCCGCGAGCCTACCCTCATCAAAACGGTTCGACTTGCGGGCTATCTCTTCACACCTAAAGTGGAGCGCGTGTGATGTTGCAATCATCCAATCTCGACACTATTCGCGGACAGATTATTGCGCTCGCAATTGCGCCTATTCTAATTGCTTGTGCGATGGGCGTTGTTACAGAACCCTTGGTGTTTGATGATTCAATTCCATATCACCGCTCGACAGCTATCCAGATTGAAACAGTGGTAAATCAGTTTCTGGCAGCAAAAACTCCAGAGAACGGCAAAACAATTTTACAAGTGACGGCCAATAGCGACATCCCGGTTGAAAAGGTTGGCAATGCGCAGTTCGATGAAGCCGCGTCAAACGCCGATCAATCGAATGATCTTGGCGCGCGCATCCGGGATGCGCTTACAGGAAAGTTTCAAGTGGCTCTGCGATCTTCAAATGTCGATAATGTTCTGCTGATCAAAATAAATCCCACAGAATCATTGGCGTTCTCAATCAGGCCAGAACCCAAAGAATTCTGGTTGCCTGAGACGCGATTCAATTCTGTTTTGAAAGGTTTGGCAATTGTGGTTCCGGTGATCCTTCTGGCTTTTTATGCCGGGTGCGTGATCGTTGCTCCCTTGTCGCGTTTTTCCGCGGCAGCTTTGGTATTAAGCGCAGATGAGGGTCCTGACAGACCTTTCGAGGAGCGTGGTGCACAAGAAGTCGTTGCACTGGCCCGTGCTCTAAATGACATGCGCAGCCGGTTGCGTAGCATGATGAACGATCGAACCCGAATGTTGCGTGCCATCGGTCATGATCTCAGAACGCCGCTGACGCGCCTGCGGCTTCGCGTTGAGCGTTCAAAAGAGGACGTTTTGCGCGAAGCGATGCTGAATGATATCGCCACCATCAATGGGATGATGGAAGAAACCCTCACCTATTTGAGCAAGGAGGTGGCTTCAGAGGCTCTTTTGCGATCAGATTTGCCAAGTCTTCTGGGCACGGTCTGCTCTGACTTTGCAGATATGGGATTTAATGTAAGCTACACGGGTCCAGACCGTCTGGCCTATTCCTGCAAGCCTCGCGCCCTTAGCCGTGCCATTACTAATCTGGTAGACAATGGTACCAAATTTGGCACACACGTTGTTGTGTCACTTGTCGCTTCAGGAGACGGCGCTTTGGCAATCGAGGTTTCAGATGATGGACCTGGACTGCCAGTGGAGCTTCAAACAGCGGTGTTCGAACCGTTCTTCAAGGTTAGCCCCGCTCGTGCCACCAGTGGGTTTGGCTTGGGTCTTTCTATCGTTCAGGATATCGTTAGAGGGCATGGCGGTTCTATTTTTCTGAAGAACAAGAGTATATCCGGGCTGATAGCTCGCATCAGCCTGCCATGCGACCCGGGAAAGCCGGAAAAGAAACGTGTTTTCGATTCGACGCAACGTGGACTGCTCGCGACGTACAAGACTGTGTCAGAAACAAACTGTTCATAGCTTTGACCAAACCGTCGCCAGCCATGTGTTAGAAACAAATTTGAACATGCCATCAAATGAACTCCTGCACCTACCTTCAACTATATGTACTGTGACATTAAGTATTATCTACGTATAAAACAGACTTTTGCTGAAGGTTATAGTTTTATTATTATTCGCTTGCGGATATATTCTTCAAGTGCAGAATGTTACATTAGGTGTAAACAAATCCATACATTCTGAAACATATCTAAATAAAATCTCGTGAAAGAAGCCTGTTTTCAGCTGGATACTCATTGAGAGGCCACAATGTGGCGCCCAAAGATGGTGAGTATCAATGACAAGTTACAAACGACCAGTTCGCCGCAGAAGCCGGCGCTTCACACGGCGTTCGACGCGATCTCAAACTGCAGCTGATCCTGCGGAAATGTTCAAATCAAACTAACGCATCGCGTCCAATCATTTCCCATCGCCGAGCTTCAAATCGCCTCCTTAGTACAGTCGAAGGCCAAAGAAGCACGCTTGCTTACTGAGGTCTCAAAGTATCATGAAATATATTCAACCCGTCTCTATTATCATTCCGACACTCAATGAAGTTGACAATATAGACTTGCTTTTGTCTTCAATCACGTCTCAGCCTGCTGCGGATACAATATTGGAAATTCTCGTCGCCGATGGTGGCTCAACCGACGGGACATTGGAGCGCGTTCGGTCTTGGCAAGCCGAAATTCCTGTCAGGCTTATCTGTGGAAATGGGATGCGGGGATTGGCTGGTGACGTGCTGGAAGCGTCGCGCTGTGCCAGTGGCAGCATCATTGTCGTCATGGATGCCGATCTAAGTCATCCGCCAGACCAAATCGCCAATATGATCGAGCCCATTATATCGGGGACGAGTGATATGGTGCTCGGCAGTCGTTATGTATCTGGTGGAGCTACGCCGGGTTGGCCTGTATCGCGTCGTCTCTTATCGCGTCTTGGTGGCGCGTTGGCGTGGCCGATTACCGAACTGCATGATCCAATGTCCGGATTTTTTGCGGTTCGCAAGGAATATCTTTTGGCCGTAGACCCTGACGCTGCAGGGTTCAAGATCGGATTGGAAGTCATAGCCGCCGGCGGGCGGAACTTCCGGGTTCGCGAGATACCCATCATTTTCCACGACCGAGCTTCAGGGCAATCCAAGATCGGCCTTGGACATTTGACAAGCTATATTCGCCGTCTGCTGGTCTTGGGAGGTGGCAACATCTCGCTCGGCACCGCTGGACGTTTTGCAGGCGTGGGGCTGTTGGGTTTTACTGCAGATATTCTGTTGTTCCAGCTTCTGATTGCCGCTGGCTTCAGCCTGGGCCAGTCCCATGCGATCAGCTTCGTCTTTGCTGCAATCATCAACTATGGGCTCAACTCCCGATGGGCTTTTTCTAGCAGCACGACCGGTGCCCAGCAGCGGGATTGGACACGCTTTGCCCGGTTCATGACCGTGTGCTTGCTTGCGTTCTCACTACGGGGCGGCATCATCGCCTGTGCCGTTCAGCTCTTTGGATGGCCACCATTGGCGGCGCTTATGCTGGCTATCGGAGCTGCTGTAACTATAAACTACTTTGGCAACGCCTTCTTTGTTTTTCCTTCCCCGAAGTCACGTTTGACATTTGATATATCGTGGCGCGTGGCTGCCATTGGCATTCTGGGATACACCCTTGCGCTTCGGCTAGTCTTCCTCGGTACTGTGGATCTCATACCGGAAGAAGCCTATTACTGGAACTACGCACAGCATCTCGACATCGGGTACCTCGATCATCCCCCTATGGTTGCGTGGTTGATTTGGGCGGGAACAAGCCTGTTTGGCAACACTGAATTTGGTGTACGCATTGGGGCTTATGTTGTTTGGGTCGCAGCGGCTATCTTTGTCTTTCTGTTGTCCCGCAGTCTGTTTGGAAAATCTGCAGCACTGGTCAGCTTACTTCTGATAGCAACGCTACCATTTTTCTTTTCCACCGGCATCCTGATGATGCCGGATGCTCCTCTTACAGCCGCCTGGGCTGGAACCCTTTATTTTCTGGAGCGAGCATTATTGGGTGATAAACGCTGGGCGTGGCTTGGCATAGGTGTTTGTGTCGGTCTTGGAATGCTTTCCAAGTATACGATCATTCTGCTCGCACCAGCTACACTCCTTTTCCTGATCTTGGATGTTGCATCTCGACAGTGGCTGCGACGACCGGAGCCCTACATCGCAGCAGCACTTGCTGTTCTACTGTTTTCACCCGTGATCATATGGAATGCGACGCATGAATGGGTTTCTTTCACTTTCCAAAGCACGCGACGGTTAGGAAGCCCGTTCAATTTCTCATTTCCCGCCTTGATAGGCAGCATTGTCATCTTGCTCACTCCGCTTGGGTCGATTGCGGCATTTACTGCACTGAGCCAGCTTAACTTCCGGATAAAAAATTATAACTCTATGGCCATTCGCAGGTCGTTCTTCATTGCAATATACACGCTCGTTCCGCTTTCAGTCTTCATCGCGTTCAGCGTCTTTCACAGCGTCAAGCTAAACTGGACGGGACCCGTCTGGCTCGCCGTTATACCGGCAATCTCTGCCGCAATCGTCAAGACGACAAGCGACGAATCCAGATTTGCCGCCGTGCTCCGACGACTGTGGGTTCCTACCGTGGCTTCTACGTTTCTTATTTATGGACTCGGCCTGCATTACCTCGCTCTTGGATTGCCGATGACCCAAAATATCGGCACTATTCGTACTTTGCCCATCGCGTGGGAAGAATTCGGAGATACTGTCGGACTGATCCAAAACTCGGTTGAACAGGTGACAGGCGAGCCGGTGTTGTTGATTGGAATGGACAGGTACTTTCTTGCCAGTCAAATCGCCTTTTATAATCGCCGGTCCAAAGACCCGGTTAATAGCTCGGTTGGTAGCGGTGTCCTGGGTAAAAACAGCCTGATGTACAATTACTGGTTTCAACCAGCAGATTTACAGGGAAAGAACGCAATTCTATTTAGCTTGAAACGGCATGAATTGGAGCACGATTCTCTGAGCAAGCACTTCCACCGCCTTGCCAACATCCAGCAGCAAGAAGTGATTAAACAGGGTATTGCCGTTGGCAGATTTTATTATAGGATTGGACATACACTGCGCTCATGGCGTGCATCCAGCCCTTAGAAAGAGAATTCGGAATTTATTGAACCCAACGACGGTGTGTCCGAAGGCACAAACCTGTCACTACCGGTTTACCCCGCGTTGCGCCTCCGAAATCCTATATTGAGCACCTTCTTTTAGGCCCTTGACTTAGAGTATACTCTAACCATTAGCCTCGTATGCGTCGTGGAGAAGGTACTGATGAAGATTGGCGAACTAGCAAAGCGTTCGGGGTTGTCGGCTCATACCATCCGTTACTATGAGCGGATTGGGCTACTCCCTTACGCGGATAGGGACCGATCGAAGCAACGTGACTACGACGCAACGGTCCTCATCTGGATTCAGTTTCTTGGTCGCTTGAAAACAACCGGGATGCCCATCCGGGAGATGCTGCACTATTCAGCCTTACGGGAACGGGGCGTCGGCACGGAGACAGCGCGTTGTGAGCTATTAAAACAGCATCGTGAGCGCGTCCGTGCCCATGTGACTGACCTGCAAGCCTGCCTTCTCGTCCTCGACACAAAGATTGCCGGATATGCCGGTAAGGAACAGAGGAAGAAGGAACATGATACAGCACTCCCAGAACGCCGGCGAAAGCCGACTGGAACGCGGACAACGCGTGCTCGCTGAAATCGACGGTGAAGCCGGGGGAAATGTCATCGCCGCCCTGGCGGATATAGCTCCCGATTTTGCACGCTATCTTTTCGAATTTCCCTTCGGAGACATCTATAGCCGCCCCGGCCTTGACCTGCGTGCCCGCGAAATCGCAACGATTGGCGCATTGACGGCGATGGGCAACGCCACTCCGCAACTGAAAGTTCACATCGAAGCTGGTTTGAATGTTGGACTCAGCCGCGAAGAAATCACCGAGATTATCATGCAGATGGCGGTCTATGCCGGCTTCCCGGCAGCACTCAACGGGTTGTTTGCAGCCAAGGAAGTATTCTCTCGGCGCTTCCCTACAGCGCAGGAGAATGCGGCATGAAGAATTTTATTCGCGCTTGTTTCGCCGGCAGCTGCCTCACTCTCGCTATTGCTGCGTTGCCTTTGCCGGCAGCAACAGTCACCGCCTATGCGAACCAGGCTGTGCCTGTGAAGCTTTGGGATGGATTCAGTTCGCCCGTCGGCATGGCTTATGATGCTACGGGCAACCTGTTTGTCGCGGAATGGGGAGCGGGACGCATTTCCCGGATCGACCCCGACGGAAATCGCACGACCTTTGCGGATGGGATTTCCGGCCCTACCGGGCTGGCGATAGGCTCTGACGGCACGATGTACGTTGCGTCCTATTCCCGTGATGAGGTCTATCGCTTTACACCGACAGGAGAACGCAGCGTACATGTAACTGGCCTTGCGACACCCGCCGGGATCAGCTTCGACAGGTCAGGACGGCTTCTGATTGCCAATCGTCGCACCAATCAGATTCTCGCTGTGGTTGGCAATAATCGACTGGAACCTGTGATCGACGGTCTGCGAACGCCGGTCGGGGTCGTCCAAACACCGGACGGCGGTTATGTTGTTTCCAACATTGACGGCGACGTCACGATCGTCCGCCCGGATGGTTCTCGCATCCGGACGGACGAGGCTTTCAGCACACCTGGCCCCGGTGTCGCTATGACAGCGAGCGGACGCGTCTTTGTGGTCGACTATGGAGGAACCACCGTTCGGGAAATTTTGCCGGATGGGAAGTCACGCGCTGTTGCCGATGGACTGAGAAGCCCCGTTGGACTGGTATTGGCACCTGACGGTGCATCTTTGCTCACCGCTGCATGGGGTGATGGGACGATATATCGAATCGCGCTTTCAAACTAAGAGCACAATTGCTGACTACCGTAGCGAGATGAGTTTACACCACATACTGCACCAAAGGGACACAAAGGCTCAAACCTTGTGAAATCTTCTGTCAGGAGAATGGACCGGGTGTATCCCGGTCCATCACAAATCACAGAACGCCATTAGCCCGGGCAAGGCCAGGAGTTAAAAGCAAGCACCGGCACCTAACTCTACCATACCATTCCTCATGCCCAGCCGGACTATAAAAGCCCACACAGCGCACGGTTCGAATTGTATCTTTCGATTTCAAACAACAGGTCGGATCGACATTCAGGATTGAATTAAGCGGCTGTCGCGGCGTTTGGGGCTGACTATGACTAAGTCCTGCTGACTGGATAGTGATGTTGCCCTTCTATCTGAATACGAGCCCGATCCGATCCCCGTGCATCTGGTCTTCCAATCGCGACTATTCGAAGGTGGTGCCTTACGCGCATTCATAGACTTCGCCGTGCCTCTCCTGCGAAAATCGGTTGGCGTGACGCCGTCTTCGTGAAGCGGTTGAGGCATTAGAACGCGACCGCTGCGAAGGTTGATGAACCTTTCGTTGCCTTCCGGCCGATGGCAGCCGGACGCGAGTCATAGAGGACTACAGCTACACCGGCCCCTCGCTGCGCTGCCACCCGATATCCCGTTCCCAAAGCCGCAGACATGGCCGTTGTTTATTGCATTGACATATCGGGAAATATCGATATGATTAGCATATGGAATTGCTCGAAATATTCAAAGCCCTCTCAAACCGTACACGTCTTGAAATCGTGCAGGGTTTGAAAGATCCAGTGAAGAACTTCCCTCCGCAGGATGAAGGTGACGTTCATACAGTGGGGGTCTGCGTCAGTAGTATTCAGGAAGGGGTCGGACTGTCGCAGTCAACGGTGTCCGATTATCTTGCAACGCTGCAACGGGCTGGTTTGGTAGAAGTCAAACGCATCGGTCAATGGACCTACTACAAGCGGAACGAGGCGACCATCCGTGTTCTTGCCGAGATCATCGGGAAAGAACTCTGATTTTTTACCGAACTATATCGAGAATTCTCTATATTCCTTTTAACCGAAACGAGGATCTGCAATGAAAGCGATGACACTCAAATCATTTGGCGGCCCGGAATCGTTCGAGCTTACCGAAGTATCCAAGCCTGTTCCGCATGCGGGACAAGTCCTGGTGCGCGTACATGCCACGTCGATCAACCCGTTGGATTACCAGGTTCGGCGCGGTGACTATCGCGACCTGGTACCATTGCCCGCCATTACCGGTCATGACGTATCCGGGGTTGTCGAAGCAGTCGGTCCAGGCGTGACGACGTTCTCCCCAGGAGACGAAGTCTGGTACACCCCGCAAATCTTCGACGGTCCTGGAAGTTATGCCGAGTACCACGTCGCAAACGAAAATATCATCGGAAAGAAACCCGCCTCGCTCAGCCATCTCGAGGCGGCAAGCCTCAGCCTGGTCGGTGGCACAGCGTGGGAGGCGCTGGTCTCGCGTGCCGCTTTGCGAGTAGGAGAAAGCATCCTGATCCATGGCGGCGCGGGAGGGGTCGGTCATGTCGCGATCCAGGTCGCGAAAGCCATCGGCGCGAAGGTCTACACGACGGTACGCGAAGATAACTTCGAATTCGCACGGAGTGTCGGGGCAGATGTCGTCATTGATTACAGGAAAGAAGACTATGTCGATGCCATTATGCGGGAAACGGATGGCCGCGGGGTCGACGTCGTATTTGACACCCTCGGTGGTGACACCTTGTCCCGCAGCCCAAACGTGCTCGCGCAACTTGGCCGCGTCGTCACGATCGTAGACATCGCACAGCCACAGAACCTCATCGAAGCATGGGGCAAGAACGCTAGTTTTCACTTCGTGTTCACAAGGCAAAACCAAGGCAAGCTTGATGAACTGAGCACATTGGTAGAGCGCGGTCAGCTACGGCCGCACGTTGGCGCTGTCTATGCGCTCGCTGATCTCTCTCTCGCCCATGCGCTGCTTGAGGCCCCGAACAACGGTGTCCGGGGAAAAATCGCGATTGCTGTTGAGCCGTCGGCTGACACTACGCGCGCAAATCATAAACACTACAATTCACTTTGAAGGTGCAACCATGATTTATGAGATCGCTCAGCTGCCCGTTTATGGGGAGCATACTGAAAAGTTCAGACAAGCATTCGAAGAAGTCGTTCCGCTACTCAGCCGCGCACAAGGTTACCTCGGTCACCTTCTGGCGCAAGGGATCGAAAGGCCCGAACTATTTCACCTGATCGTGCAATGGCGCTCACTCGAGGATCACACACCGGGCTTTGAAACAAGTGAAGACCATCGGATGTTCATGAGAGGCATACAGGAATATTTTTCGGAAGAACCGATGGTCTATCATCTCGAGGGCGGAGCTTTTGCCGCAAGCGAATATCTTCTTTAAAAGCTGACAAAGAGCACGTAACGGAAGCTGGGGGCAACGAAAACCAAGCAGAGTCCTTTTCCAGCCAGTCTCGCCGATGAGAGTAAGGCGTTTCACACCGCGTGAGGCCAGCTTATCCGGCGGATTACACAAATGATATGGCCTGGCGTGAGGGCGTTTGCAGTTTTCGAACAGGACGCAAGTCGAACTCCTTTTGGAGAAAATGCTCACTGTAGGGCATTCACGCTGGAGGCGCGGTACTGAAATCCTCATGAACCAGGGCGCCCGCCATCATACGCGCCCGGAGCAACTGCCCTGAGCCCTCGACGTTGGTTCTTGGGCCTGTTCCGCTGGACTACCCGTCCGGCGGAACAATGGGCCTACAGCCTCAGCTCCGCATACGGAACATCATCGTCCACCGCCTTGCCACGCGAGCCGACTAACAACAGGATTTCGTTTTTGGACCGCTTAAGGCTGTTGCGCGCCCGTCGCTGTTACATAGATCGCGTACAGCGATTGCGTTGCTGTGATAAACAAGCGGTTACGCCGGGTTCCACCAAAGGTGAGGTTTGAAACTGTTTGTGGAACTTTTATTTTGCCAAGCAGCGCCCCGTCGCTGCCAAAGCAGTGAACACCATCGGCAGCGCTCGACCAGAGATTGCCCTCCATATCAACTCGTATACCATCGGGAATTCCGTTATCGATCTGCGCAAAGACACGGCCGTTGCTCAGGGTTTTCCCATCTACAACATCAAAGACGCGGATATGCCTTGGAGCAGTATCCGCATGGCTTGCGCCGGAGTCGGCTACATAGAGCAGGCTTTCATCGGGCGAAAAAACCAGACCGTTAGGCTGGAGAAAATCGGTCACCACCGCAGACAGGCCACCGCTCACAGGATCAAGTCGATAAACATTGCGCGATGGCTGTTCGGGTTCAGATTTGTAACCCTCGTAATCCGAGAGTATTCCGTAGGTCGGATCGCTGAACCAAACCGAACCATTCGAGTGGACAACGACGTCATTAGGAGAATTGAGGCGTTTGCCAAGGTGGCGATCGGCCAAAACGGTGATGGTCCCATCCACTTCCGTGCGTGTCACGCGGCGCGTACCGTGTTCGCACGATACGAGGCGGCCTTGCCGGTCCCGTGTATTGCCATTGGTGAAACTGGAGGGAGACCGGAACACAGAGACGCCCCCGTCAGGTACCCATCGCAACATTCGTTGGTTCGGGATGTCGCTCCACAAAAGGCTGTTGCTATCATTGAACCAGACCGGTCCTTCAGCCCAGCGACAAGATGAATAAAGTTCCTCAAGCGCCGCGCTTCGTACTATAAGGGCGGCAAAGCGTTGATCGTGGACTTCATAAAGCGCTGTATTGATCATTTCATGTGCACCAGTTTTAACGTTGTTCAGAGTCGTGTCCACCGGCAAGGACGATAACGCCGATGATAATAATGCCCGTCATAATCAGGCGAATGCCGGCATCAAACCCATAGGTATTGAGCATTGACACAACGAGGAACATGAAAAGAGAAGCACCCCATATGCCAGGCACGTTGGAGTTGCCGCCCGCAACTGCTGTTCCGCCGATGACGACAACAGCGATAGACATCAGCAGATACTCCGAGCCCATATTGAGCGCGGCACCGCCTGAGAAATTTGCCAGCAGGAAGCCGCATACGGAGGCCAGCACCGCACACAGAACATAGGTAGCAATACGCACCCCATCGACCGGAATCCCAGTCATGCGGGCCGCCAGTATATTTTGTCCAATTGCAGAAACCCACCGACCGTAAATCATCTTGTGCAAAAGCCAATATGCAATGATGGAAAGAATGAGTGCAATCCAGGCAACGTTGGGAATACCCAGTGTGGTCGATATGGCAAAATCAGCAAGAACCTCCGGCGGCTTGATCCGAAGTCCGCGATTGGTCCAGATTGCCGTCGACTGCACGATAAAACTCATCGACAGGGTAGCAATGATTGGTGGAATACGCAGCAGCTTGATCAGGCCATAGTTACACACACCAACGGCAACGCCGATTGCGATAGCCACCAGCAAACCCGGTACTACCATTGAATCGGCGCCGCCCATGATTTTCAATGCAACCGTACCGGCCAGCGTCAGTGTCGCTGGCACACTAAGATCGATATTACCCGGTCCGAGCGTGATGACAAACATCTGGCCAATGCCGACGATGATCGTAAATGCCGCGAAGGTCAATGCGGCCTGCGTGAGGCCAAGCGCGCTCGCGCCACCGGTGAATATGACCGTGACAAACCAGACGATTGCAGCCGCGACGAAAGACCAAATCCATGGCTTGCGTAGTGCGAGCTTGATCGGTGTCATGCGGATTTACCCCGCTTTTCCAGCCGGTTGAGCAACAACCGAAGAGCAAGAACAATAATCAGGATCGTGCCTTGTGCGCCAATCTGCCAGTCCGGTGATATCCTCAGGAAAGACAGGAACGAACCGGCCAATGTCAGTGTCAGCGCGCCAATGACTGCGCCGATCGGCGAAACTCTGCCCCCCACAAACTCACCACCGCCCAGAATAACGCCGGCGATTGAAAGCAACGTATACCGCAGGGCAATATTGGCATCAGCCGAGGTTGCAAGGCCTACCAGCGCAAGGCCGGCAAGAATGGCAAAAAACGCTGCCAGTGCATAGATTGTGGCGCGCGCACGCACGATCGACCACCCTGCTCTTTCAACGGAACGAAGATTGCCGCCCACCCCGCGCAAAACCACACCGAGGGAGGAGCGCATAATAAGGAAATGGGCGCAGACAGCGATAAGAATGCTGGCAATAATTGCCAACGGCATCAGAGGCGGCTTCGAGATCATCAATGTCCGCAACCATACAGGGGACTGGCCTCCGGGGGCTGGCAGGATCAGAACCGCCAAGCCGCCCCAGACAAAACTCATGCCAAGCGTAACAACAATGGAAGGCAGGTTTCGTACATAAATGAGAACACCAAGAGCAGCGTAAACGATGATCGCGGCAGCAAGGATGGCGACACCGAGCAAGGGATTGGTATTGAGAAATGTAGCCACAACGCATGCCACAAAACTGACAAAAGTGCCCATGGAAAGATCAAGATCGTTGACTGTCATGATAAGCATCTGGGCGATCGTGGCCAGAGCGATCGGCACGGCAAGATTGAACAGCAGGTGCAGTCCATTGTAACTCATGGCGCGTGGTTGCAGATAAAAGATTACCAACAAGAGAGTGGTAAGCGAGAGCGCCGGGATCAGCAGGCGCACGGTATCACGTGTGAACCAGTTTATCATGCGGCGGCACCCATGAATGATGCTGCAAGAATATTCTTTTCCGTTACTTCGTGCCCGGTCAGCTCTGCAACAATGACACCACTGTTGAACACGTAAACACGGTCGCACAGACAGATTTCATCCATCTCCGTTGAATACCAGACGAAGGTACGTCCCCTGTCCGCTTCTGAGCGCAGGATTGAATAGATTTCCTGCTTCGTCCCAATATCAACACCACGCGTCGGATCGTCCATCAAGACCGCATCGGCGCGCGTCGCGAGCGCGCGGGCGAAAAGCACCTTTTGCTGATTGCCTCCCGAGAGCGAAAGAATACCGTTTTCCACATTTTTCGTCCGTACTTCGATCTTTGATTTCCAGGTGTCGACAAGCTTCGCCTCGTCCTGCTGTCGGATAAAGCCCCGTGTTGAAAGGTCCGGCAGGTGACCGATCGACATGTTCTCGATGATGCTCCATAGGGGAAACACACCATTCAGGCGGCGGTCACCAGCGACAAAAGCGACCCTGGGTGCCCGTTCACGCAACCAGCTACCGCTATGCCTGAGATAAATGTCCATCAGTGTTTCCGTCTGGCCATGGCCGCCAAGGCCTGCCAGTCCGATGATTTCCCCCCGATACGCCCGGAACGGCAATCCCTGTCTCCGGCGGCTGGCAGAAAGAACGGGGTCACCGGTACTGATATCTCGAACTGCTCTTGCGGAAGGTCCTTTGACCACGCTGCCCATGGATTCAACAAGGCTATGTTCGGTGAACTCCGCGGATGGCCTGGCTGCAACCACCTTACCGTCCTTCATGACAACAATCCGGTCACAGGTCGAAAGTACCTCTCCCAGAATATGCGATATGAAAATGACAGCACCACCGGTTTTGACAAATGCACGCACATATTTCAGCAATTGTGCGGCGAGCCCCGCATCAAGCGACGATGTCGGCTCATCCAGAATAACAAGCCGGACCTTTTGCATCACCTGGGAAAAAGCGGTGGCGATTTCCACCATCTGCCTTTCTGCGATAGTGAGATCGCCAACAAGCGCCCCAGCTGGGATGTGATGGCCGGGGAAAATTTCGTCAAGCTTTGCACGAACAACGGCACTGGCTCTTTTCCGCCAACCCCAACCTGCAAGGCTCCGATGCATGATACGGGTATTTTCTGCAACTGTCAGATTGGGACACAATGACAATTCCTGAAAGACACAACGTACTCCATGATCGCGTGCCACCTTGACATTGTACTTTTCAATGGACTGACCGCCGAGTGCAATATCTCCTTCATGCGGTGTAAGGCCGCCATTGATCACATTGACGATCGTGGATTTGCCCGCACCGTTGTGGCCGATAAGACCGACACATTCACCGGGCTGAATGGCAAGCGATACACCGTCAAGCGCCTTGACCGCACCAAAGCTGATCCTGGCATCTGTCACCTCTATCACGGCATCCTGCGGTCTGGCATTCGTCATGCGGTAATCCTCAAAGCTGCAATCGCTCTGCCTGATCTTGCGTTCAGGCAGAGCGATTTTTATCGAACGACGAAATCTATTTGGTTGACGCAATTACCTTCTGCGCGTCCTCAAGCGAATACTCCACGTTGGCTACTCCACCCTCCTCGGTATTCTTCAAACTGGCCTCCAGATCATCTTGATCTATCTGAAGGAACGGAACGGTCAATTCCTTGTTTACTTCTTTGCCATCGAGGATCTGCTGCGCAACCCAGAATGCCAGCGTCGACACGCCAGGGGCAATCGACACCGACATGGTTTCATACTTGCTGGCATCCTTCTGTTTTTTCCACCAGACAAGTTCGTCATGGCGATTGCCCATGACAATCACCGGCGTGGGGCGTTTTGCAGCCTCGAATGCTTGGGCTGCACCGTAACCATCCCCACCTTGGGTGACAACGCCGACGATCTCAGGCAAGCTTGGAAGAATGCCGGCGACAGCACGCTGGGCTACATCCTGTGCCCAGTCTCCATGTACAGACCCCGCGATTTTGAACTGCGGGAATTGCTTGACGCCGTCATGAATGCCGGCGGAGATTTCGTCATCTACCGAAACCCCGGCAAGACCGCGAATTTCCAGGAGGTTGCCGCCAGCGGGTATTTTTTTGGAAAGATACTCGACCTGCTTGCGGCCCATCTCTTTGAAGTCAACTGCAATGCGCCAGGCGCAGGGCTCCGTCACGATACCATCGAAGGAAACCACCGTGATGCCAGCATCACATGCTTCCTTTACTGCACCGTTCAGGGCCGTGGGCGATGCTGCATTGATGACGATTGCATCGTAGCCCTGCAAGATCATGTTCTGGATCTGCGCAGCTTGTTCTGTTGCCTGATTTTCCGCCGTAGTGAATGGATCAGCTGCAGCAACAATACCGCTCTTGGCTGCTTCACCGGCAATTTTTGTCCAACTCGTCAACATGGCCTGTCGCCACGAATTGCCGGCATAATTGTTTGACAAGGCGATTTTCTTGGCCGAGGTATCAGCAATAGCCAGATTTGGTATTGCAGCACAGACAAGCGTCATTGTCGCCAAAAGAATATTGGTAGTTTTCATTGCTCTCTCCCCAGATTTAGCTGTGTCTTCGAACAGATCCCGATCAGCGTTCTTTCTGATCAAGACTTCCTCCTGTCGAATTCTCCTCCCTTAGGACTTACAGAATGAGTTACGTTGTCAGGCTTGTATAGGCGTTTTAAGGCAGGCATTTTGCGGATTGTGCCAAAAATGATGCGGGATCACGCAAGACGAACTCACATGGGTTGGCGCTTTATGCGAACAAGCGAGATGTACGCCATTGCCTGTGGGCCACAGGCGACACATTTGCGGGAGGAGAGACAGTATGTTGAAGATGGCACCAGCTGCCCTGCTTGATCACTATATCGGGATTTCGCGACTGCTGGCGGGTCAACTGGAATTTCATTCTGCGATCCGCGCCGTGGCTGTCGAGATCGCCCACATCATTCCCCACGATCATCTCGATGTCTGCATAATCATGCATGGGGGCAAATACCACACCGCCTATGAGACCGGATTGGAAACGGCGTGGGGAACTCATCCACCTGCACTCGTCTCCCAAAGCCCCATCCGGGCTCTTTTGTGGGGCGAAGTACCGTTTATGTTGACCGACGACGCGCTGGCAGATGCACGTTTCAATTTCAAGGGCGCATTTATTCAGCCCGCTTTCGAACAAAGATTGCGTAGCCGCATCCACCTTCCCCTGAAAGTTGAAGGGGACATTATCGGGGCGCTGAGCTGTTCTTCACATCAAATTCATTTTTATACAATGGAAGACGTCGATAATGCGCGTTTCATTGCCGATCTTCTATCTGCATATTTCTTTGCGCTGCGCGCTGCCGATCAGGCCCAAAAATCGGCCATTGTTGAGGTGGAAGCGAGGGTTAGAGAAGAGGCACTGCGTCTCGGCGCGCTGAACCTTACGGAAGCGTTGGAGCGTGAGCGTCAACGTATTGGCATGGATCTGCACGATCAGACATTGGCCGATCTTACCCGTTTGGCGCGCTGGTTGGAACGCCTGGCCAGCGAACAGGTCGTTTCAGGCGACGAGCTTGAATCACTTGCTCGAAGCCTGCAACAGAGCATGCAGGATCTGCGGCAAATCATAGAAGAAGCAAAACCCTCGGTTCTCCAGCTTTTCGGCTTCAGCCAAGCTGTGGAAAATCATCTCGACCGGTCAATCCGTGACAGCGGCTCAGGACTTGTGCAGCAACTGGTAGACGAGACCAATGGCATTATCGATCAACTCGACCAGACTGTTTCGATCGCCCTCTTTCGCATCACTCAGGAAGCGATCAACAATGTGATACGCCATGCTGCAGCAAAACGCATTGTCGTGCGGTTGCTTGAACAGGCCGGTGGCATCTCAATAGAAGTTATGGACGATGGATGTGGTTTGAAAACCCGCCGTCGCGCGGGGGGCGGCATCAACAACATGAAAACACGAGCCCGGCTGATTTCAGCCAAGTTTTCGATCGGTCCCAATCAGGACAATGTGGGAACACAGGTCATCGTTCATCTGCCATTGACCACCGCACCCAATCGCGAATTTTGAGGAGGATGGAATGCAAATACTAATCGTCGAGGATGATTCACTCCATCGATCTTATCTGCGCGACGCGGTCAATGCCGCGCTGCCAGAATGCAAAGCCATCTTCGAAGCTGACAATGGCATGATCGGGGAGAAAATGGCGCGCGACCATAAGTCAGCCCACATTGTCATGGATCTTCAGATGCAAACCAGAAACGGTATCGAAGCTGCCCGTACCATCTGGAAAGAGCGGCCTGACACACGTATTCTGTTCTGGTCAAATTACTCGGACGAGGCCTATGTGCGCGGTGTTGCCCGCATTGTTCCGGATGGTGCCGCATTTGGCTATGTTCTCAAATCCGCATCCGAGGAACGGCTGAAGCTTGCACTTCGCAGCATATTCATCGAGGCGCAATGCGTTATCGATCGCGAAGTGCGGGGGATGCAACAGAAAAGCCTCGGTCAGGCAAAAGGCGTGAACGATATCGAGTATGAAATTCTGATTGATGTTGCTTTGGGGCTGACGGACCGGGCTATAGCGGCCCGTCGCAATCTTTCGCTCCGCAGCGTGCAAAACCGCCTGCAACAACTTTACGAGAAACTTGGCGTCTATCAAACATCCAGGGATGGTCATGACGGACAATTCAATTTACGCGCACGCGCAGTTGCCGTCGCCTTTATGCGTAAACTGATAAATTACAACGGGCTGGAACGCTCCGAGGTCGAATTGAACGAATGGCTTGATGCTGACTGACCGGTCAAAAAGATTGGTTTCTCGTTTATCTTCAAGCCAGTATCGCAGATTTTTAATCCTGTCGATGACACCATGTGGCGGCTTATTGGCTCAGCGCGGAATTCCATAAGCTCACGGGTTTCGTCGCATATCGTACTTAGTAGCTACAGAGGCACGATAGACACGCCATCAGGAAACTCTGATGACAGATAATACCTACTGATCATGCTTCCGAACGTGCGCCAGGGCTCACGTACAAACCCATTCGCGCTTACACCAATTTCGGACCCCGGAGAAGTAGACTGATTGTACTATGAATCCGACCCGGTTTTTCGATGAACGGTATCAAACGGCGGCATCTCCGTGGAGATGTCATTCTTTGAGCAGCAGTGCGTTGGACAACGTACGTGTCTTGCAGCTTTTCAGCACAGGCAGATACGCGAATCTGGCCGGGCCATCAGTTGCTGATAAAAAAAAGCCCGATCAGTTCGTTTCACTATCAAAACATGCTCAATCGCATTCGAGGATACTCCAGTGCGTTAGGGAACAAGATATCAGGTAAAGACTGCTCGCGTTGCGAACATCGTCACTGACACAGTGCGACATGGTGCAAAGGAAGGCCAGATGTGTCTTCAGACTTTGCTCGTTGCCAGTAATTTATCCAGCGACATCCTTCCAGGTCCCCATGCCATGATACCGAACGCCATGGCTGCCCAGGTCAAGTGGATTGGCCAACCTTCGGGGACGGTGAGCTGAACCACAAGTGTCATCAGCAGCAGGCCAAAGGCAGAAAATCGCGTGGCGAGGCCGACAACAAGGAGGAGCGGCAGAACAATCTCTGCTGAAGCTGCGGCAAAGGCAAATGTGCCCGGCGCTGGAAATGGGTATGGACCGCCCGGCAAGTGCAACCTGAACTCCGAACTAAACAGCAGTACTGCAACATCGTTCAATTGCAGAAAGCCGTCCCACTTGTTGATGCCCGATCTCCAGAAGGGTAGCGCCAGCCCGATACGCAAAATGAGCTGGGTCAAGGAAGGCGGAGAAAGTGCAACAATGAGGCGGTTCGCACGTTCAAACAATCCGCGCATCCCGCTTCGGGTTATATTGCCGATGTCTTTGGGCGCGAAAGTCATTTGTTCAATCTCCTTGGTGGATCGCTGCGAAAACTCCTGCCTGAAGCATTCCAACGATGTTGCTGGGCAGATCAAAGTCTGCAGATGCCGTAATTGCTGCGGCAACGGCTGCGTTGAACATCTCTCCTTTGATGAGGTGATCCAGGAAGGTGAAGCAGCCAGGTGGCAAACTCCTAACGGTGACGTCGAGCGCCGGCCTGGTCACCAGAGCAGCCTCCGGTCCGGCGACCTCGATTGGCCCTACCGGACCTTTGCTGCGGTTTGCTGCAAAAATGGTAACTGCTGGGTAAGGTGAAAAGACAATATGCGTTGCCGGATGCGGCACAAGGACGATCTCTCCGAGGCGTTTGGGCGAGATTGCAGCCAAGTCCTGCGGTGAAAGGGGCGCAACATCGGCCGCGTGATAGGCATCAAGCCAAGCACGTTCAATGCGGGCGACGTCTGCCAGCCAGGGCATGGAACGCGCATATTCGTATCGCTCGATAAATCCGGGAAAATCACCTCCATAATCGAATAATAACGATGAGGTCGGTGGACTGGTACGAATGTGGAAGCGCGCCATAGCCCGAAAAAAATGCTCGCCAGTTATGCGTCGTGTTACCGGAAAGGTCGCTGATAGTGCCTCGATGAGACTGACCGTGACGTTATTGCGATAAATATTATATCGTTTATTCACGACCTTGCCATCAGGTCCGCAAATGGGGACTGGCATTGGACGTTCCGGATCAAGCAGGGCTAAAGCAAATGTCGCTGCATAAGAGGATAGACTGTCCAAGTCTGCGGCAGAAAAATCAGGCTCCGACATGGGCAGCTCCAGACGTGAAACTCATAGCATGACGATCAAGAATGGATTGTGCTGCGAGCGCCTCCGCCTTGAGGATGGCCCACTCGGGAATAGCGCTGTCCCATTCAACAAGGCTTGGAATAGGACCACATTGACTGATGACGATATCAAAGAGTTTCCATACAGCGTCGGCAACGGGTCCATCGTGGCTGTCAATGAGAAGGAGATCCCCCTCATCGTCCTGTTGTTCGGCATGTCCTGCCAAATGAATTTCGCCAACATGTTCGAGGGGATAGTCGACCAGATAATCCAAGGCTGAAAAACCGAGATTGGCGGCAGACACAAAGACGTTGTTGACGTCGAGCAGCAGACCGCAGCCGGTGCGCCTGACCAGAGCCCTGATGAAATCGGTCTCGCTCATCGTGGACTCTTTGAAAATCAGGTAGCTTGAGGGGTTCTCCAGCAGTATCGGGCGTCCAATGGCCTCTTGAACCTCGTCAAGATGGTCGGCAACATGGTCAAGGGTGGCTCGCGTATAGGGTAGCGGCAGCAAATCGTTGAAGTAGGTTGTATCATGCGTCGACCAGGCAAGATGTTCCGATACGAGCGCTGGCTCATAGCGTTCGATCAACGCCTTGAACCGTCCTAGATGCACAGCGTTCAAGGGCTGCGGCCCACCAATTGACATACAAACACCATGGAGTGAGACAGGATAGTCGCTCCGGATACGGGTAAGTGCATGATGCGGCGGACCACCGGCGCCCATGTAATTTTCCGCATGGACCTCGAAGAAGCCCTGATACGATCTGTCATCGAAGATATCCGCCAGATGCTCGTGCTTAAAGCTGGTTCCTACGCGCGACGCAATCGGATGATCCGGAAAGTGGACGGCTTGCGAGACGCATAGTCTCGGCTGCGTTGCCCATATACTCATCTCTACCTCCACTTTCCGGTATTTTACCTGTTACGATAGGATATCGCGGGTAAGCGGCTCGGCAGAGCCCTTCCGGTCTTCAGGCAGTTGCATTGTGGTGCAGGTACCGCCATCAACGAATTTCCAGGCATTGCCCTGATAGTCGATGGTGGAAGTACCCTGGCAGGTCGTGCCGGGACCTGCGGCACAATCATTCTGGCCCTTAAGTGCCACTCCGAAGCATTTCTCCTTGCCCGCATCCATCGCTGCCTTCGCCTGTTCAGGCGTCAACGGCGCGGCCATCACAAATGAAGAAAGCGCCAATGATACAGCGCTCGCCAATGCAGCTGCAGTTACGGTTGATCGCGTTGACATGGATATCGTCTCCCTTGGGTTGCATGCGCTGTTTTCAGACGCACACAGGGCAATTCGGTCGGACGCGGAAAAAGTTACAGTCGGCAAGTTCACGACGCCGTGATCAAGCCGGTTGAATGGTGTCATTGCGAATGGCTGGGCAGAAGGTCGCAAAGCACCCCGGTCATCATGCGTGTGCATAAAAACCGAGAGTACCGAAGCGAGCCTCAGGCTTCAATTGGCGGTGGTACTTGGCAGAGGACATCATGCCGGTTAGGTTTCAATTTTGGGAGTTTAGCTTGGCAATTCTGGACGATCACAAATCCCTCTCAGGTGCCCATACGCGGACAGATTCGGCTTCGCTGGAAACCGAGCTGAAATTACTTATTTCCCCGGCAAATTTCGATAAGTTTTGCCGCGCGGCTCTTGAGCGTCTGCCTGTCAAAAACAAGGGTACGGTCAGGAATCTGGAAACTGTATATTACGATACCAACAACCAAGAATTATTCGCTTCCAACTCCTCCTTGCGCGTCAGGCGTGCTGGAAAGCGTTTCATCCAAACTTTGAAAAACTCTTCAACGGACGCGGCACTAACGCGTAATGAATGGGAAGTTGAAATCACGGACGAAATGCCGAATCTAAGTGCCTTTACTGCAAAGGAACTTGCGACATTTCTCAATGGTACGAAGCAAGCAGATCTAGCTCCCATTTTTACAACAATTGTCCGCCGTCATGCAGTACTCGTCGAAGACGTCGATGCCCGGGTTGAGATTGCATTTGACCGGGGCACGATCAATGCCGGTTCGCATCAATTGCAGCTTTCGGAGGTGGAACTTGAGCTTAAGGAGGGTGAACCAGCTGCCCTCTATCGCCTTGGCTTGAAGCTGGCGGATATCGCACCGCTGCAACTGGGCACTCAAAGCAAATCTGCCCGCGGTTATGCACTTGTTTCGAAAAAGCAGAGCAATTCCACAAAAGCGTCAGAGTCGACCTTTCTCCCCGGTGATACGGTCGATGAGGCAATAGCCAAGCTATTTTGCGAGTGCCAGAGGCAGCTGACCGCCAATATACATCTGGCAGAAAATTCAGATCCGGACGGCATTCATCAAATGCGTGTTGCGCTGCGCCGGTTGCGAACGCTACTTTGGATTCTGCGACAGGAGCTTGCCGGGCACTCTTTGGCAATCTTTGACCAGGGTGCCAGGACTTTGGCAAAGACACTTGGTGAAGCCCGAAACTGGGATGTTTTTGCCGCTTCAACGATTCCCGCACTTGAGCGATTGGAAATACCCAATATCAATCTTGCTTATCTGAGTGATGCGAGTGCGGCTTTCAACACGCAAGCTCATGATGCTGTCTTTGCAACGCTCAAAGAACCTCAAACGACGCAGTTTCTTCTTTCACTCGGATTGTTCATCGAAGAGAAGCGTTGGCGCAACGAAGCGGAAAGTAAAGACTTGGCGGTATTGGGCGAACCGGTCAGGATTTTCAGCAACCGGGTACTTGCAAGTGCTCAAAACAAGGTTCTCAAACGAGGACAACACTTCGAACGTTTGACAACAAAAGAAAGACACCGTCTCCGCTTGTCTCTGAAGAAGCTACGTTACACAGCGGAATTCTTCCTGCCCCTTTATGGCAGTCCCAAGACCGACAAGTTTATAAAACGATTAAAAAAACTGCAGGATGCACTGGGTCAAAGTAATGATGCGGAAACAGCTCAACTCCTCATGATGCAGATTACAGAACACTCCAGCGAACCAGAAGTACACCGCGCCATAGGAGCTTTGATTGGTTGGCATCACTCTCAACAATTGGCCGCTCTTTCCGAACTTCGCGGACTGTGGACGAAGTCCAAACATCAGCAAGTATTTTGGAAGGGCCGTTAAGATGAACCCGCACGGCGGTGAGGTTTGGGTTTTCCGTTATGCGTTTTTATACGAACAGCCGCAGGTCAGCAGATAGGGCAATAGCAACTTTCCCTCGCGGGGCCATGCGCTGCCCATTTCCTCCGCAACCTGCACGGTGAAATCGGGAAAAGCTAATCCTGACAAATGGATGGCGTTAGAATAGGGGGGCGCCACCAGCTTCATAATAAAAATCTGGGATTGGGATGCCAACGCTCGTGGCCCAGGCACATGAACGTTGCTGTGCCACCGACGGTTGGCCAATTGCGCCCTCGTCAAGAATGGCACACGCTGTTTGATGTGCTCCACCCAAAAATGTGCAGGCGCAGCGCCGGCAAGCAGGTTCTTTGTCTTCGCAGTTTTGTCGAGCTTCTGACCCTCGGCAAAATTGATACCCAAGGTTTTCCGAGTAAGTGTGTTTTCCTGCATCCAGGGCCTGAAGCCCCACAGCAACATGGGCATTGGGAATCGTCAGATTGACGATGATCTCCACACCGGGATCAGCCAGCAATGCAACCACGTTTGCAGCGGGTATGTTGAACTCGGCCCCTCTGGCGCGCGCCAGGTCTTCATTGATATCTGCCAATCCGACAACGTTCAAAATTGGAACCATCGCCTTCAAGTAAGCAGTAGAAATATTGCCGCAGCCGATAATGCCTATGCCGATAGGTTTCATTCTGTTTCCTCCCGAATGCAGGTGCGCCGAACCATCAAAGTCCTTGCGCAGGCCCTGTTGTTCCCAAGGGGATTCATAAAGTTCGCACAGGGCAACAACCGCCGCACCTTGTGCCCAGACTTCTTCTGCAGAATGATCGAAGATTAGTTCTGCCACATCTTTTAGCGATAGTGGTAGCGCAGCTGTAAGCCGTCCTCATGCTGTCAACAAAGGGCTTGCCCAGCATGATCGAGGTCATGACCTTGGCTGATAAAATCGTAGTCCTCAATCACGGACGAATTGAACAGCAGGGTTCCCCTATCGAGCAATATCGCAATCCCGCCAATCTGTTCGTTGCAGGATTCATCGGGTCGCCATCCATGAATATCCTGAATGGTATCGTGAAGGGCGTTGACGGAAGCCCGACCGTCCGATTGAGCGACGGAACAGCAATTGGTGTCACCATGAAAAGACAAGTAAAGCACGGTCAAACAGTCGTGGAACTGGAAGCACCTTGCGTGGCAAGACGCTTCTCGTGGAACCGACTGGCGCACAAACCCATGTGGTTTTCGATTTGGCCGCCAGTCGCGTAACGGCGCTGATGAATGGAGATACCGCAGTATAAGTCGGTTCGCCTTTTTCAGTCACCATCGATACCGAGCTTGCTCATGTCTTTGATAGTGACAGCGGTCGTGCACTTTGATTCAATTAGATTGCCGAACTTACGGGAGAAAAACGCGAACTGCAGTTTTTCACGGCTGCGATCGCCGAAGACGAGACCTTGTAATTACCAAAGATCGGAGTGATCCGCAGACGTTCAGCACAGCGCAACGGCAGGATATATGGCACCTCGCGGAGGATAGAGCTGAATAGACAATAATTACGAGTCCCGGCAGAATATTTGCTTGGGATGCCGGAGCTCGCGGCCCGGGAGGTTGGGTATTCGGGCAATTAAAAGGTAAAATGAGTCGAGCAGTCTTGCAGTTCAATTTATGCAACCTTCGGACACATCGCGACAGCGACGATGATCAATTGCTTCTAGACTGTTCGCCGATCTCTCGCCGCCACTTCGTGAGCTTGCAATCGTTGTCCCGTTTTTGAATCAAACAGATGCAGATCATCAGCGGCGACATCTATGCCCACGACGTGGCCAATCTTGACGTCGGTAGCCGCAGGGACAGCAATGCTGATTTCGTGGCTATCGTTACGCAATGTCACAAGCCTTGTCTCTCCGTGAAACTCGTTACGCTCGACCCGGCCGCGATACCCACCCCCTTGGTCTGTCAGGCGCAATGCGCCGGGCCTGACACCTACGGTCACTGGACCGGGCCTGATCGCAAATGGAGCCTCGAACCTGACAGAAGAATCGCCAATCTCGTCATTAAGCGCCTGGAGATGCAAAAAATTCATGTTGGGCGTACCGATGAAGCTGGCGGCAAACAAGGTGGCAGGAGATTGATAAATTTCCTCGGGTGTACCCATCTGCTCGATACACCCGTCCTTCATCAAGACAATCCGGTCGGCAAGCGTCATTGCTTCGAGCTGGTCGTGCGTGACGTAAATGCTAGTCGTCTTCAGGTCGCGGTGCAGGCGAGCGATTTCGATACGCAGGCTACCGCGCAACTTGGCATCCAGATTTGACAATGGCTCGTCGAACAGGAAAACCTCGGGGGTCTTGATCATCGCGCGCGCGATCGCCACACGTTGCTGCTGGCCGCCCGACAGTTCCATCGGCTTGCGGGACAGGTAGATGCCAAGGCCGAGTGCCTCTACAACCGGCACGAGGCGTTCCTCGATCGCCCTTTTTGCAACACCGGCACGTTCCAGACCGAACACGATATTCTCGCGCACGCTCATATGCGGATAGAGTGCATAGTTTTGGAAGACCATGGCGATACCGCGATCTCCCGGATCGCGATCATTCATGCGCTCACCACCAATCAGTAGATCGCCGCCAGATATTTCTTCGAGACCGGCGATCATGCGCAGCATCGTTGATTTCCCGCACCCTGAGGGTCCAAGAAAGACAACGAACTCATGGTCTTCGATCTGAAGGTTAAAGTTACGCATGACCTCCACCGAACCATAGACCTTGCGGATGTCACGACATTCAACAGTCGCCATCAATTCCCCTCCCCATCCAGGATGATTTGCAGCTTCACATCTTCTGGACGTCCCTCAGCGGCACGCTCGAAGGCGGCGATGGACTGCTCGAAGGTGAAGGTGCCCGAGACCAGCGGTTGCAGATCGACTTTACCGGCCGCGATGAGGGCCAAGGCACGATCAAACACGTTGGCATAGCGAAACACCGTTTCGATGCGACATTCGCGTGAGCATGCAGCAGCAATGTCCATTGGTACTGGCTCAGGTGGCAAGCCGACCAGAACTACCGTTCCGCCAGGACGCACGACCTTGAAAAGATCAGCCACAGCCGCCGGTGCGCCAGAACATTCAAATACAATATCAGCTCCCCAGCCACCTGTGGCGGCATCGACCGCATCGACAAAGTTTTCTTCTCGCAAATTGATGCCGATGACACCGTCATAGGTCTCGGCCAGTTTCAGTTTGGGTGGAGAAACATCCGAAATCAGCACTCGCGAGCAGCCACCGGCCAGCGCTGCCAGTGCGACCATGATCCCGATTGTACCGCAACCTGTCACGACTGCCGTGTCCCCTGGCGTGATACGGGCACGCGCTGCGGCCTGCATGCCCACGGCAAAGGGTTCGACCATCGCCCCTTCGGCAAAGGAGACGTTGTCCGGCAGTTTGTAGGTGAAGCTGGCGGGATGAACGGTTTCCGGGCACAGCACACCATGCACCGGCGGCGTTGCCCAAAAGGTAACGGCGGGATCGACGTTGTAAAGCCCAAGGCGCGAGGCACGCGACAAGGGGTCAGGAATTCCCGGCTCCATGCAGACCCGGTCGCCAAGATTCAGATGGGTTACATTCGCACCAACCTCCACCACGGTACCGGCGGCCTCATGACCCAGAACCATGGGCTCGCTGAGCACGAAATTACCGATGCGGCCATGGGTGTAATAGTGTACGTCGCTGCCGCAGACTCCGACGGTATGGAGGCGGACGCGGACATCGTCCGGGCCCATTTCCTGAGCCAGATTAATATCGCGCAGCGTGAGTTCACCGACGCGCTCCAGGACAAGTGCTTTCATGAGGTTCAACCTTGGTCAGTTTTCTTTGAAAATGCAGCATTGAGCCCGCTCGCCATGGCCCCAAGCAAAATGAGAGGGGGCAACGACAAGAGGACGACGGCAGCGTTGAGAATGCCCCAGGGTACGTTCATGCCGAGCTGGGACATTTCAGATGCAATGATAGGCAGCGTCTTGGCCTTGGAGGTGGTGAGCATCATGGCGAGTAGAAATTCGTTCCAGACGAGCACGAAGGAAAAGGCGATGGCACCAAAAACCTGAAAGCGGACAATGGGAAGTGCTATGCGAAAAAAGGTGGCATAGGGCCCCAATCCGTCAACCCTGGCGGCCTCTTCGACATGCAGGCTCACTCCTTCGAAAGCCGGCACCGACAGCCAGATGGTGATCGAGGTCGTGACGATCAAATAGGTGACGATCAAGGAAAGACGGGTATCATAAAGATCAAGACCGAGCCAGATAACCAGCATCGGAATTGCGATGGCCACAGGCGGCAAAAAGCGCAACGACAGGACGAAGAACTGCGCCTCGGCTGTGAGGCGGTTTTTGAACCTTGCGATAACATAGGCAGCCGGGACGCCAAGGACGGATCCAAGCACCACAGCGCTTGTGCAGATGATAAGTGAATTGGTGAGCGCGCGGGCGACCGAGCGTCGATTCAGCACATAGCTCATATTATCCCAGACCGGCTGAAAGAAGATTTTTGGCGTACTGACCAGAAGGTCGGCATTGGTCTTGAAGGCATTGAGCAGGGTCCATAGCAGCGGCAGGACCACCAGGGCAGCCGCCAGCGTCAGCAGCAGCCGCAGAAGCACGGTCGACAACTTCATCGGTTCAGCCTCTTCCAAGTGAAGGTGAAGGTGACGATGGTCAGCACCATCATTATGACCGCCATTGACGAGGCGTAGGAGATTTTGCCGGATTCGATGAAACCTTGGGAATAAGCATACATATCGAGCGTTTCCGTCGAGATGCCGGGACCACCGCGGGTCATGACATAAACCAGATCGAAGGAGCGCAGGCTTTCGATCGCCTTGACAAGAAGCAGACTGATGAGCGGAGCCTTCAGCATCGGGAGTGTAACGAAGCGATGGACTTCCCAGCGCGTTGCACGGTCGATGCGGGCAGCTTCCAGAGGTTGTGAGGGAAGCGATTCCAGAAGCTTCAGAATAATGACTGCGAAGAATAGTCCCCATTGCCAGGCGTCGACGAAGGCCACCGCGAACAGGGCACCGAACGGCGTTGAAAGGATATCAGGGGTGCTTCCGGTGAGCTCCCGCATCGGCCAAGTCAAGGCACCATACAAAGGATGAAAGGAGAACTTCCAAACGAAAGCCGCGCAAACGCGTGGCAAGAGTACCGGAATTATGAACAGGACGCACAAGACATTGCGCATCCTTGGACCTGTCGCCTCAAACATGGCGATGCTCAGCGCAAGTCCCGTCAGCATCGTGGCAGAGACACTCAGTATCTCCCACTTGAGTGACACCCACAGTGCATTGAGAAAACGCGCATCGGAGAACAGGGCCGCATAATTGGCGAACCAGATATAATCGGCTTGCGGCTGCGCGAGCGTTCTGTTCTGCAAGGAAATATTGATAGCATAGATCGTCGGCACGAGTGCCAGAATGATCAGGATGCCCAAAGTCGGACCGAGAAAAACGTAAGGCAGCGAACGCCCGCGGCGCATGGCATGAATCCTCAATTAACAGGGGTGGGCGCGTCGTCTGCGGCGCGCCCAATACAAAAACAAGTGTCAGAGCTTGCCAGCGAAAGCCTCAAGCTCGTTGAGAGTTGCCTTGATATCCGTGCGGCTACCAGTGATCAGCTCTTCGAGCATAATTCCCCATTGATTACCCAATTCCTGCCAGCGCGGGTCCTGCCAGAAGGTTACTTGCGTCTGGTTTCCGGTCCGAGCCATTGCGTCGGCAAGGTTCTGGCCAAAGGTCGCGGCATATTCCGGACTCTGATAGGTGCTGGTGCGAGTCAGTTCACCCGGCTGCCCTGCAGCCAGACGACGCGCCTCTTGCTCCTTTGAGGTTGCCCATGCGACGAATAAACCGGCACAAGTCTTTTCCTCCTCGGTTGCATTGGCTTTTGCGGCAATGGCAAAGCCGTGGGCATAACCGCCACCGGGTAGCGGCGTGGGAGGTACAGAGAAGGCCACCTTGTCAGCCACCTGACTCTGCGCCTTGTCTACCGACATGCCGCCAAGCGGTGCAGATTCAATGATGATGGCGACCTTGCCGGCGCGGAAAGCACCGGTCGATTCGTCCCAGGAACCGGTCTGCGTTCCGGGAGCGGAATATTTGAAAAGGTCGAGATAAGCTTGGGTGGCCTTAAGCGCGGCATCCGAGTTAAATGCCGGCTTTCCGTCTTTAAACCACTCCCCGCCATTTGCCTTAAACAGCGGCATCCAGCGCCAGACATTGGCACCCGAGCCCCGCTGCCCCCTTAGGGCCGTCCCGTACACGCCGTTGTCGGGGTCATGCAGCTTTTCGACGGCTGCCAGATACTCCTCCCAGTTTTTTGGTGGCGCGATGCCGAGTTTTTCCAGAAGATCCGTACGATAGACCATCAGGTCGCCACCGCCCTGTATGGGTGCGAACCACTGCTTGCCCTCGTAGGTCGCGGCAGCGCGCATGCCGGCATCGAAATCGGCATAGTCGTAGTCAGCTGGATAATAGCCATCGAGCGGCACGATCCAGCCGGAAGAGGCAAACAGAGCGAGATTTGCCTCATCGACATAATAGACGTCGAAGCTACCGACGGTGGATGCGTCGGCCTGCGACTTGGCACGACGGTCATTCTCGTTGAGGTAACTAATTTCGAAGCCTGCACCGGACAATTCTTCAAATTCGTCCACATACTCTTCCAGCAGTGTCAGTCCATCGCGTGGCTGGGCGAGGACGCGTAGTTCGTCGCTACATTGAGCAGCAGCAAAGGCGTTGGACGTCGCAAGGAATGCAATTGCCGCGCAGCCGGCGCGGAGCCTGTTGAATGTCATGATATCCTCCCTCGGACGGCAAAACTCCCTTGCCGCCTACGGGATCTATTTTGCCCAGACTTGTCATTGCGACTAGTTTGCTTTTGACTGAGAAATGATACTATTTTGACTTTCTTTGCGCAGAAGGCGGCTTGATGAATGTCAATTGCATCAGATTTTCCACATACGGCTTCAGATACCTTCACAGCCACCCGAGAGCAGATCATCTTGCCCGGCGGCATGTCCTACCTCATCCGCCGAGACGACTACCCGAACCCGATTTGCATCTGGAACTATCATCCGGAATGGGAAATTCACTACATCCCCGAGGCTCAAGGGTTTGCCTATGTCGGCGACTACATTGGTCCGTTCAAGCCGGGTCATCTAATGCTGACCGGCACGAACCTGCCGCACAACTGGATCACGCCGGGAGCGCCGCATCTGCCGGGACGTGACCTGGTGCTGCAATTCGACGCTGAAGCGCTGATGGGCATACGCGCTGTGTGTCCGGAGTTTGATGTCCTCCATCGCCTGAAACCCCTTGCCCAGCGTGGTATCGAGATCATGGGACCGGCTGCTCTCGAAATCGGCAACAAGATGCTGAACCTTCATGCACATGAGAGCGCAGGGGGTCTCGGGCTCTTCATCGAGATCCTGTGTGACATTGAGAACGCTCCACAGAAGCGACCTCTTGCTAGCGAGCATTTCATCTCGTTTTACAACCAACTGTCTGACAGGCGTCACCGCAGGATCGATCAAGCCATCCAGATCATGCAGTCCAGTCCCAGTGCCAGGATGCACGAGGTTGCCGAACTCGTGGGTCTCGAGCCTTCCGCATTCTCCCGCGCCTTCGCTCGTTTGACAGGTATGAACTTCTCAGCCTACAGCCGCTCGGTGCGTGTCTGGCGCGCCCGCACCTTGCTGGCGGAGACGGGAATGTCGATCACAGACATCTGTTTCGAGGCCGGCTTTAACAATCTGTCGAACTTCAACCGCTATTTCAGAACGGAAACCGGCCTTACCCCGCGATCCTATCGAAAGGCAGCACGGATCCGTTCTAAGTCGATGATCGGACCAGCCACAACGTTAGGGGTACGAAATTTGTCAGCTGGGAGCGCTCCTTGCAGCATGAAAAATCAAACATCCTCCAGTTGAGTTGGTTCACCAGCGCTGAACGGTATGTAGGTAAGTTTCTTGTAGAGATTGATCACGGCGGGGCTAAAGAGTTCGCCGAACTGGCATATTATGCCAGTCATCCTGAGAATGATTGAAAGACAGTACAGAACTAACGATCTCCACTTGCCTTCTGGACGTTCAGTATATATTTTAGCCGAATGCTTGACCATTCATCCCGATCGACTTCACAACCGCATATCCCAATGGACGCGCTTAGCGAAGTATTGCAGGACTTTCGCTTGAGTGGCGTCAACTATGGCCGTTGTGAACTCCGACATCCATGGAGTATTGCCTTTCCGCAACAGGCGCAGCTTCGTTTCCACTTCGTCAGCCAGGGTCCATGCTGGATTCACACTCAAACACAAGGCTGGCAAGAGTTACACGATGGCGACCTGGTGCTCCTGCCACAAGGCATCGCCCATCGGTTGGCCAGCGCTCCCGATGTCATGGGTGATTCGCTCCAGGATTGTCAGGTGACCAGGTTGGGAAGCAATGTTTGCGAAGTGGTGCAGGAAGGAACGGGCGCGACAAGCACCCTTTTCTGCGGCTCCATGACCTTGGGCGCCTGTGCGCTTAATCCCTTGATCACTTTGATGCCGCCAATCATCAAAGGTTGTGACGTGGCTGGCAATGATCCGATTGTTGGTCCTTTGCTCGCGGCTATGACAGCAGAGGCCACACAACCACAGATGGGCAGCGCCACCATCCTATCGCGTATGGCAGACTTGCTAACAGCCCGACTTATCCGCTGCTGGGTCAATTGCACTGGAGCTTCAACCACCGGTTGGCTCGCCGCCATTCGTGACCCTCATATCGGCCGCGTTCTGGCAGCCATGCACCGAGACCCCGGCCATAACTGGACCCTAGAGAGCCTCGCAGGCTTGGCAGGTCAATCACGTTCAATTTTTGCTGCGCGCTTCAGTGCTGTTTTGGGCGAAGGCGCTGCACACTATCTCGCCCGTCTTCGCATGCAGCTTGCCCGGGATCTGTTGGGGCAAAACGGTATGTCTGTAGCCGAGGTCGCCAATCGTTTGGGCTATGAATCCGAGGCTTCTTTCGCGCGCGCATTCAAGCGCATTACGAATGTCTCGCCAGGCGTTGTGCGTCGCACAATTTCCGGACGAACGGACATGCATTTCGGATTATAAGGTACATATAATCCGAAATAACTTGTTTAAGAAGATCTCCAACTTTGGAGATTTTCAATGACAGACACAACATTAGAGCTTGATAGCGCAGCGATAGGCCTTGAGGCCGCTTCGCCAGACGTGTGGAGCCCAGGCACCTGGTTCGCGGTCATTTCAATGGCGGCCACCAGCTTTGCCTTAGTATCAGCCGAATTTTTGCCGGCAGGTTTGCTGACACCAATGGCGCGCGATCTTGGCATCAGCGAGGGAACGGCCGGACAGGTCGTCACAGCCACTGCTTCTGTTGGTGCCGTGACGGCGATGTTCAGCAATGTTCTCATTGGTCGATTGAACCGCAAGACGGTACTGGTTGGTCTCAGCGCCTTGGCGATCGGTTCCAATGTTCTTGCAGCCTTAGCGACCGATTTCTGGCTGTTACTGTTGGGTCGGGCTGGCCTGGGGATCGCCCTTAGCGCGTTCTGGGCGCTGTCAGTTGCTGTTGTAGCAAGGCTCGTTGGCACCAATGCGACAGGCAGGGGTATGGCAATCGTCACCCTCGGCGTTTCGCTTGCCACCATTGCTGCACCGTCAATGGGTGCATTGATCAGTGACTGGTTGGGCTGGCGCAGTGCCATGGCCATGACAGCGGGGCTGGCCGCCCTGGCCATGCTGCTGCAGTTGCTGAGCTTGCCGACCTTGCCCGCAACAACCAGTAACAGTCTTTCCGATGTCCTTCGATTGACGCGGCGGCGTGGTATCCAACTGGGCATGCTTGCTATCCTTTTGCTGATGACAGGGCATTTTGCCGGTTCGGTCTATGTGCGCCCCTTCCTTGAACAGGTGACACTCCTTGCAACGGGACCGATTGCTCTGGCACTGCTCGGATTTGGCATTGCCGCTGTGATCGGTAACATTGCTGGTGGTCGCATGGCCGACGCCAATATTCGCATGGCGCTTGTGGTTACTGCTACGTTAATGGCGTTTGCAGCGCTCGCTTTGGTGTTTTGGGGCGCGCATATCGGCGTTGCCTTCGGCTTTGCTACGGTTTGGGGCTTTGCCTTCGGCATGGCACCAGTGGTGTTGCCAACCAACCTGTCTCGCGCAGCGCCCGATGCGCTGGAGGCCGCGGGCAGCCTGATGGTCACCTCTTTCCAAGTCGCCATTACCATTGGCGCAGTTGCGGGTGGTTATGTCGTAGACACCTATGGCGCCACGGGACCCTTGACCCTTACCGCCATCCTTGCCGCACTGACGGTTGTGCTGGCACTGCTGCAGCCCCGCAACTAGTTTGTATTGCGGTGTGGCAGGTGAAAAACTAGAAACTGATCAATGGACGCCCAAGCATACAAAATAAGCGGTCGAACCTCTGAACGAAAAGACCAGAAAGGCGATGATTGTGTCGAGAAGGGCCGTGCAAAAGGAAAGGTTGCAATCACCATGAAGTCATCGGTAGGATGCTCTAATGTGGCACGGGAACGTCGGACACTTTCTCTTTAATGCAAGAAATTGCACCAATCAGGCTGTATTGCAAAAGCAGCAATTTTCATAAAATTCGCACGATAGTTCGAGCGGAACATTAAATCCTGTTGACTAGAATACGCCCCATAACAAAAGTATTGGAGGCTACTACATGACACTTTCCATCGCTCATCTAAACAGTCTGAAATGGATAACGGCAGCAGCAATCGGATTTACAGTTTCTGTTGTCAGCCTGAATGCGCAAGCCGGAGAAATCCGCAAGCCAAAAGAAGAGATCCGATCCGTCTACCTCGTCAAATATCGGGTCAATGATAAAATTCGTTATGCCAAGAAGTCTGTTGGCAAAGTCAAGAAGGTGTCCGCGTCGCGATACAGGAACAGCAACCCGTATGTGTGTACGCCAAGCGGGTTTGGGCAGAAAGCGCGCTGCTATAATGCAGGCGTTTTCAAACGTCCAGATGCTTGAGAAAGACTTTGGAATAAAGAAGCTGCCGCGCCTGATCCCGGCAGCTCTTTATCTTTTTGTCAACGACGGTCCTTGAGACGAGACACTTGCGTGCTCACCCGATCACCTTTGACCAGTTTGAGGGCTTCATCTCCCTTGCGAACAGGATTGTGCCTGAACACATACCAACTGCCACCTAAATTTGGCTTTTGATAGATGACGCCGTCCTTTTCGCGATGCAGGAAACATGTCACGGCACCACTTGCTCCGGCCCTGCTGGACCAGAGAGCCCGTAAGCAGAGCTTTCCACTGTTGGTGGCATACCACCGGCCCTCACCGTAGGACCAGGCCGCGCCCTTACGCGACCATGCAGCAAACTTTTTCCGGTCGACGGAAAAGAAACCACCACCGGTTTTCCATTTCCATGTGTGATTGGCATAAAGCTTTTCCAGTGCCATGGCCGTCATCGGGGGCGCCGCAGCGGCAAGTTTCGCCGTCACTTCGTCCACTTCTGGCTTGGATGCAGCACTGACATTGCCCACTAGCAAGAGGGTAGAGAGTGCCGTACTTACGATAACTGAACGGATCGAATACATTTTACTTCCTGACTAACTGAGCGGCTCTGGCGAGAATGCATGAGGTTCCCGCATCGGCTGCGCAAAGAACTAAAGGTTTGAGCGGTTCGACCGGTCGAACAGACGAACCGCCCTGTGAAATGCCATAGATCAGTCCAGCGGATGGTTGGCGACGCGCCAATCAGGCCGGCCGACATTTCTAGGCCACGGATAGACTTCACGATCATTGAAATAAACTACGGCGGTCATTGCAGGAAATTCGGTATGTGGCTTGTTTGCTTCCGCAGCCCAGTTGCGAACGTAATCATCGTTGCCTTCATAACCAAGCTCCGCGACAGCGATTGGTTTGCCAAAGGCCGCCACACGATCGTATCCCGGTTTTGTCCGCTCAACAAACGTCGTGTCATGACCAACTTCCAGTTTGTCATAGGGCTGATAACCAAAGACGGACAGACCGATAATGTCGACATATTCATCGCCCGGATAGAAGGCTTCCAGCCCCTCCTCTCCTTTCGGCGACCACATATATTGGGCCGACGGAAGTTGCTTTCGGCACACGTCATTCACATGCCGGTAGGCCTTTACATATCCTTCCGGCTTCCAGAAGGCCCAGGTGAATTGCCCGTCATTATCTTCCATTTCCTGTGCCCAGCGAATGGTGACGGGGCTTTTCAGTTTAGCGGCCGCAGAGCAGACCGCTGACATGTTTGAATCGTATCGTCCAGCCAGAATTCCGCTGAGCAGATCGTCTGGGCTGACACGCCAGTCACGCGCCCATGACCATGGCTCGATAGTGATCAGTAGCGACCGTCCCCGCTCACGCGCATATGCGTCCGCAGCACTGAGAGTTGTAAGATCCACGTCCTCCCAAGGCAAAAACAGGTGTTCGATCTTGGAATTGGAATCATTGGTGAAATCTCCGTGCGGATCGTAGGCACCGGGCGTCACAGCATCGGCAGCAATGATCGGTCGCTTGTCGTGAAACGGATTGCGGCTATCAATACTTGCCCCGGAAACCCCGCTGGCAGCATAAACCCCTCCTGAAACCAATGCTCCGCAAAGCAAAATTGCGGATAGTCTAACGAGACGTTTCATCGCCTCCTCCTTTTCTTATTGTTTGGGCAACTGAGCCGCGCCAAGCGCGGTTTTGATGCTGTCGCGTTGTTGGGAAACCAGATCGGTAGAAATCAGCTTTCGAGCCTCGTCGTCTTCACGGGACTTGGGGTGGCGAAATATGTACCATTCACCATCGGGCTCACGCTTTTGGTAAATCGTTCCATTGTCGATACGATGCGAGAAACAGGTTTTCGCCGGAAATGCGCCTGGTTCGGAATGCCAAGTCGCATTGAGGCACATCAGACCTGTCTCGGTAATAACCCAGCGCCCTTCGGCCCAGGTTGCGCCTTTCTCACCATGGGCCCATGCACTGAATTGCCGGCCTTCGTCCTTCAGATACCCAGCCCCCTTATCCCACTGCCAGCTTTTGTTTTTGTAAAGATTGTAGATTTCAAAAGCCATCATGGGGCGAGTTCCCGGTTGTTCGGAAACTTGCAATGACGCGGCACTTGCCGGTGTGGAAACCCAGGCTAAGGCCCAGATGACGGTTGTTATTGTGTGCAGGCCTGGCCGGAAACCATGCTTTCCAGTTTTAGAAGTTGTCATTAGAAACTCCCTCTATGTCAGGACGAACGTCCTCGGCATTTTGTTTTTGATGGACTTGTTCCGCCGTGTGAGCCAGCGCAGAGTTCCTCGTGTCATACCGGACCGTCGTTGATCGGCCGATAGCTGATACACGGAACCCGACTGCCTCAGCAACGCCCTGTTCAAAGGCATTCCTGAGATCAATCAATACTGCCTGGCGCATGGTCTCCTTCAAACGCGCAAGGTCGAGTTTGCGAATGCTGTCCCATTCCGTGATGACAACGACAGCATCAGCGCCGCGTGCGCATTCATACGCATCATCGAAAAACTCGACATCCGCGAGGATGCGGCTGGCGTTGTCCATGCCCACCGGGTCGTGAGCGCGGATAATTGCGCCGAAACGCTGCAGGGTTTCGATGAGAGGAACCGAAGGCGCATCACGCATGTCGTCCGTATCGGGTTTAAAGGTAAGACCCAGAACGGCGATCGTCCGCCCTTCAATATCACCGTCCAGTGCGTCCACGACTTTCAAAGCCATGCGACGTTTGCGGGCTTCATTGGCAGTTACAGTTTCTTCGACGATGCGTACTGCTACGCCGTAATCCTGCGCTGTGCGCAACAGCGCCATCGTATCTTTCGGAAAACACGAACCACCGTAACCTGGACCGGCATTGAGGAAACTCGTTCCAATGCGCTTGTCCAGCCCCATTCCCAGCGCCAGTTCACTGACATTGCTGCCAACCTGTTCGCAAAGATCGGCAAGCTCATTGATGAATGTGATCTTGGTCGCCAAAAACGCGTTGGCCGCATATTTGATCAGTTCGGACGTCCGGCGCTGGGTAACCACGATGGGTGTCATGCGCTCATCGAGTGGCGCACGATAGAGTTCCGTGAGCACCTTACGCCCACGTTCGTCCTCGACACCGATCACGACGCGATCGGGTTCCAGAAAATCGCGGATAGCGACGCCTTCCCGTAGAAATTCAGGGTTTGACGCAACCGAGAATGAGCCCGTTTCGCGGACTGATCCAATGATCTTCTGCACGACATCCCCAGTGCCCACCGGAACTGTGGATTTCACGACCACAACTGTATCGGCGTCAATGAGCGGAGCCAATTCCCGCGCAGCCATATAAACGAACGACAGGTCGGCATCTCCATGTCCAGCGCGCGGCGGCGTTCCAACAGCGATGAACACGACGGATGCCCCTTTCAACGCTTCGGCCAGATTGCACGTAAAGCTCAAACGGCCCGCCGCTGAGTTGCGTTCCACCAACTCATCCAGACCAGGCTCGTAAATCGGCACGATGCCGCGTTCGAGACCGTCTATTTTCTGAGCGTTCTTATCGACGCAAACAACCTCATGACCCCAGGCGGCGAAGCATGTTCCGCTGACCAGTCCAACATAGCCGGTTCCGATGACTGCAATCTTCATGTTCTTGGTTGCCTTTTACCGCTGATTTGAGTTGTTCGGAGTGTTGGTGCGCCAACGTGGGTTGAATATTGTTTTGTGGACATCCCGGCCGCCGACGCCTGCGCCAGCAACTGCGAAGCGATCGTCAAACAGGGAAAAACTTTGGGTTCCCCATGCGAGAGCCTCAATGCCATCGCGGCCCCGTTCGATGGTTGCAAAGCTCGGCAGAGCAGCAAGAGCAAGAATGCTGGCAGCAAGCGCCGGGCGATAAAGCCGCGTGTGGTAGCGAACCGTATTCTCGCGTGCATGCTGGAGAACGATAACGAACAGAAGCAGCGCATAGATCACGGCATTAACGATGGCAAAGACATAAAATCCACGACTGCTGTCACTGGCGTCAGGGATGAACAGAACTGGCAAAATAGACAGAACAGCCAGGAAACCGTAGGGGGCCAGAACACGGAACGGTAGAGGATCCACTTCAGACGCCCCCTTCGGCGTGACGCGGAAATCCACAAATGAGCCCGTTGACCAATCGCGAAGAGCAGCCAGCGTTCCAGCCAGCGCCCATGGCCAGCGTGCGAACAGAAACAGGGTCATTTCGACGCTCAGTATCTTTGCATCATATGAGCGGAACGTGCCAGACGCGCGCCAGCGATAGGCCAGCACGATCAACATGATCGCTTGGGGTAGAAAATGGTTCAAGAAAGCAGGATAGGTGACGGCGACAAAGCTGTCCCCTGCCATCAGCGCAATGATTGGCAAAACGAACATCAACGCCATGAAGAGGGAAAACAGCGGATACCAGAATTGCGAGAACAAGAACTGGAACTTCAGCCGCGGCGGTAAATTGCCAACAAGCTTGGGTGAATACTGGAGCAGGATCATCATCAGACTGCGTGACCATTGAAACTCCTGTGTGATAAGATCGGCAAAGGTGCGCGGTCCGTCGCCATGTGCGATGGCGTCAAGCGCATGCACGCCACGCCAGCCATGTGCGTTCATCATCAGTGTGGTTGAATGGTCCTCCGCCAACTCCGGCCCAAGACCGCCAATTTCTTTCAATGCCGCGGTGCGAACCGCATAGTGTGACCCGATGCAAAGCGGAGCCAAACCATTGTTGTAACCTGCCTGCAATGATCCATGCATACTGGCTTCAGCATAAAGACGTCCGCGCGCTGACCAGCTTTCATGTGCATTGCGATCGCAAATGCTGGGGGCAGACACATAACCCACAGCTTGATCAGCGAAGGGACGAAGCATCTGAAACAGATAGTCCGAATCCGGCACATGGTCTGCATCCAGTTGCACCACAAAATCGTAAAAGTCATAACCATAATGGTCATAGAAGAACGCGAGATTGCCTTCCTTACAACGTGTACGACGCGGCCATGTCTTGCGATGATACTCCTCGCATCCCTTGCGAGTGGAAACGAAAACATTGTGTTTCCTGCACCAGTCGAGAGTCGTTGGGGATGGATCTTCATCGGCAAGCCATGTGTCGTGCGGCACGTCTTGGGCCAGCATTGCGCGCAAAGTCTCGGCCACCACCTCAAAAGGCTCAGACGGCGCCTTTGTCACTACCATGGCAATGCGGCTTTCTGCCGGAAGATTCAACGGGCCGTTCGGACGAAGTGCACGGAAAAACAGAGCTATGAAATAAGCAGGGAGCAATGTCACCCAAGCCAGAATGGAAGTGATCAAAATGGAGCCTGCAACGTTCACATGGTTAGCAGGCTCAAGCCACCAGCGCCAAAAATAGACGAGCGTGGCTACCCACAATGCTGCCCCGAACAGATATTCCACGCGGCGCCAGCCAGAAAAAACCGGAACCATCAGGGGTTCGCCTTGTCTCGGCTCTTTTATTGGCAGGCGCGTGTTCATGTTCGCACCTCAAGCCCAAAGAAGGGAGCAGCCGTTCGAATGATTGTATCGAGATCGGAATAAAGCGCCCGAAAGCCAAGCTTTTCCGCAGCCAGTGCCGGATCAGCGTAAAGTTCCGGAGGATCGCCCGCGCGGCGAGCGCGTGTCTTGATTGGCACGTTACGGCCTGTTAGGCGGCTGATGGCCTCGAGAATTTCTTTAATCGACGTGCCGTGCCCGGTACCCAGATTGACGGCAAGACTGTTACCGCTATTGACAAGATGCTCAACTGCCAGCACATGTGCCCGCGCCAGGTCAGCCACGTGGATGTAGTCGCGAATGCAGGTGCCGTCCGGCGTATCATAATCGGTGCCATAAACTTCCAGAAAGTCGATGGTGCCAGCAGCAGCCATCATGGCCCTTGGAATAAGATGCGTTTCAGGATCATGGGTTTCGCCAATTTCCCCATCAATATCAGCTCCCGATGCATTGAAATAACGCAACGCCACATATCGCAGGTCATAGGCAACCGCATAGTCTGCGAGCATCTGCTCTGCAATCAGCTTGGTGCGGCCATATGGATTTATGGGCCGCTGCGTCTCGGCTTCACTGATCGGCAGTTGATCTGGAACGCCATAGGTTGCACAGCTCGACGAAAAAATGACATTGCGTGTGCCGGCGAGACGGCAAGCTTCCAACAGCGACTGCGTCCCGCAAACATTATTGCGATAATACTTGGCCGGGTGCTCGACAGATTCACCTACATAGGCGGAAGCGGCGAAGTGGATAACCGCAGCCGGATTGTGATTCTCCAGGGCATCGACAAGCCGCTGCGTGTCGAGAATGTCACCTTCAATGAAAGTCCCCCAGCGAACCGAGGCGAGATGTCCCGTCGAAAGATTATCATAAACCACAGGCTCGTAACCCTGCCTGGACAGAAGCTTCGCGGTATGACTGCCAATGAAGCCCGCGCCGCCAACCACGAGTACTGCCTGCCCGCTCATCATGCCACCTCAGCAAGCTCTCCGCTGGGCCTCACCAGTTGGCGTTCAAAATAGGCTATTGTCGACTTCAAGCCCTCCGTCAAAGCTATGGTTGGGGACCAACCGAGCTCCCGCTCTACCAGAGTAATATCGGGCCGACGTTGGCGCGGGTCGTCTACAGGCAGAGGGTGAAAGACGATTTTGGATGATGAACCTGTCATGGCGACGATCTGCTCTGCGAGTTCACGCACAGTAAACTCACCAGGATTGCCGATATTAACAGGCGTGTGAATGGCCCGGGGGCTGTACATCAGCTTGTGAAACCCGTCGATGAGGTCATCAACGTAACAGAAAGACCGCGTCTGCGACCCGTCGCCGTAAATGGTTATGTCTTTACCTCTAAGCGCCTGCGTGATGAAGTTGGACACGACGCGCCCGTCGTCGGGGCGCATGCGTGGTCCATAGGTGTTGAAAATGCGCACGATACGGATGTCGACGCCATGCTGTTTATGGAAATCATAAAAAAGCGTTTCGGCGCAACGCTTGCCTTCATCATAGCAGGAGCGTGGACCGAAAGAATTGACATTGCCCCAATAGTTTTCTGGCTGAGGATGCACATGGGGATCGCCGTAGACCTCCGAAGTCGAAGCCTGGAAAATCCGCGCCTGATAATGTGTGGCAAGTTGCAGAAGATTGAGTGAACCGATTACGTTCGTCTTCATGGTATGGATCGGATCGGCCTGATAGTGAGGCGGCGATGCGGGGCAAGCGAGATTGTAGATCTCGTCCACCGGAAGATCGATAGGATCAATAATATCGTGACGCACATAACTGAATGTGTCAAAGCGCAACAGGTGACGAATGTTTTCCATCCGTCCGGTGGAAAAGTTGTCCACGCAGACAACGGTGCGACCCTCACGCAGTAAAAGATCGCACAAATGAGATCCCAAAAACCCTGCACCGCCGGCAACAAGAACCCGCCCCTTTGAGGCGCGTTCAGAACGCAAGCTAGACGAATTGAAGACAATACCCACAGATCTCTCCCAACATTTGCGTCAATGTTTCAAAGGTAGGAAGCGTGTGAAAACTACTGACAGTGACAGCGGCTTACAGAATTCCTGCTGAAACAAACGTTATAGTTGTAATATCCCGCGGGTTACGGCGACGCGATATCGAGGAATCCGGAAACTATTCAATACGTCCATTTTTGCGGTTCGCCAGACGCTCGTCTGCAAATAAGCTGGCTAACGGATTAGTGCCAGTTGGGCCCGAGTTGAACAGGCATCGAGACTGACGTTGGCCATCGAAGCTAAACTGTCTCTGGACGCGATGGCCTTGCAGAAGACTTTGAACATAGTCCAAGCAGCTTTCTCAGTGGACAGCGTTGAGAGTAATGCAACTGAGGCTATCGCCCCAATAACAATGGGAACGACCGTTCACTGGCAGTTCAGGATCGAACAAGCAATAAGAGAGCACCGTTGATTTATGCAACACAATTCACTGTTCTAAGCGACGGTGAAGTTTTCGATGTTAACGGTCGGATCGGGGTCTTAAAGTAAAGTGCAATTCAAACAAAGCGGCGGTAGGACATGCTATAATTGAATTTTCTGGCTTTTTACATCGCAGTATTCTTGAATTCGTTTACCTTGGTCTGTTGGTGACCGGTTGAGCTTTCATAATTTCACGGGCTTGGCGCAAGGTTATGCGATGTAAAAATGGTTATACTTGTAAGGAACAACTTTTGGACTTGGCTTAGAGGCAATGATGTCGGAAAACAGTGATGACCACCTCAGTCTGGAACCGGGTTCCGTAGATCGAAGGCGCTGGCCACGGGTGTCGCAGGATCCCATCGTTGAGGATGGGGAGAAAACTGCCTTGATTCCTCTGCGCCTTGAAACGGAGACCCTTCCAAAAGGCAAGCAATTCCTTGCCTGGCAGGAACACATGGCAGTATTGTTCGATACGCGTTTGCCGGACGACGTTGATCCCTTGGACGGTTTTGTCGCCCGGCAGACTGTATGGGATTTGGGCGGCATGCTGTTTCTGCAGCAAACTGTTCCGGCTTTCAGGTACGAACGTTCTTCAAGTATGGTCCGGTTCAGTTCTATTGATCATTGGCAAATTACCTTTCTGCGTGCCGGCCGCACGTGGACCGGCACTGATGGTCGTGTCGCGCAAAACGAACCAGGCATGATTGAGATCCGCACACTCGGCCATCCGTTTAGCGGGCGGGCTTTGGCTACGGATTCTGTCAGTTTGATCGTTCCGGTCGACGTATTTGCCGATCGAGCGGGCCTGACGACGGCAAGCAACAACGTCGTTTTGGGTGGACACAGAGCCAAACTGCTAATTGATCATCTCTTGAGCGTAGAAGCCAATCTTGATCAATTCGCACGTGACGACCTTCCGGGTGTTAACGACCGGTTGCGCGAGATGGTGTTCGACGCAATCACACCTCTCGTTGACCGTGGTGGCGGCAACGATCAGATTTCGCAGATCGGACTAATGACCCGTGCGAGACGTTATATATTGGGCAATCTTGCCTCGCCCGATTTGACGCCGGATGCTCTCGGGAGGGAACTGGCAATCTCGAGAACAAAGCTCTACGAACTTTTCGAGATGTCGGGTGGCGTTGCGAACTACATCCGGCGAAGGCGATTGTCTGCAGCACACGCAATGTTGGCGGATCCGTCAGATACCCGCAAGATCGCCGAAGTCGGTCTCGCAATCGGGTTCGATTCGGCAGCGAATTTTAGTCGCGCTTTCACGCAGCAGTTCGGGTATAGTCCGAGCAATATACACAAGCGGGCGTCCGTCGATCATACACGCCCGGTTTTGCAAATGGATAAAAAGCCAGAGATCACATTTGAAAGCCTGTTGCGAACACTTGGTCTCTTTTGACCTTCATCTCGACCCCGTCAATGTCGCGAATAACGGAGAAACTGTTCTAACCGCCCTGTTCCGCTGTCGCCTTGCACCACTGGTGAACAGGAAGCCGTAGCCAGCAATGTCCAGGACATCGCCATTCCGGCCTGGACACCGAAGACGACATCATTACCGCTGCCATAGGCGAACACAAAATGGTCAGCGCCATCATTCACCTCACCACCGACGGCTTCACCCGGATCAGATCATCTCCGGAACTGCCTGTCAGAATGTCGGCACCGTTAGATCCGACAAGCGTATCGTTGTCGGCTCCCCCGTGAGGGCATCGTTGCCGGCACCACCCGTGAGGGCGAACCCGACGAAAGCATCGGTCGAGCCGCTGGCGTCAAATATGTCACCATTATCACCGGTGTTATCATCGCTCGTATAGGTTACACTGGTGAGACCTTACGTCACCAAAAGAACCGGAAACGGTGACCTGGTCGGCATCGCCTATGCTGCCAACGACATTGATCGTGTCAATGTTGCTGAATAATCTTGTATCCAAATAAATTTTCTATTTGATATTATTGAATATATTTCAAAAGTTGAACTATGTCTGCCATTCTATTTACCGATGCGGAAACGTTTCCATTGCGATTCCGACTGGCAGATTCCAGCTTTCTACCGATTATGCTCGAGTGCGACCCCATCAAGGACGGCTTACTTGCCCAACCAGAGAAGGGGTTTGCTGTTCCAGCTGAAGACAGAACACTTGGTAATAGAATCTCAATGGCGTCCAATAAGCTGGCAGTTTGCAGGCGGTCAAAAATGGTGGTTCAAATTTTTATTCACCGAGGGCGCAAGCTCCCGATCCCTAACAAAAACAAACGTCAATCTTATTTTACTGAAGAGCATCTGGGGAAAGTCAAACGGCGGTTCGGAAAAATTCGAACCGCCGTCTGTTTAGTGGAAGGCTAAACTTCAACGCGCATCATTTTTGAATACATGTCGAAACAGTGTCTTTCGTGCATTCATCAAGGCCAGTAAAGACTGGATCTTCAACCGGTTTTCCCTCGATCAGGTCGATCATAACGGAAGGTGCTTTATACCCCATCTCAAACGGGCGCTGGCCAACCAGAGCTGTAACCAAACCTTCACCTGCAATTGCCACTTCGTCTCCTATGGTATCGGCAGCGGAAATGACAAAGTCATTACTGGCTATTCTATCCTTGAGCGGACGGACCAGATCACGATAAGGCTGCGGCGCACCAAACAAGGGCCAGCCGCCTTCGATCGCAAAAGCATCCAGGTCGGGATTGGCTGCGAGGATATCGGTCATGGCCTGAACACCTTTGGCTCCGTCGTCATTGGTGAAAACGGGGCATCCAGCGACTTCCGTCCAACCACCTTGTCCCTTTAATTCTGTAGCACCTTTCTCGCCAGTCAAAGCATCGCGGGTGCCTTGAGCACGGCGTAAAATATTATCGGCACCGGGATTACCTTGGATGAGACAAATTTTTCCGCCATTCGGCTTTGCCTTCTTGATATATTCGCCGATCTTGAATCCCATAAGATAGTTATCAGTGCCGAGATAAGTCTTTCTCAATGCAGAATCTTCTGCAGCAAGATCTGCATCAAGGGTCATAATGGGTATGGTCGGGTTCGCGGTTCGTAGGGTCTGCGCAATAAGCCTGGCATTTGATGGTGAGATTGCCATTGCCACCGTGTCAGACTTTCCAAGCATGTCCTGTACAATTTGCGCTTCGCCGGCTTCATCGGAAGTCGAGGCCGGTCCAGTGTAAAAACACTCGTACTCCGAGCTGGCATTCTCACTGTTCCATTTCTTGCAACCTTGATTGATTGCCTCAAAAAATGGATTGTCCAAACCTTTCACAACGATAACAAGTTGTTTTTTTGCCAAAGCAGGCCCAGCGCTAAGCGCCAGGACGGTTGCGGCGATAAGAAAAAGTGATTTTTTCATTGGTTCCTCCCTTTTTACTCGATTCAATGGTCAATATTGGGTGATGACAAAGTACCACCAGCTGACGTTCGGTCACCCGTGATTACTGGTCATCGACATGCATTCACAAACCATAGTCCGATGTCAGGCACTTATCTGCTGACACATTATCGATATGGTAGAAAATATCCGTACGCTTACTCAACGGATCAGCGCGAGCTCCCACTCGGCCAAGTTGACTGCAAGTCAACAACAGTCTCCTCCAAAGAACAGCTAATATCTGTCTGTGCAAGGCGTCAATCATTATTTATCATATAAAACGACTTATGAATTAGTTAGCTGATTGACGCTTACCTTAGGGTTTGCATAGATGTCTTTGCGACTTGCCTCGGGAGGAGATCAGGTCCAACGATTGCAGCTTGCGGCAACGACCCGCTTCAACTGGGCATCGCGACTTGCAAAAACGGAGGTGGAGCAGTGGCAGTTCTCAAACTTGCAAATATATCAAAACACTTCGGCGCCATTCAAGCGGTCAACGATGTATCGCTGTCTATCGAAGCAGGTGAAGTTGTGGGCTTGATGGGCGACAATGGCGCGGGCAAGTCGACCTTGGTCAAAATGATTGCAGGCAACTTCCGCCCAAATGAGGGCTCCATGACGATGGACGGTGAAGAACTCATTATGAACCGGCCATTAGATGCACGCCGACACGGTATAGAGATCGTTCACCAGGACCTGGCGCTTTGCGACAATCTCACTGCTGCTGCCAATGTATTTCTCGGCAGGGAAATGAGAAAAGGCATTTGGCCTTTTCGGATACTGGATTATTCCAATATGTATCTCCGTGCCGGTCAGATCTTTTCCGAGCTCAAATCGGAAACGAGACCACGGGATTTGGTCAAGCAGATGTCAGGAGGCCAAAGACAGGCCGTTGCCATTGCACGCACCCGGTTATCCGACGCCAAAATTGTATTACTGGATGAACCAACTGCAGCAATTTCGGTTCGACAAGTCGCAGAGGTTTTGAACTTGATCCGACATCTGCGTGATCAGGGGATAGCGGTCGTCCTCATCAGTCATCGCATGCCGGACGTTTTTACCGTTGCCGACCGTGTGATCGTAATGCGCCGCGGCCGAAAAGTTGCTGACAAGAAAATCGGTGCAAGTTCGCCCGAAGAAGTAACAGGACTTATTACCGGAGCAATAGAACAAGCTGCCTGAAGCGTTGATTAAAAAGCTAGGAAACCAGTCACCATGGCGACCACTCTAGACCAGACAATTGAGCGCAAACAAGAAAATTGGCTTTCGGCTCAATTAAGCAGCCAGACCTTTTGGGTCCTCATTGCGGTCGTTCTCGCTTGTCTTTTTCTTTCATTCGCGACCGATTCATTCGCGACGTCAAAAAACCTTTACAACATTACTCGCAATGTCACATTCGTAGCTATTATCGCGCTGGGCATGACGCTTGTCATCATCACGGGCGGTATAGATTTATCCGTAGGCTCTGTACTGTGCCTTTGCAGCATGGTGTTGGGCGTTGTCATGCATGCCGGTTATAGTCTTGAGATAGGCATTATCGCGTCAATCTGCACAGCGCTGATCATTGGCGCGTTTCACGGCGTTTTGATTGCCTATCTGGGCATGCCGCCCTTTGTCGTTACACTCGGAATGTTGTCGATCGCTCGCAGTCTGGCCATGGTCGCTTCAGGAAACACCGTAGTATTCGAGTTCGGACCTGATCAAGCCAAACTCTTGTCTCTCGGCGGCGGGGCATGGTTCTTCGGGATTGCAAATCCAGTTTTGTACATGATTGTTCTGGCATTAATAACAGGGTTCATTTTGCGGTGGACGCGATTTGGCCGTCATATCTATGCTATTGGCGGAAATGAGCATGCCGCTATTTTGACCGGCGTTCCTGTTCGCCCGATCAAGGTCGCAGTTTACATGATTTCGTCCCTATCTGCCGGTATTGCAGGCATCATTCAAACCGGCTGGCTTGGCGCCATAACGACGAATATCGGGACTGGACTGGAATTGCAGGTGATTGCTGCAGCGGTTATTGGAGGCGCAGCTTTGGCGGGAGGCGTTGGAACCGCTTTTGGTGCCTTGGTGGGCGCGGCATTAATCGAAATTATTCGCAACAGTCTTGGTCTGCTTGGTATCAACGCGTTTTGGCAAGGCTGCTTCATAGGCGGCGCAATTCTGATGGCGGTCCTTTTCGACCGGCTGCGTAAATTTAGGCAAAATCAATAAGGAACCAGGGTATGAACCAGCGGATAGTATTCACCGGAGGCACAGGAAAAGCCGGAAAGCATGTTATAAAATATCTTACTGATAACGGCTATGACGTATTGAATATTGATCTTACTCCTCTGGATCAGCCAGGGGTCAATACGTTGATTGCCGATATCACCGATAGCGGCCAGATGTTCAACGCTTTATCCAGTCATTTTGGATTCAATGGCTATGAAACTGGTAGCGGGCCGGCTCCCATTGACGCTGTCGTTCATTTCGCCGCTGTGCCCCGAGTTCTCATAAAGCCGGACAACGAAACGTTTCAAATCAATACCATTGGTACGTATAACGTTATTGAGGCTGCCGTTAAACTTGGCATAAAGAAAGTCATTATAGCCTCCAGTGAGACCACTTATGGCGTATGCTTTGCTGAAGGGGATAAGGATTTCCATTATTTCCCGCTCGACGAAGACTATGATGTTGATCCAATGGACAGCTATGGTCTGTCAAAACTCGTTAACGAGAAGACTGCGCGAGCATTTGCGATGCGGTATGCTGCCGACATCTACGCGCTGCGGATAGGGAACGTTATCGAACCACATGAATATGACCAGTTTCCCGATTTCCTTGCCAACCCCATGTCGCGTAAGCGTAACGCGTGGAGCTATATTGACGCGCGCGATCTTGGTCAGATCGTTGACTTGGCAATCCGTAAACATGGGTTGGGCTTTCAGGTGTTCAATGCCGTAAACGACACGATCACGGCATTGATGCCGACAAATCAATTTCTTGAAAAATATTGCCCGGGCATACCTTTACGGCGCGAGCTGGGTGAGTTTGAAGCCCCTTTGTCAAATCGGAAAACGCGGGAACTTTTGGGTTTCAAGGAGAAATATAATTGGCGTAATCTAGTGCGGCGATCGTGATACAGAAAATACTTTGCACAGCGGCATCAGTTCTTGTGGGCGTGCCAGTATCGCGCAGCGCGACCATAAACCGATGAATTGAACAATCTGAACAATGGTGCCGGCGTTGTTTCTGTCATAGCTAGACTGTTGGGCATTTCGTCTGGCTGAAGCCATCGTAATTTTGCATGGCCTCTAACCACATGCACCCGCAGCTGGCGGCGGTCTTGGTGATCCGGCGCATGGAAAATTGTGATCGTATTTACGTTTTGATCGTCCAGCCTTCATCAATACCATGGGTACGGTTTAATTGCGGCAACCGGAACCGTAATCGGGTTCCTTGCAATCGCGAGAATACCACCTCTGTCGCCATGACCGGAAATACGTGCCGGACCCCTCAAATCCAATATTTGAAATCCTACACCCATTTTTCGAAATTCGGCGGTTGTGCAATCCAGCGACCGCGTTCTGTGATCATCGGCGGCATTCATCGAACTGTCACTGGCCTGAAACGCAGCTGTCACAGACCAAGCCTATGAAGACCCCGTGTCGGACTGGGGTGCACCAACTGCATCTTATTGTCCTTCGCAATTCATTCGCTACTTCAACTTTTGATTTTAAAGAGAAATATCCGTGCGGATCATCCAGATCAGTGATACTCACCTCAGCCCGTCCAAATCGCATTTCAACGCCAACTGGCCGCCATTGGCACAATGGGTAGCAGACCAAAAACCTGATCTGGTTGTTCATACGGGCGATCTGGCTGTTGATGGGGCTGACATTGAAGACGATCTTGTCTTTTCCGCGAAACTGCTGAACGAACTTTCGGTGCCGATCCTTAGTCTTCCCGGAAACCATGATATTGGCCACATGCCCGGAAGCGCGCAGCCCGTCAATGCGACGAGGATTGGCCGCTGGCTTGAGATGATCGGACCGGACCGCTGGATTCATGACCGCGACAATTGGCGGTTGATCGGGCTGAACAGTCTCATCCTGGGTGCTGACAGTCTGGAAGAAAAAGAGCAATTCGATTGGCTTGAAGATGCCCTTGCTGGCGCTGGAGCCCGCCGCATTGCTGTGTTCGCGCACAAGCCGCTCTTCGTCGATGCCCCCGATGAAGGCGAAACCGGCTATTGGAGCGTTCGTCCCGCACCACGCAAAAAAATTCTGGATTTCCTTGTGAGATACGATGTCGCCCTCCATGCCAGCGGGCATTTGCATCGTGGTTGGCAAGGCACACATAACCATACCAGTCTGGTCTGGGCGCCTGCGTCCTCGTTTATTGTCGGAGATATGGAGCGCGACATGCCCGGCGCGCGTATTCTGGGTGCAGTGATCCACACACTCACGGACACCATAGAAAGCGAGATCATCGAGATCGATGCGCTGTCCCGTTTTGTACTCGATGATGTCGTTGAGGAGGTCTATCCGAGGGCAAAGAAAGTGGAGACGACGGCATGAGCGCGTTCGCCCTCAGAAATATCTCCAAATCCTATGGCGCAAATAATATCCTCCATGATGTCAGCATTGAAGCAGAGGACGGCGAATTTATTGCCCTTGTCGGCCCATCCGGCTGCGGCAAGAGTACCTTGCTGCGCATTGCTGCCGGTCTTGATCATTGCGATACCGGAGGTATTTGGATGGGTGACCGCGAGATCACGGCTGATCATCCTGCTGACCGCAATGTGGCAATGGTTTTCCAGTCCTATGCGCTTTATCCGCACCTGACTGCCGCACAGAATATCGCAGTGCCGCTTGTCATGCGCAACCTCTCCCGTCTACAGCGAATGCCGTTTTTTGGTCGTTTCGCCTCCGGCCGGACCAACGTTCAAGCGGCGATCAAACAACAGGTGCTCACAACAGCAACAAGCCTGCAGATTGAACATCTCCTCGACCGCAAGCCCGGGCAAATGTCCGGTGGTCAACGTCAACGTGTCGCCTTGGCCCGTGCACTCGTTCGGCAACCCGGCGTCTTTTTGATGGACGAACCGCTTTCCAATCTTGACGCCAATTTGCGCGTTCACACACGTGCCGAGATTGTCGATCTGCATCGGCGTGCCGGTGTCCCTACGATATACGTCACCCATGACCAGTCCGAAGCATTGAGCATGGCCGACCGTGTTGCGGTCATGCTGGGTGGCAAGGTGCTGCAGTTCGATTCTCCTGCTCGAATCTATGACGACCCACGCCATATCGAAGTCGCAAAATTTGTTGGTAGCCCGCGGATCAATATCATCAACGCCATCACCTGTGAGAACGGTGCCATTTTTGTCGGCGGCAAGGCTATCCTTGACGGCATTTCAAGGCCGGTGGGAACATCAGTGCATGTCGGGATCAGGTCAGAACGTATAAAATTGCGTTCACCCGGCTCAAAGGGCATTGCGGCGACAGTGTCACGGCTGGAGTTTCTCGGCTCCGAGGTACTGGTAACAGCCGACACGACCGGCGTCGATGAAGGCCTCGTCGTTAAGGCCGCGCCTGCCGATGTCGCCCTCCTTGGCGTAGGCTCGCCGGTTATACTGCAGATCAATAAAGATGCATGTCTTGTATTCGGTCAGGATGGATTGCGCGTTCCCTTGCGGACTCAGGCAAGGGTTTCCGTCGATGCGTGATATAGCGACCACTCTTCCGCTTTCAAGTAACCGCTCCGTTGCGAAGCAGGCAGCAATCCGCGCTGCCAAGCGTGAGGAATGGGTGGCATGGCAGCTGGCTGCCCCGGCAATGCTTCTCATTTTTGTTCTCATTCTGCTGCCGACACTTGCTGTTTTTGTTTTCAGCCTGACAAATTACGAACTGGGCTACGACGATTTCCAGTTTATCGGTTTCGACAACTACATCGAGTTATTCCGCGACCGGACGTTCCTGATCTCGCTCAAGAACACGGCAATCTACACGGCAATTGTCACGCCGTTTTCCGTATTCATCGGCCTTGGGGTCGCCCTATTGATTGAAGGGGAAACACGCGGGCGGGCCTTTTTCCGTACAGTCTACTTTCTACCGGTTGCTTCATTGCTAGTCGCCATGGCAACCGTATTTCAGTATCTGCTCCACCCGACAATCGGGCCGGTCAACGCCATCCTTTCCATGATCGGCATTGCAGGACCAAATTGGCTCGGCAGCAGCAGCACGGTGCTTTTCAGCCTGGCAATCATTGGCATCTGGCAATCGGTCGGTTTCAATATGGTGCTGTTCCTTGCGGGTCTGACGGCAATCCCGCGTGAGCTTTACGCGGCAGCAGAAGTTGATGGCGCCAAAGGCAGCTGGGAGCGTTTTCGCCTGGTCACATGGCCGATGCTGGGGCCAACAACGCTGTTCGTCACCACAATCAGTGTGATCAATGCCGTCAAAGTTTTCGAGACCGTCAAAACGCTGACCGAAGGCGGTCCGAACAAGAGCTCCGAGGTTTTGCTCTTTACGATCTATCAGGAGGGGTTTGTCTTTCTGCGTGTAGGCTATGCCTCCGCGATGACTGTCATTTTCCTGGCCTTCCTGATCGTTCTCATGCTCGTCCAATATCGGGTTTTGGACCGGCGGGTGCATTACACATGAAAAACGTCGCTCTGTTCTCCATACGCAATCTGCGTCTCGGCATCCTGTCAGCTGGAGCCCTACTCTTCCTTGCCCCCTATATCTGGATGATTTCAACCGCAGCCAAATCGCGCGAGGAAATCTTCTCATCCTCGCTGACATTGTTGCCGCAAAATTGGGCTTTGTGGGAAAACCTCGCCAAGGCCTTCACGCGAGTGCCTATGGGGCAGCTTCTGCTTAACGGATTGATCGTCTGTGCGCTGATTTTCTTCTTTCAGGTGGTCATTGCGATACCATGCGCCTACGCCATGGCGAAGCTGAGATTCCGCGCGGCCCAGACCATGATGACCCTCGTCATGCTTGGATTGCTCATTCCCATTCATGCAACCGCGTTACCAATCTACGTCGCATTGAATAAGACTGGCATGCTCAACAGCTACTTCGCCCTGTCAGCACCGTTCTTCATATCAGTCTTCGGCATCTTCCTGTTTCTGCAATTCTTCCGCGCCATGCCCGATGACTTGATCGCGGCTGCCCGCCTCGACGGCATGTCGGAACTGGCTATCGTCAACCGCGTGATCGTTCCCAATGCATGGCCCGCAGTGACCGCCTTTGCGATTTTCTCGGTCGTTGCGCACTGGAACGACCTGTTCTGGCCGCTGATCGTGATCACTGGAACCGAACGGGCAACGCCGCCACTTGGTTTGCTGTTCTTCCGTGCCGCAGAGGCCGGTGACGACTACGGCGCGCTGATGGCCGCAACCCTCATCATTACCCTGCCGCTTGTCGCAGCATTTCTGCTGGCACAACGGCGCTTCATCGAAGGCATAACCCTCACCGGCCTCAAAGGCTGACCATTCCCAAGACCAGGAGATAACAATGAGCTTTTTCCGAAAGACGATTGCGGCTGCTGCGATCGCCACTGTGTTCAGCATACCCGCATTCGCAGAGACAACGCTGAATGTGCATTACCCGATGCCGGGTTTTTTCAAGGATGTTATGGATGTTATCTCCAAGAAATTCATGGAGGAAAACCCTGACATCAAGATCAGTTTCGTCAGCCCTTCGGCCACTTACGAAGAAGGTATCCAGACGATCTTGCGTCAGGCGGGCACTGCTGAAATGCCCGATATCACCTTTATCGGCCTCAACCGGCTTCGCATGGTTGCCGAGCGCGGTGTGAACGTCGACATGACGCCGCTGATCGCCAAAGAGACTGACATGGCGGCCCAGGGCTTCAGCGACAACATCCTTCGCCTCGCCCAGGTTGGCAACCAGCAAGTCGGCCTTGCCTTCGCAACGTCCAACCCAATTATGTACTACAACGCCGATCTTATCCGGCAAGCAGGCGGCGATCCGGACCAACCGCCAAAGACCTGGGATGAGGTGATTGCCCTCGGTGCCAAGGTCAAGGCGCTCGGCGATGGCAATGAAGGCATCGACTTCCGCTGGCAGGGCGATGACTGGATGTTCTCCGCATTGCTTTTCGGCGCTGGCGGCACCATGCTTTCTCCCGATGAAAAGAAAGTTGCCTTCAATGGCCCCGAAGGGGTTGCTGCATTTAACCTCGTCAGCCGTCTGGTCAAGGAAGGTGGAATGCCGGTCCTGACAAAACAGGCCGGCGAACAGGCCTTCGTCGCCGGTAAGATTGGCTTTACATTTCAGACCACAGGCGCCTTGCGCAACACGATCAAGAATGTCGGCAGCAAGTTTGATTTGCGCACCGGTCCATTGCCGCTTCTCAATCCCGAAAAAGGACGCCTCCCGACGGGCGGCAATGCGGTGGTAATCCTGACGAAGGATACGGCAAAGCAGGAAGCTGCGTGGAAGTTTGCAAAGTTTGCCGCCGGGCCTTATGGCGCATCGGTAGTCGTTCCGGGAACGGGTTACGTACCCAACAATGAGCTTGCCGCGAAGTCACCCGAATATCTGGCTGATTTCTACAAGCAGAACCCGCTGTTTCAGGCTGGTCTTAACCAGATGAACCTGATGATACCCTGGTATGCGTTTCCGGGATCAAACGGCGTAAAAGTGACCCAAACGATCGTCGATAATCTGTCGCGCATCGTGGAACAGACAGCAACACCTGATGAGGCATTGAGCGACGCCGCAGACGAGGTACAGAAATTGCTACCACGCCACTAAATCGACCGCTCTTGTGAGATCAGCCATTCGATGTGAATAAGCGTAATGGCTGGTCCAATTTTCTTGGGGGATTTCGCACATCTTCCACGCCCGGCAAGCGATCCTGGATGGGCTGCTTGAATTCATCGGGCGCTCATTCCGCGCAAGGGCAAGTGCGGGTCGATGATTACGCTCGGCTTTGCATCATCGGCACTTCATCGGGCTTATTTACTGCACATTCGACAGCACCTGTCCCATGAAAGAGACATTCAATCCCAACTTCCAACACCAAAGTCGGCTATGTACAACCAGTTCAACCGGTCGATCATTGGCAATTCAGCCATCCGGAAGCAACTGGTTGCTGCGGTGCAACTGCGGGGATGTTACCCTTTCACACCAGACGATATCATGACTGCCTCGGTGACTTTCCTTTGAAAGATCAGATACGCTACCGCAACAGGCATCGCTCCGAGTAGCGCAACCGACATCAACCTTGCGTAGAACACGCCAAACGCGTCCTTGACCTGTGTAATACCAACAGGGATCGTCATCATGTTCTCCGTCGTCACTGCAAGAAAGGGCCAAAGAAACTGGTTCCAGGCCATGATAAAGGTGATGATGGCCAGTGCCGTGGTGATACCCCAGTTTAGTGGCAGGTAGATCTTAAACAGGAGTGTGTAGTCGCCACCTCCATCGAGTACCACAGCCTCGCGCATCTCTTTCGGCACGGCGTCGAAAAACTGCTTGTAGACGATGACCACGACCGGAACGATAAGCTGCGGCAGAATGATGCCAGCCCAAGTGTTGATGAGGCCCATGTCATTGATCAGGATAAATTGGGTTACGACCAGGGCCTGTGAAGGTACCATGAAGCTTGCCAGGACCACCCCATAGAGAATACGTCGCCCGGGAAACCGCATCTGAGAAATGGCATAAGCACACATCATGCCAGACAGGATAACCGTTATCGTAATGATGATGGCGGTTCCGATTGAGTTTATATACCAGTTGACGAGATTGGTGTTCCAGAGGATGTCAACATACGAAGACAGATTGATTTCGTCCGGGATAATACCGGCACCATCTGACACGACGCGTTCCTCTGATCGAATCGAGGTTACAAAAGCCCAATAGAGCGGAAAAATCCACAACGCCGCGGCGAGGAAAGTGCAGAGCGTCAATATCCAGCCTTCGATTTTCCTGATCGATTTCATCGACGTCCTCCTGCACGAAGAAGCTGAAACTGCAGAACCGAGAGCATTGCGATGATGACGAATAGCACGAGCGCTATCGTTGAGGCATAGCCGCCGTGATTCAACTGAAAAGCCTCACGGTAAACCATCAGGAGGAGGACATAAGATGAGTTGAATGGCCCACCACTGCTCAGCAAATAGACCTGATCGAAGATTTTCAACTGCAGTATCAGTTGAAGGGTCAACACCAATCCAGTGACTGGCCAGAGGAGTGGCCAAGTGACCTTTGTGAACAACTGCCGTCGCGTGGCGCCGTCGAGTTGTGCGGCTTCATAGTAGTCCTTTGAAATATTGCGCAAACCGGCGATGAACAGCAGGACATTAAATCCGTTCGTCCACCAGATCGTCACGGCAGCGACCGTCGGCATGACCCAATAGGGGTTTTTGAAAACCGGAACGGGCTTTCCAGTGAAAAATTCTATCACCGGCTGCAATACGCCGAACTGGAAGTCTAACATCCATGTCCATATCTGCGTAACGACAGATACCGGCAGTATGTATGGCAGGAAGAAAATCGCCAGCGCCAACGCCTGCAAAGAACCGCGCAGGCGCGTGATCATCAATGCGAAGCCCAGCGCAAGAGCGGTTGTTGGGACGACCGTCAAGAGCACGAAATAACCGTTGTTCTTCAAAGACGTCAGAAACAGCTTGTCAGATAAAAGCCGGATGAAATTATCAAATCCTACCCATTCTCCCGAGCCGATGAGGGGCGCATTGGTGAAACTCAATTGTACGAGCCGAATTGTCGGGTAAAGAAATACCAGCACAAACGTCAGCACGAATGGTGCAACGAGCGAAGCGGCAACGACCATCTCCTTGCGCCGGTTTGTCAGCATAGCCACGTCAGGAACCTCCCCAGAATTATTGGTGGCCGCGTCCCAACACGCGGCCGCCCGTACATCGCTATTGCAGTTTGTCCTGAAGGTCCTGTTTGATCTGTTCTGCAGCCTGCATTGGCTCAGCATAGCCGTGGATGGCCGGGGAGATCACGTTAATAGCTGCATCGTAGGCGGGTGATGCTACCCCCGCGATTGGCGAACGCGGGTCGTAAGAGGCCGTATTTGCCAGTGCGGCATAGGTGGCGTTCGGTTCCATCGTTTTGAAGGCCGCGCCTTCCGCTACGTCCTTATAGGCCGGGATGTGTCCGGCCTCCGCCCAAGCGAGCGAGTTTTTCTCCATCCAGCCGATTACGGTCATGACGGCCTTGCGTTTTTCGGGCGACATCTTGTTGTTGGCCGGGATCGCGAAGGAGTGGGAATCTGCCCATGTGGTCTGGGTTCCCATCAGATTTGGCACCTGAACCGCTCCCCACTTATAACCAAGCGTTCCTTTCTTTTCCAAATCAATCATGGTGGGTACTTCCCATACACCGTTCAATGAAAACGCGGACTTTCCAGAGGTAAACAACGCCACCGATGCTTCATACTCTGCTTGTTCGGGCTGCCAGCCATTGGTAGCCCAAGTGGTCATGACCTCGATTGCTTTGGCGGCTTTTTGAAGGTTGTCACCGGCGAGCACCTCTTTGCCCGTGATCAATTCGCCACCCTGCTGGCGAAGCAAGGTATAAAAGACCCGGAAAGTTCCCCCATCATCGCCGGTTGCATAAGAAACCGGCGCCGATGCGCCTTTTTCCTTCGCCAGAGCCAAAGCCTCCTCAAAGTCCTTGAGGTTATTGATGCCCGTCAGCTTGCCATCGGCGTCGAGAAATTTCGACCCTTCCAGGTATGACTTGTTATAATACAGGACGATGGAGTGGATATCGAATGGGACTGCGTAGAGCTTGCCTTCATCGGAACTCGCAGCCTTTACTGACGCTGAAAACAAGCTGTCCTTCGTAATGCCGGCGTTCTTAAGATCTTCATCTGTAATTTCATCGAGCACCCCCTCTTCCAGACCAAGCGGCATACGTGAAAGGTGATACGTCATTATGTCCGGCCCCTGCCCCACAGCCACGGCTGTGCGAACCTTGGTATAGAAGGGAATGCCCCACTCGAGGGTCGTGCCGGTAATCTTGATGTCGGGATGTTCTTCATTGAAGCGCGTGATCAACGCCTTCATGCGAACACCATCACCACCGCTCAGGAAATCCCACCAAGTGACGTTTTCCTGGGCCATAGCCGGTATCGCCGTAAAGGCAATCGCCGTTGCAGCAAGCAGAGTTCTATATCGCATAAGAATTCCTCCCTCATCTGATGCCACCCTTCTCCCGTTGGTGGCGGTTGAACCTGGTCACGGGCGTTCAGCGTAACCGACGCCCGTCTTGTGCAAAAACAAAGATATCTTCAGCCGATGCTCCAAGTGACATGGTTTGGCCATCGAGGCTTTTACGACGTTCGCGGGTCTCAACAACAATTGGCTGCCCCCCGGCCAAACGCGCATGCACATAAGATACGCCTCCGAGATCCTCCTCCAGTTCGACTGTTGCCAAAATCCCATTCTCGACCGGCATTAAATGTTCTGGCCGAAGCCCAACTCTGACGCTGGTGCCATCGCCAATGTCTCCTGTTACCTTCGCCAGTAATTCCTTTTCAGCTCCGTCCAGGCCGATCCGTAGCAACCCATCTTGCCGTCCAAGAATCCGGCCAGGCAAAAAGTTCATGGCAGGCGAGCCAATGAAGCCGCCGACAAACTGGTTGTCGGGATTATCATAAAGCTCCAATGGCTTACCCGCCTGTTGGATCACGCCACTCTTCAGAACGAAGATGCGATCGGCCAGCGTCATCGCTTCAACCTGATCGTGCGTGACATATATCATCGTGGCGCCGATCTGCTTATGCAGCTTGGCCAGTTCGAGTCGCATTTGCACGCGCAGCTCGGCATCAAGATTGGACAGAGGCTCATCGAAAAGAAACACTTTTGGTTGTCGGACAATGGCTCGGCCAATAGCGACACGCTGGCGCTGACCGCCTGACAATTGGGCAGGCCGTTTTTGCAAATGTTCCTCAAGATGCAGGATGCGGGCCGCCTCATGCACCATTTCATTGACACGAGATTTTGCGGTCTTCTTCAGCCTCAGCGAAAAGGCCATATTTTCGAATACGGTCAGGTGCGGATATAGTGCATAGGACTGGAACACCATCGCAACTTCGCGCTTGGCCGGCTCGACATTCGTGACATCGTGTCCTTCGATAAAGATCGATCCACCAGTCGTTTCTTCGAGTCCGGCAATCATCCGCAGAAGGGTTGACTTGCCACATCCCGAAGGCCCTACAAAAACTGCAAAGTCTCCCGTAGGAATTTCCATGCTTACATCGTGAACGACGCCGACAGTTCCAAAACTCTTTCTGACATTATGCAAACTGATCCCCATCCTGGCACCTCAATTCGTCTTGAGACGAAAGACATGATAGGAAAGCGGTGCAACAGATCCTTTCAAATTGCCGTCTTCAACACCCACGCCCGCGCCATGCTTGGGAATGACGTGATCCGGGCGATCCGGACCATTCGTTTCGTTGAGACCGTAACCTTCCATTGCATGGTGCTCAAACAGCACCGGCTTGGCGAAGCCGGTAAGGCTGCCGCTCAGCTCGGCTTTCTCAGTCAGGTGCCTGTTAACGACGAACAAGGTCAGAACACCCTCGTTGCGGTCGTAAACTGCGGCAACATCGAGATAGGAAACATCATCGGCAACATGGCAATTATAGGTCGGCGCGTCGACCGCTACATTGAGTGCTTCACCGCGTCCGTAAATCGACGCAAACCGATATGGATGATAGATTGTCTGCCTCCAGGCAGGCCCATTCTTCTCGGCGCGAATTGGTGCGATGACATTCACCAATTGTGCAATGCAGGCAATGCGCACGCGGTCAGAGCGACGAATAAACTCATTGAGAAGACCAGCAACGAACAACGCGTCCTCGAAGTTGTAGGTTTCTTCCAGCAATGCAGGCGCTTCCGGCCAATCCCATGTCCGCCAGCGGTGGCTGTCCTCATCGCGGATGTGGTACCAGACATTCCATTCATCAAAACAGATATGCACATCATTCTTGGCGCGCTTTTTGGATTTTACATAATCAATCGTGCCAGCAATGGTCTGTATATATCGGCCGGTTTCTTCGATTTTGCCAAAATAGTTCAGCGTGTCCTTGCTCTTGTTGCCGAAATATTTGTGCAGTGAAATATAGTCGACGTTCTCGTAACATTCTTCCAGCACTTCCCTCTCCCATTCGGGATAGGTCGCCATGCCGTCATTGGAACTACCGCAAACGATCGCCTCGATGTCCCGGTCAAAAGCCTTAAAGGCCTTGGCCGTCTCATTGGCGAGACGACCATACTCCGTCGCGACCTTGTGACCGATTTGCCAGGGACCGTCCATCTCATTGCCAAGGCACCACATCTTGACCTTGTACGGATCATCCTTGCCATGCGAGCGGCGCAGATCACTCCAGGATGTGCCGGATGGGAAGTTGACATATTCGAGAAAATTGCGCGCCTCTTCAAGTCCACGGGAGCCAAGATTGACGGCCAGCATCATTTCAATGCCTGCCATTCCGGCCCAATCGGCGAACTCATTGACGCCGACCTGATTGGTCTCTTTCGAGCGCCAGGCGAGATCCAGACGAACGGGGCGCTGTTCCTTTGGCCCGATACCGTCTTCCCACCGATAGGCTGAAACAAAATTGCCGCCCGGGTAGCGGATAGCTGGGATTTTCAGGTCTTGAACGAACTTTAACACATCCTTGCGGAAACCCTGAGCATCGGCCTGTGGATGCCCCGGTTCATAGATACCGCCATAGATCGCGCGTCCCATGTGTTCAATAAAGGCAGAATAGAGCCGTTCATCAATGTCACTGATCTTAAAATCTCTATGGACGGCTACGCGTGCCTTCATTCTTTGTCGCTCCCTGCAAACCACATAAAACGATACTAATCGTATTTTTGGATATAGTCAGAGCAGTCCACTACAATTGTCAATGGCTAGAATGTGCTGCAGCGCACAAGAAGAGCTGCAATTTTCTACGAAAAATCGCCCACTACTTTGTTTTCAAACGCAAAATAATATCTTGATCATAGTTGCCGAAACCGCGTCCGAAGATGTTGATACCTCCCGGATGACGGCCCTCCGCTTTGACTTCTACCCGCAACCGTATGGATCGGTGTTCATCCAAAGCGAGTTCATCAGTATTTATATCCGAAATCTTATGACCATCGACGAATGTACCTGCAAGGCCCACCGACCAAGTCTTCAACATTCCATATTGAGACCCTTTGAGCTTCCACCAGTCTGGTGTGTAAGTGCCCCGGCGGTCGCCATAATCACCAGGTGAGGTCCAAACGCCGATTTCCGTACCATTGATGGACAGGACAATATCTGACGGCCAATTGGCCAAAGTGCCCGGGACTTCTGAGCTGACTTCCATAACGATTTCAATTGCTTCTATACTGCTTCCCCGGAGTTTTGCATTGTTGGGAAACTGGTATTCAACAAAACCACTGGTAAACCAAAGCAGGCTCGTCTTCATCCGCTCTGGATCCATGAACGTCTCCGGCACATCCAAAAGACCAATAATTCCATGGACGGAACAAATTCCACAAGGACCCGTCACAGCACTATTGGTGTAGAGTCCGAGTGGCATCGAGACTTCAATGAGATCGGACGACAGGGTGGGTCTGGTCGGATTAAACGTTACGACAAGTTCATCATACACCGCAAAACAGATTTTCTGATTTCCCTTGCGCGCCTTTTGCATCTCGGTACGAATCAATCCCGCCTTTTCAAGCACCTGAAGATGCGCCGATACCGAGGACTGCGGTAACCCCGACATCTTTGCGAGGTCATTTACATTCATCCCAGATTGCTTTGACAACTCTTTCAACAACTTGATCCGAGGCAGCGAGGACACTGCCTTGATTGCGACCAAGTCTTTTTCTGGATCTATAACGAGAAAGTTCGAATCCATTTGCATACCGAATGATCCAAGGTTCTCGCTTCATATCGGAATTATCGATTTAAATAAATGAAATTGTGAAAAACTTTTCTGTTTTCTGGCAGTCAACTACGTTTCCAACCTGTTTCTATTGGGACGATTGATTTCCCATGGTGGAAACCGGAACTGAATGAGATGGCGGCGTGATAAACGTTTGCTTCTTACCAAAGCAGACCAGTGGCTGATCAACCCAAGGATGTCCTCACCCATCCTTAGGTTGATGCTGTCGCATTCAAAACCAAAAGGCATTTCACCAAGAACTTAGGTTTTGGCCGAATATCAACGGCCCCTGTCAGACCATATTTCCTGGTCGATCTGCCCTTTGAGTTCAGGATAGTCGGCAATGTGGAACGTGGGGCGCTTCCCTTCACGTTTCTGCTTGAAATAGTCCTTTGTCAGTTTTGCTACGGTTCCCGAGAGCATGAGAATAGCGATGAGATTTATCGTAGCCATCAATCCCATTGACGCATCTGCAGCATTGAAAACCGTTGCTACGCTTTCATACGCGCCCCAAACAACCATAAGCAAAACGATCGTCCGCAATATCATCAGAGGCCTGCGGCTGCCGAGACCGAGAAATGTCATGGCATTTTCCGCGTAAGAATAGTTGCCAATGATGGAGGTGAAGGCAAAAAAGAAAATTGCAACAGCTATGAAGTATACGCCCACCGACCCGACATGCGCGGACATTGCCGCCTGGGTGAGTTGGGTTCCCGTTACACCCGATTCGGGCACCAGTACGCCTGACAGTAAGATCATTACTGCAGTGGCCGTGCATATCAAAATCGTATCGATAAAGACGCCCAACGATTGCACGAACCCTTGTGAGGAAGGATGATGCGGATTTGGCGTGGCAACAGCTGCAATATTGGGAGCCGACCCCATCCCGGCCTCATTGGAAAACAAACCTCGCTTAACGCCGTTTAGCATAGCGGCCATAACACCGCCCGTTACACCACCAGCGGCCTCTGAAAGACCGAATGCGCTGGAGAAAATCATTGAAATGATATTCGGTACTTGGCTGTAATTTACGATAAGAACGAAAATCGCCACAAGCAGATATGCGATGGCCATAAAGGGAACCACGATTTCCGCAACCCTCGCAATCTGCCTGATCCCTCCAAAAATCACGACGCCGGAAATCGCCGCTACAACAAGCCCGGTGGCAATCTTCGGAAATCCAAACGCGCCCTCCATTGCATCGGCAATCGAATTTGCCTGAACTGCGTTGAAGACAAGCCCAAAAGAAAGGATTAGACAGACAGAAAAAATAGCGCCAGCCCAAGGAGCGCTGAGGCCACGCGCTATATAGAAGGCAGGCCCGCCCCGATATTGTCCATCCTCATTGCGAACCTTGTAAAGCTGCGCAAGTGTACTCTCGGCATATGCGGTTGCCAGACCGACAAGTGCGACCATCCACATCCAGAAAATCGCACCAGGGCCTCCAAGATAAAGAGCCACTGCTACGCCTGCCAGATTGCCGGTACCCACCCGAGAGGCAAGACTGACGGTCAAGGCCTGAAAAGGTGTAATTCCGGATTTATCGGTCGAATCAGAAGCGCCAACGACTCGAAACAGTTCCGGAAAGTGGACAAACTGTACGAAACCCAGACGGACAGTGAAGAATAAACCTACCGCAAGCAGGCCGTATATGAGTACATAGCCCCAAAGTATGTTATTGAGAAAATCTATCGCTGCCGTCATACCTGCCCCCGAGATCTGCGGATTTACGTTAATAGGTGGTACGGTTTCCAAGTTGTGGTCTTGATTGTCAAGGGCTTACGAATTGTGACAGTTTGTTACAGTTTTTCAGCACCACAAAAGCATCATGATTTGATCTGGTTCACTGTCTAGACCGGGAGATACTTACCTTGAACTTAAGGCATCAGATTGTAGCACTGGCAATTGTTCCGCTAGTCTTGGCAATATTATCGGTATCGACATTGTTGACGTTGCAATCCACTAACCTTGTACAGAGCAGTATCAACACGTTTGAACGAAATATGCTCGATGCAAAGAAAACAGAACTGCTAAATCTTACCAACCTGGCTCTCTCAGCAATTCAAAATATCTATCAGGCTGCTGGTCCCAATGATGAAAACGCCAAGGAGCAAGTCCGCGCTATTCTCACGGGTCTGGACTACGGCAAGGACGGCTATTTCTTCGTCTATGATTATGATGGAAATAATGTTGTTCATCCGCGCCAATCATTTCGTCCGGGGCACAACTGGCTCAAGCTGGTAGACCCCAATGGAGATCGGGTGATTGCCAATCTGATTGAGAAAGCAAAACAAGGCGGTGGCTTGCACCAATATAAATGGGAGAAGCCTTCTGCCGGAATCATGGCGGACAAGCTTTCATTCGCAGTTGGCCTCGACAAATGGCAGTGGATGGTTGGCACGGGCGTATATCTGGACGATGTTTTTGCCCAAACGGCAGCCGCCAAAGCTGATCTTCGCAAAAATATCGGCAATACGTTTTGGATAGTTGCACTCATTGCCTTGCCGGCAGTGCTTATCGTTTTTGCCACTTGCATGCTTTTGAACCTTCGTGAACGCCGACTGGCGGACAGCAAGCTCAAACAGCTGACCCAGCGGGTAATCAACGCGCAGGAAGAAGAGCGTTCCAGACTCGCTCGAGAACTGCACGATGGCATTTCGCAAAATCTTGTCGGTGTACGTTATGCGATTGATCTGGCAAGCAGGCGGGTCAATAGTCAAAGTCCCGATGCAGCAACTGCAATCAACCGCGGAGCGGAAGCTCTCAATGGTGCCATCAAAGAAGTCCGGAGACTTTCGCACGATTTACGGCCGCGTGTTCTCGACGACCTTGGTCTGACACCAGCCCTTCAGGCGCTGATTCAAAATTTCACTGAGCGGACAGGTATTGAAGCAAATTTCTCGTCAACCGCCTATAAGAACATGCTTAAATCTGATGCGAATACGGCACTCTACCGAGTTGCCCAGGAGGCGCTCAACAATGTCGAGCGTCATGCCAGCGCAACACGTGTTGACATAATCGTTTCCAACAATACTGGACGTGTACAAATGGTCATTTCAGATAATGGAAACGGCTTCAGCCCGACGCCAGGAAAAGATAAGTCACCACGTCTTGGTGGCTTGGGACTACGCAATATGCAAGAGCGAATGGCACATTTTGGCGGCTTGCTTCTTGTCAAAACCGGTTCGACGGGAACAACACTTACTGCCATGTTGCCGAGATCGGCGATGCTGAAACCCGAACCAATGGCTGATGCAGCATGACACGGGCCGACCCCATCAAGGTGCTGCTTGTAGACAATCATCCTCTTGTGCTGGACGGTTTGAAAGCACTGTTGGAAACTTACCCGCACATCGCTGTTGTCGGTGTCGCACGGCTGGCACGTGAGGGTTTGGAGATATCAAAATCTACGCATCCTGCCGTGGTGTTGATGGATATCAACATGCCGCAGATTAACGGCATCGAGGCGATTGAATTGTTCAAAGAACAATTGCCGGAAACGCGAATTTTAATGCTTTCCATGCATGACAGCCGCGAATACATCTCTACGTCGGTCATGCATGGTGCTTCAGGTTATATTTTAAAGGACGTTTCCACTGACGAAATCGTCTCAGCTATTGAAGCTGTAGCCGATGGAAAAACCTACTTCTCATCTGGCGTTGCCGATGCATTGCTCGAACGCAGAACTACGGAAAACACTCTACCTTTAACAACACGCGAACACGATGTTCTCCTGTTGATTGCAGCAGGAAACAGCAATCGCGACATTGCGCTTGCTCTTGGAATTTCGGCCACAACGGTTGAAACTCACCGCAAGAACGTCAAGAAGAAGCTCAACATCGCCTCTACAGCAGGTCTTACGCGTTACGCTATCGAGAACGGGCTGGTCAGCCAGCCGGACCGGGATACCCACTAATGGGTAGACGCCATCATTCTCTCATTCAAACGGCTTGTCCCGAATAAGATCGCGACATACGAGTTCGCCAAGTTGGAATTCGCCGAGGGAGCGTCCAGCTTGGGAGGATACCAATGTCAGTTTTATTGTCCGTGTCGCGCGCAATTGATGCGATCAACACATTCGTTGGAAAGTCAGTCTCGTGGCTGCTTCTTGCGGCAGTTCTGATCAGTGCGATCAACGCGACGACCCGTAAGCTCTTCAATGTCAGCTCAAATGCCTGGCTGGAAGCGCAGTGGTATCTGTTTTCGGCAGTTTTCCTGCTGGCTGCAGGCTATACGCTTCTCAATAACGAACACGTAAAAGTCGATCTGATATACGGGCAACTGAAGCGAAAATCCCAACTCTGGATAGAGATATTGGGAACGCTTTTCTTTTTATTCCCATTTTGCCTCATTACGATCTATCTCTCCTGGCCCGTGGTCCTTTCAAAAATTGCAAGCGGCGAAGTCTCCAACAACACCGGTGGGCTACTTCTGTGGCCGGTCTGGGCGTTGATACCCGCTGGCTTCGGCCTTCTCGCCCTTCAAGGACTTTCCGAGCTCATAAAGCGTATTGCAATCCTCGGCGGTCATATCCCTGACGCCGTGGCACTTGCCGACGCCGAAGCTGCCGTACTCTAATCCGGGACCATATTATGTTTGCCATTATCGCGGAAAACCTCGCGCCGATCATGTTCCTGTCACTGATCGTTGTGCTCCTGCTCGGCTATCCGGTTGCCTTTGCACTCGCCTTCGTCGGCTTTCTCTTTGGCTTTGTCGGAATTGAAATGGGCCTCCTTCCCATCAACCTTTTTGGTGCCATTCCCGATCGCATATTCGGCCAGATGTCCAACGAAACCTTGCTGGCGATTCCGTTCTTCACTTTCATGGGACTTGTGCTGGAGCGAAGCGGTATGGCCGAAGAGTTGCTGGACACTATTGGCCAGCTTTTCGGTCCAGTGCGCGGCGGACTTGCATTTGCTGTCATTTTCGTAGGCGCAATCCTTGCGGCAACGACAGGTGTTGTTGCTGCTTCGGTTATTTCCATGGGCCTTATTTCCCTGCCCATCATGCTTCGTTATGGATATGATCGCAGAGTGGCTGCCGGTGCTATTGCAGCGTCGGGAACATTGGCCCAAATCATTCCGCCAAGCCTTGTGTTGATTATTCTTGCTGACCAGCTCGGCCGCTCTGTTGGCGATATGTACAAGGGAGCGTTGGTGCCTGGACTAATGCTTGTCGCAGCTTATTCTGCATACATCATTGTCCTGTCATTCATTCATCCGACAAGGGTTCCCGCCTTGCCTGCCGAGGCACGAACATTGCGCGGCTGGAAACTGTTGCAGAAAGTTGTCACGTCTCTTGTCCCTCCGCTCGTGCTGATTTTCCTCGTCCTTGGCACCATATTTATCGGCCTTGCAACGCCAACTGAGGGCGGAGCCATGGGAGCGGTGGGTGCATTGGCACTGGCGGCACTCAATCGACGGCTTGACATGCCCATGGTCACGTCTGCGCTTTACGCGACAGCCAAGCTCTCTTCCTTCGTCATCTTCATTTTGCTCGGTGCACGGGTCTTCTCGCTCACTTTCTATGGTGTAAACGGTCATATATGGGTCGAACACCTAATGACGTCAGTGCCCGGTGGAGCTATCGGGTTCCTGATAATCGCCAATCTTCTGGTGTTCTTCCTGGCATTCTTCCTGGATTACTTCGAACTGGCGTTCATTATCATTCCGCTACTGGCACCAGTTGCTGATGCATTGGGCATTGATCTCATTTGGTTCGGTGTAATGCTAGCGATCAATATGCAGACTTCGTTCATGCATCCGCCATTCGGGTTCTCGCTGTTCTATCTGCGATCGGTAGCACCCACGCGGGCCTATAAGGACCGGGTAACAGGAACGACGATTCAGCCGGTGACGTCAGGACAGATTTACTGGGGAGCACTACCCTTCCTCGGCATTCAGTTGACGATGGTCATCCTTGTGATGGTGTTCCCACAACTTGTGACGCACTACAAATCAAATGCAGTAGTAGTTGATCCGGCAAGTATTCATTTGAACGTGCCCATGCCTGGTGCTGGCTCTGCCAATCCGTTCGGAACCCCATCTCAACCATTTGGCGCACCTTCACCTGCATCTGATGCCCAGACACCCTCGCCAGAAGCTCCACCACCACCGGCGTTTGGTTCGCCTACGCCGAGCTTTGGTCAACCAGCCAAAGCTCCGCAGTAGCGGCTAATGCGTTTGTTAAAATTATCTATAATTCCAGGAGGAACACCATGACAAATAAAATTGATCGCAGAAGCTTCTTGACCAAAACGGCGATTGGCGGTGCGGCTACCGCAGCCGGTGCGACCCTTGCCGCTCCGGCAACCGCACAGGAATTACCGACACTTCGCTGGCGTTTGACCTCGGGCTTCCCGAACAATCTCGACACCATCTATGGCGGCGCCGTTGTTATGGCAGAGGCACTGTCAAAGATCACGGAAGGCAAGTTCCAAATTCAGGTCTTTCAGGCAGGCGAACTGGTCCCTGGTGCGCAGGCATTGGACGCCGTCAAGGGAGGCACGGTCGAGATCGCCCATACATGTGGATACTATTTCACAGGCAAGAACCCGGCATTTGCGATCGGCTCGACAATTCCCTTTGGCTTGAACGCAAGACAACAGAACGCCTGGCTCTATCATGGCGGCGGCAATGAACTTTATGATGAGTTTCTTGCAGATTATGGCGTTGTCGGAAAGCCTGGCGGCGGCACCGGAGCTCAAATGGGCGGTTGGTTTCGCAAGGAAATCAACAGCGTCGCAGATCTCAAAGGTATAAAAATGCGTATTGCCGGCGTGGCTGGCGAAGTCATGTCCCGGCTCGGCGTTGTGCCTCAGCAGCTTCCCGGTGGAGATATCTATCCCGCTTTGGAACGTGGCACCATTGATGCCGCCGAATGGGTTGGCCCTTATGATGATGAGCGTCTGGGCTTTTATCAGATCGCCCCCTATTATTACTATCCGGCTTACTGGGAGGGCGGACTGACCATCCATTTCTACATCAATAAGAGCCAGTACGAAGCGCTTCCCGAGCCGTATAAGGTCGCTCTCGACACCGCTTGCAAAGCTGCCAACATCAACATGCAGGCTTTGTATGATGTGAAAAACACTACGGCTATTCGCTCACTTGTAGGCAAGGGTGTTCAGCTTCGTCCCCTTCCGCGCGATGTGATGGATGCTGCCTACAAAGCGACTTTTGAACTTTATGAGGAGTACAACGCCAATAATCCCGCGTGGGCCAAGATCTATCCGGCATGGAAGAAATTCCGCGATGAATCGTTTGAATGGTTCCGTGTGGCTGAATACAGCTATGACAGCTATGTCTATACAGCCCAGGCCTCGGGCAAGTAGAGCTTGGCGGCGGCTGGCAATTCTTGCCAGCTGCCCCTCCACCTTGGCCTGATCCGCTTTTATCATGCCCGAATATCTTGAATTGCGACCTCGAAGTATTGAACTTGACGTGTTTCCGGGTCTAAACGCCATGGCTCAGACCACGGGAGATTAACTTGAAGATTCTTGCAAATTTTTCGGCATTCGTTGGAAAGACGTTTGCGCTGTGGGTGATAGTGTTTGCCATTTTGGGCTTTCTGCTTCCCGACATTTTCAAACAGCTGACACCCTATATCGTTACCCTGCTCGGGATAATCATGTTTGGCATGGGTCTTACTATTTCCCTGGACGATTTCAAGGAAGTGGGCAAGCGTCCTTTCGAGGTCGCTATTGGCGTGTTTTCCCAATTCGTCATTATGCCATTGCTGGCTGTTTTGTTGACCAGAATTATTCCCATGTCCACTGAGGTTGCGGCCGGTGTCATTCTGGTCGGATGTTGTCCTGGTGGCACGTCAAGCAATGTTATGACCTATCTGAGCAAGGGGGACGTTGCACTCAGCGTTGCCTGCACGAGCGTCACAACATTGGCAGCGCCGATCGTCACACCATTTCTCGTTTGGCTTTTCGCCAGCCAGTACCTGCCTGTAGATGCCACAGCAATGTTCATCAGCATTCTGAAAGTTATTCTGTTGCCATTGGCTTTGGGCTTCCTGTTTCAGAAACTTGTACCGGCCATCGTCAAATCAGCGGTGCCTGCATTGCCTCTCGTAAGTGTAGTCGGCATTGTGTTGATCGTGGCGGCCGTCGTTGGTGCGAGCAAGGGCGCCATTGTTCAATCTGGCCTGATGATCTTTGCAGTCGTTGTCCTGCACAACGGCCTTGGTTACCTACTCGGATTTTCTGCCGCCAAAGCCAGCGGGCTTTCCCTGGCAAAACGCAAGGCAATTGCCATTGAGGTTGGCATGCAGAACAGTGGTTTGGGCGCTGCACTCGCCAGCACCTATTTTTCCCCGGTTGCGGCTGTCCCGAGCGCCATTTTTAGCGTATGGCACAATATATCCGGAGCACTTCTGGCCAACTATTTTGCAAGCCGGGAAGAAGACAAAATACAACTCGATTGACTCTGATGCGCATGGGCACCTGCCAGAAGCCTTTCTTGTTTAAACAGAAAGGCAGTTCTGTTTCACGGATGGCGAGACAATCCATGCGGAAGGTGGCGAGGTCGATGGATAAACATCGGTCTTGCTTAACCCTCTGGACCTTTTCCGCAAATCCCCTTCGCCAGAACGGTTCCAGTTAAGCAAGAAAGGCTCTAGATCGAGACTTGCGCCTGCCGTAAACGCCTCGATTCTCTGACATGCCTTGCAATAACGGGGAATATGAGCAGAGCACCGATAAGGGAAGAATACAGCTCAGGAACCACGAGCAGGATAGCTGCAATGATGAGCATTGCTTGCTCCCATGGTTTTGTTCTGACCAGCATGAATCCGGAGAGTGCAGCACCAAGACATGTTATCCCCATCACGCAGCCGATAAAGGCTGTCAAAAAAGCGCTCCAGGTAAAGTTGGCAGTGACCAGCAGCAGGGATGGCGAAAAGACGAATACAAAGGGCACCAATACCTTACCCATACTAAGTCTGAATGCTGTATTCCCCGTCTTGAAGGGGTCTGCTCCTGCCATGCCAGCTGCCGCATAAGCTGCCAGCGCAACGGGTGGTGTAATGTCGGCCAGCACTCCATAGTAGAAGACGAAAAAATGAGCGACAATCGGCTCGACACCCAACAGCCCGAGTGTTGGCGCGGCAATGGTCGCCATTATTATATAATTGGCGGTGGTGGGAATTCCGCATCCCATGAGAATGCAAACAACACCGGTCATGATTAGTGAGAAGAGCAGTGTTAGCGATTGCGGTGCAAACATCATCGTTGGGAGAAATGTTCCAAACCAACTGGCCATTTCGGCAGCTGTTGATGTGACGATGAACGATATTTTGAAACCGACACCGGTCAGGGTCACCACGCCAACGACGATACCAACCGTGGCCGCGGCAGCACCGACGGCAAGCGCATATTTTGCACCATCGCGCAGGCTTTCCAGCACCTCGGCGAACGACATTCTCCTGCGAGGATTGAAAAGACCCACGAGGATACACAGCGTTATACCCCAGAAAGCCGCCAAATAAGGCGTATATCCAGCCAGAAGTATCCCTATGAGAACGATGAGTGGAATAACCGTAGGCCAGTCGCGCTTGAATGCTTCTTTCAAGTCCGGCATTTCGTCAGCACGCATACCGCGCAGTCCTGTGCGCTTCGCCTCGAAATGCACCTGAATGAGCACGCCGAAGAAGTGCATGAATGCGGGTACAATCGCAGCAAGAATGATCGTCGTGTAAGGTAGATTCAGGAATTCGATCATCAGGAACGCCGCAGCGCCCATAATAGGTGGCGTAATCTGCCCACCTGTAGATGAGGCAGACTCCACAGCCGCCGCAAAATGACGTTTATATCCAAGACGTATCATTGCAGGTATCGTCAGCGAACCCACCGTTACGGTGTTCGCGACGGACGAGCCCGAAATCATCCCGAAAAGCGCCGAACCAAAAATCGAAACCTTTGCCGGTCCACCGGCATAGCGCCCGGCAACCCACGCTGCACAATCCAGAAAAAGCTGTCCGAGGCCGATACGTGTTGCGAACACACCAAAGAGTACGAAGTGAAAGACATAAGTGGCGACGACGCCAAGGGCGATGCCGTAAATACCCTGTGTCGTCAGATATAGATGATCGACAAGCTGCGATACCGTTGCTCCCGGATGTACCAGAATACCGGGCATCGAGGGGCCATAGAGCGCATACGTCATAAACAGAAGCGCTATAATTGGCAGCGGCCAGCCGACAGACCGACGCGTGGCCTCAAGGAGAACCACGATAAGCAGAGCTCCGAGGATAACGTCTGTCCGGGTAGGATTGCCTACTCTGAATGCCAAGTCGTCAAGCGGAATCAGTGGAACATGGACAACCGCGACCACCGCACCAATTGCAAGGAGCCAATCCAGTACCGAGATACCGAACGGTCGCCACAATGAGGCACTTGCCGGTTTGTCGTAACCTTTGCGTGAAAAGGGAAAAACCAAGAACACCAGACCAAGAACAAAGGACAGATGGATTCCCCGGTGTACCATTTCGGAAAGAAGGCCAAATCCTGCTGTATAATAGTGGAATAGTGACAGGGCTACCAGAAGACCACCAACGAGCCGAGCCGCGATCGGAGCAAGTGGACGAAACCGGATTTCAGAATCAAACTGTTCTTCGAGTGCTCGCGCTTTAGCCTCGTCCAGTTCCATTGGAGATGCAGGTGGTCCCTCGGCCGATGACATAGGCATCCGTGCTCCGTCGCATTATCTGTTTGCAGGATATGGCCGTACGGCCATATCGCCTTACGTGCGGTAACTGATAAGCTCGTGCTATTTCAGAACACCCGCTTCCTTGTAAAAGCGTTCGGCACCCGGATGAAGGGGAATGCCCAATCCAGTCGTTGCATTCTTCAAGGTTATCAGTTTTCCTTTTGCGTGGCCTGCATCAAGCGATGCGCGCGTAGCGTCATTCCACATTACCTTGGTAATGTTGTAGACGAGTTCCTCTGGCTGCTTTGTGCTTGTTACCCATTGTGCGGCGACAGAGATTGTCGGTGTCTCAGCGACATCCTTATAGACCCCCGCAGGAACAGTGTCTTTTGCAAAGAAGCTATATTCCGACAAGAGCTTGTCCGCTTCCGGCCCACTGATCGGCACGAGCGAAATTCCGCTCGATGTTGCCAGTTCAGATATCGCTCCGGTGGGATATCCGCCAACGAAGAAATAGGCATCCAGTGCGCCATCACGTAGGCGGTCTCCTGCTGGACCAGGTTTCAGGTACTCGGCCTTGATGTCTTTCTCGGTAATTCCATATGCACCCAGCACAATACGCGCGTCCACAATTGTTCCTGATCCAGGCTCGTCCAGTGAAACCCGCTTGCCCTTCAAATCGGCCACCGATTTGATATCCGCACCTTTTCGCGCAACCAGATGGATTGTTTCGGGATAGAGCGTGGCGATCAATCTCAACTCGTCAACCTTGCTCTTGCCTTCATAAAGGCCAGTGCCGCTATGCGCCCAATAGGCAACATCAGACTGGGTAAAGCCCGACTCCATTGCTCCACCCTGGATTGCATTGATGTTTGCAACAGAACCGTTCGATGAAACGGCAGTCGCAACCAATCCGGGGACTCCCTTGTCACCAGCGCCAGAAATAGCATTCGCGATAAGGCCACCAATCGGATAGTATGTGCCAGCTGTCCCGCCGGTGCCAATACGGAAGAAGGCTGGTGTTTGCGCAACCGCCAATGCCGTGGCGAAACACATTAGGCCAACAACAGCTGCTATCCCTAAGGACCATACATTCTTGAAAAGTTTCATTTGGGTTCCCCTTTGCATTTTTGAACGGCAAAGATCGTAATCCCATGTTGGAATGTCAACTGAACTTTTGAGAATCTTTGCAAGTCGAAAAACTCCTTGGATGATTTCTACAGTCTGCTTGCGTTAAAAAGATGTGAACTGGAGCAGTATGAGCAAATACGGCGCCTGCACGGCTCAAGTTTTGTCGGCAATCGTTTGTGAGGCTGCCCACCAACGGTTGCTGCTTTCATAAGCGGCCATTGAAAATCAAGCTGACGACGATCCTGTTGATTTCGCTTAATTCAACAGTCGATTCTCACGAAGCCGTGTCACAGCCAGATCAACGAAAGCTCTCACCTTTGCCGGGGCGTGGCGCCCCTCTGGATGAAGGACGTGAATCGGCAGTGGTGCCTCCTCATGATCAGCGAGTACGATCTGTAGTTTCTCTTCCAGCAACGCAGGGCCGATCTGGTAATGGAGAACGCGGGTGAGACCGGAACCGGCAATTGCAGTTGCTATCGCTGCCTCATTGGTATTGGACTGCAGCCATGTATGAACGGTTACCCGCTGATCATTGGCGAAGCGCCATTCTGGCGATGCCCAAGCGCTGGTCGAAGCGACAATGCGATGATCTTTGAGATCGGCGGGCGTTGACGGAACACCATGTTCCTCGAAGTAAGTCGGGGCTCCACAAACGACGCGCCGCACGGATCCGACTTTTGTTGCGGAAAAACCTGAATCCGGAAGGTGGCCAATCCGAATTGCAACGTCGATACCCTCTTCTATGATGTTGACCGGCCGATCCACAAAAAGAATACGACCGGTGACCCCGGGGTAGCTGTTGAGATATTCGTGTATTACTGGAAGAACATACATTTGGCCGAACAGCACCGATGCTGTGACCGCCAGCGTCCCCGATGGCTTGGCATAGGAGCCCGCCGCTGCGGCCTCCGCCTCTATGATATCGGATAAAATTCGTCGGCAGTCATCCTGATAGCGATTTCCGGACTCGGTGAGCTTTACTGAACGTGTGGTGCGAACAAAGAGCCGTGCACCGATCATGTCCTCCAGAGCGGCCACAGCGCGTGTTACTGCCGGTGGACTCATGTGCAACTGGCGCGCTGACTCAGCAAAACTCTCCGTCTCCGCCACTTTCACAAATATCCGCATTGCCTGCCACCGGTCCACCGCCCACCTCGTCCTTCGATTAATCATGAAGGATCGTGCAAGAACTACAAGGTCGGTACAAGTATGCGAGGTAGCACTTAATCGAAATAACAGGAATGCTCACAGGAAACAATCTCGTCGCGAGCTTGTCACAGACCGGATCGCCGTGCCCTTACCTCCTACTCAAAACGGTGCCTCGTCCCCAGTGAAAGCCATCAGTGCGAGCTCGATGGGCAACCTTGAGCGTTCGTCACGTGCAAGGAGGGGCATGGTGATTTCTTTGGCTGGCATGACTCGGTCAGAAGCCAAAATGGCTGAGGCCAGGGTGATCATCCGGACGTCTTCCAAGCGGCCAGCGGAACTTGCGTTCAGACTCTGCTATGGGATGCTCGTTGATGCTTGCGTGGCGGTGGCGCATCAGACCATCTTCGGCAAAATCCCAGTTCTCGTTTCCATAGGCACGAAACCACTGGCCGCTGTCGTCACGGTATTCATAAGCATAACGCACTGCGATGCGACTGCCGGCGAAAGCCCACAGCTCCTTGATCAGGCGGTAATCAAGCTCATGATTCCACTTGCGATTGAGGAAGGCTTCGGCTTCCGCACGGCCGTTTGCGAACTCCACTCGATTTCGCCACTTCGTGTCGAGCGTATATGCCAGCGCGACCTTGGCGGCATCGCGACTGTTCCAGCCGTCTTCAGCAAGACGAACCTTCTCGATTGCTGTCTGTTCATTAAAAGGGGGAAGTGGTGGACGGGACATTGGATAAACTCCTTGAGTATGTTGGCGAAAGCGAAGAAAGGCGACCGCATTGCTCCGTAAGAGCACCGGAGGCAGCTGGTTGCGCCATCGACAAGTGAAATGCAGCCTTCAAAGTGCGAGCTGTAATCCATTAGCGCCTTCGTTTCCGACAGATGCCGGATAGGCACTGCATATCAGAACCTCGCCTTCGCTTATTGCCGCTTCCGGTGGCGTTTTGTACGCTACGCTTCCTTTGACGAGTTTTGTGACACATGTTCCGCAGCTCCCACTCCGGCAGCTAAATTCGGGAGACAGGCCCCGGGCCTCGGCAAGTTCCAGCAGCGTTCCGCTGTCAGGGAGCCATCGGGCCTCCTTGGCAGATTCAGTAAAAATGACCGGGACGGAAACCGTAGCAGGAACCGCGCTTTCATTTCCTCCATTTTTATCGGCATCAGGTCGCCTGACAATCGATCCAGGCCCGAAACTTTCGGCGAAAATGCGTTTGTCCTGCACATTCAAGGACCGCAAACCGGTGTAGGTATCCTGCATGAACGCAGGCGGCCCGCACAGATAGAAATCGAAATCGTCAAAGGGTAAAACCTTTTTTAGAAGAGCCATATTGATGCGTCCGGGTTCATCGAAGTCAACACCATGGGTTGCCTCGTCCGGGGTGGAAAGGACCTTAACCAAGCGAACTGCTCCGTTGGCTTGGTTCACCAGATCGGCAAGCTCGGCACTAAAGCCCTGCTCCGCCTTCGAGCGGGCGGAATAGATCATCCAGGTTTTGCGTATTCTCTGTTTTCTGAGACCTTCATAAACAATATGTCCAAGCATGGCCAACATAGGTGTGATACCGACACCTGCCGCCAGCAATACGGCTGGCCTTGGCTCGAACGGATCGATGGTAAAACTGCCCGCAGGCGCGCGGGCCTCTATGATGGATCCGACCGTCAATTGGTGCAGGATCCGGGATACGCGGCCATCCTTTTTCACGCTGATCCGATACGTTCCGTCCGAAGGCGCAACTGAAAGGGTATATGTCCTGATAACCGGGGCGCTTTGTCCATCGATGGATATCCGTACAGGAAGATGCTGACCTGCCTTGTACGGGATCACCCCTGCCCCGTCGTCCGGGGACAGATAGATGGACTTTATGAGCGAACTTTCATCGGCGATCCGATCTACTTTAAAAGGCCGCCATGTCTTGGCGAGCTCAGCAGCCTTCAGACGTTCGGCTGTCTGGTCCCAGTCACCTGTCATCGTCGAAAAGGGACTTACGCCGTCCTCTCGGGTGGCCCAGCGCAGCGCCAGTGCTTCGCGTCTCCTGAAGATACGCTCCGGACGGAAATTCCATAATCGCTCAGCTCCCTGAAAAGCGGCAATTTCGGGAGAATCGAGAATTACCTCAGCTCGCCCGCTCATCTGCAAAACTTCGCCTGTGTGGAAGTTCGCGAAAACCAGTCCCGCGCGACCGTTCAAGACAATGTTGCCCAGCGTGTTGAAGAACAGATTGCCATTAAAATCAGGAATCGTAAGTAGACCATCTGGACCGATACGGACGAAACCGGGTTTTCCGCCCCGATGCGATACATCGACTTGGCGATTGCCATCAACCTCTGCATAAGAGGCAACAAAGAATGTATCTGCCTTCAAGATGAGGTCTTTGGCTTCCTCATAGAGCCCGTCGAGCACTTCCACCATAGTATGGAACTCGATCGCTGGATCGCGAACAAACTGATAATCTCGATACTGGATATAGCGGGGGCAATTCCCGAAACTATGCACAACCTGAAGATCGATTTGCGTGTCTGTGCCATTGCTGACGATACCGTTCAGGCGGTTTCGACGTCGCGTATGAAGCTCTATCCCGAGAATGCCAATTGCATCGCCATCATTCATCCCGCGAACCGCTGGATCATTGGGATCGCGAAGAGCAGCGATGTTGAGCGTGTGTTCATCGATGGCCCTCATGAAGCCTAGCCGCCCCGCCAAAAAAGTAGCCCACGGATCACCATTGTCGTCTACGGTACCGACAACCACGAAGGGCAGCTGCGGATAAAAATTCCGGTGCTGCTCGATCAGGCGGGTTCGGACGAACCGCCGCCCGATATCATCCATCTTCTCAAGAACTCCAACGACGTTCTGGAGTTCCTTTTCACCTTGATGCCATGGCGACACCGCCAGCTCATATAAAACTTTCCCTTTGACCGACATGGCTCTCTCCCTGTCCGGATTAGGTCGCCAGGCCGACTGGTGTCTTAGCGAAATCGACGAAGCCGGGAAGTGCTTCAATCCGTTTCAGCCAAGAGCGGACATTCGGATATGCCGCAAGGTCGACATTTCCCTCTGGCGCGCGGGCGGTATAGCTGTAAATGGCGACGTCAGCGAGCGTAGCATGATCGGTAGCCAGCCATTGCCCGGTCGCAAGTTCCTTTTCGAGAACCGTATAAAGAGCGTGCGCGCGTCCGATGACTTCGTCGGCATTGAACTTTGCACCGAAGACAGTGATCAGCCGGGCCGCAGCAGGGCCGAAGGCGAGCTGTCCAGCCGCAACGGAGAGCCAGCGCTGAACCTTGGCCCCACCAACTGCATCTTCCGGAAGCCAGCCGGTCTTGCCAAATTTCCTGGCGACATAAACCAGAATTGCGTTGGAGTCCGAGATCACCGTTTCGCCATCCACAAGGACAGGAACCTGTCCGAAGCTGTTGAGCGCGAGGAATTCCGGCGTTTTGTGTTCACCCCTGGCGAGGTCAACTTCGATCAGTTCGAACTTTTGACCAACCAGAGAAAGAAAAAGCCGGGCACGGTGCGCGTGGCCGGAGAGGGGATGAAAATAAAGCTTCATGGTGATGTCTCCCGTCTTGAGCGGTTCCGTTGCTGGCCGCTTTCGAGGTACAATCTGCACGAACCGATAAATTCAATGAAGACGGTTTTGAGGAAAGGCAGTGTTCCACAAAATGGAGGCAATCGACGTGGTTCGTTTTGATTGCCCGCGGTAACAATGCTCTTAATTCGTTCAGTGGAGAGGCGAATGAAGGGCTCGCTGCAGGACCCTGATAATTTCGGGTTGTGGCGCTGAATTTCTTATAGCAGGCCATGGGCCAGGATCAGGCTGCGCCGTGGCAATACGAAGGGTGGTGTCATGGGAGAGGTGCTCAACCACGCCAACTTTGGAACCTCCAAGGCTTTGTCATCTTGTTCGACAAGGAAAAGAATGTTTCGACTCAACGCCAGCAGATTTTCCAAATTTATAAAGAGCTTATCACGAAATCCGGATGCGGCAGTGCAACCATCACAAATCGTTTTTCCCCCTCACATGAGGCGGTGACCGTCAGCCGCTGAAAAAATATGGAGTTTATCCTATGTGAGCTGGACGTGAAAAATTGAACCTGGCCTTAGGGGCGACCGTTCACGAAAAAGACCATGGATCAACGTTTGGTCCGGCATCATGGAAATCCGGGTTTCATGTCCCATTGGTTCCACGAGGCTGACCTTTTGTCCGAGGTGTTCCTGCACAGTTTGGGGAAGCGGTATTGCCACATTCGACGTTACCAAGCCTTCCGCACTGGCGATCCGATAAAGCCCGCGACAAACTGATTGACGGGCTCGCTTCTGATCAGCCACATTGGCGGGAGGGGACCGTTGCCGAAGGGAAGCGACATTCCCATCCCTTTGTCATCGACCGCCACCACCATGAATGGCCGCATGTGGATTAGAAAAGCCATACCAGCCCTAGCTGTGGAGCCTCAAGAGGTTGTCCCAGTTTAGACTGAGTCGACTGATGGGTGTTTGTGATTTTAGGCTGCCGTGCGGGCGATGCCAATTGTACATATGCGTCCACTGTGGGAGATGGGCTTTGCGGAGCTCTGACGAAGGATAGGCACGTGCATAGGCCCATTCTCGCAAGGCTGTCTGGATGAAGCGTTCGGCCTTGCCGTTGGTTTGGGGCGTATAGGGTTTGGTTCGGATATGCTTGAGACCGAGCGCCTTGCAGGCCTTTGCAAAGTCCTTGGCTTTGTAGCATGAGCCGTTGTCGGTCATGACGCGTGTGACGGTGACGCCGAGTGCTTGTAGTAGGTGACCGCCGCCTTGAGAAAGGCAATGGCGCTGACGGCCTTCTCGTCGGGCAAGATATCTGTGAAGGCGATGCGGGAGGCGTCGTCGATGCAGACGTGAACGTATTCCCAGCCGACACCACGTGAGTTGCTCTGCCCTTTGCGGTCACCGGTGATGCGGTGACCGACCCGTTCGAAACGGCCTAGCCGCTTGATATCGAGATGGATCAGGCCACCTGGCTCACTATACTGGTAGCGCACCACCGGTTCGGCCGGTTCAATGTCCTTCATCCGCGAGAGCTTTGCGCGCCGCAGGATACGGCTGACGGTAGCGGGCGAGACGCCCGTTTCGAGAGCAATGTGCTTGCCAGTCAGGCGCTGGCGGCGAAGCGTGATGATACGCTGCGCCAGCGCCTGATCTGTCTGCTGTGGACTGTTTTGCGGGCGCGACGAGCGATCGATCATCTGGGCACGCCCACCCTGTTCGAAGCGTTTGACCCAGCGCGACACGATCTTGAGCGAAACGGCATAAACGCGGCCGGCTTCTGCCTTGGTCAGCGCACCGCAAAGAACCGCGACAGCCATTTCCTCTCGACGCAACGGGGTCAGTCGGGCATTTTTAGGAATGTTCATTCGGAGCGATCCTGGAAAACTGAGGTGTGGTAACTCCAGTCTCCTAAATCCGCTCCGAATGGACAACCTCCTGAAAGCTCACACCTAGAGCAACATTATGGGTGATGTTGCCGTCTATGTCGGGCTATTTGCAAGTGCCTTGATCGCCGCGACCATCCTGCCCATGCAGTCCGAGGCGCTTCTGGCAGGACTGTTGCTTGACGGAACATATTCCACAGTGATCCTCATCACGGTGGCGAGCGTCGGCAATATCTTGGGATCGGTCAAAAATTGGCTGCTCGGAGTTGCTATCGAACGGTTTCGGAACCGATATTGGTTTCCCGTCAGCGGAAAATCTTTGGACCGTGCTGCTGGATGGTATAACCGATACGGCAAATGGACCTTGTTGCTGAGCTGGATGCCCATTGTCGGCGATCCACTGACGGTCGTTGCGGGCGCGCTGCGGGAACCGTTATGGAGTTTTCTTCTGCTTGTCGCAATTGCAAAGATTGGCCGTTATCTTGCCGTACTTGCCCTGACGACCGGATGGATGGGTTTGTCATGATCCAATGGGTGATCGACTTCCAACGGGAAATCTATCTCGCTTTGCCGAGTACGTCGACGCTTTTGCAGGTGACAGAAGCTTGGCTGCCTATGGAGCCTTTCTCCCAATGGGTATTTTGTTCGGTGCGGTGCATGCCATGACGCCAGGTCACAGCAAGACGATTCATGCAACCTATCTGCCAGGATCATCCGCCAGTATGGACCGGGGACTTCTGACGTCTATCGCGTTGTCGTTCACGCATGTTCACCTTGACGGTGCTGCTTGCGGCACTGTCCCCGCCACTCGTGCCAGTTGCTCGGTAGCCTCCCGCTTTGCTTGAAGACACCAGTTGCGGACTGAGGCGTGCCGCAGGTGAGCATCTCCTTCGCAGCCCTGATGATGTTAGGCGACATTGCCATCAACCAGACAACTCGTCTCTATGCAGTCGAAAATTTAAAGGAGGCATTTTCGCAGCTTTGTGAATCCTATCAATAAAGTTTGGACTCACAAAAAATGTGGCAGAAAGTTGTTGCCACTTAAAAACTCCGGTTGTAAACAGGAATGGTATGTCGCTCAGCGACATTTCTATCCGAGCATTATTGAAGGCTTCCAAACCAATGTGACTCTGCTGTTCCGCACATAGCATATCAAGACGACGACATAGGTCCGTCCGATTTTGTGCAGAGTGCCGAACAGCCCGTTTTGTCACTTTCAACGCTCGAACTTCGCTCACCCAATCTTTTCAAAGCTTTACGCAATTGTCGCGTGAACTCCCCTTTTTCGGAGAATACAGTTGAATACCGATTTGCTTTTCAAGCTAAAGACCGAGTGGTTCGGAAACATCCGCGCCGATATTCTCGCCGGACTAGTCGTCGCTCTTGCCCTCATCCCGGAAGCTATTGCCTTTTCTATCATCGCTGGTGTTGATCCTAAAATAGGCCTTTATGCTTCCTTTTCCATTGCAGTCATCATCGCCTTTGTAGGCGGTCGGCCCGGCATGATTTCAGCGGCAACGGCAGCGACCGCAGTTCTCATGGTCACCCTCGTCAAAGTGCACGGACTGCAATATTTACTCGCCGCTACAGTATTGGCCGGATTGCTTCAAATAGCTGCTGGATTCCTCAAGCTTGGCTATTTGATGAAATTCGTTTCCCGATCGGTGATGACGGGATTCGTCAATGCATTGGCAATTCTTATCTTTATGGCGCAGCTGCCGGAATTGATCAATGTGCCAATGCTCACCTATCTCATGGTTGCAGGTGGTCTTGCAATAATCTATCTCCTGCCGCGCGTCACGAAAGCAGTTCCATCACCATTGATCTGCATCATCGTCCTGACGGCCATATCGCTTGTCTTGAAGCTTGATCTGCGCACTGTCGGTGATATGGGTGAACTTCCCTCAACCCTACCCATATTTCTAATCCCTCAAATCCCGTTCAACCTCGATACGCTGCTGATCATCCTTCCATATTCAGCAGCTGTTGCCGCAGTTGGGTTGCTCGAGTCTCTGATGACAGCATCGATCGTCGATGAGTTGACTGACACCCCGAGTGACAAGAACCGCGAGTGCATCGGACAAGGCATAGCCAATACGGCAACCGGCTTCATCGGTGGTATGGCGGGCTGCGCCATGATTGGCCAATCCATCATCAATGTTAAATCTGGAGGACGTGGCAGGCTGTCCACATTCTGCGCCGGCGTATTCCTTCTCTTCATGATCGTTGTTCTCGGAGACTGGGTAAAATCCATTCCAATGGCCGCATTGGTCGCCATCATGATCATGGTCTCAATCGGAACGTTCAGTTGGGTATCAATCCGGAACCTGCGCGATCATCCAAGATCCTCAAGTATTGTCATGCTGGCAACAGTGATTGTCGTCGTTGGGACGCATAACCTTGCGATGGGTGTATTGGTTGGCGTGCTCTTGTCGGGCATTTTCTTTGCGTGGAAGATTTCCCAGATTTTCCGGGTGACCTCAACATTGTCTGGCGATGGGGCAACGAGAACCTACAAGGTAGAGGGGCAAGTTTTCTTCGCTTCTGTCGACGATTTTACTGCGGCATTCGATTTCAAGGAGGCGCTGGAGAATGTCATCATTGACGTCAACCATGCTCATATCTGGGATATTTCCAGTGTGGCTGCGCTAGATACGGTCGTCTTGAAGTTCCGCCGCGAAGGCGCTGCTGTTCAAATTCTTGGACTTAATCGAGCAAGCGAAACTATTGTCGACAAACTCGCAATCCATGACAAACCGGGTGCGCTCGAACGCCTGATGGGACACTAGGGAGGAAAGAATGACGAAGATACTGGCACTGATTGACGGCTCCATCTATTCCCGCAGCGTTTGTGACAACGCGGCTTGGATTGCTTCCAAAACTGGCGCGGCAATCGAAATCTTACATGTTCTTGGACGACGCGAAACGACCAGCATTCCGCACGATTTAAGCGGGAGTCTCGATGCCGACGTTCGATCAACACTATTAACTGAATTGACGGCACTCGATGAACAAAGGGCCAAACTGGCGCAACAAAGGGGTCGCATCATTCTCGACCAAGCCAAAAACTGGCTGGCGGAAGAGGGTGTAGCCGAGGTCACCACCAAGCTTCGCAACGGAGATTTGGTTGAGACGGTTCAGCAGTTCGAGACTGATGTAGATATGATCGTCATCGGCAAGCGAGGGGAAGGCGCCGATTTCGCCAAGTTGCATCTTGGTTCCAATCTAGAGCGCATTGTCCGGTCCAGCAAGAAGCCCGTATTGGTTGCGGCTCGCGCGTTTCGCCCAATATCGAAAGCCCTTGTGGCATTCGATGGCGGGCAAAGCTCGGCCAAAGCAATATCCTATATGGCCCAGAGCAAAATATTTGATGATGTGAGTATATCATTGTTACAGGTTGGAACGCCGACCGACGCGATGCGCTCCAGCATGGAACATGCGGCTATCTCGATATCCCGGAGAGGAGATCCTGTTCACACCAATTTCGTAGCAGGCCAACCAGAAGAGCTCATTGCCAAGGCCGTGGAGGCTGACCAGATCGATCTGCTGGTCATGGGGGCCTACGGACATTCCCGCATTCGTAACTTCATTATCGGGAGTACGACTGCCGAGATGATCCGGAGTTGCAAAATACCCATTCTGTTGTTCCGCTAGCAGGAAGTTGCCATGACAGACAAAACAGATGATCATGAGTTTACTCCAATGGGTTTACGCGTTATTCCGGCGACACGCCGCCGTGAACTGAGATAGTGAGCCGTGAGGATTGCCGGTTCGCGATCGGAACGTCAGCCCCCTTTCACGTAGCCCAGAGGCCAAGCACTCCATAGGTGAGCCCGGTTGTGAACACCATTATTTGGATTTGGTCGCCGTGGCCTTGAAGAACTCACCAAGCTCGATCGGGAACGGGAACACTATTGTTGAATTTTTCTCGTTGGCAATGACATTCAGTGTGCTCAGGTAACGCAGCTGCATCGCTTCGGGGCGTTGGCTTAGAATTTGAGCTGCCTCCAGCAATTTTTGAGCGGCCTGCTGTTCGCCCTCAGCGTTAATGACCTTGGCCCGCCGCTCGCGTTCGGCCTCAGCCTGCCGGGCGATGGCGCGTATCATGGTTTCGTTGAGATCGACATGTTTGATCTCGACATTTGCCACTTTGATACCCCAGGAGTCGGTCTGCGCATCAAGAATTTCCTGAATGTCGCTGTTGAGCCTATCGCGCTCGGCCAGCATCTCGTCGAGATCGTGCTTGCCAAGGACGGAGCGCAACGTCGTTTGGGCCAACTGGCTGGTTGCCATCATGAAGTCCTCGACCTGGATCGTTGCCCGCTCCGGATCAATAACCCGGAAATAGAGTACCGCGTTGACGCTCACGGAGACATTGTCCTTCGATATCACGTCCTGGCTCGGCACGTCCAAGACCACCGTCCGCAGATCGACTCGCTGCATCTGTTGGATGAAAGGTATGAGGATGATCAGGCCCGGCCCTTTGACGCCGGTGAAGCGACCGAGTGTGAACACTACACCACGCTCATACTCCCGAAGTATCTTTATCGCAGCAGCCAAGAGCATTAGCAGCACGACGATGATAGGAACAAGAATGGTTATAAACACTGGAAAATCCTCCACTAGCTGTTCTCCGGCTGATCGGGTTCGACTTTGAGGATAATACCCTCAATGCCTGCTACACGGACCTGCTGTCCTTTTTTCAGAGGTGTCTCGGATACTGCGGTCCATCGTTCCCCGTGTGCAAGGACATGCCCGCTGCCTCCACGCCAATCCAGGATCTCGCCATAGGCTCTCAACATCTCCTCGCTTCCTGTTACGACAGGACGTTTGTGCGAAGAATAGGCCAGGCGGATTACAATCAATGAGAGCGCCAGACAGCTTAGTGCGACGCCCGCAATGAGCGGCCAGGAAATGCGCAAGCCAGGAACGTCGCTGTCAATCAATATCGTCGCGCCGGCAATTAAAGCGATGGCACCGCCAATGCCAAGAACACCAAACGATGGCACGAACGCTTCAGAAGTCATCAGTGCAAGACCGAGGATAATGAGGCCAACGCCGGCAAAATTTACGGGAAGCACGGCCAATGCGTACAGGCCGATCAAGAGGCAAATCGCACCAATAGTTCCCGGAAAAAACGATCCCGGAGCCATGAACTCGAAGATAAGTCCGTAGACACCGATGATCATCAAGATCAGCGCCACATTCGGGTTTGTGATCACCATCAGCAGCTTTGTGCGCCAGTCCGGCGTGATCTGTTCTACAGTGAGATTCGTGGTATCGAGTGCAATCTCATTTCCTCCCACTCTGACGACGCGGCCATTGGCTTGGGCAAGAAGATCACCCACATCCGTTGCAAGAATATCGATCACATCTTCTTTGAGCGCTTCGCTGGATGACAGGCTTGCTGCCTCGCGCACTGCCTTTTCAGCCCAGTCTACATTCCGGTTGCGCAGTTCAGCAAGCGAACGGATGTAGGCCGCCGCATCATTTATCGCTTTCGCTTCTTGCGGACTGTGCGATGGCGCGGGGGGCATCACATCATCCCCCTCCTTTTTCGTTTTGGCGTCCTGATCTCTGTCTCTACCACCCCCTGGAAGCGGCAACTCGCCGATCTGGATAGGGGTCGCCGCGCCAATATTGGTTCCGGGAGCCATCGCCGCTATGTGACTGGCGTAAAGAATGTAAGTGCCAGCACTGGCGGCGCGCGCGCCGCTTGGACTGACGTAGGCGGCGACGGGCACTGGCGACCCGAGAATACCACGAATGATGTCACGCATTGAAATGTCCAGACCGCCCGGCGTGTCCATTTGCACAATGACAATAGATGCATTGCGTTCTGCTGCCGTGCGCAGACCGCGCAACATATAGTCGGACAAGGCTGGGCCAACGATCCCTTCAACTTGCAGCAGCAGCGCAGTACGTGTGGTTTGCGCCTCGTTTGGTGATACTGGCCAAAACATGCCCAGTAGTATCAGCAAAACGGAAAGGATGGTCCGACAGCCGAAGCAATCTCCGATGAATTTTCTCATCAGGTCCATAATGTAGTTTACATCACAGCGCCTGTTTTTGCCATACCCGCTGCGGTCGCGCACTCTTGCTTGAACGCTTTGGCAAGCCGCAGTACCGACAATCGTGATGAACACCGGTCACCGACCGGTTAGTTTGTCAATGTTGACGAGCCTTGGTGCATTAAGATCATGGTGATTCCGTCAAACTGCGCCTTGTGTCTCGACATATACCGCATAAAGCGAGTGGCTGCTCGCCATATAAAGACGGTTGCCTTTTGGCCCCCCGAAGGTCAGGTTTGCACAGCGCTCCGGCAGGTAGATGAAACCGATCGGCTTACCCTGAGGATTGAAGACCATCACACCGTCGAGGTGCTCGGGCTGGCCTTTCAGCGTAAAGACCCTTCGCCCTCCAACTTCGGCGGGTTCTTCATTGAGAGCGCCATTGCTGCCATAGCCACACCACAGATTGCCGTCGCGGTCCACTTTGAATCCATCGAGCGCGCCGAAATCATCCGCATCCACCAGTTTCGTCTTATTGGATGCAGCGCCATCGGCTGCAATATCATAGCTCCAGATGCTGCGATTGGGTGTGCCCTTCCATTCCACAACGTAGAGCTTATTTTCATCCGGTGCGAAGGCAAGGCCGTTCGGATTGATAAGATCGGTGATGACGGCGGTGAGCTCGCCATCGGCATCGATGCGGTAAACATTGGTTGTCGCCTGCTCGGGCTCGGCGGGCTCACCCTCATAATTGCCGTTAATGCCAAAGAGCGGATCTGTGAACCATATCGTTCCGTCCGACTTGACCACGACGTCGTTTGGCGCATTGAGCCGCTTGCCTTCGAAAGCATCGGCCAGAATCGTGATTGTGCCATCTTTTTCCGTCCGCACGACGCGACGTGTCACCGAATGTTCACAGGTGATCAACCGGCCCTCATTGTCGCGGGTATTGCCATTGGCAAAATTGGCCGGAGAGCGGAACACAGTAAATGTGTTGTTCACCTCATCATATTTCATGATCCGATTGTTGGGAATGTCGGACACAAGAAGGCAGCGCGCTTCCGGAAGATAGACGGGACCTTCTGCCCAGCGCATTCCCGACGCAAGCTGTTCCACCGTGCTTGCATAGATGCGATATTTGGCAAAGCTCGGGTCCAGTATCTCTACTGCAGGATCTGGATAGCGCTGATTTTGCCCCCAAGCCTTACCCGCCGCGACAGCAACGAGCCCAGCGCTCCCTATGGAAAGAATGTTTCGGCGTGTCATTCCCATGGCAATCTCCTCCTCTGTTTGCCAATAAAAACTATATGGCCAATCCGGGCTATTCGGTCCCTGGCCTCTTTTCGGCTGGCTCTCTCAACAGGTTCAGAACCGCGGTAGATTCTGTTCTGTGACAAAAATGTCGAGCCGCTTCTGCTGTGCGGCGGTCAGCGGCCAGGCTGAGGGTGGGCGTGCATGTCCGCAATCGTGCCCAAGGGCCCTCAGCGCGGCTTTCACGCCAGTCACATTCGTACCATTCAGCTCTTCGGCGCGAATATCCTCGAACACCTTCATGCCCGCGATAAGCAATGCCGCCACTGTGTAATCGCCACGCGCAAGCGCCGCGTGAATGGCAACAGACCGCTCCGGCCAGACATTGATAAGGCCGGAGGTAAATCCCCGGGCACCGACGGCATAAAGTGGTGGTGCCCAGGTCTCGGCAAGTCCACCGACCCAGATTATCGACGGATCGGTCGCATTTATTGCCTCCGCTAACTTGAGAACATTGGGGGTCGCCCATTTGACACCGGCAACGCCTTCAATCGCGCAAAGTTCGGCGATTGCTTTCGTTCCGATCGTATCATTTCGCAAATAGAGCATCAAAGGCAGGCCATCGGCGGCGCCAGCGACACGGCGCACATAGTCGATAAAGCCACGCGGTGCAGAGAATGGATCAGGTGGTTGATGTACCATCAATGCATCGGCACCGGCTTCCTTTGATATTCTGCCCAGGCGGCAGGCGTCGTGGACGCTGCGCCCTACCCCGCCTAAAAGAGGTATGCGGCCATTGATATGCTCTGCGGCGGCATGAACCATCCGCTCGGCCTCATCCATGCTCAACCCATAGAATTCGCCGGTATTGCCGTTAGCCACCAATATGTGGACACCGGCAGAGATGGCGCGATCGACGATGGGGGCCTGCAAGGCAGGTGAGATCCGGTCGTCATTGTCATAAGGCGTGACCAGAATGCCGGAAATTCCGGTGAGGGCTTCGGTAAGTTTCGTCATGGCAATTTCCTTGAGCGATCATTCCACTGGTTCGGACGTTCAACGACCGTTGGCGGTACGCCATTTGGCAAAATCTTGCTTGGAGTCTTCTCGCGTTGCAGGATAAAGGCCGATAATGCTGCGCCCCTTGCCCACCTCTTCCATGACAAAGTCCTCATAGGCGGTCATTTCCATCGCCTCATCGGCAAGTTCATCGGCCAGATGCGCCGGCAGGACGATAACGCCCTCATCGTCACCCACGACGATATCTCCGGGAAAGACTGGAACGTCGCCGCAGCCGATCGCAACATTGAGATCGATGGCTTGATGCAAAGTGAGGTTGGTGGGCGCCGACGGGCGCATATGATAGGTGGGGATCGTCATTTCGGCGATCTCTGGACTGTCGCGAAACCCACCGTCGGTTACAACACCGGCGACACCGCGCACCATCAGCCGCGTCACGAGGATGCCACCCGCAGACGCTGCCCGCGCATCCTTGCGGCTATCCATCACCAGGACGGCACCGGCCGGACATTGTTCAACGCCCGCGCGTTGAGGATGCTCGGGATCGCGAAAAACGTCCAACGTGTTGAGGTCTTCACGAGCAGGAATATAACGCAGTGTAAAGGCCGGGCCGACCATGTTGCGCCCCTTTGGCTTTACCGGACGAACGTCCTGGATGAACTGGTTTCTCAGGCCGCGTTTGAAAAGCGCGGTGCAGAGGGTGGCTGTCGAGACGGTCATCAATTTGGCATGTGTGTCGGGATTCATGGGTTCTGTGGTCCTGTTTCTTTGGCGTCTCAATAGATATCCGGTTCGCCTGCGGATGGACCGAAGGCGGCGGTAAGAAAATCGAAGTCGCAGCCCTTGTCGGCCTGTGTGACGTGGCGGGCAAACATCCACCCATATCCGCGCCTGTAAGGGGGTTCGGGAGCAATCCATGCCCCACGGCGCACCTCAAGCTCGGCCTCGTCAACCAGCATATCGAGCCGCCGATTGGGGATGTCGAGCCGCACGATATCGCCGGTTCGCAACAGGCAGAGGGGACCACCAATATGCGATTCAGGCGCAACATGAAGAACACAGGCTCCGTAGGATGTTCCGGACATTCTGGCATCTGATATCCGAAGCATGTCACGATGGCCTTGCTTGATCAGCGCTTTAGGGATCGGCAGCATGCCCCATTCAGGAAAACCCGGACCGCCCAGCGGACCCGCGTTGCGCAGCACCAGGACATGGTCTGGCGTGACATCGAGATTTTCGTCATCGATCGCTTCTTTCATTTCAGGATAGCTGTCAAATACCAGCGCCGGTCCCTCATGATTCTGGAAACGCCGGTCGCAGGCGGCCGGTTTGATTACGGCGCCATCGGGACATAAATTGCCACGCAGCACCGCCAGCGAACCTTCGTGGTAAACCGGATTCGAAAGTGGCCGGATAACGTCGTCATTGAATATCTCGGCTCCTTCCAGAGTTTCGCCAAGTGACTTCCCCGTCACAGTGGTCGCACTCAACTCCAGCCGTTCGGCAAGCTGCGCCATCAAGGCGCGCAACCCGCCGGCATAGTAAAAATCTTCCATGAGATAGCCGGTTCCGGACGGGCGGACATTGGCGATGAGCGGAGTGACACGGCCCAACGCATCCAGATCATCCAGATCAAGAGCCACCTTGCCGCGTCGCGCCATCGCCAGCAGATGCACCACCGCATTGGTCGAACATCCTGTTGCCATTGCGACGATAGCCGCATTGCGGATCGAGGCATCGGTAACGATTTTATCCGGCGTCAGATCCTCCCACACCATCTCCACAATACGGCGCCCACAGGCTGCCGACATGCGGGTATGATTCGAATCGGCAGCCGGGATGGAGGATGCGCCCGGCAGGCAAAGCCCCATCGCTTCGGCGATCGCCGTCATGGTCGAAGCCGTTCCCATGGTCATGCAGGTGCCATAGGAGCGGGCGATCCCGCTTTCGATACCATGCCACTGCTCGTCGGTAATGTTGCCTGCGCGCCGCTCGTCCCAGTATTTCCATGCATCTGAACCCGACCCGAGTACATTGCCGGCATAGTTACCGCGCAACATCGGTCCGGCAGGCAGATAGATCATCGGGACACCGGCCGACAGGGCACCCATTACCAGACCGGGTGTGCTTTTGTCACATCCCCCCATCAAAACGACCCCATCGAGCGGGTGCGAGCGTATCTGCTCCTCGGTCTCCATCGCCAGCATATTGCGATACAACATTGATGTGGGCTTGGTGAAGCTTTCGTCGACAGAGATGATGGGCAACTCGAACGGGATGCCGCCTGCCTGTAACACACCGCGTTTCACATCCTCCGCCCTGTGGCGGAAGTGAGCATGGCATGGGTTGAGCTCCGACCATGTATTGAGAATGCCGATACAAGGTTTGCCCTGCCAGTCGTCGGGTCCCAGCCCCATCTGCATCAGGCGCGACCGATGACCAAAGCTGCGCAAATCATCGGGAGCAAACCAGCGCGCGCTTCGCAGATCACGAGGGTTCTTTCCCTTTGTGTTACTCATTCCGGTTTGCCTCCCTGTTCGCCAATGGAATTTATGTATGCGCATTCATTACAAAGATCAACCCTTCTCAATAAACAGAAGAAAGCGCCACACAACCCCGCTTTCTGTTCACATTTATCCAGGTAAATACCTTGACATCTCATCCCATGGCGTGCAAACAGGTAATGTATGCGCATTCATTTGTAAAAATGTTTTGATATCTCGACAGGCGGAATGTGCATACATGGCCATCGTTTACCGCGAGCCGGGAGGAGCTCGGCCATGTTTGACAACTATGGCCCGGCGGGCCATCAACATTAAAATCCTGGGAGGGAACATGACCCGATTTATCACCAAGCTCGGCCTCGCAGTGGGCCTTGCACTTGTAACGGCCACTGGCGGCTTGGCACAGGAACTACCGAAAAATCTTCGCGTGGTCATCGGTTCGACATCAACTGGCGGCGATACCTATCAGGCAGCATCTTTTGTTGCCAATGCCATATCAAAGCATTTTGGAATAAACGCCAAAGTGGATGCCGTTGGTCCGACCGAGGCGTTCAAAGCCATTGCTCGCGACCGACGCGGCACGACCATCATGATCCATCATGACCAGTCGTATCTCGGACATTTGTATGGTGTTAAAGGCTATGAGGACATATTCGCCAACTACAAGATCGGCCCTACCCTCACCGTCAATCCCGGCAACGCCTATCTCGTGCCGAAGAAGTCCCCTTACCATTCAATGACCGATATCCTTGAAGCTGCCGGCAAGGGAACGCGTATCAGGGTCGCCATCCAGCCAGGCGGTGTATCCGAAATCGGATTTTCAGCACTGAAGAACGCCGCCAGGATAAATCACCCCGGCAGCGAAGCCAATATCGTCCCGGTCAATACAGGATCCCAGGCCGACAAGGACCAGCTTTTGTTCGATGGCCAGGCCGATATAATCAATGGCTCGGTCCAGTCCAACGAGCAATATACGCGCTTGCCCGAGGACGATCAGAAAGCGATGCGCTTCGTCTGGCTGACCGCAGCGCATGAAACCATGGAGCAGGTGAACGAGAAGGGGCTGGGTGAAACCAGTCGTGAGACCCTCATGCAATATGCCACTCCCAAAGCCAGCGTTACGCTGGATGGTGAGAAGGATTTCACCTTCGACAAGGATTTCTTCGTTATCTACAACAGGGATATTGATCCTGCCATCGTCGAGGCAATAGACGCTGGCTTGAAGGAAATCTATGCCGAAGGCGCCATCGAAAGACCAATGACAGACGCATTCTTCGTACCACATTTCCTTCCTTCCAAGGAGGCTGCAGCTTATCTTGAAAAGAAGAAGGATGATTACAAGAAGGTGATCGAAGCGATCCGCCAGTAGCGGCTGCAAACGGCGCCTGCTTGTTGCGGGCGTCGAGCCTTACGCCGTGCCGCTACGGTCGGCCTCACACAATCTTCCGGCAGAACTCTCATGAACCTCACATCCTTTCCCGGCGTTTCCATCAATTTCGAGACATCACATCTGGTTTTTCCGATGCTTGTCTCGATCCTTCTCGCGATCCTACTGGTAGCGATCCTGGCAACACGCTGGCGGACAATATGGGGCGCATTCACAACAGGCCCCTGCTGGCCAGCGGGCATCGATCATCTGCGCTTCTTTGGAACACTCGCATTGACTGTGCTTTATTTCCTGGCGATGCCGGAAATCGGAAATGTCTTTCCCAATGAAGGCTATGGCTTTCTGATCGCATCAATGCCGTTCCTGTTTCTGATATCGTTGCTTTACCTGCATCAGCGTACACGTAGACAGACTGCGATCGCCGCGATCAACGCCGTGATTGCTCCGGCTGTGGTCTGGTACCTGCTTTCAACGGTGTTCAATCTGACCTTGCCCTGAGGGTATTCCCGACAATTGCATTGGAACAACGACATGGATTTCCTTTCGCTGATAACACCGCTGTTCCTGACCTTGATTTTTTCGGGCACGGTCGTCGGGATCATCTTCGGCGCAATTCCCGGCATGACCGCGACAATGGCGGTAGCTGTCTGTCTGCCGCTGACCTATTCGCTCGGGCTGGAAAACGGGCTTGCTTTGCTTCTCGGTCTTTATGTCGGAGGCATTTCCGGTGGCCTTGTACCGGCGATCCTGCTCAATATCCCGGGAACTCCTTCCTCTATCGCAACCACATTTGACGGCTATCCCATGACCCAGCGGGGCGAAGGCGAAGCGGCACTGAAGATCGCGATTTTCGCATCACTGTTCGGTGGATTGTTCAGTCTGGCAGTTCTTTACCTTTTCGCACCAGCTTTGGCAGATTTTGCCATTCAGTTCTCATATGTCGAAAAGTTCCTGATCATATTTCTGGCCCTTACCGTCATGGCAGCGTTGAGCAGCAGTATGCTGATCGGCATCTTCAGCGGCGTGCTTGGCATCCTCATCAGCCTGATCGGCTCTTATGACGTCTCCGTGGGAGGTAATGGCGAGTACCGGCTGATGCTCGATTTCATGGAGCCCTATTTGAGCAGCGGTTTTTCCTTGCTGCCGGTGTTGATCGGTATTTTCGGCCTCTCCAGCATTTTGATTGAAGCCGCGGCAGGCGTGCCCGAAAACGCGAGTGCTGCAAAGGTTGCACTTGGCAAGGGCAAGAAATTCCGCCTGTCCATCTTCCGCGGCGAGTGGAGTAATCTTTTCCGTTCCGCGTCGATCGGAACCTTTGTCGGCCTGCTGCCTGGGGTGGGCGGCAGCGCCGCCTCGATCATGTCCTATAGTCAGGCCAAAACGTTTTCCAAGGACCCGAGAAAGTTTGGCAAGGGCCACCCCGCAGGCATAATTGCATCGGAAACTTCGAATAATGGTCTAACTGGTGGAGCATTGATCCCGCTCCTTTCTCTGGGCATTCCTGGGGACAGCACCACTGCAATCCTGATCGGCGCCTTTACGCTTCAGGGTATCCAGGTCGGCCCGCTCTTTATCAGCGGCAACCTCGAAATCTGGAATTCCATGATCATCGCAATGATTTTTGCCAATATCTGCATGTTCGTGGTCATGTACTTTGCGATCCGTCACATCGCCAAAATTGTCACGGTGCCGAAATACATACTGCTGCCGGTTATCTTGATGATGTGCGTTGTCGGCTCTTACACCATCAATTACGGTATCATGTTCGATGTCTGGACATTGCTGATTTTCGGTCTGTTCGGATATCTGGCTCATCTCATCCGGCTTGAAATCGCGCCATTCATCATCGGTTTCATCCTCGGCCCGTCGGCAGAGATATACTTCGTGAAAAGCCTGGAATCCTTCGGGACGATTTCGATCTTTTTTACCAAAAGCTGGATCGCCGGCGGACTTTGGCTCTTGATTGCAGTCTCCATTGGCCTTTCCATCTGGATGGCCATGGCGGCCGGACGCCATAATGACGAGACATGATACAGCGCCTGTAAATGGATGCCTATTGCGGGCAAGCCGCGGTTCGTGCCAGAAGAATTAGCGAGGTCGGCACAACTTGCATACGACCTTCCCTGCCATGTTTTGGAAGTAGACAATAGTGCGACGACAGCAGCAGCCCGGTGCTCCGGTTACCGGCACCCAAAAAACAAACTCCATCACCATGGAGATGGTTGCGCGGCTTGCCGGGGTTTCACAGGTCAGTGTTTCTCGTGCCCTGAATCATCCAGACAAGGTCGCTCCCGAAACACTGGCCCGTATCCAAAAAGCAATCAGGGCGACGGGATATGTGCCCAATCTAGTAGCGGGCGCGCTTGCATCACGGCGCAGTGGCATCATCGCTGCCCTTATCCCGTCGATCACCAATCTAACCTACAGCAGCTTCCTTCGACCATTCATCGAAGCAACCCGTCTCGCTGGATATCAGGTCATTCTCGCTGAAACGGGCTTTTCCCCGGAAGACGAGCAAACCATGGTTCAAAGTCTGCTCAGTCGGCAGCCCGAAGGCATGTTGTTAACAGGCGTGCACCACTCATCAGAATGCCGCCGCATGTTGCTCGGCAGCGGGCTGCCCGTCGTCGAGGTTTGGGACGAATCCGAAACGCCGATCGACGTTTGCGTCGGCTTTTCCCATTGGGAGGCGGGCCGTGCGGTCGCGCGATATGTGCAGACAAAGGGATATGCAAGGGCTGCTGTGATCACCGCTGGCGATCCGCGAGCGATTCGGCGTAAGGATGCCTTTGCTGCGGAGTGGATGTCTCTCGGTCATCCCGGCCCGCAGGTGGTTCGTTTTGACACCCCGGCATCAATCGCCAATGGACGTGACGGATTAAAGCAACTGCTCGACAACGGATTTTCCAATGGTGCCATATCGTGCAGTTCCGACCTTCTTGCACATGGGGTGCTGATTGAAGCGCAGGCCCGAGGCTTGACAATTCCGGGCGACATCGCGGTCATCGGCTTCAGCGATCAGGAATTTGCTGCCCACACTTTTCCCACGCTTTCGACGATCAGGGTCGACCGCTTATTGCTGGGGTGCCGAGCCGCCGAAGCGTTGCTCGATCGTATCGCCGGCAAGCCCGCGCAGACAAGACGCGTGGATGTCGGCTTCGAAATTGTCGAGCGTGAAAGCGCCTAAAGACACCGATGAAATAGTCAGTTGGCTTGGCGCGGCATACCTGATCAATGAGTGTCCCGAATATTAAGGGGCCTTGTGCGAGAGGAATGACACCCCACCCTCTCAGGTAGCGGTATGCGCTGAATGTATGACGACAAATCCGCTAACGAATGGATTGCGCCACACTTAAAGCGGTATTCTTCTCATCCACTAAATAAGTTCACGTTGTCTATGGTGCAGATACGAACGGCAGCCCGTTTTAATGAGGATTGATTCACTTCGTGATGGGAAGTCACCGCGTGTGCTTCGATTGGATCCGGGCTGTACACCCCTACGATGTCGACCGACACGACCAAGGCAGCACAGAGCCCGATGCTGACCAGATACTTTGGCCCAAGATTGTCTGTCTCCACAATTCGATCGCGGACATATTCAGGATCGCGTTCAACGTTCAGCATACATCAACTCCGGTTTGCTTTGGAGGTCTGAACCGGTAGCCCGGGCAAAATCTTGTCCAAGGTGATGGGGAATTCGCGAACGCGCACTCCGGTTGCATTGAAGATCGCGTTGGCAACTGCCGCGCCCGCGCCGCAAACGCCCAATTCTCCTATGCCCTTGCTTCCAAAGACATTTGCATGTTGATCAGGCTCCTCCAGAAAAACCACATCAAGGTCAGGGATATCCGCATTTACCGGAACATGGTATTCTGCAAGGTCGTGATTGACGAAGTGGCCGTATCTTGGATCGAGAACGCTTTCTTCCATGAGTGCTGCCCCTATTCCCCAAACCATGCCTCCGATGATTTGGGAGCGCGCGGTTTTGGAGTTGAGGATACGACCAGCACCGATGACGCTCAACATACGTCGTACTCGCAACTCGGCGGTATCAATATCCACCGCGATCTCAATGAAATGCGCACCATAGGCATGCTGAGAATAATTGCGGTAGCTGTCACCCGCCGCCTCCACTGCACCCTCCGCATGCAAACCGTCTGGCGCAATACGGCTGATGAGGTCATCCAGCTTTTCAGAACGGTCCCCTATGCTGATTTCTCCGTTAAAAAAGCCAACCCGTTCACTCTTCATGCCAAAAAATGGAGACTCGGATGCCTCTCGCGCTGCTTCCGCTATCTTCTGCTTTAACGCTTCGCACGCATTGTGGACGGCTGAGCCAGCACTTGCCGCTCCCCAAGACCCGCCGGATCCTGCAGTGCGCGGAAACCGGCTATCACCAAGTTGAACATCAATTGCAGAAAGGGGAAGCCCAAGGCTGATGGCGGCAATCTGTGTCAGGATTGTATAGGTGCCAGTGCCGATGTCGGTCATATCAAGCTCGACATTGACCCGCCCGTTCCCGCCGATCCTTACCCTCGCCGCAGACGCGCCAATATAATTAGGTCGGATTGCAGCTGCCATACCGATACCGATTAGCTTGCGTCCATCCTGAACCGTTGCCGGCTTCGACTGTCGTTGGTCCCAGCCAAAGCGGCGCGCGCCTTCTTGCATGCAGGCAACAAGGTTGCGAGTGGAAAAAGGAACGTTGCGTTCGGGATCCAAGGTGGGTTCATTGCGCATACGTAGTTCGATCGGGTCCATACCGATCTCATGTGCCAGCTCGTCTATCGCGCATTCAAATGCCAGCATGCCGGGCGCTTCGCCCGGGGAGCGCATCCACTCTCCACGATTGGTATCCAATCCAACCAAACGATGCCGCGTCATCCGATTGGGAGCCGCATAAAGCGACCTTGCGAACACGGCTGTCTGCTCGCAGAATTCTTCAAAACGAGACGTTGCCGAACACACATCATGGGCAATGCCGGTCAGCTGACCTTCACTGTCGGCACTCAGCCGGACCGCCTGGATCATTTTCGCCCGGTGGCCCGCATTGGCGAACATCTGCTGTCGCGTCAATGCAATTTTCACTGGACGTTGTAGCTCCCTTGCCGCAAGTGCAGCAAGAATTGTGTCCGGATGCACAATCAATTTCGAGCCAAAACCCCCTCCGACAAACGGACTTATTATCCGCACTTTCTCGGCTGGAATCTGCAATGTACCTGCAATGGCCGCGCGGAAGTTCGCAAGGGTTTGTGCGCTTGTATAAATGGTTAGCTCATCGTCGGACCAGACAGCAAGTGTGGCGTGAGGCTCCATTGGATTGTGATGTTCGTACGGCGTCGTATAAAGCGCATCGATTTTGACATCACTGCTGGCGAATGCCGTCTCAAAGTCCCCGACAAGCGAGTCCGTTTGAAAACCGGCATTGGTGTGCTGCGGTGTATAGGCGTCAGCAAGGTGCCTGCTTAGATCGTATGCTCCGCGCTCACCGGCATATTCCACGTTGATGAGTGCGGCAGCACCTCGTGCCGCCTCAAAAGTTTCTGCCAGGACCAGGGCAACAGGCTCGTCATAGTATCGAACCCGATCTGTTGAGAGCACGGGCCGGGGACGTGTAAAGGCTTCGCGCACCGTTGGTGTGACGGCTGGACCAAAAGCAGGTTGTGCCGGCGCGTTGCGGTACGTCATCACGCGCAAGACGCCCGGTGTGGCCTCGGCCCGCACAGTATTTATTGCAGCGATACGGCCTCGCGCGATGCCGGCTCCTAGAATACAACCATAGGCTACTCGATCATCTGCCGCATGCTCATATGCATACACCGCGGCTCCTGTGACCTTGAGGGCGCCGTCGACACGATCAACTGGCTGTCCTATATAAGATTGTCCGTTGATGGCAGAGTTTGTCTTTGAATTGGACATGGACTTTCTTACCCGCGCTCTGAAGCAGCGGCGAGCACGTACTGTATCGTCCGTTTCGCCAATGGAATTTTGAAGTCATTGCCACCACGACCGACGGCATTTGCGAGGGCTGCGTTGGCTGCTCTTTCGAACATTTCTGGAGAAGCTTTTTGCCCGATCAGGATCGTTTCGACCTCTGGTAAACGCCACGGTTTGGCTGCAACGCCACCAAGGGCGATCCGGACTCCTGCAATTGTATCGTCAGATATGTCAACGATGGCAGCAACCGAAACGAGCGCGAAGGCGTAGGATGCGCGGTCACGGACCTTGCGATAGAGCTGCTTACCCGCTTGGGGCGGCGGCAGGACAACGGCAGTGATCATCTCACCGCGTTGTAGCTGCGTCTCGATATTCGGGGTTGAGCCGGGCAAGCGATACAGTTCGCTGATAGGGATACGTCTTGCCGTCCCATCAAGATTAACCGTCTCGACGGTTGCATTTAAAACAGACATGGCAACCGCCATATCGGAAGGATGGACCGCAATACAGGCCTCGCTCGAACCAAGCACCGCGTGCATACGATTGAAGCCGCGAAGGGCCGCACATCCAGATCCAGGTTGGCGCTTGTTGCAGGGCATATTTCGATCGTAGAAATAGTAGCAGCGTGTCCTTTGCAGCAAATTGCCACCTGTGGACGCTTTGTTGCGAATTTGGGCTGACGCGCCCGATAGCAACGCTTGCGCCAGAACCGGGTAATCTGATCTTATTCGCGGGTCAGCTGCAAGAGAACTGTTCCGCACCTGTGCACCTATGCGCAGCCCGCCGTCGGCTGTTGCACCAATTCCATTAAAGGGCAGACGGCTGATATCAACCAGATGCGCCGGGCGTTCGATCTGCAGCTTCATGAGGTCGAGCAAATTCGTGCCGCCACTGATGAATTTGGCTGTAGGAGCAGCCGCAACACCCGCCAATGCGTCTTGCGGCTCCGTTGCCCGTTGATAGGTGAACGGCACCATGTCTCATACCTCACTGGCTGCGTCGCGGATCGCAGCGACAATGTTGGAATAAGCTGAGCAGCGGCAGATATTTCCGCTCATGCGCTCACGTATCTCGGCGTCGGTCAAAGCGATGTTTGCACCGGAAAGCGTTTCGCTGACGTGGCTGGGCCAACCGTCTGCCACCTCCTTCAGCATGCCGACCGCGGAACAAATCTGCCCTGGCGTGCAGTATCCGCACTGAAAACCGTCATGTGCAATGAACGCAGTTTGCATCGGATGGAGGTTGGCGTCTTTTGCCAGCCCCTCGACCGTCGTGATGGTGTCCCCCTCGTGCATTACAGCGAGCGTCAGGCAGGAATTGATCCGCCGGTCATCCACCAGCACGGTGCATGCTCCGCACTGTCCGTGATCGCATCCTTTTTTGGAGCCCGCCAGGCCAAGATGATTGCGCAAAGCATCGAGTAATGTGGTACGGGGATCGAGGCTGACGACATAATTGCGCAGGTTGATATTGAGGGTCACTTCGATCGAATCTACAGCCTTCGCGTTTCCCGCGTCATCACTATCCAAGACTGTTGGCGTTTGTAGGGCTGTTGCTGGCAAACCCGTTGCTAGCAACAGCCCAGCCGCTGCGCCAGATTCCAGAACAGTTCGGCGTGACGGGCCGGCTTTTCGGGACTGCTCATTCATTACTTCCGCTCCTTGGTTGCAAACGATCAAGAGAAATGCACCAGCGGATGACGATCCCACGGGCACGAGGTCCTTGAACCGAGCGTCTGGAACTAATCCATCAACCTGGCCGCTGGTCTGTCTCGGATGGCAATGATTGCTGCGTTTCGGGAATTTTCTCACTCTGAGTACTGGCTGAGTTGAGCTTTTGGCAAGCGAGCGCACTACCGGCTGAGAGGGCAATGCTCATTGTTGCAATGGCTGCGATAAGATATTTGTTCATGACGACCTCGCTATTTGATTAAATCGACGGGATAGTTGTTCATCAACACCGGTCAGCGTAATAGCGTTTTGTCGCAGAGTTGTGCCATTTTAGGATGTAATTGTCGTAAAGTATGGCAACGTAGCGTGATGGGACATTTCGCTACAAATTGGCGGCATCCATGCTTTGGCCACGCAGCCAACCACTGTGACTTGACAAACTTTGATACAATTTTTGGATACCGGAACATTGCCGCGAGTGATATTTCACGGATGTAAATCAGATATCGTGGGACGCCCCAATGCAATCCTCACCCCATATCGCAGTCGTTGACGATCACCGGGATATCCGCGATCTCGTTGGCAAATATCTTTCTCAGCAAGGATACCGCATCAGCGTAGCCGAGAGTGGAACTGCCTTAAGACGCTTACTTGAGCGCAGTTCCCCGGACCTGATCATTCTCGATATAATGATGCCCGGCGAAGACGGCTTGTCGGTCTGCCGCCAGCTGCGCCGCTCAACAGAATTGCCCATTATTTTTCTAACTGCGATGGCCGATGACACGGATCGCATTATCGGACTGGAGCTTGGAGCCGACGACTATCTCGTCAAACCCTTTAATCCGCGCGAGCTGCTTGCGCGGATCAGGGCAGTGTTAAGGAGAGTCAACCGCTTGCCACCCCAGCGTGAGACACTCAAGGCAAAGACCATCAGCTTTGATCGCTGGAATCTGGATGTCGGGCGCCGGGAAATAACTGCAGGCGACGGTGTGGGCGTCCCACTCAGCACCGCGGAATTTCGATTGCTCAAGGCGTTTCTCGAACATCCCGGAATGGTACTTAGCCGCGATCAGTTAATGGATCTGACAGTTGGCCGCAGTGCCGAAGCCTTTGACCGAAGTATTGACAATCAGGTCAGTCGCTTGCGTAAAAAGGTCGAATCCGACCCTAAAAATCCTGCAATAATAAGGACCCACTGGGGTGGTGGATACAGTATTTGTGCACAAGTGGTGAGGATATGAAACGGTGGTGGAAGCGCAGCCTGGCCGCACAGTTCATAGGCTTGATGCTGCTGGCGCTCGCACTTTCCCAGGCACTCAGTTTCGTGGTGTCGTGGGACGAGCGAGGCAAAGCCTTGCAGGCAGCAGCCAAGGCAGAGTTTTTCAGCCGCACGGCTTCCCTTGCGACACTGCTTGAAACCATACCAACAACATTTCGCAAGGATGTCCTGGAGGCGAGCGGCACTGCTTACAGCCGATTCTGGCTATCCACTCAAGATCCTTTGGACGCGGATGCCTGGCGTCGTGAAGCATGGGAAAAATTGTCGAAACCCATGCCGAATATGAATGCCTTAAAGCACAAAGTGCCTGAATCAGCTACTTCAACTATCGCCTCAGATTCGGCGAGACTTGACCTCTCTCCCTTCAGGGCCCTGGCTGTGCAACGTGATTCCTGGGCCATATTGGGCCCGCATATCTGGTCGACACCGCAACAGGCAAAGTTCCTCTATCTCGGCAATTCGAATGGAATGGGACTATCCGTTGGGCTAAGCAATGGGACTTGGCTGAACACTGCGTACGCGAAACCAGTTCCAAATTCCATTTGGAATGTCGAATCCTTGGCAGCCCTCGGTATTACGGCTGCAATTCTGTCATTGATCGGTGTCATCGTGGCCAGGCGGATCGCAAGTCCGATGCGGCGTCTTGCCATGGCCGCGGAAGCTTTGGGCCGCGGTGAAACCGTGCAGCCCCTCCCGGAAGCCGGACCCGACGACATCCGGCAAACAGCTGAAGCCTTTAATCGCATGCAAAGTCGGCTTCATCGTTTTGTCGAGGATCGAACTCGGATGCTCGCAGCCATCGGCCATGATTTGCGAACGCCTCTTACATCGCTTCGTCTGAGGGCAGAGTTTGTTGCAGACCCTGATGTGCAACAAAAAATGCTTGTAACCATAGATGAGATACAAACCATGACCGAAGCGGCCCTCGCCTTTGCCCGAGAGGAAAGCACGGTCGAAAATACACGTGCCATGAACGTCTCCGCACTCATCGAAAGTATTTGCGACGATATGGAAGAGCTCGGCCAGGACGTTACGTTCCTTGAGAGCGAGACAATCGTCTACCGATGCCGGCCTGATGCATTGCGGCGGGCGTTTCGCAATTTAATTGAAAATGCTGTCCGGTACGGGGAAAGAGCGCGCGTCAGTGTCGGGAAACGGCATGACGGTATTGGCATTACTATAGACGATGATGGGCCTGGCATACCTGAAAGCGCCCTCGAAGATGTGTTCGCCCCGTTCTTCCGACTGGAGCAATCCCGCAACCGGGAAACCGGCGGTGTTGGGCTCGGCCTGTCGATAGCTCGGGCAATCATTCATCATCACGGAGGGGAGATTGCTCTTGATAATAGCGGCAGCGGATTAAGGGTGGTTGTTGTGCTTCCGGAGGCACAGCGCATTTCTTGAAACAACGATCCTCAGAAATACGATAGTAACAAGCTGCGATAGATAGCAGCAATGCGATACAGATACTGAAATTCCGCACGGGTAAGTCACATCAATCAAATGTCCTGCCCATGTGAGCGTGAGGCTAAGCATAGTGGCGATGCATGGGTCATCGCAGACCAACGTCTGTCAGAGCAACGGCGATTCCTTTGTCTCTATTTGCCACAGTTCGTCAAAAAAACCGCTGTTCACACCCTCGGCTGACTTAGTGATCTGTTCCAACGCGTCGGGCAATTGATTTTAGTTTTCGAGACTGGGCTGCGTTGGCAGACCACGCTACGGACGGTGTCCGCTGACAGCCTCTGTTGGCCATTCGTCATTAGTTGTGATGATGTTTTCGACGCCGTGTCCCGCCGTGGTGTGGCCGGTCGCACCGTTCTTTCCCGAGGCGTGCTGACCGGCACCTAGGCGCTAGAGAACCAGAAGATGGCTGCACAAGGATGGACGGCAATCCGCTTACGGTTGCGGGCAGCCACTGTTTTTCCCATGCGGGTCGTCCGCCCCGCGTTCCCTATTATTCCCCTCCACCTTATGGGTAGCACAACGGCCGTGGCCTGTTAACTTGAGAAGCCGGCGGTCGGTCGAGGCCAAACCTGGACCTGCCAGGGACAAATTCAAGGGGATTTCCCAGAATCGCCTCCCAGATCGATGAATCGCGCCGAGACCTTTTCGGCAAGTTCGCGGTCATGAGTAACCAGCAAAACAGCAAGCCCGGTTTTCTCGACGAGCTCCTGTAGGAACATGATAACATCTTGTTGGCTGACAGGATCAAGGCGAGACGTCGCCTCGTCGGCAAAGAGGAATGCAGGATCAAGCAGAAGCGCCCGCAAAAGCGCGAAACGTTGCAATTCGCCGCCAGAAATCTGCCCCGGGAGGCGGTCGAGCAACACGTCCTGCAAACGCAGTCTCCTGCACTTCACCTCGATTTCGGACCAGTCTTTGCCATGCAGACCGGCCAGGTCCTTCAAGCCCCGGCGGATCGTCTGATGCGGCGCGAAGGCAGCAGGTGGGTCCTGGTATAGCTTTTGAAAGCGGAGTGCCGACAGCTCCGCGTCTCTGACAACCGCACCTGCATCGGGTTTGGTCAGGCCAAGCAGAATATTGCCGATCGTCGTCTTGCCGCAGTCGCTCGGACCGACGATGGATACGATTTCTCCTGCGGCAATATCAATATCGAAGCCGGAAAACAGCGTCTTGTCGCCATAGCGCTTTTCCAGTCCCTGGGCTGCGACCACGATCTTGCCGGGCATTGGCCCTGTCCGCCGCTCCCATTGCGAAGGCTCGGCGGCAAGAAGTGCTTTGGTATAAGCATGTTCGGGTGCTTCGAACAGCGTTTCGGCGGGGCCGTACTCAACCAACCGGCCATCCAGCATGACCCCGATCGTACCGCCGATCGCCCTGGCAACAGCGACATCATGGGTGATGGTCAGAAGCAATCGCCCCGCCTCCACCTCGTTCTTGAGCCGTGCCGTCACCGAGTCCCTCAGAGCCGCCTCGAGACCCTTCGTCGGCTCGTCGACGATCAACAATTCGCTGTCGGCAGCATGGGCCATGGCGATTGCCAATCGCTGGCCCATGCCACCGGAAATCTGGAATGGATAGAGAGCCCCGGCTGAGCTTAAGGAAACCTCGGTGAGGTTTTGCTTCGTGGCCTCCAAGCTAGCGATAGCCGACTTGCCCTTGACATAGCGATGAACCTCGGAGATCTGCGGCGCCACGCGCATTGTCGGGTCCAGCGCCAGCCATGGCTCCTACGGCAGGAGGCCGATGCTTCGGCCCCAGCGATTTCTTCGCTCAGCAGCCGTTTCCTCAAGGAGATTCAGCCCCTTGAAGATCACGCGCCCCGTGGCGAGCAGCCCCGCCGGAAGATTGCCCATGATCGCCTGCGCGACCAGCGACTTCCCCGACCCGCTTTCACCAAGCAGGGTCAGTGGCCGACCCTTACCGAGCGAGAATGCGACGTTCGAGACGATCGATCCGTCCGGCGCGTGGATCGACAGATCGTAAACCGCTAGATCATTCGTCAGTTCGATGTTCATGCGCTCTCTCCCTGGGCGAGAAGTTGCAGGCCAAGAACGAGGAAAAAGATCAAAGTGGCGGGAAGCAGCACGTGCACCGGCGCCTCGGCGAAATAGGGCAGAAGTTCAACGATCATGCTGCCTAGTTCCGGCGTTGGTGGCTGCAGCCCGACACTGATTGCACTGAGCGTCGAGACCGCGATAATCGCCGTCGCCATTGCGAAAGCTGCAAGGGTCGCAATCATCGGTGCAATGACCGGCACGACATATCGCGTGAGGATATAACGCGAGCCAAAACCCAGCATTCGCGCTGCTTCGATATGCGGCTGGGACAACACCGTTCTCGTGGTCGCCTTCGTGACCCGGTAAAATTCGACCCAGAGTGTCAGGGCCAGGCCAAGGAAGAGTGGACCGTAGTTGCCCGGCGAAAAGGCGAGCAGCAGCAAGACAAGCATGAGGCCGGGCAATGCCAATACAATGGTTGCCATAAATTCGAGTCCACGTTCCGTCCAACCGCCTTTCCAGGCAGCAAGCAGACCAAGCAGGACGCCGGGTATGGCAGCTGCCAGCATGGTGAGGAAGGCCATTCCGAACGACAGGCGTGCACCATGGGCAAGCCGTGCCAGAAGGCTGCGCCCATAATGGTCCGCGCCAAGGAGGTAGTCGCCGCCGATCGGGGCAAGGCTGGCGCCAAAGTCCTGCGCAGCGGGATCGACCGGAATGACCTGCGGTCCAACCATGGCAAAACCGCCGAGCAGGAGCAGGAGGCCGGCGCCTGCCAGACGGGTGGCTCCCATAACGCTCTTTGGCCGCTGGCATGTCTGATCCATGATGGTCATGTCATTTTCCCCATGCGCGGATCAAGCCAATGCGTTATAAGGTCGACAATCGCGGCGATGGCGACGAACATCAGTCCCATTGCCAGCGCCGTGCCCTGCACCATGGGAACGTCCCGCTCTACAATCGCGTGCACCAGGGCGTGACCAATCCCTGGATAGGCAAATAGTGACTCCACCACCACGACCCCCTCGATCAAATAGATCGCCTGCAGGCCGAGATAAGAGACGATAGGAATGGCTGCATTCCTCAACCCGTGTCGCCGTACGACCACCGCCTCCGGCAGCCCCTTGTAGCGAGCGAAGGCGAAGTAAGGCGCCCGCGCCACCGCTGCCACCGCGTTTCGGGTCACCCGGCTCGACATCGCTGCAAGCCCGAGCGCAAGGGTTAGGGCCGGCATGAGGATTTCCCGAGGAGTACCGAAGCCTGCCGGCGGCAACCAGCCGAGCTGCCGGGAAAACACCAACATCAGGATCAAGCCCAGAACGAAAGGTGGAATGGCGCGGAAGGTGACCGCCGCCATAAGTCCGGCGCGGTCCGCGGCGCCGCCGGGCCTTAAACCGCCGAAGACGCCGACGATCGGGCCGATCAGCAGCGACAGCAGTAGCGCCGCCGCAGCCAACCAGACCGAAGCACCAAGCTGGATTTGCAATTCATGTGCTACCGCGCGGCCCGTCACCAGTGAATGGCCGAGGTCGAAGCGCACGAGGCTATCCATCCATTCGATGAACTGCACGGTAATCGGCCGATCGAATCCGAGTTCCAGGCGTATCTTTTGTGCCGCATCGGCGATCCGCGCGTCCGGACCATAACGGCCAGCGGCAATGCGCATGGCAGCATCGCCCGGCAGCACACGCATCAGGATAAAGCACAAGGCTCCAACCACGATGGCGACAATGCCGGCCTGCAAAAGACGCGCCAGAAGAAAGTTCTTCATCGTGATGCCCATCATTCTGCCCAGCGGATAGAAGAGAGGCCGTAGTTCACCTCAAGCGGATCGACCTCGACACCGGAAATACGCTTGCTGGAAACGATGGCCAGTTCCGACCATGTCACGGGGATGCTTGGCAGTTCCTCTTGCAGGATTTCGACGGCACGGTTCTGGAAAGGCGCGCGGATGGCGGGATCGCTTGTTGCGGCCAACTGATCGACGATTGCCTGCATCTCCTTGTTGTCCCAGCCCGTCGAGCCCCAGTCGCTCCCGCCCGGGCCGTAATCCTGCAGCAATGTACCCACTGGATCGGGCACGATCGAATAGAGCCGCGATATCAGGCCCATCTCCAGCGTGCCGTCCTGGTGGCGCGCGGGAATTTCTGAACTGTTGCCGACGGAAACCTTGACCTCAATGCCGACCTGCCGCAGTTGGGCCTGGAGCGCGGTGGCAATTGGCGGCAGCTCTGGCCAGCTGGCATAGGTAAGCAAGGTCACACTAAAGCGTTTTCCATCTTTCTCCAGAACGCCGTCACTACCCGGCACCCAGCCCGCTGCCTGGAGCAATTCCTTTGCCTTCTCGACGTCTCTCACCAGCGGCCGAACATCAGGAGAATTCCAGCCTTTCATTGCGGGCGGGAAAAGCTGTGTTGCAGCAAGATCTGCATTGCGCAAAATGACCTTGGAAGTGCCGATGCGATCAATAGCAGCACTGATAGCCTGCCGCTCCTCGACTTGATCAAAGAAGGGCGACGCGGCGTTGACCTTTAGGAGCCGGGTGCGTGGGATGGTGGCAATCTGCACATCCAGCTTCGGATTGGCTTTCAGCCGGTCGACCGATACGGGAAGCATGGAAAAGACGAGGTCGGCTTCGCCGCTCTCGGACATTAGGGCGCGGGTTTCTCCTTGGCCTACGGCAAGATAATTCACCTCTGAAATGCCGGGAGCGCCGCCCCACCACGCGCCGGAGCCTTCCAGTTCAAGCCGCGCGGGCGGCGTGAGGGTTTTCACCTTATATGGGCCTGTACCAATAATTTTCGTGACCTTGCCGACTGCATCAAAGGATGACGGCGCCAATACAATGGTGCTGAAATGCACGAGATAGGCAGGCAATGGGGAGAACGGCTTGGTTAGCCGCACCTGGATATCTTTGTCTTCGACTTGGATCTCGCTAACAGGCGCCTGCGACAGGACACCAACACCTGCCAGGGCCCGCTGAAGACTGGCAACGGTAGCTTCGGCTGTTACTGGTGTTCCGTCGTGAAAAGCGGCATTGCCGCGCAGCTTGAACGTCCAGACGAGCCCATCCTTCGAAACCGCCCAGCTTTCGGCAAGACCCGGAACAAGCGCCCCCTGCTTGTCGGTCGTAACAAGCGTTTCAGCGACTTGGAGACGGCTGAAGATATAGCCGGTCTGCGCCGGCTCAATACCGGTGATTTCCCACGGACCAGCTACTTTCAGAGCCTCAGCCTGTGCATATGTTGCCGGCAGCGCTATGCCGAGCATCAGTGATAGGAAAAGCGCTTTCGCAATACGCATGGAATTTTTCTCCGTTTTTTAATGTTGCTGCAAAATTCAACCGGGCACATGGCAAGCAAGGCGCCGAAAGCGGGGGCACCCAAACGTCACTGATCGGTCGCAGATGAACGGCGGTGTAATCTTGATAGCCAAGCGTAAAGCGGCTGAATTCCAGACTGGTGTTGCTCATAGCGTCCTCGGGATTTGTCAGAGGACTGCATAAGTAATGTTATTACGTTCGTCAATCAGAAACGTCACGTAATAACATTCAAATACCGGTCGCGCTGTGGCAATCAGGACGGGTTACTGCCCACGCATTCGGCTTCCCTTTGCGGAAACAAATCGTCAGTGGCTTCCAATGATATGCAACCGTCGCATGTTTGGATTGCCAGCAGGAAATACCGGAAGCATCGCACCATGGTCACTCTGCCCGTGATGTAAGGTAACTAGTCATAGCAATCGGCTAAGTATTAGGTACTATAACCGGTCCACAAATATATTAATCTCTACACAAGTTACTTGACACGGATTTTTACCGAGCGTTCTATTCTAATAATAATAAACTTAGAATAAATTCTTCCGTTGAACGAATTTATACTTATCTCCGGCTCGCCAGAGTCCGAAAAGGTGCATCGTGTCAAACAGCAATGTGTCCCTGCTAGAAAATACTGCTCCGCTTGAAAACCGGGCTTTCATAGATCGCCATCCTGTGGTGGACCAATGTCAGTCTGTTTGGCAGCAGTTTGGCTTGCGCACCCCTCAGGCAGCATTCTACCCAGATACGATCATCCCTCATTCCCGTTACCTTCGCGAAGTGTTTTCGGTTGTCGATAATGACGACATCGATGCGATTTTACTAACAAACGAAAGGGAAGCATTCGGATTGGAAAGGTTCCGAAGCGCCAGAGATTTGTTTCTTGTCCCGGTGGTGAATGTTTCGGGTAAGCCAAGCGTAGCGGCTGATGTGGATTTTAGCCTGAAGAATCCCAAGTCATGGTTGGAAACCGCGAGCTGCATAAGAAAATTTCGAGACCGTCGGGGTCGATTATCGAGTAGATTTTTGTCCCCAACCGCTCCAGCCATGCGCATGATGGCTTATTTGTTTGTTTCCGGGGAAGATCTTACCCTGATCAGGCAGCCGAGTTCGCCGTACTATTTTGCATACAAGGGTTTTCCGAATACAAGTTCTGCAACAATGGTTGCCGAAGCCCTTGCCAACAAGGGTTGGCTTGAACGCAGCTTTTTTGACAGGTACCACAAATGTGCTGGATGCCAATCTCATCGATTGACAGTCAGAGAAGAATGTCCCGCTTGCCAATCGCCGCAACTATCAGAAGCGGCTCTGATCCATCACTACAGCTGCGCCCAATTGAGTCCCGAGGCAGACTTCCGTCGTGGAACGACACTTATATGCCCCAAGTGCAGCATGCAATTGCGTCACTACGGTAAGGACTACGACAAGCCGGGACAGGTTCAAGTGTGTACCCAATGCAAGAATACCACTTCCGAGCCCTCTATTGGTTTTTTATGTCAGGACTGCGGGATGCATGTTGGCGGAGACGCCGTTGGCGTATCGGACGTGTTCTCTTATTCCCTGTCCCATCAGGCCACTGCTCTGCTTGCCAATGATGTCGAGGACGTAAATCGATTTCCGATTGCTCAACTTCGTTATCTTCCCGAAGACCTCCAAAGGAAGCTGCTTTCCTTAAACGGAGCGGCGTCCGATTTCATGCTGGCTGAGGTACAATATGGTAGCCGTGAGCAGATAGTTAAAACGCGAGGTGAAGATAACTTCATTTCAATGCGGAAACTACTTGCGGACAATCTACAGGGTGTTCTTGGAGAAGTGGCATCAGTATATTCGTCTCGTGAGCGGGAATATGTCCTCTTTCTCGGACGGGACGAAACCGGTTTCGCGGCTTATTTACAAGAGGCTCTTGACCAAGCCGAAGCTGTTTTGTCCGACAAACTGACCCCCACGTTGCTCGTTTTGTGGGGCACACGCGAGAAAGCACTGTCGTGAACGACCTTGAGTTCGGCCTGTCGTTCTTGCTGGCCCAAACAGGTTCGAGTTTGGTTACCGTCTTCTGGTATACGCTGATATTCGACGTTCCCAGATACGTTGTGCCGTTTGCAATAGCCGCCTTGAGCTTGCGACATCTGGAGAAGCATAACGACGCTCGTTGCAGATCCAAATCACCAAGCGTCAGCATCGTTCTTATTGGCCATAACGAAGCCGATTCAATTGGTGCATGCATCAACTCCTTGATGGAACAGTCTTTTGTTGATTTCGAGATCATTATAGTTAGCGATGGATCAACGGACGGAATGAACAAAGTTGCCAGAGATATGGTCCAAAAAGGCCTGGGTTCTTGTATCCTTACTACGGGGGTTCGGGGAGGCAAGGCGAGCGGGACCAATCTGGCCTGCAAAATAGCCCGTGGCGACATCATTATTAATATCGACTGCGATTGTTCGTTTGACCGCTTTGCAATTGAACGTCTCCTGGAGCCGTTTGCCGACCAACGGATCGGAGCAGCCTGCGGGGACATCGCACCACGCAACGCCGATGTAAGTCTTGTTACACAGTTTCAGGAAATAGAGTATCTGGAGTCTATTTCTGTCGGAAAGCGGTTCAGCGCAGCGGTCGGCCAAGTGACATGTGCATCGGGCGCTTTCAGCGCATTTCGCAGGACCGCTCTCGATGAGGTCAGCGGGCTTGATGTTGGTGGCGGAGAAGACCTCGATGTGACGCTTAGGTTGCGCCGGGCAGGCTGGCACATCGCATATGTCCCAAATGCTGTGTGCTATACAGACGTACCAGCAACCTTTTACGCCTATATCAGGCAGCGACTGCGTTGGGAGCGCGATGCACTATGGATCCGCTTCAGAAAACACCGGCGGTTACTAAATCCGTTTGATCGCAGATTCAGACCGGCGGAAGCGTTTCATCAGTGGGATTTTCTGGCGTTCAGCGTTGCCGGTGCCATCATTTTCCCGATCTATATATCGTGGCTGGCTATCAATTTCGGCGCGCTTGCCATCCCGGTTCTCCTAGCGATGCAAATCGCATTACTGGTTCTGGACGCCTTTATGCTTGCCTTGGCTTGCTGGACGACAGGCCGGGCAGGCTTCTGGCGTAATCTGTTGTTCCTTCCAGGTTACTCCATCTTCATGTCATATGTTATGCGCTCGGTCCGCTTGCTGGCTTATATCGACGAGTGGTTTTTTCGCGGTTCTCATCGCGACAATTATACGCCGGAAAAAGTGCGCCATGAGCGTGCATGGTGAGATAACAAAATGAAACAGATCCGCAAACGCCCTCGCTTAGACAATCTCGACCGACAACAAAGAAAGGGATCCGGACGCCTGAGCAGGTCGATCTATCTTTTGATACTCGCAGTGCTGGTGCTTTCGCTTGCGAACTATCTTGTCGGCGGCATGTTTATCCTGTCAGCGGACGGCATCGTATTGGCACAGCGGTATATCGTATCAGCCGGCTATCCCGCCACCGTCGACAAGGTGTTGGTCAGTGAAGGTGATAGTGTGACCCAAGGAACACCACTCCTCCAGCTCACCTCGTTCGACATGGTAAAGGAGATCGCAGAACTCTCGGTCCGGACAAGTGAGATTGCGGTGCGCGAGGGCGAATTGCAGGGAAAGGCAGCGACAAACAAGGCACTCTTGCCCTTGGCAGAGCGTTCAGCACATGAAAGCAACGCCGCAATCTTGCGTTTGGACCGGGTATCGACGCGAGGTCTTGTTCTTGCAAACCGAAGGGATGAAGCCTTGACGGCCAACTACCGGGCCGCAGAGCGGTATGCTCAACTTCAGGTTGAGATGCAGGTTGCAGCGAACGAACTTCAAGTCGTTAAAGAGTCGCGACAGGTAGCATCCGATGCGGTTCGAAAAATGAAAACAATTTATGGAGATGGCAAGGTAACTGCAGCGATCGCAGGTGTTGTAGGTTCGAAGGTTCCTGTTCCGGGTCAGGTTGTACGCCTGGGCGATGAAATGCTGCAAATCAATGGAGGGAAGGCCTACCTGTTTGCATATTTGCCAGATGAGTATCTTTTCCCCGTAATCCAAGGCATGAAGCTTCAGGTGCATGGCGGCAGCGAGCGCTCAACGGGGACAGTTGAAAAAGTGTTACCGATCGCCGACGCTCTACCAGCGGAGTTTCAAAATTTGCTGCGGCCGCGCGATCGATCTCGACTGATCCGAATTGCACTGCCTGACGATCATCCCTTTGCCGTAACCCAGAAAGTCGCCATTAGAGGATGCGTGTTTGGTTGGTGTTGGGTGCAATAGAACGTTGAAGGATGGGGCTCGAACGCTTCTTGACCAACAAAAAAGAAACCAAATCAGCGTCTACAGTCTCAACTCGATAGCTGAACTCGGTCATCTCCATCACATGAGCATTGGAAGAAACCAGTCTTGGATTGTCTCACCTGAAATTTGCCCATGCCACAGTCCCGACCGGAACAACCCGATGTCATGCTCTGGGACCCGCTAAACGGTGATCACTATAGGATAATTTGAGAGGTTGCGGCGTCCGACAACAACCTCACCTTTTTGCCGGGGTATTGGCCTGTTTGCCTTGGCACGAGAGGCCATCACGAAAACACTGTGAAACCTAGGCGCATCAACGCCCCGCGGCGGTGACTTGCAATGCACCGACGTTTTTTGCCCGAAAGCAACAGGCTGCCGAAATTCAATGTATCGCCACACTGGACTCGCCTATATGCGCAGTTGCATAGACGTTGCGCGCAATCGCCGCCAGCAAAAGCAATGTGACGGTTGCCAGCGCGCAACAGGCGGCGAAGCCGAGTGAGAATCCGGTACGCGCGGTGTCCAGCCAAACTGGTTCACTTGCGCTGCCCAAGATCTTTGCAACCTCTACTGCGCCGGTCAAGGTCGTTGAAACTGCGCGTGCCTGTAGATCGCTAAGGCCAGTCAGGTCCACACCCTCCATAGATGTGCGATAAACGACGGTGCCTATGCTGCCCAGCAGAGCGACCCCAAGCGCGCCACCAAATTCTGCTCCGGTCTCCGAAATGGCCGAGGCGGAACCTGCCCGCTCCGGCGGAGCGGTACCGACAATAAGACCGGTTGTTGTCAAAATGACAGGTACGAAGCCGAGGCCGATCAGCATGCTTGATCCGAGAACCCCAAGCAGGCTCTCCATATAGGCGGCGATTGTCATGGCGGCTGTCCCCACGGCGTTGACCAGCAAGCCCAGCAGAATGGTTTTAACTTGACCAAAGCGATTGATAACGCGGTGGGACTGAAATGACATGAGCGTGAAAACAAGAGCCGAGGGTATGGACCACAGTGCTGCTTCGAGTGGAGAGAGGCCAAGTACGAGTTGGAGGAAGAGATTTTGGAAAAGGAACACACCAAAAACGAAAAAGACGCCTGCAAGATTTACCATCAACGAAGCAGTGAAAGCCGGGATACGGAAGAGCATCAGATCAATCAGGGGATTGTCGAGCTGTTGCTGCCGGCGGACAAACCACACACCCACAAGGATACCCACGGTGATCGGGACCAGTTGAGCAAGTTCAAATCCGTAGGCGGCCATATGTTTGAAACCGTATATGACCGGAAGTACCGTCCCGAGCGATAGGACAACGCTCAGAAGATCGAGTTTTCCTCCGTCATTGTTCTTGTACTCCGGCAGGAAAAATGGTCCCGCGATGAGAAGTGTTGCCATGATCGGGATATTGATCAGGAATACGGAACCCCAATGAAAATACTGCAACAGACCACCACCTATCAGCGGCCCCACAAGCCCGCCCAATGCGAAGGCCGTGCCCCAAATACCAATGGCACGGGTTCGCTCTGCTTCGTTGTGGAATAGATTGACTACAAGAGACAAGGTAGAAGGAGCAATTGTTGCTCCCGCAATACCCAAGAGTGCCCGGGCAATGATCAATTGCGACGAGGTGCTGGAGAATGCAGCCAATGCCGATGCCACACCAAACGCGAATGCGCCTATCAGCAGAACCCTTCTTCTACCGATCCGATCCCCCAACGTACCCATTGTGATCAGAAAGCCTGAGACCATGAAGCCATAAATATCGTTGATCCACAGGAGCTCCGACGCCGATGGATCAAGATCCGCCATGATCGCCGGCATCGCAAGAAATAGCACCGACAGGTCCATAGAGTAAATCAAGCAGGCAATAGACAGTACGCAGAGGCCGATCCACTCACGACGCCCGGCGAGTTGCCCGCTCTTTGGTAAATTCTCATGCATGAATCGCCTCCCAATTCTAAAAGATGGTTGGTTCAGTGAATTCTATTGCGCCCGTTTATGTGATCGGCGAATGCCAGCTTTCGAAAACCCGGCGCGCTGCATCGACAAGGTGATTTGCTCCTGATCGCCAATTGCGGCAAGGACCTCGATCCGCAAATTCAAAAGTATCTTCGGCACGGCCAACCCTCCCTTGAGCCTTTATTCTGCAACAAGGACGGTGGACGCCGCGCCAATCCTACAAATGCCAGATTTTTTTGAGCTATACGATCCCATATTGCAGCGAGGTCGGGACATCCGACTATATCATCTTGCGCAGGACACCCGGTTCAGTCCCATCGTATGTGAAATCGTCGAGGCTCGCTCTCCCGTTAAATGACGACCAGACGCGAGAAGATTTGCTTGCCCGAAGATCGGCGTTCACAGGTAACCATGCCTTCTACCGCGCAAAAAAATGACGCAAGGGCATGACGAAAAGAACGACGCAATTCACGATCGGCGAATTGCTCGCCAACTGCAGGAATTGTCCCCTCACGACGCAAAGTCGCACAACGATCTGCCCCAAAAACCTGAAAATTATGGCTTCTTCCTCGCCCCCAAATCAAACAACATCACAACATTTCCAGCGGAAGCTTGCAGCTGGGACGCTCGAAGGCTCGATTCAATACTTCCAACTGGCTTGGGTTCAACTCAATATTCGCAGCCTCTCTGTTGCTTCTTATGTGGTCTGGGTTGTTCGACTTTGGTATGGCGATGACACCGTCCTGATTCAAAACCCAAGCAAGCGCTACAACCGCAGCTGTTGTCTCTAACTCACGTGCCATGCCGGTTAACGCCGGATGATTGAGTATTCTTCCCTGCTCGATCGGCGAGTAGGCCGTTACGGGAATATTGCGCGAAAGACACCAAGGCATCAGTGCGATCTCCGGGCCACGCCGGGTTAGATTGTAAAGTATCTGATTTACCGAAACGGCCGCACCACCTGCAATCGCTGCTAATTCCTCCAAGTCATCGACGTCAAAGTTACTTACACCCCAACTGCGAATTTTCCCGGATGCGATCAACGTCTCAAAGGCTGCGACTGTTTCATCCAAGGGATAGTGGCCACGCCAATGCAGTAGGTAAAGATCAATAACATCGGTTTGTAACCTGCGCAGACTTTGTTCACAGGCATTGACAGTACCGCTGCTTGAGGCGTTCGAAGGGAGAATTTTACTGACCACAAATACGCTTTCACGTCGCCCTTTTATTGCTTGTGCAACGACTTCTTCGGCACCGCCGTTCGCATACATTTCTGCCGTGTCGATCAAGCTCATTCCGAGATCAATTCCGAGCCTCAATGCATCTGCCTCCTGATTGCGCTGGCGAGCATCTCCTCCCATATACCAAGTTCCCTGGCCCAAAACAGGTACGGTGGAGCTGGAAGGCAGTCTTATTGTGGGCAAGGCAGTCATAATAATGCTCTAGGAAGTTCATCATATCGTTGATAGGCAGGAAACGCTGCACTCAACGTGCTGTTGGTATGAGGATAGTTGCGACAGACCAGTCTGTTACGAAATTTCACGCATCGATGACTGCTGTTGGAATAACGCTCAACAATGCCATGTCGAGTCAATCCATGGAACCTGCTCAAATTACGGGGACGACATGGATCACTTCTCGAGGGAAATATATACCGGATCAGGTCGGGCAGTCATCAACACCCGACCTAAAAATATCACCATCCATCCCTATAGCTTGTCATTTGAATGCCACAGCTAGCAGCTCTGACACATTGATTTCCGCGTTCGCAAACAGGTTCGGAACCAGGTGTTCCCGGTGGTCGAGCCGAAATCCAATTCGAACCGGTGCTATCAGGCAATGTAGCACACCGCGTTATGCGGGTCTTTCTTCGGCGGCGTTCGGTCGCCATTTGATGAGCTTTCCTTCAACCACATCAAGAATTCTGTCGATAACGAGGACGAAGATTGCCAGAATAATGATACCGGCGAATACGCCAACGGCATCGAAGTTGCCTTCTGCTTGGGCGATAAGATAGCCCAATCCAGCCGATGCACCAAGATATTCCCCGATGATAGCGCCGACCACAGCAAATCCTACCGAAGTCCGCAGTGATGATAAAATCCAGCTGGCCGCAGCTGGAAAATAGACGTGCCTTAACAAATCCGACCGTTTGGCACCGAGGATCTTCGCGTTGGCCAGCACGACGGGATTGACTTCGCGCACACCCTGCATGGCATTGAAAAACGTGATGAAGAAGACCAGCGTGACAGCCAGCGCCACCTTGGACCACAGGCCCAAGCCGAGCCAAAGAACAAAGATCGGCGCGAGGACGACACGCGGAATTGCATTCAAGCCCTTGATAAAGGGATCAAGAATGCGGGCTGCACTGCGGCTGAGACCAAGCCAAACACCGGCAGCTACGCCGAGAGCGGTGCCTATGACATAGCCGAGTACGGTTTCTGTCAAGGTAATGGAGACATGCTTGTAAAAGCTCGGTTGAATAACCCAGGCAACAATCTGGTTAAAGATGTCGAGCGGTGCTGGGAAGAAAAATACGTCGATGACACCGGCGGTCACGCCCAATTGCCAGCCACCAAGAATGAAAACCAGAATACAAAGCTGGATGATGCGTTCAGTCACGACGTTCATAGCTTTTCTCCACTTCGCCGCGCAGGCTTGACCAAATATTTCGGTAAAGATCCATAAAACGTGGATCGAGTTTGATTTCCGCGACATCACGAGGCCGTTCCAGCTCAACCGGGAAGCTTTCCATGACACGTGAACGCGGTCCGGCTGCAAGGATCGCAACACGGTCGCCAAGAGCAATGGCTTCTTCCAAATCATGTGTGATCATCACGACCGCCCGACGCTCTTCTTGCCAAAGCCGTAGAAGTTCGTTCTGCATCAAATGTCGCGTGTGGATGTCGAGCGCGGAAAAGGGCTCGTCCATCAAGATGACCTTTGGCGCTGCAATCAACGCTTGCGCCATCTGCACACGCTTACGCTGGCCGCCCGACAGCTGGTGCGGGTATCGATGCTCGAACCCTTTGAGGCCAACTTTTGCAAGCCAGTTCATCGAGCGCTCGCGGCGTTCCTTGGTTGCAACACCTTTAAACATCAGGCTGAGTTCGACATTCTCGATAGATGTCTTCCATGGAAGCAGCGCGTCTTGCTGGAACAGATAGCCAATATCGTTTTGCACGGTATTGATTGGAGCCCCATCAATACTCACTGTTCCCCTCGTCGGCTTCAGCAGACCGGCAATAGCATTGAGAATGGTGCTCTTGCCGCAGCCTGCAGGCCCAACGATAGCGAGAAACTCGCCATCGGCAACGGTCAAGTTTACATCCTGTACTGCCACATAGGTGCCAAATGACATTTCAACTGAGTCAATCGATACCATCGGCCTCTTATTTGGCTCGCCCGTCTGGACGGGCACGGGTTTTAACATAGCCAATGACATGGCTTCCTCCTCGGATCAGTTAGTGGTCTTGTCAGTCACCTTGTTCACGAAATCATTCGTGTAGGTTTTAGAAAGATCTATGGTTGCATTGGCAACTTTTTCATTGAAGCTTTTGAGGACAGCCAACGGCGTTTGAACGTCCGTATCGTTGAATTTGCCACCAACCGAGAAAATGGGCTTGGCATTCTGGACAGCCTTCACATAGGTTTCCCGATCTCCGGAAATGAACTCCTTGGGTAGTTTTTCAACAATCTCCTCAGCGCTGTGGTTGTTCATCCATTCCAGCGCAGCAACGGTCGCGTTTGTGACCTTCTGGATCGTTTCAGGGTTTTCGTCGATGTAAGACTGCGTCGCATAGAGCACCGATGTGGGATAAATTCCGCCGTAAATTTCCTTCGCGCCTTCATCGCTGCGGGCATCGATCAGGATTTTGCCGACACCTTTGGCTTCAATGAATGTCGCAGCCGGATCATAATTGACCAGTAGATCGACCTTGCCCTGCTCCAGTGCCGCGACAGCAGCCGAACCGGAACCGACGCCGATCAGCGAAACGTCATCCGCCGACAGCTTGTGACGCTGCAAATAGTAGCGAACGAAGAAGTCGGATGATGAGCCTGGGGCGGTGATGCCAATTTTGGCACCTTTGATCGTTTCAGGCTTGGCCGGATCAAACGTGGCGTTCTTTCCTCCAGCAAGAACGAGGCCTGAGTTGCGCGCCAGTAGCACGAACCCGACAACGGCCTTGTTCTGCGACTGCATCTGGATTGTATGATCGTAAAAGCCTACTGCGATATCCGTTGAGCCCGCAACAAGTGCCTGGAGCGTCTTCGATCCACCGGAGGCGAAATTCTCGACAGTGACCTCAAGGCCTTCTTTTTCATATAGTCCCAATCCGGCCGCTACCGGAAAAGGAAGATTGTTGAGATTGTAGGACCCGACACTGATGCGGACGGGTTCAGCGAGAGCCGTTCCTGCAAAAGCCACGGTTGCCGCAAGCGCGAGCACGAGTTTACGCATGATGTTTCCTCCGATTATACCGTTGTTTAGCTACCCTCCCGGTAGCCATTTTTAACTTATGCCGCGCGGACGATGCTGCCGAGCGGTTTAGCAAAGACGTGTCCTTCGAATAGTCTCCGCGCCGTTCTAAGTATTCCTGCTACGACCTTTCCTTCGCGGGAATCCAGTTTTACGTCCAGATGACCACTTGGATGTTCCAAGGTGAGGATCACGGGCGGGGTGTGTTTGCCAATCAGCAATGATGCGACGGTACCTTCACTAATACACGCCGTTGCGATACCAACGGCTCCAGTCGTCGCAAGTGATGGATGACATTCCTCCGGCATGAAATAACGAACATTCAGATGTCCGCCATTTTTAGGTTTGGAAATCAATACCGGTTTTGGCGTCACCTGATTGCTCACATCTCCCATTCCCATAAGCCGGCCAGCTTCGAGCCGCAAATGCTTCAGGCGTCTCAGCAAAGCGTCATTGCTATTGAGATCAACCGCCGTTTCGTATCCGCTGACTCCAACCGCTTCAGTATCAACCAACACCATGGGCATAGCGCAATCAATACAGGTGACATCGACACCATCGATGCTGTCACGCGCGTTTCCAGTGGGAAAAAGTTTTCCCGTGCGAGCACCGGCTGCATCCATAAAGGTCAGCGCAATCGGAGCCGCCAGTCCGGGAACGCCGTCGATTGCCGCATCTCCGAGATAAGCAACCTTGCCATCGGGTGTTGGAACCTCCGCTTCAATCAACTTGCCGGTATTCACGTTGTGAATTCTGACGCGAGTCAAAGGCCCCGTCGCCGTTACGAGGCCAGCTTCAATCGCGAACGGTCCAACAGCTGCCAACATGTTCCCGCAATTTGGTGAGGTATCGACCAACTGCTGATCAATCCGAATCTGTGCAAAAAGGTAATCGATGTCGGCGCCCGCGATGCTGGACGGTCCGACAATGGCCACCTTGCTCGTGACCGGATTGCCGCCACCTATCCCATCGATTTGAAGAGGATGCCCTGAGCCCATAAGGGACAGGAGTATCACATCACGCTCTGCGCTGTTGGAAGGCAGGTCTGACGACAGGAAGAAGGGGCCCTTTGAGGTACCGCCTCGCATGAGAACACAAGGAATGGACATCAAGTCGTTCATTATTGCTTCGCCTACCGATGTGATTTAGGTATCAATTGCTCTATTTGTTTCATTAAACGGTATTATGATTGATATGTGAAATGCGAAAATCCGAAGGAGTGATGCGTTATGAGCATTAATTGCGAGATTCTAGACTTGCGTGCCTTCCTGGCAGTTGTCGAACTTGAGAACTTCCATCGCTCGGCTGAAGCGCTCAACTTGTCTCAGCCCGCATTGAGCCGGCGCATCCAAAAGCTCGAGCAGGCGATTGGGGCACCATTGCTGGAACGCACGACGCGACATGTTTCGACAACTGCACTTGGTGCTGAACTCATTCCGCTTGTGCGCCGGATGTTGGAGGAGTTCGACACATCGCTTTTCGCAGTTCGGGATATGGGATCGCAGCGTAGCGGATTGGTTACGATTGCATGTTTGCCGACAGCCGCTTTTTATTTTCTTCCTACCGTAATCAAGCAATTCAATTCTGAATATCCGCATATTCGTTTTCGAATCCTCGACCTGACCGCCACCGATGGACTGCAGGCCGTCGCGCGGGGAGAAGTTGAGTTTGGAATAAATATTATGGGGTTGTCCGATCCCGATCTAATCTTTGAGCGCCTGATCGAAGACCCATTCGTGCTCGCTGCACGCAACGATCATCCTTTAGCGGCAAAGGCCGAATTGGAGTGGGATGACCTGACACCATACCAGTTAATTACAGTTCACAGGTCCAGCGGCAATCGAACGTTGCTCGATGCGGCCCTTGCCAAATCCAATCTTAAACTTCGCTGGTCCTATGAGGTGACGCACTTGTCGACATCACTCGGGTTGGTCGAAGCTGGGCTTGGGATTTCCGTATTGCCAAAATTGGCGACACCTCAGGAAGAACATCCCTTCTTGGTTACAAGACCAATCCGCAATCCGGAAATATCCCGAACAATAGGAATCGTTCGTCGACGAGGCGGAACGCTGTCGCCAGCCGCTGAGAGGTTTATGACGCTTCTCATCGGTACTTGGGCGGGCAAAAAGTTCATTACAGGTAAGTTATGACGATTGCTGGACGCGGTGTTATCACGTTAACTGAACTTTGGCGCAGCGGGCATGGCGCGATGCGAGGGCTAGCACCGCGGTCGAAGTCGATTGTGTTGGAGATCGCTCGACTCTTGAGGTTCCCACTCCGACGTCTCTAACCAACCGATGCAAGTCTTGCACATGCGCTCCTACTCAGCCGCCATCGCACTCTGTGGAGCCAGAACTTCAATCTCCTCTCCGTGGTGGTCATCTTTCGTCGGCTTGATCCGGAACCACACAGCGTATAGTGCCGGAAGGAAGAGCAGGATCATGACGGTGCCCGCAGCCGTTCCGCCAATCAATGTATAGGCCATCGATCCCCAGAACACCGAATGAGTTAAGGGTATGAAGGCGAGAATGGCAGCCAGTGCTGTGGATGACTGGGCGTGTCCGCTGCACCGTCGCTTCAATAACGGCGTGATAGTCATCAAGACCGGCCGCCTGGTTTTCCTTGATTTGTTCTGTCAGGATCAGCGTGTTGCGCATAAGGATACCTGCCAATCCAATCAAGCCGAGAATGGCGTTGAAGCCGAAAGGCTGATTGAAGAGAAGCAACGTCGGGACCACCCCGGCAAGTCCGAGTGGCGCCGTCAACATGACCATCGTCATCGTCGACAAGCTGCGAACCTGGAGAATGATGACGATCAACATGGCTGCAATCATAACCGGAAAGATCTTGACGAGTGCGACATTGGCTTTGAGGGATTCCTCCATGTTGCCACCCATTTCGATACGGTATCCGACGGGAAGCGATTCAATGAGCGGTTGGAGTGCCCTCATGACCTGCTGTGAGACCTCCGGAGGTTGCGTGGCTTCATTGATATCGGATCTTATCGTGATCACCGGCGTTCGATCGCGGCGTTTGAGGATCGGTTCCTCAAACCGGATCTCGGAATGGCCGATCTGGTCAAGGGGGATCTGACGGCCATCCCTGCTCATGAGCGAGAAATCGCCCAGCCTTGAAGGATCAAGCCGGTTGTCACCAGCACTTCGGGCAACGACCGGCACGTTGCGGATGTTGTCGCGCACCTGTGTGACAGGGATGCCGCTGAGCAGCAACTGCATCTGCTGGGCTGCCTCGGAGGGTGAGAGACCGATCAGGTTGAGCCGCTCCTGGTCGGGAACGAACCGCAGCACCGGCGTCCGGTTGCCCCAGTCCCGGTTGGCCTGTCGGACATCTGGAACACTTTTCATGATTGCAAGAGCCTGCTCGGAAATCTTGTAAAGTTCATCCGGATCCGGTCCCATGATGCGAAACTCGACCGGAAACGGTGTATAGGGCCCGAAGACAAGCTGCGTTACACGCACAGATGCCTCAGGGACGAGACCCTCGGAAATGGCGGTGCGCAGGCGATGCTTCAAATCCTCACGCGCATGGGCATCGGGGGTGAGCACAACAACCTTGGCGAAGGCAGGGTCGGGCAATTCAGGTGCCATGGCAAAGAAGAACCGGGGCGCGCCCTGCCCTACGTAGCTGGTGACAATTTTTGCTTCCGGCTGAGTTTGCAGCCAGCCCTCGACTTTCTCCACTGCGGCTGTCGTGGTTTCGATGCTTGTGCCCTCCGGCATGCGAACTTCGACCAGCACTTCAGGCCGATCCGATGTCGGGAAGAACTGTTGTTTCACGCCTCCCATCCCGACGACCGAGACAGCCATGGTGATACCGACCACGGCGCATACCATGAATTTATGGCGAACCGCGAACTCGATGAGGGAGCGCAGGCGACGATAGTTCGGCGTGTCATAGATGGCGTGATGTCCACCCTCGACCGGTTTGATATCAGGCAGCATCTTGACGCCGAGATAGGGCGTGAAGATGACTGCAACAAACCACGAAACGATCAGCGCGAAGCCCACGACCCAGAAAATATTGCCGGCATATTCACCTGCAGTCGATCTTGCAAAGCCCACGGGCATCAGCCCAATGATTGTGACAAGAGTGCCGGACAGCATTGGCGCAGCCGTATGGCTCCAAGCATAAGCGGCCGCATTGATGCGATCCATGCCCTCCTCCATCTTCACCACCATCACTTCAATGGCAATGATGGCGTCGTCCACGAGAAGGCCAAGCGCAAGGATCAACGCGCCCAGGGTGATACGATCGAAGAACCGACCGGTTTCCAACATGATGAGGAAGACGACGGCAAGCGTGAGCGGCACGGCAAGCGCGACAACGATGCCGACGCGCCAGCCGAGGGCAACCAAGCTCACGAACAGCACGACGCCAAGCGCCATTGCGAACTTGAGCATGAATTCGCCCACCGCCTCTTCGATGTTGACGGCCTGATCGCTGACTTTGGTAAGGGTCATACCCAGCGGCAGAGTCTGCGCGATCGCGGCGGATCGTTCTTCAAGCGCCTTGCCGAGATCAAGACCATTCCAGCCCTGTTGCATCACGGCGCCCAACATGATTGTCGGCTCGCCCTCATGGCGGATGATGTAGGTCGCCGGATCCTCATAACCGCGCCGCACATCGGCTAGATCGGAGAGCCTTAGCGTCCGTCCAGCCGCCACGATCGGCGTATCAGCGATCGCCTGCACGCTGTTATAGGCTCCGTCGAAGCGGATGAAGACCTGTGGCCCACGCGTGTCGATGGAGCCAGCTGGCGTGACTGTGTTTTGTCTTTGCAAAGCGGCGGCGATATCGGTTGCGGATATTCCAAGTGTTGCGAGCTTGACATAGGAAAACTCGACGAAGATCTGTTCGGGACGCTCCCCGATGATGTTGATTTTCTTGACGCCCGGAACATGCAGGAGGTCCTGACGGATGACTTCCGCCTGCCGCACGAGGTCACGCATCGGCATCCCCTTCGCCTTCAGTGCGTAAAGGCCGAAGCTCACATCGGAATATTCGTCGTTGACAAAGGGGCCAATCACGCTGGGCGGTAGATTGCGGGCTTCGTCGCTGAGCTTCTTGCGAGTCTGATAGAACTCTTCTGCGACGGCGGCCGGCGGCATGCTATCCTTCAAAGTCACGGTGAGAAAGGCGTAGCCGGGCCGTGTGGTCGTCTCGACACGGTCATACCAGGTCAGTTCCTGGATGCGCTTCTCAAGTGGTTCAGCGACAAGATCCTGCATTTCACGTGCAGTGGCGCCCGGCCAGACAGACGTGACCGTCAGGGTCTTGATGGTGAAGGAAGGATCCTCGGCGCGTCCCAGGTTGACAAAGGCGTATGCTCCTGCAGCAGCCAGAAGAACGATAAAGAACAGGGTTACTGCGCGTTCGCGAACGGCGAGAGCCGAGAGATTGAAGCTCATTATTTTGTCACCTCTTGCTGCGAGGCAATTCTGACGGCTGCGCCATTTTCCAGAAGATGCGCGCCCAGAGCGACAACCTTCTCACCAATGCCAATACCGGTGATAAATGCCGTCTCCTCACCGATCCGTTTGATCTCGACAGGAGTAAACTTTACCGTCGACGTGGCGCCATTGATGACCCACACACCTGTCCGGCTACCGTCGTCCAAGATGGAACCTACCGGAACAACGACCTCTGACTGCCTGTGTGTCTCCAGAATGTTAATCGTCACCGTCGAACCGAGCGGAGCCGAGGCGGCCGCGCCATCGAGGACGTAACGCGCCTCGTAAGTACGGGTTTGCGGATCGGCGGCATCGGAAATCTGTCGCAAGCGCGCTTTTCCGCTGAGATCGCCGCCGCCATAGACATTGGCCTCAGCTTCGGATCCTATATCGGGCCGCAAAGTCTCAGGTAGCCAGACAACGGCTTCACGAGGGCCAGCCTGCGCGAGTTGAACGACCGTCTGGCCGGCTGCCACGACCTGTCCGGGGTCTCCAAGCGTATCGACGACAGTTCCATCCGAGTCAGCAAGGAGAATGCTATAGGTGGCTGCATTTTCTGCGACCTTGGCGTCAGCTTCAGCTGCGGCAAGCTGGGCCGAGGCCGTATCAAGGGCGGCTTTTGCTTGCTCGTAACGCTGTGGAGTGGCAGCCAATCCACTTTTTACCAGCGCCGCATAGCGTTTCTCATCTGCTTGCACCTGGATGAAGACGGCACGCGCTGCGATGACCGTATTTCGTTTTGCCGTCAGAGCGAGTTGGAGATCTGTTTCATCGATGCGCATCAGGGCCTGGCCTTGTCTCACCTGCTGACCCACATCGACCATCCGCTGGACGATCTTGCCCGGAACCCGGAAACCGAGATTGCTCTGCACCCGCGACGCGACGGTGCCGGTAAACGACCGCTCCGCCGTTCCGGTCTTCCCCGCCTCTGCCACCCTTACCAGTGGTGCAACTGTCCTCGGATCCGCGGCCTCGGCTTTCCGTTCGGTCGATTCTGAAACCAGGAAAAAACCGCCAGCAGCGGCCACTCCCAGGAGACCCACAAAAGTCAGGACATGTTTGCGTTTCATTTTAACTTCTCTTCTTGACCAAAGGTCGGAATAAATTAGATTGCGATCTAACTCTATTTGCTATATAGATGTCAAATGAAATCTAATCGGAGGCCAAAATGAGAGTGAGCCGCGCGCAAGCCGAACAAAATCGCGAGACGGTGATCAATGTCGCAAGCCGTCTGTTTCGAGAGCATGGCTTTGATGGGATTGGCCTGAAGGATCTGATGAAGGGGGCTGGCCTTACGCAAGGCGGGTTCTATAAGCAATTCTCGTCCAAGGACGATCTTGCTGCCCTGGCATCAAGGCGCGCCATGGAAAGCGCCACACGCCTGTGGTCGGCAGCTGCAGCAACAAGCTCCAATCCCCTCGAGGCAGTCATGGAATTCTATCTCTCACCGGGACATCGTGGAGAAAAGGCAGATGGCTGCCCTATTGTAGCGCTGGGATCGGACGCGGCGCGGCAAAGTGAAGAGGTCAGGCGTCCATTTGAGGATGGAATACGAGCTCACTTTGAGATCCTGGATGAACTGATGGACGACGCCAAAAGCTCCCATCCCAGCGGCAAGGCGATGGCGGTACTCTCCCTTATGGTGGGTGCCGTCACGCTCTCGCGGATTATGGAAGACGAGAACCTGTCGCGAGGCATTCTCGACGCAGCCGCTGGCCAAGTCAGGCGAATTGCGCACGGTAATGATGTCGCCTGAGGACTGTTACGGGGTTCGAAGACCGGTAGGTATGTAGGAACGTGCAAGACATCTTTGTTGTTCGATTGAACTACAAGGCGGATCGCTGAGGTCTTCCAGCTTCGTCTTCTCGTAGTGGATGAGGGCGGCATCGATGTGCCCGCGGCCGGATCTCCGCGGTGCATGGTGGGCTTATGCGTTCATGAAACGGGGCCGTAGGAGGCACCTACCGACCCTCGGTTCATTGTCATGAGCGCATCGTCAACCCCGTACTTGCGGGCTTTCTCATCGGCCAGGCGCTCTGTGGAGTTTGGGCTGGCACGATCATCGCTTTCGTCACGATTGCCGCAGCTGCGGCTTGGACAATGCTTCCCACCAACCCCGAGGTAAAGGAGATGGTGGACCAATAAGTACACGCTGCTGTGACGATGCTGAGGTAGGTGAAATCATTCCTCTAAGCTCTGTCAAATCAGCCCCTGATCAGATCGTCCAGTGTATGACTTTTCACAACAGCGCCCGCACAAGTATATTCGGGCAGCTTTTCAGGCAAAAAAACAGTGACTTACAATTGACGCTCCCGACCTGCGTCGCCATGATGCGGCCCTCAAACGACCGATCAGGGAGGATAGTCATGGAGTTCATAAAATCACGCGGGAAATCAGCGGTGCTACTTGCAGGCGCTATGGCCGCGGCATTAGGGTTCGCATCTGTCAGTGCCAAAGCTGACGAATTCATCAACGTTCTGGCCGGCGGCACATCAGGAGTCTACTACCCGCTTGGTGTCGCGCTTTCGAAAATTTACGGCGATGGAATTAAGGATGCGCGCGTACAGGTTCAGGCAACCAAGGCTTCGGTAGAAAACCTGAACCTGCTCCAGGCAGGCAAAGGTGAAATTGCATTCTCGCTTGGCGACAGTGTCAAAATGGCAGCGGAAGGCAATGCCGAAGCCGGCTTCAAGACGCCGCTTGATAAACTGCGTGGCATCGCCGCGATTTATCCGAACTACATTCAGATTGTCTCGTCGAAAGAATCGGGCATCAAGACGCTTGCTGACTTCAAGGGCAAAAGCCTGTCGGTTGGTGCAGCGAAATCCGGCACTGAACTCAATGCAAGGGCAATTTTTACAGCAGCAGGCATGTCTTATGAAGACCTTGGCAAGACCGAGTATCTGCCGTTTGCTGAATCGGTGGAACTGATCAAGAACCGGCAACTCGACGCGACACTCCAATCTGCAGGTCTCGGTGTTGCTTCTTTGAAAGACCTGGCAACTTCAGTGAATATCAATGTTGTTTCGGTTGACAAGGAAATTGCCGAAAAACTCGGTGCACCGTACATTGCGGCAACCATTCCGGCCGGAACCTATCAAGGTCAGGAAGCCGATATGCCAACCGTCGCTGTTGTTAACTTCTTGGTGACCCATGAAGGCGTTTCGGACGAAACGGCATACCAAATGACCAAACTGATGTTTGAAAACCTGCCCGCTATGACGGCGGCACACAAAGCTGCATCTGCCATCAAACTGGAGGATGCGTTGAAGGGTATGCCGATCCCGCTACACCCTGGAGCCGAGCGTTATTACAAAGAAAAAGGAATGCTCTGAATTCTGAGCAAGCCGGGGAACCGTTCAAGAGAGCGATCCCCGGTCATACGATAGTGTGCGGGAGGATAATATGCAGGCAACAGTCATGGGCAAAACTACCAGTTCTTCCGTACCCGGAAACGATAGCAATACTCCGCACGAGGTTGATTTTCCCAAAACATATGAAGGGCTTATATTGTTCTGGATCGCCGTTCTCTTTTCTGCGTTCCAGATCGCTACGGCAGCTCACATTATCGACCTGCCGAGCCAAGTGGTTCGGGCTGTTCATGTCGGCTTCCTGCTGCTCCTCGGCTTTCCGCTCATCACCGCTGCTCGCGGACATAGCTTACCGGTACGTATCATCGCATGGGCAATGGCTGCCGTTGCCATCGCCGTCGCCCTTTATCAGTGGGTCGAGTATAGTGATCTGCTGGTCCGGGCGGGCGATCCACTTCCCATCGACATTTTTGTGGGCGTATTATCGCTTGCGGTTGTCTTCATAGGCGCGTGGATCATAATGGGGCCAGCCTTGCCTATTATCTGCGGTGCTTTTCTCGGTTACTGCCTGTTCGGCGAGTATCTGCCCTCGCCACTTGACCACCGCGGATACGATTTTTCTCAGGTTGTTGAACATATGGCTTATGGCACGGAGGGCATCTATGGCGTGCCGACTTATGTGTCGTCATCTTATATTTTTCTCTTCATTCTGTTCGGCTCTTTTCTCGAAAAGGCCGGAATGATCAAACTTTTTACCGACGTTTCACTCGGGATGGTCGGCCACCGGCAAGGCGGTGCAGCCAAGGTCTCGGTCATCTCGTCGGGCTTGATGGGGACAATTTCCGGTTCCGGTGTCGCCAATGTCGTAACAACCGGACAGTTCACAATTCCGTTGATGATCCGTTTCGGTTATCGCCGCGCGTTTGCTGGCGGTGTCGAGGCCACGGCTTCGATGGGCGGTCAGATTATGCCCCCAGTAATGGGCGCCGTTGCATTTATTATGGCGGAGACGCTAGGCGTCGAATATTCAGAAGTTGTCAAAGCTGCCCTCATCCCGGCCGCGCTCTATTTTCTCTCTGCGTTCTGGATGGTGCACCTTGAGGCGGGTAAATATAGTCTGCTCGGACTACCTAAAGAAGAGCTCCCATCTGCTTTGCAGGCTCTGCGTAACCAATGGTTCCTGATTCTGCCTCTTGCCGTACTGATCTATTTGCTGTTTTCGGGCTACACGCCACTTTTTGCGGGCTCCGTGGGATTGGCGTTAACCGTTGTTCTCATTCTTGGCGGATCGATCGCGCTTGGGCTACCCTCGGCGATCTTGCGAGCAATTTTCTGGATCGGCCTGGGTTTTGTCTGCGCCGCCTTCTTCGGTTACGGTCTCCAGATTATCCTGATCGCAATATTGGCACTGCTGGCTTGGAATGCTTTCTCGGCAGGTGGGCGGGCAACGTTGCGGCTCTGCCTCGACTGTCTGGCGCTTGGCGCCAAGACCGCGCTTCCTGTCGGTATTGCCTGTGCAGTTGTCGGAATTATCGTCGGCACCATGACACTGACGGGTGCAGCCAACACGTTTGGGCAATTTGTTGTTTCGGTCGGTGAACATAGCCTTTTCTTGTCGCTGGTGCTCACAATGATCACTTGCATATTCCTCGGCATGGGCATCCCCACCATCCCCAACTACATCATTACCTCGTCGATTGCAGGCCCGGCTTTGCTTGAACTTGGCGTACCACTGATTGTCAGCCATATGTTTGTCTTTTATTTTGGTATCATGGCGGACCTGACGCCACCGGTAGCTCTTGCATGCTTCGCTGCCTCTCCTATCGCACGCGAAAGCGGGTTCCGCATCTCGCTTGATGCGATCAAAGTTGCGGCCGCCGGGTTTGTCATACCATTTATGGCTGTCTATTCGCCTGCATTGATGATGCAGCCCGGAGGAGCTCTATCAGCGGAGATCGGCTTTCCGTTGGCCGTCTCATACATTGTCTTGAAAACTGTGATCGCCATTTTGCTTTGGGGTGCAGCAGTTATCGGATATCTTGGCCGACGCCTTGCAATTTGGGAAAGGTTGCTGGCAATCGGCTGTTCTTTGTTGCTGGTCACAGCTTTGCCAATTACCGACGAGTTGGGCTTTGCGGCAACCGCTCTTTTTGCCGGGATCATGTGGTTCAAGTCACGCCGTCTGACGACGGTGGAGCGTGGAAAGGCATGAGTCTGTGTATCCTTGCAGGGGGCAAGACGGTCGCTTTGGCTATTTCCGTCTTCACGCTGTCATGGACACACTCGGTCGAAAAAATCGAATGGAAAGAGAATTGGCAAATCCGCCCTGCAGGGCTCGTACTTGAGCTTGCGCAGGTGAAGGGTAGCGGTGCCGGTATGGAGCCTGGAGAAAACGCTACCCTGAAAAACGGTTGGTGGGTGTGGGCTCCTGAGATATCTGCTCTGCCAGATATTCGTCTTGCTGCTTCGGGGAAGACCGGTTCCGGCTGGCGGCTTTGCCATGTGGATGGATGCCAGGAGCTCGGCTCACAGGCAGTAGATCCAATTATTCTGAGGCCTTGCAGCGGGGATTAAAAAGCCGACATACGGCTGCAAGGAACTGGCCTGGAACGATAAAGGTAGTTTGAGCCATCATAGATCGGGGTTTTCGCGGCTGTGTTGTTTGTCCTTGTCTTGTCGGGGCTCGCCGATCCGTCCACCGACGCTATCAGACTCTCCTTTGAGGAGTGCAACCTCCCCGAACGTATCCGATTGCCAAGCACCCGCACGACGAACACCGGAACTGGGAAGCACTGGGGGAACCATCAATGGCTGACCGATTTGTATACGTTTATGCTGTTCTGGGAGGAACCTCCCACCTTGCAAGCCGTCTCTATGCGCATAAAACAAGGGCAAGGTGCCCACTACCGTTCGGCTCAGTTCATCGGCCCGATCTGTGTCGCCTCCAGCTTGAAGGCGACATGGATGATCTTGTCCAGCCATTCGCCCTTTCCGTCATTCTGCTGGCCGAGCCCCAGCGCCAGACGATCGAGTTCCGCCGTGCCGGCAACGATTGCGCGTCCAGTCCCGTCGCGCCGCATCGAGAACGGAACCGACACCGGCACCGTCGCACTGCGGACCAACACGTTGCCCTTACCGACATAGGTGTTGCCCGTCGCTTCGAAACGGTCGAGAACCACTTCCACCAGTGGGTGGGTAAGTGTCTGCAAGCCATCGTCACCGCCGATATTGGGCTTGACGAACGGATTATCAAAGTCGATGGATGCGGCGTCGATGGTGATCCGCGCCCTGGCGGCACCAAGATTATCCGGATTGAAATCGATGGACGCGTCCCATTTTCCGATCGTGCCGGCTGTCGGCGCTCCGGAGAAATTGATCGTATAGGTGAGTGCCGACTTCGCTTTATCGATCACCCAGCTGGACGCCGCCGCTTTAGTCGATCCAAGGTCAGCGGCATTGACAGATGCCGGGGCGCCCGATCTTGAGATCACCAGTCCTCCGCCGATAAAACACAGTGCCAGCATGACGGAGACCACCACGCCAATAGCAGAGGACGGCATCCGGCGGAGCCAGCTGACCGGGATAATCCGCGAAAAGGACGGCATCCGGTCGATCACCGAATGCTTCAGCGCCCCGGCCACATGCAAAACCAGAAGCAGCCCGAAACCATAGGCAAGGATGACGTGTGCATTCTCGGATACTGCTTCAACAGATGCGCGCATCCCGGCCGGAACGAACAGATGCGGCCAGACCAGGTCGTTGGAGAGAAACAGAAGGGTGGGAATCCCCGTGGAGGACGCCGACACTAGCAGCCAACCGGTCAAAGGTACCACCAACATCAGCGCATAGAACAGAACATGGACGATGCTGGCCACGGTATGTTCCGCTCGGCTCATCGGCGCATGCGCTGGCGGCGTGTGGAAAAGGCGCCAAGCGATGCGGGCGATCGTCAAGGTCAGGACTGCGATGCCGAACGTCTTGTGCCACTGGAACATCGCAAACCGCAGCGTATCGGGAACGCTCTCCACGCGGCTCATCAAAAAACCCATTGCAAGCTGGGTCAGGATGAGCGCGGCGATGAGCCAATGCAGGATGATTGCACCCATACTGTAGGCCCGGACCGAATGTGTATCTGACATAGGTGACTTCCAGTCATCGCAAAGAGCGTGCAACCCGACGGGCGTCGGGCTGCATCGGCAACGAGCTTTACTACTGACCGACGAACTCGGTTTCGATCGTCAGCTTGACGTCGTCGCTGACAGGGCCCACCAGCGCTGCGACGCCGAAATCGGAACGCTTGATCACGCCGGTTGCTGAAAAGCCGACAGTCGGCTTTTTGGACATCGGGTGCGGGTTGAGCGCTGCATTCAGGGTGACGTCAAGCGTGACGGGTTTGGTGACGCCGTGGAACGTCAGATCGCCGGTGACGGTTCCGGTCTTGCCGTCCTTGACGTCGATAGCGGTTGAAACGAAGGTGATCTCGCTGAACTTGGCCGCATCGAAGAACATTTCACTGGCAATCTCTGCATTGAAGTCCTTATCACCAGCAGGATAGTTGGTGCTGACCGAAGCCGGATCGATCGTCGCCATCAGTTTCGACTTCGTTACGTCTGCAGGGTCGAGTTCAAGCGTCGCGGAAATCTTATCGAAGCGGCCGATATAGTTGGAAAGGCCGAAATGTACGACGCTCCACAGAACGTTGGTGTGGGTCACATCCGCCTGGTAGGTGCCGGCAGGAACATCGATCGTTTGCGCATATGCAGCAGAGGACGCAAGTGCGAGAGCACCGACAAAGAGGGCGGACTTAATGGAAAACATCGCTTATCCTTAAATTGATTTCATAGCACACTGCGTGCAGTATTTCCCTAGCGGTCGCCCAGCCCTCACGAAATAGCAACGAACTGTTCGCCGTTTGTTGACAATCGACGAGAATGCGACAAGCCTTTGTTATAAAAAACAAATACGCCTTCTCACAGACGAACAATGAAATGTGAGGACGGCGTGATCGCGGTTTTGGGTTCCGTGACAACCATTTCGTCAATGACGCTTATGGGATAACTGGCTTTATTGAGCCGGGAATTTTCGATGTTCAAAGGTCGTTACCTTGACCGTTCGGCGATCTTGCTGCACTAATCTTACTGCAACAGATCATACGTGCGCAAAATCCAACTCACCTGATAAACAATGGCAAATCCAACGAGTGCGAGTTGATAACTCCTGCGCTTAAGAAACATCGCGACGATGGACAGAATGAAAAATATCGCTTGCCGCACTGGATATTCCATTCCCAGCGATTGATAATAATCTCCGCCTTTTACTAACGTATCTACAACGTCGACCAAGAACGTGATGGAGAGAAGGCCGAAAAACCAGCGTTTTCGTGACTCGAAGTAGTCTTCGAACCCCTTGTAGTCCATCATCTGGTCCGGAAACAGCAGTGCGGTAAGGGCTGCGAAAATCATCGCATAGGCAATCAGGAAAAAATATATCGGGAAGGTCCAAGCACGCACAAAAGACAGATGAAATTCGTACCACCAGAAATGCATGATTGAGATCAACAGGAATATCACCCAACCAATGTGCACCGAATATATTGCGAGGCTTCCCGGATGCTGGACAAAACGCGTCAAGCCATTGACGAGACGCGCCAGACTGAGACCAAGCACCATTCCCATGATGATGCGAACGTGAGCAAAATCCTCAGAATGCGGGACGGGAGTTTCCATTTATTCGTTCCTGTTTGCAGTTAAATGTCCGGCCGTGTCTGGATCAGACCTTTGCTTGTCCCTCTTTTTTTGCGCGAACCCGAAAACACTGCAAATCCCGCGCAAATGGCAGCTGCGAATATCGGAAGACCGTGCGGGGAAAGCTCCATTGTCAGACCACCGATCAATGGCCCCAAAAGCGCACCGACGCCCCAAAAGATCGACAGCAAAGCGTAGATGCCGAGAAGCTCGTTGTCTTTGTAGGAGTCCCCAAGCATTGCAATGGTTGTCGTATATATCCCAACGAATGCCCCACCCCACAAAAAGAGCAGCGGGTAAGCCAGCCAGGGGTTGGAAAATGCAATCGGCCACACAAGAGCACCGACGGCGGATATGATGGACAACACGATCAGCACACGCTGGCGAGGCAGCCGGTCAGCAAGCCATCCAATCGGCAATTGCAAAGTGATCGCTCCTATCAACAGGACGGTCAGAAGTAATGTTGCCGAGTCCTCAGTCCAGCCAAGGCGCATTGCATAAAGCGGCAGCAAAGTGAGACCCGCTGCTTCCAGCGCTGCGTTGAGTGCCGAGGAAGCAACTGCTACAGGTACAACCTTCAGATACCGGAACGGATTACCCATTTCCTCCCTGACGGGAGATGTTGCCTTTGGCTTGCCTACAAAGAGAATGATGCAGGCCAAAAGCGCGATCGCAGCGCCGATAAAGAATGCGAGAGACTCTTGCCGACCGACCACGGTCAAGATAGCGGGTCCCAAAGCAGTTCCGCATGAAAGAGCCGTGACGTAGATGGCCATCATTGTGCCGCGGTTTTTCTGCGCGACAAGCTGGTTCAACCATGTTTCCGAGACAACAAACAACGTTTCAGATGCTGCTCCGAGCGCTGCACGCAATGGAAACCAGATCCACAAAAACGGTGCTAGAGGGAACAAGACAAGCAAGCCACTCGATGCCAGCAGCGCACTCTTCGCCAGAGCCGAAAATCCCAATCTTTGTGCAAGACCCGGAAGATACGGCGCTGCCAGAAGAACGCCAATAGCGTACATGGCACCATTGGCTCCGATAAAACCTTCAGAGTAGCCGGCCTCCGCCAGTTCCAGTGCAATCAAGGGTGCGCTGAGGCCATATGTCAGGCCGAAAATCGCTGCTGTGAGAACGACAACAGCGGTGGTGCGTATATATCCACTCATTTCGCTGCGGCCCTGCTCTCATCGCTTTCTGCCACGTGGGCCAGGTCCCGGCTGGCATGAATGGCATCGGAAAGTCTGCTTCGCCAGCGTCGATCGCTGCGCTCAACTGTACTGCGCAACAATCGCGCATAGTCGAGCACCAATCCTGGTGTCCACGTCATTGCCTCGGCACGGCCGCGGACAAGCCGGAGCAGCCAAAACTGCGGATTGCTTATTAGTTTCCATAAGTCCCGCCAAATATGGCCCGTGTAAGAAGCACCCTCGACGGCCGCATCCAGGGCTTGAATGACACTCGTCGAGCAATTGCGCGCTGTCAGATTATAGGTATTGTCCCGGGAATATGCCGCCCAAAAAGCACGCAGCGCCTTGGCATTGTATTTATGGAATGGCACTTTCTGATCCGGGAAGCACCAGTCGGCTGCCTCCTGAACCAGCGATGTATTGAACTTGCCCGGAACATCGTTCTCATGTCCCGCTGAAAGAAGGGCACGGAAATCATCCGGACTGTGATCAATGTCGCTTGCCGGATAGTGACTGACATAAAGATCGGGCTTCAGTTCAAGCGCAGCATGACCGGTAGAAATGACACCTTTCTTGTCCACTGCTGCGATGTAGCGGTCGATTAGAAGTCGGCGCTCCGGATCCTTAATGGAACCGACAGCGGTCCAGACATAGACATTCAAAGCTTGGTCATTCCGGTCCTCCATCCCATCGCCTGCTGAAATAGCCGGACGCGATACTCCTCCTTGCCAATTGCGCGTGGCGTAAAGTGGCAGCGACGTTACGGAGCCACCTTCCGGCAATTGCCGCAAGGGAAGAGCCAACCGCACCAGACCATAGCCGGAAGTCAGCAACAAGAGCGCAAAACAGAACGGAACTGTAAGATGATGCGGCACCGGCCATGACATCAAAATCCCGGTGGCCAGGCCGACTTCAATCAGGCCGGCCACAATTCCGACGCGCCAACGGGGGCTACGGACGACGAAAGCGGTGCCAATCCGTGAGAGCCCGTCAATCAGAAACGCAGCGCCAAACACCATCGCCGCGCCGATATTGTCATCCCAGGGAACGTTGAACACCAGAAACGCAGCAACAAGAAAACTTGCGCCGCGCAGGGCATCGATCGAGTGCTGGCGAAGACCGAGCGAGACAGCTGCCGCGATCTCCACCAATCCCTCGACGATCAGGAATATGGCAAGAGTATCAAGCACGACTGACAGAGCGCCATCGCTGAGGTCAAACAAGATGGCTACGCCCAAGAGAATCCAGACGATGCCTGCCGCTGTCAATAACCGCCAGATAGGTTTAAGTGCCTTTGCTCCAAGCAGAAGAAAAACAAGACGAATCATAAAATATTCCGTTTCAAGCCGGTCGGAACTGGCTGGTTCAATTGATGCTTCCAAAGTATCGGTCGCGTAGCTTCTCGACAGTTCCGTCTTCGATGCGCTTCAGCAGCTGCAACATCACTGGCTGTGCCAGATCACTGTCGGCAGGGAATGCAAAGCCGTATTTATCCGGGTGGAAAATCTTGCCGGTAACGGCAACATCTTCGTATGGTTTGGAATAGGCGTAATACTCCAGAACAGGAGCATCGCCGATGATCGCGTCGATATCTCCGTCGTTCATCGCCGATACAGCTGCATCTATATCCTGGTAAGAACGGGATGCGATCCCTATTGCTGTTACAAATTCCTCAGAAGCGCTTCCCTGGAACACCCCCACCGTCTTTCCTGGCAGGTCAGCTATAGAGTGTATCCCTCTTTGTATGGCGACCGTCGTCATCACGCTGGTGACTGATGAAGTCACGTAGGCAATGATACCAACGCCCACCAGCATCCATACAGCTTGCCAGATGCGGCCAACCCAGCCAAACAGATTTTTTCGACCAGTCGTCTTCCCATTGGTTGCAATCGATATGACGTGATGAAAACTCTCGGCTGCACCTTCATGCCAGCGCTTTGGAAATTCCGGATCGAACTTCCGATCAAAAAGAGTAAATCCTATTGTTGCCGCAGCGATAACAGCCAGAAGCCACCCATAAGCTTGCAAATGACCGGCGTCCGAAAGTCCTGACAAAACGCGATCAAATCCCGACGAACCCACACTCGGGACCATGAGACGCAATCCCGCGTCATACCAAGGCTGAGTGAAGGCAAGAAGTTCGGCACGGGCGCTGGTAATGGTGAGGTTCGTAACAGCCGCATCCACCTCGCCATTGCGCGTCGCATCTACGAGTTCGCGCAGCGTGGGATAGGCCACGTAACGGGTTCCCAGATTTAGATCACCTGCAACCGCTTCCCACAAATCGGTTGCCATACCATCATATGTATTGTTGTCGGTAATGACGAAGGGCGGACTGACATAGACGCCAACGTTAACAAGACGCGCCACCGGGAGTTGGGCTTGCGCGATGGCTGTCATCGTTGTGAATGGGCAGGTGACGAGCCACGCAAACAACAGGACCGCAGCATTGAATGACCGGGACGACAGCCGGCGAACGACAGGAGAAAGTAAGAGACAAACGAAACGAATGCAAAGCATGGTCGCAAAGGCGAATTTAACCTTGCGGCCCGCCTGTTCTTGCAGCCGCTTCCGGTTATTCTTCATACGCACTTTCGGTCGAGTTATCACACTGCCACCGCTCAGATATGTTCATGGACCTGTTCGCTTATTGATCGAAGCCTTTAGCCTTCATGCAATCTGCAATCAGCTCTTTCTGATCGACGGCTTGTTCTATTCCGTCATCGATACCGGCTGCGATTGCACTGCTGAACGATTTGTATCGTTGGCCTTGACCAATTCCGATCGTTGCGGCCTTGGCCTGGTATTTGCATTCAGCAAGTGCCTGATCGGTCTCGGAACGTGCCGAGTCATCCTTGACCCAAGGTTTCTCATTACCCACGCACCCCGCAAGGGCAAACATTGCCGAGAATGCCGTACAAACAAAAATTCTTTTCATCGCGTTTCTTTCCCTCGATAGAAAGTCGTTTGGCCTGGGGTCTATTCGACTACCCGCTGTCATTCCGGATCATCGACAAGACACCCCGCACCGTGGCAGCCCTGGTAGTTGCCATGAGTGTCAAAGTTCGGCTCGCCTTCCTTGTCAAATTGGGGTCTGTCGTCCACATTTTGATCGGGATTATCGACAGCGCAACCTATTCCGTGACAGCCATTATAGCCCTCACGATCACGGTAATTACTTGTGGAATGATGGCGCTTATGTTTGTTGCCCTCAGCCATGCCCTCGATAAGCGCTCCAAGGACTGCACCGGCAATAACGCCTCCGGTATCATGTCCGCGGTGATCGTACGACCGCGCGCCGGGATCAAAGCTATCTCCACGCCCATGATGATAACCGCCAACGTCAGCAAAAACGCCGGCACATCCCTCGGCGACCCAAAGATATTTGCTCTTGGGATTATAGCCCCATGTGCGGTTCAAAATGCACGGACCATTTGATATCTGGTGAATCAACTGCGGTTTGGAGAGTGGCCCGGCAAAGCACTCGTCATATTGATAATTTCTCGAACGACACTCAACGGTCGACTGTGCTTGTGCTTCCGACACTACCGAAAGCCCCGAAAAAGCAATAGCTGCCAAGGTGATATATCGAATCATTGCCTCTCTCCTGCGTCTCTGATTGTCCGTTGTGTAAATGCCGCCAGCACAAATTTCTGGCGTGCTCGTTTCTGGTCGTATTTGTCGTTGTGGCAGCGCGCCAGCGGGAGCGTGTTGCCCACGATCACTCGTGTGATCCTTTTTTCCTTGGGATTGGTCATCGCGGTCATGCATGCGCATCCATAGCCATGACCGGAACCGGGGACGCCAGTCTCGACGAATTCCCGCTCATCAAAGACCGGTGCATTTGCGATGCCTTTGGGGTCTGGCCCTCCCTGCATCTGTATCCACCAGTTCCCCTCTCTATCGGTAAGTATCAGGTTCCCCGGGGTCGGACTGGAATACCAGCCACGTCGACGCTCCGCATCAGCAGCTGCTGTCAAAGACATGACGAACAGGCAGAAGCAGGTGGTGAGCAGCAGGCGCATAGAAATCCCCCCTCTTGATAGGTCCTTTGAGATGAACGCAGCGGCGTGGAGTCAGTTGTCGGCCGGAACCGGGCAGCTCATATCCCCCTCCTCGCATTTCAGATAACCTTCAAAATCTTTGACGCGGGATTGTGTCAAACCGTCCCGGCACATCACGACAAGCATCGGCATTATGCTGCCTCCGGCCGCTCCCGCGGTCTGGAAAGCACATTCGGCATCGCGGAACTTACCCCAGTCGCGCTGTGACTGAACAAGGAGCTTCTTGGTATCCGCGTCGTCTTTCAAGCGGTTCTCTATCTCCTTGTAGAGGTCGTTGAGCTTTTTGTCAGACTTCTTGAACGAAGCATCGGCACACTGGGTCAATGTAGCCTGGTCCTCGGCATCGACGCACTTGTCTGCCGCGAAGGAGAAAACCGGCATTGCCAAAACTCCAGCAGCGGCGAAAATCAACATTCGAAGTTTCATTCTTCAAATCCTCCAATGGTTGTCAGAAGCGTATATTGAGCTTTGCGTTAAAACCGTTCTGTTGGACGCCGGATCCAAATTGGCCCTGATAGGAGACGCCCACAGTTGCTGACTCTGTCATGTTCAAATCGAGCCCTGCTTCTATGACTGCACTGTCCTCGGCGATCGGCACCCCAGCAACTGTGAACGCTTCACCTGCGGCAAAGGAATGAGTTGCTCTTGGTGTGACATCGCCATAGGCATGACGCCATCCGAGCGTACCGCGCGCTACTGACTTCATCGTCCCGAGCGTGAAGTCGCTCGAAACTCTCAGGCCAAGTGTAGTGAACGTGGTTTCAGTCGTTTCACTGTGACCGGAAAGTGCTGCCGCACCCCCACTTTCACGAAATCCGTCGCTTCTCAGATTGACATAGGCAAGGTTCGCAAAAGGCTCGAAGGCTGCAACCGTCGTGTCGATACGGTAACCGAGTTCACCAAATGCCTGGAAGGTGCCCGCGTCGTAGTCGCCACTCAGGCTGTCGGCGAAACCGGGGATAACAACCAAGCGAGATGTCTCGATATCGTGCCAGGAATAAGCCAGACCGGAGCGGAAGCCGACAGCGCCCCACTGCGTGCCGCCATAAAGGCCAAGATGGTAATTGTCGCTCGAGGCTGAGGAACGACCATCTGCGTGAAAGGAAGAATGGCTGTATCCGGCCATCAGACCCAGCCGGATCGATTCGTTTACCAATCCGTCAAATCCGGTAAGAAAGCCGCCGGTAGAAGTATCGAGGGTGGCAGCATTGCCATTGCCGTCAAACGAACCCCACGAACCGAAGGCCGTACCCCAGGCGGCAAGACGATCTGTGGTGGCAGGTGCCAGCACCGGCCCACCTTCGCCATAGGCCAGGACGGGCATTGCTGTTGTACCTACACCCTCAAAGGCTGCACGCAGGCGATCATTGACAGCATCGCGTTCAAAGCGGCTTTCCTCAATCAGTGCTGACTTTGTAGAGGCATGGATCTCACCCGAAAGCAGATCAAAGGCATTGAGGGACTCCTGTCTTGTCAGGGAAAGAATGCTGTCGTGAATAACATTACCTGTCCCCAGCGCCTCACTTGCCGCGGCTGTGGACCGTTGATTTAAACTCTCGGCTACTCCCGCAAAGGTCGTCGCCGTCCGTTCCGTATCGAGAAAGACATTGTTCGCATCATAGATCAGCTCAAAGTCAACGAAAGGCGAATCCGTTGCCAAAGCTCCAGTCAAACCGCCATATGTGCCGTTTACACCGCTCGCTGCCGTCAGCAGGTTGTAACGGGTGTCTATCGAAATCGCACCCTCACGCACGAGTTCAACCTTAGCGCCGGTGTCGATTGAAGCACTTCCTTTAACGTCGATGAGGTCAGAGGACTTTCCAAGTCCTGCTCCATAGATCGAACCCGCCTCTTGGGTAAAATTCCCTTTGACCGTTAACGCTACGATCTGATTGGCAGAATCCGTAGTACTTCCCGGCGCGATCGCGCCTCCATTTGCAATGGCTATGGCACCAAATGTTCCTGCGCCGGTGACGACACCGCTATCCTTGGTGAAAGCCGTTCCGTCGATAACACCATCATTGCCGAACAGCCCTGAAGTCGTCACGTCATGACTTAACGATCCGGTGTCGGTGAGCAGAAGACCCGCACCCTTATTGACTTCGGTCATGCCAGTATAATCGTTCTTGCCGCTCAACGTCTGGACTCCTCCAGCCACAATAACCCCGCCTCCGTAATGCTTTTTTTCGTCCAAATCGGTAATACTACCGGCGAAGGCATCATTCGCAGCGGTCAGTATCAGGTTCTGGTTCCCCAAAGTGAGGACTCCGGAGCTGCCTCCGCTCAGACTTCGAATTCGGGCATCCTTGACGGAATCCGAAATTCCCCAATTTTTGTTGGCGTTCCCGCGCTCTGAAATATCAAGGGAGCCGTCAAGAACTACTTTGGTCGACTTTTCAATGCTACCCTGTCCTGCCAGAGAAAGATTGGCGTCTTTGCTGACAATCGTAGAGCCGGTAAACGTGTTTACATTGGTCAGGCGCACGAATGTTTTGGCGTCAAGTGTAAGGTTGCCGGTTCCCGAAATCACACCTGCGATTCCGAACAAACCGGAATTGCCCATCTGAGCCGTGATTCTGCCGAGATGAGGCTGGTCACCGGATCCCGCATCCGTTGAAAAATTGTCCGCGCTGACAAAAAGAGGGGAATACCCGGTCATCTTGTTTTCAAGGTCGTAGATGACAGAATTCTGCTGAAAAAACGGTAGACCAAGAATGAGCCCGTTTCCCTCGGTTTCCCCAGCCAAACGCGAAACGTCGACATTTTCAAAAGTAAAACCCTGATCGGCTTGCCCTGGCGGCGCGATGGAAAGTGAATCGAGTTTCACTTCACTATTTTCATTTAGGACCAGTCCCTCCGACTGAAGCCTGGAGAGCACACCTTTCTGGTTGAGGTAAACAGAGTTCGACGTTCCCGTATCGAAAAGGGCGGGCCCGTCGATAGTGACCGTCTTGACCGTGCCGTTTACCTTGAATTTGAAGGTGTAGGTATAGTTTCCCTCAAACTGGGTCGAGGCGTTGGCGTTGGAACCTGGAAATGTGGGCTGAAACCCTGTCCGGTCCTGTGTTCCCCACGGTATATAGGTTTCATATTGTGCCCTGAGGTTCTCGTTGAGATTGACAATCGTGCAGGGTGAACAGCCGGGAGTGACTGCCCCATCGAGATTGGCATTGGCGGAGACGATATATCCGCTTTTGGTCAGCCCACCGATTGCGCTGGAATTTGCGCTGTCGGTCATCAGGAAGTCGCCGGCACCAAATGTGCCAAACGTTGTATCGGTTTCTGCCGACACGCCTTCTGCAATTTTTGATCGGGCGTTCAGATCTGCGTAATAGGTCAATCCGTTCGCAACTATCGGGTTGCTCTTGTCGAGATTGAGCTTCTCACCCGGCAGGGGTTTATAGTTGGCCGTGAAAACGTGATCTTCAATCTGAGCGACGACCTGTTTCCTTTGATCATTATAGGCAACTGTTTTTCCGTCGGCGTTGTAGTAAGTCAAATTTTTGATCGAAACAGGCTGCAGTCGGTAACCATATGTCCCATCTCCGTATCCATAAACCGCCTTGGGACCGGCATTTTCGAGCGCATCTTTAGGATAGAACTGGCCATTGAACTGATCGGAACCTGTATCGAACATGTACATCTTGGCAGAGCCACCGTTCGCGCCAATAAGAATTCCGAGCCGTCCCTGATCTTTGAGATGATGTAACGGGATGTTGATGGGGTCCGCCTCGCTTCCGGCAAAAGCTCGAGGATTCGACGCAAAGATCATTCCAATGGCTAAAGCGCCACGCCACCAAGCAGTCGAAGAGGCGGCGCTTGTCGCATGGAGATATCTTTGGCGGCCTTTGTAGCCAGCAGGTACGATTGAGCCTTGGTATGGATACTTGTGCATTTTTCCTCGTCACAGACCTAATCATTTACCACTGCCATGCGATATCCGACTGCCGAATTGCCGTGGGGCGGAAAAACTCAATCTGTAACAATTTGGGCGAAACACCGGGCCAATTTATCAGGCGCTCCGAGCTTCTTTGCCCAGGATATCAGGTCCGGCTTTTCCGATTCATCTGCATATCCGCCCCACACGTCGCGAAATTGTTTCTGGCCGTTTACGTTCTGGAAAAACATCATGCCGTCATCGGCGATGGGTGTGGAAACATAGGCCGCGCTCCAATCGCCACTCTCCAAGATGGCATTGAACTCTACCTTTGCTGGCTTGACTTTGTTATCGACTGCCGCTGCGACCAGTGGGGCATAGGCTTGCTTGCGCGCTTTCGTCAGCTCGAGCTTTACACCCTCGCAAACGCTCCCTGCGCCCAAAGCAGATGGAAGCATAACTGCCAGCCAACCGATGCCAACCACAATAATCTTGGCACGTCTGCGGGCAGTATCACTCAATTTAGACAAGGCTGTCACCTTCTTGCATAAGCTGTTGATCGAATTGTCCAACCGGTAGCCGGTGTCACGGCAGTCCTGGCACTTGCCTTTCGTATCGAATTTGGCGGCGCCCTTCTCGTAGTGGGCCTGTCATCGATGCTTTGATCGCCTCGTCGTATGCGAACAACTGCCCGAACTTTACTGCAGGTGACCATCCCCGCTTTTGTCAGCCGCGGCGAAGTCTTGCATAACCCGATTCATGAATTCACTGCGGCTGACCCGGCCATCCTTGTTTTCGTCGGTCGCGGCAAACTGGCTTGCATTCAGCACATCAGCGGTCTCGGTCTGGCTGAGAGAACCGTTTTTATCAGCATCCAGATTTTTGAAAGCATTCGTCATGAATGACTGATATTCCTGCTGGCTGACCGTGCCATTGTTATTGGTGTCAAGTTGGTCCTTGTGACCTTGATGCATGGCCTGTTGGGCGGCAGCCGCTCCGGCCCAAGCCAAAAACAGGGAAACGGTGGTCGCAATTATCGATTTCATTGTATTGTTCCCTTCTTCACGTCTCAGCCGCAGGCTAGGCGATTGCCTAGGTAGCCGCCGCCACCGATACCGACAGCTTCGGCCAGCACGCGGCCGCTGCCACCACCGATTGCACTGCCAACAAGACCGCCTACGATCGCCCCGCCGACGGTACCCGCGATGCAGCCGAATTCCGCGTTACGTGCTTGTACATTGGGATTCGAACTTGATTGACACCCTGCGATCATGATGGCAGTCGCCGCAACAGCGAGAATCCGTTGTTTAACCATATTCCTCTCCTTCCAAACATTTGAAAATTCCCAATAGGTAATTTTCGTAGCCGGGCCTAAGTCGAATTTGAAAGGAGGAGAGCATAAAAATGACAGCGTATCATCCTCATAGGGTCCGGCGTCGTCAAATAATGGCTATATTGTGATAAATGATCACTTTCTGATAGTTTTCAGATCACAAAACAAGTATATTTATGATATTCCTACATAATTTGTGATGCCCTGTGGTAAATACCTGGGTTAAATTGTCAGAAATGCGTCATAGCCCAGGCATTATGATGTCATCCTCGTGACGTCTTGGTATCAAAGGCATTTTTTGGCGATTCATACTTTTACTGGGCAAGGGAAAGATCAATTATGCTTGTAAACAACAACTCCGAAAGCAGTGAACATGCCGGATCTTGCAAGTGAACTGCTGGACGGTATTCCAGATGAATGGGGACGCAAAGTAGCAGCAGAAAGCGGAGCTGTTACGAAAACACATACCGGGCCTAATTCGATAGAGTTCAAGGCACCGGCACATATGGTTTTGATAATGCTGACGCCACAGCTTGACCGGGTAATGTCTTTGAACTCGGACCGAAAAATGGCTTTTAACGCTCCAATTGGAACGATGGAGATTATTCCTGCCGATGCCGAAATTTTCGCCCGCTGGATAACGGTGAAAGAAAATCTGCTGGTGGCTCTTAAACCTGAAAAATTGAGCAGATTGGCCGGACTGGAATTTCAAACCGAAAGTTTCGAATTCCGACTTCCGTCAGATGGGCATGTGGATGAGAAGGCGCTAATGCTGGCGAACATGATCAAGGATGAACTCCAGTACGGCATATCTAGCAATGATATTTATTTTGATTCTCTCATTACTGTTTTGTCCACATATCTACTTCGCAATTATTCGTCGCTCGCTGATCAATCAGCCCGGCCGCAAAAAGGCGGAATGTCAGCCAAAGCGTGGCGCGACGTCCAGGACTACATTCGAGCCAATCTGGCAGATCAGCTTTCGGTAAACAGGCTGGCTCTGATCGCGGGGTTGTCCCCAAGCCACTTCTTACGCGCATTCCGCCAGACAGCCGGTCACGCACCCCATCAACATGTTTTGGTCACTCGTCTGGAATTTGCAGAAAAGATGATGATGTCAAGTGACATGCCGCTGGCCGCAGTTGCAAAGCTGGCTGGGTTTTCAAGCCACAGTCACATGACCGCGGCTATGCGGCAGTACAAGTCCATCACACCGAGTGCAATTCGTCGTATCCGCGCTTCCGCGAAGCAGACATAAAGACCATTCGCCTTGTTGCTCCTCCCTACAGCGGCAAACAGTCGTTGTCGATTGGTCCTCCGCGTCCCCTGTCGCTCGCCCTTTGTGAGACGATGGCCCGCGGCAGGCGAAGCAGGCTTACTTAGCAGCTATCATGGCGTTACCTGCCGACGACCGGTCTTGGAGATGGCGAAGAACCGCCTGGATCGAGAAGTTATTTCTCATGCCTCCTAAATTGGGCAGCGCGCCGCGAAGCGTTTGCGGATCAGTTAACCGTTGGGCAGCAGATTGTCGAAGGCATAAATAATCGGCGTGCCGGGACGGTTTTTGGCTCGTCCGCGGAATTGTTCAGGAGTTCCGGTTTGTTCAATTGCGACGCGGATCGCTGGAAACGACTGGCAAGTTCACGGTAACCAGATCGCGAAAAACAATACCCGCCACCGGGGTGGTTTTCATTCCCAGATGTAGCGGTGCTGTCTCAACCGTGGGAGATATCGAAAACGTGGTGATGAATCCGCCCTTCAAACATCGCTGTGAGACCCTTGGTTACGTCGCGGCTTTCATAACGCACCGAGGATTCCAGCGCTTTTACCAGCGCATCCTCACTGTCGAACTTCATTGACAATATCATGGCGTAGTTTGGCGCACCCTCATCGCGGGCAACGCCGTGAAGCACCGTGACGTCGCGCACGCCGGGAAATGTCTGCCATAACGGCAACAGCTTCTCGGCCACATAGGCCTTGAACTCATCTTCCCGCCCACTTTGGATACTGCCTTCGAATAAAGCCTGCCGAATGATCAATGCATGCCTCCTGATAGTGATAGTGAAGTTAATTGACGGTTGTTGGCGGCTTCTCTCCAGCGAAATAGGCGGCAAGATTAGTCAATACCAATTCCCCCATCGCCAGACGTGTTTCAACGGTAGCACTGCCCTGATGGGGCATCAGAACTGTATTCGGCAGTGTCGCAAATTCGGGGCGGATGCGAGGCTCCCCGACGAAGACGTCAAGGCCTGCACCGGCGATCACGCCAGTGCTCAAAGATCCGATCAACGCGTCTTCGTCGACCACTGTACCGCGCGCCACATTGACAAGAATGCCGCTTCTGCCCAACGCATCCAGTACGGATTGATCAACAATATTCTGAGTGGCACCGCTTGCAGCGATACAGACCGCCAGCACATCGCTGTCCCTGGCAAGGTCCACCGGCGTGATGCAGGCAGTCCAGTTCACATCCGTTACCGGCGAGCGGTTGTAATAACGAACCTCCATGCCGAATGCCTCGCCGCGTTTTGCCAATGCACGGCCGATTTGCCCGAGACCAAGAATTCCGAGCCGCTTGCCTTTCGGACTGGTGGCAAGCGGGAATCCCTCGCCCCTCGCCCATCCGCCGTTGCGCACCATGCGGTCGCCCTCTGTGACCCGGCGCAGGACGCCAAGCATCAGTGCGATGCCAATATCAGCCACGTCATCGGTCAAAACACCCGGTGTCGTCGTCACATGGATGTTGCGAGACCGTGCAAAAGGCAGATCCACCTTGTCGGTTCCTACACCATTAATCGTGATGACACCCAGTACCGGCATGCTTTCGATCCGGTCATTGGCAAGGCCGGTTCCGCCGCCCGTCACCACAGCACGGATCGAACCGGAAGCCGCCTCGATAGCCTGTTTCTGTGTGGGATCGTAAAGGCGATGAACCGTGTATGTGTCATCAAGTCTGGCTTCGATGAGCGGCATCATCGGTTCGACGAGCAGGATATCTGGTTTCACGTTTGAGGCTCCATATGCGCTGAAAGGACAGTTGATGGATCAGGAAATCTGGCCGAGGAATGTCCGCGTGCGCTCATGTTTGGGATTGTCGAAGAATTCCTGCGGCGTCGCCATTTCGACGATTTCACCGCGATCCATGAAGATGACGCGGTCAGCGACGCTGCGGGCGAAACCCATTTCATGGGTAACGCAAAGCATGGTCATCCCTTCCTTGGCCAGATCGATCATCGTGTCGAGCACTTCCTTGACCATTTCCGGATCGAGCGCCGATGTCGGCTCGTCAAAAAGCATGATCTTCGGGTTCATGCAGAGCGCCCTTGCAATCGCCACGCGCTGCTGCTGTCCGCCGGACAGATGCGCCGGGTACTTTTCCGCCTGCTCGGGAATACGCACACGATCAAGAAACTTGCGTGCCGTCGCTTCAGCTTCTACCTTCGAAAGGCCGCGTACCTTCATGGGCGCCAATATGCAGTTTTCAAGCACTGTCATGTGCGGGAAAAGGTTGAACTGCTGGAACACCATGCCTGTTTCCTGGCGGACAATGTCAACATTTTTGCCGCCAGCTGTCAGATCGCGCCCATCGACGATGATACGGCCGTTCTGGATGGTCTCTAGCTGATTGATGCAGCGGATCAGCGTCGATTTTCCTGAGCCGGAGGGACCGCATATGACAATGCGCTCCCCTTCCGATACGGAAAGATCTATGCTTTTCAACGCCTGGAAATCGCCATACCATTTATTGACGCCTTCCATGCACACGGCAATACTGGACGTCCCGCGCGATTTACTGGTTGCTTTGCTATCGGTGACACGGCTCATCGCGAGGAACTCCGATCTTATTTCGGGGTGCTGACGAAATCCGGCAGGGGTGAACCCAGCCATTTCTCATGAATCTTGCCCAATTCGCCATCCGCCTTGACCTTCTTGAGGAACGTGTTGACGAAGGCGAGAAGTTCCGTAGAGCCGGGCTTCAGTGCTATGCCCTGTACCTGCTGCTGCAGCGGGAATTTTTCGCTGAAACGACCGGGGGCGGCCTGCTCTATCTGGGTGATCACGACGTTGGATACACCAATGCCTTCGACCTGGCCGGAGAGCAATGCCTGGACCGCGCTCGCATCATCGTCGAAACGCTGGATTGTTGCATCCTTCGGGGCGATCTTCGTAACAGCGACGTCCTGGGTGCTGGCGCGTGCGACGCCGATCTTTTTGCCGGACAGTTTTTCCGGCTCGGCCATATCTATGTCCTGCGCGCCATAAACGGAAATCTTGATGCCGGCATAGGGTTCGGAGAATGCAACCTTTTCCGCCCGCTCCGGCGTAATGCCCAGCGAAGCGACGAGGATATCAACCTGGCCGCTCAAGAGGTAAGGAATGCGGTTTGGACCCGTCACCGGAACGATCGAGACCGGCACGCCCAGTTCCTTTGCGAGCAGCTTGGCCACATCGGCATCATAACCGTCGGGCTGATTGCTCTCATTCATGATGCCGAAAGGCGGAAAATCGACCAGCATCCCGATCTTCACCACGCCCTGCGACTTGATCTGTTCGACGGTCTGCGCCGAAGCTGTCGAAAAAACAGCGCTTGCCATCAGGCTCGCGCCGGCCAGAAACATAATTTCACGTCTTGTAATATTCATTTTCCTACCCTTTGTGTTATGCCGGTTTCTCCTCCGGCTTGATACTGATCAACGTGTGGTTGCACGCGAAAAGCGTTTTTCCATGCGCCGTGCCATGATCGACAATGGCCAGCAGAGAATGAAATAGAGAACCGCAACCACGCCAAAGACCAGGAACGGACTGAATGTTGCGTTGTTGATTATCTGTCCGGCCCGCGTCAGTTCGGTAAAGCCGATGATGGCCGCAAGAGACGTGCCTTTGATCAGTTGCACCAGGAACCCGACCGTAGGCGCTACCGCGATACGGGAAGCCTGGGGCAGAATGATATAACGCATGCGACTGACATAACGCAGGCCAAGTGCCGTTGCAGCCTCACGCTGGCCGGAGGGAACCGCCTCTATGCAGCCGCGCCAGATTTCTCCCAGAAAGGCGCTGGCATGAAGCGTGAGCGCAATCGCGGCGGCGATCCATGGATTGATCGGCAGGCCGACAATGGTCATCCCGAAGAAGACAAGGAAGAGCTGCATAAGGAGCGGCGTGCCCTGGAACACGCGGATGAAACCGACAGAGATCAATCGGGGTATGCGCAGGTTCGAGACACGTATCAGCGCGATTGCGAGGCCGCCAATGCCGCCACCGACAAAAGCAATTGCAGAAAGTGCAATTGTCCACTGGATTGCGAAGACGATGAAGAAGAACTCGTTCCAGCCGAAAGGTCTGATCATGCCATTCCTCCTATCGGCTCAAAGGATATTTGAACGCCAGGCGTTCGATTGCGGAAAAGATGGCGGAAAAGCCCGTAGACATGACCAGGTACATGACCGTGATGATGATGTAGACTTCGAAGCTCGCAAAGGTCTGTGACTGAAGATCGTTTCCGGCAGCAGCAAGATCATCGGCAGAGATTGCCGATACTACGCTCGAGGTCAGCATCAGGTAGATAAACTGGCTGGTGAGTGCCGGGTAAACGGTACGCAGTGCTGGCTTGAGAATGATGTAGCGGAATATTTGCAGCCTGGAGAGGCCAAGCGATGTGCCCGCCTCCATCTGCCCCTTCTGGATCGACTCGATCCCCGCGCGGATAATCTCGGTACCATAGGCCCCGAAATTAACCACAAGCGCCACAAGCGCCGCCTCATTGGCAGACATACGCAGCCCGAGAGCCGGCAATCCAAAGAAGATGAAGAATATCTGCACCAGAAACGGCGTATTGCGGATGATCTCGATATAGGCGTCGATCACCCAGCGCAGCGGTGCAACTGCAGAGGTCTTTCCCCAGGCACAGATGATCGAAACAACAAGCCCGATGAGCATTGCTGCGCAGGAAAGCTGGATTGTCAGCCAAGCACCGATCAGCAACTTGTCGAACGAATCCAGCACGGGCATGAAATTGAAGTTGTACAACGGAGCCCTCCCTTTATCCCAGGAACGAAGGCCGTTCTCCTCAACGGTTCCCGCTTTTAGATCGATCTAAAGTGTTTTAGGGCTCCCGTCAATCGGCAATATCGAAGGTAGCCTCCTATGACCGGGTCAGGAAAGTTACCGGCCCGCATGACTGGCGGACGACAAGGCTGGTTTTACTCACCACCCTCTTATACACCCGCTCCGGGTCGGCGAGACGATCGAGCAGCAGCCGTGCAGCATTCTCGCCGATCCCGACGGGACCCGTTGAAATAGAAGTCAGCTTCGGCCTTACCATATCCGCCTCGGCCACATTGTCGAAGCCTATGATCGAAAAATCGAGGCCAACTTTCATGCCGAGATCGTAAAGTCCGCCTGCAAGGCCGATCGCAACCACATCGTTGAAACATATGGCCGCTGTTGGAGGCTCCTCGTGTTCGAACAGCAGGTGTGTGGCCTCTGCCGCCTGCGACAGCTGGGATGGTAGCTCGATTATATTCTCATCGTTGAAGCCATGGGCACGCATGGCAAGCTGAAACCCTTCCATCCTCTCCTGATAGGCGGAATGATAAGCGCCCCCGGCGACGAAAACGATCCGTTCATGACCCAGCGACGCGAGATAATCCACTGCCTGCCGCATACCGCCGGAGTAATCCGCCCCGGCATAGTCACCCTCGTCCGGCGAGACATAGCGCAGTGCCTGAACCAATGGCAAAGCCCACTCCACCGCCCGTTGCAAGATCGTGACATCCGAACCGGCGGCCGGGCAAACGATCAGCCCATCGACGCCATGCTCACGCATACGGACGATGATGTTGTCCTGGCGGTCGAGCATTTCGTGGCTATTGGCAAGAAGCACAACCATATTGGCCGATTCAAGCGTTGATTCGATACCAGCCAGAAGTTCGGCAAAAAATGGATTGGTCAGATTGGGAACAACAACGCCGATCGTGTAGCTACGCTGGGCCCGCATCCGCGCGGCGCCCATATTGTAGACATAGCCCAAATGCTGGATTGCATCCTCGACACGCTTGCGCGTCTGGGCGCTGACCAAAGGACTTTTGCGAATGACAAGCGATGCGGTTGCCCGTGATACATTTGCCTTGCGCGCCACATCAAGAAGTGTCACGCGGTTCTTCCTGCCATCATCGAAGGACATCTTCGCCACCCGCATCAATTATAAAATCAATGTCTGGCGATAGCACGACCATGTTCGGACGTGAAACAGGAAACATCCTAACGTTTGCTACAATCAGTGAGAGCGGCGATTTGGTCGGTATACTTGAAACAGCGGCAGGCTCTGTGGCCTTATGTTTGCGTCCTGGGATAAGACAGCATCGCTCTGTTGAAAACTTTGCAACACATCCCCAATCACTGGCAATGCTAATCGACCTTGGCGAGGGCGCGCTCGTAATCCTGTCCCGGGATCGCATCCAGAAGGCTGCGGGTATAGACCGTGTCGGGGTCGTGCAACACTTTTCCAGTTGGCCCCACCTCAACAATGCGTCCCTTTTGCATGACGATGATGCGGTCACAGATGCGCGCAGCGACGCGCAGGTCATGTGTGATAAACAGCATCGAAAGATTTAGCCGGGTCTTGAGATCCGCCAGAAGGTCAAGCACCTGCGCCTGAATGGAGACATCAAGGGCCGACACTGCTTCGTCCGCAATGATGATCGACGGGTCCAGCGCCAGAGCGCGGGCAATGCCGATACGCTGCCGCTGCCCGCCCGAAAATTCGTGTGGAAAGCGTCCCATAGCCGAGGAGTCGAGACCAACCATTTCCAGCAATGCGCGCGCCTTTGCCATCGCATCGGTCTTTGACGTGTGATGAGCAATCAGCCCTTCGGTAAGGATACGCGATACGCGCGCGCGCGGGTTCAAGGATGAGAAAGGGTCCTGAAAAATCATCTGCAACTTGCGGCGTTGATCGCGGAGCTCAGCCCCCGACATATGCGCGATGTCCGCACCTTCGATCATCACGCGCCCTGCGTCGGGATTGATAAGGCGGACGAGACAGCGCCCCACTGTGGACTTGCCCGATCCGCTTTCGCCCACGATGCCGATCGTCTCGCCTGCAAACAGTTCAAAGCTGACGTCCTGGACGGCCTTGACCACGCGCGGCTTACCGAAAAAGGCGCTGGAGCCGGTCGAAAAGGTCTTGTTCAGACCCTCAACTGTCAGGACGGGTTTGCGCTCTGTGGCGTCCCCCGCCGCGGGGCGCGTGAGGCGGGGGATCGCATCGATCAGGGCTCGGGTATAGGGATGCTGAGGTTTCAGCAGCACTTCGTCCGCTGTGCCCGCTTCCACGATCTCTCCGGTCTGCATGACGATGACGCGGTCTGCGATGTCAGCGACGACGCCGAAATCATGCGTGATGAAGATGACGGCCATGCCGCGTGACCGGCGCAGATCCTCAATCAACTTGAGTATCTGCGCTTGTGTAGTTACATCCAGCGCCGTCGTCGGCTCATCCGCGATCAGGATATCTGGCTCAAGCGCCAGAGCCATGGCGATCATTACTCGCTGGCGTTGTCCTCCTGACAGCTGGAAGGGATAGGCACGAATTGCCGCCTCAGGATCGGGAATACCGACCTCTTCGAGCAGTGTCAGGACCCGCACGCGACGTTCGGGTCTGCTCAGTGCGCCATGAGCTTCGAAAACTTCTGCAATTTGAGCACCCACCCGCATTAGCGGGTTGAGCGCGCTCAGGGGTTCCTGAAATATCATCGATATCCGCCGGCCACGCAGAGCCATCATCTGCTTCTCCGACAGGTTCAAAATCTCCTCTCCGTCAAAAGTGATGGTGCCGCCAACAGCCTTGACGCCCTGCGGCAAAAGCCCCATCACGGCGTTGGCAGACATGGATTTCCCCGACCCGCTTTCGCCCACGATGCAAAGGATCTCGCCTGGGACGAGATCAAAATTGATATCCTTCGCGGCATATCTTCGTTCCGAACCGCCCGGCAAGGCAATGGCAAGGTCGCGGATTCTCAGCAGGCTCATTCGGCTTTCCTCGTCAGACGCGGGTTCAATGCGTCGTTTAGACTCTCACCAATCAGGTTCAATGCCAGCACCGTCAGCAGGATTGCCATGCCCGGCAGGAAGGACAGCCACCATGCCGTACGGATAACGGTGCGCGCTGCACCGATCATGTATCCCCAAGACATGATATTCGGATCGCCAAGGCCAAGGAAGGACAGCGAGCTTTCCAAAAGGATCGCTTGCGCCACCATCAACGATGCAAGCACGATGATCGGTGGCAACGCATTTGGCAAAATGTGCCGCAGGATGATCTGCGTGTTGCCCAGACCCGACAGCGTGGCTGCTTCGACGAATTCGCGCGTGCGCAGACTCAAGACCTCGCCCCGCACCAGGCGGGCAACAGGCGGCCATGATACGACCGCGATGGCGATGATGACGAAGGACAAACTGGGTTGAAAGATCGCCAGCAGTACGATTGCCAGTGCGAAACTGGGAATTGTCTGGAAAAACTCGGTAAAGCGCATCAGGGCATCATCCGTGCGCCCGACAAAATAGCCGGCCAACGCGCCCACTGGCACGCCTATGGCCAGTGCCACGGTGGTCGAGACGAGCCCGACCAGCAGGCTAACATATGCGCCATGTGCCAGACCCGACAGCACGTCGCGCCCCAGCGCATCGGTGCCCAGCAGCAAGCCGTCCTGCGTGAACGGCGGCAGGAAGGGGCGCTGCACCATTTTCCATGGGCTTTGCGGAAAAATGATCGGTGCGGCGATCGCAGTGGCAATCACGATGCCCAGAATGGCCAGCCCGATCAAAGCACCACGGTTGTAGCGGAATCGTTTCCAAAAACCCATCATTCTGTCAGCCTTATGCGCGGGTCAACGATGACATAGATGACATCGGTAAGGAGATTGAATAGCAGCACCATGGCCCCCGAAATATAGAAAACCCCGAGGATCACCGCATAGTCGCGCTGGTTGATCGCCTCGAACATCAGCCGTCCTATGCCCGGCCAGGCGAACACCGTTTCGGTCAAAATCGCGCCGCCGAATATCTGGCCCGCCTGAAGCCCGGCCAGTGTGATAACGGGCAACAGGGCGTTGCGCAGGATGTGTCTGCGTTGGATCACACTGCGCTTGAGGCCTTTGGCGCGGGCAGTTTTGACGAAATCGAGACGACTGACCTCCAACATGGAAGCGCGTGTCATGCGCATGTAGATCGCCATGAAGAAGAGGCCCAGTGTAGAAGCCGGCAGCACCAGATGCTTCGCGACATCCAGTACATGCGCAAAGCCGGTGTAACCTGCCCCGATCGTTTCATAGCCGAAGCCGGGCAGCCACCCCAGCCAGACGGAGAACACAAGCGACGCCATCAGCGCCACCCAGAACAGCGGCGTGGCATAAAACAGCAGTGCCAACGTTGAGATCACGGTATCACCCCATGATCCCTGACGCATTGAAGCCGCGACGCCCGCAATGATGCCAAGCACCAGCGACAGCACGAAGGCTACGCCAGTCAACAGCAAAGTGGCTGGCAGACGGCTGGCGATCAGTTCGGATACCGGCATCTGCTGGCGATAGGAAAAACCCAAATCCAGTTGCACGGCTCCTTTGAGGTAGGTCCAGAGCTGAATGTAAAGCGGCTGATCGAGCCCGAAGCGCATGCGTAGGTCCGCGAGAAACTTCTCGTCCGCCGCGCCCGCTTCGCCCGCCATGACGGCGGCAGGATCACCGGGTGCAGCATGGATCAGCAGAAAGTTGCAAACCAGAATGGCAAGCAGGATAAACACCGCCTTGACCAGCCTGCCCAAAATGAAACGTATCACGCAGTGTGCCCTATTTTGGTTGATCAATTGATCCGAACGGCCGCGGCCGCTCGGATCATCGAGTGATTGCCCTTATTTCTGGTCGATCCATACATCGCGGAAGCCGTCATTGACGCCCAACGCAGTATTGACCGGGTTCTTAATGTTGCAACGGGAGATGGTCGGAAAGCCCAATTCGAGCAGCCAAAGGTTTGGCACGTCAGAGACGATTTGATCCTGGATTTTCTTGTAAGCCGCCATCCGGTCTTCCGGATCAGCCATCAGCGCTGCCTCGTCAAACATCTTGTCCGTCTCGGTGTTCTTGTAATTTGAGACGTTGTTCCAAGGAGAGCCCGGCGTTGCATTGGTGCTCATATAGGTCCGGGACACACCCAAAGCCGGATCGCCGTACTGGTAGAGGTAGGTAAACGCGAGGTCGAAATCGCGGTCGCTAACCTTCTGGTTCCAGCCGGCAACATCCGTGGGGATGATCTCGACGTTCATGCCGATCTCGGTCAAGTTCTGCTTGACCGCTTCAGCCCAGCGTTGCCACGTTTCGCCGTAAGGCAGACCCAGCAGGCGGATCGTTTCGCCATTATAGCTCGATTCCTCGAGCAGCGCCTTGGCCTTTTTCGGGTCGTAGGAGATGTCAGGCGTGTCGGCTGCATGAAAGCGGGTTGATGATGATAGCGGGCCTTTTGCAACCTTGCCTAGGCCGTTCCAGAGCGCGTCCTTCGCGAATTCGCGGTCAAGCGCGTGCATCATGGCCTGACGCACCTTCAAATCATCCATCGGCTTGTTATTCTGGTTTATCCAGATCCATGACAGCGGCCCGAAATATTCCCATCCCTTGTCGGTGATGCAAGTATTTTCCATCTCGCGGATGCGTGGCACGTCGAAATTCTCAACCGAGCCACCCGGTAGCACGTCGACCTTGCCCGTCTCAAAGGCAACCGCCCGCGAGGCCGCGTCCGGGATCACATGGTAGTAGATGTCGTCAACATATGGCTTGCCCTCCATGTAGTATTCTTCGTTCTTGACCAGATGGATATAGCTACCTTTGTTCCACTCATCAAACTTGAAGGGGCCGGTGCCGATTGGCTTGTTGTTCGACGGGTTGTTGGCAAAATCTGTGCCTGCATAGATGTGTTTGGGGATCATCGGCGCCGTGCCCGGCTCGAAGATGCCTATGAAAGGTCCAAAGGGCTGTTTCAGATTGAATACTACTGTAAGCGGGTCTGGCGTATCGATGCTTTCGACATGCTCCATGTATGTGCGCGTGCGCGAATGGGTCTCGCGCAGGAATACGTCCATGGAGAACTTGACGTCCTCGGATGTAAACGGCTTGCCATCATGGAATGTCACCCCGTCGCGCAGCTTAAACGTATAGGTCTTGCCATCCTCGGATATTTCCCACGATTCTGCCAGTTGTGGCTCGGGCTTGAGATCAAAACCGTAGCGCAACAGACTTTCGTAAATATCGCCGGCGACCATCTGTGTCGGTCCGTTCTGGATCAGGCCGATCATCAGTCCCGGTGGTTCAGGCTGGATAACGACATTGAGCGTGCCACCCATTTGCGGCTCATCGCCTTGCGCAGCAAGCGGTCCTACCAACGCAAGGGCTGCTGCAGCGACAGCAATTCTCAGATGTTTTAACATTTAACTTTCCCCATTTTTGATGTCTGTTCAGACTGTTCTTCACAACACCTTAACCAAACGAACTTCGGAATTCACCCCCGGCACACGAACCGGGATACCTACGCATTCTTCAGTCTGCATTGAGCGATGTAATATATGTGGTTATTCCCTCCCTGGCCCCTTGGATATCGGCTTGCATTGCGGCGCGAGCCGATTCGGTATCGCGACGCCCGCAGGCTGAAACGATGGCGTGATGATGCTGCACCATGTCTTCATGCGAGCTGGCATAATAGCCTGCGATCAGCGGTCCCATCCGCAGCCAGAGACGATGCAGGACGTCCAGCAGAACGGGCATATCTGCGATCTCAGCGAGCGCGAAGTGAAACTGCTGGTTCAACTCGGTCGCCAGCGGCCAACGTCCGGCGGCTATCGCCTCCTCATTACGCGTAATGATACGCTGGAGCCGTGCCACATCCCTGCCCTCCGCCACCTCCGCGGCCTTTGCCGCAGCCAGTCCCTCAAGTTCGGCGCGGATACTGGCGATTTCCAGATATTGCCGTACGGTTAGCACCGGCACGCGTACGTCACGCACCGATCGCTGCTCGAGCGCGTTGTCTTGGAGCAGCCGCTGAATCGCGTCGCGCACGGGGGTAGAACTGGTCCCAAGCGTTTCAGCCAGGCCACGGATCGTGACTTTCTGGTTTGAATGCAGCTTTCCGCGCACCAGGTCCTGGCAGACCCGCTCGTATATGACGTGACCAAGCGAGTCTTTGCTGATTTCCTTCATCGCCCCTCCATATCGTCAAACGTATTCTGAAGGTGTGTTATGATGCATGATGCATCATAATTATTGAACCAGCAAACCAAAACTGCAATGATGCCACCGGCCACGTGTTGGTGCCTGCCTGATGCGATCAACCTTACACTTGCGAAAGGTCCGGACATGAAAGCCTTCTTCGATGCCCGCCAGCTGGGTCATGCGCCCACGATCTACTTTCGCCGCGGAGCTGCGATGCCGCACCAGGAGCAACCCCGGCGCGCGGAGATCCTTCGTGATATGCTCGAACGCGAGGGATTCGATATCATAGCTCCCCGCGACCACGGACTGGCACCGATCAAGGCTGTACATAATCCCGACTACGTAGACTTTCTACCGAATGCCTATGCCCGTTTTGTTGAAAGCGCCGGGACTGAGGCGCTGGCCATCCCTACGATGCATCCCGGCGTGCGACGCGGCAAGGAACCCCGCGATATCCACGGGCAGCTTGGCTGGTGGATGACCGACACTTCCACACCGCTAACGCCCGGCAGTTGGGAGGCGGCCTACTGGTCAGCCCAGACCGCCATTGAGACCGCCGAAGAGGTTATGTCCGGCACCCGCGCTGCATATGCCCTCTGCCGCCCGCCGGGGCATCACGCAATGCGCGACTGCGCGAACGGTTTCTGTTTTTTCAACAACGCCTGCATTGTCGCACACCACATTACGTCAAAGTTCAAGAAAGTTGCACTAATCGATATCGATGTACACACCGGCAACGGATCACTTGATATCCTGTATGAACGCGGTGACATCTTCTTCTGCTCCCTTCATCCCGATCCGGCGACATATCCCACCTTCTATCTAGGCCACGCGGAGGAGACTGGCGATGGCGCCGGCGCGGGGAAATCGCTCAATATCCTGTTAAAGCAGGGTGCTGGTGAGGATGACGTGCTGGCAGCGCTCGACAACGCCATTGCCGCAATTCGAGATTTCGGTGCCGAGGCATTGGTGGTGTCGCTGGGTTTCGACATGGCTGCGGACGATCCCTTGGCGGCCGTGTCGGTATATCCTGGCGGCTTTGCGGAAATGGCCCGCCGCCTTGCGGCAATAAACCTCCCTACGGCGCTGGTGCAGGAGGGCGGCTACCTCGGCCCGTCACTGGCCGACAACGCGCGTGCTTTTCTTACGAACTTTCGCGAGGCGACCAGATGACCGACCACCCAAAGGAGATGAACGGTGCCGAGAGTGTCGTGCGCAGCCTGCATACTGCTGGCGTCGACGTGTGCTTTGCCAATCCCGGCACCTCTGAGATGCAGTTCGTTGATGCGCTGGACCGCACCAAGCTGATGCATTGCGTTCTTGGCCTGTTCGAGGGCGTCGTGACCGGTGCTGCAGACGGCTATGCGCGCATGGCTGGCAAACCTGCGGTGACACTTCTACATCTCGCGCCTGGCTTCGCCAACGCGGCGGCGAACCTACACAACGCGCGCAAAGCAAGGGTGCCTATGGTCAATCTCGTCGGAGATCACGCCCTACGCCACCAAAAATACGATGCACCATTATCGGCAGATGTCAAAGGCGCTTGCGCGCCCTTCTCAGACTGGGTGCACTCGGGCCGCGACGCGGGCAGTTTTGCCGCCGATGCGATGGAAGCGTTGCGCATTGCGAAGGGTTCACCCAGGCGCGTTGCAACGCTGATCGCGCCTGCGGACATCGGCTGGGACGAGGGAGGCAGGATCGCCGCCGAGATACCGCCGGACAACCCTGCCCCACTCGACGAAGATGCGCTGAACGCTGCTGTGTGCGCGTTGGAAAGCGGCAGAAAAACCGTTATCATCGCTGGCAATTCGGTGCTTGAGGACGTCGCGGCGATGGCCGTTCTGCAGGGCATCGCAGACAAAACCGGCGCGCAGATTCTCGCCCCTACCTCGAACCGTCGGATCGAGCGCGGTCAGGGACGCGTGCCGATCACGAACATCCCCTACCCCATCAACGCCGCACTGGAATCCCTCGCACCGTACAGCCACGCAATTCTGATCGAATCCGTGCCACCGGTCGCCTTCTTCGCCTATCCCGGCAAGCCGAGCCTTCTGCTGCCCGGGAGCTGTGATACAGTCACGCTTGCTGGGCTTGATGGCAATGGCCCGGTAGCACTGGCAGCACTTGCCGACCGTATTGGCGCCAAACCGGGCAAGGTACGCGACGCCGCCATGCCTGAACGACCACTTGCCGGTACGATCACCTTGAAAAACATTGCAGCGGCTCTCGCCAATGCCCTGCCTGACGATGCCATTGTCATAGATGAAGCTGTCTCCTCGAGCGGCGGAATCTTCCCCGCTGGCAACGCGGCCAAGCCAAATTCATGGCTGGCACTGACAGGTGGGTCCATCGGCATCGGCATTCCGCTTTCGACTGGGGCCGCCATTGCCTGCCCCACCCGGCCAGTAATCACACTGCAGGCGGATGGCTCGGCTATGTATACCCTTCAGGGTCTCTGGACGCAGGCGCGCGAGGGGTCGAACGTGACCACGATCATCTTGGCCAACCAGTCTTATGAAATCCTGAAAGGCGAGTTGCATAACGTCGGTGCGCAGCCAGGGGAGGACGCGCTGAGCATGTTGAACCTCGACCGTCCCGAACTGGATTTTGTCGCGCTGGCACGTGGGATGGGTGTGCCGGGTCGCCGCGTCGATGACGTGCGGGACCTGATGCGCGCCATTGAAGATGCTGCGACGGAGCCCGGGCCGTTCCTGATCGAAGCGATGATTTGATCTGTCCATCGAAAGGGAAATTCCATGTCTCTCAACCCTGATCTGTGCGACCGCATCATGCAATCCGTCTCGGACGGGTTTAACGACCAGATCACATTCACACAAAAGCTGGTGCAGATGCCGTCGCTACGCGGGCGCGAACATCCCATCCAGGACCTACTATTCCGCGAACTCCGGTCCCGAGGCTTCACGATGGACCGTTTCGGGATGGACCGCGCGGCTATCGAGGCGCATCCTGGTGGTTCAAAGTTCTCCGACGATCACTCCGACGCGCCCATCGTTGTCGGGATCCACAGGCCCCGCGATGAAAAGGGCCGCTCGCTGATCTTGCAATCGCATCTCGATGTGGTGCCAGAAGGGTTGCACGACATGTGGCGCGATCCTCCCTTTTCAGCCAAAATTGACGGCGACTGGATGTATGGCCGCGGTGCCGGCGACATGAAGGCGGGGGCAGCGGCGAATATCTTTGCCCTGGATGCGCTGCGACGTATTGGCTTGCAACCTGCTGCCACCGTATATTTGCAATCTGTGGTAGAGGAGGAATCTACTGGCAACGGTGCCTTGCAGACCTTTCTGGAAGGTTACACCGCCGACGCCGTACTGATCCCCGAGCCCGAAGACGAAATGCTGGTGCGTGCGAATACCGGCGTGTTGTGGTTTCAAGTGCAACTTCGCGGCGTACCGGTCCATGTGCGTGAAATGGGAGAGGGTGCCAATGCCATAGATGCTGCCTACCGGGTGGTCAACACACTCCGAAGAATTGAGGCGGATTGGAACGCAGCAAAGGGCGCGCATCCTCATTTCGAGGATGAAATGCATCCCATCAATCTCAACATCGGCAAGATCGAAGGCGGCGACTGGGCCTCTTCGGTGCCAAGCTGGTGTAATATCGACTGTCGTGTTTCAATCTATCCCGGTCAAACCGCGAAAGACGCCGAGCGCGAGATCACAGATCGCGTCGCGGCCTTTGCGCAGCAGGACGCCTTTTTATCCAACAACCCACCGCGCATCGCCTTTAATGGCTTTTACGCCGAAGGCTATGTGCTGGAGCCGGGAACAGAGGCCGAAGAGGTCCTGGGACGCGCGCACAAAATGGCGATCGGTCAGCCACTGAAATCCTTTATGACCGCGGGCTATCTCGATACGCGGGTCTATGCGCTTTATAATAACATCCCTGCTCTGTGCTACGGGCCGATATCGCGCAATATCCACGGCATCGATGAGTGTGTCAGCTTGGCATCGGTGCAAAGGATCACGCAAGCAATGGCGCTTTTCATCGCTGAATGGTGCGGCGTCGAGACGGTGCAAGATTGATGCGCGGCCACAATCCCGTACAGCCCGGCGGGCTGCCCCCGGCTATCGCCTGCACTGATAGCGATGCAGCAAATGAAAAGGCCGATCTTCTTAACCACGAAGCACCCGCGATCACACCCGAACGGGCGTCTGAGCTGGCGCAGGAGTTTTATGGCATCACGGGTACGGTCAGCACACTCAGCGCGGAAAAGGACGCGAACTTCCGGATATCCCTGCCCTCGGGCGAAGAAGTACTACTGAAGATTACCAACGCTGCCGAGGACCGAAACGTCACACACATGCAGACCGCCGCGCTGATACACCTGATGAAGGTCGATCCGGCACTGCCGGTACCGCATGTCTGCCAGACTCTGTCCGGACAAACCTCCCAGACTATCACCGGACCTACGGGCCAGACCCACGTCGTTCGTCTTTTGACCTATCTCAACGGAACGATGCTCAGCTCGGCTGTACAAAGTTCCGGACTGAACCACAGTATCGGCGCCCTTCTGGCGCGGCTGACGCACGGGCTGCGCGGGTTTTTCCATCCGGCGTCCGGTCACCTGCTGCAATGGGACATCAAGCAGGCGCATCATCTGCGTCCGATGCTGGAAGCTGTCACAGATACCGAGTTGCGCTGCCGGCTGACCCATTTGCTGGACCGATTCGACACCGAGATCGCGCCGCTCCTTCCGCATTTGCGCGCGCAGATAGTCCACAATGATTTCAATCCGCACAATTTGCTAGTCGATGGCCCCCGCGCGAGCCGCATCACAGGCATCATCGACTTCGGGGACATGGTGCATACGCCCATTGCCTGCGATCTGGCCGTCGCCTGTTCCTACCAGATTGCTCAAGGACCACGGCCCATGGACTACATCGCCGAGATAATCGGCGGCTTCCATTCGGTCCTCGCGCTTGAGGACAAAGAGCTTGAGCTTCTGCCCGATCTGATGCGCCTGCGCCATGCAACGACCCTGATCATAGGCGCATGGCGTGCACGCCGCTATCCTGGAAATGCAGCCTATATTCTGCGCAACAGGGCCGCGGCGCTGCGCGGGCTGAATACGCTTGACCAACTTGGCACCGCTGCTGCTGTTGAGGCGCTTCATGCCGCGGCGCGCGCAACCCTCAAGGAGTAATCCCTATGACCATGGTCAACGCCTACGACCCGACTCAAAGCGCACAGATTGACGCGGAAGATGCGGCATTGATCACCCGGCGCAGCAACGCGCTGGGTCCTGCCTACCGTCTTTTCTACCAGAAGCCTTTGCATCTGGTACGCGGCGAAGGTGTGTGGCTGTGGGACAAGGGCGGAAAGGCCTATCTCGATTGCTACAACAACGTCGCCTCTATTGGGCATTGCCATCCGAAAGTGGTTGAGGCGATCAGCAGCCAGTTGAGCACTCTCAACACTCATACCCGCTATTTGCACGACGGAGTGGTCAGCTATGCGGAGCGGCTTCTGGCAACCATGCCGGACGCGCTGGGGCATGTTATGTTCACCTGCACCGGGTCTGAGGCCAACGATCTGGCCCTGCGCATCGCGCGCTCCTACACCCGGCGAAAGGGTGTCATCATCACAAATCTCGCGTATCACGGATTGACCGAAGCGGTGGCCGAACTGTCGCCTGCGCTGGGCGACTTCGTGGAACGCGGCGCGCGCGTGCGGACAATTCCGGCACCAAACCCGCTGACCGTGCTGCCCAAGGAACAGGGTTCGCGCCTTGCCGCGGATCTTGGGGATGCGATTGCAGCAATGCGCCGCGACGGGATTGAGCCTGCCGCCTTCATTGTGGACACAGTGTTTTCCAGTGACGGGCTTTACCCCGACCCGGCAGGGTTCCTCAAACCCGCCGTCGATCTGATCCGGGCGGAGGGCGGCATTTTTATCGCCGACGAGGTGCAGTCGGGATTTGCGCGCACCGGTGACAATTTCTGGGGCTTTCAGCGCCATGAATTGGTCCCGGATATGGTCACGATGGGCAAACCGATGGGCAATGGTTTTCCAGTCTCAGGGGTCGCCATGCGTCCCGAGTTAGTTGAAGAGTTTGGCGTCAAGGCCCGCTATTTCAATACCTTCGGCGGCAACCCGGTGGCAGCGGCGGCTGGAATGGCAGTGCTGGACGTCATCACTGACGAAGGACTGCAGGACAACGCCCGGCGCATCGGCACCTTCCTGAAAAACGGGCTGGTCGATATCAGCGTCCGGCACGGCGGCATCGCAGATGTGCGCGGTACCGGGCTTTTCCTGGCCATGGAATGTGTAACCGACTGCGACAGCAACGCCCCCGACGCCGCGCGTGCGGGCTTTGTCGTTAATCATCTGCGACAGAACGGCGTGCTAATCAGCGCCACCGGACCGGGTGCAAACATCCTCAAGATCCGCCCGCCTCTGGTTCTGCACCAATCCGATGCCGAGCGATTTCTCGATGCCGCAGACGTGGCCCTCGCGGAGGCACGGTAACTTTAACAGGTCGGATCCCGCAAGCAGCCTGCGGGGACATCGCATATGTCCCAAATGCCGTGTGCTACACCAATGTGCCAGCAACCTTTCCGTCTATATCAGGCAGCGACTGCGTTGGGAGCGCGATGCATATCAGCCAGCTGTCCAGCCACCGTCGACAAGGTGTTAGTCAGTGAGGGCGAACTGCGAGGAAAGGCTGCCCTACGTCGCCGAATCTATATCGTTACCGACGCAGCGGCAGTCCTTTCTCCAAATGGTGCAACCTAGCTGACGCTTGGTGGAACTTTTTTTGCCGACAGTTCTCATGAACTGCAAACACCTTAATCACTGTTGGGATGAATCCGTCGACGAACCACCAGACTCAACGTTGGAGTTCTTACAGCGGTACGTAAATTTCCATTCTCCTTCAGGCTTGCCAGGGTTCCTGTTATCTTCTTCAAAATGATAGCAAGCGCCCCATCTGATCCCGGCACGCGTGCCGGCATCCAGAAGCTGCAATCCCGAGTTTGCGGCAATCACTGTGGCTGGATACAGCCGATCATCTTGATGCTGTATGATGCTTGAACAATTCACTGCTGTATCAGTCGTCACTTCGAAGCAAATTTCGATGACCACATCGCGATGACAATTGTTGACAAAGAGCCATCCTTTTTCGTTCTCCATTTCAGCTATGCAGTTCTTCACATCGTTGGCAAAGACAGTGGTGATTTGGCCGAACGACATGAGAAATGCCATCACGGCCAGCGTCCCGTGTTTTGCCATTAGGCTCATGTGCCTCACGCGCTCCCAAAATTTGATTTTGACAGCAACCTATGATGACTATCTTGTCTTGGCTATACACCAACTGATCTACTGCAAGAAAACATAATAGAATAACTCAGTACAGATGAAACAAGTTGGCCTGTCTTCCAACCTCCGGACATGGGTCTTCATCAAGTCGCCTTGGATGCATGCAATGAAGCTGGAATATTACCAAATTCTCTAATCATGCCATTGCAGTTTTCCCAGTGCCAAATTTCTGTAGCAGCCTGATGGCACAATCCGGCTTTCCTCAGAATCTCAAGAACCGCACTCATGGGTTCGACGCTTCCTAGAAGCCTCTCGATCTCGATTACCTCGGGTGGCTTTTGCCGCTTCTTGCAGGTAATATTGCCTTCAATCGAGCGGCAGACTTATATTCACGTTTTAGATCGACATGACCTGGTCTGGCGCAGTCAATTGGCCCTTCTGGATTGCGAGGAGGCCATCGAAACTCTCGTTTCTTTTGAACTTTAACCCAACCGCAGCATCCATCCTGCATGCGCCTTGCATCTATACAGCGACTGGCAAACGTGGATCGGTGATACCCCATGCTCTTACGAGACGAGCTTGGGACCAATAATGCCCGACAAGATGAGAGCAATGCAAAGCACCATCACTGGGGCCGCGGAAGCACCCAGAAGCGCAATTCCTGGAACTATAGTCCTGCCGCGCCGATCCCGTTCCACAACACGTAACCTGCTCTCACTGGGGATGCCTGGTGGGGAACGGGGCGACTTCATAACCAAGGCGAAGACAATCTCAAGAATACCGGTGATTAAAGGAGCACCATACCATCTGTGGATTCTTTAACTATCTGGCGCGGTTGGCTACCGCTGAGGTTGATAGTCGGCTTGTCGCTCATGGATTGTAAATAGAACAGTCGAGTTCCTATCGATCAAGGACCCTTGACAAGTCGAAGCTGTTGTCATTCTATTAGAAATCCATTATTAGGTACTATATTCCATAATAATGGATTAACAATGAAAACATTCGCTAGACGAATAGGGGAACGAAGATGACCAACCGACTGCGTGTTGCGGCAGCTGTAGCCGCATTCGCGATGCTGCCTTCATTTACGGCGCTCGCACAGGAAACCAAAAGCAAACTGGATGAAGTTCTGGCCCGGGGTCATTTGGTTCTCGGTACCGGCAGCACCAATGCGCCATGGCATTTCAAGAGCGTTGACGACAAACTTCAGGGTTTTGACGTCGACATGGGTCATATCATCGCCAAGGCTCTGTTTAATGATCCGGAAAAGATCGAATTCGTCAATCAGTCTTCAGATGCTCGCATTCCGAATATCACAACCAACAAGGTCGATATTACTTGCCAGTTCATGACAGTGACAGGAGAACGAGCGCAGCAGGTCGCCTTCACTATTCCTTACTACCGTGAGGGTGTTGGTCTGATGCTCAAGGCCGACGGCAACTATGCCGATTATGCCGCGCTAAAAGCCGCCGGCTCATCGGTCACAATTTCCGTACTGCAAAATGTCTATGCTGAAAGCATGGTCCATGCAGCTCTACCGGAAGCGAAAGTCGACCAGTACGAATCCGTTGACCTTATTTATCAGGCGCTTGAGTCCGGGCGGGCAGACGCAGCCGCAACAGACCAGTCGTCGCTCGCCTGGTACATGACCCAGAACCAGGGCCGCTTCAAGGATGCCGGCTATGGCTGGAATCCGCAGACCTATGCCTGCGGCGTCAAGCGTGGGGATCAGGATTGGTTGAACTTTGTTAACACTGCACTGCACGAAGCAATGACAGGTGTTGAGTTTGATTTCTATGCGAAGTCGTTCAAAACATGGTTCGGCAAGGATTTGATGCCTCCGCAAGTCGGCTTTCCAGTCGAATACAAGTAACGCGGTTATGCTACGGCTTCGGAAGTTTCCGGAGCCGTTTTCTTTTCGTTCCGGACAAAAGGAAGATGATGGGTTATACGCTGAATTTTGCCGCAGTGTGGCGAAGCTTCGATCTTCTACTTGAAGGGCTGGCACTTAGCCTTGCCCTGGCCTTTGGCGCAATCCTGATTGGCGCTGCAATTGGCCTGTTCACTGCATTCTGCTTGATTTCGAAGAACGGCTTTGCGCGACGTCCAGCTGGAATTTACGTCACGATCATCCGCAACACGCCGATTCTCGTGCTTGTTCTGTTCACTTATTTCGCGCTGCCACAGCTGGGCTTCCGGCTAGGCAAGATCGAGAGCTTCATCTTCACGCTCGCGCTTTATTCCGGCGCATATCTTGCTGAGGTTTTCCGTGCAGGCCTGCTATCGATCCCTGTTGGTCTACGAGAAGCGGGTCTCGCCATCGGCCTTACAGAATCGCAGATTCGCACCTCGATAATCGCGCCGCTCATGTTCCGCAATATCTTGCCTTCGTTGAGCAGTACAATCATCTCGCTGTTCAAAGATACTTCACTCGCGGCGGCGATCGCCGTGCCGGAGCTGACGTTCGAGGCCCGCAAGATCAATGTCGAGACCTTCCGGGTTATTGAAACCTGGATTGTTGCCAGTTGTCTGTATGTTATAACTTGCTCGATACTTGCCGCGCTCATGCGTGCCGTTGAGCGTCGCCTGTCAGTGCCGAGGTGATTTGATGGATATCATTCATTTTCTCGATACTCTCTGGCTGGCCCGCATACCGATTCTCAAAGGCTTCGGTTTCACCATTTCGATATCCCTGTTGGCAATTTGCTTCGGCACAGTGCTTGGAATATTTGTCGGTCTTGCTCTAACCTATGGCGCCCGGCCGCTGCGCTGGATTGTCCGTGGCTATACGGATTTCGTTCGTGGTACACCGGTTCTGGTTCTCGTGCTGGCAAGCTACTATGTGCTCAGCACGATTGGTCTGGATCTCAGCCCGTTTCAGGCCGGCGTATTGGCCTTGGCTGTGTTCTGTAGTTCCCATGTCGGAGAGATAGTCCGAGGAGCGCTGCAAGCCATACCAAAGGGCCAGACCGAAGCTGCCAAGGCGATCGGCCTGACATTCCCACAAACCTTTGCCTATGTGCTCGGGCCGCAAGCATTGCGCCAAGTCCTGCCTTCTTGGGTTAATACGGCCGCAGAAATGGTCAAGGCATCGACATTGCTTTCCATCATCGGCGTTGCCGAGCTTCTGCTACGTACCCAGGAAATTATCTCGCGATCGTTTCTCAGCCTCGAATTCTATTTCTTCGCCGGCTTTCTCTATTTCATCATCAATTATGCCATCGAGCGTTTCGGCCGTTATGTCGAACGTAAGACCGCTGTTCCATCCTGAGGCAATACCGATGTCAAATCCTCTTTTAGAAATCCGCAACCTGCACAAGAGCTACGGCGATGTTGAGGTCCTGAAAGGCGTTGATTGCACAATGTCACAAGGCGACGTCATCAGCATCATCGGATCGAGTGGCTCCGGCAAGACGACTATGCTGCGCTGTATCAACATGCTGGAAGAATTTCAGGACGGCACGATCAGCATCGACGGCCAGGAGATCGGCTACGAAATGGTTGGTGGCCAGCGCCGCCGCAAGAAGGAAAATGAGATAGCACGCCAACGGGCGCTTACGGGCATGGCGTTCCAACAGTTCAATCTCTTTCCGCACATGACGGCTGCACGCAACATCATGCTGGGCTTGATGAAAGTAAAAAAACAAACCAAGGAGGAAGCACGATCCACTGCCGAGAAATGGCTGGACCGTGTCGGTCTGCACTCACGTGCGGACCATTTCCCCGGTCAGCTTTCTGGTGGCCAGCAGCAACGCGTGGCGATCGCGCGTGCTATCGCCATGAACCCTCGACTGATGCTCTTCGACGAAGTGACATCAGCGCTCGATCCCGAGCTTGTCAATGAGGTTTTGCAAGTCATCAAGTCGCTGGCTCAAGATGGAATGAGTATGCTGCTCGTCACCCACGAGATGCGTTTTGCTTACGAGGTCTCAAACCGAGTCATCTTTATGAACCAGGGGCGTATAGGCGAGGAAGGCAACCCGCGCGAAATGTTTCACAAGCCGAAGAGCGAACGGCTTTCCGAATTTCTCAAGACATCGAGCTTCGGTTAGCGCTGGCGTCGTTCCAGCCAATCCGGTTGCGCTGGATCCGGTGCACGTGACACGTTTCCAGCCAGGGCGGATAAGATAGCCGTCCGTTACAGAAAGCTCGACTGGAACAAGACCGACGCATAATCCACTTGTATGCACGCCCGCCCGCAAGTCCGCTTTGTCAAGTTCAAGGCCCTTTTTACGACAGATCTCGATCGGTTGCGTAAAGCCTGCCGAGTAGGATGGGCGTCAGGTACATCGGCACCTGATAACAGGCGATAAACAGCAACAGCGGCTCCATTGCAGTGGCCGGAAGAGCGGCCAGAAACAGCATCACGTTGCGGTTGCCGGCAATGATCGCATAAGCCGCGGCCGTCGAGGGCTTGCGTATGCGCATGACGCTGAAAGCCAGTACCTGCAACCCGAAATTCACCGCGAAGGCGGCAAGTAGATTGAGGATGAGCCCCCCCGGGCGGGCGGCGAAAGCCGGACCTATTGCCGACATCAGTCCGATCACGGCGATAGCCATAATCAGCGCGGAAAAGCCGTCGATGGCGGTAATCGTGCGCGCTTCGGGCCGCGGTAACAGGAAATACCGGATAGCAAATGCCAGCGTAGCCGACAGGCCAATAAGACAAACCAGCTTGAAGGATGCGAAGATAACGGTGCCAGCTGCGCCCAATGCCGGCCACAACGCGAATGTCGGCAAGACGGTCAGTGGCAGAAGCGCGGTGCCAGTGATCAGCAAGCGCAGAGCAGGTGCAGGATCGTTGCCTGTCAGGAGTGTGAGATTGGGGCTCCCGGAAATTGGCGAGGCCGCTGTCACCAGAACCACGGCGGTTGCGAGCGGCCCGCTAAAGCCGAGAAGAAGGAAGGCCAGTGCCAGGCAGCAAGGCAGAAGCACTTGGTAAAGTGCCACCATACCGAGAGATGCACGGATTTCACCAAGGCGGCCCAAAGCCTGGGCGGGACCGATCCGGAGCGCTGCGACGAACAACATAATCGCCACCATTTCAGGAATCCATGGTCGCAGCAGGACGGCAAGCGCCGGAAAGGCAACGCCCACCACCAAACCGCCCACCAGAACATAACGGCCATGCAGGGCAAAAAAGTGCAGGGTCCGATAAAGCTGGCTCATAGTATGCCTCGCAGGATCAGGGTCAGCGCGGCGGCCGCTGAAACGGCCAGTAGCGCCGGGCGGAAACGCTTGTCGAAATGGGTGCCGAAATGGCGGGCGATGTAGGTTCCCAGCAACATCGGCGGCACCATCATGCCCGCCAACACTGCGTCCTTCGGCCCGGCCCAGCCGCTTGAATAGAGTCCGCCCAGCGACAGGACGCAGCCGATGGCAAAGAAGGCAGCCAGCGTAGGGCGCGCTTGCCGGGCGCAGCGACCCTGGTAGATGAGCGCCAGCGGCGGCGCGCCGACCGAGGTTATGGTGCCCATCAGTCCGGAAATTCCCGACATTGCCAGGAGGCTGGCATGGTTGAAAGCGAGCTTCCAGCCGATCACCGACAGAATTACCGCTGTGGCAATCATCAATCCGAACAGCAGCATGAAGGCCTGACGATCCGGCAGCATAGCGAGCACGAAGGTTGCCGTGAACACCCCGCAGACACGGCCGACAACCCCGAGTCCGACCTCGCTCCAGACAATGGCGTCGCGCTCGCGCCATGCCCCCCAAGTTGCCGTGAGCATGCCGAGAAACAGTACCGGCGCGGGCACCAGCGCAGGGTCGATCAGCGCCAACAGTGGCGCGGCCGTCAGCCCGAAGCCCATGCCAAGTCCGGCCTGAACGATAGCGGCGGCCACGACGATGGCAAATATTGCCACCAGCAGCAGCGGCGAGGAGAAAAGATCGAAGATCAAAGCTTATCCTAGCCTGCCGGTACTTGGCGCATATTCTCCGGCAGCCAGGTGACAAGATCCGGAAAGGCAATCAGGATGAAGACCATCCCTACCATAATGAGGAACATCGGGAAGGCGGCCCGCGCGATGAAGTTCATCTCATGGCCAGTCATGCCCTGCATGACGAACAGATTGAAGCCGATAGGCGGGGTGATCTGCGCCATTTCTACGACGACGACGATGAAGATGCCGAACCAGATGATGTCTATACCGGCCTGACGGATCATCGGCTCGACCACGGCGATGGTGAGAACAACCGACGAAATGCCGTCGAGAAAGCAGCCGATGATGATGTAAAAAACCAAAAGCGCCATCAACAGTTCAAAGCGGCTGAGCTCCATCGAGGCGATCCATTCAGCCAGTGCCCGCGGCAAGCCGGTAAAGCCCATCGACAACGACAAAAATGAGGCGCCCGCGAGGATCAGCGCAATCATCGCCGATGTCCGTGTGGCGCCCATCAGGCTTTCAGTGAGTGATTTTCGATTCAGCGAGCCTTGCGCTACGGCCAGCAGCAACGAGCCGATGACACCGAAGGCAGCAGCCTCCGTGGCGGTGGCAAAGCCGAGATACATCGAACCAATGACCACGAGGATCAGCGTGATAACGGGTAGCAGGAAGCGCGAATTGACCAGTTTTTGGCCAAAACTCATCTCCGGCTCGGGATCCGGATGATAGTCTTTCGACAGTTTCGACATGATCGCAACATAGCCCATGAACAGCAACGCGAGAACCAGACCAGGCACGATGCCGGCGATGAAAAGCTTGGTGATCGATTCGTTGATGGTGACGCCATAGACAATCAGGGTCAGTGACGGCGGGATCATCAGGCCAAGGGTGGCGGCTCCCGCCAGGGTGCCGATCACCATTTTCTCCGGATAGTTACGACGCCGCAGTTCCGGGATCGACATCTTACCGACAGTGGTCAAGGTCGCAGCCGAGGAACCGGAGACTGCGGCAAAGACGGTGCAGCCGACAACATTGGTATGCAGCAGGCCGCCGGGTAGCTTGGCCATCCACGGCGAGAGGCCCTTGAACATGTCCTCCGAAAGGCGGGTACGAAAGAGTATCTCGCCCATCCAGATGAACAGCGGGAGTGCGGTCAGCGACCATGAGGACGAGGAGCGCCAAAGGATCGTCATCATCGCATCGCCGACAGGACGATTGGTGAAGATTTCCATACCGAACCAGGCAACGCCCAGCAGCGCCAGGCCCACCCAAACACCAGTGCCAAGCAGCAGGAAGAGGATGAAGAGGAAAATGGCGACAGGGGCGAGTTCTGCAATCATGATGGTGCCCCTTATTCGCCGTGGCTTTTTTCGGCCAGATCGGATGCGATATTGTCCCTGCCGGTAATAACCAGGGCAAGAAGATTGTCGGCAAAGCAGATGGCCAGAAGGATGGCACCGACCGCCATCGGCGTTTGCACGATCCACAGCATGGTTTCATCCTGCCCCTGGCTGACGTCGCCAAGTTTACGCGACCAGTAGACGAGCTTGACAGCATACCAGGCAAGATAGGTCGAGGCGGCGGTGCCAATCACCAGACACCAGAGTTCGGCCCAGAACTTGTTCCCGCCCAATGCGGTCAGCAGCAGGTTGACGCGGATATGGGCGCCGTGATTGAGGGTATGGGCAAAGGCGAGGAACGAGGCCGAGGCCATCAGATAGCCGGCATATTCGGCACCACCTGGAAAGGTCAGGCTCGACCAGCGAGCTACCATCTGCACGACGATGACCAGCAGAATGGCGATGAGGCACAGGGCGGAAATAACGCCAGCAGCGTCATACAGGCGGTCGAGAACCAGGCGTAGCGGGTGTTTGCGGATGGATGCGTTCATGATGGCCCCTTGAGCAGAAAAAGGAAAGCCCGGCGATCTCGCCGGACCTTGTCTTGCCCGAGGGTTATTTGGCCTTGTAGGCGTCGACGATCGCCTTGCCATCGGCCCCGGCCTTGGCCAGCCACTCGTCCGTCATCGTCGTGCCATAGCCCTCAAAGTCGCTCTTCAGCTGCGCACCGGGATCGCCGACGACCATGCCGTTTTCGGCGAGTGTCTTGAGGTATTTGGCTGTGAGTTCCCTGGAGGTGGCTTCACCGGTCTCCGCCGCCTTGGCGCCGCAATCCATCAGCGCCTTCCTGGAGGCATCATCGAGGCTATCATAGGCGCTCTTGTTGACGAAGACGACATTGCGCGGCAACCATGCTTGAACATCGTAGAAATATTTCAGGCTTTCCCAAACCTTGGAATCCACGCCTGTCGAGCCAGAGGAGACGAAGCTGTCGGCAATTCCGGTAGCCAGAGCCTGGCTGAGTTCGGCCGCTTCGATCTGCACCGGCACCATGCCGGCAAGCTCGGCGATACGGGCGGTCGCCGCATTATAGGCGCGGAATTTCACACCCTTGAGGTCGGCAGCCGAATTGACTTCTTTCTTCGTATAGAGACCCTGCGGCGGCCACGGAACGGAATAGACATAGACCAGGTCCTGGGCTTCAAGCGCGGCGCCTACTTTGTCGAGCGCCGCGGACCAGAGCTTGTCGGAGGCGTCGAAAGAGCTGGCCAGGAAAGGGATCGAATCGACTGCAAACAGCGGATTCTCATTGGCATGCGCCGAAAGCAGGCGCTCGCCGATGGGCGCTTGCCCGGTTTGTACCGCACGCTTGATGTCATTGCCGGAAAACAGCGAGCCGTTGGCATGGAGGACTATCTCGAGACCACCCTTGGTGCTATCAGCCACGCATTTGGTGAAGGCCACTGCATTCTCCGTATGGAAGTTGCTGGACGGATAGGCAACCGGCATGTCCCACTTTTCCGCGAAGGCCGAGGTCGCGAATGCCAGGCCGAGGGCGGTTCCAGCGAGAAGCGAAGTTATTTCTTTCATTCCAAGTTCCCCTTTTTGTTTGTGCCTTATTGAAATCGGATCGGCGCGTAAGGTGCAAGATCGAAATTGATTTTCTGGCCGCAGATCATCTGCGCGAGCAGCTTTCCGGTCTTGGGTCCGCCGGTCAAGCCGATATGATGATGACCGAAGCCAAGCCATGCGCCGGATATCTTCGGGACTGCACCGATAACCGGAATGGAATCGGCCGGTGCCGGTCTGTGTCCCATCCATTCGCGCGTGTCCTTCCAGGTCAGCGTTGGCATCGCCGCCTTGATATTACGCATTAGAAGGTCTAACGGCGCACGTGAGGCAGTCGCTTTCAGCCCACCGAATTCAACTACGCCAGCGAGACGTATGCGGTTCTCCATCGGAGTCACGACGAGTTTTCCAGATGCAACCATCACGGGCGAACGTGGCATGATGTTGGGTTCCAGTAACTCGATATGATAGCCGCCCTCGCTTTCGAGCGGAACGTCAAGGCCCAGATTTCGAGCAAGCGGCTTCGACCAGACGCCGGTGGCGATCACCACGTCGTCGCAGGCCAGTGTATCGCCGCCGATGCGAACACCCCTGACTTTGCCTTCCGCGTGAACGATATCGCTGACATCGCCCCGGTGGAAGACAGAACCGCCAGCCTGGGCATGGGCGGCGAGTGTCTTCACATAGGCGCCTGGATCCGAGATCAGTCCATGGTCGCTGAGCCGCGCGCCGAAACCAAGCGCCGACGCAAAGGCGGGATCATAGGCCTGGAAGGCGCCTCCTTCCAGTTCGTCCCAGGCAAAACCATGGGCCTTGCGGATCGCCCAACCGAAGGCATCCCTTTCAAAATGAGCGCGATCATTGTAGGCGAATACATAATCCGAGGGGAGCAGGTACTGCTCCGCCCCCGTTCCGGCCGACAGTGCCTGATGGTCGGAAAGACTGTCTCCAACGATGCCGTGGATGGCCTTGGCGATGCGTTCGACGTCCCTCGGATTGCAGTGGCTGAGATAGCGGATCAGCCACGGTGCCAGCGTCGGCAGATAGGGCCAGCGCAAGAAGAGTGGCTGGTTTCGATCGAACAGCATGCGCGGTGCCTTGCGCATCAGCCCCGGCACGGTCACCGGCACGATGGAGCAGGACGCCAGCACACCGCCATTGCCGTAGCTGGTGCCCTCGGCCACTCCCAGCCGATCAATGATGGTCACCCGATGGCCGGCGCGCTGCAGCCAGACGGCGGTCGAAACGCCGACGATGCCTGCCCCGACAATGACGACATGTTTGGGTTCGGCTATTGTCATCAGGCGACCCATTCGCTGACAGGCGCGGCCGCTTCGTGCAACGGCTGGGAAATGATGTCGACGAGCGTTGGGCCATCATGCGCCAGGGCTTCTCTCAATACGGGGATCAGCATCTCGGGGTTCTCCACCCGAAACGACTTGACGCCGAAGGCGCTGGCGACTGCGGCATGGTCGGTGCGGTTGAAATCGACATTGTAAAACCGCTTGCCAAAGCCGGTGTTCTGGCCGGCCTTGATCCAGCCATAGGTCGCATTGGAAAAAACGATCGCGGTAATCGGCATCTTTTCGCGAACGATTGTTTCAAATTCGCCGCAGCAGAAGCCGAAAGAGCCGTCACCCATGACAGCGACGGTCTTGACGTCGGGACGACCGACATGAGCGCCCATCGAGGCGGCGAGTGCATAACCGAGCGCGCCGTGGGCGCGGTTGGTTATGAAGTGGCGCCCGGATTTGCGCCATCGGTAATGGGCGGAGAAATATGGGCAAGGCGTGCCGGGATCGGCAACAATGATTGCATCGTCATCGAGCAGCGAACTGAGCGCCGCGACCACCCTCTCCGGTTTGATTGGGCGCTCGAGGGATGAGGCAAGCGGTGTGAAGGCAGCAAGTTTCAGGTCCCAGGCCCGTTTTGCGCGTACAGCTCCGTTCTGGGAGACGGCGGGGTTACGGCTCTCGAGTTCCTCGCATAGGGCCGCCAGCGCCAGCCTGGCGTCGGCGCAGATGGCCACTTCCGTCTGGTAGTTGGCGCCGATGACCAGCGGATCGCTGTCGATATGGACGATCCGGGTTTGCTTCTTCGGCGAGCGCCAGCGTTCCGTAGTGACCGAGCCTGCCCGGCAGCCAATGAAAAGTACAAGATCAGCCTCATCGACGACGGCGCGGGTGGAGGGCACTCCGCCATTGGATCCGACAACACCTACCGCCAGGGGATCGGTCTCGGCAATGGAACCTTGGCCGGAGACGGTGGTGGCGACCGGCAGATCAAGGAGGCGTGCCAGTCGCAACAGTTCGGCTTCTGCACCTGCAATTACCGGCCCGCCGCCACAGATAGCGACCGCCGCTTTCGCCGAAAGCAGCGCGTCGGCGGCATCGCGGATGGCCTGCGGATCGGGTGCGGCACGCTCCGTCGGATAGACCTGATGATGGGGGTCGGCCCAGATTTCGTCCGGATCGGTCGTGCCCTTTTGTGTATCAAACGGAAGGGCGATATGGGCCGATCCGGGCCTGCCGGTGGTCATCGCCCGAAAGGCAGTGCGTACCATGGCTGGCAATCTCGAGGGATCATCGATCGAGGCGTTCCATTTCGTCAGCGGTCGCATCAGCGCCACCTGATCCAGCTCGGTCAACGGATAACGGCCACGCGAATTGGTGGAGACATCACTGGTAATGGCCAGGATCGGAATCGAGCTTTCATTGGCCTCGACCAAGCTGGGCAGGATATAGGTTGCACCACCCCCGGAGGGACCTTCACAAACGCCAGGTTTTCCGGTGACGCGCGCATAACCGTCGGCCATATAGCCGGCATGGCGCTCGTCGCGCGTGAGAATGTGGGTAATGCCGTGATCGATAGTCGCCAGCGCATCGTAAAATGGCAAGGTTGTGTCTCCACACAGGCCGAATATGTGAGAGACTCCGTAGGCTTCGAGCATGTGCACCATCGCTTGGGCTGCTGTCAGCGTATTGGAGCGGCTTTGGTCTGTCATTAAGGAAGAGGTCCTTGCGAAATTGTCACTGGAATGCGTGCATGCTGCTCTGTATACAGGTCTGCATGTTGAGTAGTGTCATCGCCTGTGTCAAGAAGGTGGGACTATATATCCGGAGGCAGGAATGAGCGAGGGACGGGTCGAGACTCTTTACGCGCAGCTAAAGGAAATGGCGGTGAACTTCCGCATTCGGCCGGGCGAGCGTCTTAACGAGGTCATGCTGGCGCGCGAACTCGATGCCAGCCGGACGCCGCTGCGGGAGGCGCTGAACCGGCTGGTTGCAGAACAATTGATCGATTTTCAGTCTGGCAAGGGCTTTTTTTGCCGCGAGCTTGATGTCCGCTCTATCTTCGAGCTCTACGAGATTCGTGCGGTTCTGGAAGAAACGGCGGTCCGCCTGTTGTGCGAGCGCGCCGGAGACGCCGATATTTCCACTCTCTTTGACAACGAATATCAGGATGGCCTGCTTTATGCAGGACGTACGATCCGAGAGGCCAGTGCGGCGGACGAGGCATTCCACCTGGCGATCGCCCGACTTTCCGGCAATCGCGAACTCTGCCGTCAATTGGCGCTGGTTAACGAGCGTATCCGCTTCATCCGCTGGGTCGATATGGCCGCTGCTGTCATCCGCACCAAGGATGAGCACAGCCGCATCATGGATGCCATTCTCAGGCGGGACGCGCAAGCAGCGGTTCTGTTGATGCGCGGTCATATCGTCAAACGCATGGACCAGATCGTCGCTTCGGTCCGTGAGGGTTATTCGAATATCTATGTCGCCGGACCCGAGGAACTGTTTGAGCGCCGGCTCGTAAACGAGGAAGAGATTGGATGAAAGTTCAGGGCGGTAAGGCGGTTAACGGAGCATCGGTGGGCATACTGATGCTGGAGGCGCAATTTCCACGCATACCTGGCGATATGGGCAATGCCACCACCTGGCCCTTTCCGGTGCACTACAAGGTGGTACGTGGTGCTTCGCCCGACCGGGTGGTGCGCAAGGGCGCTGAAGGCCTACTGAAAACCTTCATCGCAGCGGCCTGCGAGCTTGTTGAGGATGGGGTCGACGGTGTCACCACCAATTGCGGATTCCTTTCGCTGTTCCAGGAAGAGCTCGCTGCTGCCCTACCGGTGCCGGTGGCGACCTCCTCGCTGATGCAAGTGGCCATGGTCAACCGCTTGCTTTCGCCGGACCGCCGGGCCGGCATTCTGACGATCTCCGCCTCGACCCTTACGCCAGCGCATCTCGAGAAGGCAGGTGTGCCAGAGGGCACCCCGATCGGCACGACTGAAGGCGGGCGTGAGTTCACCCGTGCCATTCTCGGCAATGCGATGGAACTGGACGTAGCAGCGGCGCGGGTCGACAATATCGACGCCGCCCGAGCGCTGGTGGCGGCAAATCCCGATCTGGGTGCGCTGGTGCTGGAATGCACGAATATGGTTCCTTATGCCGCCGACATCCGCGACGCGACCGGACTTCCGACATTTTCGATCGAAACTTTCGTGCGCTGGTTTCAGGCAGCGCTCGTGCCCCGTCGCTACGGTGTGAACTGAATTCCTGCCTGAGACCGGTTGGAGGCCTGAAACTGGCGATCACGTGACAAGGCAACTGCGCCACAACAATGTTCCAGTATTCAGGTCCCTATCCAACCGGTTGGCCGCCAGGCTGATGTCACGGTGGCCGCAGCTGACATTATGCCCGGTTCGCCAAGGATGGCAGACTCGCTCGCCCCCCTCACCCGGACGCAAGATAAGCAACCGGATGACGGGTTTCGCCAGCCGTGCTCGATCAAGTTCAGTGACCGGGACGGCGTTCCGCAAACCGCATCAAGCACTCAACGATATTGTCGTTGTCGTCACTCTGCTTATTTGTTCTGCCGAATACAGTAATGGAACAGAGTGTCCCTCATGCCAATATTTCTTGAGATCCGTATAATGTGGAGAATCCGGTAATCCTGATTGTCCCGGATTGTTTACAAAAAAACTGTTGTCCCATGCCCCGACGTCAATAACCATCCGAACCGATGGCCCTGAGATGACTGAGAAGTCACTCAATCGATAATTGGCATAGTTAAGCGTAGAACTGCTCCCTCCCAAGGCGATTGGGCCTGTTGACCAATCTTTATCCGTGAGCCCCTGAAGAGGATGGCGCAGGTGGAGTTTATGGATGCAGCCCCACGACCGGTTCGTGGTGCCTGCTTTCCCCGATGAAGTATATTCCGCCCAAGCATCTACGAGGCTTCGGCGAATGCGTTGGACAATCTCGGCACTATCGGCCGCTTTTTCCAGCCATGAAGCAATGCTTGGTGCGTCGAATGGCATTAGTAACGGAATTAATTCCGGTGCGGCCCCTTCCAGCCGAGCGACAAGAGGGCCGAGATGCTTGCTGAGCCATATCTCAAAAATTGCTGCCGGCGCGGAATGTGCAGCCAGATCGCCGTTCCAATTCTGGAGCAGCCGCCATGCCTGTTCATTGTTGTCATGGCCAAGTAGCACTCTCATTCGGTTCAGCACGCGGACAGCAATCGGTGAGACAGTTGAACGCTGCAGGGCCACGCAATCTTCAAGGGAAATCGGCTCGCTGCGGGAAAGCTCGTGGTGGAGCGTGTCATGCCTGCTACTGTCGAGCCACTCATAGCCGATAGCCGGATTGGTTGCCGTCCAATCAACCGGCACATTCATGGCGTTGGCGGTCGCTATAAAACCGCGCGAGGGATTAACTTCCGAGGGGCCCGACTGCGGTGACAAATACCCGTTCCATTCAAAACGCCCGTCCCCGGGAACCGGAAGCAAGCCATCCCAATTGTTACGAACTGGCGTAGCACCGGACGGGTTCCATGCAATCGTGTTGGCCGTATCAGCATAAATATGATTGACGGAAGGGCAGCCCCAGCCTTGCAGCGCACTTGAATATTCACCATAGTTCGTCGCTTTCATCACGCAAAGGCTGGCCATATAGGGCGCCATGCCGGCGTCCATCCACACAGTTCGCAAGCCAAAAGCGCGATGGTTTTCCTCATCCTGGTAGATGATGGGACCATGGCGGGTAAACTTTAGTTCGACTTTTTGATCGGGGTATCCCTTGACGGGAATTGTTTCGGTGATGGTTTCGACCTGTTCCCAACCGTCTGCGTAGACGTATTGATCAGGATCATCTTCCTTCATCCGATAGACATAAATATCCTCTTGGTCTGCGCCGAAAATTGTAAGGCCGAAAGCGATAGTGCCATTGTGACCCATCGATATTCCAGGAACCATCGGCTCGCCTGCACCGATCACATCGAGACCCGGCATGGTCAGATGAACGACATATCGTATTGATGGCAAAGTATGTGTGCGATGCGGATCGAGAGCGAGTATAGGGCGACCGGTTGTGGTTTTCTCTGCCGATATGGCCCAGTTGTTGGAGCCCTCTTCAAAGGAAGCGCGAACAATATCGCCAGACGGAGCCACTGTCGTCCAAAGGGCAGCCTCATCCAATGTGGCAGCGAGCCGCTCATTTGAAAATGTTGCGGGGCTGATGGCAAGGTTAAAATCACGCAGCACCCGGTCCGTCATAATTGCCGGGTCAAAGCCTTCGACCGGCTTGGGCACGATGCCGTGGGACAAATCCTTGCGAAGCATATCGAGCTTCGCGCCCAGTTCCACGCCCGCCGCAGCCATGACTTTGGAGCGCAACAGCTCGGAGGATGCGTTGCGCGTCAGCGAGTGGGTACGCACCCGCACGACATCTTCCGGCTTCCAGCGTTCTGGCCGATGACCAAGCAATACAAACTCTGGCGGAAGCGATATCGAGCCCGCATTGCAGGCATCGACGTAAGCATTGATACCGCTTGCAAATGCGGTGCAGATTTCTTCGGAATCCGGCCCGTAAGCTCGCCACTCAGCCGCCATGTCTCCGCGGTAGAGCAACAGCCGCGCGGCCCTGTCCTGCTCCAAATAGCCAGGGCCAAAATCACGTGCCAGCAGACCCAGCCCGCGTTTGCGGGCCGTGTCGATCTGCCAGAGACGATCACGCGCAGCATTCCAGCCTTGCGCAAAAAAGAGATCGTGAAGGTTGCTGGCCCTAATATGGGCCACCCCCCACTGATCCACATTGATCGTAACATCATCCTTCAGGCCCGGAATACGGGCTTCGGTCAATCGGCTTGCATTGGACATATGGCTGCACCTGTTGCGCTTTTATTCCAGCCGCAAGAACAAGCCTGCGTGAAGACGCGCGCGCTCGATCAGACTGTCTTCGAAGATATGCTCGCCTAAAGTATGCAGACCATCACCACGCACGCCGATGGAATCAAGCGTCGGCACGCCGAGCGCGCCGGTAAAATTTCCATCGGAACCGCCACCGGAGCTTTGGGCCGTCATAGTGAATCCGATCTCTTTGGCGATATCATTGGCGAAATCGAAGAGTTTCATATCTTGCGGCTGCCCCGGCTCCCAAACAGGCCGCGTCACGCCGCGCGTGACGATGAGCTCCACATCGTCTTTCGCGCCTGCAAGGGCCATGATGCTTGAAACGCCGTCTTCCAGATCCTTTTGGGTTTTCGCCATGCTGAGCGCCTCGGCCTTGCAGCTTGACGAAACGCAATTGACCCATTGTCCAGCCTGAATAACACCGACAGAGAATGTACAATCTTCTGTTGTGAGCGCTTCAATCTCTATGATTTTTTCCGCCATGCGGCGGATGGCTGAGCGTCCTTCCTTGAGCAACCAGCCGGCATGGCTCGGCCTGCCAATAGTCTCCAGATTGTAACGTGCAATCGCATAGCGTCCCACGACTGCGCCGCCGTCACGCCGCGCGGGTTCCGGCACCAGAACATATTTGTTCTTGAGCGCTTCCTGTTCAATCAGATCGCGCGTGGAAGGGGTTCCCACCTCTTCATCGGGCGTCAAAAGGAAGGTAACAGGAAGTTTGGTTGCAAGTCCGCTTCTCGCAATCTGACGCATGGCCTCAAGCGCAATGAAATTGCCACCCTTCATATCCTGGATGCCGGGGCCGTAAATCTTGCCCTCGTCTCGGCGGAACGGATTTACATCAATGACGCCAACCGGATGGACGGTATCGAGATGCCCGGAAACCAGAATGCCGGGCTTGCCTTGATGCTCGTGCGGAAACCGTGCACGCAAAGAACCGCCAAAGCCCATTCGCCCCGGAATGAATTCAATGTCCGCACCTGCAGCTGCGAAGTCGTAGGCGGCAGTATCCACCATCCTGTTGACAGACGCTGCATCGAAAGTCGGGCTTTCAGTTTCGATCCAGGGACGCAGACGCCCAATCATGTCATCTAGGTCGAATGGAAGTTCAAACGCGCTCATGCGGCCAATTCCTTGTTAACAGACAAGCGGGTTTCCACGATCCGAGCATAGATGGACGCGCCAATCGGAAGCACTTCCGGTTCGAGCGTAAATGCCGGATTGTGCAAAGCGGCCTTGCCGCCATGCTGCACATTAATGTAAGCGCCAGGTACGCGCGCGAGCATATCGGCGAAATCCTCGCTTCCCATAAAAGCCGGGCAGTCGTCGCTGACGTTTTCCTCGCCGAGCACATCGCGCGCAACAGCGATATAGGCTTCAGAAAGCTCGTCATCATTACGCAAAACATCAAAGACATTGCGGATGTCGACATCAATAGTGACGCCGTAACCAGCTGCCACGCCTGCGCAAATTTCTCGCAGACGGCTTTCCGCCAAGTCGCAGACGTGGCGTTCAAAATAGCGGATCGTACCGGTGATCGTGGCGACTTCCGGCACGATATTATAGGCGCTGCCGGTGTGGAATTGGGTGCACGAAACCACACAGGCTTCAGTCGCCGGGATGTTACGGGAAACGATGGTCTGTATCTGCCCTACAAGATCGGCACCGATCACCAACACGTCCCGTGAATTATGCGGTTGGGCCGCATGACTGCCCTTTCCCGTCAGTTTGATGTCGAAGAAGCTGGCTCCGGCCATGGCGGCGCCCTTGCGTATCTGCGCTTTGCCGAGTGTGCCTAAAGGCTGATTATGCATCCCGTAGATTTCGTCGCAGGGGAAGCGTTCGAACAGGCCCTCGGCGATCATGGCACGCGCACCACCAAGACCTTCCTCAGCTGGCTGAAATACGAAAACCGCCGTGCCTTCGAAATTGCGGGTAGCGGCCAGATATTGGGCTGCACTGAGCAACATCGTCATGTGACCATCGTGGCCGCAGGCGTGCATACGGCCTGGGTTTTGCGACGTATAAGAAACTCCCGAAATCTCGTCGATTGGCAGTGCATCCATATCTGCTCGAAGGCCGATCCGGCGATTGCCAGGATTATGACCTTTCAGAATGCCGACGACGCCGGTCTTGGCGATATCGGTGTGAACTTCATCGAAACCCCATTTCTTCAAAAGACTCGCGACAACGCTGGAAGCGTGGTTCTCCTCAAAGCCAATTTCGGGATGACGATGAAGATCTTCGAAAACCGCGCGCATCTCGCCGGCCTTCTCCTCAATAAACGGTATGATGGGCATAATTTCGTTCCTGTTTGAAGCATTGAAGATAATCGGGGCCGCAAGCAGCGGCCCTTCGATCAGGCGGCGGGACGTCCAGCCGCGAAATCCCAGAAGCGGCCGGGAGCCGCCTCAATCAATGAGCGCGTATATTCATGCAACGGATTGCCAAGCACATCAGCCGCATTTCCATGTTCGACAACCTCTCCGCGTTTCATTACCAGCACGTCATCGCATATCTGTGCTGCGACGCGCAGATCGTGCGTTATGAAAATAATGGCGATGCCGGTATCGTTCTGAAGCTGTGCGAGAAGATCAAGAACCTGCGCCTGTATCGAGACATCCAGCGCGGAGACCGCCTCGTCCGCCACCAGAATGTCGGGCCTGAGGGCCACAGCCCGCGCAATGGCAATACGTTGGCGCTGACCGCCCGAAAATTGATGCGGATAACGTTTCAAAGCATCCTGTGGCAGCGAGACAATCTTCAGCAAACGTTTCGCCTCTGCCACAGCTTCCTCGTAAGGTACACCGTAGTTAAGCGGTCCTTCCGTCAGACTTTGCTCAATAGTCCAGCGCGGGTTAAGCGATCGGAACGGGTCCTGAAACACTACCTGGAGTTTCTTGCGAAACGGCTTCATTTCGCGTTTGCCAAGATGTGCAATGTCGCGTCCACCAACAAATATCTCGCCTTCGGTGGGCTCAATCAACCGCATGATCGAACGAGCGACAGTGGTTTTACCGGAGCCGGATTCGCCGACGATCCCGAGTGTGCGTCCTGGTGGAAGCTCGAAAGTCACGTTGCGTGACGCTTGGACACCGGGCTTGGTGATGAAAATACCGCGGCTTCGATAAGTCATGCCCAGGTCGCGCACGCGGATCACAGCTTCGCCGCCTTGCGATTCACGCGCCAATCGAGGGATGAGACTGGGCACCGAACCCAGCAAGTCTTTTGTATATTGTTGTTGTGGTGAAGCCAGGATTTGCCGAATCATCCCCTGTTCTACGATTTCGCCGTTGTGCATAACGCAGACGCGGTCGGCAATTTCGGCAACCACTCCCATGTCATGCGTGATGAACAGAACCGCCGTGCCATGTTTTGCCTGCATTTCGGCAATCAATGACAGAATTTGCTTCTGCGTCGTCACATCGAGCGCAGTGGTCGGCTCGTCTGCGATCAAAACTACGGGCTCGAGTATGAGCGCCATGGCAATCATGATGCGCTGACGCTGACCGCCCGAGAGTTGGTGCGGAAAGCTTTGATAGATGCGCTCGACGTCGGGCAGATGCACCTGCTCCATAATATTGATGACTTTGACGCGTTTCGCCTCGGCTGATAAATTGGTGTGAATATCCAGAACTTCCATGATCTGCTCACCAACCCGCATGACCGGATTGAGGGCCGTCATTGGCTCTTGAAAGATCATCGAAATACGCGTGGCGCGCATTTTTTTCATATCGGCGGGGGATAATTTCAGCAGGTCAACGCCACCAAGCCGGATTGCACCTGCCTTTACAAGCAAAGCATTCTTGGGGAGAAGCCCCATTGCCGTTAACGACGTCACCGACTTGCCCGAACCCGATTCGCCAACGAGGCAAACCGTTTCGCCTTTGCGAATATCAAGGCTGACGCTGCGAAGCACCTGCGTGCCACTGGGTAGCGCCACGACGAGATTGTCAACTTCGAGCACGACAGGTTCTGTCGTGAAATCACGATTACGCAGTTCCATTTCAGCCCTCCCGCTTTTTCAGGCGCGGATCGAGCGTATCGCGTGCCGCATCGCCCAGAAGATTGATTGACAGGACGCAGAGCGTCAGTAGAAGTCCTGGCCAAAGCACAATGGACGGTTTGATGCGGAAAAACTGGCGGCCCTCGGCCATTATGTTTCCCCATGTCGGGATCTCGGTACTTATGCCTGCCCCGAGAAACGATAGGATTGCTTCGGTTAGAATTGCCGATGCGACGATATAGGTGCCCTGCACGATAAGCGGAGCCATCGTATTGGGCAGGAGATGCTGGAAAAGGATTTTTGGCGTACTCGAACCGAGGGCCAGCGCAGCTTCCACGTATGATTCCTCGCGAGCACTCAAGATTACGGAGCGCACCAGACGCACGACGCGCGGAATTTCCGGGATGGTGATTGCTACGATCACCGAGCCAATGGATGGCCCATTCAGCGCGACCAACGCGATCGCGATCAAAATGGAAGGCATTGCCATTAGCGCATCCATCATGCGCATGATGATTGCGTCGGCGGTGCGGAAAAAGCCGGCGACCAAGCCGATGAGAACACCCACTCCAATTGAAGCTCCGGCAGCAAGAAGGCCTATCAACAGGGAAATACGCCCACCAAGAACCATGCGTGAGAAGAGATCACGACCGTAATTGTCAGTGCCAAGCAGATGGTCATCCGAAGGTGGCTTGAGCCGCATCAATGGATTCATGGCTAGCGGATCATGCGGAGCGATCCACGGGGAAGCGAGGGTTAGAATGAGGATTGCGGCAAGGAGAACGCCAGCAATCATCGGTCCGATACCAACGCGTTTAACGCGCGGCAGCGAGAACAGGCGCAGCAACCAATGCATGCCCGTCGATGTCGGTTCAAAGCCCATCAATAGCGGATCCTTGGGTCAAACAATGTGTAGGAAAGATCGATCAGCAGATTGACGAAGACGTAGAGCGCGCTCGTCAAAAGGATCATGGCCTGAATGACCGGATAGTCGCGCGCCAAAACCGCATCAACCGTCAGACGTCCGATACCGGGTATATTGAATATGCTTTCCGTGACCACGACACCTGAGATTAGCAGTGCGAACCCAGTGCCAATAATGGTGACGACCGGCACGGCAGCATTCTTCAGAGCATGTACGAACAGGAGCCGGCGATCACTGACACCTTTTGCGCGTGCGGTACGAATATAATCTTCGCCCAGAACATCCAACATCGCTGCACGGGTCATGCGGGCGATGAGCGCGATATAGATCGAAGCCAGCGTCAGTGCAGGCAATATCGCTCGTTCCATGAAACTGCCAAAGCCCGATGAAATTGGCTTGAAGCCCTGCACCGGAAGCCAGCCCAGATTGACCGAAAAAATGAGCAGCAGCACATAGCCAACCAGAAAGACTGGAACGGAAAAGCCCAGAACAGAAAAACTCATGACTAGATAATCAATCCACGAACGATGCCGCCAGGCTGCGATCACACCCATTGGAATTGCGGCGAGAACAGCAATAATGATGGTGAGAACCGCTATGGATATCGTCGGACCGATACGCTGAGAAACCAGATCGAGTACCGGAACGCCCGATATCAGTGAAACGCCAAGATCACCCTGTAATATACTGCCCATCCAGACGAAATATTGCGTCAAGATAGGTTTGTTGAGACCCATGGCCTCGCGAATGCGTTCCAATTGTTCAGTCGTGGCGGCGTCGCCTGCCAGAATTGCCGCCGGATCGCCCGGCGTAAGCCGAAGAAGGAGGAATACAAAGATCGATACCAGCAGCAACACTGGCACAAGAGCAAACGTACGTTTCAAAAAGTAGATAGCCATATGCGCATCCCGCGAGAAGCGGAACCGATGCTGAACCGGTTCCGCATTGAATTTGGGAGCTATCACGCTGGGCGCGATAGCGGCGGGCAGATTATTCTTCGGTCTTTTTCACGTTCCAGAACACCGGAACGGGAGAGCCTAGCATATCGACGACATTGGACCGGCGACCCTGCGGCGGATTGTATTCACCAAGCGGAATATAGAGTACGTTCTCCAGCGTATGGGCCTGAATCTTCTCAATAACGGCTTTCTGCTCTTCAGGCGTTTTTCCAGCAATATATTCCTTCTTCAACGCTTCGATCTTGTCATCCTGCGGCCAACCGAACCAGCCCTGATCGCCGCGACCATTGAGCATGACGGAGTTGAGCGGGGTGGCGATTTCCGGAATCTGCCAGTTTGTAAAGAAGATATTCCAGCCACCCTTTGACGGCTCATCCTTTGAAGCGCGGCGACCGACAAGCGTCTGCCAGTCCATTGGCTGCATGTCGACAACGAATCCTGCTGCGCGTAGCTGCTGTGCTGCCACAACCGGCTGTGGAGACAGGCTGGAAACGTCTGTTGGCTGCATCAAAACAACCGGCTTTCCATCATAACCGGCCTTTTTAAGCAGTTCTTTTGCTTCTTCAATATTGCCCTTCCCAACTATGCTTTCAGCGCCGACATTTGTGGCATTGGGCGTGCCGCATCCAAAAATCGCACCGCAAACCTTGTAATATTCGGGGTCAGCCATGAGCGCAGCAAGTATCGGTTCCTGTGACATGGCAAGAAAAGCTGCACGGCGAATATCGGGATTGTCAAAAGGAGGATGCTTGAAGTTGAGACGCCCCATGGTCTGATAGCCGAGCGGATCGCGCCGTTCGAGAACCACCGTGTCATCGCCTTCAAACAGGGCTACCAAGTCGACGGGGACCTGTTCCATATAGTCGACTTCACCGCTTGCCAGAGCGTTAACTGCCGTCTGCGCATCGGTCATCGTGACCCAGCGCACCTTATCCACATTTACGACTTTACCGCCTGCCATCCAGTTAGCAGGTTCATTACGCGGTATATACTCCTCGTTTTTGACATAGCTCACGCCAACGCCGGGTTGGAACTCTGCCGACACAAACTTGAAAGGGCCAGAGCCAATATGCTCTGTAATGGCAGTATCAGCTGGCGTTGCAGCGATGCGCGCGGGCATGATGAACGGAGGCAGAGCTGCCTGCTTGGAAAGTGTGTCAAGGAAGGGGGCAAATGGCTCTTTGAGCGTCCAGACAAGCGTTTTATCATCGGTCGCCTTCAGGGATTCCGTGATATCCATGATAAGCTGGCCACCGGCATCACGCTTAGCCCAGCGTTCAAGCGAGGCCACTGCATCAGCAGCCGTTACCGGCGCACCGTCGTGGAATTTGAGACCATCGCGCAGTGTGAATGTATAGATTTTACGATCATCCGAAACAGTCCATTCCGCCATCTGAGGCTGCGGCTTGAAATTTTCATCAACAGCGATCAGCACGTCATAAATCATGTAAGCATGATCACGGGTGATATGTGCGGTGGTGATGATCGGATCGAGGATGCGCAGGTCCGAATGCATGACGGCGGTAAGCGTTGTTTCCGCCCATGCAGTGCCGGTACCAAGCGCGATCAAAGACGCTGCAATTCCGTATTTTAGTCTGCGAAGAGTCGAGCTAGGTTGGTGAAAACTGATAAACTTCATCTGCTTAGGTCCTCTGAAGGTTGTTCTTGTTCTTCTAGTTAAATTCCTGTCCGAGCGGCTCAAGCCTTATGCCCGAGCGCAAACGCTTCCATGGTAATTGTGCGGGGCTGAGTGGCATCGCACCGGGGGCAATGCAAACCAGAAGCTTTTCCGCGATTGGCGCGAAGTCGGCTCGAAAATGGACCGAACTTTTGTTAACGAGAATAGCTTCCTGTTCCGGTTGGATACCAACCATGCGATAAAGTTCACGATCTGCCATTTGTGCAAGATTGGTCGTAACAACGACGCGCGTTCCACCAAGACGAAGGCAGGCAGAAGGGCCCATATTCAGCCATGTGCCGCCATAGTAGGGACCTGTTGCATGGATCTTCCCGTCGGAAAGTTTCTCAACTGTGAACCGGGCCTTAAACGGCTCGTCGTTCTCGATTCCCGACTTGCCGCCAAGCGAAATCTCGATCTGCGCCCCTTCACCTGCCTGATGCGCAGTCCTTGCGGCTTGCGGATCGTGGATACATCCAATGGCCGCACGTTCGGCACCACAGGCAACAAGTGCACGAAGCATCCCGGTCGTATCCGAACTGCCACCGGCACCGGGATTGTCTTGAGTATCAGCAATGATAACGGGGCGGGTGGCACCCCGTGCCAGTTCGATCGCCTTTTCAACCCCTTCCTTTGGTTGATAGGCGGTGCCGACGAAAGAGGCTTCGGCTGCCGAAAGAGCCATCGTAATATTATCGGCGCAAGCATCAACCGCCTTCTGATCCCAACCATAGGCAAAGATCGAAGATCCGCATTCGGCAAAGTCAGCAGCGGGGAAACCCATAAAGAGCGAGGCTGTTAGCACATTTTCTGGCAGATCGACCGTCATGCCATACAGGCTCTTTGCTGGCTCCTCCTGCGTGCACTGCCATGCAATCGGGATCAGATAGTCGCCCTGTCGCATCGCCTTGTGCCAGCCGTTAGGCCTGTCCATCAACGCCTGCAAAGCCTCTGCCGACCGATAACCGGTTTCGGCCATATCAACATGAGGATAGGTACGAAAACCGACCATAACATCCGAAAATTCGAACATACGCCGTGTGACATTGCCGTGCAGGTCTAACGCGACAGCAATCGGCTCTGATGGGCGGACGGAACGGACCCGTTCGAGAAGTTCGCCTTCACCATCATCCACGTGCTCAGCAACCATTGCACCATGCATGTCGATAAAAATGCCATCGAGAGGCCCGCAATTCTCAAGCCCCTCAACAATCTCTGAAACGATTGTTTCATAGGCGTCCCTGGTGACCGGCGCGGAAGGGATGGCCCCTGCCCACAGGATAGGCACGACTTCCCATCCGGCCTCTTGGGCAAATTTTAATGCCCCGGCGATACCGAGATTGACACTCTGCGCATTCTCGAAAATTGCGCCTCCACGTGACATCGGGATGTATCCGCCACCCTGAACAAACGCTGCCATGGTCGCTGGAGCGGCGGCAAATGTATTCGTTTCATGCAAAAAGCCAGCTACAGCCACGCGTTTTGACACGAGCGCACTCCCATTTTCTGATTGCCCCCTCGGGCTGTTGCGTGTATCTCTCAGCGATACATCTATATTGTTTTTATGATAGGAACCATCTTCGATGCTTGTCAATCCTCCAATGTCGATTAGAGATTTTTCATGACCACATTTCGAGATTTGCGCGGTATTTCCAGTTTCGATCCTGATGAAGAAGAAGCTTACAAGGACGATCCATTGTTTCTGCGCTCGGTCGCAAGAACAGTCGCGGTCATGTCGGCGTTTCAAAGTGCGCGTCATCCGTTGTCGCTCAGTCAGGTCGCGGCAGCTGCTGGCATTGATCGGAGCGCTGCGCAACGTATCGTTCATTCACTCCTAAAGCTGGGTATGCTAACCCGAGACCCTGAGAACCGCGGCTACCTGCCGGGCCTGCGCATTCTCGACATGACCCATGATTTGCTGCGGCTCAACCCAATGCTCCAGCGTGCAAACCCTGTCATGCTGGAGCTACGCCGCCGTGTTCGTGAGCGTGTCGATCTTTCGCTCTTTGATGACGTGCGGGTCGTCTATGCCTTGCGCATGCCATCAAAGCATGAAATTTTTAGTGCAACCATTGTTGGACACGCGGTTCCGACCTATTGCACGGCAGGCGGTGTTGCAATCTTGTCGCTTCTTCCTGATGAGAAGATCGCCGACATCGTTAAACGCTCGGATTTGACGCCTTTTACCACCCAGACTATCCGCACTCTTGAAGAAGTCATGGCTCATGTCCGTGCCACTCGTGAGCGCGGGCATTCAGTATTATGCAGACAGCTGTTAAATCATGAAGTGGCAATCGGGGCTCCAATTCTAGATTCGAGCCGTGCCCCGGTCGGTGCAATTCATGTCGCCGGAAGTCTGCAAGAGTGGACAGCCGAGAGTTTTAGCGACAGCTTCGGGCCGCTGGTGCAAAACGCGGCCCAAACAATTTCGGAAAAGTCCCCCGCCGGCTTGGCCAGCCGTGTTATCTCATCGATGAACGGAAATCCTGCTTGACAAGGAACGCGAACGCTTCGGCGGTATGGATAAGCGAGACACTCCGCTTGGACCGCCGCTTTCGACGTACACCCCTGAATTTTGCTGGCCAATCAGCCTCCAATGTCTTGAACTCGGGCCGGAAGGTCGCATTCAGACAATTGACCTTGTCGCTTTTGCGCCACCCTTCGCTGAAAGGTGGAGATTGTCTCTCGCAGGCACTCCGTCTTGTGTGGGCTGGCACAGAGGGAGGGAACTATGTCGGACATTCAAGGAGAATTCGCCGCAACTGATTTGATGGATCATGGGCTTGAGGCCGGGCAGGACAATGTACGTATCCTTGGACTCGACGTTCACAATCCGGTCTTCTTCATTTCAGCAGTGACGATCGTGGCCTTTGTCATCGTCACCTTGATCTTCAGGGAATCGGTAGGGCCGGCGCTGGAAAGCCTGCGAACATGGCTGACCTCTACTTTCGACTGGCTATTTATGATCGCGGCCAATCTGTTCGTGCTGTTCTGCCTGATGATTGTCGTATCACCGCTTGGAAAAGTGCGCATCGGCGGACTGGAGGCGACGCCCGATTACTCCTACGCCGGTTGGCTTTCGATGCTTTTTGCTGCAGGGATGGGCATCGGACTGATGTTTTTCGGCGTTCTGGAACCGATGTACCACTTCAACAATCCCCCGCTTGGCATCGCCCCGCCGGTCGTCGACGGCGCACTGGTGGAAAGCGCGGTCGGGCGAGCCCGTGAAATGGGAATGGCGGCGACCATCTATCATTGGGGTCTGCATCCTTGGGCCATTTATGCGGTTGTCGCGCTTTCGCTGGCGCTGGCCACTTACAACCGGGGCATGCCCTTTTCTATCCGTTCCGCATTCTATCCTATCTTCGGCGAGCGTATCCGCGGCTGGACCGGCCACGTGATCGACATCATGGCGGTCTTTGCGACGCTGTTCGGTCTAGCGACATCGCTCGGCTTTGGCGCATCGCAAGCACTAGCCGGGCTGAACGAGTTGTACGGCGTGCCCAACACCGACACGATGAAAGTGCTACTGATCATAGGCGTAACAGCCCTCGCCCTTGGCTCGGTTGTTGCAGGTCTGGATGCAGGCGTGAAACGACTGTCGGAACTCAACATGGTTCTGGCGGTGCTGTTGCTGCTGTTCGTCATCGTGCTGGGGCCCACGCTCGCCATCGTCACCGGCTTCTTCACCAACACGCTCGACTACGTCAAGAATCTCCCGGCACTCGCCAATTGGATCGGCCGCGGTGACGATGCTTTCGTCCACGGCTGGACGACTTTCTACTGGGCTTGGTGGATTTCCTGGTCGCCATTCGTCGGCATGTTCATCGCCCGTGTTTCGCGCGGTCGCACGGTGCGCGAATTCATTGTCTGCGTGCTGATCATTCCGACGCTGGCGTCGATCCTGTGGATGACGACGTTCGGCGGCACCGCCATGAACCAGTTCCTGGCCGAAGGCTACACGGGCGTGCAGCAGACCGTAGTCGATTACGTGCCGGAGCTGTCGCTGTTCGCCATGCTGGCCGACCTGCCGCTCGCATCTGTGACGTCGTTGATCGGCATCGTTCTGGTGATCGTATTCTTCGTCACGTCGTCGGACTCGGGTTCGCTGGTCATCGACTCCATCACGGCCGGCGGCAAGGTTGACGCGCCGGTTGCCCAGCGGGTTTTCTGGGCAATTTTCGAAGGCCTGGTCGCCATCACATTGTTGCTCGGCGGCGGTCTTGCGGCACTTCAGGCCGGAGCAATCGCGACCGGTTTTCCGTTCGCGATCCTGCTCCTGCTGATGATGTACGCGACATGGAAAGTGCTGCGGACGGAGCCACGTTAAGGGCGAAGCGACACCGGTGAGCCACCCTAGAGTGTTCACCGGTACCTGCACTGCCGGATCGAACGAGGGCGCATGAATGCCTGCCCGCAACAGTTTGACTTGGCGCCATCGGCGGCATGACGCGAAAGGCGTCACGATCAGCTCATGGTCCTGCGTGGTGATGCCGACACGTTTGTCCCGCTGCGGTACGCCGCGTATGATGAGCCTGGCGCAGCTTTGCTATTGGAGGATTCGGGGCTATGTGCCTCCGGATCGGCTGCATTGACGTAACGTGGCTGCCGCTCGCCTGGATGATTTCACATCTACCCGGTCTCTTGCGTCAAGCAATCGTAACTGAAAGATACTCTTACGGGCTCGCCCCATTGGAATGGAGGACTAAATGCAGGGATCCCGTTGAAAAGGTAAGCACAAGCGAGGGGCCGTTCCTATTTCAACATGATCTAAAGATGGAGGCTGAGTCATAATGGGTTTTCAATAAATTGAATTCTCGCTCGCCTGTCTGGTTATTTACCCAGAACCAGAACATGCACGAACGAACACATGTACGGTACATCATCATCCACGTTGACGCCGCTTACATGCAGATCAATCTTATATTCCAACCAATACTCGCGTTCCGAAACGAAACTACTTTTGTCATAGCTGTAAAACATTCTGAACAAATTCCATCACTGTGCTGACCGAGGGTTTTCGAGAATGACGATCCTCTCCTAATCGGCAAGGGACCAATTCAGGCTATCATTACCAGACGTCACCCAGAATTTGATCGAGTTCAGAAGCTGTCGGGAAAGCCGAGCGTGTGCCAATTTTCGATACGGTGATTGCTGCTGCCCGCGCCGCATGTTCGAGAGCTATACCATCCAGCCGTGTCCCGCGTTTCAGGCACGATGCCAAAGCAACAGACATGAAGGTGTCACCAGCGCCGGTTGTGTCAATGACCGCACTGGCCGATGCAGCAACCGAGACAATTTCACGGCTGTTGACCATCATCGCACCCTGGTTTCCCAGTGTCAGAACAACGTTCTGAATACCCTTTTGAAGCAGGTATCGGGCTGCGGCTTCGTCTTGTGCGCCGGTCATGGCCTGCGCTTCTCCGCGATTGAAAAACACGACATCGACAAGGGGCCAGAAATCGGCGAAAAACGATCGCTGCGGCGACGGATTGAAAGCTGTGGTCATGCCAAGCGATTTGGCCAATTTTAGAATCCCGAGAGTTGCCTGATGAGAAAGATTCCCCTGCAGGATCGCAAGATCACCCGGCTCGGCACTTTGCAAAACAGGTGCAACGTGGGAAGCATGCAAATGGCTGGCGGAATCCGACGTCGTAACGATCGCGTTTTCACCATCTGGCAAGCGGAAAATAAGCGAGATGTCGCTTGATATCCCCTTGATCCCGATAAGCTCACTGGTGAGGGGTTCGCCCGAAAGGTGCTGGCGGATCATATCCGCTCTTGAGTCCTGACCCACCGGGGCTACCAATATTGTGGGAATGCCGCAGCGCGCCATTACAATAGCCTGATTGGTCCCCTTCCCTCCCAGATCGTGCCCGCCAACATGCCCGAGGATCGAAGCTCCGGATATCGGAAGTTCATCGACAATAATCGTTTCATCCATGGCAATATTGCCAATTACATAGGCACGCATGCAGTCACATCCTTGAAGTCAGAGATACGGAGCGTCGTGAAAATCAATCTCAAGCTGCATCGCACAACCAAAAGCACTGCTTAGCCGGGCGCAGAATTCTTCCGGAAGTCCCCGTTCGCCGGCCATGTCGAGCTGGTCTTTGAGCCACGTGACCTGATCGGCAAATGTCTGATCCGCATGCATGGCAACCCAGTCCTTCAAAAACGGATCGCTGATGTGACAGGCGGATGCTTCCTTCGACCATGTCCAGTACATCCACTCTGCCGCAAACATTGCTGCGACAATATCGAGAAACTCACCTTCACGGGCGACAGTCAGCATGCCCGAACAGAAGTCTTTTACAGCCGGAATGCCGGTATCAAACGATGCGGGATCAATACCGCGGCTGGCGAAGGTGCGTTCGAAATAGGCCATCTGATCGTTTGCCAGTGCGTCAAGAACAGCGATCAGCCAGCGTTTCTGCGCAAGATTTTGAGCTTTGGCCGCAGCGAATGCAAAAATCGAGATCGCCGTATCGACAAACGTTCCTTCATAGATAAGGTACCGGTCGAATACCGTGTTGCTCAGCGTGTCGTTCTTGATATCTTTGACAAACCGATGATTGACCATCGCCTGCAAGACGCTTGCGTTTTCACGAAGAATACGACCGGACAGACTTTCGAGGGCCATTGTGTCAGCTCTCCAACCCTGCTTGGGCAGCAGACCGGAATGCCTTTACACGGTCTATGTCTACCGGATTCCACCAGACACCGTCATGCTTGAGCGAAGAGGCAACAATGACGCCGTTGGTGCGCCCCAGAATTTCTGCGATATTGTCCTTGGTCACGCCTGAGCCGACGAGCAAAGGAAGGTGGGTGGAGGAACCGATTTTTTCAATTTCCTCCATGGTTGCGCTGTTGCCTGTCCTTTGGCCTGTGGCGATGACACCATCGGCATCGAAAAATGCCAGATCGCGCGTCAGCTCTTCGATTGTACGATCGGCTACAATCGCGTGGCTGCCATGCTTGACGTGGCTGTCGGCAAAGACCTTGATATGCTCGGCCCGCAGCATCGATCGGTACCGCATTGCTTCGGCCGCGCGCCCCTCCATGAAGCCTTCATTTGCCACATATGCGTTGGCCCATTGATTGACCCTGATGAATTTTGCACCGCCCGCCATGGCAATGGCAAATGCTGGAATTGGTGCATTGGCCAGAACATTGATACCAAGAGGCACACCGGCGCTCCGCGCAATACGGTCAGTAACTACGGACATGAATCCTGTTGTTTCAGGCCCGATATCATCGGGTTTGGAAAATGGTATATCGCCATGGTTCTCGATAACCAGCCCGTGCAGACCGCCCTCGATACAGGCTTCGGCATCGCGCATGCAGGCATCATATATCGTGTTCATATCAGCTCCCCTGTATCTGGGAGAGCCGGGAAAGGCCGGGCAATGGATCATTCCGATGAGCACTTTATCGGTACCGAATATTTCCTGCACAGCGTTGGATTCGCGATCCGATATTGCTTGCATGTCATTTTCCTTCCAGATGATTTCAGCGGCATGCATACGGTTGATCCATGCCTTTGTAGCCAGCTTTGATCAGACGCTTCTTCAGCTGCGGGTCATCCAGCCAAGGATGTTCTTCCAAAGCCGGCCATAGCCGTCCCATTCGCAGAATGCAGGTGACAGCCAGTGCGGGCCGATGTCTGATGTCCATGCAGCTGTTCTGCCCTTGCCGAAGCTGCCCAGAACCAGAAGCGGATGTCCGCCCTGATCGTCGGGCAGGCGTGCGATCACTTCAACATCGTCACCTTTGCGAAGTTCAACCTCATTGACACCGAGAAGCACGGGCCATTGGCCACCAAGACCAGACATGACGGGATGATCTGGCAGCTCAATCTTCGGCGTCGTACCTTCCGGTATTTCAATGCGGTCATCGTAGGGAAGGCAGGTGACCGGAAGAACGTCCTCCACCGCGGTACGCCGCCAGCGCGCTTTTCCATCAATCCCCTGGAACGAGAAATACCCACCAACCATCAGGAGTGACCCGCCTTTTTCCACCCATGCCTTGATCAGCTTGAGGCGGTTGGGGACAGTGCGCGAGTGAAGCCAGACATCCGGAGGCAAAAGCAGCGAGTTCGCTCCTATGTCAGACAGAATGATAACGTCGTAGGCATCCAATCCTTCCATTTCAAAGGGGAACTTCTCGACTGCTTCATGTGCTGGCATGTAGGTCAATTCGAATTGGCTATGTGCCAGTGCTTTCACCAGCGGCTCTGCTCCAAGATGAAACGTGACGCTGCCGAACTGATCAAACCCTTTGTAATGTGTTGCAGAACTTACCCAGCTCTCACCAACCAACAGAACTTTCTTTGTCATAGCTTCTCATTCTTTCCTAAAAACGCTGGCAGGATCCACTCAGGATCCTGCGTAAAAAACTGAGCGGGGATTGACTCGCATCATTTGATCGAGAGCCGCTTTATCCAATCCATGGCGTTGCAGCCGTGGAAGAAAATGACGCAGCACATAGGCATAGCCATTGCCGCCATAGTGGCTCAGCATCATCTTCAGGAAGACATCGTGCGAAAGCAGCACCCGGTCGAGATGACCGGCATGTGCCAGGCGAACAATGGCCCGCGCCGCCTCTTCATCGCTTGGGCACTGGACTTGCTGGTCGGCATAAAAATAATCCATGCCGATCATATCGTATTCCAGGAAGGCACCTCGCACAGCGAGTTCGCTCTGATAGGCGAAATCACTATGAGAAGGGTTCATATGGCACAGAACCGTATGCCGCAGATCTGCTCCCTCCTCCTCCACGATATCCAGAACCCGATGGCCCAGCCTGAACCAGCCAGGCAGATGAACCATCAGTGGCAAACCGGTTCGCACCTGTGCCTGGGCAGCGCCGCGAAGTGATTTCTCCTCTTCGGCGGTAAAATCGGACGAAACGCCGATTTCACCAATCAGCCCAATCCTGACATCAGTGCCATCAACTCCCTGTATTGCCTCGCGGACAATTTCCGTCGCTATATCCTCGACGCTCATCGTGGACACTGCGACCGGGTGTGACGAGCCGAGATAGTATCCAGCTCCCATCACGACGTTGAGGCCGGATGCCTTGGCAATACGCCTCAGAGCAAGCGGGTTCCGTCCAATGCCTCGGCAGGTCGGTTCCACCACCGTTTGCCCGCCCTCCATGGCAAAGGCTTTCAACTCCGTTACCGCCAGCGGTTCATCGTCCAGCGTGATGTTGTGCTTGTTGACAAATGGGTCCTGCTTGAGCTCGCCCAGCATTTCCATACAGACAAAACCGCCGGCGAGGTATTGGCGCTCCGGCGTCTTGGGCGCATGCCACCAGCAGCGGCAATCATTCAGAATATGCTCATGCATCAACGTGATGCCAAGCTGATCTGATGCGATCGGTCCATTGACGCTCATTACTTTGCCGGAGCGGACATGAGCTTCCGAGAGTTCATTCTCCATGGAGTTCACCCTTTCCTGCCGAAGCGGAAATTTGCGGTGAATATCCGGGTGTTCAGCCAGATGGCGACCAGGATGATGGCACCGGTAACGATCTGCGTGAAAAATGGCGAGATATGCATCAGGATCAGTCCATTGCCGATGACTGCAATGGTAAGCGTACCAAGCACTGTCCCGACGATTGTTCCACGTCCTCCCATAAGAGAGGTACCACCCAGCACCACAGCGGCGATAACTTGAAGCTCAAAGCCGACAGCTGCATTGGATGATCCAGAACCCAACCGTGCCGCGATAAGCAAACCCGCCAGAGCACATGCCACCCCGGAAATGATATAAACGGACGCGATGATCCATTTGGCAGGCATGCCAACCCGGCGTGCAGCTTCCATATTCGAACCGACAGCGACAACCTGACGTCCATATTTTGTCGATCTTATTGCCACATATCCCAGCAAGGACACGATCACGGCAATAATTGCAGGGACTGGAAAGCCTGCGACGACACCGCGTCCCAAGGCAAAGAAACCCGGTGCGTCCTGGATGGGGATCGAATAGCCTTGCGTGAGATAAAGCGCAAAACCCCGAAGGATGGACAGGCCCGCCAGTGTAACGATAAAGGCCGGGATACCCTGATAGGCAATGAACCAGCCTTGCGCAAAGCCGAGTCCGCCGCCCAGAATGATCATCGCAACCACCACGAATGGCCAGGGAAACCCCATCGCCATCACAACAGCTGCAACCGCATTGATCAGCGCAACCTGAGAACCGACAGAAAGATCAATCCCGCCCGTGATAATCACGAAGGTCATGGCAATGGCAACAATCAGGATCGGTGCGGCCTGCCGGACGATATTGAGGATGTTCCCGGAAGTGAGGAAGGTCTCGCTGCCGATTGAAAAGAATATCATGCAGACGGCGAAGAAAATGGTGATCGAAAGAACCTGTGCATGTTCGCCGAAGAAATCTGCAATGCGCGATCCCTGGCCGCGCTCGGTATAAACAGTCATTGTCTGGCTCCCTCACCGACAATCAGCCTCACGAGATCTTCAAGGTTGGTGCCGCCAATCTGCCGCTCGGCGACCTTCGTGCCTTCGTACATGACGGCAATCCGGTCACAGACCCGGAAGAGGTCCTGAAGGCGATGCGTAATGAGAACAACCGAGACACCTTGAGCTTTGACCCGGTTGATCAATGCCAGCACAGCTTCCACCTCTGCAACGGCAAGTGCTGATGTGGGCTCATCCATTATCAGGACTTTTGGCTTGAACGAAGCGGCGCGGGCAATGGCAATAGCCTGACGCTGGCCACCCGACAGTTGGGCAACTTTACCTGTAAGTTTCGGAATTCTGATTTCCAGCGAATCCAGCATTGCACGCGCTTCGGTCAGCATCTTTTTACTGTCCAGAAACATGCCCTTACTGAGTTCACGGCCCAGAAAAAGATTGCCGACAACATCGATCTGATCACAAAGGCTCAGATCCTGAAACACCATTTCGATATGTCTGTTTCGGGCATCGGCGGGGCCCGACAGGCGCACCTCCTCGCCTTCTATTACCATCGTCCCACCGTCGGGAATGTAGGTTCCAGAGATGATTTTAGTCAGTGTGGATTTGCCTGCAGCGTTGTCACCCACCAAGCCCAGACATTCACCGGGAAAGATGTCGAGGTCCACACCGCGAAGGGCTTGATGCGAGCCGAAGGATTTGCGAATTCCACGCAGGGAGATACGCGGTTTCGTTCTGCCTTGTTTGTCATCTCCGGGGGAAGTTATCCCCCCGGAATGCGTTGCAGCAGATAGTTGCTGGCCGTTCTGGTTCATTTGAAAACGGCCCGGTAGGGGTCGACATTGGCTTTTGTCACGATGGTGATCGGCACTGAAATGTTCTGATCAACAGCCTGACCTGCAGCCACTTTCTGCAAAGCGTCCACGGCGGCCGCCCCCATGGCCGACGGGTCCTGCTGGATGACGGCAGCTACAAATCCTGCATCAATGCCTGCAATGGCCTCCGCAGTCAGATCCCAACCGAAAACCTTGATCGTGTCCTGTTTGCCCTGACTTTGAACAGCAGCGATCGCACCCATCAGCGCTGGTTCCCCGGTCGCATAGATTGCTGTCAGGTCAGGATTGCCGGTAATAAGATTTTCAGCAGCAGAAAGCGCGTTATCCTGAACATTCTGGCCGTCAACGACGCCTGCAAGTTCAATGCCATCCACGCCTTTGATCGTCTTTTCAAAGCCCTCCTGGCGGACATTTTGAATGTAGGAGTTCAAAGCACCGACGACACCGATCTTCGCCTTTCCGCCCATATTTGTTTTGACGTAGTCGAGAAAGAATTTGCCCATATCGGCGCCAGCCGTCGCATTGTCTACGCCGATCTGGGCTTTTTGCGGCCCCGCTGGCAGGATGGCATCGATAGCGACAACCGGTATACCGGCATCCGCCGCCTGCTTGACCGCCGGCATCAGCCCGTTCACGTCAATTGCAACAACGGCCAGACCTGAAACCTTTTCCTGAATATAGGTTTCAATGGCGCTGTTTTGGGCCGTAGGCTCATTGTTGGAATTGAAAATCACCAGCTTCACACCAGCAGCATCAGCCGCTTTCTGAGCACCCTCGTTCATCTGGTTGAAGAAAAGCGCCTGCTGGTTGATTTGAACCAGAGCGATTGTCTTTTTTTCCTGCGCCACCGCGGTTGAATGGCCACAGCTCAACGCGGTGAAACCAGCCAGTACGATCATCATTCTTCTAGTTAGATTCAAAGTCATGTTCTCATCCTCTGTTTGTTTTCTTACCGTCGCTTGGTGTTTATTTCGCTGGCGGAGCAACGGAGTTCCGCACCACGATTTCGACAGGCAAAAGTTCCTCCGAAGCAGAGGAGTTCCACTCTTGCCAGTTGGTTTCCAGAAGTAGTTCAAGTGCCCGACTGCCAAGTCGCCGGACAGGCTGGCGGATGACCGTCAGTGGAGGTGCGAAAAGATGTAAAGGCCCGACATCATCGAACCCGATCATCGACACATCATCAGGAACCGAGACCCCCTTGTCCTTGAAGACCTCAAGCATACCGATGGCGATTTCATCGGAGCTGGCAAAAATCGCCGTGGCTTCATGGCGTTCTTCAAGGAACCGCAGAGCAGCCTGCCGTCCATAATTGATTGTGTATTCGCCGGCATAACGATCAACACGGGTCAACCCGGCACTGTGCTCACGAAGAGCCTGCACCACCCCATCATAACGGCGGCGTGCACTGATCATGCGCTCATCTCCCCCGACAAACAGAACATGCCGATGCCCATGGCCAGCCAGATGCAGACCGGCAAGATATCCACCATGAACGTTGTCACAAAAAAGTTTTGGCACTTTCGAGCCCGGGACGTCTTCGTCGACGACGATGACTTTGCCGGAGCGATTGATCAGATTGGCAAGCGCCCCGTCGTCGGGATGGTTTGTAATGAAAATCAGGCCATCGACGTGGTTGCGCTCGATGAGCTGGAGATACTCAACTTCGCGTCCTGCCCGGTTGAGCGTTGCGTGCAGTGAGACAGCCAGTTTTTTCTCGTCAGCCGCCTGCTCGACCGCGGTAACCAGTGTCGAGAAGAAGGGATTGGCGATTTCCGGGACGACCAGGCCAATCGTGTCCGAGCGTCCCATGCTCAACCGGCGCGCATGAGGATTGGGAATATATTTGAGCGTGGCAATCGCATCTTCGATACGCTTCTTGGTGTTATAGGGCAGATCAAGGCTGCCGTTCACGAAGCGTGAGATGGTTGTCACCGATACGCCCGCAGCGGCGGCCACATCTTTCAAACCTGGCATCGCTCTTTTGACCAAAGTTCAACCCCGTTTTTGTAAAGCGGTTTAGTAAACCGATTTACAAAAACAATATTACTTTCTGCCAAATGTCAATTGCGCAATTTTATAACCGCAGATTGTGAAAAAGTCTGGGTTGACGGCTTCTAACGGTGAGGCAACACTTAAGCTCCGTAGCAATACAAGAGGAAAACGATGGACGAGCCAAACCGCTGGCGCCAAATGGCGAGCGCGCCGAAAGACGGCAGTCGAATCCTTGTAACGATCCGCCCATCCGAACAGGGGCCGGCAGAAGTTGATCTTGCTTATTGGTCTAATGGCGACCAGTTCGGTGCCGAAGGCTGGCGCGCCTCTGATTCCTCACCCGGCCGCATCATCGAATATGCCGAGCCGGAGTTGAAGTGCTGGATGCCGATGCCATCGGCTAATTTGGACCGCACTTCCATGCCGCAACCCTGGGAAGGCGACGACGCCAGGCAGCTCGACGGTTCAGGAATTTAGGAACTCGTGTCGTTGTGAAAACGCGTTACCGCAAGACGGCCACCATGCAGAATATTAAGAATTTCTGTATATTCTTGTTATTCTAAGCGATGGAGGATGCGATGCGAGAGTTCGCAGCAGGAGACTTCACCCGGAATACAGGCGATCTATTCGAGGCTGCAACCGTCGCTCCGGTTGCCATAACCAAGCATCGCAAGCTTCGTTATATCATCATGTCGATGGAGCGCTACGAGGCGCTTACCGGAAGTGCAAATCATCAGATTGCTATTGATGTAGCTGAGATGCCAGAGGAACTTGGCAAGCTCTGGGATAAGGGGGCAGAGGACTATTTCCGTGACCGCTGATTTCCCGAAGGCTGGTCAAGTCATTGAATACCACTATCTCTGGCGGTGGCAGGCTGACCGCGGTGAAACGGAAGGCCCTGCTGGTGGTGAAAGACCATGCCGGAAGCCATGTACTGTTTCTTGCGCCGATCACGAGCAAAGAGCCTGCGAAGATTGATCGAGAATTTTGAATTGGCGAAGGGCGGCATCGTTGCCCGTCCTGATCATTGCACGCCTCTTTTTCCGGAACTCCTTGATAAATGAGGCATTCTTATAGCGCCTGTGCAAAACCGGCAGTTATGAGAAAATGTTCCTTTGAAAATGCTAACAATAGGTTGATTTTCCACCGAATCCGATTGGTTCCTGGAACGCTACAATCTCTGATCTTCAAGAACTCAAGAGTTCGTTCTACTCATTTGGATCCTTCGTCAGATATGAGATCGAATTCGAGCAAATGGATCTCCAGGGATGTCAAAAACCGCATGGAAGCACGGGCCGCACCTGTCTCTACGGCAACGTTGACGCAACAATGATGCGACGTCACCCATTCACTAGTACAAGGAATTTGCTTCCCCGTCAGGACCAACAGAAATAGGCATCCAATGGGTGATTTTCCCATGCCCTTTCGAGCGCTTATGAAGCTCCCCACCCGACTTTTGATCGTCGTACATCGGTATTACCCATATATCGCAATATATTGAATCGGTTGCGCGGAATCCCGTGCCATCATCGCGCATAATCCAAAGATCGACGGCAGTTCCATCAGTCGGCGCCGTCTCTATAGGTCTCCATTGACTCATACCCCCATCCTTCGCTCCTCTGCAGTGCCCTAAAGTTTCCTGCGGAACAGAATCTCGCCCTTGCCCAAAACCGCGTTGTCGCCGCCATATTTGCCCGGTCTATCCCCCAGCAATGGCTGATTCATAATTTTCTCACTCATGAGAAACCGGTCAAACAGGCTGGAGAAGGCAATGTCCGGTTCTCCGCATGGCACGAAGGTCGGCGAAAGCTCCGTCGGGTGGCGGTCGAACAGAAGAGAACCGCGTTTCATCAAATAGCCAGGAGCAGCCCCGACACGTCCGGCAATGGCAATTGTTCCGGCAATCATACGGCATCCGGCATAGCCACCGCAGCCTTTACCTATTGCGATGATACCGCGCCGCAGACGGTCACCCGCGTAATCCGATGCCTTGCCGCGCACGATCAGCAATCCGCCACTCATTCCGATCATTTCGCCTGCAAGGGGTCCACCCAGATAGCTTCCCGTATTCCCCTTGATCTCAATGCGGCCATCAATCATGCCTGAACCTGCATGGTCGTCAGTACTACCCTGGACGATCAGTGAGCCTCCCAACATTCTCCTGCCCACCTGCGTGCCGACATTACCATCAACATGGATCGATCCTCCTGTCAGCCCCGCTCCAACCCGATCGAAACGTTTGGTGCTTCCTTCAAAGACAATCGAATGTAAATCAGCGCCTGAAACCTTGAATACATCGCCGACCGTAACGGGGTGAGAGCTGGTTCCAATTCGCAGTCGCGCAATTTGAACCTGTGAAAGTCCGGCAAGCCTTGCCGGTGTGAGGGGTGAAAGGTCAAGACGCTCTTCCGGTTCGCAGAGCATCGAGAAGGTAAGCGCTTTCATGGCAGCAAATCCTTCAGATGATAATGAAATTTCCCAAGCTTGCCGCCGTAATTTCCAGCACTGATCCGAACAGCGCCCTTTTTCGGGCCAAGGGAAATGACGGCTTTTATGCCGGCCCGCATAGCGGCCGCAACAGTCTCATCCGTTTCACCGTCGATAACGACTTCCAGAACCGAATTGATCCCGGGCGTGAGTGCACTGTCGACGACACCGCGCAATGTCGGGGCAAAGGCTTCATTGGTCGAGGCCATCACACCCTTATACTTACCACCAACCTTGGAGCCGGATCGGACAACGCCGCCTGGAAATGGCATGATCACCCCGGGGATTTTCGCAATAGCTGCCACGGCATGTTCGGCCGCATTCAGCGCCTTGTCGCTGTCGGCAGCCAGAAACAGTAAATTACCACCCCCGACTGCAAGCTTGCTGAGACCTGTTGTGGCTTCGCAGAGAAACTCTCCATCCATGACCGGCACACGCCAATAGTGTTTTCCGCCAAATTTCTTCGATATCTGCCAACCATCACCGAAATACCGCAACGCATTGCCGAGATTGAGCGACGCCGTGCCTTCAAGATCGGCGAAACAGGCGCTGCCAGGTGAGGTCAGCACGCATTGGCCGAGACGGTTTTTCAACTGTCTTTGCAATTCATCCGTTCCCATGGCGAAAATCATCACCCGGCAGCCGGGGCGGCCGTCAGGCGTTTGCGACGCTGGCAACTCCACATCGATGGCTGCCTCGCAACCGCACCCGATTACCGAAGTTGCAAAGCCGGTCATGGTGATGGCCGCCTGCCGTGCCCATTTCAGCGAGGGCGCGGTAATGATGATGGCGGTGGCACGCATGCTGAAGGCTTCGGCAAATGTATCGTCAATCAGAACACCGTTGCGGATCAGCTGTTGCATGGAACCTCTCCGAATGGTTCGTCCCTCTGGATGGAGGAGTCAGGAAAAGTGAACCAATCAAGCGGCAGGCCATAGCGCTCCTCGTGGTAAGCCTTCATGCGTTTCACGATTGCCTTATCCGGCGGGGGATTGAGCCGCAGAGTCTTGCCCCAACGATAATTTGTTACTTTTCCGTTCTTGACCACAAGGTCGCCGTTCTTGAACACCAGTGCTGCTTCCCGGAACATTTTGGCGACGTCCCTGCCCTTGCGGTAGACGGCGATATCTGCGATCGCGCCGGCGCCAAGATGACCTCGATCTTTCAGGCCCAGCAGTTTGGCTGGTGCAGCGCGTGTCATTATGGCAATCTCATCGAATGTGTATTCCCGCCGGATTGTTGCGAGTGTCGTTAATTCCAGCGCGCTTGCATTCAGCTTTGAGGATTGCTCATCACGGGCTGCACTGCTCATCAGTAGCTCGAACAGTTCCGGATAGGCTGTGAAGGGAGCACCGTTTGGATGGTCCGTGGTAAAAAATACCCGCCAAGGGTCATTGATCAGCAGAAAGAGTTCAAGACCGATGGCCCATTGCAACGAGCCGTAATAATCCTGCTTGTAGCGATAGGGAACAATTCCACCACCGCCATTGCCATCCCCATCGAAAATGACGAACTTCTTCGGGCTCGCATTGCCAATGGCTGAAAACTGCCGCATGACATCGGACGATATGGTGACGGTCTGCCCGAACATGACCTGCCCAATGTCAATTGTAACGTCGCGATTGCCATTGACGGCCGCGGCCAGGCGTGACGCTTCCGATGAAAATTTCCGCTTCCCTTCGGTCCCGTAGCTGTAGAATTGCAAATGGGCCAGATGAAGCGGCACGCCTTCGCTGGCTTCAATGGTCGCTGCCGCCGTATCGGCACTCCCCGCAATGCCCAGATTATTGGCGTGCACATGCAGCGGATGGGGAATGCCCAGACGCGTTACCGAAGCTTGGAGCGATTTGACAATCTTGCGTGAAGTCACACCATATTCGGGGACCTCATCGTCCAGGGAAAACGATCTGACATTCTCCTTGAAGGCCGCGGCGGCTCCGGCATTTATGACCTTTACCCCCAGAGCGCGGCTGGAGCCGACAACCCAGGCCACATAATCATCCAGCATTGCCGATGATGTGCTGTCCCGGAGCAGTGAAAGACTGAAATCATCATTTCCGAGTATTGCCAGTGTCGCCTTGTCTATGATGGGAATATCGGCGAGCTCAAGATGCGTATGCAGCGCTGAAGAAGGTGCCATCGCAGGCTCAACGACCGTCGTAAATCCCATCTGCGCATAAAGGCAGCCAGTTCGAAACGTCGACCATCCGGCATTGGAAAGCGGCGTGTTGGCCGGCCGCCTCTGATGTGCGGCGTGATGTTCTGGCAAAAGCAGCCGGGCAGTATTCACATTGCCGCCACCGATATGCGAATGAATGTCTATGGCTCCCGCCATGACAATGCATTGCGAGACATCGTGCGTTTGATCTGCAGCTTCACCCAGCGGCGCATCGATCAACAGCCCGTCCCTGATCCAGATATCCCGTTTGCGGGTTTGTCCGTTTACGGGATCGATAACTTCCCCACCTGCCAGTTTAATCAGCATACAAGAGCCTTTCGCCCTGGCAGAGCCACAGCCAATTGTCTGACAACACTGGACAGGCTGGGCAATTGCGATGGCTCAGCGGCTTGCACCGCGCGGAACGTGCCGATCCTGCTGGAATAACAAACTCCGTCATGATCGAGTCCGGCCTGACCAACAGCGATTGTCACCGCTGTACCCTGCACCGGGACCGCCGTTCTCTCCAGTGAGATCAAAGGCAATCGCGAGCCTTTGGAAGGCGGTTGACCACCTCTCGTGGACATCCAGACATGAAGATCGGGCTCCTTGTCCCGGATCATGCGCTGAATGTCCCATCTTACGGGGTCATAGCTTGGGAGGCTATCGGTGAAGCCTGTTCTGGGTGGAAATCCCGTCATCCATAATGATGTCAACGCCGTTCCCCAGGCAGCATCATCAGCGGGCAGAAACACACTGCCGGCACGGCCTTTCCTGTTCAGGTCTGCAATCATATCCTGCAGCATGATCAGGTCAGGTATCTGCCCCGATGCACCAGAGAAAACGAAAACCGGGAACCGGGCTGCCGAAAGACTTTTCAGCAGCCGGTCAATGTTCGTCAGGGAGGAGAGTGTCTGTCGTCCCTGCAGGGTCGCGCGCAAAACACCAAGGACATTACCCAGAGAAAGGCCATCTCCGCTGACCTGCACTGGCTTCACCGCCAGTTTCGGCCCGCCGGAATATTCACGGCCGCGAATGTGAAACCAGCCGCGTTTTTTTGGTTTATCCGAACGGGGTTGCGAACTTGCCCAATCCAGCAAAAGCCCGCCATGGTGCGGAGGAATATCGCCCACGAGCACGATAACGTCCGAACGGTTGCGCGCCTCGCCTGCCGTGGTAAACATGCCACCGTGATCCGTGAACAGAGCAATTTCCCTTGACAGGGTCTGGCCCAGAGGATGGTCATAGGGAGCGCCGACACGCTCGGCCAGCGCAATTGCGCTGCGTGTGCCGTGTACATCAGCATCAATGGTAAAAACCGGACAGCGGCTGGCTTTCAGAAGACCGCCAGCCTTCTGAACAGCATCCATCAATGATACCGGCTGGCTGCCAATCCATGCAACCGACATGTTCCGCTACTTTCTGGTGCCTAGCTAAAACCTTATCTGGTTTTTTGCGAATGTGAACCCTGCCTGTACAGAAAATCTGCGAATTAGTCGTACTTGACATAGGCAAAGCGCTGATCGGCAGGAGGCGTGCCTTCAAGGGCTCCCCCTTCCTTGCCTGGTTGCCATTGCACAACCGCCTCGATCTTCATCGCAAGTTCAAAATCCTTGTCGGTGATGCCCTTGGCCTCGTGATTTTGTAAAAGCACTTCAACCCAGGCATAGGACGCCTTCAGATCGGGGTGATGCCAGGCGGCTTCTGCAAGATGGCCAACTGCATTGATCACCATGAGCGTGGATTTCCAGCTATGAGTCTTATACTTTCTGCGTATCCAACCGTTCTCGTAACGCCAGCGCGGCAGATCCCTTGCAAGGCGCGCCATAATCTCGCTTTCGGAATAAACTGTTTCCCTGGGCCCTAGACTGTCTGTTTCTTTCGCCATCATCGATCCTCCCGATTGTTCGTTCAACACTCTTGCGCCTTGTTGGAAAGACGATATCATATATTGCAGGGCCCGATTTTGAGATTGTGTAAATTAAGCAAATGTCGGAATCCGTCACGATCAAAGTCCCTGCCCGTCTTCATCTCGGCTTCCTCGATATTCCGCGCGCGAGCGGGGACCGCTTTGGCAGTGTTGGCTTGCCTATAGAGGATATCGCCACCGTTGTGACCATTGCGCGGGCGTCAAAGCCGGAAATCCATGGTGCCGAGGCGATCCGGGTGGCACAGCACATGACAACGTTTTGCAATCATCTTGGCATAGCTGCGCATCATCATGTGACAGTCCATCGTACGATCCCCAGTCATATCGGGTTGGGGTCAGGCACCCAAATTGCACTTGCCATTTCGGCTGCACTGCGCAGGTTGCACCATTTCGAACCCGATATCGTCAACGATGCAATACTGCTTGGGCGCGGTTCACGTTCGGGAATAGGAATTGCTGCTTTCGATGAAGGGGGCGTCATCATCGACGCAGGCAAGGGACATGGAAGCGCCGCGCCAACAGTCATCTCCCGTATTGCCTTCCCCGAAACATGGCGGATCATTCTCGTATTCGACACCTCGACGCAGGGCATCCACGGCGAGGAGGAAATCGAAGCATTCAAGACGCTGCCACCGTTTCCCGTCGATATATCAGCTTTAATCTGTCGCCATGTCGTCTTGAGCTTAATGCCCGCGTTGATGGAAAGGAACCTTCCACTTTTCGGACAGGCCGTTCAGGCCATTCAGGATGAAATCGGAAGATATTTCGCTCCTGCGCAGGGCGGCATCTTTACCAGCAGAAGCGTTGAAGCCACAATTCACCGGCTGGCACAGGCGGGTGCAACCGGGATTGGTCAAAGCTCGTGGGGGCCGACAGGTTTTGCCTTTGCCGCTTCGCAGACGCAAGCAGAGCATATCGTAAACAGCATCACTCCCGACCCCGGGACAAGAATCCAGATCGTGGCGGGCAGAAATGCGGGTGCCGAGATAACCCATACTCTCTTGAACCTCGCCAGAGCCTAAGATGTAACCTGACCCTGAACCATGGGCACCACCATTGTTAAGGAACGGAAAATTGAGCCGCAAGACGATTCTCCACATGCTGACACCTCTCCGGCAAATGAGCCCATTTGACGTCAATATGGCGCTCGACGCAGGTTATGACTCGGTGATGGCCTATACCGATGTTGCTCTTGCTGATGTCGGAAATCTTGTTCAGGATGCCATCTTCTCCCGCCCTCCCGATGCGGGCGTCGCGACAGGCATATTTTTGGCCGGCAAAGATGCGCCAGTCGCGCTCGACATGCTCAACGCGGCAAGAAAAGCAATGGTTCCGCCCTTTGCCATCTCGGTGTTTGCCGATCCGGCAGGGTCCTTTACCACCGCTGCAGCTATGGTTGCCAAGGTTGAAAAAGCCCTCGCGAAATATCATGACCGCAATATGAAAGACACAAGAATTGCGATCTTTGGTGCAACTGGTGTCGTCGGATACTGTACAGCCGTCATCGCGGCGGAACACGGTGCAAAGGTCACGATCGTCGGGCACGATGGAATGGAACGCGTGAAGACGCTCGCCGCCTCCATGAAAGCCAGGTTCAATGTAACAGTGGATCCAGTGGACGGTTCGACGGAGCCCCGCAAGAAATCAATCCTGCAGGAGGCGCAAGTCATCCTGGCGGCGGCGAAAGCCGGTGTGCAGGTCCTATCAACGGCGCAGTTGGAGGCAGCAACCGCGCTTCTTGTGGCGGCAGATGTAAATGCTGTCCCCCCGGCAGGCATTGAGGGCCTTGAGGTCAACGCAAATGGCGAACCGCTCAATGCGACCAATGCCGTCGGCATTGGTGCACTCGCGATCGGCAACATCAAATACAAGACTCAAGCTGGTTTGTTCGAACAGATGATCAAGGCGAAGAAACCTGTCATCTATGATTTCCGGGATGCGTTTACCCTTGCTCGCGATCTTGCCAAATAGCGCGGTTCTGATTGCCGCTGTTTCGGGACGTGCTCTGGCGGCAGCAGCGCGGCGAGCAGGGCTGCGCCCCTTGGTGGCCGATCTCTTTAACGACAGCGATACGCTGGCTCTTGCCGAGCGGGCGATCAAGCTCTCTGGAAGCCTGCAGGATGGAATCGGGGAAATTGCGCTTCTTGAAGCGTTGGAAGAACTGGCGGGCGACGAAAAGCCGACAGCACTCATCTACGGTTCCGGATTTGAGGCTAATCCGGGCATGATCGATGCAGTATCGAGCAGATTTGCCGTTGCCGGCAACAGTACGCAGACCGTCCGAGCGGTAAAAGATCCGGTCAATCTGCAACGGTTGTGCCGCCAAATTGGCATTCCGCATCCGGCAACCGCTTTTGAAGCTCCCAGCGATTTAGAAAATTGGCTCGTAAAGCGCTCAGGCGCCGCAGGCGGCTCTCACGTCAGGCAGGCGCGCGACAGCTCCGTCGGTCGGCAGCATTACTATCAGCGATTTGTATCCGGCAGAAACCTTTCGGCATTGTTTCTGGCTGATCGTAAAAGGGCCAACATGATCGGTTTCAGTCGCCAATGGGTTTCTCCAACCAACCAAACTCCCTTCCGTTATGGCGGTGCGGTCCGGCTCGGCCGTTACGACAGAAAAAAAGCGGCGCTGATTGAAGCCTGGCTCAGTGCCTTGGTTGAGACAACCGGTCTCGTTGGATTGTGCAGCGCCGACTTCATCGATGATCGGGACTTGCATCTCATTGAAATCAATCCGCGCCCGGGAGCAACGCTTGACATTTTCGACTGTGAAGAGACGCCGCTCCTTTTGGAGCATATGCGCGCGACAATTGGATCGGATATTCGGATTCCGTCCTATGCGGGTTCCACTGCATCGGGGATCGCCTATGCCGACAAGGCGCTAGGCTCGTTTCCCGATGTCAACTGGCCAGTTTTTACTGCCGATCATCAAATATCGGGGACCGCACTACAGGCTGGAGATCCCATTTGTACAGTCTTTGCCACGGCTCCCTCCGCTTCTGCAGCGATGAAAGCCGTGAAGGACCGCATCAAACAGATCGCGGTTAACTGGAGGGAGGATTATCGATGAAAAATGGCCACGCCTGTTTGAATCAAAGCGCGCAACAACTGACCAGCAGGATGATTGAGGACGCTTCCAGGCTGGGTATTTTGCACAGCCGCGGCAGTCTCGGCGAACAGCTGATAGATGCAGGGGCAAACTGCCAAGGTGGTATTGAGGCCGGGCTGCGCATTGTCGAAATCTGTTTGGGCGGGCTCGGCACGGTATCAATGGTGATGAACAATGACCCGTGGCCCTGCGCCATTACAGTCCGCTCGTCACAACCCGTCCTTGCATGCCTTGCGAGCCAGTATGCGGGGTGGAATCTCTCGCATGAAGAATATTTCGCCATGGGTTCCGGTCCGGCACGTGCACTGGCGCGTGTCGAGCCACTATTCCAGGAAATCGATTATCGCGAACCCGATGCAAGAGCTTCGGTTGTCATCCTGGAGACGGCAACCCCCCCACCCCCTGCCGTCGTCGACAAAGTTTCCAAGGCAACTGGCATTGCCCCCGATGGGCTGACGTTCATCTATGCTCCAACGCAAAGCCTCACGGGGGCCGTGCAGATCGTTGGCCGTGTGCTCGAAGTTGCCATGCACAAAGCGCATGATCTGGGGTTTGCCTTGAATGATATTGTCGACGGTATTGGCACAGCCCCCATTCCCGCCCCGCATCCGGATTTCCTGACGGCCATGGGCAGGACGAATGATGCGATTATCTATGGCGGAACTGTCCAATTGTTCGTGAAGGGCGATTCGAACGCTGCCCACCGACTGGCCGAACAGCTGCCCAGCCATACCTCACACGATCACGGCCAGCCATTCGCCGATACATTCAAGAAGTTCAAGGGGGACTTTTATGCCATAGATCCGCGTCTTTTCAGTCCTGCCCGGGTCATTGTCACGGCGATTGAAACGGGCGATACCTTCCGTAACGGCAGCATCCACCAAAAAATGCTTGAGCGATCACTGGGTTAGGGCAGCAGATCATGGCAGAAACGATACTCATTCTTTCCGACCGGATCGACCGGCAGGTCAGGGAACTCCGGACAGCACTGCGTAAGCGTGGCGTGACCGTTTTGACCTATCCGCTTTCGGATATCGGCTTTGACAGTCGCTACCCCTCCGGCATTGCGATCCCGGGCATGAATGGCGTTCTGCCGGCTGCTTTTATCGTGCGTTCGATTTCTTCAGGAACATTTGAAGCCATCACCCGCAGACTTGGCGTTTTGCATGCGCTGGCTCATCTCGGCGTGCCCGTGTGGAATTCGGCGAAAGCCGTCGAGCGATGCGTCGACAAATCCACGACCACATTCTTTCTTACACAGGCTGGCCTGCCGACTCCTGAAACCTTTGCCGTGGAAAGCCTCGCCAATGCCAAAGCAGTGGCCGAACGCGAACTGACCAGGGGACCACTGGTTCTCAAACCGCTTTTCGGCTCGCAGGGGCGCGGTATCCGGCTTATCCATAACATTGACGATCTGCCCGATCCGGAAGAAATCGACGATGTCTATTATCTGCAGCGTTTCGTGGCACGATCGGGTGCACCTTACTGCGATTACCGGGTTTTCACTTGTGCCGGTAAGGTGCTCGGCATGATGGAACGCCGCGCCGAAGGCTGGATAACCAATATCGCCAAGGGCGCCAAGGGGCAGACGGTCGTCGGACCATTGCGGGCGGAGTTGGAAAAGCTGGCTCTTGCCGCATCTGCCGCCATCGGGACCGACTTTGCCGGAGTTGATATTATTCCAGCATCGGATGGCAGGCTTCTCATTCTCGAGGTGAACAGCATGCCCGCCTGGACCGGGTTGCAGTCTGTCGTTCCCATACGGATCGCGGAAAGCATTGCGGATGCCCTTGTCTCCATGATTGCGCCAGGATTATCCGAAAGACCTGCAGCGTGACTTTGACGAGGCAACAGGTCAGGCAAGCCTACATCTATGCCTGCTATCAGGAAATCGAGGCTCTGAAGCCGGGCAATGTGCATCGTTTTGCCGATGGCCACCGTATGACTGCCCGGCAGTTCCTGGCCAGTGCACAAGTGTCTGCAGCCCCGATATCCAATCGCGCCCTTTCCGTTGGAGAGCGGGTTCTGGATGCCGTCAAGGCGACATCGCTCAAGGTCGGTACGAACACCAATCTTGGAATTCTTCTCCTTTGTGCGCCTTTGGCGAAAACTGCTGAAATGCCGGCGGGCGACCTTGAAACCGGGATAAAGGCGACCCTTCAAAACCTGGGTACAGACGACGCCCGCAATATATTTGCCGCCATTGTGCATGCGCGCCCCGGCGGGCTTGGTTCGGTGCCCGAGCACGATGTCAACGATGCGCCCGACGTATCACTGCTGGAAGCAATGGGAGCTGCCGCGGATCGCGACATGATCGCTCGGCAATATGTGACCGATTTTTCCGATATTCTTGATGGAGGCCTTCGGGCACATATGGCTGCAATGGACTGCGGTGAGCAGGGCATGTGGCCGACCGTTTTCGTCTACCTTCATTTCCTTTCAAACTTTGTGGACAGTCACATCGTTCGCAAGCACAATGTCGCAATCGCTGAACAGACCAGAAATGAAGCACAGCAAATCCTGGATAAAGTCCGGGTCGTTCAAGATGGCAGGGAGCGTGAAAAACTGCTCCTTTCCTTTGATGCCAGGCTAAAGGCTGCAAACGTCAATCCTGGAACATCGGCAGACCTGACCGTGGCATGCCTTTTTGCATTCAAGCTCAACTGGCTCTTGCATAATGGCCATGTAAATGCTTGAATTTAAGCAGCGGATTTCATCTGCTGCTATCTGGCCAACCGACCCCATCCAAGGGTGCTGTGAACAAGGATAGCTGTCCATCGAGAGTCGTGTCTCGAGGTACGGCGTCTTTGGACATACCTTTTGGAAACGGTTTAGGGAGGAATTTGGCCGTGGCAAAAATCAATAAAGTTATGGTTGGCGAATCGCTGATTGGCGATGGGAATGAAGTTGCGCATATCGATCTGTTGATCGGACCGCGTGGCAGCGCAGTTGAAACAGCATTCTGTAATGCTCTGACCAACAATAAGGACGGGTTTACGTCTCTTCTTGCGGTCATAGCGCCCAATATGGCCTGCAAACCGAACACGATCCTGTTCAACAAGGTGACCATCAAGGGAGCAAAGCAGGCTGTCCAGATGTTCGGTCCCGCACAGCATGCTGTGGCGAAGGCCGTTCAGGACAGTGTTGCCGATGGCACGATCCCGGCTGACGAAGCCGATGATGTCTTTATCTGCGTTGGTGTGTTCATTCACTGGGAAGCTGAGGATGATGCCAAAATCCAGGACTTCAACTATCGCGCGACCAAGGAAGCCATCGAAAGGGCGGTGACCGGAAAGCCTACAGCGGCAGAAGCAACTGCCGCGCGCGATTCAGTCAAGCATCCATTCAGCGCCTAGACACGAGACAACCCCGCACAGAGTTCGCCCTCTTCCGAATCCGATGGCCTGTTGCGCCGGTTGGCAAAACGTCTGGGTTTTTGAACTGAAGATCGGGGGGAAATGGCAATTTCTTCCCAATCCTTGTCTGACCGCAATTACGTGAGGAGACCGGCAATCGTCTGCCGGTTCAATGTTCCATTGTGCAGTGATGTCGCCACGAGCGCGCCGGAAATGCCCATCTCCTCCAGGCGCTCGAGATCGTCGATATTTCGGATACCACCCGCAGCCATGACAATGCGCCCGTCGGCTCTTTGTTTGATTGCTTTTAGCCGGTCGAAATCCGGCCCGAGACCGGCTCCAATGCGCCGAAGGGTCATAACGATAATGCGCGCGGGCCAGTCTGCATTGCTTTCAAGAATGGATGAAGGTCCGATAAACTCATCACCGCGAAAATCCAGCGACAGAATCAACTGTGCGTGGCCGCGCAAAGCTCGAAGCAGTGATGCATCTTGCTGAGATTCAGACCCAAGAACGGGACAGATTCCCCTCTTGGCCAAAATTGCCTCAAACTGATGCAACTGCGAAAAACCGGCATCGAGCCATATTTTGTAGCTGTGGAGGAGAGGCTCAATCCTGGCCAATACGGTTTCTGTTGAGTCACGGTGCAAAATTGCGTCGAGGTCGGCAATATAAAATGCTTCGAATGGATAGACTGTCCGCAAGCCGTTGGCGACATCCAGCAGCCCGGCCGTTTGACTCAAAGGTGTCTCAATGGGGCGATAGCAATCGCGTTCACCCATGCGAGCACGAACAACAAACCCATCTTTAATGTCGAGTACCGGAATGATATGCACGTTAAGAATCCAAGGAATAGTCTGTCCATGAAATCCCGATTTGCCAACGAAAGAAAGCCCCTGATCAATGGTTGGGATATTGGTGGTGCACATCTCAAGATGGCGCGCTGCGAAAACGGCATGATCGTTTCGGCTGAAATTTTCAAAACACCTCTGTGGCTGGGATTGGATCAAACGCGCAATGCCCTGCGTGCAATCCAACCTGCACCGCAAAAAGATGTGTTCAATATCTTTACCATGACCGGTGAACTTTCCGATACGTTTGCTTCGCGGGATGCGGGCATCGCAGCCCTGCTTGATTTTATCGAAGAAGAGTTTGGCAGCAAAAACACACTGATTTACGCTGGCCGCGCGGATTTCTGCACAATTGACGTCGCGCGCAAACTGGGCGGCGACATTGCTTCGGCCAATTGGCACGCCACGTCCTCGCTCACCGCGAAGTTGGCCGGCAATGGCCTGTTTGTTGATATGGGCTCGACGACAACGGATATTCTGGCATTTAAGAATTCTGAACTGGCCAATATCGGCTATACGGATGCCGAGAGACTGCTCAGCGGCGAGCTGGTCTACACCGGGTTTTCCCGTTCGGCACTCATCGGCATAGCAGCACTGGTTCCGGTGCGCGGTGCCATGACGCCCCTGATGAATGAATATTTCGCCAACACCGCCGACATTGGCCGCATCCTGGGCACGCTTGAAGAGACGGATGACAAATATCCGGCCGCCGACCGCCGGCCGAAAACTCTGGCGGACTCCATGGAGCGCATAGCCAGAATGGTTGGACGCGATCGCAGCGATCTCGATGATCAAGAATGGATGGAGATTGCACGTTGGTTCAGCGAGCACCAGTTGCGCATGATCCACGACGGCGCTTTTCGTGTTGCACAAATACTTGGACCTGATCGCTCCGCCCCCGTGGTGGGTGCAGGGATCGGCCGTCCGCAGGTCGCTGCATTGGCCAGGCGATTAAACCGGCCCTATCTTGATTTTGGCACATTGATACCGGTAAGCGACAATGCCCGTGAGGCCGCCACTAAAGCGGCTCCGGCCGCGGCAGTCGCCGTTCTCGGCTCACTTCACCTGGAGTCGTGATTTCACTTCGCCATCAACCTGCTTCTTGCTGATCCGTGACTTTTTGCATGAGCCATGACCATGCCTCAAGCTCGTCCGGACCTGCGGTTTTTTCGACAGCGATTTTCAGATAGTCTATCTCTGCCGCAACCTTTTCGGACGGCAGCATTTGCAGGCGGCTGACCAGAATGGCAAGCTCCAGAACCGCTGCCTTGGCCCGGTTCAGCCCCGTGTAGGGAGCATGTATCGCCTCCGATACAACCTTGCAGACATGCCGGGGCCGCAATTCATCATTTTCAACGGAAACCACTTCGAGGACAGAGTGGCTAAGGGCTGATTTGAGTCTGGGAACGGGACAATCATCTACCGGGACCGTCGGCCAGTCCTTGCGGCCGGTAAGGCAACCGGCGAAAATTCGCATGTCATCGGTGTAATTGGCTATGGCAAAAGGCACGGTCGCCAGGTTTTCCAGGGTTCTTGAGGGCCGGAACGGTGCTATTATCCAGCCTTGATCGTGCTGGATAATGCCCAGCGGCGCAATGTGGACAACGCCCTCGCCACTCATGGTCGTGACGATTGTTTCCCTGATATAGGTCAAGTCGTCTTATCCTTTTTTCCACGAAGCGTATGTCCCGCTTTCGCCAGCCTGAGGCGATCTTGTGGTTTGCCCGGTGTACCCACACCCCATTCAAGTGGTTCGTCCTGACTATAGCGCTTGCCAAGTTTCCATGCGATCTCGGCCTTTGTTAATTCCGCGCCCAGATAAAACGCATGCGCGCCATCTGCCTCAACACGCAGAGCGGGGAAAAACTCGAATGCATCCTGTTCCACGCTGTGCCCCCTGGAATTGAACACATGCACGCCATCAGGCGCCGTCATGATCCGGAAGTTGGCATCACGCACATCAGCGGCCAGGCCGGCAATGTCCTGTACACTGCTGGGATAGGGTTTGCGGTCATGCACCTGCAGCAGCCCGGCATCATAACCGCGAGGCAGGGAATGATCCTGTTTGGCCGCAAACATGATACGGCGGGCGCGATCATGCTCCTCGACGGTACGCACGGTGTGCGGACTGACATTGACCACCAGTACATTGCCGATCGAAAGCTCCGAACAAATGCCTGCAAGCAGAGCGGTGACACCGGATGAATCGGCATCGGTAAGTTCGGTAAGATTGCCTGTACCCATCATCATCGGAATGGCGGGCCAGCGGCGGCGTGCCTCCAAAAACCGCCCGATCGACTGGCTGAAACCGAAGTGAATTGGGTCCAGCACGGGATCAGCAATGAAGCTGATCTTTGCGGCCTGCGCAGCCGTGATTGCCCTGCCAAGGGAGTCAAGATCACCGGCATCGGCGGGAATGAGAACCGGCGTAACCGGATATCTGGTGGCCAGTGGCAGGGTGTGTTCGGTCAGGCTGAGAAGAAAATCAGCACCGGCCGCCGCGCCCGTCTCCAGTTCTTCGACATTGGCTGAATCAACACTGACGGACAGGCCCTTGTTCTTCAGGCTGCGCACGGCACCGGCAAGATGCGGAAAGGGTGTTTCAGGCAGGCACCCCAGATCAATCACATCGGCGCCGGCTTCGGCCAACTGCATTGCCCGCCGCATAAGTTCATCCAGGGAAAGCGATGATGCATCGACAATTTCAGCAAATATCCGCATATCGTGGCCGGATAAATCCACCGGCTTTCCTGCCCGCCCGAGAAAGGCCGGCAGATCAGCGACTTCATCGGGACCGCGCATGAACGCAATACCGTAGTGCTGGCTCAAACTGTTAAGTTTGCCGCGATAGCGGCCCGGAAGAATGATGCGGTCGGCTTTGATTGGTATTTTCAGGCGCCTCACGATGATATCTTCGGTCATCAGGGCGGCAACCTTGACCCCTATGTCTACAATCTCATAAGTGAAGGCAGACGTTTCGATGCCCGCAAGAATGCGCTCCAGCCGCGCATGGGCCAGATGTCCGGTAATGAAAATCAGGTGTTCACTCATCACCACCAAGCTCGCTTTGACGGCGTTCGATCACCTCCACCAGCTCGGCCAGGGATTCGACAACCAGCGTCCGTTCGTAGTGCTTGAGTTTTTCCGTATTCTCAAGATCAATCGGTCTCGGATAGACCTTTACCATGCCGCCGGGGGCCATCGTTTCAAGTTCCGGCGCAGTATCACAGGCGAAAACGATACTTGGTATCCGGCATTTTCCCGCTTGCGCGTATACGTTGGTCGGCAGCGAATCCGATATACCGGCCACGCACTTTGCCACTGTGTTCGAGGTAGCCGGGGCAATGACCGTCGTATGATACACACCCGAATAAAACCCGCCCACGGGGACGGAACTTGCGGTCTTGTCATGGAGAATGCGCGTCGTGGCGGGAAAGTCCAGTTCAAGTTTATACATACGCAACACTTCATTGGCCGCCTTTGAGACAAAGACATCGCAATGCCTGAGCGTACGGATCAGTTCGAAACTCTCGATAAAGAAATGTCCTGAGCCTGTCAGCGCCCAAGCCCAGCGCGGTGTATGCAGTCGGGTCATCGCACGCTCATCGCTTCGATTTGTCTGTCCTGCAGGATTAAACTGCTCGGTATCCTCGTCAACGGCAAATCGAGCCAATTCAGGATTTGCGGCCCGGCAATATGAACGCGTATATCGCCGGTGAGCATTGCCGTCAGCATACCATCGACAATGCCGGCCGCTGCAAGCTCCTCGACCGTTGAATAATGCTGGTACTCATCCGTCTGCTTGACGAGAAGCATATCGTCAGCGCTCAAGACACCAGCCAGCCAGGCAGACAGACTATCCGAGGTGATGTCCCACGAACAGGGAATATCGGCGGCACCGATCGTCATCGCCGAGGGAAGCCACACCGGCGTGTGCCCCCTATCGAGCAATGCCTTGATTTCGTGAACCGTGCGCGCCATACGCAGGTCAGGATGACGTTCCGCAATGGCAATGCCAAATTGGTCCATGGCAAGGATCGCCATGGCATGGGCCGCCTGATCGGAGTAATCGAGCCGGCGCTGCGATATCCGCACCTGGTCTGCAAATGGTCCGCCACCTGGCACGATAACAACCGGAAATGCCGCATTCGCGATGGCATCGATCCAGTGTTGCATCTGCGTTTCTCCGGCCGTGCTCCCCCCGAGTTTCACGATGACAGGTTTCATGGCGATTTGCGCCCGATCTGGACAGGAGCGCCCCTCGGCTTGACCAATGGAGCTTTTATCTCATTTTTGCGCTCGATTTCCACGCCGACACCCCCGGCGCCAAGTTCAAGTTTTTCCGCCCGCACCGTAACGTGGGTAACCCGCGGATTTTCAAGAATGAAGGAAGCGATCTGCTCCGCAAGCGTTTCTACCAGTTCCACGTGTCCACGCGCCACAATAGCGCGAATACCGTCCATGATCAGATCATAGGATACAACATGACGCATATCTTCGGGGTTGCGGGTTACACGCAAAACATCAGCCGTGACATCAAAACTGACATTTTGGGATTTCCCGTGCTCGAAGCTGTATGCCCCGATCTGCACAGACAGGACAAAGGCACGAACAAATATTTTATCGGTGCCAAGTCCGGCCTTTGCCGGATCGGGATAATATCCGCGGGCAGCCAGCAGCTTGTAGTCGACCTTGGCTGGCCCATTCTCCTGCACGGCCGGAATGAGGCCGCGTATTTTTATTGCGGCTTTGAGATCGATGGCTGCAGTACGATCCCGCCCTGAACAGAGCGCACCGCGAAAACCGAGATAGTCCGGACTATAAGCCAGAAGCCGGGGAACGTCCGGAGCTTCGAGCGATCCCGCCACTCCGACCATTAATCCGCGCGCCTGGCCTTCCTTGATAAAACTGCCGATTTGATCGGGCGCCATATGATCCAGCAAACGTCCCCTGGACTTGTCTGCGGTATCAATCATTACACCGTGGAAGCCATTTGCCTTCAGCCGGTCAAACAGATCACTGCCATATCTGTCCTTGTAGTCGGCAAACAATACGCCGATCAATTTATTGTGCGCAGCAAGAGATCTCAGTGCCTCTATGCAACCATTCAACTCCGGAGACGGAAAAAAGCCGATCTTGATATAGTCGGCTCCGGTGGCAGCAAAACGCTCGGTCACCATCCTGATGATTTCAGGGTCCATCGGAAGGTCGCCGCAGGCGGCACTGACCGCGCACCTCCCGTCAACAAAATCAATAACTTCCAATACTTTGGCGGGATCAACGGCACCAAGCGCCCCATTTGCCGGATCCTTCAGGTCGATGATATCCGCACCGCTCTGAAAGACGAGTTCGGCTTCCTCGCGGTTCTGAACACTGGCCAACATTGTCGCCATCACAGCACACCCCGGGCACGACGAAATCCGTCTGTTTCGAAAGAAAAGCTGACACCAAGGGTTGAGATTATAGCTGGGTTGTTTACAACCATTTTTGGGCACCTCTGTTCTTGATCAACCGCCACCGCATGAATGGCGGCATGTATGAATGGTATGGTTATGAAGAGTACGGTGCCAAGCACTCTCACATTTTTATTCGGCTTTTTTTTGCTGTTCGTCAACGTCTGTGAGCCATACGCTCAAAGTTCCTTGACAAACAAGGCGGCAAAGCCCGTCGTGGAAACTCGGATTGGCTATCTGCGCGCTTATGAGCCGCAACTGGCGCTTTCGGTATTGAATGTTCCACCACGTGACGAAGGGGTTGCTGGCGCGAATGTCGCTGTCAACGACAACAACACGACGGGAAAATTCCTTGGCCAAAGCTTTGTGCTGGACGTCCTGGAGACAAAGTTCGATGCGGATGTGATTCCCGCATTCAGGCAGATGGTGAGCCGGGGCGACCGTTTCATCCTGACCGACATTTCCGCAAAGCAGTTATTGTCCGTTGCGGAAATTGCAAAGGAAGCGGGTGTCGTCCTGTTCAATGTCGGCGCAACGGACGATATTCTGCGCGAGGAGGAATGCCGCGCCGATATTTTTCACACAGCGCCCACACGGACAATGCTGGCCGATGGACTGGCGCAATATCTGGTCTGGAAACAATGGCGCAAATGGGTTCTGTTGTATGGCTCCCATGAACGGGACGGGCTTTATGCGCAAGCAGTGCGACGGGCAGCCACGCGATTTGGCGCAACCATCGTTGAAGAGCGCATATACGAAGATAAGGGTACTGCCCGTAGAACCGACAGTGGCGTCGTTCAGGTGCAAAAGCAGATGCCAGTCTTCACCCAGAACCTACCGGAGCATGATGTCGTCATCGTCGCAGACGAAAGCGAAGTTTTCGGCAGCTACGTTCCCTATCGTACATGGACACCCCGACCCGTCGCCGGAACGGCCGGTTTGATCGCGTCCAGCTGGCATCCGGCCAGCGAACAATGGGGTGGAACCCAGATCCAGAACCGCTTCAACAAAACAATCGGCCGCCGGATGCTTTCCAAGGACATGCAGGCCTGGACCGCTGTACGCATTCTCGGCGAGGCAACAACGCGCGTCAAATCCAACGACCCAAAACAGGTAGAGGATTACCTTAAATCCGAGGATTTTTCGATTGCAGCCTTCAAAGGACAAAAACTCACCTTCCGCGACTGGAACTGGCAGCTGAGACAGCCAATCCTGATTGGCGACGCGGACGGAGTTGTCTCAACATCGCCGCAGGAAGGGTTTCTGCATCAGTTTTCGGAACTCGACACGCTGGGAGTGGATCGGCCCGAGACAAAATGCCGGCTTTGATCAGAACGCAATTTCAAGGGGAGGACAAAATGCACCGACACATGTGCCTGCTTGCTGCGGCCGCAGCAGCAATGCCGTTTCTTATACAGCCCGCCAGGGCAAACATGGTCTACGTGTCTAACGAAAAGGACAATACGGTCACCGTCGTTGATTCCAAAACCATGGAGGTGGTCAAGACGATCAATGTCGGACAAAGGCCGCGCGGTATTACAATTTCTCACGACGGAAAGCTCATTTACGTTTGCGCCAGCGACGACGACACGGTCGAGATAATAGATGCTGCCACCAACGAGATTGTTGGTTCGTTGCCGTCAGGGCCGGATCCCGAACTTTTCGTCCTGTCACCCGATGGCAAGACGCTTTACGTTGCCAATGAGGATGACAATCTGGTGACCGCGATCGACATTGAAGGAAAAAACGTCATCGCCGAGATCCCGGTGGGGGTGGAGCCTGAAGGAATGGGGGTCAGTCCCGACGGAAAAACCATTGTGAACACCTCTGAAACCACCAACATGGCTCATTTCATCGACACCACGACCCATGAAATCACCGACAATGTCCTGGTGGATTCCCGCCCGCGCTTTGCCGAATTCAAACCGGACGGATCTGAGGTCTGGGTCTCGGCGGAAATCGGTGGTACCGTCTCGGTGATCGATAACAACACGCGTGAAGTCAAACACAAAATCACCTTTGAAGTGCAGGGCCTGCGCTCCGAGCAAATCCAGCCCGTAGGCATACGCATCACAGCGGACGGCAAAAAAGCCTATGTGGCACTGGGCCCTGCCAATCGTGTTGCTGTGATCAACACGGAAACCTACGAGGTGGAAAAATATGTGCTGGTGGGCCAGCGTGTCTGGCAGCTCGCCTTCCTGCCTGATGGCAAAACGGTCATCAGCACAAATGGCCTGTCGAATGACATTACCTTCATCGACACTGCGACTGACGAACCGATCAAATCCGTCACGGTCGGACAATTGCCGTGGGGCGTTGCCGTATCACCGAACTGACATGAGCTTTCAAGGGAGGATAGACAAATGACCAACTACAAGACACTGGCATTGGCGGCACTTTTTGGTGTTCTAATCGCTCAACCGCCGGCATTCGCACAGGCCGATGATGATGACGATGACGCGCAGGCTGCCCCGAAGACGGAGACACAGGCCAATGCGCCGGCCGTGACCCGCGCCAGCAAAAACTTGCCGGAGCTCATCCTTGGCTCAAAAGATGACGAGTTTACGGTAAACCGGAAGGATTTCGAGCTGGTGTCAGGACAGGGCTACCGTTGGAAGATCACGTCCGCGGCAGGGTTGGAATATAAGTTTGCAACCGATCTGTTCAGGAATGTCTGGATGAACCAGATCGTCATCAATGATCTTGAAGTCCATATGAACGGCGCCCCGGCCTGGCTGGAATTTGATGCGCCTGGCACCATCAATGTTCAGTTCACCGCCGTGCGTCCGGGCAAGTATACATGGTCGGTGCCCGACCTTGCCGACAAAGGCATGAAGGGTACAATAACCATAAAATAGCTGCCCTGACAGGCGATTGCACACGACCAGGGGGAACTTGATGGTTACGAATGCCGGACTGAAAGACATTCCCGGCAAACCCTTGCCTGAAACCGGTGTCCCGGCGCTCGAGCTGGTCTCGGTGAGTTATTTCTATGGCAAACGCCAGGCACTTGACGATGTCACTTTTTCGATAGCGCCTGGTACTTTTGCCGTACTTCTGGGATTGAACGGTGCCGGAAAGACCACACTTTTCTCACTTGTCAGCCACCTTTACGCAACGCGTCATGGCCACATCCGCGTGTTCGGCCATGACATAGACCGCAGACCCGGCAATGCATTACGACAATTGGGCATTGTGTTTCAGGCCCGCACGCTCGATCTTGATCTTTCCATATACCAAAACCTGTCTTACCACGCTTCGCTTCATGGCATAGGAAAGCGGGATGCAGACCGGCGCATCCACGAGTTCATGCAGTCCATTGATATGAGCGACAGGCTGCATGAAAAGACCCGCAGTCTTTCAGGCGGTCAGATAAGGCGGGTGGAAATCATTCGTGCATTGATTCACCGACCTTTCCTGCTTCTACTCGATGAAGCAACAGTCGGCCTGGATATCAAATCCCGCGCAACGATCCTTGCCGACATCCGCAAGCTCGTCCGGGAAAAGAACATAAGCGTGCTGTGGGCTACGCATCTCATCGATGAGGTCAGCCACGCCGATCAGGTCATCGTGCTCAACCAGGGCAGGCTCGTCGCGAACGGACCAGTGGGCGACGTCGTAAAGGATGCGGGAGCGGCGACGATCAATGAGGCCTTTTCCCGGCTGACAGGCGTTCTGGCGCTCGATACGGGGAGGCAATTATGAGTCACGCCACAACAGGCAATGTTCTGCACAACCGTTTTAGCGCCATGCAATATCTTACATGCCTGAAGGGCATTCTTGTCCGCGAGGGCTTGCGCTATCTCAATCAGCGCGAGCGATTTGTTTCCTCGCTGGTGCGGCCCTTGTTGTGGCTGTTCATATTTGCAGCCGGGTTTCGCCAGGTGCTGGGTGTCTCAATCATTCCACCCTATCAGACCTACGTACTTTATGAAGTTTATATCACACCGGGATTGTGCGGGATGATCCTGTTGTTCAGCGGAATGCAGTCATCGCTCTCCATGGTTTATGACCGTGAAATGGGCAATATGCGTACCCTGCTCGTCAGCCCGTTTCCCCGCTGGTTCCTTCTGGTTTCCAAATTGCTTGCCGGCGTCGCGGTTTCAATCATCCAGGTTTACGCTTTCCTTTTTGTGGCCTGGCTCTGGGATGTGAAAGCGCCGGTACAGGGTTACTTTTTGATCTTGCCTACCTTGTTCCTCTCGGGAATGATGCTGGGTGCTCTCGGCATGCTGCTTTCCTCCTTGGTCAAGCAGCTGGAAAATTTTGCAGGCATCATGAATTTCGTGATCTTCCCGATGTATTTCGCTTCATCCGCACTTTACCCGCTCTGGCGCGTACAGGAATCGAGCCCCCTTCTTTACAAGATATGCCTGCTCAACCCTTTCTCCTACGGTGTAGAATTAATCCGCTTTGCATTTTACGGGCAAATCGAATGGCTGTCTCTGGCTGTCGTTTGCGGTTTTATAGTCCTCTTCCTCGCTGGCGCAATTATTGCCTACGACCCCTCAAGAGGCATTGTTGTCAAAAAACAGGAAGGAGGCAACACATGACCCGGATTGCCCTGGGAGCCATGGTCGTCCTTTGCGCCAGTGCGTGCATATTTCCAGCTTTTGCTGCAGCCAATAACGATCCAAGCTGGCCCTGCATTCAACGCAAGGTTCCGGCTCTTTCGACTGGTCAGGTCTGGGATGGTCCCGATATCCCCGAAGCGGCCACAAAATGGAATACAGATTCCCAAATCCTGGGTCTGGTCAGCGAGCTCGCGGCACGGCGTTTACCACTCGAGGATGCGCAGAAACGGATCACTGAATTTGCCGGCAGTCTCCCGCAGGAGCAGGTCAACAGCAAGATGTTTCTGCTGTTCCAGGGACTGTTCGATACGCTTAACAGTGAGCGCGTCCAAGTTATGGCGGGGATTTCCCGTTATGCGGCAAAGCAGAGGGATATGGCGGCTGATCTGCGCCAGGAAGCCTCCAGGGTTGATGCGCTGCGCGCCAAGCCCGATACGGATCCAGAAGAACTTGATCGACTGGATCAGCGATTGACGTGGGAAACACGCATCTATGACGAGCGAGTGCATTCGCTGACTTATGTCTGCGAAGTGCCCATCATCATCGAACAGCGTCTTTATGGACTGTCGAAGACGATTACCCGAGCCCTGATCAGACCATAGGCTCGGTCATGCGCCCTATTCGGCGATAGGCAAATGTGCCGTCGGATGATTTGGTACCGGTGGCCTGGTCGATCAACACTCCCATCCGATCATGGAACGGCGACTTGATGCATGCGGGATCGCTCGCAACGGCATCACCGGCAATGGCCATAGCCTGACAGCGGCACCCTCCCCAATCAATCTCCTTGCGCTCACAGCTTCTGCAGGGCTCCTGCATCCAGTCTGTACCGCGAAACGCTTTGAACGCTGGAGAATCGTGCCATATCTGGCCCAGTGTCCTGTCTCCAAAGCGCTCGAACTGCAAGGTCTTGATTGTAGCGGCAGCATGGCATGGCAAGACGGTTCCATCCGGAGCAACCATGAAAGCATCCCGTGCCCAGCCACCCATGCAGGGTTTAGGGTAGATGGCGAAGTAATCGGGTGTGACAAAATCAATGGCCATTATGCCACGCAACCGCTCCTGTGCTTCTTCAACGATCTGCACCTGACGCTCTACCGCAGCCCTTTGCGGCATGAGAGCATCGCGATTAAGCAGCGCCCAGCCCGCATATTGTACATTGGCGATCTCCAGCCGTTCTGCTCCAAGATCAAGCGCAAGATCAATAAAATCCGGCACCTCGTCCATGTTATGACGGTGGATGGGGGCGTTTATTGTCAACGGCAGCCCTGTCGCCGTTACCCGCCGGGCAGTTTCAATTTTCTTCTCATGAGCCCCGCGAGCGTTTCCGATTTTTTCCGTCGTGGGAGCAAACGCGCCCTGGAAGCTGAGCTGTATATGATCGAGCCCGGCTTCGGCCAGCGCCTCAATGCGCCCTTCGGCGATTCCGACACCGGCGGTAATGAGGTTGGTGTATACACCCCGCCGGGCAAGGCAACGGACAAGTTCCACAAGATCGGTCCGCAATGTCGGCTCCCCGCCCGAAAGGTGCACCTGCAGCACACCGAGATCCGCAGCCTGCTCGAATAGTGAAATCCAGCCACCGGTATTCATTTCGCGGTTGGCCTTGAGAAGCTCAACAGGATTGGAGCAATATGCACATTGCAACGGGCACCGATGGGTCAGTTCCGCCAGCATGCCTATGGGGGGAAGCACAGGTTCCATTACAACTCCACCAAAAATTTGTCGGACCATTCCTGCAGGAAGCCGGTTACATCCAAAGTGATCTCTGTTTCGTCCGCTCCATACTGGTCTGCAAGGATGGCAATCATTTGCGTAACCTCATTGCGGCCGTTGCAAAGCCGCAAAATGTCAAGGCTGACTTCATTGGGCCAGAATATCCGCTCTGGTGACAGCAAAGCCCATGCACCGCGCACCTTATCATACTGCAGCCTTGCATGCCTTTTCAGGGCCGGACGCGACTGCGGCAATACGATCGCACGGACACGGGTCTCACTCATGATGCCTCCGGAACGAAAGCGCCGGGCGGAATATTGCCCTTTTGTCCATACGCATGGGACAGCGCATCAAGCATGGCCCACAATACATCACACTTGAATACAAGGGCGTTGATCACCGCCTGCTGTTTTTCGGGAGTATTGGCATGCTCCATCACGTAAGCCAGCGCGAAATCCGAATCGCGGGAAGCGAGTGCCGGACGCTTGTCGAAATAGGCCAGGATGTCTTTTGTTATATAGTCATATCTTGCCAGCATCGCCGGCACGCGTTCGGTTATGATGACGGGTGAAAACAATTCGGTGAGCGATGAGGCGACCGCCTCCAGCATCGTTTTGTTGCTGCAGTAGGAAAGATATGCGCCAACGGCAAATCGTGTAGCCGGCAAAACTTTCCTTTCACTCTTGACCATGTCTCCATCCAGGCCCAGTCCCGTCGCCAGCTTGAGCCAGCGCGCAATTCCGCCATTCCAGCCGTCATCACCGTCATGATCTTCGATACGCTTGCGCCATTGTGCCCGGAATTCCGGATCTTCGGAGCGCATGAGGATTGCTGCATCCTTGCGCGGAATAACCGACTGATAGGAGTAACGATTGAGCGCCCACGCCTGCATCTGCCCCTTGGTGAGGGCTCCGCTTGTCATCTGATGGTGAAACGGGTGCTTGTTGTGGTAACGGGCAGCGCCAACCTCCCGGAGAACGGCTTCCAGTTCACGGGGTGACAACCCATTGCGTGCCGCATCATCAAATTCGTTCAAAGCCGGATCTCCATACCGTCGAATGCCACCTTCCAACCTGCCCGCACCACAGCAGCATGCTCCGGCGAAGCGGCATCAAGGATCGGGTTTGTATTGTTGATGTGCACATATATCCGTTTCCTGATCCCAAGCGCACCGATCGCAGCCATGGAACCATCGTCTCCGGCGATATGGATATGACCCATACGTGCTCCGGTTTTTCCACCGACACCTGCACGGATCATCTCGTCATCCATATAGACCGTACCATCGAACAACAGACATTGCGCATTGGTCAGCCTCGCTTTCAGACTCTCGTCTATGCGGGCACAGCCGGGAATGTAAAACGCCGCAGCGCCGTCGGGTGATGAGATCTTCAGACCGACCGCGTCGCCGTCCTGCGTGCCAAAATTATTGTCGACCAATGCCGGATCTTCAAGAAACAGCGCTACTTTCCCGGGCACCGGAAAGGTCTCGACAGTGATTCCCGTCGTCATTTCATCGGTGCCGACAATCGTGGTCTGCCTGTTCAGGACAAGCTCCCGCCTTTCCACCATCGACCGGTCAAGAACATTGAAAATCGAATTACTGTCGAGAACATCAAGAACGCGGCGCGAAGCATAAAGCACAAACGGCTCACGCTCACGCATGCTCAGCAGCCCGGCAATGTGATCGACATCAGCATTTGTCAATACGACAGCGCTTATGGGAGTCGAGCGCAGCGGGCCGTCAGGCTTTGGTTGCAGCTCCGGCGTTGCAGCAATTTGCTGGCGAATATCCGGAGAAGCATTGAACAAGACCCAATCATTCCCGTTCGCACTTACGGCAAGGCTCGATTGGGTCCGGGCGCGAACATTGGCTTGGCCATTCCATGCGGCACGGCTCAATCCGTAATTGCAGTTCCATTGCGGAAAACCGCCACCTGCTGCGGAACCAATGATCTTTAATCGCATCAGGCTGTATTTCCTCATCGCCAGGATTTATCCGGCCTTGCATTCAATCTGAAGTCGTCGCCCCGCGCGAATATCTTGCGCGGGGCGGCCGGTTGCTACTTCTTTGCCTTCAATTCTGCGGGCAAATAGCGTGTCAATTCCATGCCGGCAGCAACCTGGCACATTTCAGGTTTTTTCCATGTCTTCTTCATGCTTTCCTCCTTCTGTACAAAGACCAAAGATTGATCTTTCTCCGCTACCATACGCCTTCTTGGCGCAGGATTGAAATTAATAGGGTTCATTTTTCCGTGTCGGCTGCTTTGCTGCAACCCAGCCATCGGTACCCAAGGGATACCAGAGAACCGACTCATATCCCCACTCCACCGCCCGCTTGGCTGCATTCCATGACATCCAGCAATTCTCCATGCAGTAAAACAGAATCTTTCGCCGCCTGTCGTCTCCAAGCCGGGACATCAGCCCCTTGCGGAAATAGGCCTCGGTCTCGTTGTTGATCACGCCATAGCCCACATTTGCGAGCCAGATGCTGCCGGGAATATCCTCTCTTACCTTTTCCTTCCACACCGTACCCTGCGGAAGACCTGCCGGCTTTGGATCGTGGGGCAGCACATCGACAAAGACAGCTGCCTTGCTCTTCCACAATGCGATGGCCTCCTCAGTGGTGACAACCTGCGCGCCCTTCAAGGTTGCAGGCACTGGCGCCTTATAGTTTTCCAGCCTGTAGTTTGCGGGCTCGGGAACGGTATCAACCGCAAGGGCAGCCGTTTGAGACAACCCCGACAAAACCACCCAAAAAACAAACCATCTCCACACCGGATTTTGCCCTCCTGACGAATGGTGGTTATTGCGTAATAGGCCTGTCTTTTTCATCGATCAGCGGCACCTGGAAACCCAATAATATCGTGTTGATCTCCTGCTGGTTTTCCCTGATCACCTTGTTCAAGGTGCGTTTCCACTCCTGATCGGAAGGACGAACGCCCATGGTAATGCGATATGCCATATGCCGTGATTTCTCTTTCACCAAGGGGATCACCACCAGATCAGGATCGATTTCCTTTGCATAATAACCCGCCATCGGGCCCCACAGCACTGCGGCCTCAATCACGCCGTTCTTCAAGTCCTTGATCATCACCTCTGCCATTGACGGCGCCAGACGCGTATCGACCATAAGCGGATAAGGCTGCACATTGCGCATGTAACCGGCCTTGGCAAGATTGGCTGCCGGGGGTGTGCCGGCAACAACACCAATCCTCTTGCCGGCAAGCTTTTGGTCTTCAATGGTTTCCACACCATCAAGACCGGTATTTTTCTTGTAGATCAGCATATAAGTCGATCGGTAATAGGCATTGGTGTTCTGCACCAGCTCATCACCTTGAGCGTAACCCATGATGATGTCACAGCGATTGGAACGCAGCGTATTTCTGACAAAACCGGTTGCCATTGGATACCACGTATAAGCAACTGATTTCCGCCCGGTCTTGGCTGCAACGAGCTCTGCAAGCTTGTTCTCGAAACCTTTGCCTTTATCATCGGAAAATGGCAGGTTTGAAGGGTCAGAACAAACCCGCAAAACATCGGGGTCCACCAGCTCACCTGCCGAACCCAGGCCAGATTCCTGGGCAGACGCCTTGAGGGGCAGGCTGATCGCTGCACATGTGGCGAAAGCCATAATGATTTTTGCAAGTTGCGCCCGGTTCACCTGCATTCTAACCACCCATACAGGAGGTTTCGGCCTCTTTTGCGGCCTCCGGTTTATCTTCTTTCTTTGCCGGACGGCCGCGCGGGAGATCGCCGACAGCGCGTGCGCGCAAATAGACATAAAGATCATCCATGTAGCAGTAGACGTTCTTGTTCTCGCCGAACGCGGGCATGACTTTTTCGTTCCCGGCGCTCAGGTTCTTTCGGCCTACCGCGACGATCGACAGAAAATCGGCATATGTCATTGTCTTGAGAGAATTTGCCAGGGCGGGAGCGAAAGAGGAGCCTGCGCCGTCTGCACCATGGCACACGTTGCATTCGGAATTGAAGCGACGATATCCACTATAGGTGTACCAATCCACCGTTCCATCTTCCTGTATCTTGAATGTAGGGTTTCCTTCCTTGTCGGCATATTTACCATTGTCCTGCGACGCGACCGCAGCGGCGGCTTTGTCGTCGGCATAGGTACTGACCATGCTCGCCAAGAGAGCAAAGCTGGCAGTTACGGCAAGAATCATTAATCGGATCGGCATCAAGAAACCTCTCATTGCAACCTCGCCAGCGCTCTGGGAAGCCGGGTCAACAGTCGCGATTGATCATTTGTTTGTCGGAGCCGCAAAGAACCCGGCCGGCATGGCCGGGTTCTGCTTTAGCGACCGCCTCAACGTGGCTAACGGTATGCAAGTACCGTCCTTTGTCACTCAGGAACGGCAAAGACCGTCAATTGGCCACCAAGAGCCGTATAGTCCGAAAGGCCGGCATATCCACCGACAGCGCCCAGACCATCCGTGCCCTTGGTCAGCCCGGCAGCAAGACCGATACCAGCCCAACCGCCCACGCCCGACAGAACGGCAACATATTGTTTGCCCTTGTGTTCGTAGGTGGTGACATTGCCGATAATACCGGAAGGTGTTTTGAACTTGTAGAGTTCTTTACCGTCCTTATCGACCGCCTTGAGGTAGCCTTCGAGCGTTCCATAAAAGACCACGTCGCCATCGGTTGCCAATGCACCAGACCAGACCGAGAACTGTTCGGATTTAGACCAGACGATCTCGCCCTTTGCAGCATCCCAGGCAACAAAGTTACCCATGCCACCATGGCTGTTGGGAGCCGGGTACATGGAAAGCGTCGCACCTATATAAGGTTGACCGGCAGTGTAGCTGACCTTGTAGGGCTCATAGTCCATGCAAACATGGTTTGTCGGCACGTAGAAGAGCTTGGTCTTTGGAGAATACGCTGCTGGCTGCTGATCCTTTGTGCCAAGAGCCGCTGGACAGATACCGGTTGTATTGACATCCTCACCCTGTGCCTGTGTCGAATACTTGTCGACAACCTTTGGACGGCCATAGGTTTTGCTGTCCTTGTCCATGTCGACTTCGGTAGCCCAGTTTACCGCGGGATCGTATTTTTTGGCGACGAGAAGTTCGCCGTTGGCACGATCCATCGTGTAAGCAAAGCCGTTTCTGTCAAAATGTACGAGAACGTCACGTGGCTTTCCGTCTATCTCGATGCCGTCGGCAAGGATCATTTCATTGACGCCATCATAATCCCACTCATCATGTGGGGTCATCTGATAAAGCCATTTGGCCATGCCGGTGTCGGCATCACGAGCCATGATTGTCATTGACCACCGATTGTCGCCCGGACGCTGACTTGGGTTCCAGGTCGATGGATTGCCAGTGCCATAATAGATGAGGTTCAGCTTGGGATCGTATGAATACCAACCCCATGTTGTACCGCCACCGACTTTCCACTGATCGCCTTCCCAGGTGTTCGTACCGGAATCGGCACCCACAGGTTTGCCAAGTTGGGTTGTCTTTTCGGGATCGATCAGTGTTTCCTCGTCCGATCCCATAGACCAGGCCCGCCAGGCCTGCTTGCCATCCTTGATGTTGTAGGCTGTGAGTGCTCCGCGCACACCGAACTCGCCACCGGATATACCAACAATGACTTTGTCCTTCACCACCATTGGTGCGGACGTGCCGGATTCGCCTTTGCTGCCGTCCGTCGCCTCACCATTTTTCACCGACCAGGCGACTTCACCTGTCTTGGCATCAAGTGCAACGAGCGTTGTATCGGCCTGATACAGGAATATCTTGCCATCGCCGTAGGCGACGCCGCGATTGACCGTATCGCAGCACATGATTGGAATGACGTTGGAATCCTGTTTGGGCTCATATTTCCACAGGATCTTGCCATCATTGTTCAAATCAAGTGCAAAGACCGTATTCGGATAAGGCGCGTGCACATACATCACGTCACCGATAATGAGCGGACCACCTTCATGGCCACGCAGCACGCCCGTTGAAAATGTCCAGGAAACCTGGAGGTTCTTCACATTATCCTTGGTAATCTGGTTGAGTTTTGAGTAACGGGTATTGGCATAGTCGCCAGTCTGGATAGCCCAGTTCTTGGAATCCGAGATCAAGCCCTGAAGATCGTCATTGGCCAAAGCTCCACCCGCCAACGAGAACGTCATGGCTGTCGTAGCCAATGCAATTCCTATTAAATTTCTGTGTACACGCATTTAGTCCTCCCAAAGTTCACATTTATGAACTATCGGCGAAAACCGAGTAAACGTACGGGTCCGCACCACTAGCTCAGGCAAATGGGGAAGTATTTCCGGCAGCGTGTCACGACAAAGCCAGGCGCGCAGAGGGCACCGTTACTGCCCACCTCGCTTGGCCTACGAAGACTGTCACCACTCCCTTGACGGTAACGTCCTTGAAGCCGGAAACAATTTGACGATAGGAGAAAGAATTTCATTAGGCAAGCATGATTATCAATTTATATTTGCTGCGTTGCAATATAATGCTACCGCAGCGCATAAAAAAGTCCAGTATTTCTGAGTTATTCTGGCGATTTGCCCCATGGCAAATTTTGATACTTTCAACTAAATTATACTTGCACTCGTATATTCTCTTTTATTAACAGCCTGGAAAATGTATATTTGGCATTACCGAGTGCAGGAGTATGAAAATGCCTGGAGTGAGAACCATTAAGCCGATTTTGTTAGCATGCGCAGCAATCGCATTTCCAATGCTGGCACATGCTGCGTCAGATTATCCGACGCCGGCGGTCGCGGAGTATGTTTACGGTTGCATGAAGGCGAACGGAGAAAATCGCGATACCCTCCAGCGCTGCTCCTGTTCAATCGATGTTATCGCCTCGGTTGTGACCTATGAGCGCTATGAAGCAGCCGAAACCTACAAACAAATGGGGCTGGTTCCGGGTGAGAACGGTGTTCTTTTTCGCGAAAGCGCACCGGCAAAAGCTGCCATCAGCGAACTCAAGCGTGCTCAGGCGGAGGCAGACATCCGCTGTTTTTAGAATTTACGGCTCAAAGGCTTGAGGATTCGAGCGGCCATTCACCCTGGAATTTTTTGCCTTCGGTATCCAGGGCTTCAACTTTGAGCTCCTCTCCGGTCCTCGCATCGAACGCGAACCGAAAATTGGGGTCTTCTGAGATCGATATACCACCTTGCATCGACAGGATCAGCTGATTGCCCTGGGAGACGGTGAGCCCCTGGATAAAATGGGCAGGGATATAATATCGCGTCAACTGGTCCATCTGCAATCCGGAATTGTTGGGATGGCGGATCATCAGCTGCATCTCCGTGGCCCGAGTCAGGGGCACCAAGCCAGGCGCATTGGAGGCAAACACCCGCAGCTTCATTTTGCCGAGCGATGCCATTGCTTCGTCCTGATTCTTCATCGCAGGTGCCGAGCATCCCCCGGAAGCCTTCACAAAGACTTCCGTCATGTGCAGCTTATCATCTTCCGTTTCAGCAATAGCCCGCACGTAGGAATAGGCATTAACCCGCAAGCGCGTTGCCAGATGGGTGACGCCAGCGTTCTGCCCGAATGTAAAGACCGCTGCGACAGGCGCCGGGTTCTCGTCAACGATCAAGGTCACGGTCTTGATGCGTCCCGTCGTGCTGTCTGTTTTAAAGTGCATATCAATAGGAACAACAGCCGCGTCTTCGGCTCGCTTGGGCGCTTCAATTCTGACGATCCCCTCGCCCTGTTCTATTGGGCGGCTCCCGAAAACATCGTTCTTCAGGCTCTTCCATGTTGCCGCCTCCGGCGCGCTGACATTCTGGCTTTCCGCTGTCACGGGACTGACAGCCCAAAGTAATCCCGCCACAATCAAAGCAGCACAACCATTGGTTCGCTTCATATTCAAAGTCATGTTCGCCTCCACCAAATTTCGTTGGCGGTGCCCGGCCAGTTATTATTATACCACTTGGCACGATGATCTGGCAAACACCAACAAACAGCTATTCCCACTCAAGTTCGGCATAGGCAGCAGTTGCATTGCGCTCATTGTACTGGTTGAAAAGATGCCATTTGCCGCGTTCACTTTGGGCGGCGGTCCGGATTGCATCCGTTATGGAGTGGCCATTGGCAAGCGCCATGCGAATGTCCCTGGTGAGCACGTCGAAATAACGACTTTCATCGTCGAGTGCCTTTGGCCAGGGGACCGGAACAGTTCCGTGCCCGGGAACGGCCATGTCGGCATCAATCTCCCTTAAATCCTTCAGCTGCCTGATCCAGCCAAGCAGCGACCCGTCGATTGTGGGGATATGCTGGGTAAAGCACAGGTCACCGGTGAACAGAATCCGTGTCCGTTGATCGAACACAGACAGGTCATTGTCGGTATGTGCCGGTTTCCAGGCTTTCAATGTCAGCTTGCGGTTGCCCAGATCAAGCTCCTGCTCGCCGGCAACATTTATCGCAGGCGGAATTATCCTGATGCTGGACATGAGTTCGGGACCGAGGATCGCACGATAACTTTGCAGATAGTAATCGCCGCGATTGGCCAATGCCCGTCCCAGATTGTGGTGACCCACTATAACGGCTCCAGTGCCTTCAAAAGCCGAGTTTCCAAAAATGTGGTCGGGATGCATATGAGTATTGATGAGATACCGAATCGGCTTGTCCGTTTTGGCTCGAATTGCCGCCACGAGCCTTCTGCCCTCCGCCGCGCTGCCGCCGCTGTCGATGGCGGCAACACCCTTATTACCGACAATGAAGCCAATATTGCATATTTCGCCTTCATTGGCGGTACTCATCATGTCCGGCGCGCCGGTGAATGCAAAGATGCCTTCCGCTATTTCCTTGACGGGAAGCGCCTCATCTCCGGCCACCTTTGCGCTGGCAAATCGTGCATGGGACATACAGCAGCCGGCAAGCAGCAATCCGGTACCCAGAAAGGTTCGGCGTGAATGTCCGGCCATGTCAGGCTCCTCCATCCGGAAATCTGTCGTGGAATGACCTGAGAATGTCCCGCATTGCCTGTTCGGTTCTGCTTTGGCGGGGCAATTTGATGTCGAAGGTTCCGATAACATGTGCGGGACGATCCGACAAAACGATAATCCGATCGGACAACAGGATGGCTTCCCTGATATTATGCGTGACCATGAGAGCCGTTGTCGGTCGCTCCGCCCACACGCCCATCAGCAGGTGACGAAGCTGCCGGGCCGTGGGTTCGTCAAGAGAAACAAAAGGCTCATCCAGCACCAGAATATCAGGTTCAATGGCCAGGGCCCGTGCAATTGATGCTCTGCGTGCCAACCCGAGCGAAAGCTCTCCCGGGTAGAACGTTCTCATCCGGGACAAGCCCAATGTGCTGAAAAGCGCATCGAGATTTGTGTCCTTGAGGTGATCGGGCAGCGCGAGACGCACATTTTGCTCAACCGAGCGCCATGGAAGCAGGAGCGGCTCCTGAAACACCACTCCTATGCGAGGCTGGGCCAGTCCGGAGAGCTGCATTGTACCGCGATAATCGGTGTCGAGCCCCAGCAATATGCGCAGTGTCGTCGTCTTGCCGCATCCGGACGGCCCCACAATGCAAGCAAACTCGTTTTGCGCCACCTCAAAATGCAAATTCTCAAGCACGGTGACAGCTTCGCCATTCGATGACCGGAATGACTTCTCTTCTATGTCGACCTTAAGCTTCGTGGCGGCGCCACCGTGTGGATGTTTGTTCAAGAGGCTGCACCAATACGAGTTCTATAAACAGCATCACCGCAACGAATGCCAAAGTGTAGGCAAGGATTGCAGCGACATCGAATAGCTGGAAAAACAGATTGATCTGGAAGCCGACACCGTTGGCTCTGCCCAGCAGTTCCACGACAAGCACTATTTTCCAGATGAGGGAAATGCCGGATCTGGATGCTGCGGCTATGAAGGGCTGCAGTTGCGGCAACAGGATATGACGCAGCCGGTCTATTCGGCCAAAGCGGTAAATTTTAGCCATCTCGCCATAGCGCACATCCAAAGCCCGTGCGCCCTCGCGCATCGTGACAACAACATTGGGAATCTTGTTAAGCGCGACTGCTCCGATAGCCGCTGCCTCGTTGAGACCAAACCAGATATAGGCGAGCACAATGATCACCAGAGCGGGAATGTTCAGGAACAGTATAACCCAGGGATTGAAAAACCGATCAGCGCCCCTGTGCCTTCCGAGCGCAACGCCGATGGCAGAGCCGATCAGCATGGCCAGAAAGAACGAGGCTGCGACCCGCCAAAGCGTCATGCCCAGGTGATAGGCCATGTCGCCGCTGGCTGTCTCACGCAAAAAGGCCTGCAAGACGAGAAGGGGCGCGGGAAAGGATCGGCTTGGCCAAAGCGAAGCTCCGATATGCCAGGCGATGAGCAAAACTGCAAAGGACATGCATCCCATCGTGACCGACGACCAATACTGCCGTGAACTCCCGCCTTTTCCTGTCCGGAAGTTGGAGAGCAGGGCCGGGTCCGTCACTCCGTCCTCCAAAACGTTCCGGGAGCCAATGTTTTGCCAGGTCCGACCAGTCGCTCACCACCAAGTTCGGCAAGAATTGCATAGAGTTTTGCGGCATCCTCCTCTTCTTCTTCGACGGAACGGCGGGGAATGCCTTCGCGATAGCGGTCGCGCAGCACCTGCAGCTCGCGCCCCTCCGTCTTGATGACAGGAGAGAGCCGTTGCCATTCCTCATCGGAACTGGCGAGCAGTTTCTTCGCATCACGGCTGGCTTTGAGAAACGCTTCAATAAGCTCAAGATGGTCACGGGCCCATTTCTCGCGAAATATAAATCCGATCGCCGAGACGGCACCTGTGGCGCCCAGATCTCTTGCAGCATCGCTCGTGCTGATCAGACGATGAAAGCCCCGCGCCTCAAGCCGTGCACAAAAATTCCAGAAATTCAAAACGGCATCCAGTTCGCCCTGTTCCGCCTTTTCTGCAAGCAGTGGCGGCGCGCCGAAAACAATCTCGTTTTGTGCAGGCAGATCAAGCGCTTGTTTCTTTGCGAGCGCTTGTATGAGCAGCCAGCTTTTATCGAGCGGACCGCCAGCAATGCCAATCTTCTTGCCGTTCAGATCGGCAAGTTTTTTAATAGGCGAGCCATCGCGTACCATCAATGCTCCAACGGAGCTGGAATACGCAGCAAAGCTTATATCCTCACCGGATGTACGTTGACGTGACACCCACAGCCAATCGGCAACGATGATATCAACGTCCCCGGCCATCATTGCCACATTGGTGGCATCCTCGCTGGCAAAAAAACGCACATCAAGATCAATATTGTACTTGTTGTCGATCCCATGATGCCTGATGGCGTCCAGCTCCCAGTTGACGGTCCCGAATCGCAATACGCCCACGCGAACCTTCTCAACGGCTCCGGCCATTTGACTGAAGAACAGGCCAAGCAGCAACGCCAGCAGGAAGGTGGCACGGCCCGGTAGTCGATATGATCCCACACTGTCCTCCCAGACCGGTTGGCTGTCCCGCAGTTTACAATCCTATAACGTCGTCTCGCCGGTGGGATATGCGCATTTCCACCGGACAACACGAAGCTTGGGATGCTCCTCACTCCATTTTGCAATTTCGGTAGGTGCCAGAAACAGGCAATTGGTGATCCCGCCCCTGTCTTCAAAATGCAATCGCTCTTCCCGGCAGCTTGACGGGTCCGACACGAGGCAAATGGTTAAAATGAGGTCGATAACGTCCATTCAACACCCTCAATCCTACCCCCGCCCGCAAACGTCCCAATAAGAGCCAATGCAAAGCAAGGTTACAGCCGGAATCTCAAGGTGCCCGATGAGAAATATCCAGATCAAGTTACGGTTCCTGTAAGCCGGCGTCAATCATGCAGCCACATAAAACCTGGATGTGAGATTGCGGCGTTATTACCTGCCCGAGGTGATTGACTTATGCCAAGCCACAGGTAACGTTTTGGAATGGCTGCGATCAATTGGACATTCAATTGCAATATCCAGCTGAAAATGGTGGTGACGGTGCATGGAAACTGGCACCAGTACTCGTCTGAGGGCACCCTTGGCGAATATGAGGAAATGCCATGCGATATTTTGTTATGCTGACAGCTTTGTCGGTTGCTATTGTTTATGCTGGGGGAGCCACGGCTCAGGAGGGGGATGCGACGGCCGGAGCAACGGTTTTCAAGAAATGTACGGCCTGTCACGTAGCCGACAGCGACAAAAACAAGGTCGGACCTTCGCTGAACGGCCTGTTTGGAAGGACAGCAGGAACACATCCTGGCTTTAATTATTCGCCGGCCATGAAGGCTGCAGGCGCTGCCGGTCTGGTATGGGATAGTGCCAGCTTACGCGAGTATCTCCATGATCCCAAGGCGAAGGTCAAAGGCACCAAAATGGCCTTTGCGGGTCTCAAGGATGAAACCGACATTACAAATCTTGAGGCATATCTCAAACAATATTCCAAATAAGCCCGCCGATCCTTGATGCCGGCAGCATTTCCACCACCCGAGCCTTACCTATTCAAATGAACGTAAAGGCTCGGGTGTATTTTACTCATCACGCCACTTGATGGAGCAGCCAACCGAGGCGAACTGTTCGCGCGGCCCGGACCCCGTTTGGGCAATTTCCACCATTGCCTCAAACAGGTCACGGCGCAAATCAGCACTGGCCACCTGTTTGCGCGACTCATCCAGACGCCCGCGATATTGCAGTTTTCCTGCCGCGTTGAATCCAAAAAAATCGGGCGTACAGACGGCTTTGTAGAGACGCGCGGTACTCTGATCCGCATCGTGCAAATAAGGAAAAGGCAGGCCATTCTCGCGACTGAATGTCCGCATTCCTTCATAGGAGTCGGATGGGTAAGCGATGGGATCATTGGCATTGATCGCAACAAAACCGATGCCAAGCTGTTTCAAATCGCGGGCATCGCGGACAATGCGCTGAATGACCGCCTTCACATAGGGACAATGATTGCAGATGAATGCAACGACCAGACCGCGGTTTCCCGCCTGCGACAGGATCGAATACCGTTTTCCATCCACACCAAGGAGTGTTGCGTCCACGGCCTGCCAGCCAAAATCGCATAAAGGTGCTATTGCAGCCATATTTTTCTCCGTTCAGGCAGCCCGGTGTTGAATAGCGTGTTTGGCGGCCTCGCGGATAGCGGAAATATTACCCGCATAGGCGAGCTTTCCGCCGTCCGTGAAGATTGCCGAACCAGCCACAAGGACATTTGCGCCCGCAGCGGCGACAAGAGGCGCTGTCAGCGGCGTAACACCACCGTCAATTTCAATCCGGATCGGCCGTTTGCCAATGAGTGCCTTCAAACGTTTGATCTTTTCAACGACCGCCGGAATAAACGCCTGCCCGCCAAATCCGGGATTGACCGTCATCAGCAGCACCAGGTCCAGCCGGTCCAGCACATACTCGATAACGCTTTCGGGCGTAGAGGGATTGAGCGACACACCAGCCTTTTTCCCAAGGCTGCGAATGGCCTGCAGGGAACGGTCAAGATGCGGCCCGGCTTCTGCATGGACAGTTATGAAATCGCAACCGGCATCGGCAAAGGCAGCCAGATAGTTGTCGGCCGGTGCAATCATGAGGTGACAGTCGAATATGGCCCTGGTCCTGTTGCGGATGGATTTTATGACCTGCGGACCGAAGGTGATGTTCGGCACGAAATGCCCGTCCATGACATCCAGATGCACCCAGTCAGCGCCGGCGGCCATCACGTCTTCCACCTCCTCGCCAAGACGAGAAAAATCCGCTGACAGGACAGATGGTGCGATCAATATCTCGTGGCTCATGGCGCTTTTTCCTTCCCGGTCGATTGAGCAAAAACACGGCTGCCCCTGATATCTTCTGCCGTAATTGTGGACAGGGCCGTTGAATCGGTTGGCCCGTTCGATGCCTCGAACAACCGGTTGGCATGTCTCAGGCGCGCCCTGTCTAATGCATTGCGGATCGAGCGGGCATTGGCAAAATGCGGCTGCTGGCGGCGGTGTTCTATATAATTGGCCATGATCACGCGGCCTGGCTCATCGAAATTATAGTTCTGCTTGGCCAGCATGGTTTCTGCAATGCTGAGCAGTTCATCGGAACTGTAGTCCGGAAAGTCGATATGATGGGCTATGCGCGAGCGGAACCCCGGATTGCTCTCAAAAAACTTGTCCATGCGGTCGCCATAACCCGCGAGAATAACGACGAGATCGTCACGCTGGTTTTCCATGACCTGCAGCAGAATTTCGATGGCCTCCTGCCCGTAATCGCGCTCGTTCTCCTGCCTGTGCAGATAATAGGCCTCGTCTATAAACAGGACACCGCCCATGGCCTTCTTGAGTATCTCCTTGGTTTTAGGTGCGGTATGACCAATATACTGGCCAACCAGATCATCGCGGGTGACCGACACGAGATGCCCTTTGCGAATATAGCCGAGACGATGCAGGAGGTTTGCCATACGCAGCGCCACAGTCGTCTTGCCAGTGCCCGGATTGCCGCTGAAACTCATGTGCAGCGTCGGCGTCTCGTGCGCAAGTCCGAGGCTGCGGCGCGCGCGTTCCACCAGCAGCAGGGCCGCCGTTTCCCTTATGCGCTGCTTCACCGGTTTCAGGCCGATCAATTCGCAATCAAGTTCGTCAAGCACGCCCTTGACCCCGGACTCGACATACTGCGCGCGCAGGTCGACTACTCCAGGGGGGCCGCCCGCGGTGTCGGCGGACAGCGTCATGGTTGCATCAGCCATAGCGCTGCCCCGCCGGTCTGTCGGTTGCATAGGAGCTGGTCGTGTAGCGGACCACGCGGCCTTCTCCCTCCTGACGGGCCAAGTGGAACCCTGGTTCTTCGGCAGGCCGGTTGACGAGGAATGAGAGCTTTACTGATTCCCACCCATGGGAATTATCAAATGCCACCAGCCGAATATACCTGTCGCCATAGACCTTGCGGCATTCCCGCAATTCCATCATCAATGCGGCAGCGTCCGGATTGTCGAACACCGGATGAGCCCACATGTCCCAATAGGTATTACGCGGGTGTGGGTCGTCCGTAAATTCGAGGCTTACCGCCCAGCCATTGTCGATGCAGTACTGTACTTGTTTGGTAATCTGGTCGTCCGTGAGGTCGGGCAGGAATGAGAATGCTCCCTGAGTAATTCGCATCTTTGTCTCCTATTCGGCTGCTGTTGCGGTTGGAACGAAGTCCGGTGAATCGGTTGAGGTGTAATTGAAGGACACGTCCTTCCAGATCTCGAGCGCCTGCTGCAGCGGCTGGCAGTTGCGCGCGGCCATCCGCAGAATATCGAGACCTTCACGCAAGATATCGCGTCCTTCATTGCGGGCGAGCACCATGCATTCGAGCGCGACCCGATTGGCTGTTGCCCCGGCAGCGATGCCGAGCGGATGGCCGATAGTGCCTCCGCCGAACTGCAGGACGACGTCCTCGCCCAGAAGATCGAGGAGCTGGTGCATCTGGCCCGCATGTATCCCGCCTGAAGCCACGGGCATCATCTTGTTGAGTGAAGCCCAGTGCTGATCGAAGAACACGCCATTTTCCAATTGCATCGGATTGAAGTCCTCGCGGCAGATATCGTAGTATCCACGTGTGGTTGCCGGGTCGCCTTCAAGCTTGCCGACGACCGTTCCGGCATGGATGTGATCGACACCCGCAAGCCGCATCCACTTGGCAATCACGCGGAAGGAAACGCCGTGCGACTTTTGCCTTGTATAGGTCGAATGGCCAGCGCGGTGCAGATGCAGGATCATGTCATTGCGCCGTGCCCATTTCGCCATGGACTGGATGGCCGTGTAGCCGATCACCAGATCGATCATGACGATATTCGAGCCCAGCTCCTTGGCAAAATCGGCCCGCTCATACATATCCTCCATGGTCGCCGCAGTGACATTGAGGTAGCTGCCCTTGATCTCGCCCGTTGTAGCCTGAGCCTTGTTGACCGCTTCCATGCAATAGAGGAAGCGCTCGCGCCAATGCATGAATGGCTGCGAATTGATGTTCTCGTCATCCTTGGTGAAATCCAGCCCGCCTTTAAGCCCCTCGTAGACCACGCGGCCATAATTGCGGCCGGAAAGACCAAGCTTTGGCTTGACCGTTGCGCCAAGCAATGGACGTCCGAACTTGTCGAGACGTTCGCGCTCGACGACAATTCCCGTTGGCGGCCCCTGGAATGTTTTAACATAGGCGACCGGCAGCCGCATGTCTTCGAGACGTAGCGCCTTGAGCGGCTTGAACCCGAAAACATTGCCAATAATGGATGCTGTCAGGTTCGAAATCGACCCCGGCTCGAACAGGTCCAAATCATAGGCAATATAAGCGAAATACTGGCCTTCCCCATTGGGAACAGGATCAACGCGATAGGCCTTGGCGCGGTATTTTTCCGTTGCCGTCAGCCGGTCGGTCCAAACCACGGTCCAGGTGGCAGTTGACGATTCACCCGCGACAGCGGCCGCAGCTTCTATCGGATCGACCCCGTCCTGCGGCGTGATGCGGAAGAGTGCGATTATATCCGTATCCTTCGGCTCATAATCGGGCTCCCAGTAGCCCATCTTCTTGTATTCCATGACGCCCGACCTGTAGCGCTCTTTCCCGGTGACCGTTTCCGAATTGCTCGACATGTTGTGGTCCTTTCCTTGAATGTTTTTGCTTTATGCAGCTCTGGCGGAAGCGATTTGAGGATCGAGCAGGCCCGCTGCATAACGTCTGGCCATTTCGTCAAGCTCAACAACCTTGATCTTCGATGCGTGACCGGCCGTTCCGAACCGCTCGAAACGGTCGCGGCAAAGATCGCGCATGGCATCCATGGCGGGTTTGAGAAATTTGCGCGGATCGAACTCGGATGGGCTTTCCGTGGCGATCCTGCGGAATTGCCCGCTCATTGCCATTCGGCAGTCCGTGTCAATGTTGACTTTGCGCACGCCATGCTTGATGCCCCGTTCGATCTCCTCGACCGGCACTCCATAGGTCTGCGGCATTTCTCCGCCGAAGCGGTTGATGACGTCCTGCAGGGCTTGAGGTACGGAGGACGAGCCATGCATTACAAGATGCGTGTTCGGGAGTTTCCGGTGGATCTGCTCGATAACATCCATTGCCAGAATGTCGCCATCCGGGGCCCGGGTAAACTTGTAGGCGCCGTGCGACGTGCCACAGGCAATGGCCAGCGCATCAACCTTGGTGCGCAGTACGAAATCGACGGCCTGATCCGGATCGGTCAGAAGCTGGCTGTGGCTGAGCACACCGGTTGCACCGTGTCCATCTTCGGCTTCGGCTTCACCGCTCTCCAGCGAGCCGAGCACACCAAGCTCACCCTCGACGGAAACCCCCAGCCAATGAGCGATTGATGTGACGCGGCGGGTGATACCCACATTGTACTCATAGGATGCAGGCGTTGCAGCATCTGCTTCAAGCGACCCGTCCATCATCACTGAAGTGAACCCATGGCGGATTGCCGTCATGCATGTGGCTTCATCGTTACCGTGATCCTGATGCAGGCAGATGGGAATGCCGGGGTACAGTTCCACAAGCGCGTCGATCATCCGCGCCAGCATCACGTCCTTTGCATAGGACCGTGCGCCGCGAGACGCCTGAAGGATGACAGGCGCCTTGCAGACCGCAGCGGCTTCCATGACGGCAAGCCCCTGCTCCATATTGTTTATGTTGAAGGCTGGCACGCCATAGCTGTGTTCGGCTGCATGATCAAGCAATTGTCGCAAGGTAATCCGGGCCATAGTCGATACTCCTCCTAGCTCATGAGCTTGCGTGTGGTGGCAATGATGTTTTCTGGTGTGATGCCGAAATGCCTGTAGAGATCGGGTGCAGGGGCGCTGGCACCAAAACCCTGCATGCCGATGAATGCACCCTTTTCACCGATCCACCGGTCCCAGCCCAGTCTCGCTGCCGCTTCGATGGCAATGCGCGGAGCTGCGGCAAGGACAGACCGGCGATAGGCCGGGGTCTGCATCGCGAACAATTCCCATGAAGGCATTGAAACGACTGCGGCAGGGATTTTGTACTGGCCCCGCAGCATGTCGGCGGCGGTGCAGGCAATCTCTACTTCCGAGCCGCTTGCAAGAAGCGTGATAGCGCGCGGCTCCGCCGGCTCCCGCAGGACATAAGCACCGCGGCTCGAACGGTTTTCCTCGCTGTCGGCCGGACGAAGCATCGACAGGTTCTGGCGGGAGAGGACGATGACACTGGGACGGTCCTTGTGTCGAAGTGCAAGTTCCCAGCATTCGGCCGTTTCAATGATGTCGGCCGGGCGGAAGACATTCAGGCCCGGCGTGGCCCTCAGCATCGCCAGATGTTCGATCGGCTGATGGGTCGGTCCATCCTCGCCAAGACCTATCGAGTCATGCGTCATGACATAAATGACCTGCTGACCCATCAATGCCGACAGGCGCATGGCGCCGCGCGCATAGTCTGAAAATGCCAGAAACGTACCGCCATAGGGAACAAACCCGCCATGCAGGGCCAGGCCGTTCATCGCAGCTGCCATTCCATGTTCGCGAATGCCGTAATGAATATAGCGTCCGGAAAAATCACTTGCCGAAATGTGCTTCATGCCGGGTGTAATCGTCAGATTCGAATGGGTCAGATCGGCAGAGCCGCCTATGGTCAGATCGGTGGCATTATTGATGATGCCCAGCACCATTTCAGACGCTTTGCGGGTGGCAACTTTGGTGGCTTTTTCCACATGCAGGCGACGAAAAGCCCGCAAATCCTTGAAAACCGTTTCAGGTATTTCTTTCTTCACCGCTTGCCTGAGCTCATCACCAAAAGGCGACGCCGCTGTTTTCACACACCATTCGCGCCGTTCATCTGCCCCCCTGCGTGCGACTTCGCGCCATGCTTCAAGTATGTCTTCAGGGACATGGAAAGGCGCATGCGCCCAGCCCATGGCCTGGCGTGCTGCTGCGATTTCCGCGTCTCCTAAAGGAGCGCCATGGGTTTTTTCAGTTCCCTGCATATTCGGCGCCCCTTTGCCGATCAATGTGCGGCAGGAAATCAGCGATGGCTGCCTGGAAATTTTCGCCTGTGCAATCGCCTGCGCGATCGCTTCATGATCGTGGCCATCTATGTCCTGCACGTGAAATCCTGCAGCTCTGAATCGCGCAAGTTGATCCAAGGATGTCGATAACGATGTCGGCCCGTCGATTGAAATGGAGTTGTTGTCCCAAAACACGATCAGCTTTGAAAGCTTCAGGTGACCGGCGAGATCTATTGCCTCGTGGCTGATGCCTTCCTGCAGGCACCCGTCTCCGGCAATTACATAGGTATGGTGATCAACGATATCCTCACCGAAACGTGCCGCGAGCATACGCTCGGCCAGCGCCATCCCCACGGCGGTAGCAATGCCCTGACCCAGCGGGCCTGTTGTTAGCTCGATACCTTGCGCATGGCCATACTCCGGGTGTCCTGCCGTCCTTGCGCCAAGCTGGCGAAAACGCTGCAATTCCTCTATGGGCATATCCGGATATCCGATGAGATAGTGCAAGGCGTATTGCAGCATCGAGCCATGCCCGGCTGACAGGATAAACCGATCACGATCCGGCCATAGCGGATGCAGAGGGTCGAGTTTGATGAAGCGGTTGAACAAAACCGTAGCCACATCGGCCATGCCCATCGGCATGCCAGGATGCCCGGAATTGGCTTTTTGCACACTGTCCATGACCAAGGCGCGGATTGCGCTGGTCATATCCCGTTCACGAACATTGGCAGCTTCACGATTTTCTTGCCTCAAAAGATAGGTACTCATCAGTGTCTCCCTCACGATGCCCGGTTTTTGCGTTCGATCAGTTGCATGATCAGCGGTGTCAGGATGAGTTGCATGGCCAGATCAAGTTTGTTGCCGGGGACGACAATTGAATTGGCCCTCGACATGAAAGAATTATTGATCATCGAAAGCAGATAGGGGAAATCGATACCCCGTGGTCTGGCAAAGCGGATAACGAGCATTGATTCATCGGGCGTGGGTATCCACCGCGCAATGAACGGGTTCGATGTGTCGACAATCGGCACGCGCTGGAAATTGATGTCAGTCAGGGTAAACTGTGGAGTAATGTACCGGACATAATCGGGCATACGCCGCAGGATGACATCCATGACCGCTTCCGTGGAATAGCCGCGGGTGGCACGGTCCCGATGGATTTTCTGTATCCATTCAAGATTGATGACGGGAACAACTCCAATCTTCAGGTCCGCATGCCGGGCCAGATTGATATCTTCGGTTACCGCGCAACCGTGCAGCCCCTCGTAGAAAAGCAGATCGCTGGGATCAAAGCCGCGCCATTCGGTAAAGGTTCCTGCCGGTGTGCCATAGAGCTCCGCTTCCGCATCGTCATGGATGTAGGTGCGGGTTTTGCCGGTCCCCTTGCGACCATATTCTTCGAATGTCTCATCGAGCTTTTGCAGTTCATTGGCACTGGAATTGAAATGCGTGAAGTTTGGATTGCCCTTGTTTTCCTCTTCCGCGACCTTGGCCTTCATCGCGTTGCGGTCGTACTTGTGGAAGGCATCGCCTTCGATGAAAGCGGCCTCAATGTTCTCGCGGCGGAATATCTGCTCGAAAATCCGCTTGACGGAGGTGGTTCCGGCGCCTGAGGATCCGGTAATTGAGATGATGGGATGCTTTGCAGACATGTTTCCTCCTCAGACCCGGAACAGGCCGCGCTTGCTGAACAGGGGCGCGCGTTCGCCAATATTGCTGGGTTCCGAATGATACCGACCGATGCGGGCGACTTCTCTGGATGAGCCGAAGACAAGGGGGACGCGCTGATGCATGGACTTGGGGATCAGATCGAGAATGCGTGTCGCCGTATCGGTTGCCGATCCACCGGCTTGCTCAACCAGAAAGGCGATGGGATTGGCCTCATAAATCAGCCTGATGCGACCATCCCCGTAGCCCTTGCGGTTGTCGCCGGGATAGAGGAAGACGCCGCTGCGCATGAGAATGCGATAGGTTTCAGCGACCAGCGATGCAATCCAGCGCATGTTGAAATCTCTTTCGCGCGGACCTTCCGTTCCCTTGAGACAATCGTCAATATAGAGCCGCACAGCTTCATCCCAATAACGATAGTTGGCAGCATTGATCGCAAATTCATGCGACCTGTCGGCAATGACGACACTGTCATAAGCCTGGACAAAAGTACCCAGGCGTGAGGAGAATACGAAGATGTGCGTTCCGCTTCCCAGTGTCAGAGCCAGTGCGAGTTGCGGCCCATAAATGAAGAAACCGGCAGCGAGCTGGCGTTCGCCTTTCTGAAAGAAAGAAGCGCCAGGCTCGCTGTCGGGCTGGCCAACCACCGGGAGGATGGAAAAGATAGTCCCTATCGAGACATTGGTATCAATATTGGAAGACCCATCGAGCGGATCAATGGCAAGTGCCAGAGGGGCGTCAGGATCGAGCAGCGCCGGATGCGCCAGCTCCTCTGAACCATAAAGGGCAACCGGCGCCTGCCGCATGGACTCCAAAAACATGTCGTCGGCCAGAATATCGAGCGCCTTCTGGGCATCGCCATCGGCATTCTTGCTGCCACTATTGTGTGAAAACGCCTTGCCCAGCACGCCCTGATTGATTGTATTTCTGATCTCAACAGCCGTGATCGCCAAGCGGCGCACCACTTTGGAAACCGGGATGTGAATGGTGTCGTCGCCGTCGGCAAAGGTTGCGAGAAAGGCCTCCAGTGTCGCTGTCATGATATTCCTCCCCGCCTGATCATGGTCGGGTCAGGCCAGGGTTATCGAAACAGGGAACTTGCACTAAGTAAAATTTATTATATTTACTATCTCAATAAAATAAATTAAACATAGCCATGCGCAACCTGACTTTAAAGCAATTGCGAGCAATACAGGCAATCAGACTGCATGGCACAATCGCCGGTGCCGCGAACGCGCTTGGCCTGACGCCCCCTGCGGTCACGATTCAGCTCAAGCTTGTTGAAGAAGAGGCGGCACTTATCTTGTTTGACCGGACAAATGACGGCCTTCGTCCGACACTGGCCGGGCTAGCCTTCCTTGACGCAGCACAGATGCTGGAAGAGCGTCTGCGACTGCTTGAGGACGAAATCGATGCGATCAAGGGACTGCGCGTTGGCAGCCTGATACTGGGCGTGGTTTCAACTGCAAAATATTTCGCACCACAGCTAATGGCGATTTTTCGCAAACAACATCCGAATATCGCCATAAAGCTGGCCATCGGCAATCGCGCCGAGACGATTGCTGCCCTTAAAAGCCATGCGGTCGACATGGCGCTGATGGGGCGCCCGCCCAAGGATATTCCGCTTCGTTCAACCGTGTTCGGGGATCATCCGCTCGTGATGATCGCCGCACCGGATCATCCGCTTGCCAAATCCCGCGACATTACCAAGGAGCGTATCGCCCAGGAGCACTTCCTCGTCCGTGAGCCGGGCTCCGGAACACGGATATCTTTGGAGATTTTCTTAAGTGAACTGCCCGGTCGGCTCGACGATCTTGGCACTGAGATGTCATCCAATGAAACGATCAAGCAGGCCGTAATGGCAGGATTGGGTATAGGTTTCATCTCTGCACACACGATTGCGCTCGAACTGGAATTCGGCAAGCTGGCGATCCTCGACGTCATTGGCATGCCCATACGCCGCCAATGGTTTTCGGTTATAAGAACAGACCGCACGCTGTCACCCGCCATGAAGGCTTTTCAGGACTTCCTGACCCGTAAAGGGGCTCAATTTCTCCCGTCTATTGACCGGCTTTATCCTGCTTCAAGCGTCTGCAGCCCTGCCAAGGACATCGAGACCCAATGATGGCCGTCCGTAAATCGAATATCGCCTCTGATGGCATCCAGATCGGGATCATTTTGCGGCAGAACGCTCATTATTCAGGTAACGGCTGGTGCCACTGGTCGATTGGCAATCCATTTCGGTTTCGGCACCGCACTGAGCAGCGCTTGCGTGTACGGGTGGCGGGGGGACGCGAACAACGCTTCGGTCTCATTTTCCTCCACGATCTTTCCCTTCTGCATAACAATCACACGGTCTGCAAATTCGCGCACGATCGGCAGATCATGGGTAATAAAGAGGTAGGAAAGGCCGAGGCGCTGCCTCAGCTCACTCAGCAACTCTATCACCTGCATCTGGATGGAGACATCAAGAGCCGATACGGCCTCATCACACACGATCAGCTCGGGATCACTGGCGAGTGCCCTTGCTATGGCGATACGTTGCCTCTGGCCGCCGGAAAACTGGTGAGGATGACGGTCGGCGTGCTCCGCTTTCAACCCAACAAGCTCCAGCAACTCAACCACACGATCGTTCCAGCGCCAACGCGGCAGGATATCCCGGTGGATCGCCAGCGGCTCGCAGATGATTGCCCGTACATTCATCCGCGGGTTCATGGAGCCGAAGGGGTCCTGGAACACCATCTGGACTCGCCTGCGAAAACCATTGAGTGCCTTGCCCTCGAGCTGGAAAATATCCTTTCCGGCAAACAGTGCCCTGCCCGATGTCGGATTGTTCAGTCGTAGAAGCATGCGTGCGATGCTGGATTTTCCCGATCCGGATTCGCCGACAATTCCAATCGTTTCTCCACGATGCAGGACAAACCTGACATCGTCCACCGCCCTGAATTCTCGCTTGGGCAAGAAGAGGCCGGAGGTCAGCATATAGTGCTTGCTCAGGTTTTCTACCTGTAAAAGGACGTCGCTCTCGACCGCCCGACGCGCGCTCTGTCTTTCCGAGCTTCGTTGCGGCACGGCCGCCATCAGCCGACGGGTATAGGCGTGGCCCGGACTGGTAAAGACCTCCTCGGCCTTGCCGCTTTCCACAACCTTGCCGCCATTCATGACGATGATACGATCCGCCATGGCAGCTGCAACCTCAAGATCGTGGGTGATCATGATCAAGGCCATGCCGGTTTCCCGCTGAAGCTCACGCAGCAGGTCGAGAATCTGTGCCTGGACACTGACGTCGAGCGCCGTCGTCGGTTCGTCCGCGATTAGAATGTCCGGTTTAAGGGCAATCGCCATGGCAATCATCACGCGCTGGCGCTGTCCGCCGGAAAACTGATGCGGGTAATAGTCGATCCGCTTTTCTGCTTCAGGGATGCCAACCCGTTGCAGGAGCTGGACGACTTTGTCGCGCACAGCACCCCTTTCACCTTCGCCGTGACTCTCGAATACCTCGGCGATCTGCCGTCCGACGGTGTAGACCGGATTGAGATAGGCAAGCGGATCCTGAAAGATCATGGCGATACGCCGGCCGTTCAACGCGCGCTGTCCTTCCTCATCAAGGTGCGAAAGGTCAATACCATCGAACACCAGCGAACCGGAGACGACATCGCCCGGTGGGCAGTCGATCAGCCCCATGGCCGCTCCGGTGCTGACGCTCTTGCCCGATCCACTCTCGCCAAGGATGACCAGTGTCTCACCCGGGCAGACATAGAAGGAGACGTCATCGACAGCGCGTACAGGGTCAGCCTCCGACAGGAAGTCCACCGTCAGATTGTCGATCCGGAGAATGGGTTTGTCCGTCCCGGTCATCGGCTGGACTTTCGCAGTGATTGCAACCGCCAGCGCTGAAGCGGATCGGCAACGGTCCGGGCCCAGCTGGCGAGGATGTTCAGGGAAAGGGTCGTCAGAAGAATTGCCAGTCCAGGCCAGAAGGCGATCCACCATGCCGATGCCAGATACCCACGCCCGTTGGCCACCATCGCGCCCCAGGTAAAATCTGGAGGCTGAATGCCAAGGCCGAGGAAACTCAATGAGGATTCGGCCAGGATCACAGTTGCAAAGTCGATAGCCGCGATCGTTACCAGCGTTGGAAGGACCAGAGGTGCGATATGCCGAAACAGGATGCGGCGGGAGCTTGCGCCCATGGACAACGCAGCACTCACGAACATGCGCTCGCGTAGTTCGAGCACTTCTGCCCGCGCCGTTCGGATGAATATTGGCATGCGCGTGATCGCCAGAACGATGACAAGATTCATCATGCTGGGGCCGAGTGTATAAAGCACGATCAGCGCGAGCAGCAATGAGGGAAAACTCATGATGACGTCCGCAAGACGCAGGATGGCATGGCAATACCAGCGTTCCGAATAACCGGCAATGAGGCCAAGTGTGCCGCCAACGAACATCGAAAAAAATACGGCTGCAGCCGCGATGCCGAGCGTGTTCTGCGCGCCGACGATTAGACGTGCCAATATCGGTCGGCCAAGTGTATCTGCACCGAGAAAATAGATAAATCCCTGCTCGAGCGAAAAGGGTGGCAGATTTCGCTGCCTCAGACCCAGCCTGCTCGCTGCTTCGCCGACAAGCAGAGGCCCAAAAACCACGCAGGCAATAAGCAGGATCAGGAAGAGCGCTGCGCACAATGCAAGCCTGTCACGCCTGAGGTAAATTGCGAGCTGGTGTAGATTTCCAGGCAGTTTCGGCAAGGGCATCGTCCCGTCGACCATATCGAGTTCCTCAGTAGCGAATGCGCGGATCGAGAGCGACGTAGAGAAGGTCGATCGCGATATTGACGATGAAGATGGCGATAGCCGTTACCAGGATTGTCGATTGCACGACGGCGAAGTCGCGCTGAATGATCGAGTCAATCATCAGCTTGCCGATGCCAGGCCAGCCGAAAATCGTTTCTACAACTACCGCGCCATTGATGAGACCAGTGGAAAGATCGCCGGCAACGGTAATGACCGGCAGCAGGGAATTGCGCAACGCGTGTCCAAAGATGATCCGGCTGCGCTTCATACCCTTCGCGTGAGCCGTCTTGATGTAGGGGGCGGCAAGCGCCGAGATCATTGTACCACGGACCACCTGAACCAGAAGACCGAATGGACGAAGCATGAGCACGACGATCGGCATGATCCAGTGCAGGGCAGTACCTGTGCCGGAGGTGGGCAGCATGCCCAGTCCGACGGCAAAAACGAGGATTCCGACAATCGCGATCCAGAAATCGGGCATGCTGGCACCGGTGAGCGAAACCAGGCCGGCGACGCGATCGAACAGGCTTCCGGGGCGCGCTGCGGCCAGCGCGCCAACGATCACAGCAAGAACCGTAGAGAGCGTCATGGCAAAGGCGGCGAGTTTCAGGGTGGCTGGGAACGCCTCGAGCGCTACCTCTATCGCCGAGCGGTTCTGGCGCAGGGATTGGCCGAAATCCAGAAAAAGGAGGTTTCGCAGATAGTGCAGGAACTGTGTATGGATCGGCTGGTCCAGACCATTCAGGCGCGCGAACGCCTCGCGCGCTTCGACGCTCGAGTCCAGAGGCAAGTAGAGCGCAGACGGGTCACCGGTCAAACGCGTGAGGAAGAAGACAAGCGTTAGCAGACCGATCACCGAGATGGTGCTGTGATACGCCCGTCGGCCGATATAGCCTAACATCATACGGAGCCTTTGGATTCATCTGGAGTGCGAACGAACGCGAAAAACAGCTTCCGCGTTGTTCCGGAATCGGAATGATTCAGTTCCTCAGACCTATATTGGCAAGCGGTATTTCGCTGTTGGTGGTGATGTCCGGCTTCCAGTTCAGCCTTGTTCCCACTCTTGTATAGCCGATCATGTGGAACATCGGAATGTCCACCGCCAGTTCGCCGTGAACCTTGGAAAAGATCGCCTTGAACCTTGCCGAACGGTCCTCGCCGGTCGCAGCCATAGCATCGGCCACATCCTTGTCGAGCTCGGTATTGCTCACGGTCGAATAGCTACCGGCCGAGGTGTAGAAGATCGGAATGGTAAAAGCGGCGTCACCCTTGTTGTTATCGTGCATCATTTGCAAGAGGTTGGGGCCGCGCCCTTCCGGGAAGGGCTTTTGCAGATAACGCAACCAGTCGTTCACATCGAGCATTGTGAGTTTCACGTTCAGGCCGACATCCTGCCACATCGCCATCATGGCTTCCATGGCTTCCGAGCCGTTCGGATAGATACCGTTGCGCCCGATCAGCTCGATTTCGGTATCGACCGGAACACCGGCTGCCCTGGCTTCGGCAATCAGTTCGCGTGCCTGCGCTGCATTGAAGGTCCAGGCAGCCAACGCATCATCGTGACCATTGATACCCTTGACGACCATTTGCGAAGCACGCTGCGCATCCTTGCCGAAGAGCTGGGAAAGGCCTTCCCAGTCGATGGCAAGGTTCAGCGCCTTGCGGATACGAACATCATCAAGCGGGGCGAACCCTGCATCAATGCGGATCGCAGTGGTCTCCGAGTTCAGATAGGCGAAATCCGTTTCCGGATTTGTTGCATCCTGGATTGCAATCGACGGCGTCAGGTCGGCTTCGCCGGTTTGGACCATCGCCGCTCGGATCGCGGATTCGGGACGCCAGACATAACTGGCTTTCGCAATGGCCGGTTTCTTGCCCCAGTAGCCATCGAATGATTCCAGTACAACGGTTTGGGATGTAAAGCTTGAGAGCTTGAAGGGTCCGGTGCCCACGGGGTCGTTTACGGCCTTGTCTGCCGGCGTATTTGGAGAGACCACCATGATCACGCTTAGCAGGGTCGGCAAAATGGGTTGAGGCGTGTCGGACTTGATTTCAACTGTAAGGTCGTCGATTGCGGTGACGGTGAGCCTGGCGTCACCGAACTTGGCAATATTGCTGCACGTTACCTTGCCGCCCGTCATCCGTTCGATGGAAAACTTGACGGCCCCGGCGTTGAATGGGGCACCGTCCTGAAACTTCACGCCCTCGCGCAGCTTGAACCTCCATGTATTGGGGTCGATCTGCGTCCATTCAGTTGCCAGACCGGCTACCGGCTGACCGCTGGCCGGATCGATATTGGTCAGCGGCTCGACGACGTTACGGCTCAATATCTGGCCGACATTGGTGATAATTGTACCACATGGTTCCAGGGTTGCCGGCTGCTCCGGCAGAACGATGTTGATTTCCGCAGTATTCTGCGCAGCGGCCGAGCCGGTCCAGCCAGCAATTGCCATAGCGATAATGCGAGACGTCGTTTTCATTACATTCCTCCCAGATGAAACGGTGAGTATATCAAGGACAGGCGTTATCCTCCCGGCACCGACCCAACCTGCCGGTCAGCCGCCCCCGGCGGCAATCAGTTCGCGCAGTATTTCCCGTTCCTCGCCATCGAGATCCGTCAGTGGCGGGCGCACGGGACCGGGCCCATATCCGACGAGGTCGACACCCGCTTTGATGATGGAAACCGGGTACCCAGCCTTGCGGTCGCGCAAAGCTGCAAACGGAAAAAAGAATGTGCCAAGTATCTCTTCCATGACGGTTTTGTTCCCGGTGCGCATTGCGCGATAAAAGCGCTGCGCCAGTTTCGGGACGAAATTGAAAACCGCGGACGAGTAGGTCGTTACGCCGACCCCGTTGAAACCTTCCGCGAAGAGCTCGTGAGTCGGCATGCCGCCAATGTAGCAGAGCCGATCACCAAGCTTGGCCGTGACATGTCGCACGAGGTCTACCTTGCCCGTCCCATCCTTGAACCCGACCAGATTGGGGCAGGCATCTGCCAGGCGCGCCACTGTATCTGCGTTGGCCACCGAATTGGCGCGGTTGTAGAGAATGACGCCAAGGCCAGTTGCATCGCAGATTGCTTTTACATGGGCAAAAATACCCTCCTGCGGCGCTTCGGTCAGATAGTGCGGCAGGAGAAGAATACCATCTGCGCCTGCGTCTTCGACGATCCTTGCTGTCTCGCGGGCAAGTGACATGCCATAGCCGCACCCGGCTATGATCGGAACTTCGCCCGATACGTCCTTCGCCGCACGAGTGACCTGTCCGACTTCAGCGGGCGACAGCGAGAAAAACTCGCCGGTACCTCCGGCGGCAAACAGGGCAGCTGCTCCGAAGCCCGACAGCCATTCAACGTGCCGGCGGTAACTGTCCAGATTGAGCTGGTAGTCCGGTGTGAAGTGCGTGACCGGGAAAGACAAGAGCCCTGAACCGACACGCGACTTGATTTCTTCAGGCGACAATACATTTCCTCCCCGACAGATGCTTTCTGTCGGGGATTCATATGATGACTTTCAAGATGAGTCAACCAGACTCATCATCTTTTTGATTGTATAGCCATGATGTCAGCGAACGATAGCGCTTGATACCGGTGACGAGATGGCGGCGCATGGCCTCTCGCGCCCGATCCGGATCCCGCGCCATGATTGCCTCGGCGATTTCGCGATGTTCGCCAAGAATAGATTCATCCCTGCTGGGCAGCGGGTCTACCCCGCCCATGACCGTACGAAACTTCACGCGAGGAATCATGCGTCGGCCTATGTGCTCAAGAAACATGCGAAAGCGCGCATTGTTCGTAGCCGCGGCGATCGCCATATGGAACTGGAAGTCTGCCTCGTCCGTCGGCCTGCCTTCTGCGACAAGACCTGCGAAAAGATTGACTTGCGACTGAATTTCCGCCTCTTGCGCCGGAGAACTGCGGACTGCGGCGAGCGCAGCAGCCTCCACTTCGATACCGATCCGAAGCTCCAGTTCCTCGATAATGTCGGAAATCCTGTTCGTTTCCTCTGTAAACAGCCGCAGGCCCGGGTCACTTTGGCGCGGCCCGATCACGAACACGCCCGAGCCATGCCGGGAGTCTACCAGGCCGTCGGTACGCAGCACGGCGATAGCCTCACGCACCACAGTGCGGCTGAAACCGAACTTGTCGATCAACGCAGGCTCGGTTGGCAACTTATCACCCGGCGCATAATAGCCCGCCTCTATTTGCCCACGTATGGCATCGGCGACTTGAGAGGATAATGACGGGCGCCCGCCTGATTTCTTCTTGTTTGACGTGCGCCCACCCGCACCAGATTTTACTAAGTTCATCATATGACCTCGACCAATACTTACACCATCATCTTATGGGAACGGTTGACGGCGGTACAGGGGTACAATTGGAAAAAGCTGTGACGGCTGTCGGCGTCAGCCGCAGCGGTGCCCGCACTTGAATTTCGTGTGTACTCCTCGACCAAATGTGCGGCGGAGGTCTGAGCGAAGCCCTGCCCGATGAACGCGCACCTCCTGGCATCGATGTCACGATCGGTCGCACTGACTTTCGAATTCTTCGATCTCGTGCGGCGGAACCGGCTTTTCCGGACGGCCCATGGGATCGGGCTTCTCCAGGAGTTGTTGCAAGCTCAAGCCCATAATCATGCTTTCTTTGGCGCTCCGAGGGCCTTGGTCAGGCCTTTCTTGCTGTTGATCTGACTGACGAACTCAGTGAAGTTATCGGCCAACGTCGCAACTTGGTCCCAACCATATCCATCGCTGCCGAAGGGCTTGGTCTTGACCTGGAGATACCGAATCTTGCCGAAATTATCCTTCGACAGATCGAGCATGGCGTGGCCGTAGCCGCTATCGAAAGTCAGCGGCGCAAAATTCTCCGGAATACGCGCACCGCTTCCTGCGCCAAGATAGGATTGCCGGGACTCCAGCACCCCCGCCGGGCCCACGATTTTGCCAATTTCGGCGTTTGCGCTTTTTCCCGTTTCCCATATCGCCCGGGCATAGAGCTTTTCGAAATCGTCGGTCCAGATCGTGAACTCGCCAAAATTTCCGACGAACTCCAGATAGTCGGCCGGTAGATCCAAGCCCGTCTTTGACTTGAATTGCTCCGCCTCTTCGGCGCCGACTTCTTTCCAGCGCGCACCGAATTCATCCGGCGGATAAGCCTTGGCCTGTTCATAGCTTGCGAAAAGCGTGGGGTTGAGCGACTTCAAGTCCATTTTCTATCCTTCAGAACAATTCGGAATTGACGAGAGAATTGCCACCGACATGGGAGACGCCGCCCTGGAGTCCTGAAGGTAGCCGACCCGGATCGCGCAGTCGAAACCTTCTGCAATGAGGTCGACGAAGCGATCGCTGTAGGAGGTATGGATCTGGAGCAGAGGGTGCTGATGCGCCATTTCCGCAAGCACGGGGGCGAAGTGGGTCGGGCCAAAAGAAAGCGGCATGGCAACTCTCATGCGTGCGCGCAGATCACCGGTTGGGAGGATTGTTTCCCTGGCCGTGTCGATCTCGGCGCTGGCTCGGGCGGCATGATCGGAACGTGATCCCCGCTTCTGTAAGCGCGGCACCACGGTTCGTTCGTGCCAGAAGCTGAACGCCGAGTTCTGCTTCGATCCGGAAAAGCCGCCGACTGACGATTGACTTGGAGACGCCGAGTCGGCGTGCGGCAGCCGATACGCCACCGGCATCGGCCACTGCAACGAATGTCTGTAGATCTTCTATGTCCAATTCAGCGTTCCTTATTTCGCGACACAGCTTGCCTGACTATGGCACTACCGCATCACCAAAAGAACAGCAAATTGCGTCCAGGCACCGCCGCCCACTGGCGTATGTCTTTCGTGAACCCATTGCCGTCCAAAGCGGCAGAGAAAGGAAGTCTTGATGATCCCTCGTAACGGCCTTGATTCGCTTCTTCGACCCGAAGACTCGGTCCTCGTTCTGATCGACCACCAGCCCTACCAGCTGGCGAACCTGAACAGCCACGACCCGCAAGCTGTGGTCAACAGCACGACTGCGTTGGCGAAGCTGGCGAAAGCCTTCGATGTTCCGACGATTCTCACCAGCGTGATCGCGGGGCGCGGCGGACTTCTCTTCAAGCAGATCACCGACGTATTTCCGGACCAGGAGGTCATCGACCGCACCTGGGTGAACACCTGGCAGGACGAGAATGTGGTGAACGTCGTCAAGGCGACCGGCCGCAAGCAGCTGATCATCGCCGGCCTGTGGACCGAGGTCTGCGTCGCAATGCCTGTGATCCAGGCCGCCGGCGAAGGCTGGGACGTGACCGTGATCACCGACGCGTCGGGCGGGATTTCCAAGGAATCTCACGAAGTTGCCGTCCAGCGGATGATCGCTGCCGGTGCGAACCCGATGACCGTGATGGCGCTCGCTGGCGAATGGCAACGCGATTGGGCGCGCACCGGGCATGTCGAGCAGCTGACCGAGATACTCATCCAGCACTTCGCCGGCAGCGGCATCGCGTATCTTTGGGAGCAGCAGTTGCTCAACACGCCTGCGCCAAGCGAAGGCTGATTTCTGCCGGGGATGACCAGGGTCTCGATCTACTTGACCGCTCGTCGACCGACGTCATCCCTTCCAGCACGCCCAAGGACCAGGAGAGCGACGTCACCTATCCGAACTTCCAGATTAGTCTTGGTCCCGCGGCGTAGTTGTCAATGCCAATGCCCCCTTTGTTCTTAGACGCTCGGGTCACGATATGGACGATGTCGCAAAACTTGCTGAGTGGAGGTAACTACAAACGATATGATCTTCATTGTCCGTTTTGGAGGCCATAGCGGTCATGGAAACGAGACGAATGGATTCGAACAACACGCGCCACAAGTTCACCACCAGAACTCTTGCCACTGGCTCCTGATATGTGACGCCCTGTACAGATGCCGATAATGGCCTATTGTAGCCGCCACAACGTCATGCGATTCCTCTTCCTCTTGCCGTGGCCCTAACCTGCGAAGGTGTCTGTCCATGAACACGTTTAAAAGATCTAGTGAAATGCGAATGATCGTCAAAACCCACATCAAGGGCGATTTCAATCATTGGCGACTTCGTTTGTATCAGTAAGTTTTTTGCCCGTTCCATCCTGATCTTTATATATGCCTGCCCTGGCGACATCCCCACCTTTTCACTAAAAAGGCGTTCGAGCTGGCGACGTGACAGGCCAACGGAACCCGCCAGACCATCCAACGATAGTCCGCGATCGAGTTTCTGCTCCATCATGATGAGAGCGGCATTCACTCTGTTGTCATCGCTTTCGTGGTGGAGCGGTCGCCTTGGTTGAATGTCATATCCTGAACGCACATTCTGGATTTGAAGGACCTCGAGCGCATTACGCTCGGCATCTTTTCCTATGTACTGCCTCACTATCGATGCGGCGAGGTCAGCGCTGCTGGTTCCCCCCGCACAGGAACCCCTTGATTTAGCCAGCGCGAAGATAATGTCGGATCGTGCACTGTGATCCGGAAACCGGTCATGGAATGCCTGAAAATGCAGCCAACTGACGCATGTTTCATGATCTTTCATAAGCCCTGCTTCGGCGAGGATGAATGAGCCCGTACAAAGTCCAATCAAACAAACGTTCTTTGTGTCGGCATCTTTCAGAAAGGCGACCGTTCTTGAGTCTATCGGCTCTTCAACAGATAGCAGCCCACCAACCACGACAATGCAATCAAACTCGGCAGGATCAGAAAGACCTGAGGTTGGGGCAACCTGAATTCCACAACTTGCCGTGATGAGATGCTGCGTGCTTGCCAAGACCTGCCAGTCTGCCGAAACGCGGCCCGACCGGTCGAGTTCATCGCTCGCCAACCGAAGTGTATCGGTAAATAATGCAAAGGCAGACAGCGTGAATGATCTTGCAAGGATGAAGCCAATTTTCAGTCTCTTGCCTTTGATAGTTGAACGCTGCATTCAATTCCCGCCCCAAACAGAAGACCAAGCCCCAAGCCTTTCGAGAGCGGTCTGATTTCCGGCAGGGGCTAGATTTCTACCGGACACCGCGATTAAAATCAGTATGTACATTTCACACAATACTGCAGCAGCGGTGCTCTGGCCCGGCGCTGTCAACCTCCGGTCCAATCACAGTCCCCCATTGCGCAACAACGCAAAGCCTGTCGGCAGACAACTTACCAATACCAGCAGACCTAGACAGCCCATACCCGATCGAGCAATCGCATCCAGTTTAATCCAATAACATTCTCGATCTTCCTGGCGCTCCAGCCCGCACGCTCCATTGCCGTGGCGAGATTTGGAAAATCGCTGATCTTTTGAATTCCTTTCGGATTGATTATCTCGCCAAATTTTGTCAATTGCCGCCCAAACCCCTTGTCATGGGTAATCCAGCTGAAAAACTCATCATCATATCCTTGTGTGAAGTCCGTCCCAATCCCCACAGACTCCTCGCCAACCAGATTGATAACATAGTCCATTGCCGAGATGTAATCATCGATACTGGAGTTTGTGCCTTTGGCAAGAAAAGGCGGAAACATGGTAACTCCGACAAATCCGCCTTTTTCGGCGATGTAGCGAAGTTCCTCATCGGTTTTGTTGCGTTTGTGTTCTTTTAAGCCGGCTGGAAGGCAATGAGAGTAAGCGACCGGCCTTGTTGAGGTATCGATAACATCCCGCGATGTCTCAGGTCCAACATGGCTGAGATCGCAGAGCATACCTACCCGGTTCATTTCAGCTACGATCTCGCGTCCGAAATCGGAAAGTCCGCCATCCCGACTCTCGTAACAACCGCTGCCGACCCAGTTTTGGGTGTTGTAGGTCATTTGAGCGATGCCAACGCCCAACTGTTTGAGGATCTCGACATAACCGATCTGATCTTCAAAAGCAGAGGTATTCTGCATCCCGAGAATGATTGCAGTCTTCCCGGCGCTTTTGGCCGCGTGGATATCGCCGACGCTCGTGGCTTTCACGATATGGTTCTGAAACTCGCGAAACCAGCCGTTCCACTTCGCCAAGTTCTTGATCGTTTCATCGAAGTTTTCCCAGACACTGCACGTGCAATTTGCCGCTGTGAGGCCGGCGGAGTGCATTTCCTGGAACACATCTTCGCCCCATCTGGAAATGATCAGTCCATCGACAACGATAGACTTCTTATAAATCTCGTTTGCAGGAATTTGCATGATACCTCTCTATGTTTTTGAGATTTTCGCAGCAGAGAAAGCCCGGTGGCGTGCTACGCTGTTTGATAACAAGTGTGCTTTTTGTCCAATGACCGTTTATGAGCCTGCTCTGTTGGCCTTGAGCTCGAACCTGCAGTGATCAAAGCCCATAGCCTGACATTGCACCTCCCGGCATTCTATGGCGCTCCAGTTCAGTCCATCATGCTCGGCGAGGTATTTTGCTCCACCAATGAAGAACCCTTCAAACATATAGCAGACCGGACGCTGCGCATTTGCGGCGCCTTCAAGAACATAGACTGAGTTTTCGAGAGTGATTGTCGCAGTGCCTGATTCAGGATTGATTTCATCAAGTTTGAACTGTCCCCACCCTCGCACTGTCAAGCGTTCCAGATAGTGCTCAAACACTTGAAGGCCAGCGATTTTTCCAGAATCGGCTTGCTTCTTGCACCAATAAAATGCCGCCTTGGCACCTGCTTCTTTCAGAACGTCGCGATAAGCAGCAAGGCCAAGGGCTTGTTCAACCGCGTCATGGACGTTGATCATGAAATGCCGCGGAATATATAGCATCGGAAGGCCGTCTGTCTCCCATACGCCGGTCGCTTCGTTCACATCAATCTTCACGTTAGGTTGCATATTATTCACTCCAGTTGTTTGTTTCGGCTCACATAGATTGTCGCCGAAGCGACTGTGATCCCGCTTGATACCCGCGAGAATTGTGGTGGGCCAAGGACTTGCCATTGTGTCGAAGCGGTCTTGCGGGACACGAGAAAAGTCCGGCATGCGAGACGTCGTACTCAAGCCGACTAAGCGTGCTCCAGTGCTCTGCTGACGGGCCCCTTGCCAAGCAATGAAATTCGATGCGTTTCTGGAAGTGCCAATCCCCCGATCATGGCGAGCAGAGCTATCGCGATGAGATAAATGGCTGGAGCCAGATTATTGCCCGTGATGTCGATCAGCCATGTTGCCATGAGAGGTGCTGTACCGCCAAAAATCGTGTACGAAACGTTGTAGGTAAACGCTGATGCTGTGTATCGCGTTCGTGTAGGAAAGATCTCCGACATCAACGCTGCTGTTACGACCCCGGTTACCAGAGCGCCTACCGCGAGTAGAAGCACTCCACAGATTGCGAATGCCAACGAACCGGAGCTGGCAAGCCAAAAGGCCGGAAGCACTGTCAGGATCACCCAAGCGCATATAAAGCCAACCGTTTTACGCCGGCCTACCTTATCAGAAAATGCCCCGGCGAGCGGGCAAGCCAACGCTGCAAAAATGATCGCGACAGTTGATACCAACAGCGCCTGTGGCCGGCTGAGATTTCCAACGACCTGTAGGTAAGTGGCGAAATAGGTTGTAAACATGTAAAAGGAGAGTGCGGTGAGCGAAATGAATGCACCCAGCCGTAGAATTGCATGGCTCTGATTTCGAAGAGTTTCCCTGAATGGTGAATGACTATGCAAACTCGCTTCGGATGAGATAGCTTGAAAAGCTGGCGTTTCCTCCATCCGCCACCTCAAGTACAAACCGACAATTCCTAATGGAGCCGCTACCAAAAAGGGGATTCGCCAGCCCCAGCCCGCCATGGCCTCGGCTGACAGACTATTTTCCAAGGCAAAAACCAGCAGTGCCGCCGATGCGAATGCGGTAAAAGTAGAGACAGGAACAAAACTTCCATACCATCCGCGACGATGCCTGGGTGCGTGTTCCATTACATAAGCTACGGATCCGGCATACTCCCCGCCTGCGGAAAAGCCCTGCACACAACGTAAGATCGTCAGAAGAACAGGTGCCAGAACACCAATACTTGCGTAGGATGGAAGCAACCCCATAAGCGTAGTAGCGCTTGCCATCATGAGAATAGTCAGTGAAAGAATACTTTTTCGCCCCAGTCTATCCCCCAATGTGCCGAAAAAGATTCCGCCCAATGGGCGCATTGCGAATGCAACCGCAAAGACGCCGAATGTCTTGAGCAGAGCTGAAGTCAGACTCGAGCTTGGGAAAAACTCATTGGCGATAGTGGTGGCAAGAAACCCATAAACTGCGAAGTCAAACCATTCCACGAAATTTCCGATTGCGGCGGCCCCAATCACTTTGCGGAGCGAGCCCGTTGAAACCTGGTTATCAGTCTGTGAATCCATAGTCATGTTCTCCTCTTTTGACGTTTTGGGATGGCATTTCGTATTCTCATCATCTCGGTGCAGTGGCCCTGCCCGCAGCCCGCCCGAGCGACTTGCATGATCCCCTGGCGTTGCCCGCTCCGAAATTACTTCGATTGACGGAATCCCGACTACAGCCTCAAATTGGTTGGGCAAGGAAAAGGTGGTCCGTCATTTGGGAGCTCTCAGGCTTTCGTTCCCGACACGCTTGGTGGTGCCTTGACTTGCAAGAATGAAATGCCAAATGAAGTTTGTAAAATATCAATTAGTGTCATATTGATAGCTGCAGAGAATTAATGGAAAGCTGTTGCATGAGCTTGGATATGCGGCATTTACGGGCATTTTCGGCCCTCGGCAAAGAACTGCACTTCGGTCGCGCCGCAGACAGCCTTCACATCGCTCAACCTGCCCTAACGAAAACCATCCAGCAGCTTGAGGCCGAAATTGGCGCTCCGCTTCTGGTACGATCCACTCGCCGGGTGGAGCTGACCGAAGCAGGTAAGGTTTTCTTATTGGAGACGGCGGGAATAGCCGGGCAAATCAATCAAGCGATTGCACGGACCCGCAAAGCCGCCCGCGGGCTTCGGGGCGAATTGCGGGTTGGCTATACAGATTTTGCGATCAACGGACGATTGCCTGACTTCCTGCGAGATTTCAATCAGGCTCATCCTGATATCGATCTCAATCTCGTGTTTATGCCAACAGTTCACCAGCATGTCGCGATCCTGCAGCAGACGATAGACATTGGATTTCTTTACGGTGAATTCCGGCATCGGGCCACAAAAAGCCTGACCTTCGACAAAAATGAATATGTAGCCGTTTTGCCCTCCAACCACCCTCTTGCGGTGAAGGAAACCTTGACCCTGGCCGAGCTTAAAGGCCAGAAATTTGTCTTCGGCACCGGCGACAGTTGGGTCGTCTTTCGCAAGGAAGTATTTGCGGAATGCAGGGCGCGAGGGTTTTTTCCAGATATTGCGCTCGAGGCTACAAACAGTGACGGTATCTTTGGGCTTGTCATTGCCGGCGCTGGTGTCGCGATCTATTCCAGTTGCATCGGGACCGCTCCCAGGCGTGGAGTAGCAGTCCGCCCGCTCAGCGATCTTTCGGCAAAACTGCCGATCACAGCGGTTTGGGAACGTAGCAACGGATCCAGGGTACTGGACACTTTCCTGAGGTTCCTGCGTCGGTCAATTCGCGAATCCGCCGGATCAGCGGGATAAAATTACTTCCTTTCGCACGCAGGTTGCGGGTAACGCAGCGGCAAAGCAAAGTGGTTCCACCATAGATAAGCTCCCACCGAGATTTCAGCTGCTAAACCTCTGACAGAGGATCCGTAGCCCCAGCGGGCATTTGGTACTGGAGACTTGCAAAAAAAGGCAAATACCTGGCAGCGCCAGGAGACTGAAAAGATATTGCCCTGGCGTCGGCTTTGGGTTGGATCCAGGCGTTTGGCCAAAAGTATATGGCAATCCAGCACCGCAGCTCGACAATCTCACAGCTCTGCTTTGTCCTGTTCTCACAGCCAAATCACCATATGATCTAAATAGTCGGACAGATCCCCTTCTTTTGTTGTGAGGCCAGATTTTCTGTATTTCTTCCGCATGAAATGCTATTCTGGGAATGCTACGCGTTGCGAATTCATGTCCACAGCCAATCACGGCAGGGAGGGGCAAGAAATGGCGGTCGTATTCGTTCTGGTTGGCATTGCGGTTGGTTCAGTTCTTTTTCATTTGTTGAGTCCCTGGTGGTGGACGCCCATAGCGTCCAACTGGAACTACATCGACAATACAATCATCATTACATTCTGGATTACCGGTTTCGTATTTGTCGCAGTCGTGCTGTTCGTTGCCTATTGCGTTTTCCGCTTTCGGCACAAGCCGGGAAATCAGGCACACTACGAACCCGAAAACAAAAAACTGGAATTTTGGTTAGCTACAGTTACCACCATTGGGGTTGTTGCCATGCTGGCTCCGGGCCTGTTTGTCTGGAACCAGTTTGTGACCGTTCCGCAGGACGCCACCAATGTCGAGGTTGTCGGCCAGCAGTGGCAATGGAGCTTCCGCCTTCCTGGCGCCAATGGTCAACTAGGAACATCGGACACGCGTGAGATCAGTGCTGACAATCCCCTGGGCCTGAAAAAGAATGATGCGAACGGGCTGGATGATATCATCATCGAAGGCGGCGAGTTACATGTGCCTGTGGGAAAGCCGGTCAAGATGCTCCTGCGTTCAACCGATGTCCTGCATAATTTCTTCGTTCCAGAGTTCCGGGCCAAGATGGACATGGTTCCGGGCATGGTCACCTATTTCTGGTTTACACCATCACGGACCGGCACTTTCGAAGTCCTGTGCGCCGAACTGTGCGGCGTCGGGCATCCTCAAATGCGCGGTACCGTCGTGGTCGACACTGAGACCGACTATCAGACGTGGCTGCAGGAACAACAGACATTCACACAGCTGATGGCGGCGGGAGAAGTACAGAAGGCACAGTGAGACAGCGGGGCTCTTCAGGGCGAAAGCAAAAATAGGGAGGTATTCGATGGTCAATATCCCATCCAGTATTGACGACACCATTCCGGCAGCGGAAGTCGAAGATGTCGAGCTTTACCACCCGCACAGCTGGTGGACGACTTATGTCTTCAGCCAGGATGCCAAAGTCATAGCCATCCAATACTCGCTGACCGCCATATCGATCGGTTTTGTAGCGCTGGTTCTTTCGTGGTTGATGCGGTTGCAACTGGCCTTCCCTGGCTATTTCACTTTCATCGATGCCGAGCACTATTACCAGTTCATCACCATGCACGGCATGATCATGGTAATTTATCTTCTGACCGCGCTTTTCCTGGGCGGTTTCGGCAATTACCTGATCCCGTTGATGCTGGGTGCCCGGGATATGGTATTCCCCTACGCAAATATGCTGAGCTTCTGGCTTTATCTGCTCGCCGTTCTTGTTCTGGCGGCGGGATTTTTTGCACCTGGTGGTCCGACCGGTGCCGGCTGGACCCTCTATCCGCCTCAGGCTGTACTTTCCGGCACTCCGGGTGGGAATGATTGGGGCATCATAGTGATGCTAGTCTCATTGATCCTTTTCATCATCGGTTTTACCATGGGTGGATTGAACTATGTGGTGACCGTTCTGCAGGGCCGCGCGCGCGGTATGACGCTGATGCGCATGCCCCTGACAATTTGGGGCATTTTCACCGCAACGGTCATGGCATTACTGGCCTTCCCCGCCCTCTTCGTCGCTTCGGTCATGATGCTGTTCGACCGCATTCTTGGGACCAGTTTCTTCATGCCGGCAATTGTTGCAATGGGGGAGCAGCTCAAGCATGGGGGCGGAAGCCCGATTCTCTTCCAGCACCTGTTCTGGTTCTTCGGCCATCCGGAAGTCTATATCGTGGCGCTTCCGGCCTTTGGTATTGTCTCGGATCTGATCAGCACCCACGCCCGCAAGAATATATTCGGCTACCGCATGATGGTTTGGGCTATCGTGGTAATCGGTGCCCTGAGCTTTGTCGTTTGGGCACATCATATGTATGTCAGCGGCATGAACCCTAACTTCGGATTCTTCTTTGCCACGACCACGCTGATCATTGCGGTACCGACCGCGATCAAGGTCTATAACTGGGTGCTCACTCTTTGGCGCGGCGATATCCATTTGACCATACCGATGCTATTTGCTCTCGGTTTCATCGTAACGTTTGTGAATGGCGGCCTGACGGGATTGTTTCTCGGCAATGTTGTCGTGGATGTTCCGCTTTCCGATACGATGTTTGTGGTCGCCCATTTTCACATGGTGATGGGCGTTGCGCCGATCATGGTGATTTTCGGTGCGATCTACCACTGGTATCCCAAGATCACCGGGCGAATGATGGACGAGACCATGGGCAGGATACACTTCTGGGTAACGTTCCTGGGAGCCTATCTGATCTTCTTCCCCATGCACTATCTCGGCTTGCTCGGCGCTCCGCGCCGCTATTACGAACTGGGAGAAACAGTGGTCAATCCAACGTCCGCGCATGATTTGAATATATTCATCACACTGATGGCATGGACGGTTGGTGCCGCTCAGATACTGTTTCTGTTCAATGCGGTCTGGAGTCTTCGCCGGGGCAAAGAATCCGGCGGCAATCCCTGGCGGGCGACAACACTCGAATGGCAAACACCCACAACCCCGCCTCCGCACGGCAACTGGGGCAAGGACTTGCCGGTCGTCTATCGCTGGGCTTACGACTACAGTGTTCCCGGTGCACAGGAAGATTTCATTCCGCAAAATCAACCGGATCCTGAAAGACTGTCAAAAGAGCATTCGACATGAGCGCCGTCCTGATCTTCCTCGCGTTGCTTGGGTCCATCGTTATTTGGTGGATGGCCCAACAGCGCCTGACATCAAAGCCCTGGCTCGAAGCCGAGCGGGTCAGCAGCTTTTCCCACTTCACCCGTTCGTCGATAGCGACAGAAAAGATCGGCCTTGGTGTATTTCTCGCTGTCGTGGGTGCTTTATTCACCCTCTTCATCAGCGCTTATTTCATACGTATGGGCGGTAATGATTGGTGGGCTATCCCGATACCAGAGGTGCTCTGGGTCAACACAGCCGTACTCGTGACAAGCAGCATTACTTTGGAAGTGGCAAAATCGCGGGCACAACAAGATGATGACGAGACGATGAAATTCGCCCTTCTGGCGAGTTTTGTGACAGGTATCGGCTTTCTTGTCGGACAGGTCTTCGCCTGGCGGGAACTCCTATCCGCCGGCTATCTCCTTGCCGATAATCCTGCCAACAGCTTCTTTTATATGATCACCGGCATGCACGGTTTGCACATTCTTGGCGGACTGCTGGTGCTTGGGCGCACGATCGTCAAGGTATTGACGGGCAAGACAGCGCCGCAGGTCCATCTTAGCATCGAACTCTGCGTAATGTACTGGCATTTTATGTTGTTGGTCTGGCTGGTTCTTTTTGTCCTGTTCGCGGGCTGGGCGAATGATTTTGTCGATATCTGCCGGCAATTGCTGACATAGGAGATCCATCATGTCTCAAGCCATACAGAAGAGTGAAACTGAAGCACCCCTTCCAATGCCAAGTGGCATGCGCGGCTTTGCTTCTGACTGGGCTTCGGACCAGAGAACGTTCAAGAACGTTTCCTGGGGCAAGGCCATGATGTGGATATTTTTACTGAGCGACATCTTCGTCTTCGGCTGCTTTCTGCTTGCCTATATGTCAGCACGTATGTCTACAATCGTTCCCTGGCCCAACTCCAGCGAAGTCTTTGCTTTGAACATCGGCGGGCAGGAAATTCCGCTCATTCTGATTGCCATCATGACCTTTGTGCTTATCAGCAGCAGCGGGACAATGGCGATGGCCGTCAATTATGGCTACCGGCGCGATCGGCGTAAAACGGCGATCCTGCTGCTAATGACAGCGCTGTGCGGGATTATATTTGTTGGAATGCAGGCTTTCGAATGGACCAAACTCATTACGGAGGGAGTGCGCCCTTGGGATAATCCCTGGGGTGCAGCACAGTTCGGATCGACCTTTTTCATGATTACGGGATTTCACGGAACCCACGTTACCATCGGCGTCATCTTTCTCGTTATCATCGCCCGCAAGGTCTGGCGCGGAGATTTCGACACTGAAAAACGCGGCTTTTTCACCAGCAGGAAAGGCCATTATGAGATCGTCGAAATCACCGGACTCTACTGGCATTTCGTTGATCTGGTCTGGGTGTTTATCTTTGCTTTTTTCTATCTGTGGTGAGGTCAACGCAATGACACAGCCTTCAGTCAATACAACAGGACCAGCAATGCAAAACGAGACACATCAGGAGCATCCGATCAAGCTCTATCTCGTGGTATGGGGGTTCCTTTTTATCTTGAGCATCTGCTCCTATATGATCGACTATATCGGTATTCACGGCTACCTGAGATGGTCCCTGATCCTGCTTTTCATGGCCCTGAAAGCTGGACTCATTGTTGCAATTTTCATGCACATGGTGTGGGAGCGTCTGGCTCTTGTCTATGCCGTACTGCTTCCGCCCCTGCTGGTACTGGTCTTTGTTGCCATGATGGTCTCGGAATCGCATTACGTGCTTTGGAGCCGTTTGACGTTCTTCGGTCCCACCCCCTAGATAAAGAACGCGGCACCTGGTGCCGCGTTCTTGTCATTCTGACCAGCCCATTTACGAGACTGCTTTTTTACCGCATCTCAACTTTTGCGATGGGTGGTGAGACCACGACCTTGCGATAAAGATGCCAGGTCGCATGTCCCAGGACCGGTATGAAGATTGCAAGTCCAACGAAGAGGGTCAGGAAGCCGACTAAAAGAAGTGCGGAGACAATTATACCCCACAGGGCCATCTGAACGGGATTGACCAATACCGCCTTTACCGACGTTACTATCGCCGATAGTGCACCAACGTCGCGGTCCAGCAGAAGCGGAAAGGCGATTACACTTGTGCAAAGAACTACGACCGCAAAGACAAACCCGATTGCGTTGCCAAACAGGATCAGCCGCATGCCTTCAGGCGTTTCAAAAACCTGATGGAAAAATGCGCTGACCGACTCCGGTTCTTCCGGGCCGAAGAGACTTACATATAATGCCTGTGCTGCGAGGATCCATGCAATAAAGAGTACAAGGAGCAGAACACCCATTGCAATTATTGATGGTATCGCCGGGGACCGCCTCACCTCCAAAGCATGCCACCATGATGTGTCGAGATGAAGCTCGCGCCGCCTGCTGATCTCGTAGAGACCAAGGGCCGCAAAAGGTCCGATCAAGGCAAAGCCAGACATCAACGGGAAAAGCAATGGAAGTAAGTTGGCTCCTGAGGTCCACCGTATGAGAACCAATCCGCTAATCGGGTAGATCAGGCAAAGAAAAACATAATGGGAAGGTTTTTCCCAAAAATCAGCGAGCCCTTCGCGAAACGAAGCGAAGACGTCTGCCACACTTATTCGACGCACGTCAGGATAGACGTTCGTCTCGCTTGCGCCAGCTATCACATGAAATTGCGTCATGAAGAAATCTCCCAATCTCGTTAGAGCGGGAAGGCACCAGTGGCGCCATGCAAATGAACTGGACCATGGGGCCTATACCTGCACGGGAAAATCATACGCCGTTTATTGGCACATTGCCAGAAATCTTCCTTTCATCATAGATCACTGTGTCCAAGACTACTTAAGCCTGAAGGAAATATGCATTCGTCAGTCAATGTGAATCATGTGCCGATGGGATAGACTTATAGTGTGCGGAGGATCGCAGCGAGCTCAATAATATTCAATCAAGCTTTATGTGCAAATGAGGTCAGTCTCATGGCGTCACCATTGTATTCATGCGCCAGACTTCGAATAATGGCCCAGCATCATAAAGCTTCATCTTGATCGACCAGCCCCAGTGCTTAACGGGGGCTAAGCTTGTCTGGTTTCTAAAACCTGCTCCAGACCCAAACACGTCTACGATAGCAGCGGACGCGCCTCCGGCCGTGCCGCCAATACCGGTGGCAGACCCTTCTCCAGACGCGCCGGCGATGGCGGCGGCGGCGGTATTGAACCGATTCAAACATTGTTTGCGGGTCACCATCCTCAAAGACATCTGTAGCTGGCGCGCCCAATTCATCAAGGATATCGTCCCTGGCGTTTGGAACAGCGGCCAGCGCAGCGTTTGGCCGACCCATGCCTGCAAGGGCGGCTGACGCTGCGATACCAAGCGCCCCGGTCAGAAATAATCGCCTATCCATTGAACCCTCCCGATCTGTTGTGACCAACAGGATGAGTTCACCATGAAGTCGTGCTGGAGTCGATTTAAAACGTTGGCGCAAAAACCGGAGCCAACGAATGTTTCGGTTACCCGATTAATCCAAGTTGTCCAGATTATGGCCTTTCAAAAGCATTTGCCTCCAGACAAAGCAGTTGGCAAAGTGACTATGGACCGCACGAACCGGAAAGCCCGTGGTGTTGTTTTACGCAATAAAATGCGCGTCAATGAGAGAGACCGGATCAAGCGGAAACTTCAGGACCCAGCGTCATGACATGCGCACGCAAGACCGGAGATATGACTGCAGCTTGAACGCCCACGCCCACGACGGCCGCAGCCTTGGCCTTACACCTGGTAAGCTGCCGCACTGAGAGGACGGTTGCGTCAGACCCGAGGGTTATTCGGTCATCTTTCGCTCGTCTTCGCCAGGAGGAAATTCGATTGGGGCCAGACCTTGCATGACCCGAAGCTTGTTTGCAGTCGTCACGGAAAGATTCGTCCACATATCGGCGATGGTTTCGGCCGCGTCAGTGAGATCATCGTCAAGATTGTGCTCTTCCATTTCGTCGATGATGCGATCAAAGGTCTGTGCACCTTGCTCAACCACGTGGTAGAGGCGAGAAGCTTGAATCGATGTTAGCGCCGGTAACGCCAAGGTTTGGTTCACGTCTTCGGCGATCTGAGTAACGAATTCCGCCTGCTCCTGCAGCGTTGATATCCAGTCCGTGGCCATGATTTCCCCCTGGGACAAATTTGCAGAGCGCGCGGCTGGCGTCAACAGCTGAACAAGAGCAACATGTCCTGTGCGAGTTCAAGCAAGGCGGCCCGAAATTGTAGCGGGATCTGGATGCAAAAGCCGCTTTCAATACCGGCGCTGCTGGGCCGAAAATGCTTTGGCCGATGCGGCTCTCCGTCTTGCAGCGCTTCCATCCGGACGTCTACGTTTGTGGTTCATTCGCAGTTGGCTTTGACGCACAACCATTTATATTGAAACGTCACCGTGCTCTTGCCCTATTTTCATTAGACTCAGTTGTTCACGGGCGCCGATATTCTTTTCGATTAATTCAACCTGTTTCAGGGTGTTCAACTTGTTCGTTCCATTTACGCCCAATCATTTGCCCGCTGACCAATGCGCTGATGAAGTGGTGATCGATTTACTTAATAACGCCGTGACAGGATCCTGACATGCCCGATCAAATCCCTCAAGCATTCCGGTCCTCTATACTTGTCTGCGAGGATGAGCCTGTGACTTTATCAGATGTGGCGGAGGTTCTTCGCATGAATGGCCACACTGTGACGGAGGCCATGACCGTCACCGATGCAGCCGCCTACCTCGATATTATTCCGGTTGACATCCTCATTGCAGATGTTTCGCTGCCCGACATGTCAGGAATCGAGCTTGCCCAGATAGCCCGTAGGATCAACCCCCGTATTGGAGTGATCTTCGCCACGGCTCACGTCACTGTACCTGGTATCTCGGAAATTGATTCAGCGGTTATGCTCTCCAAGCCCTATGGAGAACAGGGGCTTCTTCGGGCCGTTGCCAAGCTGGAAACCGGATGTGAATGACGTTTCGATAGAGGGCGTTCAACGTCCGATACGAAATGCGCCACGCGCACTTTCTATCCCTCAACATTTGGTCAGATACCGCAACAAAGTATGTTCTATGGCGTCCGGCTGTGAAGCGTTGGCTCAGTCGGATCCATCCTTCCAGTGAAAGGTGTGCAGAGTGACACCGGGAATGTGCCGTGCCAATCCAGCCAGCCGGGTCCGTACCGGAAGTCGATTGCACCTGTGGCCTCGCGACGCAGCACACCGACATGACGGCTGTTCAGAAAAACGTTGAGAGGTACGTGCGCCCGCCTTCTTGCCATCAGAACAAGTCCTCAATGTCGGCGGCGCTGCCCAGGCTGCGTGATCGAACGACCAGTTCCAGATTGAGGGCTGAAAGGGCTTCCATCAGGGTGTGCAGCTGGACGGCCGGCTTCCCGGCTTCAAGGCGCGAAACCGTGCCCTGCCGCATATGGATTTGTTCGCCAAGCGCGCCTTGGCTCAAGTGCATCTGTTTGCGGGCACGGCGCAGGATGGCGCCAAGTTGTTGTTCTGTGCGGGCGATCTGTTCGTTCATGGTGGCCTCTGATCAACAGTATACGCGGCAACGTATAGAAATTCAGTATACGCGAAGGCGATTAAAATAGCGATATACGCGAAAGCGTTTGAAAAACTGTTATACGCGAAGGCTAATACTGAGCGTCTCGACGAGCATGAGCTTGCACACCGTGGGGGTCGAATTGCAGAAACGAATGCCGATGTGGCCGCCTATGCCCGTGGTTGAGTACCGAAAGTCATCTCCGCCGCAAGTGAGCGAAAGCCAGATCTGATTGCTGCGATCTTGAAAATGGTCGAAGACTGCCCCCGTGCTGCAACGTACCGTCTCACTGTTTCAGTGACGCAGTGCAGCCTTTTCAGAAATTCATCGTAAGATCGGCCTTGAAACCATGCTCTCTGGCGTTGTTTGCAACCTGACCTGAATAGGACACACCAAGCTTGGCGTTGAGCGAAACGGCAAGATCAATACCAGCCTCCAGAATGGCCGCATCCTTGGCGATCGGCATACCGTCGATTACAAAAGTTTCACCGCCAGCAAAAGCGTTTGCAGAAAATGGTGTCGTTTCGCCGAAAGCATGACGCCAACCCAGCATTCCACGCGCCGAAGCGTTCATCGTTGCTATCGTGAAGCTGGTCGAGGTACGCAAACCGATCGTCGTAAATGTCGCGTCGATGTCGGAACTTTGGCTTGTCAGCGCCGCGGCACCACCCTTTTCCGTGAAGCTGTCGGTATTCAGGTTCACATAGGCAAGGCTTGCGATCGGCTCGAAATCGAAACTGCCCTGTTCGATCTTGCAACCGAGTTCGCCGAAGATCTGTGTGGTGCCGGCGTCATAATCGGCGAGCGATCGGTCGGCAAAACCCGTGAGGGAGACAGATCGGTCGGTTTCAATCCTGTGCCAGGTGTAGGCAGCACCAGTTCTGAGACCCAAAGCGCCCCATTGGGTGCCGCCATAAATGCCGAGATGATAATTGTCACTGGATCCAGACGAAACGCGCTCGTCGACGTCAAAGGACGAGTGACTATAGCCTGCAAGGGCACCAATACGCCAATTGCCGATCGGCGCATCGGCACCGATAAGAAACCCACCGGTATCGTGGCCGAGAGAAGCTGCATTGCTATCTCCGTCGATTTCACCCCATGAGCCGAAGCCATGAGCCCACAGGGCAAAACGATCCACATTGCTCGGAGCAAGAGCAAAAGCACGTGCATCTTTGCCTTCTCCCGCCGTTGCCTCTCCTTCGGGGCGATATACAAAAACCGGTAGCGACTGGGACGCGGGACCCTCAAAGGCAGCGCGGATGCGTGCCGTGGCTGCCTCGCGCGGGAAGCGGCTGTCCTCCAGCATAGCACCCTTTACGGAAGCATGAATCTCGCCGGAGAGCTGATCAAAGGCAGCGCGCGCGCGCTCCCCGTCCGGCAGGCCGGCAATAGTATGATAAACTGGGTTATTGGGCCCCAAGCTTTCTGCGCCGTTACCGGTTGCACACTGGTTGCCGGTCGCTGCAACATCACAGAAAGAGGCAGCGTTGCGCGTAACGTCCAGATAGACAGCAGCGGCATCATAGGTGAGCGTCAGGTTGACAAAGGGCGCATTCTGGTCGAGCGCGTCATAGGTGCCGGTCACCTCGGCAGCGGTCAGAACAGTATAGCGTGTTCCCGCATCATACCCTCCCGGCGCCTTCAGGGCGAAGAGCGTGCCTCCTTCGATTTTTGCTGCGCCGTTAACATCGATCAGGTCCGACTTCCCGGTTGGATCGATTTCCACCTCATAACTGGAACCGGCGAGCTGCGTATAATCGCCAGTAACTGTGAGTGTGCCGATCGAATTGCCCGGCGCAATAGTACCGGAGAGGATCGTCGTGCCGACCGTTCCCGTACCCTGAAGACGTCCGTTGGCCAGCACATCAAGGGTACCGTTGAGTGTACCGTTCACGGCAAGGACACCGGAGGCGAGGGTTGTCGTGCCGGTAAAAGCTGTAGAGTCGCCGGAGAGCACCAGTCCGGCTGTACCGTTCTTGACCAAATTACCTGAGCCTGAGACGATGCCCGCATAGGTGGCATTGACGCCCTGATCGAAGATGAGGCCGCTGCCCGCGTCGATCGAGACATTGCCACCAAACCGCTCGGCCGCGCTGCTCAGATGGCCTTTCTCGATCTTCCAGTCCAGCGAGCTGTGCCCGCCAAGCAGTAATGTGCCGTTGCCATCCTTCACCATATTGCCCGATCCGCCTATATTCCCAGCAAAGGCGGCATTGTCGGCTTGGCTGAATATAACGGTTCCATCACTACCGATATTGCCACGGATCGAGCTGACATTGCCAATAAGCGTGCCAGTTTCAACCAAGGTATTTCCCGTATAGCTGTTGGCGCCTGTGAGCGTCAGCGTGGCGCTTCCCGTCTTGGTGAGACTGCCGGTACCGGAAATTGGCCCGCTCACAGCAAGATCCTCGTTGGTCTGGAAGGTTCCTCCCCCCGTCCCGAGGGTGACGGCTCTTCCTGTCTGGAATGCAGACGTGTTTTGTATCGTCCCGCCATCAAGGGCCAGACCACCGGCCGCGTTACCAAGTTTGGCATCGGATGAGACCGAGAGAGTGCCCCCATTGATTGCCGTCCCACCCGTATAGCTGTTGGTGCCGGACAGGATCAACGTTCCTGAATCATGTTTCACCAGCCCGCCACTTCCCGCGATTGCCGCTGAAATCGTAGCCCGGACGCCCGCATCGGTGCGGATGATCGTATCTGCCGTATTTGTCGTAAGCGTGCCGCCGCCGATCTCATAGCCATCTGTCATGAACTGCATGCCGGTGAAGAAGACATCGCCGGCCGTGTTGTCCACTCGCACCGTGCCTGCCACGCCACCGAAGATCGCGAAATTCTGATTCCAGGATCCATTGAGGGTACCATCAATATTCGCCCAGCTGCGGTCGGCCGCATTCCACACACCATCGCCGCCGTCATTCACACCGTTGTCATGCATGGCCATATTGCTCCCGTCCCAAAAATTCGGAACTGCACCGGCACTGCTGATCAGGTTGACCTGACCGTCTATGTTCGTCTGGACGAAAAGGTCGGAAGCGCTGACGCCCATTGGCAACCCACCGAGCGTCAGTCCACGGTCGATGAGGGCACCACCGTAATTCATCAGGCGGTATACCCCCGCGCCAAAGCCACCGATGTCGGTGACATTCAGCAGGCCGTCAAGAGTAAGGTCACCGGTGATTTCAATCAAATCATTAGTGCCACCACCCACAATGTTGGCCTGGCCAAGCTCATAATCGAGGAATGAACTGCCGCCAAGCTGGAGCGAGCCAAGCGCTATCGTGCCAGCGCTGGAACCGGGTGCGATCACGCCGCCATCGGCGATGATCACGCCGCTGGCGATTGAGCCTGAGCCACCGAGCGTCGCACCGCTGGCTACACTCGTTGCTGTATTACCAAGCGAACCTTCGATCTTGAGCGTGCCATTCGATACTGTTGTGCCCCCTGTGTAGGTACTGTTGCCGCTGAGCGTCTGCGTGCCACTGCCCTGCTTGACGAGAGATCCCGTGCCGGCGAAGTTTCCGGCAAACGTACCATCGCTGGCTGTGCCGAATGTAAGCGACTTGCTACCCAGCGCCACCGCTCCCGCACCGGTAAGGTCACCAATGGTCGTTCCCGCTGGTGCAAGGCCACCAATGTTGAAAACCGCGCCGGCATTCACTGTCATTGCGCCTGCGGGAACGAGCGTTCCGGCGCCTACAAGTTCAAGGGTCCCGCTCGCAATAGTGGTGCCACCGGTGTAATTCTGTGGGTTGAAATACCTGACAGCACCGCCGGGTGCCGCGATGATGACGCCGCCGCCACTGCCACCGCCAATGCCGCCGTCCGTAATGGTACCGCTCCAATCGCTGAAGGAGTTACCGAAGCCAAGCACAAGCGTTTTGGAACCGAGGTTGATAGTGCTGCTGGCGGTGCCGCTAAGCTGGATAACACGTGTACTCGCATCAACCTGGGAAATGTCGAACACTGTCCCTGCGTCGATAATGACATTGCCTGCACCGATCGTCCCAGCCCCGCTGAGAGCAAGCGTTCCCGAATTGATAACGGTGCGGTTGGAATATGTATTGGCGCCGCTCAAGGTCAATGTGCCGGCACCTAACTTGTTGAGGAAGTTACCGCTGCTGTTGTTCGCACCATCGGCAACCACTCCACTGAGAGTCAGATCGAAGCCATTGGTGTCGATGTTATTCGAGGCCGGGCTGCCGACCCGAAGTCCATGAGCCGACGAAAAGGAAGCGCCGGCCTGCAGGGTGCCCCCGGCCAAATCGACCACGCCGGCACTGTCTCCGAGTGTTGCGTCGGAAAAGATGTTCAGCGTTCCCTCCTTGATTGTCCAGGACGTGAGCGCAGTTGTCGTCCCGGTCAGTTCCCAGGTGCTCGCCCCCGTCTTTTCGAATGTCTCAAAGCCGCGATATTGCGCGCTGTCGCCAATCGCAGAAACGTCGAAGACAGTTGTCACGCCACCTCCGAGGGCAAATGTGTCGTCAGTTCCGGCGGTAGCGTCAACATTGCCGGTGATCTCCGAACCATTGCGCAGTTCCAGCCGGTTCGCACCCCCAGCGAACCCGATTGCATTGGCACGGCTGGTTGTGTCGCCGCTCATACCTCCCGAAACCGAACCGGAATTGATGATGGTTACACTATTCCTGATGGCATGGATGCCCGTGCCACCCGGACCATTGCTGCGGATACCGATACCGCCAGTGCCGCCGCTGATATGGCCCGCCTGAACCAGGTTCCCGGCATCGAGGATTAAGCCGATGCCGCCATCGCCACCATTGGCGCGGCTGGTGGTGTTTCCTGAAGCCCCTCCCACCCCGCCATTGAGGTTCCCCTCGACAGTCAGGGACGAGCCTTGATAGGCTAATCCGGCCCCACCATCGCCGCCATCGCCGGCTTGATATCTCGCATCACCGCCCGTTCCGCCCTGTCCTCCGTTCAGGCTGTCACCTGCCAATACATTGCCCGTTCCGCCGCCGGTTACAACTGCACCGTAGCCGCCAGCCCCACCGCCTCCACCATCGCCGCCTGTATTGACAACACCGGTTCCTGTTGCGCTTCCGCCTCTGCCACCATCTCCGCCGATGAACGTACCCGTCGGGATCGTTGCACCTACATATCCATGTGCACCCCCGCCACCACCGCCGCCACCGGCAAAAGTAGCATCGGTCACATCGCCGCCCGCGCTCCCATTGGCGCCCGCTACAGTTCCAGCGTTGCCGCCCACCCCGGCACTTCCCGATCCGAATCCGTAGCTGCCATCGCCACCATTTGCTCCCGGCCCACCACCGCCGCCGCCAGCCGCCGAGCCTTGGCCATCCTGTCCCGGTTGCCCCACATGACTGGCATCAATGCCGCCGCCCGCTCCGCCAGAGGAGCCACCACCGTCACCGCCCCCCGCAAATGCAGAACCGGAAACGAGCAAGAGAGCGAGAACAGAGCCTGTTGCCAGGGTGGAGGCAAAGGCGTTTCCTGGCCGAAAAGCAGAATGTTTGTCAGTATCAATCGCAGACAGCGCAGTCGTAGCGTCAAGAATACCTTTCAGTGTGCCGGGATAAGAACCTAGAATTCCGCCCATATCGCGATGCGCACGCCCCAATCGTCCCGCCATTCTCAATTCCCCCTACAACCACGACAGCGCCATAGTGCGCTATCAAACTGGCCGCTTTTCATAAACTTCCCCGAATGAACAGTAAGACCCCATGCCCTTGATATGCAGTATGCCAGAGCATGTGCAACTGATTTAATGCAACCGAAAGCAGTATTGCCACAACCATAGCCAGTAAAATCAGAAGTATTGGTACATGCAATGGCAATATTGGGTTCACCCATGATCAGTATCGATCCGATATCGAGAAGAAAGCCCAATAGCTCTGTATGCCATTAAGAGTATTCATACGCTGCATGAGGAATAAGCCAATTCTTCAATTCCCGCTCAGCGTACCGGTAGGTATTTGAGAGATTGAACTGACGCCTGCCTTCGCTTGGCGCGAGTTAAGAAGTCGTCAAGTTTGTAATTTATCATCAACCAGTTCCTCAAGTTCAATGTAATCGGGCCAGACACACACCCCTCTCAGAAACATCCATCGTATAGGAATAGATTCTTTAGGTGATGAATAATATTACCTAACTTCTTATGATTATTAAGAAAATTCTGCATGTCAACATTTGAATTATTGTATTTTATTACCAATTCTTACAAATTCTTTCATTTTTACTTTTCCACCCATAGCGATACATCTTTAGGCGGGTAATGACGATAATCTCGGTATAAATCGAGCGGTATTATCTTCAACCACCTTCCCTCTGCCGGCTTTTTCGCGCAGTTTGACCCAGCACGAAAAGATGGTGCTTGCCATACGCGGTCTGGACTTCGAATTAGTTCAGTTGGAAACAGTGACGATGGTGATAGGAAGTGCCAACAACAGTCACAGTGCATGGACACTAAGCAGATTACCTGGAAGTCACACGGTCGGCGTTCTTCTTCGTCATCGTCTGGGCAGCGAGTAGAGCACATTGCATCAATCAAAAATCACGCCTGTACAGAATGGCAACCGAGAAAGCCACGCAGCCATTGAACAGCCCGTTATTGTACTATAGCAGAAGCGGTGAAGGTGTAGCCAACACCATAGACAACCTTGATCGGAGCTGGCAAGTTGGTGTGCTCCTCCAGCTTTCGGCGTAGCCGGCTAACGACGGCGTCGAGATGTCTGTTGTCGAAGCTCGACCTGGGGCGGGCCAGGACTCCCAACAAATCCTCACGCAGGCAGATCTCGCCAAAACGGTTGCACAACACGCTCATGAAGGCGAACTCTGTTGCAGTTAGTTTGAGCGAGCGATGATTGGGCGCGATCAGCATCCAGTTCGTGCCGTCCAGCGCCCACTGATCACTCTTACCATTGGCAGAGTTCGGAAGAGCTCCCGACCGTCGCAGCAGGCTGCGAATTGCGGCTTCAATCTCACGCAATGTGCTGTGCTTGACCAGGTAGATGTCCGCGCCGCTCTCAAAACCCCGGATACGATCGTCACTGTCGCCGAGCGCCGTCAGCATGATGATGTTACAGCCATGCAACTTTCGGATTTCGGTTGCCAGTTCGAATCCATTTCCATCGGGCAACCCGACATCAAGGATGATGACGGCGGGTAAATTTCCGCTTGCAAGTGCCTGGCGCAATTCCCCTGCCGTCGCGACTGCTTTGGCAGTAAAGCCAGCCAGCTCCAGGAAATCAGCCAGATCCTTGCGTAGCCGTGGCTCGTCCTCAACAATGAGAATATATGTCATGCCATTAATTCCTCCAGCGAAGTTTGATCTGCCGCTTCGCTCGACAGAGGTAGTTTCACGATTGCCGTCATGCCGTGCTCGTCGTTGACGAGGAATTGCAGTTTGCCACCATGATAGATGAGCAGTTTGTGTGAAGAGTAGAGACCGAGCCCGGTTCCGGTTCCGGCCATTGTATTGGAGGCCCGAAAAAAACGCCGGCCGATCTTGTGAAGCTCGGCTGGCGGAATACCGATACCCTGGTCGCGGATCCGAATACTCACATCTCGACCGTCCTTGCGTACATCGATATTGACCCGTTGGTTATCCAGAGAGTATTTGAGCGCATTATCAATAAGGTTGATTAGGACTGTCGCCAGCATTTCGGGATCGGCGAGAAGCGAAAGTCCATCGTCATCGGTCGTAAAGACCAAACGCTCGCCACGACCGGTCATCTCGAAATGCAGCCGTACATCCGCGATCAACGAACCGACACGTATCAGATCAGGTCGGAAGCCGCTGTCACGATCGTTGGCCATGAAACGGTCGATAAGGGAAAACAGGCGAGCCAGCGCCTCACCGATACCGACGATCCGCTCCTTCGTCTCTTCAGGTGACCTGTTACCGACAAGATCGATCATATCGACCGCATTGCGGATAATGGCAAGTGGGGTACGGAACTCATGACTGACGATACGCATGAAGTCTGCCTGCTCGTCTCGAAGAGCACGCTCGGCCTCCAGACTTGCGTTCAACTGGCCTTCAAGCTGCCGCCGTTCCTGCACCTCCCGCAACAAGGCGCTGTTTTTCTCGCGCAGATCTGCGGACAAACGTGAGCTGACCATGAAGAGCAGGCACGCGAAAAATGCGATCAGGAACAGTGTGCCTTGCAGCAAATACCAAGCGTTGCGGTCAGCCAAAACCGGGGCGCTTTGGAAATCGGACGGCAGCCGGACCTCGATAACACTCTGGATAATGCTGGCCGCCATATACTCGGCAAGCATACCGATCGTGATCCAGCGCAGGAGTGGGCGTTGCGTCCGGTCCCGCATGAGCCCAAAGCACATCACTGACATGATCACCACTGTAAAGATAGTCGAAGTATGAATGCGGATGGCGAGGTTGCCCGGATCAACTGCGACAGCGGCGCTCCAGGCCACAATCTGGAAGATCAGCAGAGAAATACCAATCCAGGTATAGCGTGGCTGCCCCAGAAAGCGCGCAAGCCCCTCGGCCAGAAGCACAAGGCCCAGCTTGATAATCGTGTTGTGGAGCACGATCGCCCAGGACGCTGGCTGTTCACCGCGCAGGAGTATAAGCAGCACTCCGGCCGCAATAGCGATGAAACCGGCTGCAAGAAACTTCAGTTCGTAAAGATGGCGCCACGCCAGCCAAACAAAGAACCAGATAACGGCCTGCAGGCTTGCGGTTGCAAATGTGACAACCAGAACGGTCTTGAGATCAAGCATTCCTGAGTATTCGTACGGAGTTCCCCTACCGTACCTCCCGCCATATCGATTGTTGAACTTTGCAGGAGTTGCTCGGCGAAGCAAGTGTGGGGCCAGCTCCGCAAGAATTGATCAGAATTCCATAGAATGCTGCATTACAATGCAGCGATAAGTGCCTCACCTACAATTTCAAGGCATTCATCGAGGAATGTATATACAGTTCCTTCAACCGTAAAAATTTCTTCCGTATTGAAGAGCAACCTTCCCGTCGTTGAATACAGCGAGTCAAATGCTTCTTCGCTAGTAAGATTGCCAAGCTCGATAAATCTCTCCATTGAACCTGCGATCGACTGCGCTTCGACCATCATTGCGGTGGACAACTCCTGGAGCGTTGCAAGCTGCTCTTCAATTGTATCGCCAACCACACGAAATCGATACGCAGGCGGCGCACCGGTATTAAAAGCGTAATACGCCCTTTGGGCACCGCCGACTATCATCTGCCCGATTGCCATCGTTTCCATGTTTAATTCTCCGCGAAACTAACATTCACATCGACCACCAGCGAAGTGTGCTGGGACATCGGTGTGCACGAGACGGTTAATTTGGGAGCAATCGGGAAGCTGAAAGGATATGCGGGATCGTCAACTGGCTGGACCCAATTTGGCTCTGTTGAGGTGCCATATGCGATTTCATAATATGGACGCGGGCCCATATGAATGATCTGGGCGGGCATGAAGATCTTCACGCCCCACCTTTGATTGTTCGCCTCATCCCACCAGCCGCAGGCGATCGAGCACAAGCCGCTGGTGACATTTGCGATTGCATTTTCATCCATTGACATGGTGGTGCCGCCACCTTGACCATTTAGGGTATCAGTTGGCATTTGGGAGATTGTACTGACGCCAACCTCGTGGTCATAGTGAGTGTACGAGTCGTCAAGTTTGTAATCTATCAGCGACCAGTTCATGAAATTTATAGTAATGGGCCCAGGCATAAAGTCCTCCTTCAGGAATATTCTCTAAAGATAATTCTATGCACCATGTAAATATTATTTATATTTACATACATAATATTGTTTATAACAGCAGAGAGTGTCAACAATTGAATTACTTTCTTTACTTACCAATTCTTACCAATTCTATTACTGCCGGTTACTGAGGGATTGCAAATTAAAGTGACGATTGAGGAAGATAGATTCTTCATTTCGATCCGCTGAAACTGGCAACGAATCTTTGCGATACGCTCGGCCGCAATGCTGGAAGGTGCATAATGCGTACCTGGCACAACATCAGTTCCTAAACGCGTCGCCTTGATTGGATTCGAGCTGCAGATTCCACATACCAATGCATGAAGCGATTCCCGCGATGCAAGCCGGGGAAATAAGGCTGTGGTCACTCTACTGCCCGCAAGGGTACGATCGCTCTGCCGGTTTTGTTGATCAAACCTCGAATGCTATCGGGATCATTGACCTGTCTGGAGACAAGAATGTCAAAGCCGTCTGAAAAGTTTATAGGACCTCTGTCAAACATCCAGTGAGCCGTTCCCGAAAGTGCAATCCCATTGGTGATAATGTCAGGTCCGTTTGCCGCAACCTGCCGAATGTGTGCAGCATCCACTTCGGCTCGACCACCACCATTGATGAGCCGCCGGACACAACGCGAATTCGTGACGCTCCAGACGGTTGACGTCAGCCTTGCACATTGCGACAAATGACTCATGTCAACCGCAATCACCATCAATCCGGACTATCTTGTCACGCAACTGAAATCGTTGCTGGCGATACCAAGCCCCACGGGTTTCACCGACGAAGCCGTCCGCTTTACCGCCCGCGAATTGCAAAGGCTGGGTCTGGAGGTCGTTCTGACGCGGCGCGGTGCCATTCGCGCGCGCAGGCCCGGCGAGGGAAGAAGGCCCGCCCGAGGTATCGTCTCCCATCTCGACACGCTCGGCGCGCAGGTCAAGCTGCTCAAGGAAAACGGCAGGCTGGAACTCGTTTCGATCGGCCATTGGTCGGCGCGTTTCGCTGAGGGCGCGCGGGCCTCGATCTTTTCCACCAAGGGCATCTATCGTGGCACCATTCTTCCGTTGAAGGCCTCCGGCCACACCTTCAACGACGAGGTGGATTCACAGCCAACCGGGTGGCCCTTCGTCGAGCTGCGTGTCGATGCATTGGCGCGTAACAAGGATGATCTCACGCAGCTTGGTATCGATGTGGGTGATATCATTGCCGTTGATCCGGCGCCGGAATTTCTGGAAAATGGCTTCATCGTATCGCGCCATCTGGACGACAAGGCCGGCGTGGCGGTCATGCTTGCGGCACTCGAGGCTCTGCAAAGAGACAATCTGTCAACGCCGGTTGACACCTATTGGCTTTTCACCATTGGCGAGGAGGTTGGCGTCGGAGCCTCGGCGGCGCTTGTGCCGGATATTGCCTCGCTCGTGGCCATTGACAATGGCACGACCGCACCGGGACAGAATTCAAATGAATTCGGCGTGACCCTTGCCATGGCCGATCAGACCGGCCCATTCGATTATCATTTGAGCAAGAAACTTTTCGAACTGTGCGGTGAGCATGGCATAAGGGTGCAGAAAGATGTTTTCCGCTATTACCGCTCGGATGCAGCTTCGGCGGTCGAAGCCGGCCACGATGTGCGCACCGCTTTGCTTGCCTTTGGTGTGGATGCCTCGCATGGTCACGAACGCATCCATCTGAATGCCCTGATTTCCCTGGCCAAACTCGTCGTGCATTATGCGGCCAGCGAGGTTCAGATCGAACGGGATGCGGAGGAAACCGCAGTTGGTCTCAAGGGTTTCACACGTCAAACCGTATCCGAAGCCGAGCAGGACCTCAAACCCAGCCGATCCTGATGAGACTCTCACCGGAGAGAATCAGCTATCTTGTTGAAATTCCATAGTCTTATCATGAGTAACTGCCCCGTGAGCTTTCTCTTGCGGCCGGCGCGGTACGTTCAAACTCAATGTTTTGCTGATATTTTATTATGATAAATTATTGCCAACGACACATTTATCCGTATAAATTGCAGGTTGTATAGATTGAGCCAAATCGAAAGGATACTTCCCATGAAGAGGCTAATTCGGAAGGTGATGGCAACGGCCGGACTGGTCATCGCACTGGCTGCATCTCCCGCCTGGGCGCAGACGCCGCCCAATGTTCTCGTCGTGGGGCAGATCGCCGAGCCGCAGTCGCTCGATCCGCACACCGTGACGGCAACCAACGACTTTAGAATCCTGGTGAATGTCTATGACGGCCTGGTGCGCTACAAGGACCAGACGCTGGAAGTGGAACCGGCGCTTGCGGAAAGCTGGACGACTTCCGAAGATGGCAAGACCTACACGTTCAAACTGCGGCAGGGCGTGAAATTTCACGATGGATCGCTTTTCAACGCCGAAGCGGTTACGTTCAATTTCGAGCGCATGCTCAAGGAAGACCATCCCTTTTACAATACGGGTCCGTTTCCGCTTTCCTTCAACTTCTCCTCCATCGAATCTGTCAATGCTCTTGACGAGCATACGGTAGAGTTCAAGCTGAAGGAGCCATTTGCGCCCTTCCTTTCCAATCTCGCCTACCCAACAGGGTTGATCGTTTCGCCCGCTGCCGTCAAACAATATGGCAAGGAGTTTGGCCGCCATCCGTCCGGAACGGGTCCGTTCAAGTTTGTTGAATGGCAGTCGAGCCAGCGGGTCGTCGTTGAGCGCAATCCGGATTATTGGGGTGGTGCGCCTGCGCTCGAAGCGGTTGTCTTCCGGCCTATAACAGATGCCAATACGCGCGTCGCCGAAATGATGGCCGGCGGTATCGATGTCATGATGGAGGTGCCGCCGGACAATATTGCAACCTTCAAATCCGATGCGAACTTTGCCGTGTCGGAACAGGTCGGTCCCCATGTCTGGTTCGCGATCCTCAACACCAGGGAAGGCCCCTTTGCTGACAAGCGTGTCCGTCAGGCGGCAAATTACGCGGTAAACAAGGAAACGCTCGTCAATGACGTGTTGCAGGGTACTGCGACCGTTTCGGCCGGACCTATTCCCCCGGCGTTCAACTGGGTGAAGAGTTCGGTCCAGGCATATCCTTACGATCCCGAGAAGGCGAAGGCACTGCTGAATGACGCGGGAGCCAAGAGCCCGCAACTGACCTTCTACGTTGCGGAAGGCGGGTCCGGCATGCTCGATCCGACCACGATGGGCGCAGCCATCCAGGCCGATCTCCAGGCCGTCGGCTTCAAGGTGAAGATAGAGACCTATGAGTGGAACACTTTCCTTGGCCGCGTCAATCCGGGCCTGGAGAAAAAGGCAGATATGGCCGAAATGGCTTGGATGACCAATGACCCGGACACGCTCCCCTATCTAACGCTGAGAAGCGATGCCATGCCGGACAAGGGCGGGTTCAATTCCGGCTATTACTCAAACCCGAAAGTGGACGAGCTTCTGGAAAAGGCGCGGCTTTCGACGGATCAGGCGGAACGCGGCAAGCTCTATGCCGAAGTTCAGGAGATCGTGCACGAGGAAGCGCCCTGGCTGTTCGTGGCCAATTGGAAGCAGAATGCGGTGACGAGTGCGGCTGTTCATGGCTTTAAGCTGCAACCCTCCTTCCTGTTGCAACTTGCTGGTGTCAGCAAGCAGTGACTGATGGTTCACAAGGTGCCGGGAGGTCTTCGATGGCTGCGAGGGATGAGCCATGCTGACCTATATGCTGAAAAGGCTTCTCGCCGTCATTCCGGTCATATTCGGTCTGTCGGTCATTGTGTTCCTGGTGATGGCGCTGATTCCCGGAGATACCGCCACCGCCATTCTCGGCTCCTATGCGACGCCCGAGAATGTGGAGCGCATCAATCGCGACCTCGGCCTGGACAAGCCACTCCTGCAGCAATATGCCATATGGATCGGCAATGTTCTGCGTGGTGACTTTGGCCGGTCCTTTGCGCTCAACCGGCCAGTAATCGACGAGGTACTGGAGCGGTTCCAGGCAACGCTCATTCTCGCCGGGGTTTCGCTGGTGCTTTGCTCGGTCATCGGATTGTTTGCCGGGATTGTTTCTGCCGTACGCCAGTTCGGTTGGGTAGACCGGGTAATCACATTTTTTGTACTTGCCGGCATCTCCATGCCGTCATTCTGGCTTGGACTGCTGCTGATCCTGTTTTTTGCGGTGAAATGGCGCATACTGCCCGCGAGCGGCATGTATTCCGTCTATGGCGGCGGCGATCTCAAGGATCTCCTCCTCCATCTCATCCTGCCCGCCCTGACGCTGGCCATCGTTGCTGCCGGCGTGATCGCGCGGCTGACGCGTGGCGCCATGCTCGAAGTGCTGCGGCAGGATTATATTCGTACCGCCCGGGCGAAAGGGCTGTCTGAACGCCGGGTGATCTATGGCCATGCTTTTCGGGCCGCGCTCGTCAGCGTTATCCCCGTCATCGGCATCCAGGCAGGGTTCGTTCTTGGTGGGGCCGTTTATATAGAAACCGTATTCCAGTGGCCCGGCATAGGCGCGATGCTGGTCAAAGCAATCTCGACGCGTGACATCCTGCTGGTCCAGGGCGGGGTTCTGGTCGTGGCGACAAGCTATGTGCTCTTCAACCTCGTCGCGGACATGCTGCAGAGCATGCTCGACCCGAGGATCAGGACATGAGTGGCGGCCTCGCCACGCAGGCGGCACCGGCCCCCATCGTCGGCCGGGTTTCCGCCTGGAAGCTGTTGATGAACAACCGGCTGGCGGCCGCAGGGTTTTTCCTCCTTCTGGTCATCGGCGTGCTTGTCGTGCTCGCGCCCGTCCTGCCCTTGCCCGAACCCGATGCAACCGCACCGGCGCAGCGCCTTAAACCCGTCCTGACCGCAGGGCATATGCTTGGCACGGACCAGCTTGGCCGTGATATATTGAGCAGGCTTGTCTGGGGCGGCAGGGTGTCCATCGCCGTTGGCTTCACCGCTACGCTCATTGCCGCCGTAATCGGTTCGACCATCGGTATCGTCGCTGGCTATGTGGGCGGGCGCACCGACAATGTGATGATGCGTTTCATAGATACGTTGATGGCCTTTCCCTATATTTTGCTCGCCCTGGCGATCGTCGCCGCGCTCGGTCCGGGATTGATGAACGCACTTTATGCGATCGCCGTCGTCAACATACCCTTCTTTGCACGCAATGTTCGGGGTATCCCGCTCGGCCTCTCCCGCAGGGAATTTGTCGATGCCGCGCGGCTTTCCGGCAAAGGGCATCTCGCCATTCTGACGACAGAGATCTTGCCCAATGTGCTACCGATCATCGTCATAACCATGTCGACCACTGCCGGGTGGATGATCCTGGAAACGGCTGGTCTGAGCTTCCTCGGACTTGGCGCGCAGCCGCCGCAGGCGGATCTCGGCTCCATGCTCGGCGAGGGACGAGCCCAGCTCTTCACTGCGCCGCATGTTTCGATCGTCCCCGGCGTGATGATCTTCCTGATCGTCATCAGCCTCAATGTGCTTGGCGATGGCATTCGCGACATACTCGATCCCCGTTTGAAATCCGGGGCCCTTGCACGACCCGGTCCAGTTACGCAAATCAACAAAGCGCGGAAGAGGCCGCAGAACGGTGCTCCGAACGCGATATTGTCCATCGAGGGGCTCGAAACCACATTCCACCAGAACGACAAAGGCGGGGCAGCCGTCAAGAATGTTTCGCTTCATCTGGAGCCCGGCGAATGTCTCGGTCTCATCGGGGAAAGCGGATCAGGCAAGAGCGTTACGGCCCTTTCCGTCATGGGGCTGGTTGCATCCCCTCCCGGCATCATCCGCAATGGTGCTATCTATCTACAGGGCGAGGATGTGCTGGGGCTGCCGGAAACGAAGCTGATTGCCTGTCGTGGCAGGAAAGTCGCCTATATTTTCCAGGATCCGTTGACGACGCTCCACCCCATGTATCCGATTGGCCGGCAGGTGGAAGAGGCCATTTCCGCGCATCAGCGACTTGGCAGAGCGGGTCTTCGCGAAAAGGCAATTGAATTGCTGGAGCAAGTGGGCATCACGGACGCCCGGGCACGTTCCGCACACTACGCCCATCAATTTTCCGGTGGCCAGCGGCAGAGAATCGGAATCGCCATGGCACTTGCCAATGATCCGGAGATCATCATCGCCGACGAACCCACGACGGCGCTCGATGTAACGGTGCAGGCCCATATCCTCGAACTGCTCAGAGAACTGCAGCGCACCCGCGGCATGGCGATACTCTTCATTACGCATGATTTCGCAGTTGTGTCCGAGCTTTGCGACCGGGTAGCCGTGATGAAGGACGGGGAGATTGTCGAAACAGGCAGCACCAAACTGATACTCGCGGATCCTCAACATAGCTATACGAAACAGTTGATCGCCTGTGTACCGGAATTGGGCGAAGGAAAGGATTTCCTTGGTCGGGTTAGAACTCTTTTTGCAGCTCGCAAAGCCGGGAGGGCAATATGAGCAGCGATGCCATCCGGATCACCGGTCTTGCCAAGAGGTTCGGAGGCGGTTCGTTTCTTGGCAAGGCGGGTCATGAGGTCCTGGCGGTCAAGAACGTTTCCCTTGCCATGCGCCGTGGTGAGACGCTTGCCGTCGTCGGCGAAAGCGGCTCCGGCAAAAGCACCCTGGCGCGCATGCTGGTCGGGCTCGAACAGCCGACGCAGGGACGCATGGAGATCGCCGGGCGCGATGCTGCCGAGCTTCGACGCGCCGGTCCCCGCGCCTTCGGAAAGACGATCCAGTATGTTTTCCAGGATCCCGTTGCGTCGCTCAATCCGCGCAAGACCATCAGGCAGATACTAGAAACACCGCTGAAGCTTCTTTGCGGCTATCATGGCGCGGAAAGGCTGGCGCGTATACGCGATTTGCTCGAAGCGGTGCAAATGCCCGAGGCTACGCTTTCACGCTATCCGCACGAGTTTTCCGGAGGGCAGGCACAGCGTATCGCGATAGCCAGGGCCCTGGCGGCAGAGGCCGAAATCCTGGTTCTGGACGAGCCTGTCAGCGCTCTGGACGTCTCGGTCCAAGCGCAGATTCTCCTGCTGCTGGCGGATTTGAAACAGCGCTTCAATCTCTCCTACCTCTTTATCAGCCATGATCTGGCTGTGGTCGAGGCAATCTCTGATCGCGTCGCGGTCATGTATCGCGGAGAAATCGTCGAGACTGCACCTGCTGCGCGTCTGTTTGCTGAGCCCGAACATTCCTATACACGCCAGCTCATCTCCAGCGCGCCCCGGATCAGGAAAGAGTAAGTCGCATGGCAGCAAACCCCACAAACAAGGACCGAGAGGACGAGAGCCTCCTCTATATTCCAGTACAGCGCGCCCGCAGACGCCCCGAGGCCATTGCCGAGCAGATCAAGGATTTCATTCGCGATGAGAAACTCCAGCCAGGCGCCCGCCTGCCGCAGGAAAAGGAACTGATCGGCCAGTTCAAGGCTGCCAAGGGAACAATCCGCGAAGCGATGAAGGCGCTGGAAACGCAGGGGCTGATCTACACGCGTAGCGGGCCGGGCGGCGGCGCTTTCGTGGGGCAACTGTCGGCACAGCACGCGCTGGAATTGTTGGGCAATTTCTTCTTTTTCGACCAACCTGGCCTGGCCGACATCTATACCATCCGCAAGGCACTGGAACCGGAGGTAGCGGCTCTTCTGGCTGGAAAGATCGGTCCGGAAGAACTCGCCCGTCTCGAAAGTACGATCCGGATATATGATCACGCCCCGACCGATCTGGACGAGCAGTATGATCAGCGTGTTGCGGAGCTCGATTTTCATTCTTTCCTCGCCCAGCTATGCCCCAATCCGCTGCTCGGCTTCATCTGCGGTCTTATGCATAACATGCTGCGCAACCTTCAAATTGCACGCCTGATCTACGCGGATCCCGCGCCTGCCTCTCGAGAACAGGGCATACTGTTCCAATACCGGCTGATCGAGGCACTCAAGACGGCCCGGGCGGAAGAGGCGCGGCAGATCGCTTACGATCATATGGTGACAGCCGAGCGCTATATGCTCGCCAGGGCGAACCTGATCGGGGGCAAGGCGCAAAAGGGATGAGATTCTATGATGGAACCATCCGCACGCCGATGCATTTAGATTTGAGCGACGTCAGGATTGTGGAAGGTTTCCGCAGGCCTGACGTTTTGTTTTGTACTGACAACGGAGGTTTTGACCCAGTCTATGTGTGGAATTTGTGGTGAAGTCAGGTTCGATGGCAGTATGCCGTCGGTTTCGGCGGTCTCGGTCATGGCCGATGTACTCGCTCCCCGGGGGCCAGATGCATGTGGTGTAGTGGTACGCGGTGCCATTGGTATGGGACACCGGCGATTGCAGATTCTCGACCTTTCCGACAAATCTCAGCAACCCATGCTGGACGCCGACCTTGGCCTCTCGATCGTCTTCAACGGCTGCATCTACAATTTCCGCGAGTTGCGCGCCGAGCTGGAGGAGAAAGGCTACGGCTTTTTCTCTGACGGCGATACGGAAGTCATCCTCAAGGCATGGCATGCCTGGGGCGAGAATTGTGTTTCACGATTCCATGGCATGTTCGCCTTCGTTCTGCATGAGCGCGATACGGGCCGCGTCGTCATGGCGCGCGACCGGTTCGGCATCAAGCCGCTCTATCTGGCAGAAGTCGACGGCGCGCTGCGATTTGCCTCGTCGCTGCCAGCACTTGTCAAAGCCGGCGGCATCGACACGTCGATCGACCGTGCTGCACTACATAACTACATGAGCTTCCATGCGGTGGTGCCGCCGCCCCGCACCATTTTGAACGGAGTGAAAAAACTGCCGCCAGCAACCCTTCGTGTCTATGGATCCGATGGTGCCATGCGGGAGCACCGGTATTGGGATCCGCCCTATGAGCGGCAGCCTGGAGATAGCACCGTCAGCCGTGAGGAATGGCAGGAGCGCCTGCTGTCCGCCCTGCGGCTTGCAATCAAGCGGCGGATGGTTGCCGATGTTCCCGTCGGCGTGCTTCTCTCCGGCGGCGTCGATTCCAGCCTCATTGTTGGTCTTCTTGCCGAGGCCGGGCAAACCGATCTGATGAGTTTCTCGGTGGGCTTCGAAGAGGCCAATGGCGAGAAGGGTGACGAGTTCATCTATTCCGATCTGATTGCGAAGCATTTCGGCACGGATCACCATAAGATCTTTATCCCTTCCAATGAGCTGATGGAAGCACTGCCGGGGACGATCGCAGCCATGTCGGAACCGATGGTGTCTTATGACAATGTTGGGTTTTATCTTCTGTCCAAGGAAGTATCGAAACACATCAAGGTCGTGCAGTCAGGTCAGGGTGCCGATGAGGTCTTTGGCGGCTATCACTGGTATCCGCCCCTGGTGAACTCCAACAATGTTGTCGAGACCTATGCCAAGGCTTTTTGCGATCGCTCGCACCAGGTCATGGCGACCCAATTGAGCGCAGAGTGGATGCCGGAGTACGATTACAGCCTTGATCTGCTGCGCACGCATCTGTCACGTGCGCATGCCGATACATCCGTTGACCAAGCCTTGCGTCTGGACAGCAATGTCATGTTGGTCGACGATCCGGTCAAGCGTGTCGACAACATGACCATGGCCTGGGGTCTTGAAGCGCGAGTGCCATTTCTTGATCACGAGCTCGTGGAACTGGCTGCACGAATTCCACCCGAGGAAAAGCTGCGTGACAATGGCAAGGGTATTTTGAAGGATGTGGCCCGGAAAATCATCCCAAGTGAGGTGATTGATCGGAAAAAGGGCTATTTTCCAGTTCCGCAACTCAAGTATATCGACGGCCCCTATCTAGACATGCTGCGCGATGCGCTGTCCTCCAGAGCGGCGCTGGAACGCGGACTGTTCCGGCAGGACTATCTCGACCGGCTTTTCACCAAGCCATCGGATTATATTACTCCCTTGCGGGGGTCCGAACTTTGGCAAGTGGGACTTCTCGAACTCTGGCTGCAGACCCAGGGAGCGTGATATGAAGAAGACTGGTCCAGCGCAGACGCCACGACAGCGTTCCAAGGGGACACATGCCGTTACCCACAGACTGAAGCGTCTGCGCACGCAGACCCAGCCCGGCTTGCAGGGCGATCATCACAGTGCGTCCGAGCCTATCAGGCAAAATGTGGTTCTCGATTGCGGATGGGGACGGTTGCTCTTTGCGCAGACTTTCGAGGACAATGAAACCTTATTGGATGAATTGCGGGACGAGGCGCCCTTGAGTCGGGACATAGCCTTTTATGTTCGCGATCCGCATGTCCTGCTTTCACTTGCACCCCAGGAGATATTTCTCGATCCGTCTCATACCTTTCGGCTGGACCTTCCCACTTATCGGGGCGGCGGGGGGCGGACGCGCGGCGTCACCATCAGACGCCTGTCGTCCGATGCGGACGCAGAGGGGGTCAACAATGTCTATGCCAGCTGCGGCATGGTCCAGATACGTTCAGACTTCTTTTCATCGGACAGGGATAACCGGTCGGTAACCTATTTCGTGGCGCAAGATGACACGAGTGGCGAGATCATCGGTACCGTAACGGGCATCGACCACCGGCGGCTTTTTAACGATCCAGACAGGGGCGCATCCCTCTGGTGCCTGGCTGTCCATCCGCAAGCCCGCCAACCGGGGATCGGCGAAAGGCTGGTGCGCAAGCTTGCTGAGCATTTCCAGGCGCGGGGGCTGAGCTATATCGACCTTTCTGTGATGCACGACAATGATTCGGCGATCGGGCTTTACGAAAAACTGGGCTTCCGCCGGATGCCGCTTTTTGCAATCAAGTGCAAGAATGCCATCAATGAGAAGTTCTTCGCCATGCCGCATCAATCCTATGACGCTTTGAACCCCTATGCACGGCTCATCGTCGACGAAGCAACGCGGCGTGGTATTCATGTGGAGATCACGGATGCCGAAGGCGGCTTCTTCAGATTGTCACATGGCGGGCGATCGATCCATTGCCGTGAGAGCCTTTCGGAACTGACGTCGGGTGTGGCCATGTCGATCTGCGATGACAAGGCCATCACGCGCCGTGTGGTGGCAGCGGCTGGCCTTATTGTGCCGGACCAAATTGAAGCAGTGACCGATCGGAAAACGCACGAGGCATTTCTCGCCAAGCATGGCAAGCTCGTCATCAAGCCTGCACGCGGCGAACAGGGGCGCGGCATATCCGTTGGCGTTGCCACCATGGAAGAACTGGATGCCGCCATCGAGCGGGCGAGAGGCGTTGACGATCGTGTCCTGCTTGAAGCTTTTTTCGACGGAGAAGACCTTCGGCTGGTGATTATCGACTACAAGCTTGTCGCTGCAGCCGTGCGGAGGCCTCCACGGATCATCGGCGATGGCCACAGTTCCATAAGGACCTTGATCGATACCCAATCCCGGCGACGGGCTGCTGCGACCGGGGGAGAAAGCACTATTCCCCTTGACAAGGAAACGCACCGCTGCCTTTCGGAGCAAGGGCTGGACCTCGGTTCGGTAATCGAGACCGGACGTGAGATAACCGTGAGGAAGGCCGCCAACCTGCACACTGGCGGATCAATACATGATGTTACCGGGTCGGTTCATCCCACACTGGTTGCTGCTGCCTGTCGTGCCGCCAAGGCGATCAACATTCCCGTCATCGGGATCGATTTCATGGTTCTTGATCCATCGAAACCGGAGTATGTCTTCATCGAGGGCAATGAGCGTCCGGGACTGGCCAATCATGAACCGCAACCTACAGCGGAACGCTTCATCGAGCTTTTGTTTCCTGGAAGCCGCGAATGAGAGCCGGATTCCAGAACCGCGCGGCCTCGCCGGTCGGTCACGGCCGTGCTTCCTGCGCGCTGGATCGGGCAGCCTCACGCTGGATCAGCGCGGCGGTGAATTGCTCACTCTGGAACGTCAGACCATCGCCGCCTCCGTCGGACAAGCCAGAAGTTTCGAGATCGGTGAAGCAGGATCTCGGCCGAGTTGCGTAGCGGTCCGAACCGCCACATTGCAGAGCTTCGGCAAGTCTACACCGGTGCGGACGCCCATACCTTCGAGCATGAACACCACCTCTTCCGTCGCCACGTTGCCGGTTGCTCCCTTCGCATATGGGCAACCTCCGAGCCCGCCCACCGAGGAATCGAACACCGTCACCCCCTCTTCCAGACAAGCAAGAATGTTGGCCAGCGCCTGGCCGTAGGTATTATGCTCGTGAAGCGCGATCCCGGTCATCGGCACCTCCGTGGCAACCGCCCTTACCATCGCTGCAGCAGCTCTCGGCGTCCCAATGCCAATCGTATCGCCCAGTGAGACTTCATAACATCCCATGTTGTGCAGACGGCGAGCAGCACTGACGACCGATGAGAGCGACACCTTTCCCTCATAGGGGCAACCCAGAACGCAGGAAACGTAGCCGCGCGCACGCATACCAAGGTCGCGAGCCTCCTCCAGAACCGGTAAAAAGCGCTCGAAGCTTTCATCAATCGAGCAATTGATGTTCCGCTGCGAGAAACTTTCCGATGCCGACGCAAAGATGGCGATCTCCTCAGCGCCGGCCTCGCGAGCGGCTTCGAAGCCTTTCAAATTAGGGACGAGCATGGGGAAACTAACGCCCTCGCGCCGCCCGATCAATCTCAAAACTTCCGCGGATCCCGCCATCTGGGGAACCCATTTTGGCGAGACAAAGCTACCCGCTTCTATTGTTCGAAGGCCCGCGTCGATCAAACCCTTGATCATTTGTACGCGGTCAGCAAGGCTGAGCGGATAAGCCTCATTTTGCAACCCGTCACGCGGTCCGACCTCAACGAGCCGAATATCATCCATTGGTTTTTTCACTTTTCTTACTGTCTCTTATTTCTTCGCGCAGAAAGGCGCAAAAGCGCGGGTCGGCGCCGTAAGCTACGTTTACTCTCATGGCCGGTTGGACAGACGCCTGCCGGTCAACGTAAAAAACGCTCCCGGGCGCTATGAAAATATTACTGTTGGCTGCCCGACGGCAGAACGCGGCCTCGTCCAGATTTTGCGGGAGCGGGACCCAAATATAAAAACCCTGCACCTTGGGAAGTTTTACGTCGAGCCCCACATCCGAAAGAGCTTGCGCGGTCGCTTTGGCGCCGGCTTCGATCCAACCCCGCAGGCGTCTCAGATTCTTGAGATACTGCCCGCTTTCGATCATCTCAAGAACAACGCGCTCTACGTGCAGTGAGGTGGCGACTATCGTAATCATCTTCAGATCGACCAGGCTGCGGATCGTGTCGGACGCCCCGGCAATATAGCCGCAGCGCAGGCTCGCGGATAGCGTTTTGGAGAACGAACCGACATAGAGAACGCGCTGCTGTTGGCCGAAAGCTGCAAGGCGCGGCAAACTCGGAGCGATCAGGTCCGCAAAGATATCGTCTTCGACCAAACGAAAATCATGAACCTCCGCCATCTGCAGCAGCGTGAATGCGTGGGCAGGAGACAAGGTGCCTCCGGTCGGGTTGTGCGCCTGACTCTGTGTGAAAAACAGCTTCGGACGGTGGATGACCAGTTCCCGGCGCAGTTCGTCGAGGTCGGGGCCGTCCTGCAACCGGCTAATAGAAACGACGTTCACCTTTGCCAGCCGAAGCTTCGCATAAAGGGGATAGTATCCCGGGCTGTCGACGAAGACGGTGTCGCCGGGTTCCAGAAAATGGCGGATGATCAGGTCCAAACCGTGATTGACGCCACTGGTTAGCATCACTCCATCGGGCTCGGTGGTGATCGAGCGTTCGGCGAGCGAAACCCGGAGCCACTCCCGCAATGCACTCAGGCCCCAAGAACTCCCGTATCCGAAATCCACCTCTGCGGTTGCACTGCGGCTAGTACGCAATATCCGGCGCATGTCCGCATCTTCGGTCCAGCTTGCTGGTGGACGCCCGTCACCAGGCCGCGTCAAGTAGTTCTGATCAAGTTGCTCGCGAAGCAAGGACATGATGCTTGTGGCTTCCGTGACATCTGGCCTTACCTGCGGCACCGGAGCCGGGCGGTTTTCCGAAACGTAGTACCCTGACCCCTGTCGCGCGATGAGGAGCCCGCGTGCAACCAGTCGGTCATAAGCCTCCGCCATTGTGTTTTTTGAGACGGCGAACTGCCCGGCACCGCCTCTGACAGACGGCAATCTTTGACCGGGCCGGTATAGGCCGGACACAATCTGCCCACTGATTTGAGCGACAATATTGTCAATCACCTTCATTAATCGTCCCACCTGTGTAGTGGGACAGTGCCTGCAACAAACCGGCAAACTGTCCCTTGCTTAGCAACCATACTCTAGGACACTTTGGGAATGACGCAAGCTTAGAAATATTTGGTTTGGGAGTGAGAGCCATTGAATAAAAGGACCGCGACGTCGCGTATCAAGAATATGCGCAATCTGTCTCCTGCCAAGCGTTTGGAACAGATCGCGCAAGCCGCGCAGTTGGATGAGCAAACGCGATCTGTCCTTGCGGCGCCGGACGCTTTACCCGTCGAGCGCGCCAATGGCATGATCGAAAACGTCATCGGCACCTTCCAGCTTCCGCTCGGTGTGGCAACGAATTTTCTCATTAACGGCCAGGATTATCTGGTGCCCATGGCCGTGGAAGAACCGTCGGTTGTTGCGGCTGCCTCTTATATGGCCCGCATCGTGCGCGGCTGCGGCGGCTTCCAAACATCCTCGACAGCACCGATTATGCGTGCACAGGTGCAGGTGCTTGGAACGTCCGACCCTCATGGTGCAAGGCTGGCCATCTTGGGTGCGCGCGACGAGATCATATCAGCCGCCAATTCCAAGGATACAGTTTTGGTGAAGTTCGGCGGCGGATGCCGTGATATCGAAGTTCATGTATTCCCTTCGACACGCCGGGGGCCGATGGTGGTCCTTCACCTCCTGGTTGATGTGCGCGACGCGATGGGTGCCAATACTGTCAACACGATGGCGGAAGCGGTCTCACCAATTGTCGAACGGATAACCGGCGGTGAGGTCCGGCTACGAATTCTCTCCAACCTCGCTGATCTGCGGTTGGCACGGGCTCGTATTGAAGTGACCGAGGAAGCCCTTGCCACGAAGGAGTTTTCAGGACATCGAATGATCGAAGGCATCGTCGATGCTTATGAATTCGCAGCAGTCGATCCCTACCGCGCTGCCACACACAACAAAGGGATTATGAACGGCGTCGATCCGGTCGTGGTGGCAACCGGGAACGACTGGCGGGCAATCGAAGCGGGCGCTCACGCCTACGCCGCACGCTCAGGACGCTATACATCACTATCGACTTGGGAGGTTAGCGCTAAAGGCACACTTGTCGGAACCATTGAAATGCCGATGGCGCTCGGTCTGGTTGGTGGCGCGACCAAAACCCATCCCGCAGCGCAGGCAGCTTTACAAATCTTGAATGTCGAAACGGCGATCGAGCTTGCCGAAGTGACTGTTGCGGTCGGACTGGCACAGAACATGGCGGCCCTTCGGGCACTTGCCACAGAGGGCATTCAGCGCGGCCACATGGCGCTTCATGCGCGCAATATTGCAATCGGCGCCGGTGCCTTGGGCGGAGAGATTGACAAGGTCGCCCGCAGGCTCGCCCAAGATCACGATGTGCGATCGGCCCGCGCCGAGGAGATATTGGCGCAACTGCGTAAATAACGAAATTTGGGACCGGTCAACGAGGAGATTGCCGGTTCTTGAGTTAATGGGAGGACAATATGGTGGATTCAAATGCAGTGCGCCCGATGGGCGCGCACGGCCAGCTTGCCGAGATTTGGGGAGACGTTGTCTCGCGTCCCCAACTCGGAAAGGCAATGATTATTGGCGCCGTGGTAAGCATCGCGGTGTATTTTTTCGCGCTTCAAACGATTGCACCGTTGGCTTCCACCCCGGCTGTCGGCAGGGCAATTGCCATGCTGGCGGGGATTTTAGGGTCCGTCGTTAGCGGAGCGATTTGCGCTCGCATGTTCCCACCGAAACGAACAGTCGTCGAGCAGGCACAAACAGGAACCGCCTGGCAGACCGAGGTTCTCGAGCAGTTGGAACAGGAAGGCGGCCCTATCGGTCGGGTAGAGGACCTTCCGCCTGTCGTCGCGCAGGAAATGCGTGAGGTCGGGCTCTACGATCTCTTCAAAAACTACGAAAATCGCAGCGGCGCAAGCAGACAGGGGGAATAACATGGACGGTCTGCTTTACGACATAATTCTTGCTCTTTCCCTCGGATTACTGGGTGCGATCCTGTTTTCGGCCATAGGCCTGATCTCGGGAACTGACGAGACCACGACCATTGCTCCGGTGACATTGCTGGTCGTTCTTCTTGGAGCGCCGCCGGCTGGAGTGTTCACCTTCTGGATGTGTGCAGCAATTTCCAAACATATGACGCACGCGGTCCCAACGGCACTATTGGGAATCCCCGGGGATACAATGGCACTGCCACTACTCCAGCAGGCCACAGCGCTACGTAATCTCGGGGCACCACATGTGGCACTGCGAAAAATGCTGGCCGGCTCTGTCATATCTGCCTTCATAGCTGTGCCGCTTGCTGTGCTGTTCGCTGTTATTCTGGCACCATTTGGAACTTACATTACGGCGTCCGCTCCATGGCTGTTCATCGGAGCCGCAATCATCATCGCCTATTTCTCCGCCGGCCGCTGGGCTTCCGTCATCGCATTGATCCCTTTCACGCTGCTGATTATCGCATTGCAAGGCTTCACAGCTGTGCATGACGTCAAGCTTGGTGTTAGCTATTTCCTTGGGATCGCAATCGGTCCTCTTGTTGCGGAACTGTTTTCGGCGATATCACCGCTTGAGCAAAAACGGATGAACCGCGGCGAGCTGCGACAGACGACGCTGGCGCCTGATGTAAAGAGCTGGGGTGGATACTTCCCAAACCCGTTCCGCGTGCTCGACAGGAGCCAAGTCACCACGACGGCAGCCGCTGCTGCGATCACCAGTGCTACATTCGTGTTCAGTCCCGTTGCCGTAACCGTTATTGCAGGTGAAATCGTCGGAGCACGCATCAAGCAGGCCTATCATCGGCTGACCTCAGTACTGGCGGTGCGTAACGGTGTTACGGAATCCACCTATATCGCTGAAGCCTTGATTCCGCTTATTGCTTTCGGCCTGCCGCTCAGCCCGGTTGCTGCAGGTCCGGCTGCACCGCTGTTCAATGCACCGCCACGCTTCACTGTCGACACAGGGACCGGGGTAGTCAACAACCTGCACACAATGATGTCGGTTTCTGAGTTCCTGATCTGGGGTATGATCTCGGTGGTGATCGCCGCCGCCATCGCCTACCCCTTCGCGATGAACCACGCGCGTAGTGCGGCAGCGTTTGTGGCGAAATACATCAGCCATGAAGCTATTATAGCCACCTTCGTTGGCCTCATCCTCGTGATTGGCCTTTGGGAGGGTGGCCTCCTCGCACTGCTGGTCATCATGACTGTGGGGCTTGTGGGTGGCCTGCTCTACCGCGTACTCGGTATGAATACCGGTGTGCAGTTCATGGGCTATTACGCTGCGATCCTCAGCGTGCCCGCAATAATGAAGCTCTTTGGCTAGCCGATCGCGACCTGAATGCAGAACTGGGAGGATCGCATGGACAGGGTAATATTGCCCTGTCCCTAACTTAGGGGTTGGTTTTTACAGATGACGACCAGCCCGCGCGATGCGGCGCCGATATCAGAATACTACGGCCCCCCCGAAGTTATGCCACGTGTAAGCCGTGAACAATATGTCCGTGGACTTTGCTTCAGTCGTGAAGCGGACCTTCATTCGTCCTGCCCTGGCGTCATCGCTTGGCAACGCGCCCGGAGCTCGCTGAAGACGTCTTCTGCGGCATGTGTGCGGCCTGTCAGCATCGGCTATGCCACGCATGATTGATGCATCCAGCGCGGCCCGTTTTGTTTCTTGATCCTGAATCAGCCGCACGCCTTCCCGCAGAATCTCTGCTTTTCGAGTCGTAGCGGCCATTAAAAATGGAAATACAGCCACACCGCATGCGCGATGATCTCTCATGGAAAGCGGTGGCGGTGGTAAAGGGGATTACGGTGCCGCTGGGTCATGCCGGATTGTGTCCGGTCTTCCCATAAATTCCCGGTTAAGTTTACCGTGTCAGTTTCGGGAATTCATTTATCACCCGGCATCGCCTTAACGAAATCGATAAAGGCGCGAAGCGGTGCCGGCACCAACCGGCGGCCAGGATAGTAAAGGAATGGGCCAGAAAAACTCATCCACCAGGACTCCAGCACAGGTTCCAGCGCGCCGCTTTCGAAATGCGGCTTCAGCCAATCCTCAAAGAGCGACACGATGCCCGTCCCTGCAATCGCGGCGGCAACACCAAGGTCGGTGCCGCCCCCCGCCTGCACCACGAGCTGACCCGATGGATCGACTTTCACGACGTCGCCCTCTCGCTCGAACTCCCACGCCGATACTGCCCGGCCTGCAAATCGGCCCCGGATACATGCATGCGAGAGCAGGTCGCGAGGATGTTCCGGCCGACCATATGCTGCAAGATATTCAGGCGAAGCGGCGCTGGCAAAGCGCTGGATACGCGATCCAATCGGCACGGCAATCATGTCTTGTTCCAGCCGTTCATCATAGCGGATGCCGGCATCACAACCGACGGCAATGATGTCGACGAAACTTTCATCTGTGACGATCTCAAGCCTTATATCGGGATAGGTTGCAAGAAATGGCGGTACGATGCGTGGCAGAACCAGTCGCGCAGCACTGACGGGAACATTTAGCTTCAGCGTCCCTGCTGGCCGATCACGAAAGCCGCGCGCATTCTCAAGCGCAGCAATAATTTCACCGAAGGCAGGACCGAGACGCTCCATCAGCCCCCTGCCCGCTTCGGTTGGTACGACACTTCGGGTGGTACGGTTCAAAAGCCGAACGCCGAGCTCCGCCTCAAGACGTCGAACACCATCACTAAGCGCCGATGAACTTGTTTTGCCTGCTCGTGCCGCCTGGCGAAAACCTCCGGCCCTCGCGACTGCAAGGAATGCGCTGACATCCCCCATTCCTGAATTGCCCTGTTTCATATGTATCAACCTTTCTTATTGTCCATAATTCCGAACAAGCTGTCCAGATTGTAGCTAATTGTCACGCCAATGATACAGACCTATTTTCATCACTCAATTGGAGATGAACTTATGTCTGAAGTCGAAAAATCTGGAACATTCAAACTGGGCGACCGCACGGTGAAGCGGCTTGGTTATGGAGCGATGCAGCTTGCTGGCAAGGGCGTTTTCGGGCCTCCAAGGGATCGCGCGGAAGCAGTCGCGGTTCTGCGCGAAGCGGTAGAAACCGGCGTCAATCACATCGACACGAGCGACTTCTACGGCCCTCATGTCACCAACCAGATTATCAGGGAAGCACTCTATCCATACTTAGACGATCTCGTCCTTGTCACCAAAGTGGGTGCGACACGCGGCGCGGACGGATCCTGGGATCCAGCTTTCTCAAAGATTGAACTGACAAAGGCGGTCCATGACAATCTCAAGAACCTTGGGCTTGACGTGATCGAAGTCGTCAACCTGCGTGCCATGTTCGACGTTCATGGACCTGCCGAGGGTTCCCTTGATAAACCACTTTCGGCTTTGGCCGACCTGCAGCGACAGGGGTTGATCAAGCATATAGGTCTGTCGAATGTGACTGCCAAACAGATTGAGGACGGCAGGAAGATCACCGACATCGTCTGCGTGCAGAACCAATACAATCTAGCTAATCGCACGGATGACGCTCTGATTGATCGGCTTGCCGCGAACGGCACGGCCTATGTGCCGTTCTTCCCTCTTGGTGGATTTTCACCACTGCAGTCATCAACGCTGTCTGATGTCGCAGCCCGACTTGGGGCGACGCCGATGCAGGTGGCGCTTGCATGGCTTCTCAAAAGATCTCCGAACATTCTGCTTATCCCGGGAACATCGTCGCGCGCCCACCTTGGGGAAAATCTTGCCGCCGCCGAGATTGTTCTGTCGGCCGAGGTGATGGCAGAACTCGACGGTGTAGCGGCCGATTGAGAAGCCGAGTTGGGCGCGCATGTGTCATACCCGAAATGGGGACTTCCACGCGAACACCCCGCACTTGCAGTCGTTGAATCACTACCACTCAGTGACAGCGCATTGGGTGAACCAGATATCCAGTTGCGAGTGATCTCGCCGTTCGAGCTACGCCCGGAACGAAAACAGCCGATTTAAGAGCATTCGATCTGAGGGCATGATGCGCAACAAGTGCTCACTCTCGGGTCGCTGGCAACCATATCACTGAGTTTAAAGACGAGCCTTTCTTTGCACAATCGGGACGAAACGAATATGCGTTTGCAGCACGTCCAAAGGTTAGAAGGTGAGCAACTGCACGTGCAAAATCGGTCGTCACGCCCGCCTTATCGTTGCAACAATAGCATGAGGCACCACCAAGCCTCATGCTATGGCAAGGCTAAAACTTATAACTGATGCCCAGCTTTACAGCATGAGATTACAGGTCGACATTGTAGTCCGCGCCGTCACAACTGAAGTCCTGATCACCAAAATCGGCATATCTATACTCACCGCGCATGGTCCAGTTGTCGGCAATTGCGTATTCAGGCCCAGCGCCCGCGGTTCCTCCGAAATATTACAAACGGAAATTTATTGTGTTGTGCACAATCGTCGGAAGTACTTAATTCTGTCATTTGGACTCAATGGATGACCAGCTCGCGGAGAGTTGGTTATTACATCGATGAAGCGGTGATGTTGGTCGGGTAGTATTGCGAGGGGAAACAATGCCTGCGATTACCAGAATTAATAACAAATGGACGCCGCTTGTTAACAAGGATCAGAATTCATCCATCATCTGGAATAGGATCGTTGAGCAAAATCGTTCAAGGAAATCCGAAGCAGCATCGGCGAATAATTCAACTGGTTCTGCCGGGAATGATCGACCAACCGCCGAAAATGCCATCCACACCAACGGGTTTGACCATTATCAGAGCGCACCTTTTGTCTTCGCTTATCATTCGCCGCTGAGGAACGGAAATGAGCCGCTCAATGTGGCACCGGTCTATAACGTCGCTCCGACGCAGGAACCGAGAACCGAGCTCGACGGCAGCAATCCCGCAAATGACAGCCCCATGGGACAAATCACCTACAAGGCACAGGAGAACGATTCGCTCATCGAGATCGCGCGGCAACTCGGTTACGACCAGAGCCTCGACCCGGACGTGGCGGAAAGGCTCGGTTTCGACCCCGACAAGGATTATGCCGAGCAATATGCGGAGCTTTTGACACAAATCAATCCGGAAATGCGCTCGGATCCTGACGGCCTGCCGGAAACGCATGTAATCACGGTCCTCAGCGATGAGCGCATGCAGGATATCCATGGAATGTTCGAGATTCTCGACGAGGTGGGCTCCATCGGCGATTTATCGAACGCCCAGAAAACGGAGCTGCAAGGGCTTGTGGACGCTGAACTCATCTCCGCCGCCGGCATAATGGACGGTGAAGCATTCGAAGCTGAGCTGAATGGGATCAGAGACCATTTGCAAGCCATTCTGCCGCAAACCGAGGGATTGTCGGATCTGATCGGCTCCCGGGCAGAGTCATTCAGAATGAACATGAACGGGCTGTTTTCGAGCCTGCGGGAAAGCGGGGCGGCCGCGGTTGAGAGCGGAGACTGGAGCGCTTTCCAGGAGGATCTGGAGGACGTCTTGCGCCAAAGGATCAACCCGCCCTATCCGACCTCGTCCGATTTCGACAGCGATCAGGTTGTGAACGACCTCATAGCGGAGCTGGCCTTTTACGGCCCGATCGATGCTGAAACGCTGAAGGTGGATCAGGGCTACCTCGACGCGCTGGGGGCTGCACAGCATCAGGTGAGGGTCACCGATGTTGCCGAGAGGATCACCGATGGCGAATCGCTCGAACTTCAATTGTTGGGTGTTCCCGCCGATCGGGCCGACAAGATCCTAGTCGAGCTATCGAAGATGCCGCCGACCGGAACCTATGAAGGCGAGGACAGTCCGCCGACCTCGCGGCTGGCCGAGATAGTGTATCCGCTGCAGGAGACTTCAGCGGATGGGGATGGCACAATCTCCGACGAAGAAGCAGAGCTGCTCAGCGATTTGAGCGTAGTTGCCACCCAGGCCAGCGCATCTGCGGAACTTGATGAAAACGGGCGGATGCAGATTCCCGAAGGCGTCTCTCGCCTGGCAGAACTGTTGGTAGAGGCAGATAGCGGCGATCTAAACCCTGAAGCGGGAACGGCTGGTGACCGGATGCTGCGATGGGGGATTGCAGAAAGCATCGGCAACGGAGACGGGGCGACCCTGGCGATCGCCATGGCCGACCAATACGCGAAAAAAGGCTGGGAAGGAGCAGCCGACACCATGCTGCATATGGTCTCCGTCGGCGTCAACAAACTGAGGCAAGACGCGGACCAGACCACACAAGATTATGTTCGCCTCTTCGGTGATCCCCAGTATGCAGGAAGCCATCTGGGAGGGCTTGTTCCCGAGGAGAACCGTCAGCAAGCGATCGAGGCCACCGAACAGGGCAACCTTGAGGAAAACCCTGAAACCGTCAGGGATTTTGAGCGTCTTTTCGCCGGCGCGGTTGCAACGAACGCGGCCTTGGAAGCCTTGCCGGAGTCATTGCGCAACCTTGAGGGAACTGGCCTCGATGGCTACGAGCGTTTGACCGGCGAGCACGGAGACCTGAAAACAACGCTTCTCGGCGACGAGGGCGACGAAAACTCAATCTCGATGATTGGGGCGTCCGGCCTGGGCATGCCACAGGAGCCGCTTCCCGCTTTGACGCTGGAGCAGGTCGAGACCACGCTCGAAAATTCCGAACTGTTTCAGGAGTATGTTTCCCTCTACGAGAATGTCTCCGACCAGGAGTTTAACACCGTCTTCGGCGATGCTCTGGATGTCTATGAAAAAATAGAAGACCAGCTCGAAAATCCGGATTCCGACATTATCGAACTGCCTCCGGGAATGGCGGAACTACCAGGACCGGTGCGGGAGGTTCTGGATAGTCTGGAGGGCAATAGCCGCGAGGAGGCCCTTGAGGCCTTGCGCGATCAACCCGTCCACGGCGCGGCGCTCCTGATGACACTTGAGGCGTTGGAGACTGGCCAGCCCAATGGTCCGAGCGGCGGTTTTCTCTCGCGCGAAATCAAGAATTCGAGCCTGCAGATTTCAACGGCATTGGTAAATCCATCGCCCATTGCGGAAAACATCACCAGTCGCTGGAATACGGCGACAGGCGGCCAAAATTTCGCACCACAAGAAGGTCTGCGTGGCCAGCGAGCCGCAGCGATTCCATTCAGCTCCATCAGCGGTGCCCTGAACATCTGGGGCGCCAACGAATTCATAACTTCCGATCGTCTCGATGACAAAGCCTGGGCGATGGTCTTCGGCGCCTTGGCCGGGGTAGATATGTCGCGCGTGGCGGCAGCCGGTGTCCAGAACTTCTTCATACCACAGGGCAGGCACGTCAGACCATCAACGGGAATGGGTAGCATCTTCAATCAGGGCGGACGCCTTGACCGATTTACCCGCACCGGATTCGTGAATGGTCCTGGCGCTGTCAGGGTTCTCGGACATACGATTGCGGCGGTGACGAGCCCGATCGCCTTCTGGACCGCTGGCACCGAATTTTCCAACGGCAACACGCTGGGCGGTGTCGTTTGGACCTCCATGGGTGCTGTTAGCACGGCTCATGCCATTGCGATATTTGCCGGATCCTCCTGGGCAGGGCCATTGGGGTGGATTTCAGCGGCGGTTTGGCTGGGCGGCGCAGCAATCTTGCAGTGGAAATCAAATGAGAACCAGCGCACCTACTTCGAAGCAGACATGAAGTCCATTCTGGCCAATCTGGAACCGCCCGTGAACGAAGAGCGCGCGGCGATCCTGGCAGAAGGCAGAGACGATTTCGGTGCTTCCGATGAGGCGGTCGGTCGGCCGCTCTTCCCGCTCCTGGAACAACTGGCCGAGTATCGCGGTTATGACACGCCTGAAGAGAAGCAGGAGTTCTTCGACTATATTCTATACAATGAGGAGGCGTTGCCCAATGACATGCTTAAAGAGCTGTCCGAAGCCTCGAAAGGCCTGATCGTCGATCTTCAATCTGAGGACGACGGATACCTCATGGAATCACGGGGTGACGAGCGGGGCTATTATCCTCAGCCGCTTACGATCGAGCAGTTGAACAATTGGATAGAGGGCACGATCCCAGAAGAACAGATGATAGGCATGCTGAACAATCCTGGTATCGTACTGCCGCAGATGAGGAACTAGAACCTTCCTTGGACAGAGGAGGGAAATCCGGCCTCAGATCGCGTGCTGACAAAAGTGGAATACCGGCACGAGGGCGCATGGCGAAAGAAAGTGGTCATAAGCAAGCAGCGCTTCGATCAGCGGCTGTTTGGGCGACTACAGAACCGTTTGATGCCAGTCGCTCTGCAAGAGTGGATCGTGCAAGTGCCCGTCGCTGTCCGGTGGTGACTTTTTTGGAACCTACTGTTGCCATTCCTCATCTTGCCAATCTCGGCTTGTGTGGATCACGTGCAATATGACTATTATCCCGGCCCGCTATCTGCCGTATCTCATAGGCGATGATGTACGGCAGGCAACGGATGGACTTCTCATAGTACTAGTCACTCGTCCGGGGCGGCCGATAGTTCTTCATATGAAGATAATGAGTATGATTGTGCTGGAAAATGAATAGAGAAGGCTTCTCTCTTGAAAGAATGCGGACCTTTGTCCGCGTTGCCGAACGCGGCAATCTGTCGACAGTCGCACGGGAACTTGGAGTCGGTCAATCGACAGTGACACGGCATATCAATGAACTTGAGGAGGCTCTTGGCGTGCCTCTTCTTAGCCGCACCACGCGCCGCGTCATGCTCACAGACGAAGGTAGTCGCTACTATGCAAATTGCCTTCAAATCCTGCGCCTAGTCGAACAGTCCGCCGAAGAAGCCCGAAATGCGCGACAGGCTCCCGCAGGAGCCATTCGGCTTTCCTGCACAGCAGCGCTCGGAATTATGCACGTCACGGGCCTTATTTTCAAATTTCAGGACGAGCACCCGGATATTAGGGTCGACCTCAATCTCACTGACGAGCGAATTGACCTTATCCGCGAAGGTGTGGACGTAGCACTGCGACTTGGCCCCATAGCTGATAGCTCGATCAAGCTTCATGCTATCGGCGAAAGTCGTCGCGTGCTGGTGGGCTCACCCGATTATCTGTCCGCTCATGGATGGCCGGAGCATCCGACCGATTTGTCACAGCACGAAAGCGTCATAATGTCCAATGTAGCGGGAAGCGACCGGATTGTTTTCTCAGCCGCCGATGGGACCAGCCTGATGGTGCCGGTCAGCGGGACATTGCGTGTCGACCACGGACTTGCCGCCCGTGCCGCCTTCGCCGCCGGACGCGGCATCGGCCCCGCCCACCTTTGGCTGGTACACGATCTCCTGGATAACGGCGAGCTCGAAGTCCTTCTTGGCGGCTATCTCCTGTCCAGCGTTCCCTTGAGCCTGCTTATCGTACCTGAGCGCGCGGGTATCGCCCGCGTACGGCTTCTCATTGATTTTCTCGTGGCCGAACTTTCAAAACTGCCTGGTATTGGCGCGTCTTGATTGAGCTTGCCGAGCTCTCAGAGTCCGAAGGATCGCTTATCGCCGCGCCATCCCGTCGAGCGCAGATATACCTCCCAATTGAGTGTGTCGGGGTTCTGGCGGCGGCTCCAATCCAGATCGTGCTCTTTGCCATAATAACCGTATTCGACCGTATATTCGACCATTCCCAGAAGTTCCCGGACAAGCAGCTCATTAGCGGCAAACTCCGGAAAATAGTGCAACAGGCCATCTCGCGTAAAAGCGTTTCGATACTCCGCCTTAATGCCGGTCACCCGCTGGAAAACTTCGACCATTTCGCGCGGTGAGATGACATCGCCAACGATCGGAAGAGTTTTTCCGTTGTAGAGTGCGGGGTTCGAGAATATCTCAAGAACAACCGGCCCGGTCGCGGTCAGTGGATCAACGAAAGGTGCGCGGAAATCTTCAGGAAGGTAGATCGGCAGCAGGAGGGTATCGCCCTCAAAGCGCGGCACATAATATTCCAGCAGATTTGTGTAAAAGAATGCCAGCATGATAAAGGAATGGGAGACAGTAAGGCCACGAATATAATCTGCAACATGCGCCTTGTCGGTGAAGTGCGGCGCATATTTCATCCCTTTAGAGACCTTGTCGACATTTTCAAGGGTGCTGAAAACGATATGTCCAACGCCAGCATCAACGGCAGCATCGGCTAGCTGCCGGCCTAAAGGCGCTTCGATCGTCTCCGGCGGCGCGATGGGAGGCGTCATCAGGAATGTGCCATCCGCGCCCTTCAACGCTGCGACAAGTTCCCTTTGATGGCCGAGTTCGGGTGGCACCGTTACGATTTCTGCTCCAAGCGCTTCGAGCTGCCGAGCTGCCGGAGAGTCCTTCTTCCGGGTGAGAGCCCGAACACGGAAGCGCCGACTTTCCAGAAGTGCCGTGGCAACGCTGCGACCTTGTTTACTAGTTGCACCTACAATCGCGATCAGCGGCTGGTTAATTGTGGACATTGTGATCAGTTCCTTCTTCTACGACTAGCATTACTGCGCAGCCAAGCGTCCTGCCGGACGAGTTCTCGCCGTTGCAGTCAAATTGCGCTGCGGCATCTGGTTTCGATACGGATGCGGCTCTGGAACGGGTGACCGAACAATGAGCATTCTAGCCGCTAAAATTTCATCGCTCTACGGAGGCGGAATGGATAACATTATCCCGTTTTATGGATAAGTATGACAACCATGGATGTGCAATTCCCCATGGAATGAAACGAGCCGAGCGACCAAATCGGGACGAAGGTTCGAAGGCGTGGGCCGGTACGGCAGATTTGGCATCAACAAGGGTCGGATAGTTGTCACGACCGCACTCTAGTGTCTGCGATGACGCAGGTTTGCCAGCAGCATCGCCAATGGTCTGCTCATGCTGACCCACACCAAGGCTGCGTAACGGCGTCTTCGAAGCAACAGCCACGCCAATATAAAAGTCAAGGTTATGATGCCGAAGCTGCACTGATGGCTGGCGCAACTTCACGGATCCACCCGCGGCCCGATCCAGTCAACGCCACCGTTTACGAGACGCTGCCGGTTTTGCCGGCAATCTCGACCAGTCCCATGAAGGAAGCAGCCATATGGGCGCGCATCCGTCGTGCCGCCCCCTCTCCGTCATGGATGAGGATCGCTTCCATGATGGCTCGATGCTCGATGCGCGAACTTTGCACCCGGGTCATGCGGGCGCGAAGTTGCGCAACGCGCCAGGGCAGCGTCCGCAGATTGAGGTTCTTCAGCGTCGCCGACAGAACCTGATTATGTGCTCCGGTATGAATGGCATCGTGGAAGCGGACATTGGTCAGGGCATAGTCGATATTGTCGCTCTCGCCTTCGGTCACGATCCGCACGAGCGCCTGACGTTCCAGTTCTGTCATCCTAAGCGACGCCATGCGCGCGACCAGTCCTTCCAGCTCGCCGACCGCCTCGAACAGATCCTGCATTGCGCCCATGTCCATTTGCCTCACGACGAACGCCCGCCGGCTACCCCGTTCCGCCAGTCCGTCGGCGCTCAGCCGCTGCAATGCCTCGCGCACGGGTGTGCGTGATACGCTAAATTCATCGGCCAGCGGCAGCTCATTCAGCAGGTCGCCGGGTTTCAGCTCGCCGGAAACAATTTTTTGGATAAGGGCCGAATGGATATGATCGGCCCAGCGTTCGGTTGTTTGCATGTTTTTTTCTCTAGCAGAACATTTTATGCTTGCAAATGTATACATATCGTTCGTACAGTCCACATTAGGCGATCGGCAAAAGGGGAATGCCCATAGACCCACCAACGGGCGGGGCAGAAGAGAAGAGCCGACATCTCCATCACGTTCCACGTGATCAGTTTCACCTCGGGAGGAGGCAGAAACAACAGGAGCTGTCCAGAAATGACGAATGAACTGCCTGCACGCATTGATCATCGCAAAATTCTCGAAAAACGCATTTCCGCACAGATCGGACGCCGTACCCTTCTTAAGGGGATCGGTGCGGGAATCCTGACGACAGGAGCCGCCAGCATGATGCCGGATTTGGCGTACGCCAAGCAAAACGGCCATATCCGCATTGCAGCGATAAAGCATATCGACACGCTTGATCCACACTTCACCTTCTTCCTTTCTGCGGTGCAGATCATCAACAATATCCACAACGGCCTTCTGAAGGTGACCTATGACGGAAAGGTGGTGCGTTTTGAGCCTGACCTTGCCGAGACATGGAAGCTCGAAGACGACCGGACTCACCTTTTCAAGCTGCATGCAGGTGTGAAATTCCACGATGGCACACCCTGCGACGCAGAAGCGGTAAAGTTCTCGCTGATGCGGGTGAAGTCCGGCACGCCGGCCTCGCCCCATGCGTGGAAGCTGGCGTTGCTGAATGAGGTCGAGATCATCGATCCGCTGACCGTTCGTCTACATTTTTCCGAGCCCTATGCTTTCCTGCCGGTCGCGCTGACCGGGTCGACGGGACGCGCCGGCACCATCGTCAGCCCGACGGCGGTCGCGAAATACGGTATGGATTATGGCCGCAATCCCGTCGGCACCGGTCCGTTCAAATTCGTAAGCTGGCGCAACAACGACGCGATCGAGATGGAGGCTAACCCGGATTATTTTGAGCCCGGCATGCCGAAGTTGCAGCGCGCCTCCTTTGTCTTGATCGACGACCCGAGTACAGCTGTCGCTGCACTCGTCTCCGGCCAGATCGACGGCATGACCGATTGCCCTATGCAACTGGTTGCCCAGGTCAAGAACATTCCGAATGTCACGCTTTATGGAGAGATTGAGGGCAACTACACCTATGTCGGCATGAACAACAGGTCGGAGCCTTTCAACGATGTTAACCTACGTCGCGCTGTGGCCTTCGCAATCGATCGCGAAGCGCTGCTGAAACAGGCCTATTTCGGGCTGGCCCAGCAGGCCTACAGTCCGATTTCTCCGCCGATGACCGGCTATTACGATCCAAACATTGCCAATACGGACCGCGGCCATCGTTTCGATCTTGCCAGGGCCAGGAAGTCCGCGCAAAAGCCGCCAACCAAGACGAGATCGAGGTTACCTATATCATGGCCGAGCGCGGCCCGGTCGGCACGCGTGTCGCTCAGACGATCGCGCCGATGCTTGCCGAAATCGGCATCAAGGTAAAGCTCGAACTCCTGGAGCCTGCTGCCTGGGTACAGCGCATGAAGGATGGAACGTTCCAGATGCTCGACTTCGACTGGGTGGCCGATCTCGATCCCGAGGAGACGATGTTCCCGGAATTCAAGTCCGGCGGTTCGTGGAACTACTGGGGCTGGTCCAATCCCGAGTTCGACCAGTTGTGCACCAAGGCGCAGACAGTAATCGACGTGCCAGCTCGTGCCAGCCTGTACCATAAGGCAGAGGATATTGTGATGGATGAAGCGCCGGTCGCGATGCTGGCGCATATGCCAATCTACAAGGTGTTCTCGAAAAAAGTGCAGGGCTTCAACTATATTCCCTGTGACCTCATGAACCTTCACGGTGTGAGCCTGGGCTGATGATTTCGCAGTCCTTCGGTAAGATTGTTCAGAGCGCGGTCGTCCTGCTGATCGTCTCGGTGGCCAGTTTCAGCCTGCTGAAGCTGGCGCCGGGAGATCCGGTTATGCTGATGCTGGGTGCCGAATTCTCACAGGAGAGTTACGACACGCTACAGCGTGAACTCGGCCTCGACCAGCCGGTTGTCGTGCAATACCTGACCTGGCTCAGGGATTTTGTCGCCGGTGACTGGGGCACGTCCTATGTCGCCCGCGCCGACATCTTTCAGTTCGTCGTATATGAGGCGCTGCCCGTCACGCTGACGCTGACAGTCTGCTCCATCCTTCTCGCGATCGCGGTGGGTGTTCCCTTGGGGGTCCTTTCGGCGGTCAAGCGGGATTCAATCTGGGACGCCGGCATTGCGGTCTTTGCCCTGACCGGAACGGCGTTCCCCTCATTCTTTCTGGGCATCGTCCTGATCTGGTTGCTGGCGGTCAAGGCCGGCGCGTTTCCTGTCATGGGTTTCGTCGCGCCTTGGGACGAGTTCTGGAACGGCATGTATCACATAGCGCTCCCGGCGCTGACGCTGTCGACCTATTTCATTGGAATGATCGTGCGGGTCACACGCGCTTCGCTGGTCGAGGTGCTGGACCAGCCCTACATCGTCGCCGCCCGTGCACGGGGCGAACCTGCTTGGCGAGTCGTCTGGATCCACGGAGTTCGCAACATAGCCATGCCGGTGGTGACGATGATCGGCCTGCAACTTGGTGGCATTCTTCAAGGAGCGGTGCTGACCGAAACGGTCTTCTCGCTGCCGGGAATCGGCCAGATGCTGACCGACGCGGTGCTTGGCCGCGAATACACCCTGGTCCAGGCGGGGGTGATGCTGACGGCGATACTCTTCATCCTCGTGAATCTCATCGTTGATCTTTCCTATCCCCTGCTTGATCCGAGATTGAGGCCGCGCTGATGACATCCACCGATACAACTGTCGCTGACAGGGCACTTCCGGCCGCTCCCGCCCGGCCGGGTCGCCCGAAGAGCATGTTCGTGCGCAGGCCCTTCTTCACGCTGGCGCTTTTGGTAACGTTGAGCTTCGTGCTGTGCGCGATCTTCGCGCCGCAGCTTGCTCCCTATGACCCCACAGCTCAATCGATAGACGCGATGATGGCACCGCCGGACAGCGTACATCTCCTTGGAACGGACAGCTATGGACAGGATATCCTCAGCCGCATTATATATGGTGCGCGCTACGCCCTGTTGATTGGCATCGTTTCGGTGGCCATGGGCGCTGCCGGTGGTCTTGTGCTGGGTGTTGCAGCTGGCCTCGCAACCGGCGGGACGGAATGGGTGCTGATGCGGGTGATCGACTCGATCCTCGCACTTCCCTCGCTCATCCTCGCCGTGGCTTTCATCGCGATACTTGGACCCGGCGTCGACAAGGTCATCATCGCTGTCAGCCTGTCGCTGATCGGTCCATTCGCGCGCACCATCAGGTCAGATGTGTTGCAGGTCAAGGCCCAGCTCTTCGTCGAGGCAGCGGAATTAATGAGTATTCCGCGCATGACCGTGATCCGGCGTCATATCCTACCGAATGTGATCTTTCCGCTTTTCGTGCAGGTGACGATCCGCGTCTCGGAGGCCATCCTCGTCTCTTCCTCCCTTTCCTTCCTCGGTATAGGGGTCACGCCTCCCACTCCCGACTGGGGCCTCATGATCGCAGAAGGTCGTGGGTTCGTCAGCTTCGCCGCCTGGATGTCGGGTATGCCAGGACTTGCGCTGGCATTGCTGCTGATTGCGCTATCCATCGTCGGCGACGGCGTACGAGAGGAATTCGATCCCAAGCTGAGGATGAGCCGATGAATGCGCCCCTTCTCCATGTGCAAGGTCTCAGCCTGCATCGCGGTACAAAGCGCATTCTCGACGACGTATCCCTGACACTCGGCCGGGGCGAAACATTGGCTCTGGTCGGCGAAAGTGGCGCCGGAAAATCGACGATCGCCATGGCGCTCCTGGGCCTGACAGCCTCCGGAGAGGTCCGTATCGAAGGCCGGGCCAGTTTCGATGATGTGGCAGATCTCATCGCACTCGATGAAAAGGGTTGGTCGAAGCTGCGTGGCCGGCGACTTTCGATGGTGTTTCAGGATGCCGGTTCCGCGCTCAACCCCTGTTACACAGTGGGCAGCCAGCTCGCTTCAGTGCTCCGCCGCAATTTTGGCCTGTCGCGGGTCGCTGCCCGGCACCGCGCGGAGGAGCTTTTGGAAAGCGTCGGCATCAATGATGCGGCAGCGCGGCTGTCGGCCTATCCGCATCAATTGTCAGGCGGCATGCAACAAAGGGTGATGGTGGCGATAGCGCTGGCCTGCAATCCCGATCTCCTGTTCGCCGACGAACCGACGTCGGCGCTTGACGTAACCATTCAGGCACAGATCGTCCGACTCATTTTGGACCAGACGCGCGCGCGGGGGGCGAGTTGCATCTTTGTGTTGCACGATCTGGCGCTGGCCAGCCAGTGCTGCGACCGGATCGTCGTGCTTTATGCAGGGCAGGTGATGGAATCGGGGCCTTGCGACGTCGTACTGGAGCATCCCATGCATCCCTACACGCGGCTTCTGAAATCCTGCGTTCTCGAAATTGGAGCGAAGGAACTGTATCCGCCCGAAGGCGGCGTGCCCGGTTATGACTCCATGCCGGCGGGTTGCCGTTTCTCTACCCGCTGCCCGAGCGCGACGGCCAGATGCGCAAGCGAGCGTCCGCCTCTTACCGAGATCGAAGGGAGGGCACTGGCGTGCTGGCATCCGGAGTGAACGCGATGGCGGACGATCAACCGCTGTTCGAGCTTCTCGACGTAGAGAAAATCTATCAGGTGACGCGCCAGGAGGGATTCCTCAAACGCCGGAAACAGGGGCTGGCGGCGCTGGACGGCGTGCGGCTGCGGATACGGCGTGGCGTCAGCATCGCGCTGGTGGGCGAAAGCGGTTCGGGCAAATCGACGCTGCTGCGGGTACTTCTCGGCCTGACTGAACCCACCCAGGGGCTTGCCCTCTATCGGGGCCGGCCCGTGACCAGTGTGCGCGCGGACGGGATCGGCTTCGCCCGCGAAATGGCGATGGTCTATCAGGATGCCCGCGGTTCGCTGAACCCGCGCATGACCGTCAGAGCGCTGATTTCCGAGCCGGTACGCCATTTCAATGTTTGTGGCGAAAGCGAGATACCGGAACGTGTCGCGTCGCTACTTTCCCGTGTGGGTCTTGCCGCCGAAATCGCGAACCGCTATCCGGCGGCCTTGTCCGGAGGGCAGGTCCGCCGGGTAGCGATTGCGCGGGCGCTGGCGTCCAATCCGTCGGTGCTCGTGGCGGACGAGGCGGTCTCGGGGCTCGACGTATCGACGCAGGCACAGCTTCTGAATCTTCTGCGACGTCTCCAGCGCGAGATGGGGCTCACGCTCGTTTTCATCACCCACGACCTTGGCGTGGCAAGCTATCTGTGCGAGGAGATCGCGGTCATGTATCTGGGCCGGATTGTAGAAACCGGGCCGACAAATGCCGTTCTCGAAGCGCCGGCCCACCCCTATTCCCTTGCACTGCGCCGTGCCGCGCCGGAATTCTTCCAACCCATCACCGATCCGTTACCGGGCGAGATACCAAGCCCGCTCGATCTGCCTATGGGGTGTCGTTTCGCCGGGCGCTGCGCCTTCGCACAGTCCAATTGTCTGACAGCCGACCCCGCCCTGATGCGGCATGCCCCGGACCGGGCAGCCGCCTGCTTTCATCCACTACCATCCTCAGACGTCTCAAAGGCCCAGCATGTCGAAGTTTGATTTTTTTTCCGCCCGCCGTCCCTCCGCCTATGCGCCCCGGGCGATGATAGCCACCTCACATCCGCTGTCCACGGCCGCCGGTCTTGAAGTGCTCCAGGCCGGAGGCAACGCCGTGGATGCTGCAATCGCGGCCGTGGCCGTGCAATGCGTCGTCGATCCGCTGATGACGGGTATCGGCGGCGACTGCTTCGCCCTTTATGCTCCGGCAGGCGGCGCGGTCAAAGCGTTGAACGGTTCAGGCCGCGCACCTGCCGCAGCGACGGTGGCGGCGCTCCGGGACGCCGGCCTGACTAGCGAAATTCCGCAGACGAGCCCACATGCTGTGACCGTGCCGGGCGCGATTTCGGCGTGGTGCCGGCTGCACAGCGATCACGGATCGATGCCGATGGCGAGGCTTTTCCGACGCGCAATCGGCTATGCGCGCGACGGCTATCCCGTCACGCCGCGCGTCGCCATGGACTGGGCGAACAACGCCGCGATTGTCGCGGGGGATGCACATGCGGCGGCGCTGTTCCTAAAGGGTGGAAATGCGCCTGAAGCCGGCGCGCGCCATGCACAGCCACTGCTGGCCGACCGGCTGGAGGACATTGCCGCGAAGGGGGCGTCCGCTTTTTACGAAGGTGAGGTGGCAGTCAGGATGGTTTCTCATCTGCGATCGCTCGGAGGCCTGCATACGGTCGAGGATTTCGCCGCCGGCAGGGATGGCGCGAACTGGGTTATGCCGATCTCCGCGCGCTATCGCGGTTATGACATCCACGAATGCCCGCCGAACGGTCAGGGGCTGGCAGCACTTCTGATCCTGCGAATCCTCGACGGTTTCGATCTGGCGGGGGCAAGCGAGGCTGATCGCATTCACCTTCACGCGGAGGCGACGAAGCTCGCCTATCACCATCGCGATGCGCTGATCGCCGATGCCGACAACTGCCCCGACGTCGCCGATAGGCTGCTGTCCGAGGAGGTGGTGGCAACACTGCGCTCCCGGATCGACATGAAGCACGCCCGGCCGCCCGTTCTCTGGGATGAACCGGAGCACAAGGACACGATCTATCTCTGCGTGGTCGATGCGGAGGGCAATGCGCTTTCCTTCATCAACTCGATCTTCCACGGTTTCGGTTCGACAAGGCTCGACCCGGCGACCGGCGTGCTGTTCCACAGCCGCGGCGCCTCGTTCCGTCTGATCGAGGGGCATCCCAATGCCATCGGCCCGCGCAAACGGCCCATGCACACGATCATTCCCGGAATGGTGACGCAGGCAGGCCGTGTGGTGATGCCCTTTGGCGTCATGGGCGGCCATTATCAGGCGGCCGGACACGCCGCCTTTCTGTCGGCGGTGATCGATCGCGAATTGGATCTCCAGGCCGCGATGGACGAGCCGCGCAGCTTCGCCTTTTCCGGAGAGCTGGAACTGGAGCCCAGTATCGGTGCCGAAACGCGCCAGGATCTGGCTGCTCGCGGTCACGTCCTGAAGATAGCAAACAGCCCCATAGGTGGCAGCCAGGCGATCCACATCGGCGAGAGCCTGCTTGAAGGCGGATCGGACAGCCGCAAGGACGGCATGGCACTAGGCTTTTGAGGGCCCGATGTCACCCGAACAGCCGATGTCCGATGGCGGCGGCCGTTCAGCGTTCAATCAAACGGCTAGTACCGACAGATCGAGACCAATATGCGCCGCTTTCTTCCTGACACCATGACCCTGATGCTGATTTGCGTCGTCATCATTGCATCGCTTTTTCCCGCACGGGGAACCTACGCAAACGGCTTTTCGATCGCAGCTGACATCGCCATCGGTCTCCTTTTCTTCCTGCACGGCGCGAGGCTTTCACGCGATGTGGCTATTGCAGGCCTCCTTCACTGGAGGCTGCATCTGGTGATCCTGACGGTGACCTTCGCCATTTTCCCCCTGCTCGGCATGGCCGTAGGCCTGCTTCCGGAAACCGTTTTGCCCCGACCGCTCTATTTCGGCATCCTCTTTCTCTGCCTCCTCCCGTCAACCGTGCAATCGTCGATCGCCTTCACGTCGATGGCGGGCGGCAACGTCTCTGCGGCCATCTGTGCGGCAACGGTTTCGAACATCCTAGGCATGTTCCTGACACCATTGCTTGTCGGCCTGCTGTTTGCTGTAAACGGTCATGGGGGCTTCTCCCTGGATGCGCTGTTCAAGATACTGCTTCAGTTGCTGGTGCCATTCATCGCGGGTCTGGCTCTGCAGCCGTGGCTCGGCGATTGGATCCGGGCCAGGAAGAAACTCCTGGCACCGATCGATCGCGGTTCTATTCTGATGGTAGTCTATCTTGCTTTCAGCCACGCCGTCGTGGACGGCATCTGGACCAGCTTCTACGTCGCTGACGTCGTGGTCGTCCTGGCGGTGGACGCGGGGCTCCTGTTCTTCGTCCTGTGCCTGACAATGTTTGGCAGCCGTCTGCTGGGATTTGGCAAGGAAGACGAGATTTCGATCACCTTCTGCGGCTCCAAGAAAAGTCTCGCAAGTGGCGTGCCGATAGCAAACGTGATCTTTGCTGGTCAACCCCTCGGCACGATCGTCCTGCCGCTCATGCTGTTCCACCAGATCCAGTTGATGACGTGCGCAATTATCGCTCAAAGATATGCAGCTCGCCGAAGACTTCCGGAGGTTGCGGATTCGGGAACAACTCTCCCCCGCAATTTCCAGCCCGACCGGCCGGCGAGAAAGCAATCGCAACAGGCCGGCCAAGGCGCAGGCAAATAAATCTGACGCTGGGATCTGTCGCCTTGAGGAACATCGAACCCAGACCCCCACTAAAATTCTGTCGATCCCGGCTCTAGCGGTCTTGATGATGCGGATAGCCGCATATTGACATAAGCGGTGTGGATAAACAGTTCGGCAATCTCAAATGCATTCATACCTTCACATCCTTCCTTGCCGGGGTTTTCTTCTTCGAGTCTGCTGGTGCATCCGGGCTGGGGTTAAGTAAGCCCCGCAGCATCCCGATCTTGTCTTTGACCAGCGGACGGAAGCGAGTTGCTCGATAAGGCATGTCAGCGGCACAATAGCCTTCAGGTCCATCATCATTGCCGCGATGTATTTCTTCAAGCTTTATACCTACGAATTCACCATCAACGTAATGCTGATACAAGCCGATCCACCGGACGGTATAGATTTCGCCCTTTCGGATTATCTGGTCAATGCTGACGTTTTTAAATTTGTCGTCGATGCATACAACTTTCTGGCCAATGTAAAAGTCGTTCATGATGCTTTCCTAGCTCGATCATCGAAAAGGTCCGGTTTGGCGGCATTTGACCGAAGGCTTTGACTATTCTCTCACATAGCACTCTAGACAGTGCATGTCGCTGATGGGTTATCCTCGACAAATCCCGAGCAATGAACTGCAGTTTCCCTATTGGAGTCGCATCAAGCATTCCAGCCAGCGCATAGAGTTTACATCTTTCCCGAGCGCGTTGCGCTCTTGGGGAGTTCGGCTGATTCAGCGGCACACACGCTGTGGGTGCGATCTGGCCTAAAGCAGGGCTTTGGCGTAGACATAGTTCTCATCATCGCCCGGCGCGGCGCGCCAAATACCGCCGATTGCCCTCCATAGTACACACGCTAGAGCCATCGAACACACGCCAGTGCGTGGAGAAGCGTAGAAAATGACGGCGTTCAGTGGTGAAAAAGTTCGAATCTCTGAGGGTTGATTTGGCAACTATCCTGCCAGAAATCCGGGTAGAGACCTTTTAACTACAATTATGCGCCCTCATATCGGGTCGTAAAAGCTGCATTGTCTGACTTATAAAGCAGACAATGCCCGTGAACCGATTAAGTGCCCGCCGGCAAACGGCCTGGCCGGCCCCGCTCCATCTTTGTTTCGCCGCTGAGCCGTGCAGGACGCCCTGGGACAAAACTGTGCGATTCAAAATTGAAGCTCAGCGCGCCCGCCGCAGCATCGGGGCGAGCGTCGGCGATGAACCGACCTGGATCGCGCCGAGCGGTTCGAAGCCGTAGCGTCGGTAGAACGGTATGTTGCGCGGGTTCGAGGATTCCAAATAGGCTGGCGCGTGATCGAGATCGCACCGAGCGAGTGCGTACGCCATCAAGGCGTCACCGTGACCTTCGCCTTGATGCGCCGGGTCTACGCCGATCAGGGGCAGGTACCAGTGTGGTTCGGTCGGGTGGAACGTGGCCATTTGCTCGAATATGGCCGTTGTTTCGGGAGCAAGAGAGCGCGCAACTGTGCTCTCGAGCACCGCACCAAGCCCTTCCTCGTCGGAATGCACGTCGGGTGGTAGCCACAGCGCCGTTCCGGCGTAGCCGTCAGTGCAAAACGCAGTCCCGTTAGAGAACGCGCTGTTCCCGAACGCCCGGATCATTCGCGGCATCGCCGCAACGTATTGGTGTGCATGCGGCCAAGTCCATCGCGCCATGGGGTCTGCTGCAAACGCAAGCACGACCGTTTCGACCGCCGGATCTTCCTCGGCCTCGGCCATAACTTTCACGGTTTGCAATTTCACATTGCCCTCCTGAGCAGGTGGTTCGACGGAGCGTCCGCGCCCGTTCTCAGCTATGCATCGTAACCCGGATGACGGAGGAGCGATACCAGTTGCTGCTGGTTCACAGGTAATGCAACCGAATATGCAGAATAGGCTTGGCCAAGTCCTCAACGCAGGCCGAAAAATCCGAGTATAACGAGGACTATAACAACTGCACCCACAAGCCAGATCAGGTTATTCATAAGACGCTCCTATCAAATCTAACGTTTGATAGAAATAAACGCATTGTGCCTTCTTTTGTTCCCAGGGCGGCTGTGCTTCGGTTGGATGAACATTGACCCCTCCTAATCGAATGGTAAGAAAATGCGTGCTATATACTGTCACGGCGCAAATCGTTGCGTGGCCCGTTGTTCTTTACCAATTGGCCAGGATTTCCGACGTCGCCGCCGTCTCGACCTGAAGCGACAAGCGTGTTGCATAAAATTCCTGCATGGCGTCGTGTGCCGCATCCGAAGAACTGCAAACTGCATCGGTTACGATAATCGTCCTAAAGCCGATATCGACCGCGCCAAGAACCGTGGCCAGCACGCAAACGTCAGTTTCGCCCCCGGAAATCAACAAGGCGTCGACGCCAGCACTGTTCAAACAGTCATGCAAATCGCCTGAGTGCCACGGAGAATAAACTTGCTTGTCGACAACGACCGCGGGTGGAACATGGCGTTTCAATTGAGGAACCAGGTCGAGCGTTTCGACGGAAATGTTATCCAGTGTCATAGAGGCCCATCGCGCATAGTATCTGGCCCAAGAACCGCCAGCTTCTCGGGATGTTCGCGCCGGAATAAACCGCGTGAATACAGTCCGTGCCGGCTGATGCTCCACCAGAGAGCAAATGTTCGGAAGAACGCGCTCGAACCAAGGCATCGACCACGGGCTGTCGCCACTGAATATACCCTGCATGTCAACGCACAGATGGGCAGCGTTTTGTCCAAGTGGTCCGAATCTCAATCCGAGCGCCATCTCCTGCACCTTTCAACGCAATCGTTTGAGCCCCGAAGTTTAAAGTATTGGCTTGCCGCCTGTCACTGCGATCGTCGCACCGGAGACATAGCTCGAAAGAGGATCAGCAAGCATCACATACGCCGTTGCCAGTTCGGCAGGCTGCCCCGGTCGCTTCATCGGCACTTGCTTCCCGAAATTCTCCACCTTTTCCTTTGACATGGTGGATGGGATAAGCGGCGTCCAGATCGGTCCCGGGGCAACGGCATTGGCTCGAATTCCCTTCTCGGCGAGAAGCTGGGCCAGCCCAGCGGTGAAATTTTGGATTGCACCTTTGGTGGTGGCATAGGCAAGCAACGACGGATTTGGCGTATCTGCGTTTATCGAGGCCGTGTTGATAATGGCACTGCCCGACCGCATATGCGGCACAGCCGCCTTGGTCAGATAGAACATGGCATGAATATTCACCTTGAAGGTCAATTCCCATTCCTCATCCGATATCTCGCCGATATCGTCGAACGTCGCCTGATGGGCTGCATTGTTGACGAGTATATCGATACCGCCCAGTTCACTGACCGCTTTCCCGATGATCGCTCGGCAATGCTCGGCCGATTGAATATCGCCGGATACGAGCACAGCCTTGCCTCCCGCCTCTTCCACCACCCGCTTGGTGTCTTCGGCATCTTCCTCCTCGTTTAAATAGGAAATGAGAACCTCTGCTCCCTCACGTGCGAAGGCAATTGCGACAGCGCGTCCGATACCGCTGTCACCACCGGTGATGACAGCTTTCTTGCCCTGCAATCGGCCCGATCCCTTATAGGATTTTTCGCCGTGATCCGGAATGGGATCCATTGCGCTGGTAACGCCCGGAATGGGCTGTGGTCGGTAGGCAAAGGGTGGCGTGGGATGATTAGTCATTAGCAAGACCTCCTACAATTGATGAGTCAGCAACTCCTTGCGTTGTGCGAAGTTCCGGAACTGTGAACCGAAACGCCGAAAGAATTCATTCGCCGGCTCGACCGCGCCAAGTGCGACGCCGGCACCACACAGCCTGTTGCATCCACTAATAATATAGGACTCCGCGACCGGTGAGCACTCAGCCACGAGACCTGTCCTTTAACGGATATGGCGTCGAAACAGGGAGCAAAGGAAGCGACCCGCAGGGAACACATATCGTTGGCCCCGCATTGTACTCCATCAATCACAGGAGAAAATCATGGACTGGAATCGAGTTGAAGGAAATTGGAAACAGGTCAAAGGCAAGGTGAAGGAACAGTGGGGTGAACTGACAGATGATGATTGGATGTCATCGCCGGAAAAAGAGAGCAGCTCGAAGGTAAAATCCAGGAGCGGTATGGGAAGGCGAAAGACGACGCCAAACGCGATGTCGACGACTGGTACAATCGCCAGACTTGGGAATAGTGCAGGCTGAACAAAAAAATCCGACGTTTAAAAAACGTCGGATTTTTATAGAATCAGATCGCGGTCTAAAACTTGTAGCTGATGCCCAATTTCACTGCGTGGGTCTTCAGGTCGACATTGTAATCCGCCCCTTCGAAACTGAAGTCCTGGTCCCCAAAATCGGTATATCGATACTCACCACGCATGGTCCAATTGTCGGTAATGGCGTATTCAAGACCAGCCCCTGCAGTCCACCCGACGTAAGTGTCATCGTCTCTGAAGGAGACGATGCCGTCCGATATCCTGTGCTCATATTTGCCGAACGCGACGCCCCCCGTAATATAGGGCAACACGCGATCGTAGGCGTATCCAAGCCGGGCGCGTACGGATCCCTGCCAGTCAAGCTCACTCGAACCGGAAAAGCCGGGAACGCTGAAATCATCAGCGCCGTTCATATCACTATAGTCGATGTCCGCCTCGATCCCGAGGACGACATTGTTACTGAACTGGTAATTATAGCCGGCATGGACACCACCAAGAAATCCATCCGGATCGAAAGATGCCGAACCGAAGTCCGAGTCCAAGTCCGACTGGCCCCATCCGTAGCCAATCTGTCCACCGACATATGCGCCTGTCCAACTGAAGATCACGGGCTCTTCTACTATCGGCGCTTCCGACACGACGTCGGCGGCAATGGCAGAGCTTGATACAAGAAGTGATGCCGCAAAGATCGCGAGAGATTTTCTGATCATTGAATTTCCTCCAAGTAATCTAAAGGCGGGACTTTACTCCTATTTTTGCGGACAAGGTGTGGCTAACATGCAACAAGGATTCGTTTAATGACGCCTCTAGTCGCAAATGGGCTAAAAAACAGCTGTTTCCCAAAAGCTGTAGCTGTCGTTTGTCTTGATCCATTTGCATGGGAACGAACTATTGGTCCTGTCGTCCGAATGAAATCAACGGTATCCTGGTTGATTGAGCTGACTAAGTTTAAATGAATTACTCTTTCAATGCTGCAGGCAGTTTTCAACCACTTTGTGCAGCAGCAAAGTAATTGGAAGAGCTTTTCTGGGACAGAACAAAGACTATGGCTCGAGGGCACGGCTTTTTATCGCAAATCGGGGGCAAGTGACTGCATCATGGTGTTTCCGGAACCACAGGGATTCTGGTCGGCATCGAAATTTTCGAAGGTTTGGAAAAGGAATCGCGCTGGACAACGATCGAGATGGCGAGCCGGAACCTCATGCGACGTGGTTCTATTAACATATGTAGCGTTGGCTGGTGCGGGACCAAAACCTGCCTATAGGCCCTATTGCAGCTTGGCGTATAAGTGCCAAAACTCACGATGCATTCTAGTCCTCATCGACAGACACTCTTCTGCGCGAAGAAGCGGTCAAAGTGTAAAATTTTCGCAATAGGCGTATTGCCCACTTGTACGGGGAACGCATAAAGCCGTACGGATTGGTTCATTATTCTCTCTGACCCATGGTGCAAAATGACCCTCTCCGGTTCGCTGCAGCTTGCAACATCAACCGTAATATTTTTGATCGCGGCCACCTCGGCCAAAAGCTGGGCGCTCAGTCCCGGACTTGGAAAGCTCGTTTTGACGCTTGCGCTTTATTCAGTCGGTAATCTTATTATGTTGCGTCTTGTTCGGGAAATTGGAATGGGTGCTGCTTTCAGTCTGTCGGCAATAATACAGCTCATTGCGATCAACGTTATCGCCTTGGTTTTTTTCGGCGAACGCATGCATATACTGCAGACGGTGGGTATCACGCTGGCCATTGTGGCAGTCGGACTGATCACGCTCGTTTCCCCGGGAGATTAAGCTTGGACCAGACGGGTGCGCTTATAAAAACTGACTATCCAGATTCATGGCCCTCATATAGTATGCTGATAAACCTTCGTTTGAAAATGCCGATATTGGCGGATTTTTCACCGCATCCGATTGGTTCCTGGAACTCTACAGCTCTTCTTTAAATCTTGCGGACTGAGTTCTTACCGATGCGCACTTTCGGACGCAACGATGCTGCAGACTGGCTTCGGTGTTTCTCTTCTCTCTGAACATCTGCCCTGACGCATAAAAACGCGACAGGAATTTTAATTCTCACGGCATCTAGAAATCAGCAACGTTCCCCCATGCGCTGCGGTTCAGGCGCTCAGGCTTGTAGGGGTCTGGATCGACGAGAGGTGAGCGGCCTGTGATCACGTCAGCAATCATATGACCGGCGCCGGGACCGATGCCAAAACCATGGCCGCTGAACCCGGCAGCAAGAATAAAGCCCGGCACGGTCTCTATTTCTCCGATCGCCGGAACGCCATCCGGCGTGCTGTCAATGTATCCAGCCCAGCGCTTTGCAATGGGAATCTTGGCTAATTCCGGTAACAAATCCTGTGCCCTTTGATAGGTGAGGCGAACCTGTCCTTCGTCGGGCTTCGGATCGAGAATACGGTTCTTCTCCATTGGCGTGACATCATCAAGCGACCACTTCTTCAGTGTTTCATGCCCCTGACACCAGCCACCAAGGCCGCCGGGCGCAAGGCTGCGCCAGCGGCGCATGAACATGGGAATGAATTCGCGGCTGAAACGCAATTGTTGGGGTGTTGTATCAACGCGCGCGCGTCCGCTTATTGCAAGGGTGTATCCTCCGCCCATGCGGCGGGTAATCGACACTTGCGACGTATGCAACGCATCCGGCAAGTCCGCCGCTCCCGGCGCAACAGACAGAATGGAGGCGCGAACTGCTGCCTGCGGAAAGCGAATGCCCAGCTGGTTGCAGAAGGATGATGCCCACGCACCACCGGCCATCACCACAGTGGCGGTGCGGATTGTACCAGCTTCCGTCACGACGCCGCTCACACGGCCCGCACTCAGCTCCAGACCGCGTGCCGCACAATTCTGATGCACGGTGCTGCCGGCAGCAATAATGGCGCGCGCGACAACCGGGACGGCTCTTGATGGATCAGCGGTCCCATCAGTTGGCGAAAAAACACCGCCCTTCCATACGCGTGCCGTTGCTTTGCCCCGTTCGGCAGCCTCAGCCGCATTGAGCATATAAGTTGCCACGCCTGCGGTTCTTGCAAAATCACGCCATTTTTCCCAGGCGGAGATTTCGGCTTCGTCCTGCGAAAGATAAAGAAGTCCACATCTGCGAAAGCCCGTATCCTCTCCGGTTTCCTCCGCGATCCTGTCCCAAAGCTCCAGGCTTTTTGTCGCCATAGGCAACTCACGCGCGTCACGGTTCTGCTGACGGCACCAACCCCAGTTGCGGCTTGATTGCTCTGCGGCAATACGTCCTTTTTCAACAAGGGCAACTTTCACACCGCTGCGTGCGAGATAATAGGCTGTAAACACACCGACAACTCCGCCACCTATGATAACCACGTCGGCCTCTTTGGGCAAAATTGGACTGGTTTCAATATGCAATAGCGGCGCAGACATCAATAAAACTCCGGTGTTTGTCGCATCCTAATGCGGCACGTGCAAAGGAGTGCTTCGGAGTTTGCATTTATACAGAATTTCGTATGGTTTCCCGTACCTCTGACAGGTGATTATTGCGTGGGAACAAAGCCTGCTGCGCGCATAAACTGAATGTGCGAAACCACGCATAGTGCGATTGCAGCTTCGACTGAAACAGATACTATCTACATCGAGAGCACTCGATAGCTGGTTTATTATGAAACTCGACAAAATCGACATCAAAATTCTATCCCAGATGCAGAAGAATGGGCGAATAACCAATGTCGAGCTTGCCGAACTCGTCAACCTGTCGCCCAGCCCCTGCCTGATGCGGGTGAAGAGACTCCAGTCGGAAGGCTACATTACAGGTTACTCGGCCCAGATTGACGTCTCCAAGCTTGGCCAGACACTGACTGTCTTTACTGAAATCACGCTCAAGAACCATCGTCAGATTGATTTTGCACGGTTTTTGACGACCGTCGGGAGAATCGATTCCGTGATAGAATGCCATCTGGTTTCCGGTGGCTATGATTATCTGATGAAATTCGTCACCGCCGGTATTGTAGAATACCAGACGATCATGGAGCGCCTGATCGACATGGATGTAGGCATTGACAAATATTTCAGTTTCGTCGTGCTCAAATCTCCCATTGTGAAAACTCATCTTCCTCTGGATGTGATGTTCAACGAGTAGATTGATCAAGGGCATAGAAAAAGGCGGCTATTTTACAGCAATCGCTTTCCCTGAGTGGAATCCCGTGGATTATATCACTTTCTGGTAAATTCGCGCACCAGTTCCGGGTCCTGCTCCAGGCCGTCCAGCCAGCCCGTATTGAGCTGTGGCACGGAAGAAAACAGCAGCCGCGAGTAAGGATGACTAGCCGTGCTGCCCATCATCTCGGGGCTCATCTGTTCGACTTTCTTACCAGCATACATGACTACCACCTCATCACAAATCGCCCTCACCGTTGACAGGTCATGGCTAATGAAGAGGTAGGATAATGAAAGCTCGCGCTGCAATTCCTTCAGGAGATCGATGATCGCGGCAGCAACAACCGTGTCGAGTGCAGATGTGATTTCATCGCAGAGGATCAGTTTCGGGTCGGCCGCCAGTGCTCGTGCCAAATTAACGCGTTGCTTTTGTCCGCCCGATAATTCGCCCGGACGGCGATAACGCATTGCGCGCGGCAGGCGCACCATATCGAGAAGCTGGTTAATGCGCGCTTCTCGGCTATTGTGATCCATCCCATGATAGAATGTCAGCGGGCGGGCCAGAACGTCAGCAATGGATTTGGCCGGATTGAGGGCTGTGTCAGCGGATTGAAAAACAATCTGCAATTCGCGCAACTGATTGCGGGTACGCATGCGCAGATCGCTCTCAACCGTAGTGCCTTCAAAGAGAATCCGGCCGCGCGCAGCGGGCAAGATACCCGCAATGACGCGTGCAAGCGTGGACTTCCCGCAGCCCGATTCGCCAATAATGCCGAGGTTCTGTCCGCGCGCAAGCTGCAGGCTGACGCCATCGACCGCGATCATGGCCGGCTCCCCGGACTTCCCGACCATACCATAACCGGCAACCACATTATCAACCACAAGAAGTGGCGCTGATTTCTTTATCCTGGCAACCTCAGGACTCGCATACAAAGCCGGTTCAAATGCCGCCACGAGTTCCTTGGTATAAGGGTGCTGCGGGCTATGCAGAATATCCTGCGTAGTTCCAGCTTCCTGCACTTCTCCATTTTTCAGAACGACAATGCGATCGGCTATCTGCGCAACGACCGCCAGATCGTGGGATACATAGACACCGGCGATGCGGTTCTTTTTCATAACCGATTTGAATGCGCGCAGAACTTCAATCTGGGTCGTCACGTCAAGGGCAGTCGTTGGTTCGTCAAAGATTACAAGCCTCGGATCGCCGATCAGCGCCATCGCAGCTGAAAGCCTCTGCAATTGCCCGCCTGATACCTGATGCGGGTAGCGGTCACCAATCGTTTCGGGATTAGGCAATGCAAGCGCCTTGAACAGGACTATTGCCTTCTTGCGCGCTTCCTTCATCGGCATGAGGCAATGAATCTTCGCCACTTCGATGACTTGGTCTATGATCCGGTGCGCCGGATTGAAGGACGCTGCTGCACTTTGTGGAACGTAGGAAACTTCGGTGCCGCGCTTGCGCGCCCGTTTCCGCTCGGAAAGATTTACGATATCCTGTTTGCCTACGACAATGTTGCCGCTCACAATACGGCAGCCGGGCCGCGTGTAGCCCATCAGGGCGAGCGCAATCGTCGTCTTGCCAGAACCACTCTCACCAATGAGGGCTACGATTTCCCCTTCCGCAATATTGAAACCGACATTCCTGATAATTTCCACCTTGCGGCCGGAGTCAGTCTTGGCATCCACACGAAGATCGCTGATCTCGACAATATTGGCCATTACTCGCTCCGATCGCGAATCTTTTGGGGGAGATTATCGATCAGCAGATTGACGCTGATTGTGAGGCTCGCAATTGCGATGGAGGGGAACACGACCGCAGGTGCTGCAAAGGAGAGCCCACCGATATTCTCTTTGACCAGGGCACCCCAATCAGCAAAGGGAGGCTGCACACCCAGTCCCAGGAATGACATGCTCGACAGAAGCAGGACGATGAAGACAAAGCGCAAACCAAAATCGGCAAGCACCGGACCAATAATTCCTGGCAGAATTTCCGAACGAATGAGATAGCCGATCTTTTCACCGCGCGCCCGCGCAACGGCAACATAATCCATCGCGTTGATGTTGATCGACAGCGCGCGGGCAAAACGATAACTGCCAGGCGTGTAAATGACAGCCATCGTCGCGATTAAAATCGGAATGGACGAGCCGACGCCCGCAACGATCACCAAAGCCAGGATCTTGCTTGGGATCGACGTCAGCGCATCCAGAACGCGGCTGAGGGCTGAATCGAACCAGCCACCGATGACGGCTGCTGTCATGCCCAGCACCACGCCAAAAAAGCAGGCCAAAAAAACAGCAGCAAGCGAAATCCCGACCGTAAAACGCGCACCATAAAGAATGCGCGAGAGCATGTCTCGCCCGAGATAGTCAGTACCAAGCGGGAACTGCGCGCTCATGGGACCGAAGAAGTCAAAATCGACAATATCGCCAACCGGGTGCGGCGCAATCAATGGAGCGAATATGGCCACAAGGGCCCAGAACAGAATGATCACGAAAGCAAGTGTGCCAACGAGATTGATCCGATATCCGAAGCGTGGAGACTTTGCCTTTTGCTGATTTGATACGGATGCAGACATCATTATCGTAACCTCGGGTTGGATACGATAGCAATTAGATCCGCTATCGTGATGAGCAGGAGATAGCCAAAGCAAAAGATCATCGCGCAGGTCTGGATCAAGGGCAGATCGCGCGTTGCTACCGCATCAAGCATCAGCTTGGCTATGCCGGGGTAATTGAAGATAGTTTCAACAATGATGACGCCGCCGAGCAGATAGGAAAGCGAAAGCGCCACGGCGTTGACGATCGGCCCCAGCGCATTGGGGAGCGCATGGATAATCACAATCCGGCTTTGCGACGCGCCTTTCAGCAAGGCCATTTCGATATAGGGCGTCTTGAGCGTTTCAATAACGGCGGCGCGCGTCATGCGGATCATCTGTGCCGAGATCACAAAACTCAATGTAATGACCGGCATGGCGAACGCCTTCACAAGGTCGGCAAGTGACGTCACTTCATTGGCCATGGAGAGTGCTGGCAGCCAACCGAGATAAACAGCGAAAACGATCACTGCGATCGTCGCAACCATGAATTCCGGGACCGATATCACCGAAATTGTCATGATGGAGACGGTGCGGTCGTAGAAAGTGCCGCGCATGATCGCGGCCGTGATTCCGAGAAACAGTGCAATGGGAACCGAAATGACCGCTGTGATACCAGCCAGCTTGAGCGAGTTTACCAGTCTGTTGCCGATCAGATCGGCGATAGGAACATTGTTGACATAGGATACGCCCAGATCGCCGCTGAGCAGATTACCGAGCCAGTAGATGAAGCGAAAGAATGCAGGCTGATCGAGATTCATCGCCTGACGAAGGCCAGCAACCGCTTCTGGTGTCGCTGCCTGCCCCAGAAGAATTTCCGCTACATCACCCGGCAACATTTCGGTTGCGAAGAAAATCGTGAAGGCAACGATGAGAAGCGTCACGACTGCGATGACCAATCGTTTGGCAATAATATTTAGCAAAGGGGACTTCATGATCATGCACGGCCCACTGTTTCAGGAAAAGTACCGGCCAGGACAAGGTAATTTGCCTGTGCCGGCGAGAGAAATGATCAGGCTTCCAGCCAGGCATGCTCGGCAAACGTATAGCCCATCATACCGCCGAGTGGATTGGGTTCAAGTCCGTGCAATTTTGGCGATATTGCATCAACATTCGACATGAACACAGGAATGACTGTTCCTGCTTCATTTGCAACCATGGCCTGCATTTCGCCATAGATTTCCTTCCGCTTTGCTTCATCCAACATGCCGCGCGCTTCCAGCAGTCTGGAATCGAACTTTTCAGATTTGTACTGGCTTTCATTCCATGGCGCGTCGGACTTGTAGAGCAGCGAGAAAAGAATGTCGGGCGTCGGACGCGCATTGATATTGCCGTAATGCACGGCGTCTTTTAGCCAGTGGTTTGACCAATATCCGTCAGAAGGCACGCGATCTATAACCACCTTCTGGCCGATGGACGAGGCTGCTTGCTGCAGCACCATCGCATAATCAAGGGATGACGATGCAGCTTCTGCTGCGGTGACATGAATTTCCTGACCGAGCACACCGGCTTTTTCAAGCAATGACTTGGCGCGTTCGGGGTCGTACTCGCGCTGTTTAAGCTCGGCGTTGAAGTATCTGTTCGTGTCCGGAATGGGATGATCATTTGCGATTTCCGCCAATCCACGCAGCACCGATTTTTGAATAACTTCGCGGTTGGTGAGGTATTTAAAGGCCTCCGCCACACCAGCCTTGTTACCGGGCGCTAGATCAAGGCGTACGTTCAGATTGGTATAGGTGCCCAGCTTGGAAATGAATAGTTTTGCAGCCGGATTGTTCTCCAGAACGCGCAACGAGCGCGGATTGAGGTTGGCTGCCAATTGAATGTCGCCCGACAGGAGCGCGTTCATGCGGGCGGATTCGTCCGATATTGCAAAGAATTCAAAGGAATCAAGATTAGGGCCGGTGTTCTTCCAATAGTTCTCATTTCGGGATGCAATCGAACGAACGCCGGGCTGAAACTCTTTGCAGATGAACGGGCCCGTGCCATTTCCCTTGGCAAAATCGGTCGTCCCGTTGGCAACGATCATGAAATGATGCATCGCGAGAATGGTCGGAAGGTCTGCATTTGCGCTTTCCAACGTGATTTCGACCGTCGTGTCATTTACCTTCTTTGCGCCTGTGATCTGCTTGGCCAGCGCATTGACTTTCGATCCGACAGCCGGATCGAGGTGGCGCTGTATCGAAAAGATAACGTCATCGGCAGTGAGTGACTTGCCGTCATGGAACGTCACACCCTTGCGCAGCTTGACAAGCCATACTTTGGCGTCATCGCTCTCGATACTCTCGGCGAGTTCCATCTGGGTCTGGCCCTGGCCATCAAGGAAAGTCAGGCGGTTGTAAAATGCGCAGCAGCGAACGTAGTCCGTTGCATTTGATGCCTTGGCGGGATCAAGCGTATCTGCAGTTGATGTGCTGAAGCCTGCGGCCTTGATAAAACCGCCCTTGACAGGGGTTGCTGCCAGAGCGGCCGTGGCCTGCGCAAAAACAGAAGCGCCGGCTGTTGTCGCCACACCGCCCATTATCATCATTTGAAGCAATTCGCGACGGTTCGCTCCGCGGCGGATTGCGTTTTCAATCATCCGGTGGTCCGAAGAAGTCCAGTTGGTTATCTTCTCGTTCATTACGGTTCCCCTTGTTGATGGTTGCATCGCGTGCGCCGGTTTATAGCCACCGGCTTCACCAATTTTCACAAACTCAGTAGTTACAACACCTCATTGCAGTGTCGGCCAAAAGCAGTCTGGGATGCAAAGGAGCGACCCGCACCAGTAAACCGGCGTTTCGTCCACTTTGGCAGCCATGACAGCATGTTATAAAGATGTGCATTGATTGCGCCGAATTGGTGCAGAACAGCAGCATAAAATTGCGAATTTTGGAGATTCACGAAATTCTTCTGATCCTTTTCTGCTGCTGTTGGCGATGTTCATTCCTTCATTGCCGCGCGGACATCCTGATCTGCAAGCGTCTGATCCAACGTCAGGTGCGTGCGCTCTATAATTGCATCAATGTCTTCATCTGTGCAGCAAAGTGGCGGCGCATAACCTAGCACGCCATTGGCAAAGGCGCGGATGACAAGACCATTGTTCCAAGCACGGTCGAAAATGCGGCGCGCCGGATCGGCTGCTACCGGAAGCGGCGTCTTGCGCTCCTTGTCGGTCACCAACTCTATTGCAGCCAGCATGCCCCGACCACGTACATCGCCAACCAGCGGATGATCGGCGAGTGATTGAAGTCCGGCCATCAGACGTTTTCCTGCCTTGCGGCCATTTTCGAGCACACCACCTTCATAAAGGCGCAGACATTCGAGACCAACCGCAGCACTGACAGGATGTGCGGAATAGGTATAGCCGTGGCCGACGGCCACTTTACCGGCACCATCGGCAATCGTGTTGTAGACATGCTCTGACATGAAGACAGCACCCATCGGCACATAGCCAGAGGTCAAACCCTTGGCAGTGGTAATGAAATCCGGCACGATATCGTCTTCTTCACAGGCAAAAAGCGGACCCGTACGGCCAAAGCCGGTGATGACCTCATCGGCGATGAAAAGCACATCATGCTCCTTGCACACTGCATGCATGGCCTTGAGCCAGCCGGTCGGCGGGACGAGAACACCGCCCGAACCCTGAATGGGTTCAACATAGAATGCAGCAACACGTTCGGTGCCAAGTTCTTCGATTTTCGCGCGCAGCGCCGCGACAGAGGCATCGATAACTGCCTGCGGATCGGAGCCAACCGGATTGCGATAGGAATAATGAGAGGGAATTTTATGCTGCCAGTCATAAGGCACTCCAAAGCCCGCATGGAATGCCGGAAGAGCTGTCAGGCCAGAACCTGCCGTCGATGAACCGTGATAGCCATATTCAACCGAGATGAACTGGTCTTTCTGCGGCATGCCCTTGGTATGATAGTAGTAGCGAATAAAGCGGATCGTGCTGTCGATCGCATCAGAACCGCCCAGCGTGAAATAGACATGGTTGAGATCGCCCGGTGCGCGATCAGCCAGTTCCGCAGCAAGACGAATGGCAGGTTCTGACCCAAGACCGAAATAGCCGGTCGCATAGGGAAGCTCTCGCAACTGCTTGGTGGCAGCTTCGACAATGCTGTCCTGACCATAACCGAGATTGACGCACCAGAGGCCAGCAAAACCATCGAGCAGGCGGTGGCCGGAAGCATCAGTGACAGTGGCACCCTTGCCCGACTTCAGAACACGCACACCCGCAACTTCGTGGCTGCGATAGGATGAGACCGGATGCACCAGATGGGCCCGGTCAAGTTCGATCAACGAATTGCTTAGCATGATATTCTCCAAATCAATCTGGTCTTTGTCGGCTCAACCCAGGGCCTGATTTACAAGCGCAAAAGTTCGATATGGTGCAGTCTTGTTCTGTTGCTGTGTGCTTGCCGCACGGCGCATCGATATTCCACCGCTAACATGGGCGAGCCCGCGTTGAGTCAGCCATTCCGCCAGATTTGTTGAGGTGTCCGTGTCCACACGGACAAACTTACCCATGTGCTGCGAAAGCAAGAAATCGACCAGTGCACGGGCCTCTGCATCATCTCTGGCGACAACCGGGCCGATAACCAGACCACGCCCAAATGCACGGATTGCCGCAAAAGCCTCCACCTGATTCTCAATGCGAATAACTGCAAATTTCGCGCGATCGGCGAGCAGTTGCATCAACCTGGAACGGTCACGTCCGGTTGCCAGCTGATCCAGAATAATGAAGCGATCATGGTCTTGGGGCTTTGCCCACGACACATTGTCCGGTGCATACACTTCTGATACCACACCCTGATGCTGCACGATCTCGCCCGTCGGAACAAAGCCGAGCTTTTCATAAAGAGGCAGACCATCCTGCGTTGCGACCAGAAGGCAGATGCGCTTATCGGCAGCATCAAGAGCCGCCTGCATCAGCTTGCGACCCAGCCCGCGACCGCGCATATTTTCATCGACAATGACCATATTGATGGTGGCTGTATTATCGCCGAATGGCGTCGTCATCGCTGTTCCAACCACATGTCCGTCTTCAAGCGCAACCACGCCATTGCTCAGAGCCAGCATCAAAACCCAGTCTTCACGACGATGCGGCCAACCTGCCTGTACAGACAAGGCAACCGCATCATCAAGATGGTTCTGCGTCATCGGTCTAAGGATAATATGTGGTGCGGTCATAACTGTTCCCGAACAGAATTCTTCGTCGCTTCAAATTAAAATGGTCTGAGCAGCAGTTCATCCCGACCAGCATGTTTAAGCAGCGCGTTTTCACCGTCCTTTTGTACTGTTGCCGCATCTTATGCCGTGAGCGTGATCAAACGGTCAGGTAACGGAGCAAAACAACATCCGGCTATCAGCCCGGCGCAACACTCTGCCAAAGCTTCCACTGGATACGGAACAATCTGCTTTATGCCGGCATGAATGCAGTGAGACGTCCGTTCGTTGTCCTTTATGATGTTAGTGAATGGCACGGCCGTGCCTTAAGGCTTGGAAGGATCAAATCATGACCCAGTTTAGACCGAAATACATCACCTTCGATTGCTACGGCACGCTAACCAATTTTCAGATGGCTGAAGCCGCACGGGAACTTTATACCGATCAACTCGATGAAGAACGCATGCGGCAATTCATCAAGGATTTTGCCGCCTACCGCCTCGACGAAATCCTCGGCGACTGGAAACCTTATAATGAAGTCGTTCACAATGCGGTTGAGCGCACCTGCAAGAAGAACAACGTCACCTTTCATGGACCAGACGCGCTCAGGGTCTATGAAAAGGTTCCGACCTGGGGTCCGCACCCGGATGTCCCAAGCGGACTTGCCAAAGTTGCCAAGGAGATCCCGCTGGTGATTCTCTCGAATGCAATGAATGAGCAGATCTTCCTGAATGTGGAAAAGCTCGGCGTGCCATTCCATGCCGTTTATACCGCACAGCAGGCACAGGCTTACAAGCCGCGCTTCAAGGCATTTGAATATATGCTGGATCAGCTTAACGCCAATCCAGAAGACATTCTCCACGTTTCATCATCATTCCGTTATGACCTGATGTCCGCACATGATCTGGGTATCCGGAATAAGATCTGGGTCAATCGCGGCCACGAACCTGCAAATCCTTACTACGGCTACACCGAAATCAAGGACATATCCGGTCTGGCCGGCGCCATCGGGCTTTAAGAGAACAGGCGGATGCAATTTAAACCCTACTGGCACGATACGACGGCCCCTTTCACCAAAGCGGAACATAGCCCGCCGGAGGGGCATTATGATGTCGCCATTATCGGAGGTGGCTTCACCGGTCTTTCCGCTGCATTGCACCTTGCCAAGGCAGGCATCCGTGTAGCCGTCTTTGAGGCAGGCCTCGTAGGGTCTGGTGCATCGGGTCGCAATGGCGGCCATCTCAACAACGGCCTTGCACACAGTTTCATTGCGGCAAAACAACACCTTGGCGCAGAGCGCGCCAAGACACTCTACAAGGCTTTTGACGACTCGATCGATACAATTGAGCGGATTGTAGGGGAAGAGAATATCGATTGTTCTTTCCGCCGCGCAGGCAAGCTGAAACTTGCTTCAAAGCCGGCCCATTTCGACGGTCTGGCACGCAATTTCGAGGCCATTCATGCAGAGGTCGACCCCGATACCGCCTTGCTGCGCCGCGATGAGCTTGCTGGTGAAATCGGGGCCACGGATTTCCATGGCGGGATGCTTTCCACGAAAAGTGCCATGATGCATATGGGCCGCTATATTGCCGGCCTTGCGACAGCGGCCGTACACCACGGCGCAGAGATCTTTGAAACCACACCGGTTAGCGAACGCAAGAAGGTCAACGGTGTCAATCAACTCGTCACATCTCGCGGCACGATTACGGCTGACAGCATCATCCTCGCAACCGGCGCCTACACCACCGATAGTTTCACCTATTTTCGCAAGCGCATTATTCCGGTCGGCAGCTTCATCATCGCGACGCGACCACTGACCGACAGCGAAATCGGTGCCACCCTACCGGGCAACCGCACCTATGTCACATCAATGAATATCGGCAATTACTTCCGGCTGGCACCGGACAACCGCATGATCTTTGGTGGCCGCGCACGCTTTTCAGCGACATCCGACCAGCGCTCCGATGCCAAGAGCGGGGCGATCCTCCGCGCAAATCTTGTCAGGATTTTCCCGCACCTCGCCAATGTTGAAATCGATTATTGCTGGGGTGGTCTCGTCGATATGACGCAAGACCGTTATCCGCGTGCAGGCTTTGCCGACGGTGTCTGGTATGCAATGGGGTATTCAGGCCACGGCGCCCAGATATCGACGCAGATGGGTATCTTTCTGGCTGAGGCCATCCTTGGACGCGACGACCGCAATCCGGTAGCCGGTCTCGAGTGGCCGGCCATTCCGGGCTATTCCGGCAAGCCCTGGTTCCTGCCGTTTGTGGGCCTTTACTACAAGATGCTCGATACGATCCAGTGATCTAAACAATGAAAAGGCGGCAAACCCGCCCTTTCAATTTTACAATCCACCAACATGCAGCGTTTTGACTTCAAGATATTCATCAATACCCAGCTTCGATCCTTCGCGGCCAAGGCCTGACTGCTTGACGCCGCCGAAGGGTGCAACTTCCGTCGATACGAGACCGGTATTCAGACCAACCATACCGAATTCCAGCGCCTCGGCAATTCGCCACGACCTTTTGAGATTCTCGGTAAAGAAATAAGCGGCGAGACCGAATGGTGTGCTATTGGCAAGTTCGATGGCCTCTTCTTCTGTTTCAAAGCGGAAAAGCGGCGCCACCGGGCCAAAGGTTTCTTCGGAAGCAAGCAACATCTCGGTTGTCGCATCACCCAAAACGATCGGGCGAACAAATTGACGGCCTTCCGGCATCTTTTCGCTTTGTGCGAGGATTTTTGCGCCGCGTGCCAAAGCATCACTCACATGGCGCTCGATCTTCTCGATGGCCGCGTGATTGATCATCGGGCCAACCGCGACACCCTCCTCGGTCCCTGCGCCCACTTTCATCGTGGAAACACGGCTGGCAAGCTTGACCGCAAATTCGTCATAAATTCCGGACTGCACAAGAATGCGGTTGGAGCAGACACATGTCTGGCCGCCATTGCGAAACTTCGATACAATCGCGCCTTCAACCGCCTGATCGATATCGGCATCGTCAAAGACGATGAATGGCGCATTGCCTCCCAGCTCAAGGCTGAGCCGCTTGATGCTGTCTGCAGCGCCTTTCATCAGTAGCGAGCCGACACGGGTGGAGCCAGTGAAAGAAATCTTGCGCACTGTCTCATTTGCCATAAATTCCTTGCCGATTTCTGTCGGCATTCCGGTCACAATGTTAATGACGCCAGCCGGAATCCCCGCCTGTTCGGCAAGAACACCCAGGGCAAGTGCAGAAAATGGCGTGAATTCCGATGGCTTGATCACAACCGTGCAACCTGCCGCCAGGGCAGGTGCTACTTTGCGCGTGATCATCGCATTCGGAAAGTTCCAGGGCGTGATGATCGCGCAAACACCCACCGCTTCCTTGAGAACAAGAATGCGACGATCGGCCGATGGCGAGGGAATGGTACCGCCGTCAATGCGGCGTGCCTCTTCAGCAAACCATTTGACGAACGAAGCACCATAGCGGATTTCACCCAGCGCTTCGTTCAAAGGCTTGCCCTGCTCCAGTGTCAAAAGAAGGGCCAGATCCTGCTCGTGTTTGCCCATGAGCGCAAACCAACGTTCAAGAAGTACTGCGCGCTCGGCGTGGGTCTTCTTTTTCCAGCTTTTGAAAGCTTTCGCCGCCGCATCAATGGCCGCCTGCGCTTCCTTGACTCCCATATCGGGAACCGTGCCCAGCGTAGCGAGGCTTGCCGGATTGGTGACGTCAACGACTGCGCCTGTGGCTGCATTCTGCCAGACACCGCCAATAAGGCCCTGCTGCCTGAAAAGCGCCGGATCTTTTAATGCGTGCATGTTGTCCTCTTTCTGTTTACGTCAGAGCTGCGAGCACGGCCTGCGTGATCGCGTCCGTCTTGTCCTTGCCAGCGATCGTACCGATACCCTGCACAGTGACTGCCTCAATTGCCGACATCACATCTCTTGATGCCTGATGTTCGCCCAAGTGTTCCAGCATCATCGCGCCGGACCAGATCGCTGCAATCGGATTGGCAATGCCCAGATGGGCGATATCGGGCGCCGAGCCATGAACTGGCTCGAACATGGAAGGTGCACTGCGGTCGGGGTTGATATTGGCCGAAGCGGCATAACCCAAACCGCCCTGAATAGCCGCACCAAGATCAGTGAGAATGTCGCCAAACAGATTTGAGGCGACAATAACGTCAAGACTTTCGGGTGCCATTACCATGCGCGCCGCCATGGCATCGATATGGTAGTGCGAAACCTCTACATCAGGATATTCCCTGGCAACTTCGCGCGTGACCTCGTCCCAGAACACCATGGAGTATTTCTGTGCGTTTGACTTCGTCACCGAGGCAAGTTTCTTGCGGCGCGACCTGGCCCGCTCGAAGGCAAAGCGTATAATGCGTTCAACGCCTGTACGTGTGAAAATTGCGGTCTCCACCGCGACTTCATCCTTGGTGCCGGAATGCACGCGCCCGCCGGCCCCTGAATATTCCCCTTCGGTGTTTTCACGGATGCACAGAATATCGAACCCTGCGGATCGCAACGGCCCTGTTACCCCAGGCAGGAGGCGATGCGGCCGGATGTTGGCATATTGCACGAAAGCCTTGCGAATTGGCAGAAGCAAGCCGTGCAGTGACACCGAATCCGGGACCTCTGCAGGCCAGCCCACAGCCCCCAGATAGATCGCGTCGAATCCGCGCAATATCTCTATGCCCTCCGCGGGCATCATAGTGCCAGTCTCGTGATAGTATGCGCAGGACCACGGGAAACGCGTGTCCTCAAGGCCAAATCCCCTGCGCTTGGCAACAGCCTGCAAGACCTGTAATGCCGCATCCGTCACATTCTTGCCGATACCGTCCCCCGGGATCAAGGCAATTGTATAGCTTTTCACGACGAGAGCTCCCCTCAAAGATCAATGAGTACGCTTTTTGATTTACGGTTTGCCAGGTATGCGTCCCGGCCAAGATCTTTGCCAATTCCCGAGCTTTTGTAGCCGCCGGTTGGCAGAATATGATCGCGCGAGCGACCATAACGGTTTACCCAGACTGTGCCTGCCTGCAATGCCTTCGTCACTCGGATTGCGCGTGACAAGTCGCGGGTAAATAGCCCTGCAGCCAGTCCATAGGTCGGGTGACTGGCAAGCGCGAGGGCCTCCGCTTCTTCTTTGAACGTCTGGATCGTCAGCACGGGACCAAAAATTTCCTCGGTTACAGCTGGTGAAGTTTCGTCGACACCGCGCAGGAGTGTTGGCTCATAGAAATACCCTTCAACATCCATTGGCTTCCCTCCAACAAGGCAGTCCGCGCCCAAGCTGACAGCCCTCTTTACTATTTCATCGATACGGGAGAGTTGCCGCTCGGAAATAATCGGCGAGTACTGCGTATTCTCATCCCAAGTGGCACCGGGTTTGATGTCGGCCATGTGGTGCGCAATGGCCTCGATCAAAGGCTCTGCTATCTCTTCGGCTACAATGAGGCGCGACCCCGCGACGCATACCTGCCCGGCATTGGCCAGAATACCGCACGTGATCGCCGCTGCTGCCAGATTGAGATCGGCATCGGCAAATACGACCTGCGGGCTTTTGCCGCCAAGCTCGAGTGTCATAGGCTTGATGCCGGTGCGGGCAATATTTTCCATAATGGCAGCACCTGCCACAGTCGAGCCCGTAAAGCTCACTTTGGAAATATACGGGTGACCGGTGATGGCATTTCCGGTCGTTGGTCCGTCTCCAAGGACAATATTGATCAATCCCGCAGGAATACCGGCTTTCACGGCGAGCTCAGCCATATAGAGAGTGGAAAAAGGGGTAGTTTCGGATGGTTTGAGAACGACGGCATTGCCTGCGGCGAGTGCCGGCCCGAGTTTCCATCCAGCCATGGATATAGGGAAGTTCCACGGGGTTATTGCTCCGACAATGCCGTAAGGTTCGCTCAGCGTCATGCCAAATGTGTTGGCGCTCGTGGGAACGACATTACTGCCTTCCTTGTCGGCAAACTCAGCGAAAAAACGTATCTGCTCGGCAGTCGCTGAAATATCGCCTTCAACGAGCTGGGCTATCGGACGTGTCGATGAGATGGCTTCGAGGCGGGCCAGAACCAACGCCTCTTGCTCGATAAGATCGGCCCACCGGTGCATGGCATTGAGCCGTTCACGCGGGCGCACATCCGCCCAACCACTCGAATTCAATGCGGCTCTGGCAGCCTGCACCGCCCGATCTACCAGCTCACCATTTGCAACAGGGCAGTCGCCATAGGCCTTTCCATCAGAAGGTCTACGCATTTCCAGGCCACCTGATGCGTATATGCGTTCTCCACCAATGAAGTGATAAAGTGGGAGCTGAATCGTTTCCGGGTCAAAGCTTAATGTCATAAAGATCTCGCACTGTTCTTCATTCAAACAGTAGTCCCGGATGCGCCGCATTTTTCGTTGAGAATAGCCTCCTTGGCGGCTTTGAATCCTGCCAAAGAGGCTGTGAGCGGTCGATTGTACTGGATGGGGACCGGCATGAAATGCCTGATTTTCTATTCATAAACGCAAACATAGATCTTGCGGACTGTTTCGATCGTGCGCCAGACACCGACAAAGCCAGGTTTCATCACAAAGCTGTCGCCAGCACGATATGTCTTTGCTTCGCCATCCTTTTCCTCGATCTCAACCAGGCCGGAAAGGATATGACAGAACTCAAAAGTCGTACCTTTGATCGAATGGGTTTCGCCGGGTGTTGCTTCCCATATGCCTGTCAACACCTTTTCGCCCTTCGAGGCATCCTGCGCCCAGGTCTTGAAAGCCGGATTGCCGGAAATGAGCCGTTCGGGAGTCGGCAACGCCTCTTTCGGTGCAAAACCGGGATTTGTGTCTATGGTAACCAGCAGTGACATATGATTTTCCTTCTGGGTCAGTAGCCTCGAGTTTGGTCGATCAGGCCGATCAGTTCTTTTCCCGCGCGATGACGCTGGATGTTATCGATGACGGATTTTGCGGCTGTTTCCGGTTGGGTTACCGAAGCGATATGCGGGGTAATCAGTACTTTGGGATGGGTCCACAGCGGATGCCCGGCGGACAGTGGTTCGGGATCGGTTACATCCAGCATTGCAGCAGCCAGGTGGCCGCAATCCAGTGCTTCAATGAGCGCTGGCTGATCAAGTTGCGGCCCACGACCGAGGTGCAACAGTCGTGCGCCTCTAGGCAAAAGGGCGAACAAGCGAGCATCGAGTATGCTACGCGTTTCATTGGTGAGCGGCAAAAGGCAAACAAGAATATCTGTTTGCCGCAGAAAGTTGGCGAACTGGTCTTCACCATAAAAACACCCGACGCCTTCAATCTCCTTCCGGCTTCGGCTCCAGCCAGCAATAGGAAATTGAAACGGTTTAAGGCGTTCGATCGCCGCCAGCGCCAGCATCCCCAGTCCCAAAAAGCCGACACGGCGCGCGGTAGCTTGAGGAACAGCAAGTGCTCGCCATTCCTCGCTTTTCTGATGTTCGCGGTAGGCAATCGCCTCGCGATGAAGTGTCAACACGCCAAGCGCCACAAATTCCTGCATCATGTGAATAATGCCATCTTCGATCATGCGCACGAGCTTCACATATTCCGGTACGCTGCCGGCTTTGAACTGATCAACGCCCGCGCCTATGGAAAAGAGTACTTCCAGATTGCGGTAACGCGCGATATCATCGGGCGTCACCCAGCTGATCAGATAGCGTATTTTGTCAGCATCAACGTCTTCGCCGGCCTGAAAGAATTGAAGATCGGGAAGCTCGCGCGCAAAAGCCTCGCGAAAGATTGCGCCACGTGCTGCATCGGAATTGAAGAGGAATGCCATCGTAATCCGCCGTCTGCTTTGGTGTTATGCTGTAAGACGTGCGCCGAGGTCATCGATCATTTTCTGGCACGCGTTGAGTTCATTGATCTCGATATATTCATTTGGACGATGCGCACGGCTGATATCGCCAGGGCCGCAAATAATCGCATCGATGCCAGCCCGCTGAAAAAGTCCGGCCTCAGTGCCGTAACTCACGGCAGCGAGTGTTTCCTGTCCCGTGAGCTCAACCATCAGCTTTGCGAGCGCATTTTCTCTCGGCAGTGATAATGCCGGATACCCGCTCAATTCGCGCCAAAATACCTCATAGCCCCGCCCGCACAAGGCAAGTAACTGCTCTTTTACCGGCTCAAGCAATGCTGCTGGGGAGACACCGGAAATGGCACGTACTTCAATATCTGCAGTGCAACGATCGGGTATGATATTGACCACCTGGCCACCGGAAATGACGCCAACCTGCAAGGATGAATAGGGCGGCTGGAAATTATCGTCAAAAGGACCGCACTCCAGAGACTGGCCGTAAGCCATCGCCTGTGTGATGATATCGGCCATGGCATGAACGGCATTCAGCCCCAGATCAGGCCGTGACGAGTGCCCGGAACGGCCAATCACTTCAAGCCTTGCTGCTGCCTTGCCCTTATGTGCACGCACGGCCTGCATTCGGCTTGGCTCACCGATAATCGCGCCCAGAGGCTTTGCGCAAAGATCGGGCAAGGCGGCGAGCAGATGTGGCACGCCACGGCAACCAGCCTCTTCGTCATAGGAAAAAGCAAGATGGAGAGGACGCTGCAGATTGCTGGAGACGAGTTTTGGCAAAGTCGCCAGTGCGCAGGCCAGGAAGCCCTTCATATCGGTTGTTCCACGACCGTAATATCTGTTTCCATCTTGCCGGAGCTGGAAGGAATCCGTTTTCCACTCTGCCTCGTCGGCCGGAACAACGTCCATGTGACCTGAAAGAATATAGCCAGGCACATTGTGCGGCCCAGCGGTTATAAACAGATTGGCCCTGTCGCCCTCCGGTCCCGGCAGCACAGTTACTTTCGCGCCAGCAGCTCGCGCATAGGCGCCGATCCAGTCGACGATCGCATCATTCGGTTTTCCCACAACAGAGGGAAACCCTATCAGCACCTCGAGAATTTCTTCGACCTTCATAAGCACCACGCCGTAAGAGCAGACTTTCGAACGGTTATCAGTATATTCGCCTTGAGAAGTGTTCCGTGCCGAACAATGCTGTACTTCAAACAAAGATTGTGAATTAGCCTTGCCAAGAAGCAAAAACTGCCGGCATTACCCTGCGATGATGCAGCAAATATGCCTGGAATGTGGTTGCATTCCTCGACACGATAAAGCAACTGCATGCCCCAAGCTCGGCACCGGTGAAGAAAACGGATAGGCTGAAATGCAAAACGCAATGCGATTGAAATCGTTTGAACTGGTAGCGCGTGATATCGCAGAGGTGGATGTCAGCTTGCTTCATGCCCTATCGCTGGGCGTTGGCTGGCCGCACCGATCAACTGATTGGGAAATCCTGTTGCAGAGCGGACATGGCCTTGTTGCCGTGGACGGCATCGGACGCGTTTTCGGAACTGCAATGTGGTTTCCACATGGCGAAGATTTCGCCACTATCGGTATGGTGATTACTTCTCCCAGAACACAGGCGCAGGGGAACGGCCGCTGGCTGATGGATCAGGTTTTTGAGCGATGCGCTGGCAGAAGCCTCAGTCTGAATGCAACCCATGCTGCCCATAGTCTTTATGTTTCACTCGGTTTCCTGGACGAAGCAACTGTCTACCAGTGCCAAGGCGAAGTTGCGCTCACACTCCCGCCCCTCCCTACACTTGAAGGAGCGTTGGTCACTGTCAGCGCACATGAATTGGATACCATTGCAAACCTAGATGCTCAGGCATTCAGGATCAATCGTGCCAGTCTGCTCGAACTGATAGCTACAAAGGCCACAATTTATGGTCTCAGACGCAATGGCCAGCTTGTTGGCTATTCTTTTTGCCGCGACTTCGGTCGCGGCAAGGTCATTGGTCCTGTCATTGCCACCAACGATCATGATGCGATCCACTTAACCGCTGTTCACCTGCAATCTCTCAAGGGAGCGTTCGCGCGCGTTGATACGCGTGAGAAGGACGGCGCCTATGCCGATTTCCTCGCACAATCCAGGCTCGACATTTTCGGCACAGTCACGACGATGTCGAAGGGTAGGCGATTCTTAGGTCGGAAGCCGGACGAGCCTTGGGTTTACGGTCTGGCGGCACATGGATGGAGCTGAGGCTTTGCAGGCATCGTAAATACACTGACGCCGCTCACGCCGGAGACGGCCCTTCGAGCCTTTTCGACCCGGTTAACACATGAAACGTATGTCATGCCTTCAATTTCTATTTGGTGATCGGGAAGAATTTGAACGTTTGGCATACTTATTGAGAGACGTTGTTTGATCCTGTTCCCAGGAAGACAGGACTTCCAATCGTGGTAGGTCCAAGCCTACAAATACTTCCAATTGATTGCATTGACGATCGAACAGCAGTGTCAATTTTTCTGACCCGCCACACCTTTACTATCGATCAAAGCCTCTAGTCCCAGTGCGGGATATTGCTTGTCGAGATCGAGAATGTCTTCAAGCAATTCAGCGATGACCCAGTCGCGGATGAGCGACACAACAGGCCGGCGCGGCTTGTCCCGCATACGAACGAGATGACAGAGTCGTCCCGTCACCATCAAATCCTGCCGGGCCGGTACTAGGGCCCGGGTGCGCAGCCAATGGGCGACAACATTCAGCCAGCCCAACGCCACACCTTGGCCGAGTAACGCCGCTTGTACAACAATCGCATAATCGGAAAAGATCAGTGAATTGACGGTCTCGCCCGCCTGTCGCGGCAAGAACAACCCGGACCAGTCCGGCTGGGCGCTATCCAAATTGACGATTGTGTAGACCGGCGCCTCGACGCCATCTTGCCCGGTCGCGTACTGTTCATAATAGGACGGGCTGCAAATTGGCATCAGGATTTCCGGCATGATCAGCACCGCCTCATGCCGTTCATCCGAGCCGTCGACAAAACGCATTCCAAGGTCGACATCGGCGACCGAGCCGCCAAGTGCACCTATTACGAGCTGAAAACGCAGGTCGACATTCGGGAATTCCGTCTTGAACTTGCTCATCCGGGGCATCAACCAATGTGTGGTAAATCCGGTCGAAACCGAGAGGGAAACCGTTTCGAGACCTGTCTGCCTATCCTCGATTTCACGCAGCGCATTCTCAATTCCCGAAAAGCCTTTGGTTATGCTGTCGAATAGAATAGTCCCCGCCTCTGTCAGTGACGATCCAGTCGGAATGCGAACGAAAAGCTGTGTGCCAAGATGATCTTCCAAGCGTGCGATCATACGGCTGACGGCAGCCGGAGTAACATTCAGCTCATTCGCAGCTTTGGAAAAATTACCGCAACGCGCCGCCGCCATCATCTTCGAACCGCGACTTATCCTGATGGATGAACCGCTCTCGACTGGCGCTCGTTGAACGTTCCCTACAAAAGATTGATTGGTACCGGCGCCATCAATCTTGGTTTGCGCCTTTGGCAGCATGTTGGAATAACGCGCAACACCAGCCGGGGGCCTTGCATTCATTCAAAACAGCCTTCAATTCGCAGGCGATCGTGTGCCGGTGCGCCCGTAAACGGCAACCGACGCACTAATATCGATCACAGCCATCCTCCAAGACGATCAATCAGGAGCTTATCATGTTGAAACGAATAGCCTTTGTATCCACCATGCTGGCAGCCGTGCTGACATCAGGAACAGCTCTGGCCCGTGTAACCAGTTTTGAGATTAAGTCCTCGGCAGTTGCCTTCGAAGGCAAGTCTTTTGGCGAAGTCGGAGCCTATGAGCGTATCGATGCTGTTGCTACTTACGCCGTCCATCCCAAATCGCCGCGTCTTGCTGACATTGTCGATATAGGTATGGCCCCGGTGAATTCTGCTGGCGAAGTCGTTTTCAGCACGGAGGTATCAATCCTTAGGCCCGCCAAGGTGGAAAAACGCTCGCCTTTCCTGTTCTACGAGGTACCCAATCGCGGTCGGAACTTGAGTTTCACATTGCTTAATCGCGGCGTATCAACCGAGGTTCCGTCCAAGGCAGAGGATGCCGGTGACGGTTTTCTGATGAACAGAGGCGACACCATTGTCTGGAGCGGGTGGCAAACCGATCTGCCTGACAATTTTCTCAACCTGAAACTGCCCACGCTGACGAACGTAACGGGGCAGTCACGTGAGCAGTTCATATTCGATAGGATCGGTGGCGACAGCACAGGGAAGCTTACATACCCGGCAGCCGACCTTGATCCTGCCAGAGCCACCCTTACCGTACGTGCGCGGGAAGCGGATCAGCCAAAGACTGTCGATGGATTAAGTTTCAAGTATCTGAGCCCCATGCAGATCGAGATCACGCGGCCGGTTGGCATGGATGCTGGCGCGATCTATGAGTTCATTTACCCAGCGAAAGATTCGGTTCCTGCAGGTCTTGCCTTTGTTGCTACCAGTGATCTCATTTCGTTCCTCCGCAGCAACCAAGGGCATGACGTGCAAAACCCGCTTGCAAATGTCAAATATACAATCGGTCTCGGCATCTCGCAATCAGGGCGCTTCCTGCGCGACTTGATCTATCAGGGTTTCAATATGGATGAGAAGGGCAACCGTGTCTTTGATGGTGCCATGGCGCACATTGCCGGTTCGCGTAAAACTTTCACCAATTACCGTTTTGCGCAGACCGGCCGTTATTCCCGCCAGCACGAGGATCATGACTATCCAGGCGATCAGTTTCCGTTTACCTATGCCGAAACCAGCGATCCGGTGAGTGGCCGAAGCGGAAGCATTCTCACCGCCTGTACTGCGACCGGTACCTGTCCGAAGATCATGCATACTGATACTTCAACAGAGTTCTGGCAGGCGCGTGCTTCACTCATATCAATAGGACCGGATGGTACGCCACTGAATATTCCCGACAATGTGCGGCTTTATTTCATTGCGGGAGCGCCGCATTTCAACGGCTGGTCGACGAAATCAGGAGAAGAGGCCGCATGCACCTATCCGACCAATCCATTGAGTGCGGCACCGGTTATGCGGGCACTCTATGTGGCAATGGAAGATTGGATCTCGAAGGATCAGGCACCACCTGCCAGCCGCTATCCAAGCCTGAACGACGGTACATTGGTGGATTTGACAGCGTTGAAGCTGCCCCGGATCAACGGTGAGGTTGCGAAGCCAGTCCTCAACGAACTGAGGGTAATGGATTATTCTTCACAACCACCGAGTCGCGGGAAAGCCTATTCCCTCTACGTTCCAGCGCTTGATGATGATGGCAACCCGCTTGGAGGGATCAACATGGCCTATTTGAAAGCGCCGCTTGGAACCTATGCGGGCTGGAATCTTCGCAAACCCGGGTTTGCAGCAGGCGAGCTTTGCAGTCTGACCGGCACATTCGTTCCTTTCCCGAGGCGTCCGAGTGAGAATGACAGCCGCAGCCCCCTAAGCGAACGTTATGCTGACAGCGACGCTTATGTTGCTGCAGTAGAAACTGCTTCGGAGGCATTGATAGCCGATCGGTTCCTGCTGGCGGAAGATATCGGATACGTGCTCGATCGTGCTCGCGGCGACAGCAAAATCCTGCATTGATGCTGTTTCCCATCACAATCCTTCAGTTCGAGTCTGTGAAAATGAGAACAAGCTCCGCTGCATCGAAAGGAATGTACTGGAGCGGTCCTGGCCCTTTGGTCGTTTTGTCATACCGGATTCTGTGAGATGCTGATCCAGATCCGGTCAGTTCCGAGCGGAAATCAACATTCGGGGTGCTGACCGGCTGGCTGACCCCGGCCGCCCAGCAAGCTGCAGGTATGGTGCTCAAAACACGTGAATTACTTATCCGGCAGCGTAGCCAGACTGCAAATGCGATACGCGCTCACATGGCAGAGTTGGGAATTATTGCGTGTAGCGGCATGACAAGCATCACCAAACTCATTTGCATGCTGCGCAACGACAAGGATGACAGAATTCCTGAAGTGGCAAGGACGGCCCTTTTGGAAATGGCTGAACAGATAGAGATGCTAAACACACGCATCGAGAAGCTCGATAGAAAGATCGTCGCGACAGTAAAAGCAGATGAGGCGGCCCGGCGTTTGACCAGTATTCCCGGAGTCGGCCCCATCATTGCAGCAACCGTTCAGGCGACCATTCAAGATCCTGCGGCATTCAGAACCGGTCGTGATCTCTCCGCCTGGATTGGTATTACGCCCCGAGCAAACTCCAGTGGTTAGGAGCGCCTCGGCCGAATATCCAAACAGGGGAATAAGCTGTTGCGAACGCTGCTCATTGTTGGCGCAACGTCTATTCTCAAGCAAGCGCGGCGTGGTGTGCCGATGCCAAAGTGGGTCGTCGCATTGATGGCACGCCGCCCCTATAAGGTTGCAGCCGTTGCACTAGCAAACAAGATCGCGCGCACGATCTGGGCGCTTCTGGTGAAAGGTGGTACCTATCAGGCCCCGGACATCATGATGAAAGTATAAAGACAGAAAAAGCAGGGCTTCCAGCTAAAGCAGCTGGATTGCATGGCAAGGTGCCAAGCGTGATGAACCAACTGGGCGAAATCCAGATACCGATCAGACCGACTGTTGCAATGTATATTTAGAGTACGCAAATTTGATTAGGCGATCGGCATTGCGGATATCATCGTGGCCAGCGGGAATAAAGCCGCAATTAACAGGCCGGACATATGACTGCACCGTCCCATCGGTCATCAACGCAGAAAAACCTTGCTATCAGGGCCGTTCCACATATGCAACAGAACCGGAACGAGCGTAGTGAAGGGCTCTGGATGCCCTGTACGTTGGATGGTTTGACGGACAAGTTACGATAGCCCCTCGATCGGCGAATGCGATTAGTTCTCGGGTCTGTCGCTCGCAAGATTTATCGACCTTCGAGACACGGCAATAAATGGCAATGCGCTGTCCCAATTGAACGCTCGCGAATTTTTAGAGGCGCAAGCCTTGATTTACATGGGACGATTGTTGTCCAAAACAGACTATAGTGCAATTGGCACGGCGACGCTTCCATTGCCGTAAGCGTTTCCGATCTGAAAAAGAGTCCAACAGCGGTGATGGACGGAGCGCATGGCGAAGCCGTGGCTGTGCTTAATCACAACCGGATTATGGCTTACATGGTTCCAGCCGATGTCTAAGAGGCCATGCTTGAGCAGCTGGATGACCTCTATCTCGCCCAGCTTGTGAAAGAGCGAGCAGGCGAGAAGGGCGAGCTGGTTGAAAATGATGTCCTATAGTCTCGAGTTTTTGCCGTCTGCTTGAAAGGAATGGGACAAGCCAGGCGTGACGATCCGACAGCAGCTCGTCAAGAAGCTGCGAGAGCGGTTGGAGCATCCTCGTATGCCGAGCGCTGCGCTGCATCGGATGGCCGACCACTACAAAATCAAGCTGAAACAGCTTGGCTACCGCCTCGTTTACCGGGTTGATGACCAGACGATCACTGTGTTGGTCGTGGCTGTAGGAACCTCGCACGTGCGCGCAAGCAATAGCATCCTAAAAGGCTGTAATATCCCGCCAGGGTGTCAATTCGCCCTCAGTCGGGCTCCAGTCACACATCCTGAGGCGCATGGTTTCGACCGGACGTCGACCTCACCATGTGTGACGGGTTTAGCAAGATGCCGTCGACACACGACGATCTACTATCCTTTTTTGGAAGCGCGCCGGTAGTTGACGATAAGGTCATTAAATGTTCCGCCTTGCACAGCCACATGCCCACGCAAGGCTTCAGAAGCGATTTCTGCATCGCCACCGATCAGCGCGTCGAGAATTGTACGGTGCTCCGACAGCGATTGCGTCATACGCCCACGCACCTTTAGCTGCAAGCGGCGAAACGGTTTCAGACGTCGATGCAGCTTCGCTGCCTCTGCCGCAAGAAAGGTATTTCCGGAAGCCTCATAAACCAGATGATGGAAGGTTTCATTAGCACGATAATAGACATCGATATCGTCTGCTGCGACTGCTTCTTCACAGTCAATTACAGTTTGCTTCAATTTCAGGATAAACTCGGCCGTCATACGACGGCTGGCCAGCTGGCCACAGAACGCTTCGAGTTCTGCCATGACTTCGAACATTTCGACCAATTCTTCAAATGCCGGATGCCGAACGAATGCGCCGCGCCGCGGTTGCAGGTCCAGCAGTCCCGAGGCTGCAAGTGCTTGAAAGGCCTCGCGAAGGGGGGTTCGCGATACATTGAAACGTTGGGACAGTCTGATCTCGTCCAGCCGCTCGCCATTGCTGAAAATGCCCTCGACGATCATCTGCTCCAGCTTCTCGCGAACCATATCCGACCGACTGCTCATGAGTATTTCCTGTTACGTTGAATGAGAACAATAAACCAATTCTTGCATACAAGAGGGTTGACATAAAATGCAATGAATTTAATCATTGTGATCTGGATCGGTGGAGGCCGCATTCTAAAAGAGACTACTATCCAAATGATCTCTGGGAGGAGACAGTAATGTTTAAGTGTTTCACGGCTATAGCCGCCTTGTCCGTATTTGCCTGTGCGACGGCTGGTGCAACCGAGTTGCGGCTTTCGCATCAATTTGCGCCCAATGATATACGCCACAAGATCGCGCAGATGGTTGCCGAAGATGTTGCCGCTGCCAATGTAGACCTATCGATCAAGATTTTCCCGTCAAGCTCATTGTTCAAGGCAAATGAGCAATACATCCCTCTCACCCGCGGCCAGCTCGACATGACTGTGCTACCGCTTTCTTATGCTGGGGGGCAGCGTCCTGAATACAATCTCACTCTGATGCCGGGACTCATCAAGGATCATGATCATGCCGCACGGATGAACACCAGCCCGTTTATGAAAGCTCTTGAAGACATCATGGCCGAAGACGACGTCATGGTTCTCGTTCACGGTTATCTCGCGGGCGGCTTCGCCTCAAAGGACAAATGCATAACCAAGCCGGATGACGTAAAGGGCCTGACGGTTCGTGCTGCGGGCAAAGCTTTCGAGCAGATGCTGGAGGGCGCAGGTGCTTCCATTTCCTCTATGCCGTCGTCCGAAGCTTACAACGGTATGCAGCAGGGCATTCTGCAAGCTATGAATACATCGTCCTCTTCATTCGTTTCATTCAGGCTGTACGAGCAGGTGAAGTGCTATACGCCAGCGTCTGATGTCGCTCTTTGGTTTATGTATCAGCCGATGCTTGTCAACAAAATGACTTTCGACGGGCTCACGATCGAGCAGCAGAATGCATTGCGGGAAGCCTCGAAGAAGGCAGAGGCGTTCTATTTCGAGGAGGCCAAGAAAGAAGATGTCCAATCGATCGAGCCGTTCAAAAAGGCCGGCGTCGAAATCGCTAAAATGACACCGGAAGATTTCGACGCCTGGAAAAAACTCGCCGAAGAGACCTCCTACAAGGCCTTCCTGAGTGAGGTGCCAAACGGCCAGAAACTGCTCGACATGGCATTCGAAGTAGAATGACCGAAGCGGGGTTGGGCGCGTCCCTGAGATGCGCCCTCGGGACTGAATCCTGTCTTTAGGAATGCACCATGGAAAATCAGATTGCGGTTGCGGAAGTTCAAAGGACATCACACCCACTCGTCACGTTTGTCGGCAACCTCTCAAATCTGTGTGGATGGGTTGCTGCGTCGTTTATCATCGCTTCAATTTTCGTTACCTGTCACATGGTATTTGTGCGTTTTGTGCTCGGCCAATCGACTATTTGGCAGACCGAGGCGGTCATCTACATGATGATTGCAACAACGACGATCGGGCTTCCATATGTGCAGAGGCTCCGTGGCCACGTCAATGTCGATCTGGTTCCGTCCATGTTGCCGATAGGCGCAAGACGAATCCTCGCATACACGGTTCTTATCCTGACCATAATTCTGGTTGCAACGATCACCTGGTACTCAATGCATACTTGGTACGAGGCTTTCACGCGAAACTGGAAATCAAGTACAATCTGGGGCGTAAGGCTTTGGATTCCGTGGCTGGCATTGCCGATCGGCTTCGGCCTCTATTTGCTGCAGCTTTTGGCGGATTTTGTAGCTCTTTATCTGCGCATCGATAAACCTTTCGGTCTGGAGCAACGTTGATGGATCCCTTGACGCTTGGCCTGATTGTGGCGCTTGCAACGATCATCATTCTGTTTTCCGGTGCATCGGTCGCCGTTGGCCTTCTGCTCGTTTCCGCTTTCTTCTTGCTGGTTTTTGACGGCACCCGCTCACTTTCAATGCTTCCTGAAGTTTACTTTGCGGACCTCAATAGTTTCACCATGCTATCCATCCCGATGTTCATACTCATGGGAGCGGCCATTGCCTCGACACGAGCGGGCGGCGATCTCTTTGAAGCGCTTGAGCGATGGATGACCCGCGTTCCGGGTGGTCTGGTCGTCTCCAACCTTGGTGCCTGTGCATTGTTTTCGGCAATGTCCGGCTCCAGTCCGGCTACCTGTGCGGCGATCGGCAAGATGGGTATACCTGAAATGCGTAAGCGCGGTTACTCGGACGAAGTTGCCGCAGGTTCGATTGCAGCGGGTGGAACACTGGGCATTCTCATTCCGCCGTCGGTTACGATGATTGTTTACGGTATTGCAACCGAGACATCAATCGGCCGGCTTTTTCTAGCGGGTGTTCTGCCGGGCATTTTGCTGGTCAGTCTCTTTATGATGTGGACCATCTACAGCACCTGGAGAAGCGGAGCTTTCCATCTTTTGTCTCCGCGACGCTATTCTCTTGCAGAGCGACTGGAGGTTCTGCCGCGTGTCGTGCCTTTCATCCTCGTCATCCTCGGGGTACTTTATGCCATGTACGGTGGTGTGGCGACGCCTTCCGAAACAGCCGCTATCGGTGCACTTCTCTGTTTCGTAATGGCCATCATCATCTACAAGATGTGGCAGCCGGCCGCAATTTGGGCGGTGCTGCGCGATTCCACCAAGGAAGCCGTGATGATCATGTTCATCATCGCGGCTGCGGGCGTCTTCGCTTACATGATGTCGTCGCTTTTCATCACGCAGGCAATCGCGCAGTGGATCGCAGAACTTGACGTAAACCGCTGGGTCTTGATGGCTGTCATCAATGTCTTTCTGCTGCTTGCCGGATTCTTTCTGCCGCCCGTCGCCGTTATTCTTATGACGGCACCGATCCTGATGCCGATCCTCACGGCTGCCCAGTTCGACCCCTACTGGTTTGCCGTCATTCTGACGATCAATCTGGAGATCGGATTGATTACCCCGCCGGTTGGCCTGAACCTTTATGTGATCAACTCCATCGCCCCCACCATCCCTTTGAAGACGATCCTCAAGGGTTCGATGCCATATGTCCTTTGTATGGTAGTGGCAATTCTCATCCTGTGCTTCTTACCGGGGATCGCCACGTGGCTTCCGGATGCGGTGATGGGCCCGGCGATCTAAATAGAAGAAGTTGCCGCGGCGGCATGCATCATCCACAACGATCTTTGGAATAAGGAAAAGAGATGAAAGCATCCAGCTTTTTCGGCGATCTGCTCGCCACCTTGTTCGAGCGCACGCCCTGGACTGAGTGGCCTGCGCCTGAACGTCCAGTTGAGCAAATGTGCGAAGCGCTTATGTCCGGTCATGGCGAAATATCCGGCATGCGCATCGCCCGGTCTATTCTCGCGCGCTATCGCATTATGAGCGAGAGCGACAAGGTCGCTTTCTTTCAGTACCTGACCGAGCGGCTCGACGTGGATGCAGCAGCCATCGAAAAAGCGGCCAAGGATTACGCCGAATACCCCGATGGTCCAAGGCTCGATATACTGAACCGGGCTGCGGAGCCGCCTCGCCAGGAACTTCTACGCCGTCTCAATCAAGCACCTGGTGCGACTGGCGAACTGGTCCGGATGCGCCTCGATCTTCTTGGCATGATGAAAGCCAATCCGCAGTTCGCCCGCACCGATCTCGACTTCGTTCATCTGTTCAAGTCCTGGTTCAATCGGGGATTCCTGGTGTTGCGGCATATCGATTGGGGTACACCGGCCAACATTTTGGAGAAGATTATCGAATATGAAGCTGTTCATGCGATCAGCAATTGGGATGAACTGCGTAGGCGTCTCTTGCCGTCTGATCGGCGGTGTTTTGCCTTTTTTCACCCGTCGATGCCGGACGAGCCACTCATTTTTGTCGAAGTGGCGCTGGTCGATGGCATTCCCACGTCGATCCAGTGCGTGTTGGCAGAAACGCGCAATCATCTTGAACCGAGCCTTGCAGGCACAGCAGTTTTCTATTCAATTTCCAACTGTCAGGAAGGGCTGCGCGGCATATCCTTCGGCAATTCGCTTATCAAACAAGTTGTAGAGGAACTCAGTCAAGAAATGCCGCATCTGGAAAATTTTGTCACATTATCACCGATCCCCGGCCTGTCGCGTTGGCTGAAAGCACGCGCCGACGAGAGTAACGAGCAGGCCGGTTATATTCTTGCTGCCTCAGAAAAGGGCATCGAGGCTTTGGATGAAACCAGGCAAGAGTTGCGTGAGCAGGCTGCACTCTACCTGATTGAAAGCAAGCGTAAGGATGGGCTGCCGATCGATCCAGTTGCACGCTTTCATCTCGGTAATGGCGCATTGGTGCATGATGTGCATGCTGCTGCCGATCACTCGGCCAACGGGCTGAGACAGTCTTGCGGTGCAATGGTCAATTATCTCTATGATCTGAAGACTGTTGAGCAAAACCATGAGAATTTCGTCACTCGTAAGAGCGTGCCGACATCGCGTGGAATGAAGTCGCTGTTGAAATCAGCACTGGCGGCGAAGGGAAGAAGAGCAAATGCCTAATATGCTCTATCAAGCGCTGTTCTCACCACTGGCCAGCCGCACGACGCCATTCCTTTATGCCGTCGACGGCACGCAAACGACCGGTATAGAAATCCATGACTTGGTCATGCGCTACGCATCGACTTTGCAAAGCCTTGGTCTTGTGCCCGGTGACAGGATGGCCGTTCAGGTGATGAAATCAATGGAAGCCTTTGCGCTTTATGGTGCAGCCGTTGCAGCAGGCATCGTCTTTCTCCCACTTAACACCGCCTACACCGCGTCCGAGGTCGCCTATTTCGTTGAAAACTCCGGTGCCAATCTTCTGATCGGCGACAGCGCGAATGCTGGCCAGCTTGAAGATGTCGCGGGCAAACTTGGTGCTCGGTTTTTGACGATGAACTCCGACGGTTCAGGCTCATTCGCAGATCATGCCGAAAACCAGGCGCCATCATTCACGCCTGTCGATCGTGGACCGGACGATCTGGCCGCTTTTCTTTACACATCTGGCACGACCGGACGCTCCAAGGGCGCGATGCTGTCGCATCGCAATCTCCTTTCCAATGCGGAGGTACTCGTCGATCAATGGCTTTTCACTGAAAAGGATATTTTGCTTCACGCCTTGCCAATTTTCCATACACACGGCCTGTTTGTGGCATCGAACGTTATCCTGCGCGCAGGGGCATCCATGATTTTCATGCCATCGTTCAATACCGATGCGGTTGTGGAATTCATCCCGAAAGCTACAGCGATGATGGGTGTGCCGACCTTTTACACGAGGCTGCTGGATGACCCGCGCTTCAATCGGGAACTGACGCAGCACATGCGGCTTTTCACCTCTGGTTCCGCACCGCTGCTTACCGAAACGCATATAGCATTCGAACAGCGTACCGGCCACAAGATACTTGAACGTTATGGCATGACCGAAACGAATATGAACACGTCCAATCCGTACGACGGAGAGCGTCGGGCTGGCACGGTGGGCTTTCCGCTGCCAGGTGTAGAACTCAAAATCACTGATCCTTCCACCGGCGAAACCAGGCCGGAAGGCGAGCCCGGTATGATCGAGGTTCGCGGACCCAACGTATTTCAGGGGTATTGGCAGATGCCAGAAAAGACAAAGGAGGAGCTTCGCGACGATGGCTTCTTCATAACAGGCGACATCGGGCAGATCGATGCCGATGGCTATGTCAGCATCGTTGGTCGGCAGAAGGATTTGATTATCACCGGCGGCTACAATGTCTATCCAAAGGAGATCGAGCTGGTTTTCGACGAGGAGCCTGGAGTCCTGGAATCTGCCGTTATAGGTCTGCCTCATCCTGACTTTGGGGAGGCCGTGGCCTGCGTTGTCGTACCGGAAAAAGGCGTACTACTCGACATACAAATGCTGACAGCGGCAGTCCAGAACCGCCTCGCGCGCTTTAAACAGCCCAAGGCGATATTCGTGGTCGATTCACTGCCTCGCAACACGATGGGGAAGATACAGAAAAACGTTCTCCGCGATACTTATAGCGGAAAGTTCGTACGCTGAACAACTCAAGAGGCGCTATCACATTAACTTTGGCTCAATGAGCTTGGCGTAGCTAGCAGGCATGAATGAATGTGCCATCAACTAAAAGCGCCACCGTTTTCCGCCCCAAGCAGGAAACCGGTGGCGCTTGTAGCCAATGAAAGGAACATTCATCCTGCGGCGATTACATCCCAAATCAATGACGAAACGTTAACCTGACATCACCAGCAATCGCGCTCCAAGATCTGAATCCGCGATCTTCTCTATATTAGCTTTCTAAGGACGAGCTCGTTTTAATATTGCCATCGCATATGGGATACTAGAAGATACTCTCCAGGATAAGGACATAGGGAGTGTCTACCTGAACTGGGAGGAAGAAAATGCAGCAATTAGAGAATGCATCAATCTCGCGCCGTTCGTTTCTCACTAAAGGAGCCTTGGTAACCGGTGTCGCGGCCGCAGGCACACTAGCAGCGCCGGCCGTTTTGGCGCAGGCGCCGAAAGTAATGAAGATGCAGACGTCCTGGCCGGCATCCGACATTTGGATGGATTTTGCCCGCGAGTACACTGCGCGTGTTGAAGCGATGTCTGGTGGACGGCTCAAAGTCGACCTTTTGCCGGCTGGAGCGGTGGTCGGTGCTTTCCAGGTTCTGGATGGTTGCAATGACGGCATCATTGATGCTGCTCACTCCGTTCCCGTCTATTGGTACGGAAAATCAAAAGCGGCATCGCTTTTCGGTACAGGGCCTGTTTTCGGTGGCTCGGCTACGACGATGCTTGCTTGGTTCAACGGCGGTGGTGGTGCTGAGTTCTATCGGGAACTCACCCAGGACATACTCGGCCTGAACGTGGTCGGTTTTCTGGGCTTCCCGATGTTCGCCCAACCTTTCGGCTGGTTCAAGAAGGAGGTCAATACCGTTGCAGAAATCCAGGGCCTCAAATACCGGACGGTCGGGCTTGCGGCCGATCTCATGCAGGCCATGGGCATGTCTGTGTCGCAGCTTCCGGGCGGTGAAATCGTCCCTGCCATGGAACGGGGAGTGATCGACGCCTTCGAATTCAACAATCCTTCATCCGACATGCGTTTCGGTGCGCAGGATGTTGCCAAGAACTATTATCTATCATCCTATCATCAAGCCTCCGAAAGTTTTGAGTTCCTGTTCAACAAGGATTTCTACGATGATCTGGAGCCTGATCTGCAAGCGATTTTGAAATATGGAGTGGAAGCTGCATCCACGGCCAATACAGCAAGTGCCATGTCTAACTATTCAGCCGATCTGCTGAAGCTTGAGAATGACAACGGGGTGAATGTTCGCCGAACGTCGAAGGAAATCCTCGATGCGCAGATTAAAGCCTGGGATGCATTAATTGCGGAGCTCGAGAAGGACGCCTTCATGAAGAAGGTGTTGGACAGTCAGCGAACCTGGGTCGAGCGTGTTACCTATTATGAGCTGATGAACTCACCTGACTATACGTTAGCTTATGAACATTATTTTCCAGGCAAGCTAAAGCTCTAAGCCGACGCTCCTACACAAATCATAAACCAGCGGGGAAGTTCCGCTGGTTTCCTCCGCTAGCAGAGAAATCGCTTCCATGGTTTCCTTCATCCGTTTCGCAGATGCACTCTCGGCGTGGTTTGGCAAAGCTTTTGCTTGGCTTATCATACTGATGGCCTTTGGCACCGGCTACGAAGTGTTCGTCCGCTACGTACTCAACACCCCGACACCTTGGGCGCTCGACGTTTCCTTTATCATGTATGGAACGCTGTTCATGATGGGCGGCGCCTATACATTATCCCGTGGCGGCCATGTCCGCGGCGATTTTCTCTACAGACTATGGGCGCCGCGCACCCAGGCAAGAGTGGACTTCGTCCTTTACCTGTTCTTCTTTTTCCCCGGGGTCACCGCACTGGTTCTGTCCGGCTGGAAGTATGCAGAACGCTCTTGGCGCTATGGCGAGGTCAGTGTCAATAGTCCTGCGGGCATTCCGATTTACCAGTTCAAGACTGTAATCGTAGCTGCTGGACTACTGCTGTTCATTCAGGGCATCGCTCAGTTGATGCGGTGCATCCTTTGTATGCGCACCGGTGTCTGGCTAGAGGCGGAACAGGACGTCGAAGAAACGGAGTCCGTCCTTATCAAGGAACATATGCAAGGACAGGAGCCACCCAAATGACCGACCCGCAAGTGGCCTTGATCATGTTGGGTATATTTATCTTCATCGTCTTTCTCGGGTTCCCGATCGCATTCAACCTGATGGCTCTTGGTATAGGCTTCGGCTATTACGCCTATTACGATTCGAGCCGCATGTGGCGCTCATATAATCGCCTGGATGAGACTGCAGGCTGGTGGGACAGTATTTCTTTGTGGATCGACGGACTGCTTAATAGCAGGATCTTTGACCTTCTGGTCAATCAGACCTATACCGTGATGTCGAACGAGGTACTGACGGCTGTGCCGTTGTTTCTCTTCATGGGTTACATTGTTGAACGCGCCAACATAGTCGACCGGCTTTTTACCACGTTGAATATCGCATCTAAGAATTTGCCCGGTTCCATGGGGGTCGCAGCGCTCATCACGTGCGCGCTCTTTGCAACTGCAACTGGTATCGTTGGTGCGGTGGTTACTCTAATGGGACTGCTGGCGCTACCGGCGATGCTGAAGGCGCGCTATGAGCCGTCATTTGCGTCGGGCATTATCTGTGCGGGAGGTACATTGGGAATTCTTATACCCCCGTCGATCATGCTGATCGTCTATGCCGCCAGTTCTGGGGTGTCTATCGTAAAGCTCTACGCAGGTGCACTGCTGCCAGGCTTCACACTTGTCGGACTCTACCTGATCTATGTCATTGGACGTTCAATACTTCAGCCTTCCGTTGCGCCGCGTCCGACCGCAGATGAAGTGCCCGATGTCCCGTTGGGACAGCTCTTCGTGATGATCCTTTCGTCGTTCTTTCCGCTCGCTTTTCTTATTCTGGCCGTGCTCGGATCGATCCTTTTCGGCTTGGCCACTCCAACTGAAGCTGCCTCAATTGGAGCAATTGGTGGCATTTTTCTTGCCATTGCCTATAGGGCGATGACATGGCAGCGCATGCGCGAGAGCGTCTATCTGACCGTCCGCACGACAGCAATGGTCTGTTGGCTTTTTGTTGGGTCCTATACTTTCTCGTCAGTGTTTTCGTATCTCGGCGGTGAGCAAATCATCTCTGAATTCGTACGCAGTCTTGATCTAACTCCATTCCAGTTCCTCATCCTTGCGCAACTCATCATCTTCCTACTGGGGTGGCCGCTCGAATGGTCAGAGATTATTATCATCTTTGTGCCGATCTTCCTGCCGCTGCTGACGTTGTTTAATATCGATCCGCTCTTTTTCGGCATCCTCGTGGCCCTGAACCTTCAAACATCGTTCCTAACGCCTCCGATGGCAATGTCCGCCTACTATCTGAAGGGCATAGCACCACCGGAGGTCCGCCTGACGCAGATATTTGCGGGCGTCATGCCGTTTCTGGTTATGGTCTTCATCACAATGATCCTGATGTATGTCTTCCCTCAAATTGTCTTTTACTTACCAGAGGTGTTCTATGGGCGCTGACACAGCGATAACACACCTCAGTGCTATCGAGTTGAGCAAGCAGCTGGCGGCTGGGGCCTTGACCGTCCTAGAGAGTGCCGAAGCTTTTCTTGCCGAAGCGGAAGCTAGAGAAGATGAGGTCAGGGCCTGGGCATTTCTCGATCGTGATCACGTGCTCCAGCAGGCCAAGATGCTCGATGCGTACCGGGGGACCGGATGTCCCCTTGGACCCCTCCATGGTATCCCGGTGGGGCTCAAGGATATTATTGACACCGCAAAAGTTCCGACCGGGAATGGCGCTGTGCAGGATCGCGGCCGGGTTCCGACGGAAGATGCGACGATCGTTAGACAGCTTAAGGGCGCAGGTGCGATCATAATGGGGAAGACTACAACCACCGAGCTCGCCTATTTGCATCCCAGTAATACCCGCAATCCACGAAATACCGCTCATACACCCGGAGGTTCCTCCGCGGGCTCTGCAGCAGCCGTCTCGGCGGGCATGGTGCCGCTCGCCATAGGGACGCAGACCGGTGGTTCCGTAATCCGCCCCGCATCCTACTGCGGTGTCGTTGGTTATAAGCCAACCTTCGGAGCGATCCCGCGCACAGGCATCCTGACACAGTCGCCTTCGCTTGATACGGTTGGTGTCTTCGCACGAAGCGTCGAGGATGCAGCATTCCTTGCCGATACCTTATTCCAAAACGACCCAAGAGACAGGGCAACCGCCCCGGCACCACACCCTCGCTTGTGTATTACGGCCCTATCGGATGTTCCTGTCAAACCAACTTTCGCGCTCGTCCGCACTCCGTTCTGGCCGCAAGCGGAAAGCCAAATGCGATATGCAATGGAAGAGCTGGCGGCGTTACTCGGGCAGCAGTGTTTTGACGCAGAACTTCCGGCCCCTTTCGAGCACGCACAAAAGATCAGGGAGACCATCAACCATGCGGAAATGTCCAAGTATTACTATCGCTATGGGAGTAGGAGCACCGACAGCATATCCGACACATTAGCGCGCGCAATGGCGTTGGGTGGTGCGATACCGGCCCGCGACTATATATCGGCGCTTGACTGGCCGGATGTGCTTAATGTCGGTCTTGAGGAAATTTTTGATCGTTGCGATGCTATCCTCACGCCGTCCGCTCCCGGACCGGCTCCCTGTGGGTTGGAAAGTACAGGAGATTCGATTTTCAATGGTCTTTGGACGCTTTGCGGCACCCCCGCCGTGAGTCTCCCGATTTTCAAGAGCGAGAGCGGAATGCCAATGGGTGTGCAGGTTGTCGGGCGGAGGGGTAATGACGCTCGGCTGCTGCGCACTGCCAGATGGCTCGCCAGCTTTGTAACCAACCATTAGGGGAGAATCAGAATGCGAAGCCGCTTCCTTGCTTTTTTGGGTTTCGCCACTTTGGCGGCCTTTCTGGCTATCCTCATTTGGCGGGTTCCCCGGCTGGATTTGGGGCTTGTTACCAGCTTTACTGTGGCAATGGCGTTCTATGATTTCTTTCTATTCCGGCGCAAAAAGAACTCTTGACGTCTGCCAAACTCCTTATAGCCGACGCAATCTCCTGACCATGACATCAGGTGCGCAAACACATCCCGCTTGCAGCTGAACGTGAACGAAGCCCTCTGCCCTCAAGCGGGGATCAAAAGCGTTTGCTGTTTTACGTAGCTTTGCGATGCGGTTTCGCGGTATTTTTCGTAGCGGAGTTTCGAGGAAACTCGAAGAATGGATCGGTGATGCCAGCCATTCGACAAATTTCACGGCAACCCGCCAGCTCCAGTGGCCCCAAGCTAGCCCATCCGCCATCTCAGTCTCCTCATCCCCTTCATGGCATATTTCGGCGGTGTTGACCTTCCAATCACTTGCCACCATAAATGCTCAGGGGTGTAAATGCCGAGTTCGTTGGAAAGCAGTTGGGAGTCCACTTTCAAGTTCGTCATAGGAGCATGTGCGAGGTTTGGCATGTTCATGGCGGTTTCCATGTTGCTCCCGGCAACAGTCGATCTACGCGACGGAGATCAAACCTGGACCGTATTTATCGTCTCGGCGATTCTCACCGTGGTGATTTGCGGTCTTGTGACTTTGGCAACCCCTGGTGCGGTTCCGCGCTTTTCCACCAGATTGGGCTTTTTGTTGACCTCCGCCCTGTGGTTGACTGCTGCTTTGGTGGGCTCGATACCAATCTACCTGTCGTCACTCGAACTTTCATTTGCAGCTGCCTTCTTCGAGTCAATGTCAGGAATCACAACTACAGGTTCGACTGTCATCTCGGGATTGGATGACCTTTCCCGAAGCCTGCTGCTGTGGCGATCAATGCTGCAATGGATCGGCGGCGTCGGCTTCGTCGGGCTCGGCCTCCTGATCCTCCCGTCACTCCGTGTCGGCGGCATCCAGCTCTTTCATCTGGAATCGTCAGAAAAATCCGACAAGATTCTTCCGCGTGTTACGCAGATAGCTGCCGGCATCATCATTGCCTATGTCGTGTTGACGATATTATGCATGGCCAGCTACCTGTTGTCCGGTATGACTACGTTCGATGCAGTCAACCATGCGATGACAACCCTCGCCACGGGAGGCTATTCCACCCATGACGCTTCAATGGGCTTCTACAGCGAAAACATGAACGTCCTTTTGGTGTCAACCGTCTTCATGTTTTTCGCCGCGCTGCCATTTATCGTATACGTGAAGATGGTTGTGGGTAATCTCAGGCTATCTCTGGCAGACCCCCAGATTTTTCTTTTCTTCACATTGGTGGCCGCTATGAGTTTCGCACTGGCGATATCATTGTCGGTAACGAGAGATCTTAATTTTGGCGAGGCATTGATACGTTCGGCGTTCAATCTGGTGTCGATCATCACGACCACCGGCTATGCATCGGAAGACTATAGTCTTTGGGGTGCTGCTGCCGTTGGAATTTTTTTCGTTGCGACTTTTCTTGGTGGCTGCGCCGGATCAACGGCTGGTGGCCTCAAGACGAATAGACTGATACTTCTTTGGCAATTCGCGCGCGTTCGATTCAGTCGGTTGGTAACCCCGAATGCCGTGACAAAAGTGAAATATGGTCAAGCCAGTATTGCCGACAAAACAGCAGAGACGGCCGTTCTTTTCTTTGGCTTGTTCATGGCTTCATTGTTTATCGGAACCGCCGTCCTTTTAGCCCTGGGGCTGGACTTGGTGACGGCGATTACGGGAGCGCTAACTGCTCTAACCAATGTCGGACCGGGTTTCGGGGATATTATAGGTCCGGCTGGCAATTTTTCCGCAATCTCGGAAGGTGCTCTTTGGGTACTGAGCTTTTTGATGCTTCTTGGAAGACTTGAAATTATAACAGTATTGATGCTGTTTACCACCAGTTTTTGGTCACGTTAGGGTCTGGTAAGCATCAAGTCTCAGATCAGCCTGACCCGACTCGATCGATAAACGTTTGCTGCTTGCGGCTGAACCTGAAGTGCTTGTCTGAAGGTCTCATCGCTCGACCACAGAAGTTATCTCCGTTGAATCCGGACAGTTTCGCCCCCGTACACCTCTTAGGTAATAGCGGCAAACTTTTCTACCAGTTTCGTCGGACCCGACACGATGAGCAGATCTCCGCGTTCAACAATGGTTTCGGCCGTAGCGTAGGTAAAATCCATACGTCGCCGTTTAACACCCACAATCGTTATACCGTACTTGCTGCGAATGCCCGACTCTGCCAACGTCTTGCCTATGGCATCCCGGGGGGCTCTGGTCTTGACAATGGCAAAGTCATCATCGAATTCGATGAAATCTATCATCTTGCCCGCAACAAGGTGAGCTACCCGTTCGCCCATAGCAGCCTCTGGATAGACAACATGATGCGCCCCGGTACGCTCCAGAATGCGCCCGTGGTTCGGATTGACAGCCTTTGCCCAAATATCCGGCACACCGAGTTCGGACAGGGCCAGAACGGTCAGAACACTCGCTTCGATGTCCGTTCCGATACCAACAACGGCGTGAGGAAAATCCTGCACGCCAAGACGGCGTAGAGCATCGATATTGCTGCTGTCAGCCTCCACCACATGTGTCAGGCGGGTTGCCCACGTCTGAACAAGCTCCGCGTTCTCGTCAATGCCAAGAACATCGTAATCCAGACTGATAAGTGATTGGGCAACGGCACTGCCAAAACGGCCGAGACCAATGACGGCGATACCATTGCCATGAGCGGTGTTCCTGTTAGCCAACGATTGGGCGCTCCTCTGGATAGCGGAAAGGTATATGGCGTTCATTCAGCGCCAAAGCGCTTGCGATGGTGATCGTGCCGACCCTCCCGACAAACATCAGTACGATGATGACCAGCTGTCCGGTGGGTGGCAAATCTGCGGTAATCCCCGTGGATAGGCCAACGGTCCCAAATGCCGATATGACTTCAAACAACACATCATGAAGTGGAAAGCTCGTGACACTGAGAAGCACCAGAACCCCGGCGCCAATCACACTTCCAGCCAACAGGACAACCGTCAAAGCCTGGCGCTGGACATGAGAGCCGATACGACGCCGAAACGCTGTGGCATCTCTTTGGCCGCGAATCTCGGCCCAGATCACGAAACCAAGCAGGAAGAACGTGGTAACTTTGATCCCGCCTGCCGTGCCGGCACTGCCGCCGCCGATCAGCATCAGTGCATAGCTGACCGCCAAGGTTTCAACGCGCATTCCACCAATGTCGACACTGTTGAAGCCCGCGGTCCGCAGCATAACCGACGACACAGCGGCATTCAGCACCTTTTCGGGCCATTGGAAAACGCCGAGCGTTGCTGGATTGGTCCATTCATATGCAGCGACTGCCACCAGACCTGTGATCAGCAGAAAGGCGGTCCCAAAAAGGGTGATCTTTGTATGAATGGACCAGCTGGAAGTGCGCCGCCGGTCATACCAAAGTTCATATATCACGGGGAAACCCAAACCTCCAATCACAACGGCTGTCATAATCGGAACGAGTATCAATGGATCAAGTGCAAAGCCCATAAGGCTGTCAGAATAGGTGGAAAATCCCGCATTGTTAAACGCAGAAACTGCCTGGAAAAGACCATGCCAAAGCGCATCGCTCCAAGGGGTATTATACGTATAGTGCAGGCGCAATGCGAGCACACCAGCCGTCAGCAGCTCTATCGTCACCGTAACCAATAGAATGAGCCGAAGGACATCTGCCACTTCGCCCAGCCTGATACTTTTTGTCTCCGCAAGGGCTATCAGGCGACTGCTAAGCTTTAGCCTTCGGGATACCAGGAGCCCCAGCAGTGTAGCGCTCGTCATGATCCCAAAGCCGCCAATTTGAAACAGAGCAAGTATTACGCTCTGACCGAACCAGGACCAGTAGATTGATGTGTCCTGGACAATCAACCCGGTAACGCAAACGGCCGAAGTGGCCGTAAAAAATGCTGTCAGGAATGATGCGCTTCCAGGCTCTGCTCGAGCGATAGGCAACATCAGCAATACCGTGCCGGTAAGGACCGCGACAAGAAACGCCAAGGGCACCAGACGAACAGGATGCTGAATCGGATGTCGTACCGCCAATTTACATCTTTCTTGAATTACGCCGTGATGTGCTTGCTTTCACCCGTCTACAGGACAAACAGAAACTGGTCCAGCGTGCGGCGAGCCAGATTCAACTGGATACAAAATCTCGTCCGGCCGGTTTCCATCGCAATCGGGGCCTCGATGGCCACGTGCGGCAGGTTGCTTGTCTTCAAAAACGGGGACCGATATTTGCAGTTCTACCCTGTCAGCGTTATTATTAGACACGTGACTCAACCGGCAACCACAAATGGGCTCACACGCATTGCGAGCCCATTTGTCTGAATGTTCCTACGAATTTTAAGAACAATACCTTAATCCTTTGCATTGTCTGCCGCAGGCTGCCGGCACCTGATCCGAATCCAGTACGACCTCGGCAATAGGGATCAAAAGCAAGCCGTGAAAGGAAAGATGAATGGATAGTCATCTGCTACTTGGTCTGATCGTGGTGATTGCCGTGATTATAACCGGCATTCTTGTGCTTCTCCTTAAAAAGATGGAACGAGACGACAAGAAATTCCGTTAATCGAACAGTGCGCGGCTCGGCGTGTGCCTCAAACGCTGGCAAATCAGCATACAGCCGGAAGACCGAGGTCGCTGCCGCAAAGAGGTTGCCACCTCACCCCGCGGTACTGGTTTGCTACGGTGGATTCTGTCGGCTGTGAAAATCAGGGCTCCAAAATCCAAGCATTGTACGACATTTCTGCGCCCCACAAATCTTGCCTGCCTCTATCTGGAGTCGGCTGCAATAGCTCGTATACCGTAACATTTGATAGGCTGGGTTCCTGTTTCATCGGCCAGTCTCATATTGACAGTTTTGGGAAAATATATATGCATAGGCTATGCAATTATTTGATGCTAACAAGCTTGGTGCATTCGGCACTCTGATACGCGACCAGATCGAGGGGGCATTAGGTAATTTTTCACCCAGTGCCGCGGCCGTCCTGTCGATGCTCCATTTCAAGCCGGGACTGACGACAAGCGAACTCGCCATAGTCGTTGGCGTCAGCCAGCCGACCGCAGTGCGGTTGATTGATGGATTAGAACGGCAGGCCCTTGTTGAGCGGGGGGCGCATGAGGGTCGGGTCACGCCCTTGAGATTGACGGAAGCCGGCCACCTCGCGGCGAAAGCATTGCAGGCGCGCCGACTTGCCGTTCTCGATGGATTGCTGGGTGCGTTGCAACCGGACGAGCATCAGCTCTTCGTGTCCCTGCTTGATGTAGTGCTGGCCGGTGCAACGACATCGCGCGCCTTCGCAAGAACGACGTGTCGGCTTTGCGAACATGATCTTTGTGGTGCCAATATTTGTCCGATTGGCCGTCGAGCAACCGAAATCGAGGCAGGAGAGAATAAACCTTGATTATTTCATACGAAGAACAATCACCCTCGATCGATCCGGATGCCTGGGTCGCGCAGGACGCGACGGTCTGTGGGGATGTTGTCATCGGTGCGGGCAGCAGGATAATGCATGGTGCTCGGTTAGTGGCGGAGGCCGGCGCTTCCATCCGCATCGGACGGAACTGTATCGTGCTCGAAAACGCGGTGATCCGGGCGACCGGTCGCCACGATTGCAAGTTGGGTGACCACTGCGTAATTGGTCCTAATAGCCATGTGGTTGGCGCACAAATAAGCGACGAGGTTTTCATAGCCACCGGAGCTGCCGTGTTTCACGGCGCGCATATAGGACTTGGATCGGAAGTTCGCATCCACGGTACCGTCCATCTACGCACCCGGCTTGAACCGGGTACAACCGTGCCGATCGGTTGGGTCGCGGTCGGTGACCCAGCGGAAATTCTGCCCCCAGATCACCATGAGAAAATTTGGGCTCTTCAAAAAACGCTCGATTTTCCTGGGTTTGTGTACGGGGTTGATAGAGATCAGCCTGACGTCATGAAAAACATTACAGTGCGCTTGTCTAAAGCTCTCGGAGTATATCAAGCAAAAGATGGTTGAGATGAGAGGTGTCGCGAAATTCCCGAGTTGTTCGCCTATTGAATCACAAACTTTTGCAGTGTTCGAAAATTAGGATATCCGCGACAATGGCGTCCCTTGAAATTAGCGCTTGACCTTGACACTAATGTCAAGGTGCTAAGGCGATGTGGAAAGGGATCGAGATGCAGATCAAGGAAGCAGCCGAGAGGCTTGGGATCACGCAACGTATGCTGCGCCATTACGAGAAGGCCGGTCTTATGGACGCCCGCCGCTCGGAGAACGGCTATCGCAGCTATAGCGAGGTCGACCTGCGCCGCGCGGCGCGCATCCGCGATCTGATCGCGACAGGCTTTTCCACACGCGAGGTTCGTGCCATGGCGGCGTGCCTTGCGGACGAAGGAGCGGGGCCGTGCGAAGGCGGCATTCCGCAACTATTGGAGAAGCTTGAGCACATCGACCGGCTGAGAGCCGATCTCGATGAACGGCGCGGAGCGGTGCTCAGCCGCCTGGCCATGTTCCGGGAGTCCCTTTCGACCCACCACGAAAGGAACACCCCCCACCATGCTACGCCTGATATTTCTCTTCCTGATCGCCTTCCTCGTGGGGGCCGACGAATTTTTGTTGGGGCCAATCCTCACGCCGATCGGGGCTGACCTTTCCGTCTCGCCCGAACGCATCGCTCTATTCATCACGGCCTACAGCCTTCCGCTGGCGATCATGGCTCCGATCCTCGGCGCTGTTTCGGACCGATATGGGCGCATCGCCATTCTGGTGCCCTCAACGCTTGTGTTCGGCCTGGCTTCTATTGCAACATCCTTCGTTCCTACGTTCGAGACAGGCATTGCAACCCGCATCCTGACCGGGGCAGCCAGCGGTGGAATGCTTGGCATCGCCATGGCGATGGCGGGCGATCTCGGGGAGAAGGCCGCCCCCAAGGCTATTGCCTTCGTCACCTCTGGTCTGACACTCGGCATCATCCTGAGTCCCGGCATCGGCGCGCTATCGGCGGAGATGTGGTCATGGCGCTTCGCCTTTGCGGCGCTTGGCGGACTGGCGCTGATCGTGGTTCTCGTCGGCCTTCCATCGCTACGCGGAAAGACAGCGCCCGATAAGCGACCGCACGCGGACGGTGGCAACGTGGCGGGACCGCTTTTCGTGCCGGGCGCATGGGGAAGCCTTATCGCCATGGCCTTCGGACTTGGCGGCGCGATCGGATGCTTCGCTCTGGTGGGCGAGCGGCTTCGGGCCCTTTTCGAGTGGGACACGGCGACGGTCGGTGTGGTCTATGCCGCTTTCGGCATTCTCACGCTGGTCGGCAACTTCACCATGCCGTGGGCCTTGGTCCGTGTCGGAAGCGGCCGCGCCCTGATGCGGCTCGCGCTTGTCTCCGTGCTTGCAGCGATTGTTGTCACCTATGCTTTTGATGCCCTCGGCCCAGTCCTCATTGTACTTGCACTCGCGGTCTGGGCTGTGCTTGGTGGAATGGGTGCTCCGGGCCTGCAAACCCATATCGCGCAGCTCTCCCCATCCCGTAGGGGTCTCTTGATGGCACTGGCAGGAAGCAGCATGAATCTCGGTGTTGCGGGTGCTTCAGCGCTTGCAGCGACCGTCTATCCGGCTGGTGCGGCGTGGGTCGCCGCCGCAGGTGTCGGGCTGATCGCCATTGCTATTGTGGCGTTGCGTCCGGTGCGCACGGGCAAGCCCGAAATGGTCTCGGCGGGGTAAGCTCAACTTATCGCGAAAATCCCACTAAAGATGGGCTTTAGCGACAGTCTATTGCATCAGCATTTTGCGCCTGATCTGTTCATACCGCCAACCGTCCCAAATCGATCCGGCTGGGCGACGACAAGAGCTGTTCCAAAAACTAAGCGACCTTTTGTTCGTACTCAATCCGGTTGATCAGATCGAGCACAAACTTTCCATACGGATTGGCGTGTGAATAGATCAGCGGCGTCAGACCGCGATAATCGTCCGGTGCCAACAGATCGGCCCATTTCGGTTCGATCAATACAGATTGCAGCATCCGGTTCACTGTTTTTCCTTCCCAAAAAAGCTGACTCAGTTCGGATTCGTGAGGATAAAATACTGTGAATCTCAACCAGCAGACCATATTCCGTGCAAGCCACCTATTGGAGGCGATGTCTCTATAGTCTTCTGTAAGGCCACCCTTGTCGATTTGTATGGAATGGCAGGCACTGTTCACATAGATTGCATGACATGTCGAAGACAAAAGCATCGAGCGTCGGCCTATGACAGCAAGGCTGAAAACCCTGTTACGCGTCACTGCCGCGTCAGTGGCGCTATTGAGCCTCTTCCTCTTTGCCTTGTCGGTTATCGGCGTGAGCGAGGGCAAAGCGGAAGACGATTATGTGGCGATGACACCCACACAGCTCAAAAGTAGTATCGCCTCCAGCCATCCTTCCGCCTACTACATCCTTGCCTCCAAGCTGTTTGCTGCCGGTCAGCGCGATGAAGCAGTCGTCTGGTTCTATGCGGGCCAGTTGCGCTATCGCTTTCATCTCACCGCCCATCCGGGCCTGTCGGCAGATGGCGATCCAGCGCTTTTCGCCTCGCTGTCCGAGGTGGTCGGCCGCCCAATCAATGAGTATGCCGCCGGGAACGTCGAGGATTGGAGCAATGCGATGCAGCAAGCACTCAACTGGGACGAGCAACATGAAAATGGCTTCACTTCCAAAACCGTCTACGCGGAGCAATGGCAGCAACAGCGCGCAGGCCTTGTCAAGCTCCGCAATCGTGTACGCGGCCAGGCAGACGAAATTCGCGACCAGCGTCTGAAGAATGGACTTCAAAATCGCTGAGCTTTCGGAAATCCGCCAGCAGCATGAGCCATGGCAGCGGGAGGCTTCGGCCTCATTCGCCACCCATCAGACGGCCGAGGGAAGGCATCTTCAGCGCGTTGGCGGGACCAGGAGATGCGCCGGATCGGCTGTTCATCGACAGCAGTTGCATCAAGGTCCACCGCTGCTCAGGCGGCGGAAAGGGGGCTTGGCTCATGGCATAGGCCGCACGAAAGGCAGACGAAACACCAAACTCCACGCCGTCTGCGGTGAGAAGGGGCGCCCCTGCGTCCTGCTCCTGACGCCCGGAAACGTGAATGATTGCAGGGTTGCCAAGCTTTGCATCGAAGCGATGCCACCGTCTGCCGAACTTGTCGCTGACAAGGGCTATGATAGCCAGGCGTTGCGAGAGTGGCTGGTTGAGCGTGACACCCAGTCGGTTATCCGCCCCGCAAGAACCGCAAAGGTCCAATACCATTACAACCGCGCCATCTGCAAGCAGCGCAACGTTGTCGAGCGCATGTGGGTGCAGCGGTCGTATCGGGTGTGAATGCGACGCCAGTCCTTGAGCTTTCCGAACATGTCGTCCACTCGCAGAACACCGCGTGACAATGGGAAGTATGGTTCTAGGCGGCGCATCTGTTAAATCATTCATGACAGCGCCTCCTTGCGCAACCATTGAGCCAACCCGTCGATAATGCCGCAAGTCGCAAATCACGCCGCCGCCCTCCTATTGGCGTATACCGAACGGTGGAGGCTCTTCCGCTGATGGCCCAAAGCTGCCATTCTGTAAATCGCCTCGAAAGTCCACATTGGGCAGAAAGCGGGAGCCCCAACAGAACCTGTACGGGCAGCGCCTGAGATTGGGGCTAGCGGTCTTCAACTATATGGTTGCTGCGAACCAATTCGTATCGACAACGCCTTCCAGAATACCAAGGAGAATATTTGATGCCGTGGAAACTCGATGAAACCGTCGAAACATCTGCCGGCACCGTAGCGGCGGGTCGAACTGGTAGCGGGCCTGCACTCGTGCTTGCCCACGGCTGGCCGTGGTCTTCGTTCTCATGGCATCGAATAATCCCGCATCTTGCAAAGCGTCATCATATTCACTGGTACGATATGCCAGGATATGGGCGATCCGACAAAGGCGCGGAGCGGCGCACCTCGCTCGACGTGCAGGGACAGGTCTTCGCCGAGATGCTTGCGCATTGGGGCCTCAAGCAGCCGATCGTCGTTGCCCATGATATGGGCGGTGCGACGACGTTGCGAGCGCATTTGCTGCATGGTTGCGATTTCGACAGGTATGTCCTTATGAACGTCGTCGCAATGCGTCCTTGGGGTTCGGAATTCTTCGATCATGTTGGTCGCCATGTGGATGCATTTTTGGGGCTGCCGCCGCACATCCACCAGGCAGTCGTGGAGGCTTACATCCAAGGGGCGATCGTCAATAAGATCGATTCCGGTGATTTCGAGAAACTTGTCGAACCGTGGCTTTCCGAAGAGGGGCGAAGAAGCTTCTATGGGCAATTCGCGCAAGCCGACGAAAAATATACCGCAGACGTCGAGCCGATGTTAGGGGATATTCGGTGTCCGGTAAAGATCATCTGGGGCGAGGACGATCCATGGATCCCGCTGGAGCGAGGCAAAGCGCTTCATACGCTGATCCCGCATGCCTCGTTTGAAACACTGCATGGCGTCGGCCACTTAGCCCAGCTCGAAGCCCCGCATCTCGTTCTGCAGCAGTTGAACTCATTTCTGTCATGCGAAGGCGAAGATAGATGACGCGATCGAGCGCCGGGTGGGGCGAATATTCTCTACTTGCTTTTCTCAATGTCCGCAACGGATCTGCATCTGGCCATTTTTTGAACCTGCCGCGCTCATAGGCGCGCACGAGCTGATCGATGGCCGCTTCGCCGATGCCGTGACAGACCAGAGTGTAGCCCAACGCGGCATAGCGATCGACCAGTTCGAACAACTGGGCGTCAGGCAGCATCTGAAGATTCTTCTCTCCTACAAGACCTATCCGCATGTGGACATGCGGAAGACCGGTGCGCATGCCGCCCAGATACTGGATCGCGCCATGAGGGATGAAATCGCACCGCGAACCGTCAGGGCGCATGCGCCTATGCTGGACGAAGCGAATTCCGGCCGCACCGACACTCCCGAAACGCTGGCGCTCTATGAACGTGCACGCGAGGCAGAGGGTTTGCTCGCGGTTTCCGTCAATTCGGGTTTCACGGGAGCGGATGTGGTCTGCGTTGGACCAACGGTGCTTACGACCTATGACAGCCATAATCCAGAAGCCGAGGTGGCCGCCCGGCATAGGGCAGAGGAACTTGCAGACCAGATTTGGCAAGGTCGGACCAAGAAGCGCACTATTTTCATCGACGTCGATGAGGCCGCCTCCGATGCGCTTGCCTGGCGCGGCACCCAACCGCTTGTTATCGCCGATTATGCCGACAATCCGGGCGCCGGCTCCTATGGCGACTCCACCGCGTTGTTGAAGGGCTTTACTCGATGCGGGGGTCAAAGGTGCGGTGTTCGCCCCGATGATCGACGCCAAGGCAGCGGCAGAACTGCACTGTCACAGGCAAGGCGAAACCGTGAAGGTGACGTTGGGCGGCAAGGGTGACGCCAATTTCAGCGGTCGCCCGCTTGACAGTGACGGGTGGGCTATCCAGGCTTTCGGACGGCGTATATGTCGGCGACGGGCCTATACAGGGCGGGCTTGGCCATAGTTTCGGGCCCACCGCTGTAATCGATGTTGACGGGATCGAAATCCTGGTCGTTTCAGAAGCGCAACAGATGGTTGATCTTCAACAATTGCGCGCTTTCGGGATAGAACCAACGGATCGCCGCGTGTTAGTTCTGAAGTCGATGCAGCATTTCCGAGCGGCATTCGGGCCGATTGCGGGAAGGATCATCGTCTGCGATGCGGGGCTGGCAACGCCGCGAGCGGAACGCCGTCCCAATACCCACGTGCCGCGCCCACTTTGGCCGCTCGACAAAGATTTCGAGCGCGTCATTCGTCCGTTCTCCTGCCCCCTTGCAGCGCGGCACACTGAACGGATCCATGGGCAGGTTCGGGATACATGCTGCACGGGAAAGTTTCGTCGTCACCTGTCTCACGTGCCGGTGACGCGCCAGATGACGTCGCCCACATCGTCTGCCATCAACACAGCGCCGTCGGCCGCCAGCGCCACTCCGACCGGGCGGCCATAGGAATATTTCTCGTCCGGCGACAGGAAACCGGTGAGAATTTCACGCGGCATTCCCACAGGCTTGCCCTTCTCGAAGGCGACAAATGCCAGCTTGTAGCCCGAGAGCTTGGAGCGGTTCCACGACCCGTGCTGGCCGATGGCCATGCCCGACGGGAAGCCCGGCAGTGTGCCCTCGGGCAGCCAGCAAAGTCCCAGCGAGGCCGTGTGCCCACCCAGCGCATAATCGGGTCGCAGCGCCGAGGCCACTTTGGCGTGGTCCTGTGGCACCCGCTCATCCACAACCTGATTCCAATAGCAATAGGGCCAGCCGTAGAACCCGCCATCGCTGACCGAGGTCAGATAGTCAGGCGGCGTCTCATCGCCCAGCCCGTCGCGCTCATTGACCACAGTCCAAAGCATTCCTTCCTCGGGCTCCCAGGCCATGCCCACAGGATTGCGCAGGCCGCCGGCAAAAATGCGAGACTGCCCCGATTTAAGGTCATACTCGTGAATGCAGGCGCGGTTTTCTTCGGCAGCCATGCCCGCGTCACCGATATTGCTCAGCGACCCCACGGCCACGTAAAGCTTGGTGCCATCCTTGCTGGCGATCAGATTACGCGTCCAATGCCCGCCGGGCACCAGATCCATTAGCTTTCTGGGCGGTTTGGAGATTCGGGTCGCGCTCGTCTCGTAGGGATAGGCCAAAAGCGCGTCGCTGGATCCGACATAAAGCGTCTCTCCCACAAGCACAATGCCGAAGGGCTGCCGCACATTTTCGATATAGGCGTGACTTTCCTCGGCCACCCCATCGCCGTCGGCATCGCGCAACAGCGTCACGCGGTTGGGGCTGTCACCGGAAGCGCGCGCCCTCCGCATCGTGGCCGACATGGCATGGTCGAACAAGGTACGTGGCTTTCCCGCTTCGCCCATTGATTCAGCCACCAGCACATCGCCGTTGGGCAACACATATATGTTGCGAGGATGCACAAGCCCCCGCGCGAAGGCATTAACCTTCAGCCCGGCGGCCACTGTCGGCTTGTGCCCGCCCTCCCAGCCCTTGGCCGTCGGCATCTTCAACGTCGGTATCTTGCCTTGCGGTTTGGCCTCCGGAATGACCGGCACCGTGCCATAGACAGGCGCTCGCGCGCTATCACCCGAATGACGAATGGCCGCAACACCTTTGCTGACAAAGGCAATAAATTGAGCGAATGGGGAAGACTCGGCCATGGGTTGCCTCTAGCAAGGAGGGAAATAAGGAGAGCCCGACGCTAAAGCCTTTGCGCGACCAGCACTAGAGGGCGAAAAATAAAAAGTGAGAGAACGGGTGACGCTTTGCCTTTCATTCGGTTCTTCCTCAATCTGTTTGATCGATGGCTGGGAGAGCGGCAATGTCCGTAGCAGAAGTCAGATCCTGGCCACCGGAGAAAAATCCTCTGTCAACCAAGAGCCCAGCGTCAACAATTCGCCTTCGGTTCGGGAAATCACCTATTCAGTTTGATTATAAGCCCATAACAACTTGCCCATCAGTCAATTAAGCGAGCATCACACAAATTGAGGAAGCCCCCCTCATATGATGAGTTACAGGTCAATAGATGGTGTCTATGGTTTGCATACGGTGGCGATTGCTTCGGGCAACAGCGCTTGGCGGTCTGAAATCAATGCCTGAGGAAGCGACAAAGGAAGAACAATGGAACTCAATCAGATTCGATATTTCCTGAACCTGGCGGACTCTCTCAACTTCACCGATGCCGCCATGCGCAGCGGAGTGTCGCAGCCCACGCTCACCCGCGCGATACAGCAGCTCGAACAAGAGCTGGGAGGACCCTTGGTTTGTCGCGATGGAAAAGACAGTCGACTAACAGCGCTTGGCCGCGACATACGATCCGAATTCGCCGCAATCGCGGACCGTGAGCAGCGGGTGCGGGCGATCTCCCTCAATCGGGTTCGCGACCGCCGCGAGACCTTGACGCTGGGCATCGTGAACACCATTGCACCAGCACTGATTACGGGATTCCTGAATCACGCTCTTCGACAGATGCCGATGCTTGAATTGGTTCTTCAGCCGATCACGCGTGAAGAGGGAATGGAGCTGCTCCTCAGCGGCCTGAGTACATGTCAAAGAAATTCGTCGCGTCTTGGCGTGAACGTGTCGATCAGCAACCCTTCTTGAAGTGCCACTACTCCGTGAATGAGATTGGGGGCGACGATAAAACTGCTGCCAGACGCCAACGTGGTGGTGACACCCTCGATTGTAACTTCAAACACACCTTTGGCCACATAACTAACCTGCGTATGCGGGTGCGAATGAAGTGCGCCCGTCGCGCCCTTGTCAAAGCTGAAGGCGACAAGCATCAACTCGGGGCGATGCGAAAGAACGGCGCGGCGATTTCCGGGCGATGTTACCGTCCAGCTCAAATCATCAGGCAGTGTGCAGCAGTCAGACACCTGTCGCTTCCTTTTTATGCCGGTCTTCTGCCACTGACAGGAAAGACCATGTTGCAAACACGCGAACGGGCGAAACTGACAATGCCCGCGCACGGCTAGAATTGGTTGAGTTCATCTCAAGCTTTCCATCGGCACCTTATCCATGTCGGTAAAGCTCATATTGTCTCCAGCCATTGCCCAAATGAAAGAATATCGCCCAGTGCCGGCACCGGAATGGATTGACCAGCCCGGGGACAGAACCGCATCATGGCTTTTGAGCACAAGATGCCGGGTTTCATGCGGCTCTCCCATAAAATGAAAGATACGCGTCGCTTCTGCCATCCCGAAATAGAGATAGACCTCCATTCGTCTGTCATGCAGATGCGCCGGCATGGTGTTCCACACAGAGCCAGCCTCGAACATTGTCAGTCCCACCAATAGCTGGCAGCTTTCACAGACATCCGGGTGTACATACTGGTTGATCGTTCGGGCATTGGCTTCCTCGGCCGAGCCCATACGTACTTTCTTTGCCATATCAAGCGTAATAAGGACTGTCGGACAATTACGGTGTGCGGGCGAGCTTAAAAGATAGAACTCGGCTGGATTGTCTGGGTCGTCACTCAGGAAAGACATTGCACCCTGCCCCATACCGACATAGAGCGCATCGCGAAATGCCAGCGGGTATTCAGCATTTGCAACGATGACTTTACCGCCGCCTCCAATGTTGAGAATAGCTGCTTCGCGTCGCTCCAGGAACTGGCTGGTGCCCGTTTCCTTGACGTGATCAATCACAAGGGTTTCGCTCGTTGGAACGATACCGCAGACGATCATTCTATCATGTAACTCACGGCTGATCTTCTTCATCGACCAGCCCTGAACATGGAAGGCCCGGCGAACCCGCGCAATCGTATCCACTGTCTTCAACTCCCGCTCCATCCGCTGCCAAAAGCCGGATGGTCAGATTAAATTTAAGGGGGGTCAAAATTGGATGCCGATTACCCTGTAAACAGGGTCAATTTTGCATGCCGAAACACACCTTTCTCGACATGTCCCTTGTATTTCGCGTCCAGGAGCATCCCTGGACTTGCGCCATTGGCCTCAATCACACAATCAGGAAATACTGATACTCTGCTCATGACTCCCGTACTCATCTTGGTTTTGATACCCAGTGGGAAGCCCTTTTGAGGAACCACGGCCGAGCGCCCAAAGCCCAGTCGGATTGCTACCGTCAATAGATCTTCCCATACCCGCCAAGTTGAAACGAGGTAACCAGGAGCGCGAGCTTGACCCTGCGTGTAATTGATACCAAGACCGCCAAGCACATCGACGGAAAGCTCGTGCAACGGTCTCCAATCCTTATGCCGTGCTGGGATGGTCTTACGGACATTGGAGGGTCCGTTTTGCGGTGAAAGACACAACGGCGCCTGAGAGAGATGGTTGAAATCATCAACAAGGTCGAGCCGCGCTTCGGGTCTGGTCTGATGGCTTATGCCTGGTATCGTTCAGAGCCGCTTTCCGGTTTTTCCGGTCAGACCGCAATGCAGCTCGTGAGAAACGGGCGGGCGGATGACGTACTCGATTATATTGACGCGGTTGATGCGGGCATTCACGCCTGATCGGGATGATGCACTATCGGGGGAAATTATACCGCGCGCTCAACCCCATCTACGCCAGTGAGCCGTTGTCAGGACGTGGTGCAGAGCTCTACGGTGGGCGATTCAATCCCAAGACCGTGCCCGCACTCTATCTGTCACTTTCAGTGATGACGGCTTTGCGGGAGGCTAACCAGGTGGGTAATCTTCAACCGACCACATTGGTTTCTTATGAGGCTGAAATTGAGGGAATCTTTGATTGCAGGGACATTGCAACCCTCGCGTCTCGGAACATGGACACTGTAATGCTGGAAGACCCATCATGGCGCGATCAGATGAAGGCAGCGGGTGAAGCCAAGACCCGACCTTCGCCAGAGATTTGATTGCGGCCGGTTATAACGGGCTTCTCGTGCGAAGCTTTGCTCCTGGCGCGTCTAAAGACGATTTCAATCTCGTGCTCTGGAAATGGAGTGATACTGATCCCTCTCGGCTTAGCCCGATTGACGATGAAAACCGGCTATCAAGATAGTGTCTTCGCAGAAACCCGAAGATCAGCTCTTATAGCAAGCATGTCTTCCATCGCACGAAGGCTGAGCAGGAAGCGACGACGGCGATAGAATAGATCACCCTGCTTGCCCGGAATCGATATCGCCCCGGCACCTTTCCGTGCAGGGCCGATCGAGACAAGCTATCACAACAGGAAATCGCCCTCGTCGAGTGTCGGAGTGATGACGTCATCCACCCAGAGGTTGAAATCCGCCGAACCATCCCCGTTCTCATCGATCATGACACGGGTCATGCCAGGTTCTGCAACAAGACCAACCTCACCAGCTTTGCCAGTGAGGTTATTGTAACCAACAAATGTCAGGTCGAGGGGCTCGTCATTGGCATAATCTCCGTAAAAGCCGCTGAGATCGATCTTGTCGCCCTCAGCCGAATCAAAATCCCGAATTGAACTAACGCTCTTCCAACTATAAGCGAAGACAAAGGTATCGGCTCCATCGCCACCGTAAAGCTCGTCGCCGCCATCGGGATCTTCCAGGGTGTCATCGCCTGCAAGCCCCGTCAGCTTATCACGGCCGCTCTGACCGGAGAGATGATTGGCACCCTCTGAGCCCACCAGACTGTCGCCATCATAAGGGCTGCCGATCGCATTCTCGATGCCAATCAATATGTCTCCCGTCGCATCTGCACCTTGTGTGATGCCGCCATTGAGATTGACCACTACGCCCCGCTCATTATAGGGGTCGCCGGAATATTCGACGGTATCCATGCCCGCGCCGCCGTCTATGTAATCGCCGCCCTCTCCGCCCAAGAACGTATTGTCACTGGCATTGCCGATCAGCGTATCAGCATACTCGGTTGCATTGACGTTTTCGACGTTGCTGATCGTTTTCTCGAGGAAATCACCGCGCAGGACGGTGCCCGCGTCAAGGTCGACCGTTACGCCTCCATGTTGCATGGTCTCATCTCCGGGAAACGCGTAAAATCCCCGAAACGTGATGGTATCGCTACCGCTGCCGCCATCAATCCGGTCGCTTCCGACATTGGGATTGAGATGGTCGTCACCCGCCCCGCCTTCGAGGACATCGTCTCCGTAACCGCCATATAGGCCATCATCGCCAGCTCCACCGCGGATGAGGTCGTTGCCATCTGCGCCATCCAGAACGACGCCCTTGTCGTTGCCGATCAGTGTGTCAGCGAAATCAGTGCCCAGCACCCGTTCAATGTTGCGCAGTGTGTCGCCCTCGGCCTCACCTCCGTGGCCCGTTCCGTTTTTCAAGTCAATCTGTATGCCCGCCAGCGAATTCTCATAGGTGGCGCGATCATTATCGCCCTCGCCGCCATCAAGCACATCGGCGCCAGAACCACCTTCCAGGATATCATACCCGGCACCGCCAAGCAGAATGTCATCATCATCCCCGCCGTACAGCCTGTCATCAACGGCAGTTCCGATGAGCAGATCGTTGCCTTCTTCACCGCGTAGAGAACTGCCTTGCTCGTTGCCTGGGAGATAACCACCGGTCAGAGCCGTCTGTCCACTGATCAGGATGTCGTCTCCAGCGCCACCGTACAGGCTGCCATAGCCCACGATAAGCGTGTCGTCGCCGTCGCCGCCGTCGAGCAAGTCACGCTCGCCCTCGTTGTTGCGGCCACCGGTGAGCCAGTCGTTTCCCTCTCCGCCATAAAGGCCGTCACCTCCCGCGCCGCCATCCAGGAAGTCGTCACCACCCAAACCATTGATGGTGTCCTCATCCGCAGTGCCAATCAGATAGTCTGCTCCCTCAGTGCCATCGATAACCGCTGCCGGAATGACCTTGTCTGCCGTTGCGAGGTTGGATGACTGCCTTAAGTAAGCTTCCCACCAACGATCATCAATCGGATCGGAGTCAGGCAAATAGAATTTTGTCGATTGGGAATTTCTCAACAAAGCGGCCATTACTTATGCTCCTTGGTCAAAACGTTGGGGGTTACGTCGATGGGGGAGTTGCGATGCGATGTGTGTTGATTGTTCAAACTAGCACGTATGTCGCGATTGTAAATGTGCGGCTTTCCCGCATTAACTGCTATTTGCTTGTGATTTGATAGTGAACTACAAATTAATTGTCGCGCCAAATGAATTTTTTATTTCTGGACTCTGGTAATCTACTTCAAAAATTGAAGTAGATTACTTTCGAGTGGGAACTAAGGATGGATTAACACAGTGGGGAACCCTGCCGATTCTGGTGTCATTCACTGAACCATGGAAGATTGCCCATTCGAAGAAGTGTCCATCATGACCAGCCAAGCCGCCCGGATGCAGGTCGTCACTTCAACAATGCAGGCTGCAGACTGTATTCTGGACAGTTGGCCCATCAACGCCGGCCCTAAGCTGTCAATTGCCAAGCACGCCCTACTGAAGCGTCTTGAAGGGAAAATGTCCCAGGCGTTGCGCTTATGGCCTTCGTCGAAGCAGCCAACAGCCAAGGAAGAAGATATTTGGAGAGACTTGGAAGGCTTGGGGCAGCAGAAAAGCTGAAATGGGGAAGAAATAAGAATTCTCGGCGACGGGCATAAAAGGATAGAAAATGACTTACGACAAATCAAACCGCGGGTCCCGCGACCGCACCACTGTATCGAGCGAAGAAAGGTATGAGGTGGAACACTTAATGGAAGGCATGCTGACCCGGCGATTGGGTTGGATGGATCATCTGTTTCATATCACTACGGAAGGCAGACCGGATCTCCGCCAAGTGGAAATCCACACTCTATAACTATCAGCTTGGGCGAAAACTGATTTATTTGACAAATTGAAGACTTTGGATCGCGAGCAGCACAAAGCAGAACGGCATACCGCATTTCGGCTGATCAATGAGGATGTCGTCGCCAGTATCTTTGTCGCGCACCGAGACATGCTGATACTTCACACAAGAGATAATTTCGAATTATATTACAAATACTTTTCGAACAATATCCATCTAAAAATATTGTTTGGCTGATTCTGATTTTTGTAGTTCACTACATTTGGATAACTACACCGCTTTTCAAAAGCGCCGCCAATCTCTGTTGGATAAGACGGTAGGGATACTATGAACCGCGCTGGTGCGAAAGCAGGCGAGCCGCTTTGTCGTCGCGAGAAACGATTTTGACTTAATCCGATCTGGGAGGAGGATTTTATGGCCAAGATAGAACTCAACCTGTCGTCAACTTCCGATAGGCCGGGGTGGGTACCCGACGAACCTTCAGAACATAGTGCATATTGGAAGGATTTCGCCACCCGTTACACTTATACGACGGCTGTCAATCCGGACCCGGTTCAATCCGAAGAAGGCAGTTTCGATTCCGACTTTGGCGACACCGAGATCAATCTCGTCGAGTTTTCTGAAACCCGGGTCGGCGAAGATTCCGACACGGGCGTGTCGGCGATCAGTATCGATTGGCAGGATGACGACAGCGTCGATATTGCGCTGAACCGGGCCTGGAATACCATCAAGAACATCGAGATTTCGGAGTTCACAGGCTCGGCGCTCAGGGTCTCGAACTTCGTCGATGCATGGGTGCACCTTCGCGGCGATGCCGACCGCGATATCGAGATCGACGGAGTGAAGCGGGCCGAAGTGACGACTGGCGGCGGCGATGACTACATCAGGCTCGGCATTGATAGCAACACGGGTGATTGGAGCAACGAGATACGCATCAACACCGGGGCGGGCGACGACTTCATCAATATCGGACACGCCAACCGGGACTATACCGGTGACGGCGAAGCCACTCCCGGATGGGCAAACGGCCAAATTTCCCTGGGAGCGGGTGATGATGCCATCAACACCAATACCGGCGCCAGCTATGGCGACTTCACGATTGATGGCGGTGACGGTTCGGACAGCATCAATGGCGGGTTCGGCGATGACATAATTCTGGGCGGCAACGACACGCTGAACGGTAACGATGGCGAGCCTCACCACAATTATCTGAGGGGTGGTGGTGGCGACGACACATTGATCGGCGGCAGATGGGCCACCAATCAGTTCGCCTTGGGTGACTACGGGGTCGGCGACCACATCATCGGCGGCGAATTGACCGACTCATTGTACGAAAGCCATCAATCCACGGCGTACGACATTGCGGCGGACGGTAGCAGAGCCACCATCAATGGCGCCACCGTGCAGGGAGTCGAAACTGTCGGCCTCGACTTCCTCGAGATGGCCCGGGTGACGATCAATGGCGACTTCTCTTCCGGCGACCTGGGGACCATCTCGGTCACCACCTACAGCGGCAATGCTCCCCATACAACCGCCTTCGACGTCGATGCCCGTGGCTCTGTCGGTGTCAATGTCGAACTCGGTATTGCGAATGGTCACGGCACCTTCCTCGGCGGTGGCGGAGACGACCGGATCAGTCTAGCGCCAATCGACAGCAGGGATGTGCTTGACGGCGGTGGCGGCACCGATGATTTGCACTTTCAAAGCATTTATGCCCTCAATACCATCATCGAGGGAAAGGGTTCCTGGATCGATATCGACGGCGCCCATGCCAGCAACTTCGAGAGCATCAGCATCGACGGCAGGGCTCCAGGCGGCGACCACATCACCGTCTCCGGTGACTTGGCCGAAACTGGCCTTCGCAGCGTCAATTACACAGACCGGGGTTGGGACGGCTCCATATTCGATGCCGGCGCCTCAACGGATGCCGGCATCAGCTTCAACCTCACCGGTTCGAAAGGCAATGACACCCTCACCGGGGGAGCCGGCAATGATAGTCTCGTCGGATCGAACGGCGCCGACATTCTGACAGGCGGGGGCGGCGACGACACGATCAACGGCAATGGCGGTGATGATCTCACGGGTGGCGCCGACCACTTCGTCTTCGCTTCCGGCAGCGGCAACGATAGTGTCTTCGGCTTCCAGGCGGGAAGTGGCGACGTCCTCGACATCGCCGGTTACGGATTTTCAAGCTTTGCACAGCTCGAGGAGGAAGGCAGGATTACCGTCACCGATGACTACACCCAGATTGCCTTGAGCGACGATGATTTGATTCAGGTTCATGAGACGGGACTTACGGCTGACGACTTCCTCTTTGCCTGAGGCGAGTTCGCTAGAAAGTCATCTACGGGTTTGATGTTCGCTCATACGCCAGCGGGCATCCATCCCGCGTCCGCGCTAAATTCTGCTATTTCAAACTGTTCGTCGAGAACAGACCACACGCAGAATGACGAGCATACGCCGAGGACTTGATTTTGACCGGTGCGTTGTCGAGATTTCATACCCGCATCTCCCGCACAACGCTTACCCCAGGTGTGGAGGTCCAGCAGCAGAACCGGCCTGTCGGCAAGACGAACGGCAGCGGCCGGATATTCCATACCAGATCTCAACTCACACGAGCCGAATACGGTTTCCGTCGCTCCTAAGAACCTTCCATCGGCGAACGCCGGTGGCCGCTCTTGTGTCCATAAGCCGCCATCCACGATCTCGCTTGAAGTCTCCATGGAGATGGAGGCCGTCGAAAGACTGCCTTGGTATTGCTCAAACCTGAGTCCAGCCCGTACGAATTACTAGACGTTCCACATGTTCAAACCAGAGCATCACCCGGCTTGGGCTGCCGGAGGCGGTTTCTCTAATGCCGCCTCTGTCACAATGACCGCAGTGATTCCAGCAGGATATCGTGGAAGCGATCGGGATCCTGGATTTGAGGTGAATGGCCAAGATCCTCAAACTCCACAAGCTTGGCGTCGGGGATGGCGTCCGCAGCCTTTTTCCCAAGTCGCGTATAGTCGCCAAGTGCGGCGGCAATATCGTCTGGCGCGCGGTTGGCGCCTGGCGCCGTCTTGTCGGTCGTGCCGATCATCAACAGGGTCGGAACCTTGACCCGCTCGAGTTCATACACCACAGGCTGCGTGAACACCATGTCCGATGTCAGGGCTTGGCTCCATGCCACTATGTCTCTGCCATCGCCTTGATACATGCCGGCGCTCATAGCCACCCACCGGTCATATTCGGGTTTCCATTGACCGGAGTAGTAGAACTTCTCCTGGTAAGATTTTATGCTGTCGAAGGTGGTCTTCTTTTCTGCTTCAAAGGCTGCGTCGATTGGCTGGTACGGTACGCCCCGGGCTTTCCAGTCCTCGAGTCCAATGGGATTGACCAGCACCATCTTATCGGTCAATTCCGGATACATCAGAGCGAAACGCGTCGCCAGCATGCCGCCCATCGAATGGCCAATCACGGTGGCCTTCGCAATTCCGCGCTGATCCAGCAGCGCCTTGGTGTTTTCCGCCAGCTGCTGAAAGCTGAACTGATAGCTTTTCGGTTTGCTCGACTTACAAAAGCCGATTTGGTCCGGCACGATGACGCGGTACCCGGCACTGTTTAGTTTTCCGATCGTGGTCTCCCAGGTCGCGCCACAAAAATTCTTGCCGTGCAGCAACACCACTGTTTCGCCGTTCGGCTTTTTGGCAGCGATATCCATGAAGACCATCTCAAGCTGCTGTCCCTGTCCGGTGAAGCGAAACGCATCCGTCTTGAAAGGATACTCAAAGCCTTCCAACCGCGGTCCATAGGTTTGCCGTTCCTGAGCAAACGCCATGGTCGGGGCGCAGAGCGCGGCTATGCATGTAAGGGCAAGCAGTCTTGTTGTCGACATGAGTCGTCCTTAGTCAGATATGGATGGTTGTCGGTCACCAACGCAGATAGGCAGTAGCAAGGGCTGACGCAACGTCAGATTGCCTATTGCTGGGCTCACGCTCGTCGCAAGCTGGTCGAGATTACGCGCACGGGCGCAGCGTCGATAGCAGAAGAAGGCGTCAAGCGGATCGGTGAGCTCTATAAAATCGAAGCCGAGCTGCGTGGGCTCAACCCGGAAGCGCGACTGGCGGCACGTCAGGAGCGATCAAAGCCGCTGATTATCGATTTGGAAACTTGGCTCGCTCATCACCGTGCCCGGGTATCGGCAAAGGCACCACTGAGCGAGGCTTTGAAATACGTTGCCAAATACTGGGGTGGTCTGTGTCTGTTCCTGTCTGACGGTCGCATTGAGCTTGATAACAATAGCGTCGAAAGAACGATCCGGCCAATTGCACTCAATCGCAAGAATGCACTCTTTGCAGGTCATGAAGCAGGCGCACAAAACTGGGGAATTATCGCCTCGCTGATTGAGACCTGCATGTGTGGATGGCTCCCGTGATGCAAGAGGCTTATTTGACTGATGCGCGAAAGTCGGCGGCTTGCATGTGTCCGGCCTACGTAAAGGCGGCATATTCAGCCGCCGGCCCAGATGAGGTTCGCGGATCGGGTCCATAACAAACTGACGCGCTCGAAGCGCCTACAGGTCACTGGGTGTCCCGATCTCGTCTATCAACTGTCGCGTCATCTTTCCATTCAGCGCCGTTGCACCACAACCGCCAGGACCCGGCTGATCTTGGCGATCGATACTTATGCCGGTCGGTAGGTCTCCTCGCGCGTCATCACCGCCCAAATGATCCTTGCCATTTTGTTTGCCAAGGCAACGGCCGCGAGTTTGATCGGCTTGCGAGCGATAATGCGCCCGAGCCAACTTTGAACGAAGTTCTGCTTACTCCTCGACCAGTGTATCGTAGACATCGCGCCGATGACCAGGAGATGTCGGATGGTGCGATCACCCATCTTGGTAATACGGCCCAATCGCTCCTTGCCACCGCTCGAGTTCTGACGTGGCACAAGGCCAAGCCACGCGGCGAAGTCGCGACCCGATCGAAAACCGCGGATGTTCGGCACTCCAGCCAATATGGCGCTGACGGTGATTGGGCCGACGCCGGGAATGCTGAGCAACCTGGCTGATTCAGGCTCTTCGCGGCAACTCTTCCGCATCTGAGCTTCAAAAGCGTTGATCCGCGCGTTCAAGGCGACGTACTCATCGACCAGGATACCTAGCGGTGCTCGAACCGCATCTGGGATCGGCGTCTTCGGATCAGATATCCGCTCGATCAGCGAATCAACGTGCTGAGGGCCTGCTGGCGCGATCACACCGAACTCAGCCATATGACTTCGGATTGCATTGATCAACGAAACACGCTGCCGCGAAAGAAGTTCATGCGTGCGATGCAGGACACGCGACGCCTGTTGCGTCAGCGACTTGATCGGAGCTGTGCGAACTGCCGGACGCGTCACTGCTTCGCAGATGGCCGCTGCGTCCGCTGCGTCGTTCTTTTGACGCGCGTCATAGGGCTTCACATACGACGCAGGGATCATCCGGGCGTCATGGCCAAGGGCGCGAATCTCGCGTGCCAAGTGATGCGACGAGGCGCATGCCTCCATTCCGACAACACAAGGCGGCAGTTTGGCGAAGAAGCTGAGCACCTCCTCGCGGCGAAGCTTCTTCTGAAGGATGGGACGGCCCATTGCATCCGCCCCATGAACCTGAAAACCCTCTTGGCCAGATCGAGGCCGATCGTCATTACTTCGTTCATGGATGATATCTCCCAGTTAAAGCGATCATCGTGACCGCTCTTTCACTATGGCGCCGGAAGAGGGAGCCATCCACCTCATCAAACTCAATGCCGTCGATCCGCTAACCAAAATCATCAATGGGCATAAACAGCACCACATACATCAACTGTTGCCCTGGAATTATCCCGACAAGGTGTGATTGAGACATCGCTTACTATCCACCTTCATCGTCTGAAAGTAATGGCGGAGTGGAAAGCCTTCACCTTGATCGCTTAAGTTTGACAAGATGGTCTCATCGCACACATCAACAGATAATGTGACATCGCCGTTTAGTTGTATTAGGACAATCCCTTGGAATGAACTCCCGGCTGTCCGGCGGCACCAACGTCCGTCAGCGCCCTTCTGCCGAATGTTCTGGTGCACCTTGCACCAGTTGAGATTCGGAAGATTGAGTCAGGTTCAAATACCGATCAAACTGGACAAGAATATCCGCGATCAATTGGTCGCGGGTCATGCCCATGACGTCATATCCGCGCGCGCCACTGGAGAAGTAAGTTTTCGCCTCATATCGGAATTGTGGCTTGCCGGCTCGAAGTCCTGATATTGATGGCAGTCGGTGTTCGTTTGGATTGACACCGTAGATGAAGTCGCGAACTGCATCGGCATGTGAGCGGAGCGCAACTGCCCCGTTCTCCTCCTCTTGCACAACCGTTTTGCGGCCACGATCGGATAGCTCCTTGGCCACCTGGTCGAGCGCCGGCCGCACCTCGCTGGCGATGAAACGTCCAACGTCCTTCTGACTTGGTGCCTGGAGCATCAGCGCGAGCCGGCGCTGCCAGGTCAAACCCGCAGCCGGCTGCGCAGGCGGCGTTTGGGGTGAGGTTGCGTTTGCATGCTGCTGTGCAAGGTCGGCGCGCATACCCTGAACCAATGCCCAGACCAGGGCGAGTATGACGAAGGTAAACGGCAACGCACTGGCGATCGTCGCCGACTGCAAGGCTGCCAATCCACCCGCCAGCAACAGGCTTGCGGCAACCAGCCCCTCAAGAACACACCAGAAAACACGTTGTCCGGTTGTCGTTTCTGTTTCTCCGCCGGCTGCAATGGAATCGATCACCAGGGATCCCGAATCCGACGAGGTAATGAAAAAGACCGTGACCAGGATTACCGCCAGTGTCGAAGTCAACGCCGACATCGGCAGATACTGGAAGAACTGAAAGAGCCCTACGGACACATCATCGGCAATTGCCGCCCCCAGCTCGCCCGCCGCGACGCTCGTATCTATGAAAATCGCCGTGTTGCCGAAAACGGTCATCCAGAAGAAGGTAAACCCTGCGGGGATGAACAAAACCGCAACGATGAATTCACGGACCGTCCGGCCACGCGAGATGCGCGCGATGAACATGCCGACGAACGGAGACCAAGAGATCCACCAGGCCCAATAGAAAAGCGTCCAGCGGTCGACCCAGGGCGTCGGCTCGTAGGCGTAGATGTTGAAAGTGCGCAGCACCAGGGTGTCGAGATAGAGGCCGATATTCTGGATAAAATCGCGAAAGAGGCTCGCCGTCGGTCCCACCACCAGCACAAAAAGCATCAATAGAACGGCAACGATGAGATTGATCTCGGAGAGGATACGAATCCCCTTGTCGAGACCTGTCACAACCGAAATCGCCGCTAATGCCGTGACGAAAGCAATCAAGGGCAGTTGAATTTGAGGCCCTATTGGCAATCCGATCAGATAGTTGAGGCCCGCATTGATCTGACTGACGCCCAATCCAAGCGAGGTGGCAATCCCGAACATGGTGCCGACGATGGCGAAAATGTCGACCGCATGCCCAATGGGTCCGTTGATGCGCTCCTTCAGCAGCGGATAAAGTCCCGAGCGGATCGTCAGCGGCAGGTTATAACGGTAGCCGAAATAGGCGAGCGACAGCCCCACCACGGCATAGATCGCCCAGGCATGAATGCCCCAATGAAAAAAGGTCACCGACATCGCCTCGCGTGTTGCCGCTATTGAGCGAGGTTCTGCAGTGGGCGGCAGCATGAAATGGGTCATCGGCTCGCCAACCGCGTAGAACATCAAGCCGATCCCCATGCCGGCAGCGAACAGCATGGCAATCCATGAGATGAATCGGAAGTCCGGAGTGGCGTCGTCGGGCCCCAGCTTGAGCCGGCCGTAGTTTCCCAGGCACAGGAGGAGAACTGTTGTCAGAAAAATACCGACCGCCAGCAGATAAAGCCACCCGAAGCCAGCCAAGACCGCCGATTGGAGCGCACCGAAGAGCGCACCTGCCTGCTCTGGCACAACAATACCAACCGCGAGGAAAAGGCCGATGATCAGGATCGAACCGAAGAAGACCGGCGGATTGATAACAAATGACTTGAACACGGTTCGATTATTCCCTTTGGATTTCCTAATGGTTTCAGCGTCGTTTCGATCGTTCCTGTTGGACTTTACATTCGGCGTTACGAATTGTGGGCTGATGAGCCGCACTTCATGACCCAGATCAGTTAATATTTGTGCCCAGTAGTGCGCACCATTCGAAGCTTCCATTCCAACCACACATGCTGGCAAATGTCACCAACATAGCGCCACTGCGCGGTTTCATCGATCCCTACGGATGGCGTCATCGCTTTTCATAATCTCGGCCCATAACTTCTTCCCAGCTGGGCTTTCTCAAGCCTTGAACATCGGTTTTACGCGTTTCCACCCGTCGGCGATGCTCGTCCTTGTCGGAACAGATAATCTCTATTTCAACGGCTGGCACTGCTGATCGCCTTGCAACCGCCAGCCAGGTATCCCGGGTTACCTTCAAGCAATTTACAGAGTCGGCAATGACCGTGTTGCCGAGCGTCAGATTGTCTTCGGCCATCCCGTAGGCAACCATGTATCCAGCAGCGCCGATGTCCGATTTCAACACTGCAGAAGCCCGGATATTTTGCTCGATGGTGTCAAGGCGCACATGAACCGCCCCCAGCTGCTTCGCCAACGCACGTGCGATTGTCGTTTTACCAGTGCCTGGCAAACCGCCAAAAATAATGAGCATGAAGAATTGCCTTCCCTATTGATGAGGTATCGAAACGCATTCAACTCCACCACGAAGCGATCATTGTCGTGGCGCACCGTCCCAAAGTCTGGCCATTGCCAATGTTGATATTGAAAGCTTGTTTGCATTGTCCAGAATCATAGGGGCCAAATATGGACGTTGCGCGAGTGCATGATCGAGAGAAGCGATTGGCTCGCCGCTCGCTAATGCCTCAAGCATGGCACTGCGGCCAATATCGAGTTCGCCGACTGCCAAGGCGTCAGCCAGTTTCAACGCATCGGCTAGGGTAGTATCCGACAGCACGCCTGTCCGGTGATCGTGCGACTGAATCGCCAGGAGGGCCACCGGGGGCAGATCTTGTTCCAGCCATTCTGCCGCCAACATGCCATGGCGGCGACGGTCTGCTTTGGTTTGGTCAAAATCCAGATCATGACAAATGCCGGTGATCTCCCAGAGAACGCTATCCTCGTTAAGGATGTTAGCAAGCTGCTTCATCAGATAACCGACAAAGATCGAATGGCGGGCTCGAATGCCATCTCCCAAGCTTGTCGAGGTCGGCCACAGCGGCGTCGAGCGCTTCCTGCCGGCGGCCGAAGATGAAGACGAAACCGCCCTCCTCGATGAAGCGCTTTGCAGCGGCGAGGCCGATGCCGGTGGCACCACCGGTGATCACGGCGGTCTTTCCATTCAATCTGGTCATATCGTGTATCCTTCGTTTCGCTAGCGGGTCTTCGCTGTACGGGAGGTCTTCCCGAGAAGCTCAATATGGCCCTGTCGAAGTCAGCCAGGCAGTGAGCAATCGCGCATATCGGTGGTGCGAAAACGATCCATATCGATAATCAAACGCCGCAATGTTCGCGCCAACTCCGGCTCTGTATGTTAGAACGAACTTCGAAGGCCGCATCGCGCGGCGCGGAGATGCACCATGATCGACTGGGATGACGTTCGTTACTTTCTCGCCGCCGCGCAAGGAGGCTCAGTGCGGACGGCCGCCAAACGTCTCGGGGTGAACCACGCGACCGTGCTGCGACGCATCGCTCAACTCGAGGACCGCCTCGGGGCGCAGATGTTCGAAAAGCTGCCTTCGGGCTACCGCCTGACAGCTGCGGGCGAGGAGGTCCTCGAGTTCGCGGACCAGATGCAAGCGTCATCGCACCAGCTGGAAACGCGTGTCTTGGGGCGCGATCAAAGCGTGCGGGGGCTTCTGCGGGTGACGCTGCCGGCGCCCCTCGCAGCACACCTGCTAATGCCGGACTTCGCGGATTTCGTACGTCTGCATCCTGGCATCGAAATGGAAATCCTGTCGTCCGGGGAGCTCGCAAATCTGACCAACCGAGAGGCCGACGTGGCGATCCGCGTCGTGTACGACCGCAAAACCCTGCCGCTCAATCTTCACGGTCTGAAGGGAGCGGAGGTGTTCGGCGGCTTCTACATGTCCGGTGATCGGTTGGCCGCGTGGCGCGCGGGCGCGCCGGATCTCAGGTGGATCGCCATAAGTGGTCATGGAGTACCGGACTGGGCCCGCGAGGGAGAGCTTCTCACGGCTGGAACTCCGTTCCGGACTATGGATTTCGAAGCGCAGATCGCGGCGGTACGGCAAGGGATCGGCATCACGGCGCTGCCGTGTTTCGTCGGAGATGCCGATCCCCTACTGGTAAGGGTGCCAGATACCAACCTATACCTGTATGGAACGGTTTGGCTTCTCACCCAAGGGGAGACACGCAAGACGAAGCGCGTGCGGCTCTTCACCGACTTCGTATCTCGCAGGCTCGCCGCATATGCTCCGCTTCTCGCGGGACTGTCTGTATCGCGCGACTAATGCGCATCAGGTCGCCCGGCGACGGTTGCAGCGGACAGGTGCTGCGAGCGGGCATGCCGGGATTTCAAAGCGCATTGGGTGATGCTCCGGCCGGCTCCGGACCGCCGAACCCTTGCCGCGTTCCGGCACGGCGTGCGGAGGCGTTCAAGACCCTGTTCCCAACGTCCCATCGTCGAGCTTGGTACCGGACAGAATTCACTTAAGCCGTGTGTACTCGTCTTCCACCCCGCCGAAGGAACCTATACACTTACGCTGGCCTTATCGAGGAAATGCTGCTCGAACGCGGGATACTGGTGTCCTACGAAACCATCCGACGCTGGGGACTCAAGTTCGGACCTGCCTATACCCGCCGGTTGCACCGCAAGCCGCCCTCCGGGAACAATGTCTGGCACCTCGATGAAAGTGTGCCGCGAGGCACCCACAGCAATGTGGGAGCCGAGCTGCACGGAAGATGAGGGTATGGCCCCTCGAAACCGACCGTCAGGGGTAGGTTTCAAACCACTGCAAGCTGTGACGGTAAAGAGCCGTGGTGGTGAGCGTTGTAGAAAAGGCGGACGTTATAGTCCGTCAGGTGAGGTTTAGAGAGACGAGCGCAAGCGAACCGCTGATGACGTGTCGAAAAGTGCAAGATGATGTCGAAACCGGGAGGAATTCGTTAGCCCGGGACGAGTCTGGGGGGCGACCTGATTTCTGCCCAGGCGGCATCCGGCATAAAGGCGGCGTGACTCTTAACCAGGCTTTCGTGTGGAACGCGGGAACCTGTCGCTCCGATGTTAAGGGAGAAACCCAAGCAGGCGGTCCCTGCGAGGGTGAGATTACCAAAGCGGAGCACAGGGGCGGAGCAGCCCGTAGTAGTGCTGAAGGTCCTGTAATGGGGCTGGAGCGAAGGGGTTGCGTTGTTCAGCTCTGGAGCAAGGACAACCGGCGACGGGAGGATCCTCGTGGATAGAGCAAAGCCGTATACGATTCCGAAAAGGGAGGTGTGGGAAGCATATAAGAGGGTTAGAGCCAACCAAGGAGCGGCTGGTATTGACGGCCAGACGATTGCGGACTTTGAGGCTGATCTTACGAACAACCTGTACAAGCTCTGGAATCGGCTGGCGTCGGGCAGCTACTTTCCGCCGCCGGTGCGGCGGGTCGACATACCCAAGAGCGATGGGAAGACGCGCCCGCTGGGCATACCTACGGTCGCCGATCGCATTGCGCAGATGGTGGTCAAACGCCATCTGGAACCAGAGGTGGAACCTAAATTCCACCCGGATTCCTATGGGTATCGGCCCGGCAAATCGGCGCTCGATGCGATCGACGTGGCCCGGCAGCGATGCTGGCGTTACAACTGGGTTCTTGATCTTGATATCAAGGCTTTCTTTGATAGCATCGAACCGGATCTGCTGATGCGGGCCGTGCGCAAGCACACCGATTGCCCGTGGGTGCTTTTATACATCGAACGATGGCTAGAAGCGCCAGTGCAGATGCCGGACGGAAGTCTCGTCGCCAGAGAACGGGGAACGCCACAGGGCGGGGTGATCAGCCCCCTCTTGGCAAACCTCTTTCTTCACTATGCGTTTGACATGTGGATGTGTCGGAATTTCCCGGACATTCCGTTTGAACGGTATGCTGACGACGCGATCTGTCATTGTCGGACCGAGGATCAGGCGATGGCGCTTCAGAAAGCTCTGGACGCGCGGTTTACTGACTGCGGGCTGACGCTTCATCCTGACAAGACTAAAATCGTCTACTGCAGGGATGAAAGTCGGCGAGGTACTCACCCGGTCTACAAGTTCGACTTTCTCGGCTACACTTTCCGGCCGAGACTTGTGAGCAAGAAGGCCGGGGGCATGGGTGTTTCATTCGGTCCTGCGGCCAGTCCGACGGCGCTCAAGGCGATACGGGGCACCATCCGTAGTTGGTCCTTGCATCTTCGCAGTGACAAGGCTCTCGATGATCTGGCACGGATGTTCAACTCGTATATCCGCGGCTGGATCAATTACTATGGTCGGTTCTGTCCTTCAGCTCTCCAACCTACGCTCTGGAGCATCGAACGATACTTGGCTCGATGGGCTTCGGGAAAGTACAAGTCCTTACGTAGACACAAGCGGCGATCCCGACATTGGCTTTTGCGCATCGCGCAGCGCCAACCTCGGCTGTTCGCCCATTGGCCTCTGCTTCATGGATACGGCAGAACAATGGGAGCCGGATGATGCGAGAGTATCACGTCCGGTTCTGAGAGAGCGTGGGGGTGAAACTCCCCCGCGCCACTCGCCTGGTGATCGCCATCGCGGGTAAGAAGCACCATCTGTGGCGAGCTGTCGACCAAGATGGCTATGTTCTCGACGAAATCGTTCAGAACCGTCGTAATACCAAGGCTGCCAGGCGATTGCTGCTGCGTCTGCTAAAGAAACAGGGCCTTGCGCCCAGACGCATCATCACAGACAAGCTTCGTTCCTATGGAGCAGCAAGAACGTCAGATCATGCCGACCATCGAGCATCGCTCGCACAAGGGGCTCAATAATCGCGCCGAGAATTCCAACGTTCCGTTACGAAAACGGGAATGGTCAATGCAGGGTTTCCGATCTTCCGGAGGCCTTCAACGCTCGTTTCGATCTTCTCCGCGCTGCGCAATCTGTTCGTTCCATCCCACCATGATCGCTCCGCTTCCCGCATTCATCTGCACCGGCTTCGTGCTATTGCAGAGTGGAAAATTGTAACCTACGCCCTCAACTGAAATCAACGCAAAGCGCATCGCTCCGCCAAAGTTCAGTTAACGTGATAAGGCCGTTAAAATCTCTAATATTGATCCAATTCTGAAAGATTCTTTCATGTCAGTAGAGCTAGACCGAATTGATCTAAAAATGCTGCGCTTGCTCCAGAAGAATGGCCGGCTGACCAACGCTGAACTGGCATCCTTCGCCGGCGTTAGTCCCGCGACTTGCCATCGCCGCACCCAGCGCCTCTTCGACGATGGTTATATCAAAACCGTCCGGGCAATGGTGCAACCGCAAATGGTGGATCGGGCTGCGTTGGTGATGGTCGGCGTGGTCCTGGACCGCTCGACACCGGAAAGCTTTGCCCAGTTCGAACAGGCGGTCTCCAAGCTCAGTTTCATCCTCGATTGCAATCTGGTTGCTGGAGATTTCGACTATTTCCTGAAGATCAGGGTCCGGGACATGGCGGACTTCAATCGCATTCACGGCAGCCAGCTAATTGGCCTGCCGGGTGTTCGCCAGACCAGAACCTTTTTCGTGATGAAAGAGGTCGTCGACAACGCGCCCCTTGATTTCTGATCACAATCGTTCCGTCTAACGCGGCATTGCCAGACCCAGCCCTAAGGCTGACGAACGTCGCTATCGTGCCGGGATGCTCGGCTCTCCAAGATCCCAGTAGAGACCCGCCATGATCGCCAATCCTTCCCGAGCAATTTCCAAGGGCAGATGCTCGTTTGGCGCATGCTGTGAACAGCCTGGGTAGGAATGCGGCACCCAGATTGTGCGCATTCCTAGAATGTCGGAGAATGTATCGTTCGGCAGCGATCCGCCGAGATTCGGGAGAAGCGCAGGTTTCTTTCCAGTGGTATGGGCAATCGAGGCGATAGCCCAATTCACCCATGGATCTTCCGGATCGAGGCGTGTGGCGTTGAAAATTTCATCGCGTGACAGGCCGGTTTCTACCATGGCGAAGCCATGTCGATCGAGGTGGCGGCGTACGGCTGGAAGCACAGCGCGCGGATCAACCCCGACAACTCTGGTGCCATTTTCCATGGCAATTGCTCGAAGCTCGCGATGATTGCTGGATGGCATGTCGTGGCTGGGAATATGAAAGAGATTGGCGATCGGGTCGTGGATGGAAACGAAGCGTTGAAGGTGCCTCGCTGACTTGAAGCGTTTCATGATCTTCTCACGCCGTCGGATCGGCTGATGAGAATTCTCGGCACGATTGTTCAGGCCCTTGTGCGAGCGATGCTCGACGCCGGGCATGATATCGCGTTTTGCGGCGCCATAGACCGAAGTTTGTCGGTCAATCGCTTCCGGATATCATTGGCAAAGTGCCTGCCGAATTTCTCAGCCCAGAGCCTCACGGTCTGGTGAGAGACAAGGACCCATGGGCTGCCAGCATATCCTCGACCATGCGCAGACTGAGCGGAAACCGGTAATAGAGCCAAACGGCATGGGCAATCACGTCGGCTGGAAATCGGTGGCGACGATAAAGAGGAGCACGGGCAAGTCTGGTCATGCCGCCAGATCCCGTATTTTTCTCGACGCCCGGTTAACGTTACAGTGCCTCTTTTTACACTGTCTCATAGCCGCGCGTATCCATTCCATCCCTCAGAGATGACGCCGACAAAAACTATCTATCTCGTTTTGAGAGATGAATTAGAGGATTGCCAATGAGAAGTATTACAACTTGCAAAAATGTGATGTTTCTATGGGACTTTCTTATGTTTAGCCGACAGAAGCGACAGCCATTCATTGTTCCCTGAAGCTAAGCAAGGCACAAACTTGCTCTATTCTTGTATCGATGCTCAAGCGTCGATCCGCATTCAGGATGGGGTGGCGAGGGGCCGTTCCTGCCCCTCGCCGATCATGCCGCATTCAAGGCCCGTTCAATTGCTTCGGGCTCCTTCTCGATAACTGTCAGCAGGATGCGCGAGGGTGCATCCACCGCACTCCTGCCCTGCTCCCAATCACGAACCCGGCCAATCGAAAACCCATACCTTGCAGCAAATGCGGCTTGCGATAAGCCGGTTTTAGTTCGGATTGCATGAACATCAATCGTTGCGGGAATGTGGATGCGGTAATCATCTGCGTTAGCCTCGCCTTTAGCGATAGCCAATGCTTCATGTGCACCCTGTAATATTCTGCTTCCGGCCTTGCTCATTTCTTCTTCCTCTCGCGGTCTGATCTGGCTTTCGCGTTCTCGCGCCAGATTCGAGGCAGTGCATTTAAAATTTTCTTCAATTCGTTCAGTTCAGTCTTCGATAAGTTGCCCTGTGATGACTTGCTGTAAACATCAAGCAAAAACACAGGAATATCCTCATCAGCATAATAGGTTATTATGCGATATCCGCCGCTTTTCCCCTTGCCTCTGGCTGCATATCTGACTTTCCGTGCGCCACCACTGCCAGCCATCACATCGCCGCCCGTTGGATTCTCAGCAATAAACGCAACAATATCAGCGCGCTCCAAATCACTGATGCCTTCATCGTATGCGGATGCCAAGAACGCGGGTGTTTCAATAACTGTTTGCATAATCATGTATACGATAGTTCCGTACCTCCGTCCATGGAAAAGTACGGAATTACCGTACTATTGGGGACGGCAACAAGATTTGTGCGTAATCATACGGCAAGCTAGAATGGACCGCGAACAACCCAGATGAAGCTCAATCTGGGCTGGAGATTGAGCTGCGAAGTACGCGGTAAATGGTTGAGGAATGCACATTGAGGGCCTGGGCGACGTCACGCGGGGAGTTACCTTCATGGAGCAGCTTCTGTCCAAGCGCAATTTGCTCGGCCTTGAGTGCAGGTGGCCGACCGAAACGGATACCTTTCTGCTTGGCAATAGATCGTCCGGCGCTTGTCCGTTGGTGAATAAGCGCCCGTTCAAATTCGGCGATGCCGCCAAAAACCGTCAGAACCATGCGCCCGGCCGGCGACGTTGTATCTGCCCATGGCTCAGCGATTGATCGCAATCCAGCGCCGAGTACGTTCAGTCGCTCGGCGATGTCAAGGAGATCCCGCGTTGAGCGTGCCAATCGGTCCAAGCGGGTGATCACCACCACGTCGGTATCACGCAAATGATCGAGCATGCGTTCGAGCTGTACCCGGTCGCGTTTTGCACCGGAGACTTTCTCCTCATAGATTTTCTTGCAGCCGACCTCAGTGAGAGCAGCTCTTTGCTGTTCAAGGTTCTGATCGTCGGTGGAAACACGAGCATATCCAAGAAGCATATCAAATCCGTTGCAAAAATCGTTCGCATAATTTTACTTTTGCGTCTGACTTTTGCAACATAAAAATCGCAATACTTTCAATGGATGAACGAAGTGTTCCAAAATTTAGGATTCGCGCGACAGCCGCCAAGAACCCTTGGTGTCACTGGCCTCTGCTGAGAAGCCAGTGACACCGCGCATGATAATATCAGTCGTTGGCAGGTAGCATCTGAGGATTCCAGACGATTTCCCAGAGGTGTCCGTTGGGATCACGGAAATACCCGGCGTAACCACCGTAGAACGTGTCCTGCGGAGCCTTGATGATCTCCGCACCCGCGCGCTGCGCCGAATCCATCCTTCCGGTGCAGGACGTTGTGTCCGATCGTGAAGGCGGTGGAAGAGACGCGATGTTTCGGCAGACCGGTGTCGTAGGAAATATCATCTTGCGCCCAAATCGCGAGTTTCAGCCCGCCCGACAGGTCGAAGAAGGCAACCGCACCATGTTCGAACTCGCGGCCGACGATGCCCTCGGTCGGAAGGCCAAGACCGTCACGATAGAAAGCAAGCGATTGTTCGAGATCGGCAACGCCGAGTGTGACAACAGAAATTCGAGGCTTCATGTCCATACTCTTTGCTATCGACGCACGCACCATGCATGCGCCCTGATAGTCTTGGGCCGCTACCCGGGGTAGCGGAAGGACCCGCTCGAACGGGGGCCGGGCCAACCTTCCCGACCTAACCTGTTTTAGACAGCCTATGGCTACCCCTCTGAGCGCCGAGCGTCAATGACTACTCCCCCCATCGCACGTTTATTTGTCGCAATAATCCCAAGTTTTGTTTCGGTTTCGCTCCCGTTTTTTGTTCCGTCGCATAATAGGGATTTCCGCGACGGAGTGCACGGAGTAGATTCCGAGCAGCCCTTCAGGAACGGAAATCGCCTTGCTTATCGGATATGCCCCCGTTTCAACCGACGACCAAACCTTGGACCAGCAGCGCGAGGCGCTGAAGGCGAATGGGTGTAAACGCATTTATGGCCCCTGAACATTAAAGATAGGGTATTCGGCTTGAGCCTCATCTCCAACGATTGCGGATTGTGGTGCTGCGCTTCGAGCTGATGATAAAACGTGGTCATGTTTTGAAACAGCCACAAGCATCAGAAGAGGAAGCGCAGCGTGAAGCACTATACGGGATTGGACATTTCGGTGAAAGAGACGTCAATTTGCATTGTTGACGAAACGGGCAAGATTTGCCGAGAAGTGAAGGTGGCCAGTCATCCTGATGATCTGATTGCAGTCCTAGAGGATCCGCAATGGTGTCGCTTTGCCTTTAATTCCGAGATTTGTCGCGTTTGGCGTCGACGAAGGTTCTTCTTTGCCCTTAAATGCGAGATGGCGACCAGGTTCGTTCGATGGCTTTCGATGTCGAGGCATGACGTCGGTTCTCAATCTGGCGAGCGATCCGATTGACGGTTACGAGCAAGCGGTCCTCCTTTTGATAAGTACGGAGCAAGGCGACTCTGGCGAAGTCATCAATATCAGTGGCAAACAACGCCGCTTTGAGCAGCGGACGCTTCTGGACCACTGCAATCGCGGCGAGACAGACAAGACGGATGTCCGGATTGAAGCTCTGCAGTGCCGAAGCTGGAGCTCCGCAGACATTCTTTAGTGCCATCGCAAAGGTAACGCCGCGCATTGCCCGTCGGATTTGGCGGATGCTGTTCTGCATTGCCGCTTGCTCGAGCAGAACCGACCCAGTTCGTGCGTGCTGAAGCAATTTCTGAGTCACGACGGCCCTACCCAACTTGGGCAATGTCGATGTTAGCATCGCGCCACAGATTTGACAGTCGAATGCCCAAGCTCGTCGCCAATGCTTGAGTGCCACGCTGCGCAACGTACAGTTCGGACAGGCCTGGAAGGGAAATAGCGCGGTCAGCGCAGCTTCGGTATCGTTCAATGCGGGAAAGGCCAGGGACTGGATAAGCTCGGGAGTAACACGCGTAGCCAGGGCGATCTTTTCGGCTGCGCCTGCTTCGAGCCCGAAACCGAGGGAAACTGCATACCGATAATCCACGCCGATATGCGCCAGAAGATCGACGAACTCGCAGTAGTTGGCAGTCGCAAGCCGTGTGAGCCAGCCAGAAAGCAACTCATCTTGGAAAGGCATGACAGTCTTTGGCAGCGGGCGCAGTTTATGAGCCCGCCTGCTCCAGCCACCGTTGCGCAGACGCATGACGCGACCAGACGGGAGACCATCTGACGACCGCGCCATCGGTGATGCATTCCTCGCCCGAGTGGATGGCATCGATGGAAAGATCCTTGACCAAAGAGAAGATGCGCGATGTCACTCCACCGGTCAGCGCCAATATCTGCTTGAGGGGTTTTATATTCAGATTGGATTTCTTCGCGAGTGGCATCGCCGCGATAAGGGACTGGATCATATCAGAGAATTCGGCATCGTCACGCCAGTTTGGCAAATGATGCTCATCGAGCCGCCGGGCCAGTTGAACATCGCCGCGGATGGCATCGACTGCCTCACTAACCCCGAAGCAGACCAGCGAGGATGTGTAGATAGAATCGCCGCTCGTCAGGAGCCGGCGGTGCCTGCAACAGCAGAAGTGGTGTTGGCAGGAAGCTGACCCGAAACGCATCCATGTCGAAGAAAATGTCGCCCGACATCTCCGCGGCCAAAGCCTCCCATTTGGCAACGGGCGTACAGCCGAGGCTCGAGTGAATGCTGTTGTTGTAGCGGCAGATTTCCAGGGCGAACCAGCTATCGAATTCACTCAGAGTCATCGCCGCCTTGGCTTCGGCCTTATAGCTGCCTTTGGCGGCAACGGACGATTGCGTGGTTCCAGGCAACAGGTGGACCGCACCCATCATCGTGCCAATTAGCCGCTCGATGTGCCCGCCGAAGTGTGGGCTCCCTCGGGGCCTGTACTCAAGGTCAATTCCCCATTCCGCACAGGCCGCCTGAAACGCCTTGGATCGGAAATCACGGCCGTTGTCTACGTGGATGCTGCGCGGTTTGCCCTGTGCGGGCCAAGGTGCAGTGCAGTCGATCTCGGAGAGTAATTCTGCCTTCGGCGCCACCGCCCGCGTAAGGCAAAGCGCCACCGAAAGGCGCGAGGGCGCATCGAAGCTGACGTAGTAGCCGTTGACGATCCGCGTTGCGATGTCGATCGCAAGCGTCACCCAGGGACGTCCGATGGGTTTGCGTTCAAAACTGTCGACAAGAATGATGTCTGCAGGCGTATGGTCGATCTGAATGACATCCAGAGGTAGTTCGGCCCTGTTCTTACCTGTTACGGGCGCAAACCTTTGACGTGCTGCCTTTGCGCCCTCTCTCGCCTTCATGACTTCACGCTCATCCATCGCATCAAGACGTCGCTGAATTGTTCGCCGTGTCGGCGCTTGTAGCCCGAGTTCACCACAGGCGATCTGGATCTCCAACACCACCCGTGACAGGCTCGATCGTTCCCGCCGCAAGTAGTAGCGGCGAAGATACTCTTCGATGAGCGCCTCAACCTCGCTGGATATGACCGTTGCGCCTGCACGGCGTCCGCGCTTCCCCGGCACCAACGCACTGGTCCGCCCGCCGTCATCGGCAAGGCGCCGTATCCAGCGCCAGACCGTCGCCCTGCTTACGCCCAGCTCCCAGATCGCATCATGAATACCGCTTTCCAAACTGCCCGTGCCAGAAACATATTCCTGAACAAGTGGCCGCAAGACGGCCGCTTTCCGCGCGGCTTCAGCACCAATCGCCCCGGCGTGGTCCCCTTCCCTATCCATAGCAGCCAGCCATACGCTTCTGTTAACCCTGTCTCAAATTTAAAGGCAAAATATCACATTTAGAGACAAAGGAACGACTTTGATTTTGTTGAATTCCTCATCTCGCCTTTAAGAGCAAAGTGACAGCCAGTGTCGCATTTCTAACTGGCTGGCGACGTTGCACCTCTAACAAGCTTTGACATGTGTGTAGCCGGGCACATTCTATTTTAAAGTGCAACATGCCAATAAATTCATGTGGTTAGCTGGTTGGCGGCAGCTGGAACGGCTGCTTCATCGAAATATTCAACAGCGACTGGTGGCCTGTGCGTGCGCGCAGGCCACCAGTCGGAATAGTTTATCGACAGGACAAGCGAAGTCCGGTCGCCCTGATGAAATATCCGCCAGCTCTCGTCGCGTATCAGTGGCTGTGTCCGGGATGTACGTCCGGCGGAATCGGGCAAATGTAAGCCTTTCCATCGGTCTTTTCTAGCCATTCCATCTTGGCCGCGACCAGCAGTTCCGGCGAGGTCATCAATGACAATCCGGTCGTAGCAAGGGCCTTTGCGGCATGTGCCATCGCCTTGTGGGCCGCCGGGCTCTTGCCCTGCGCCACAACCTGCCAGGTATGCGGATTGGTGCCGATTGCCCAGGCCGGCGTCCAGCACTGCGCCGTTGGAGTGACCCAGCTGACATCGCCGACATCCGTCGAGCCCGCACGGAAATGCGACTGTCCGTCAAAGGCGCGCAGGCCGAGGTGCAGCGGCGGCGAGCCGTCCACCTTCGTGTTTGAAAACACGTCGCCCATGATCTGATAAAGCTTGATGCTGCTCTTTATTGCCTCTTCTGTGAACGTCTCCTGGATCGATTTCGCAAATGCGATATCGGCTTCATCGAAAGCGACCGGTCCCAACGCCACCATGTTCTCGTGGATAGCTGTTTCGAGCGTGATGTTCGGCAAGAGGTTGGTGGAAGCGGTGTCGAAGATAATCTCGACCTCGGTTTCGGTCATCATCGCCGCACCCCGCGCAACCTTGTCGACGCGCGTCGCAAGATCGAGGGCTTGCAGCATTTCAGGAGCACGAACCAGATAGAGCACCTCCGCCTGCGCCTGCACGACATTGGCGGCCTTGCCGCCTGTGTCGGTAATGGCGTAATGCAACCGGCAGTCCTGCGGCATGTGTTCGCGCAGGAAATTGACGCCGACATTCATCAATTCAACTGCGTCGAGCGCTGAACGGCCGAGATGCGCCGAGTTGGCTGCATGAGCAGCCTGCCCCTTGAAACGGTAGAAGTATTCCAGCACGGCCAGATTATTGGTCGATCGGACACCGTTGAACGGCGCCGGGTGCCAGGTCAGTGCGGTATCAACGTCGTCGAACAAACCCGCCCGAACCATAAAGGTCTTGCCCGAACCGCCTTCCTCGCCGGGGCAACCGTAATAGCGCACGGTGCCGGAAAGATTGTTTTCTTCAAGATGCCGTGCAAGCGCAACCGCCGCCATCAGCGAACCCACACCCAACAGATTGTGGCCACAGCCATGTCCGGCGGCGCCTGATGTGATCGGCTTCGGCTTGGCGATGCCGGCGGACTGGCTCATTCCCGCCAAAGCGTCGAACTCCCCGAGAAAAGCGATCACCGGCTTGCCGTTACCGAACTCGCCGACAAAGGCGGTGTCCATGCCCGCCACGCCACGCTGCATCGCAAAGCCGTTTTTCTGAAGCGTTTGCGCGATCAGATCCGATGAGCCTTTTTCCTCGAATTTGAGCTCTGCGAAATCCCATATCATGTCGCTGAGTCTGGCGTATTCAGGCTTCATCGCGTCGATGGCTGCCGATAGCGAGGTAATAGCTTGCTGGTTCATGGCCTGTGCTCGTTCTGTCTGTTGCACCGGATGAAGGGCGCAATTTTTCAATCGGAAAATTGCCGATAATCATAAGGTATGGAAGGGATGTCATGCCGGGTCCGCCACCGGCGCGACATTTGTGGCTCAGTTTTCGATCGACACTTCCCAGAGCCTTGCGTTGGACTGCCAGACGGGCGTTCCCTTGAGCTTCTTCGTCGCGCCCCAGACATCGACCATGTCGTAGAGGAAGATGCCCGGCATTTCCTGCCGCATCAGCTCGTGGAATTTGTCGAAGATCACCTGACGCTTGGCCTGGTCGCCTTCGACATAGGCCTGGTTCATCAGATCGATTGCTTCAGGATTGTCCCACATCAGCGACGCGTCCTCGGACTTGTCGCCGACGTAAAAGCTATAGGCGAACACAGGGTCGAAGCGCGGTGCGACCGACTGCGAGATGACCTGGTAGTTGCCGGAGCGACGGCGCTCTACCTGGGTCGCGTAGTCGAGCACTTCGATCTGGATGTTCAGGCCGACCTGTTGCATCATCGCCTGGGCGATGACCGCTGCCGGATAGCTCGGCACATCGCCGCGCTTGTTGGCGATGATGGTGATCGGTTCGGCATTATAGCCAGCGTCCGCGAGTTCCTTCTTCGCCATTTCCAGATCGTAGGGAATGCGCTTCTTCTGTATGTCGCTGTAGTAGACTGAATTGGAGGCGACCAGTGAGCCGTTGGCGCTGCCGGTACCGTTCGATGCGGCTGCCACAAGTTCGTCGAGATCCAGCGCTGCGGCCATTGCCCTGCGTACGCGAGGATTGCTCAGGACCTTGTCTTTGGTCTGCATGTAGAACAGGTTCTTGCCGTTATTGGGAGCAACGATCAGTTGCAGGTTCTTGCTATCGCGGAATTCCGGAATGGCATCCGGCGGAATGTCGGAGGCATGCAAGACACCAGATTCGAGGCCGGCCTTCACGGTTGCACCGTCCGGAATGATCATCATCTTGATGCGATCGACTAGAGGGCGCTTGGAGCCGACAAGACCGTCTGGCTTGCCGTCATTGGCTGGCGAGATGTAGTCGTCGAATTTGATTAGCGTCAGATATTCGCTCTTCTTCCACTCGCCCCATTTGAAGGGACCGGTGCCGATCGGCGCAACGAAGCTCCCATTGGCAGCCACTGATGCCTTGGACATGATTCCCGAATAGCCGCATTCGGGCCGCGAAAGATTACCAAGAAAGGCACCACTCGGCGAGACAATCTTGATGGCGACTGTGATCGCGTCGATCGCTTTGACAGACTCGATCTTGGTCTTCTTGCTGCCATTGAAATCCGTCAGGCAGCTCCACTTTGTAGCGGGATCCAGATAGCGCGTGAAGGTCCATACGACCTGTTCAGCAGTCAGCGGATCGCCGTTGTGGAACTTGACGTCCTCGCGGAGCTTGAAGGTGTAGGTCAGGCCGTCACTGGATGTCTCAAAGCTCTTGGCGAGCAGCGGCTTGATCTCGCCGTTGTCGGCCTGGCCGACCAGCCCTTCGACGATGTGACGGATGACGCCATCGGTATTGCCGTCGCGGTTGACCCCCGGATTGTTGCTCCGGAGGTCAGAATTCAATGCGACGACGATTTCGGAGCCGAGTACCGGTGCCGTCATCCCGATCAACATGCAGCTTGTGAGTATTGCATTTCTCATCTTGTTTCCCTTGCTTGTATGATTGTCAGAAGCGATCCCAGCAGGTACGTGCCAACCTACCTATTGTCTCGAGAGACATCGTGTAACCGGGTGTGCCATCGGAAAGGACCTGTGGCACTTCGTCGGTGTATGCGGTGATGATAAAGAATGGAGCGCCGTTCTTGTAGACGATACCGGCATCCATGCGTCCACGCTTGCCGCGCCCGCTTTTGCTGGCGACGACCGTTTCGAACGGCAGGCGCGAGTGGATGCCATATCGCAGGACCTGGCTGCGCAAGGTCTGCAGAGCCCATGCGCAAAGTTCCGGGCTGCAACCCAACTTTGCCTGCGCTTCTGTGGACGTCTGGGCATCGAGAATGAGCTGCAGCAGGAGAACCTGATCAGCGGCCGAGGTCGTTGTCACTGTGTCGAGCGGATGATCCTGGGCGAGGAGGAGGGGCGGAATGAGGAAGCGGTGGTGAGTGTTGACCATGCCCAGTGACTTGCAGTAGCCGTCGACCTCTTCGAGTGTCAGCCGTTCCAACACCATCTTGGTGCAGACATTGTCGCTCAGTACCATCATGCCGGTGACCGCGTCCCGCAGCGGGATGACGATGCCCGGGGTCATATAGCGGAACATGCCGCTGGCGACTTCCTCAGCGAGGCGCTTCTCGTAGACGACCTTCTCGTCGAGGTTGATGCGGCCTTCAGATGCTGCCTTGAGAGCGGCCATCATGATCGAGGTCTTGCGGGTGCTACCCGACGGGGTTTCTTCGTCTTCGCCGCGTCCGACAGTCTCGCCAGTCAAGATGTTCTTCGCCTGGAACCGGGTAATGAAGGGCTGTGCCTCGCAGATCTCGTTGAGACCCTGCGCAAGAGTACCCGAATTGCTTGTGTCCAACTTCATGCCTCCAGACGCCATTTGAGTGTTACGCCGCCCCTGTCGTTCTGGTCGAGGGCGGGAATGGCCGAAAGAAGCCGGCGCGTATAGGCCTCCCTCGGATGATCGAAAATCGTGTCGCGGTCACCCTGCTCGATGACCCGTCCGTTCTGCATGACGACGACGCGGTCGGCGACCTGCTCTACGACGCCCAGATCGTGGCTAATGAACAAGCAGGAGAAGCCGTAACGCTTCTGCAGGTCGGAGAAGAGATCTAGCACCTGCGCCCGCACGGTCACGTCGAGCGCCGAAACCGGCTCGTCGGCGATCAGAAATCGTGGGCGACGGGCAACGGCTCGGGCGATTGCCACACGCTGGCGCTGGCCGCCTGAAAGTTCATGCGGATAGCAGTTGAGGTAGTCGGGACCAAGCCCGACCTCTTCCAGGGTCTCCACGGCCCGCTTGTGTTTTGCCGGACCGTCGAGACCGGGAACCAGACGCAGCGCCTCCTCGACCAGCGCGATGATGGTCATGCGCGGGTCCAGCGACGAATAAGGATCCTGGAACACCATCTGGCAGTTTAGGCGATAATCCTGCCAGTCGTGGTCTCGGGCTTGTCCCTGGAACTGGATGACGCCCCGGCTTTCCTTGACAAGGCCGGCAATGGTGCGGCCGAGCGTGGTCTTGCCCGATCCGGAGCCGCCGACCAACGCCACGACCTCACCTTCATGGATGTCGATGCTGACGCCATGCAGCGCCCGCTTCGGCTCTGCCTTCTTCAGGAGAGACTTACGGCCGGGATAATCGACGACGATGTCTCGAGCCGAGACCATCGGTGCATTCGACGCGTCGATCACCCGCGCTGCGCTACGCAGCGGCAACGAGGACAGGAGCTTTTTCGTATAGGCATGCTGCGGCGCATCGAGCAGAGCCTCGGTGCTTCCATACTCGACGATCTCGCCCTTCTCCATCACAACGATTCGATTGGTGTAGCGCGCCACCATCGGCAGGTCGTGGCTGATCAAAAGCACAGCAGTGCCCTCGGCGGTCGTCAGTTCCACCATCAGTTCCATGACATCGCGCTGGATGACGGCGTCGAGTGCGGTGGTCGGCTCATCGGCGATCAGCAGTGCCGGCTTCAGTAGCATTACCGAGGCGAGCATGATCCGCTGACGCATGCCGCCGGAGAACTCGTGCGGATAGGAGGTCAGCGCGCCTTCCGGATCTCCGATACCGACCCGGCGCAGCATCTCGAGGATCGCCGCACGCCGTTCTTCCGGTGTCAGCTTGGTGTGAAGGACAAGCCCCTCCTCGAGCTGGCGGCCGATCAGCATCGATGGATTGAGCGATGTCATCGGCTCCTGGAATACCACGCCGATTTCTGCGCCGCGCAGCTGTCGCAGTTCGTTCTCGCTCATGCCTAAGACATCGCGGCCCTTGTAGGAGATCGCCCCGCCGGACACTTTGATGGCTGGTGGCAAAAGAGAAATCAGCGAACGGGTGGCAAGTGTCTTGCCCGAGCCGCTTTCGCCGACGATGCCGAAAATCTCGCCGGGCGCGATCTCGAAGGAGATTTTATTGACCACCTGGTGGTTGGTCCTGTCGACCTCGAGCGAGAGGTCGCGAACGCTGATCAGTGTGTCCGGGATCATTTAAGGCCTCGCATGCGGGGGTCAAGCTTGTCGCGAAGCGCATCGCCCAGGAGATTGATGCCCAGCAGCGTCATGGCAATGCACAGACCCGGGAAAAGGCCGAGCCAGACAGCCTGCTGGATGAACGGTCGGCCGGCGGCCAGCATGTTGCCCCAGGTCGGAGCCGGCGGCGGTACGCCGAGACCGAGGAAGGACAGTGCGCTTTCCGACAGGATGGCCCAGCCGAACATCGACGTCGCCAGCACTGTGATCGGCGCCAGGCAATTGGGCATGACATGGCGGAACAGGGTGTAGAGTTCGCTATTGCCCATCACCCTAGATGCCTCGACGAACTCGCGTTCGCGCAGGGACAGGACGGCGCCGCGCACGACGCGGGCCATCGAAGGCGTGTAGGCGATGCCGAGCGCAAAGATGATGCCGTATTGATTGGCACCGAACACGGCGAGCAGTCCGAGTGCCAGCAGGATGCCCGGAAAGGCGAGAAGCGCATTGTTGACGGCCATGATGATGCCGTCCACCCAACCGCGGGCATATCCGCTGACCAGACCGATCAGGGTGCCGCAGATCGTCGCGAAGCTGACGGTCAGAAAACCGATCCAGACGCTGGCCCGCGCACCGACCATCAGCCGGCTAAGGACATCGCGTCCGAACTCGTCGGTGCCGAGCCAGTGGGCACCCCCCGGCGCGGCGAGCTTTGCCGTGAACGACAGCTTCATCGGATCGAACGGCGTCCAGAAGAGGCCTATGGCGGCACAGATAAGAAGGGCGGCGGTCAGGATGCCGCCGATGAGACCGTTGAAGGTGAGCTTTTTCATTCGGCGACAACACGCGGATCAAAGAGGGGGTAGAGCAGGTCTACGAACAGGTTGACCAGAACATAGGAGAGCGCGATGACCAGCAAGCAGCCCTGAATGACCGGGTAGTCGCGCTGGAAGATGCTGTCGACCATCAGCCGGCCGAGACCCGGCACCGTGAAGACGGTCTCAATGACGGCGATGCCGCCGAGCAGATTCCCGAGGATCAGCCCGATCATCGTCCATGTCGGACCAAAGGCGTTCTTGAAGGCATGGCGCCAGAGCACGGCGCTTTCTGATAGGCCCTTTGCGCGCGCATGGGTGATGTAGTCGAGCCGCAAAACTTCAAGGGTCGAGGCCCGCGCCATACGGATTAACACGCCCGCCTCGTGGATCACCAGCGTCATTACCGGCAGCACAAGGTAGAGCATACCGCCGACAAGGTCGTCTCTGATGGAAACATAGCCGAGAACGGGCAGCCAACTGAGCTTGAGGCCGAAGAACAGCAAAAGTAGCAGACCGAGCCAGAAGGTCGGGATGGAGAGAAGCACCGTCGCCGTGCCGACGAGCATCACATCCGTCGGGCTGTTCTGCCGCCATGCTGCAATCACACCGGCCGGCACCGCGATCAGGCTGGCGAGCAAAACCGCGACGACGACGATCTGCGCGCTGACCATGAAGCGGGACATCACCAGCGGCAAGATCGGCTCGCCATTGATGATCGACACACCGAAGTCGCCGTGAAGAACGTTGCCAGCCCAGATCAGGAATTGCTGCAGCATCGGCTGGTCGAGACCAAGTTCAACGCGCATGGCAGCGATCTGGTCGGGTTGCGCTTGGTCGCCCAGCATCAACGCGGCAGGATCGCCGGGAATGAAGCGGATCAAGGCGAATACGGCTATCGAAACGAGAGCGATAGTGGGCAGCGCCATCAATAGCCGGCCTAAAATGAAACGTGTCATAGAGTTCCCTCGCTGTCTACGGATTGCCCGCACAGCATTATTGATTAGACTATGACGAATTGTGCCGATAGGTGCAATATTATGAATATCTTCATACCTTAACCCTCAACCTCATTCTAGTTTGGTAAGGAAACTCATGAATCTTAATCAGCTTGAAATTCTCAGGGCGCTGATGATGACGGGCTCAACGATCGCCACGGCAAAAGCGACTGGGCTCAGTCAATCAGGCGTCAGCCGTTTGCTGCAGCAGCTTGAGGCGGATGTTTCGATGACGTTATTCCTTCGCGAAAAGGGCCGCCTGGTTCCGACGCCGGAAGCCGCCATATTGGCAAAGGACGCGCAGGAGATCCTGCTCGGGCTGGAGCGGATGTCGGCACGGGCCGAAGATCTGCGAAAAGGAAATACAGGGTCCGAAATCGTCCGAGTTGCTCTGCCGATCAGCATGTGGGAACATTTCGCGCCGGCCATGCTCTCGGAGTTCACACAAAAATATCCGGGCGTCAGGATTGAGACCTTTTTCGATACCGCAAGTGCGATATCGAGGCTCGTAGAGCATCGCTTGGTCGATTTCGGACTCACGCGCATCGAGGGAGACTGTGGTCCCGGGATCATTGTGGACGAAGTTGCAACCGGCGAGAATGTATGCGTCATTCCTGTCGGACATCCTTTGAGTGCTCATAAGCAAGTGACGCCGGCCGATCTTGCCAACGTTCCGCTCATTCTCATCGGCCGGCAGAGACCAAATCGTGTGGCGCTCGACCAGATGTTCGTCCAACGCGGCGTCCGGCCGTTCGTCAAGATTGAAACCCACACCAGCAGTTCGGCCTGCTCGTATGTCGCCTGCGGACTGGGTGTGGCGATCATCAGCAGCTTCTACGCCAATCTCTTCCGCGATTTGCCGATCGTGCAGCGTCCATTTGTGCCACGCTCGACGCAGCGTTTTGGACTGGCGCGACTGGAGGCGATGCCGCTGTCAATCGCAGCCCTCGGCCTGCGCGATGCACTGAAAAAGCAGATCGAACGGTCACAGAATCCTGATGTCGAACCCTACAGTTTTGCCGAGCTTAGAAGCTTGCCATTCTCGGAAGAGCACAAGGGCGGTAAGTGACGTGCCGCCATCGGTGGCAATACCCTGTGCGACAAGGGGCGATATGGCTAGTGCCGTGCCCTACACCATGGGCAACGTCCCGCTTGGCGATGGCATGCGCCATGACCAATGCCCGGATCGACAACAGCGCCCACACGACCACGACTCCTCGAGTAGTTAGATGGCCTATAGACCGAGAAAGACGCACGGAAAAGTCGATTACATGGAGAGGCTAAACCCTCCCCGAGCAATTGCATCCGACCAAAGGTAGCCGGATGCGTGAGGTAATTGCGAGATCCAATCAGTGAGCCATCATCTCGCTGACGATCTGCTTCGCACTCAACGAGGAAGGATAGTAAGTGGGCCAGTTGGTCACTTCTTCCAAAAGAGCCGCGCGATCGTTGCCCCAGTACAGGTGGTAATGGTCGGCTTTATTCGGAGCAATTCCATGGTCGCTGAACTGAATAAACTGCGGAGCATCGGCATCGCCTTCAGTCTTCCTGAAGATGAAACGCACACCGCGATTGCCCTTCTTGTAGGTCAGGATCTCTTTGCCGTCATAGGCGTAGGTGCCCTTCGACGGCTGGCCGCCCTTGTAGAAAGTAACGACGTCATCATCGATAGTTATGCGGTCAACGTCTGTTTTATATCCGACTTCGTACTCGGCACGAATTTCCTCTACAGTTGAGGCCCCCTTTTCGGCCTTATGCTTCCATACCGGATCAAGGGTGCCATCCTTCAGGTAAGGGTAGACCGACTGCCAGTCACCGGCATAGTCAGCCAGCGGACGATCCTTGACCTGGCTGTCTTCGAAATAGCCGGCATAAATTTTGGGATCGCCGTGGCTGTGGGCGTGAGTTTCACCGTCAGCGTGCTCATGGACCTTTCCGCTGCCACCAGCAACCGCGATGTTGTACGGCTTACCTTCGACCTTGATCGTGCCGACTTCCTTGAGTTCGGTTTTGGAGATGCGACGCACCAGTCCGGCATTCGGATCGCTCATGACAATTTCGTCGCCAGCCATTGCGATACGAGGGCGTGGATCGTTCCAGTGACCGTCCATGGAATAGGGCTCGGTTACCTTGGCGCTCTTGGAAAGTTTGCCATCCAGAACATCCACCTGATGCAGCGTCCCATCTTCCGTCAACGCATAACCGAAGCGAGCGTTGGCGGGATCCAGCGCAAAGTCGATACGGCGGAAGGGAAGCTCGATGTAGCGGAAGTTCGGCTCGTCCACGGGATCAACGACGACAAGGCCCTTGGCACCATAGTTGCCAAGAAACACCTGCATGCTCTTGGCGCCCAGCAAGGTACCCGTTGTTTGACCACTCGGAAGGTCAGCCGGATAGTTCAGCATCTTGGTTACTACGCCATCTTTCCCAGAGGTGACAGTCAGGACTCCTTCCTTGCAGCCTGCTGCGAGATAAGCGCCAGAAAAGGCCTCACCGTGGATGCCTGTGCAGGTCGCCACGTCACCAACTGGGGTGCCGTCAGCCTTGACCGCTCGCAGACCAGCACGTGTCGGAGCCGCATCGCCTTCGACAGGAGCGTCCGAGGCAACAGTCGTTACCCAACCATTGCCGACCGGGGCCGCAAAGCCATGATGCGCCCGCTCCTGCGTCAGTCGTGTCGATTCAATCTCGCCATCCGAAAGTTCGTGCGCATCGACGATCTCATTGTAGCCGCCCTTGTCGAAGTTGATGACGATCTTGCCGTCATGGTCGATGACGTGAAAGGGCCTGGGACCTTTGAGGGTGTCTTTTACTGCAACCGGATCGGCGATCTCAATATCCGAATGGTCACCATGGGAATGCAAAGAAATTCCGCTGTTGATGAAGTGAACCGTGTCATTTTCAGACTGAACGGCGACAACGCCGGCACCTTCATTGACGCTGTAGAGCTTGTTTTGACCTTCCGTGTCAAAAGTCCAGCGGTTCTCCGGCTTGTTGAGATCAAAAGCCGTTACCTTCGCATCTACATGATCTCCGACGAAAACGCGGTAGAGTGTCACATTTTCTTCTTCGTCTTGTGCAAACGCAGCCGACCCAAACAGGGTAACTGATAGCGCCAGCGCAGATACGCCCTGGATTAAATGTCTCATTCATCTCTCCTTTTAATGGTATTACATAACGCCAAGCGACGGTTTTTCCCGTCACTCGGACGGTGTTTCAGTCGCGTTTGATCGCAGATGCCAGTGTCTTGACGTTGTAGCGCATCATCTCGATATAGCTCGATGCAGGCCCGTCAGCATTCGACAGGGCATCTGAATACAAGGTGCCGCCGAGCGTTAATTCCGCCTCTGAGGCGATCTGCTCAACAAGGCGTGCATTTGAGATATTTTCTGCAAAGACTGCCGCGGCACGCTTTTCGCGGATTTCCCGGATGAGTGAGGCAACATCTGCGGCGGATGCCTCAGAATCTGTCGAGACGCCCTGCGGAGCCAAAAAAGTGACGCCATAGTCTCGCTCGAAGTAGCGAAAAGCATTGTGTGCGACGACGGCGACACGTTTGTCTTTCGGTATCCCACTGACAGCAGCGCCAATTTCCTTATCGAGAGCCGTGAGTTGTTCTGTGTAGGCGGTGGCATTTTCTTCGTAAGTTGCGCAGCCCTGTGCATCCGCTGCACAAAACGCCTTGGCAATGTTCTGGACATAAACCTTCGCGTTACCGACCGATTGCCATGCATGTGGATCGTTTGGCGTTGCATGGAAGATCGCCTCGCCATTGACATAGTGATAGTGACCACCTGCAGGATCGTTCAAAATGTCCGCGCCATCGGTCAAAACGATCACTTCCGCTTTGGCCTCGCTGGCCTGGATCAAGCGCTCCATAAAGCCTTCGAAAAGCAATCCGTTCACCAAAATGACATCTGCTCGCGCCAGAGCCATTGCATCGGCCGGCTTTGGTTCATAGACGTGTGCATCGCCGTCTGGCCCGACCAGTGTCCGAAGATCAATTCGGTCGCCCCCGACGACTTTGGCAGAATCGCCAATGATGGAGAAGCTGGCCACTATGGAGATTTTCTCTACCTGTGCAAAAGCCGGCATGCTAAACAAGATAGTCGTCAGAACGGTCAGACCGGTAAGAAGTTTTGGCAGGTTCTTCACGTTTTTTCCTATTGTAACTGTGGTTTCAATCAGCCCGTGCGATGCGCCGAACTCAGCATTCGTGAGAGAAGCAAGCCGCGGGGACCTGCAACGACCGAAATGAAACTCGTAATCGACACGCAGGATGCCGGTTGTGACCTGGCAGGTCGTCGCAAGTCGGGCTTGCTTCAGTCACAACGACGGTTTATCTCGCTTGTTGCGCAGTACCCACTGGGCACCGCTTATGTAATGTTATTACGTTTAAGAAATATACACTTCAAGTGCAACCCCTACGCGCCGAATTCAAAAAATTTTCTGCAAAACTACAACACACTATTCCAACACTGATCGCGCCTGCAGATCGTGAGATTGGACGTGGCTTGTGAAAGAATCATTCCTGGTTTACCCGCGCTGCAGTTTTCATGGTGGGATGGTCCTCCTGCTACGGACATTGCCGCTCTCCCAGCTCATCGATCACACAAGCCGCTTTGCGGGCGCGCTCTACTCGCCACGCTCGCGAAGCCTGTGTCTCTGCCCATTCGGGACACGATCGCTCTGCGCAGTGATCGATGGTCGAGCATAAATTTTCATCGATTTGTTTCAACCGCTGCCGACGGGCTATTGGACTTTCGAGCGCAAGCGATCCGTAACGAACTCCATAACCACGACGATGGCGAAGATGACCAGAATAATGGTCGAAGCGTTCCGGTACTGGAATAGGTCGAAAGCGACCTTGAGTTCCTGACCGATGCCGCCCGCTCCGACGAGGCCAAGCACCACGGAGGAACGCACGGCCTTTTTAAGTGCAAAGAGCGTGGTGTTGATCAAGGAGGGCATAGCGTCGGGGAGCACAGCCCAGCAAAGCACCGAGAACTTTTTGGCGCCAATAGCGAACAGCGCCTCTTGTGGCTTTTTGTCGGCATCCTCCATCGCCTCGGCGAAGAACCGTCCGCAGAATCCAATCGTATCGACGACGATGGTCATGGTTCCTGCAACTGCACCGAGACCAACGGCGGACACGAAAAGCAGCGCCCAGACGAGGTCCGGAACGGTTCGGAACAGAGAGACCAGCATCCTGGAAATATACCGAAATGGGCCAATCGGGGTTATATCCCTAGCCGAGAGCCAGGCAAACGGCAAGCTTAGCACTACACCGACGACTGTTCCCACAAGTGCTATCTGGAAGGTTTCGGCCATCCGCCAAAAGACCCGTAACAGGAAATCCGGTTCGAGATTGGGTGGCATCATGCGGCCGACGAGATTGGCCATGCGGGGTATCCCGCCAGCCAGTTGTTGAGGTGAAGGCGCTACCTGCACGGCGGAGACAATCACAAGAGCGGCAAGAGCGACTGCAAGGCTGAAGGTGATAGGCGAGATCGCTGGCAGCCGACGCAGCATTAGGCGATCATGCATCGAAGACGTCTCTGAGATCAGCGCGTGTCACGTTGGCGGTCGACCGGTCGAAAAGAACCTTGCCAGCTTTGAGCGCAATAATGCGATCGGAATAGTCAAGCGCATGCTCCATGTCATGGGTGGTGTAGACGAGGGTAATGCCGTGTTCCAGGGCGAGATCGGAAAAGATCCGCATCACATCACGTCCGGCCGCCGGATCAAGACTTGCCGCAGGTTCATCCGCGATCAGGAGCTTCGGGCGCCGGATCAACGCCCGGGCAATCGCCACCCGTTGCGCCTGCCCGCCGGAAAGCGCATCGGCACGGGCTGCGGCCTTGTCGAGAAGCCGCACATTGGCGAGTGCCTGCATTGCCTCCTCGCGCCAATGCGGTTTTGCGATGGAATGATGCCAGGCGCGCCAACCGCCGGGAAGTCCGAGCTTGCCCTGCAAAACATTTGTAAGAACAGATTGGCGATTCACCAAACCGTGATGCTGGAAGACAAATCCGATCTGTCTGCGTATGCGCTGCAACTAAGCCACGGATGGCGTCGAGCGGAAACTTTCGCCCAAGGTGACGATCTCGCCGTCACTGGACGGCAAAAGGCCGATCAGGCACTTGAGCAGCGTGGATTTTCCGGCGCCGTTTGAACCTACCAACGCAACGCGCTCGCGTGCTGCTATATTCAGGCCGATATTGGAGAATACGGCCTTTCCGTTCGGATAGTTCTTTGCAAGATCGCGTGCAAGAATGATTGCTGTCATTGTGTCCCGTAGCCTTTCGGCCCTCGGCCGGTTGCCGAGGTAACCAGTCCTTTACGCGGAAGGAAAAGGACAAACCTCAGTTTACAAAGCCGGTAAAGCTCTCGATCCCGATTGTCCGAACATCGAGCGGACATAGTCATAGTCCGAATCTTTGACCTCGGTCAGGAAGAAACCACCCTTGAATTTCTGGTTGTGCTTGCCGTTCAAAACTGCATTCATCAGTTCGGTGCCCTTTTCAGCAAATGCGTCGCGAACCTTGACGAACACATCGTCTGCAATGTCCTTTCGCGCCAAGAGGATATCATTGGGCAGATCGCGGCCCCGGGCTACAACCGAGAAAGCGATATCCGGGAATGCTTTGCGTACCGAGTCAAGGTGACCGAAATTCAGGCCGATAGCGGCGATATCGCCACGGATGAGGGCTTCGGCGGCGATATTTCGCGATATGATCACCGGTTCGTAATCGTTGGATATTTCAAATTGAAATCAGCAAGCGCCTGTGCGGGCCCGAGATGCTGTGAGGTGGAGCCGACCGAGCCGAATGCGACTTTCTTGCCCTTCAGGTCTTCAACGGAGCGAATTGGTCCATTTGCCAATACGGCGATCTGGGCGAAATAGTCAGGGCGCTGCCAGGCAACAACGATTTTCGGCTGACTCAATTCCTTCATGACCACATATTCAGCAGGTCCCGTCAGGACAAGATCAACCTGCCCGGCGTTCATGGCTTCAACGGCTGTGGTCCGCGAGCTGACGGGATAGAGCTCGATATCAAGGCCGGTCGCTTCTTCGAGAGCGGTCTGAAAGGCACCGAATTCCTGCTGCAAGGCCTCCAGTCCCTCCATATCAGTGACCGCGAATTTGACAGGTTCAGCCAGAACCGAAGCCATTGAAGCAAGCGTGATTGCCAGTGCGGTTGCGAGGGTACGGATCATCTTTTTCCTTTGCTGTATAGACAGGAAGCGGTTGTCCGCTTATTCCTATACGCATCACATGACGTGTTCGTGACGGCAGCCCCTGTTTGGAGAATTCAATGGACTGGCACATTCAGGGAGGGCGCATTCTTGCCGACCAGAAGCTTGCATCACGGGATCTGAGTATCACGGCCGGTATCCTGACCGAGGTTCCCGCTCGGGATGTATCCGTGATCGATGCCTCTGGCCTGCTTGTGCTTCCGGGAATAGTCGATATTCATGGCGATAGCTTCGAGCGACAAATCATGCCTCGCCCAGGTGTTCACTTTAACATCGCTTTGGCGCTGAGGGGCACCGACCGTCAACTTGTCGCCAATGGTATAACCACAGCCTTTCATGGTATCACGGTGTCGTGGGAACCCGGACTGCGTTCAGTCGAAGCGGCCGAAGAGCTGATCAGCGTGCTAGTCGGTATCCGCGATAATCTTGCATGCGACACGCGTGTACATCTGCGCTGGGAAACTTTTGCACTTGATCAAATGGCAAAAGTCATGAAGTGGCTGTCGCTCACCCCGCGACCGATCCTCGCTTTCAACGATCATACCATCGGTTCGGTGCTGAAGGGCACAATCGCCCGTAAGATCGGACAGATGGCCGAACGGTCCGGCCTGAACCGGAACGACTATATGTCATTACTCGACCAGGTTTGGTCCCGCCGGGACGATGTGCCTATGGCAATCGAGGCACTGGCCTCGGCCGCGCGGGCAAACGGAAATGTTCTGCTTGCCCATGACGATGCATCGCCAGAAGACCGGGAGTATTTTCGTGCGCTGGGTGCAAAGGCCTCGGAATTTCCGCTGACTGTCGAAACAGCGAAAATTGCCCGGCAAAAGAGCGAGGACGTGATCCTTGGCGCGCCCAATGTCGTGCGCGGCGGCAGCCACAATGGTGCACTCAATGCCGCCGAAGCCATCAGGGCCGGGCTCTGCACGGTGCTGACCAGCGATTACCATTATCCCTCGCCATTGCACGCAGCCTTCAAGCTCTCTTCTCCGAGCGCAGGCGATTTTCCCTTGGTTTGGAACCTGGTCTCGGCAAACCCAGCCCGCGTGGCAGGGCTCGATGATCGTGGATCGCTCGATGCCGGGCACCGGGCTGATCTGATTCTTGTCAACGCAGAAGATCCGGCCCATCCGCATGTGGTTGCAACAATAGTTAATGGAGAGATTGTCTATTCCTCCCGGCTTCTCCGAGTCAGATCGGCGCTCGGTGTATCGATTGCCGCGGAATAAGACGTCATGACCCAGAAAATTATAAATCCGGCACAACTTGAGCGCCGCGGCGATAATCTTTCAGCCTTTGACGGACTGGTCTTCCGGCCACGCAGTGACGCTCCGATCTGGCAGCAGATATACGACCACGTCCTTGGGTTGATCGAGGACGGCTTTCTACAACCAGGCAGCCAGCTTCCTGGTGAGACACATCTGGCGGAGAAACTCGCAGTTACGCGCATTACGCTTCGTCAGGCGCTGCAACAATTGCAACAGGAAGGTCACCTCACTGCTCGCAAGGGCGTGGGGATCTTCGTGCGCAACTTGCCCTCCACCTTCACGGTTCGGGACGGGCGGCGTTTTCTCGATAGTTTCGAAACCCACGGCGAGGTGGTCGATACCCAGACACTGCTGATTATCCGCGAGCCAGCCGGACCGGCCGTGGCTGCGCGGCTCCGTCTTGCACCGGAGACCACCATTATCCGGCTATGCCGGACAAGGACTTCCGGCAAGCAGCCGGTTTACGTCAATACCAAAGTCTTTCCGGCAGAGCTCTTTCCCGATTTCGAACAGATATACGGCGTGCGCCAGTCGGTTACCGATGTTTTCCGCGCCCACGGTATCGAAAATTACCGGCGGATCGAGACGCGGATCAGCGGCGGCTTCGCCTCCTCTGATGAAGCGCAAATCCTTCAGCTGACGCCCGGAACGCCGGTGTTCCACGTCAACGCGATCAATGAAGACGGCGGTGGCGTGCCCATCGAATGGACGCGCGGCAGTTGGCCGCTGACCTCCGTCGAATTCATATTCTGATTGTCTTTCATCTAAGCCGCCTGGCCCGGCACGGGCGGAGCAAACTTACCCTGAACTCTGGCAAGGATGGTCAACATTCAGCGGTTGGTCGGAAAGGTCATTCTGATGGTGAGCCATTTAATCTTGGATGAGGCACAGAACGCGCCGCAACTCCTAAGGGAGACTTGCCAGGCCCCCGTTTGCCCAACTTGTTCAATCTCAAAAACTGCCAGCAACCCTTCCTTTGAAAATGCCGATAATAGCGGATTCTCGAACGTTTTTGATTGGTTCCTCAAAGTCTACAATGTCTCTAAGCGAGCCAGCAAGGCTTCCTTGACGAGCGAAGTCGCCTTGAAAGTTCCTATTGCTCAGGTTCCGCGGGCTGTAGTAGACTTCGCCTCATGAAAAACCACAGTCTTCATCATCCAGCCCGTGGAACTACTAAAAGTAGTTGGACGCTTACCAGTACGCGCGGCGAAAGAATAAGTGCCGTCGAGGGTATGAAACTGGCGCCACGGATGGCAACGGCGTTAGCTGAGTCTCGAGGTAAAACCGGCGACGAACGTCGTGCTTTAGTCAAAGAGCAGCTGGCAAAAACCAAGCGCAAATAGTGGTCTATACCGCCGAATCCGACCCGCTCTGTTACCCAGGCACAACGGTCCTGTGCAACAAACTTGGTTTACAAAATCAAGACGATTTAGACGAAGCAGAGCTGGCACTGTTCCTAATCCGTGCGGACGAAGACTTTCCATACGGCCGGCTCGACTACCCGCACTATATGGCGCTCCACCACCATCTGTTTCAGGACGTCTATGAATGGGCAGGTCAACCGCGAACCATTCGCATTGGTAAGGGCGGCAACTGATTCTGCTATCCCGAATACATCGACAATCAGATGAAAGCTGTATTTGCATTTCTTGAACGACTGAATTTCCTTATGGATATGCTACCGCCGGCATTTGCCTCGAATGCCGCTCACATTCTCGCGGAAATCAACGCGATCCACCCGTTCCGAGAAGGCAATGGCCGAACTCAGCTGACGTTCTTATCCCTGTTGACGGATAATGCCGGGTTGCCGTTCGGCGCCTAGGAACTTGTAAGGGAGCGTGTTCTGGACGCTATGATCCAAAGCTTCGACGGCAACGAGCAACCGTTGGCGGACTTAATCATGGATATCATTTCGTCCACCCAGTAAGCATGCACGCCGAGACCGTTGCTTCTTTATAGGGACTGGCCACCCAGTTGGGGTGGTTTGCAGGAAATTCGTAACGAAACTTGCAACGCCTTGAAAGGAAATGAACCTAAGGCCCAGTCAACACGGATTTTCTAAGGTATGTTTTCAGAGGAGCCATTATGCGATTTTCGACCGTAACCGGGGCACATTCCATTTTCAGTTGCGACAGATACTGACGTCTGTCCATTGAATAAACCGCCGCAACCTGCAGCGCGTTATCAATGGAAGCAGGGACCGTTGCAGTCGACCACCAAGCCAAGCGATCTGAAAACCTGCTCGCTGATTACAAGGGCTTGACCAGAAAGAGGCAGGGATGCCCCTCGGCCCATAGCGTCTGGAATGTCTCGGCGGGCAAGAAACCGTTACTCCGATAAAACGCACGTGTCTTGTCCAAATGAGATTCGTCTCGACCGCGGGATGCAAGCGTTTTCACGGTAAACAGGCGGCACTGTTTGCAAAGGGCATAAGCTTCAGCCGCTTGCAACAATGCGCGTCCCATTCCCTGGCCGTGAAATTTCTTGCGCACAGCGATTACAAAAAGCTCCATCGCCACAGGGGGATGGCTCTTAAGTGCAACGAAGGCTGCCATTTGCCCATTAACGGATGCTGCGAACATAGGCATGACTTTGACTGCCTCCGAACAGGCGACAATCCCTTCCATAGCTTCGAACCATTCTGGCAGCTCGCTCATGACTTCTCTGCAAAGGCTGCTTTTGTCTTCGGCAAGTTGAATTTCACATATCATTTCATTTTCCCATCGCTGACACTGGACTGACAGGCACGGCCGGAATTCCGCACCGGGCTTTCAGGTATATAGACGAAGAAATCTCTGGAAATTTATTGAGCGGCCTTCCAATAAGTGTCGCTGCAATCTTTGCCAATCCGCGCCTCTCACTAGCCTTATGATGATTCAAATCTAATAACTTGACTCAGTTTGTCATGTTAAAGTATAAATATTGGCAGGCCGACAATTTTTGGAATTACTTACAATTTCGAATTAAATTAAACGAGAAGCGGTAACTTTGCTCTCATCATGAAGAAGAAGGCAAAAATATACCTAAAATGGAAACAGAACAAAATCCTTACGATGGCAATGTTCTTGTCAGAACACTCATTCAGTCTAAGCCGAAACTTGTAAAAATTGCAGAGAGAGTCCTGCGCTCCCATGTACAGTCAGAAGATATATTTCATGACGCCGTCGTCAAGGCATGCAGTGTGCAATCCAACTGTATTCATTGTCCGGTCGGATATGCCTGTCGTATGGTTTACAATCTCGCCCTTGATGCTGCCCGTAAACAATCTCATGAAAAGCTCCACACGATACCCGCAGGAGGGATAGACTCTGTTCCTGCGCGAAGCGTCAGCGCGCTTGATTGCATGCTGTCCGCAGAGGCTCTGGATGAAGTGCTTTACGCGCTGGAAAATTTGCCAAAACGCACACGTGACGCCTTTGTCCGGCATCGTATCGATGGCGTTTCGCAAAAGGATATTGCCAAGGAATTGGGAGTATCGAGGACGCTGGTCAACTTCATGATCAAGGATGCACACCGTACCTGCCAGCAAATCTCAATGGAGGACGACGTGACGCCGTCCATGAACAAGCAGTGCCGCAAAAACCGGACCGCCGAGTAAAGTCGCGACCAGGCCCGTCGGCAATTGCCACGGGAAATAGATTGTCCGTCCAATAAAGTCGGCAGTTGCCATCAACAACGCCCCGAAGAATGCTGAGCCGATCAAATGGTGCCATCCGCGGGCAAGCCCCAGACGCTGCGCAAGATGCGGCGCCATCAAACCCACAAAGCTCAAAGGTCCTACGATTAGGGTGGCAACGGCCGTCAGCAAAGCGGAAAAGCCAAGGATTGCCGGCCGGAACCTGGCAATGTCAACGCCACGTGAGCGGGCCGATACATCACCGAGCGACAGCTGCTGTAGCGGGCGAACGATCAATGCGGATACAATGACACCAACGGTCGAGAAACCCAATGCTATGGAGGCTGCAGAACTGTCAATTCCATATGTTGAGCCTGCCATCCAGCTGATTAGCGACAGTGCACGCGGATCGCCGGAGGCAAGAACCGCAGAAATCAATGCCGTCAGAAACGCACCCAGTGCCACGCCGAGAATAAGAAACTGATTGCCGGATTGCGCCTTTCGTCCGATGATAAAGAGAAAGACGAGCACCGCCGCCGCACCAGAGAAACCGCCTATCAGCCTGTGGCCAAAGGATGGTTCGACGACTGCGAACAACACGCAAAGCAATCCGAACGCCGTACCGGCACTCACGCCGAGAACCTCAGGGCTTGCCATGGCGTTGCCCGTCAAACGCTGCAGAAGGCTTCCCGCCAGTGCCAGCATGATACCCGCGGAACTTGCGGCTACAAGCCGCGGCAGGCGCCACGGCAGCAGTGAATTGAGTGTCGCACCGGTTTGAGTTGCCCAGGATCCATCCACATCCCGCCCGACGAAAACTGCGATTAATGCGATCGTCATGAGTAGAGTTGCGAGCGATGTGATCAGCAGTATGGGCCGCCGACCTACAACAATAACTGCCGGGTCTTGAACGGCGGCCTGCAAGGAGCTACCGCGTTTCATCATCACAATCAGCAACACCGGCACGCCAATCAGAGCCGTAATCGCGCCGGTAGGCAGAGAATGCCCTGATTTTGCAGCATAAATTTGCAGCAATTGATCGATGATAACCAGTAATGCCGCTCCAACAAGCGGCGCCAAAACGAGCCGGGTCTTGATCCGCCGGGCACCCATTGCGCGTGCGACTGCGGGGGCCGCTAGGCCGAGGAACCCGATGATGCCAACCGCGCTGACAGTGAACGTAGTCAGGAGAATTGCGGCGAACAGTGCCACGGCACGGACTGAGTGCAGCTTAATGCCAAGATTTTGCGCCGCGTCACCCAATGTCAGTACATTCAACTGACGTATGAGGAGCAATGCCAACATGAAGCAGCCGAGTACTTTGGGGAGAAGCCCTGCAACCTGGCGCCAGTCATTCTGGTTTAATACCCCTCCCCCCCAGATGAAGAGGCCTGAGAGATAATGATTTTTGGTCAGTGTGAGCAGGGTTACGATGGCCGTGCAATACAAACCCATAACCAATCCGGTCAGGATTACCACAACGGGCTGGAATTTGAATCGCCAGGCGACCGCAAAGACAATGGCCATGACAGAAAACCCACCGAACGCCGCTGCCGTGTCGCGGCTCCAGCCGAGAATTGCCGGAAACCATAACATCACAATACCGAGCGCAAGCTGCGCACCTGCCTCCACGCCCAGGGTTGAGGGAGACGCAAGCGGATTGCGAAGAACGTGCTGGAACAGCATACCCGACAATCCCAAGGCAAAGCCGCAAATCGCCGATATGGCCAACCGTGGGAGCAGGCTATAATACATGAGCACTGCCCGACTGTCGTCCGGGCGGGGGGGCGAGAACGCCGCATTGAAGCCTATATCCTTGATCAGCGGCCCGAGATTGAACACGATGGCACCAAGAGCGAGACACCATAATGCGCTAAGCCAAAACCAAGGATAAGAGATCTGTTTTTTCATGTGCGAGTTTCGGCGAGCAGTCTGGCAAAACGTGTGATTGCGGGCAGCGTGCCGAACATAAGGACGCTCGCCATGCGTTGAGTACGCTGTTTTTTCACAAACGGCATACTCTGCCAGAGCGGGCTGCCGTCCAGGGTTGCAAGCACATCCGGCGGAACCGGATCCATATAAAAAAGCCGGCTGTCGCCAATACGGATCAGATCGGCCATCCCGACGTCGTTAAAGCCCCATTCGTTGGTCCGTTCTGTCCAGCCGTTTTGCAAATCAAGGCGGTCGAGCACATCCTGAAAAATACCACCCGGGCCATAAATGCGGACATTCCGTGCATCTATGAAAGTGACGATCGCCAGTCTGCCCAAATGCCGTGTTGCAGCTTTCGCGGCGCTCAATTGGTTCTCCGTACGCTCTATCAACGCTTCGGCTTGTCCGTGGCGGTCAAGCATGCGACCGAGTTCCCGCGTCGCATCAATGATGTGCGGATATGGAGACGAACCGAGCGCGTGGATCGGAAACGACTTGACCGGCGCGATCTGTTCAAGTTGCGGTCTGACCCACTCGAGATAGGGGGTTGAGATAATCAGATCCGGTTTCAGCAGGTGCAGCAGCTCCATATTAATTTCATGGGACGATCCAATATTGGCTGTGCTTGCCGGCAGCGGCGGTTCTACGGTCCAATCTGCCCATCCTGGTGTGTCGATCAGGCCGACGGGAGGAACGCTAAGCTCAATCAGTGTCTGTGCCAGACCGTAATCCAGCGATACGATCCTTGGCGCCGATGCCCTGCCCTGTCCAGGCATCAGCCACGAAACAAGCGACGCCGAGCCGGCAAGAAAATCGCGCCTCCGCATGACGGTCATAAACCTGGTCTGCGCGGGAAGTACATTCCGGTCACCGAACAGCACCTAGAACTTGGCCGAAAGCGTAGCTTTTAAAACGCGGCCCTCACCATAGATGCACATCGGACTACCGTCACCGTCGCTGCTGCAGGTCGAATAATAGTCCTTGTCAAAGACGTTGCTTGCTTTGAGCGATCCCTTCCAGCCGTTCTTTTCATAGCTGATCGCCGCATCGACAAGCGTGTAATCTGCGACCTTGATCCGATTGGCATTGTCGCCGAACGAGCTCCCGACATAGCGCACGCCGGAACCGATATTCAGCCCTTCAAGCACACCGGATTCGAAGGTATACTTGGCCCAGAGGGCCGCCTGATGTTCAGGCACAATCGCTGGCCGTTTGCCAACCTCACCTCCAATATTGCTCGACGTTATCTCAGCATCAACATAAGTATAGCTGCCGGTCAGACTTATGCCATGGAACAGATCCGCTGTGGCCTCCAACTCGAACCCGCGATGGCGGACCTCTCCCGTCTGCACCTGATAGATCGCACCGTCCGGTGTGAGAACATTGGTCTTGGCGATTTCGAAGATTGATGCTGTCATCGATCCCGGGAAAAAGTCCGGTTCATATTTCACACCTGCTTCATACTGCTTGCCTTCCGAGGGCTTGAATGACTGCTGATTGCGGCCTTTACCAAGGACCGGTACGAAGGATTCGGAATAGCTGACATAGGGTGTCAGGCCATTATCGAACAGATATCCAAGTCCAATTTTGCCGGAAAAGGCATTATCGGATTGTTCCGTGACGGTTTCGCTCAGATGGTCTTTGGTTTTATCCTCTACCCATGACTGGCGGCCACCGAGTGTCAGCAACCATTGATCATCAAGTTTCGTCTGGGTTTGAACGTATAATCCGAGCTGATCGATTGTTTGCTTGCGATCAAGATATATAGGCGGTTCGGGAACATCGATACCGTAAACAGGACTGTCGATGTTAAGATCGGGTCCGCTGGCAAACCCGTTGCGCCCATCGACGGTCTGACGGGTGTAGTCCAGGCCCAGCAGCAACGTGTTCTTTATGCGGGAACTTTCGTAATCATACTGGACGTTGTTATCGACGCTGAAGATCGTGGCTGTCTCATCGACGGTGAACGCCGTGCGATTCATGGTATGATCGTCGCTCATGGTGGAATAATAGAGATGCCTGTAGTCGGTATCCTGTTGCGAGTAACGAAGCTTCTGCCGGATTGTCCATGCTTCGTTGAAGCTGTGTTCGAAGTCATAGCCAATCGAACCATGGTTGGCATCGAATCTATCAAAATTCGGGTCGGAAGTAGTGAAGCTGCGTGAGAATCGTTTCAGATCAGGCCGCATCGGATCGGCTATCGGCACGAAGGTATTGGGGGTGAGTTCATCCCATTGATAATTGGCAAGAATCGTCAGTGATGTATCTGCACTCGGAGACCAGGTAATTGCAGGCGCAATGAAAACACGGTTGTTCTTGGAAAAATCCTTCTCCTTTTCTCCGTCGCGGAACATTCCGGTCAGCCGATAGGTCCATATGCCTTCCCTGTCGAGCGGGCCGCCCGCATCGATGCCCACCTCATAGGTGTTAAAAGATCCATATCCGGCATAGGCGCTGTAAAGCGCATCGCTCGTTGGCCGTTTTGTCACGAGATTGACGAGACCGCCCGGCTCATTTTGGCCATAGAGAACCGATGCCGGTCCCTTGAGGACTTCAACCCGTTCAAGCCCATAGGGTTCAGCCTTGAATCCGGAAAAATCCAGGGCTTTTTGCGGCAGTCCATCGCGAAAAACTGCATAGGGCCCGATATCAAATCCCCGGATCAAAAACTGGTCAAAGCGATCATCCACCCCCCAGGGCGATGCGGTCACCCCGGCTGTATAGGCAATCGTATCCTCAACAGTGCCCGACATCCGGTCGTCCATCTGCTGACGCGTAATCACCGATACGGACTGCGGAATTTCGCGCAAGGGTGTATTGGTTTTCGTGCCGGTAGAGGTGTTCCTGGCTATATAGCCCTTGTCCGGTCCAATGGGGCTTGCATCACCGTCAATCACGATCGTGTCCAACTGGATCGTGGACGCGTCCTGGGCAAGCGCGACATTGACCGCCATCAATCCGGCAATCGATGTCGTCAACAGCAAACATGTGCGGTGCTTATATCCTACTGAACCGATCACATTCCGCGCCGTCGTCCCGTATCCCCGCACAACTATACCCCTCATAAATCGTTAACCCTGCATATCATTATATGAGCGTTAAACTCATATTTAAATGTGACTACATTTATCATATTATGAAAGTCAAGATGGGATCCGGAAAACGCCGGCTTTTTTCCAGCGTTCCGCAAATCCTTTGCAGCAGTGCCTAAAAGCTATAGCCGTGCATAATGCAATGCCTGCTGGATATCGCTCCAGATCACTTCCGGTTCCTCTAGTCCCACTGCAAAACGGATGGTCTGAGGATTGACACCAAAGCGCACAAAGGATGTCATGCGGTCAGGAATTTGTAAGGCAGCCTTGGCTGGAACCAAAAGCGTCTCCGGTCCGCCCCAGCTGACGCCGAGCCTGATATGGCGCAGGGCATTGACGAACCGCGCAACGTCGATGTCCGGATTGAGGTCGAATGCAAACAGGCCGGAAAAACCGGTCAGCGTTTTCTTGCCCGGATGACCAGAGAAAGCGGGATGACGGACAAGCGCAATGTCAGGATGCTGTTGAAGATGCTTGGCGAGCACGAGCCCGTTATGCATATGTTCCTTCAGCCGCACCTTCAATGTCCGCATACCGCGTAGCAGTAACCAGGCTTCGAAGGGTGAGAGCTTTGCGCCGATGTACGGGTAGGTCGAACTGTTGATCTTGGCGATCAAATCACGCGGACCCACGACGACGCCAGCAACAGTATCGCTGTGTCCACCCAGATACTTTGATGCTGCGTGGATGACAATATCGACGCCATGCTGAATGGGTTTCTGGAACAGCGGTGTCGCCCAGGAGTTGTCGATGACGGTCGTCACTCCATATTCCTTCGCCAAGGCTGCCAGAGCCTCAATGTCCTGCAGTTCGAAAACCATTGACGTCGGGTTTTCCAGATAGAGCAATTTCGCGCCCGGCAGAGCAGCACGGACCTCGTCATGGTTGGACGGATCGACGAAGTCCACTGTGACACCAAAACGGGCAAGAAGTTTGACGAACAGCCGGTAAATATCGTTGTAGAGATGTTGCACCGCGACGACCCGATCGCCAGTTTCGACAAGGCTCAAGATCGTAGCTGTAATAGCTGCCGTACCACTCGAGAAACCCCGCCCGTCCTCGGCACCTTCCAGCCGGGCGGTCAGCAGTTCGAACTCCCGTACCGTAGGATTATCGCCGCGCGAATAGATATAGTTGCGGGACCGGCCGGCAAAGACATCTTCCATGGCTTCATAGGTGTCATAGGCAAACAGGGAAGTCTGGAATATCGGCGGTGACACCGCGTTGAAAGCTGCTGTATCGACCGGCGTGAATAGATCGTCCGGCATTCCGGGATTGAAATCTTGCGGTGGCATGGCTTTGTTCATGAGACCCTCTCAGACACGGTGCTGTTGAAACTGGTGATCGGATTGGATGACGATTGGTCACGGAGCTGACAAAGGATCGTGACGAGGATGCCCACGGACATGAGCGCAGTTAGAGCCGGCGCAAGAAAAAGGCTGGCCAGGACGCCGTCGAATTCAAACCGGTTTGGCAAGATAAAGAGAAGCGGCAGCAGAAAATAGCCGTTCTGCGCAACGCTGATGAATCCCGCCAGACGCGCCCGGCCCTGCGCTTGCAGCAGTACCAGCAGGATCTGCCTAGCACCGAAGAAAACAAACGGAATGTGCGTGAGAACGAGCGTTTGCGCGGCAATATCTGCGATCTCGACGTCATTCGTGAAAATCGCGGCGACAGGATAGCGCAGCACTATGGCAGCAAGACCGTATATAAAAGCAAATGCGGACGTGAGAACGAGCAGCGTTCCAGACGCCCCGAGCAGGCGCCGTGAATTGTTGGCGCCCCAAGCGAAACTCAGTACCGCCTGCCCACCCAGGGAAAGGCCGACAATCGGCAGCATGCCGAGGTTAAGGACGCGCATTGCAATGCCGACCCCGGCAATCCCGTCGTCCCCGCGATAGAATCCGGCGAAAGTGAAGAGCACAGCCAAGCTGATACTGCTCAACATGCTTGTGAGCGTTACCGGCAATCCGATGAGCAGGACCGGCTTGAGAACATCAGTGCGAAAGGCCATGAACCGCGCTGCTACATGCAAGGTGCCTATCCGCCTGCGGAAGTAGATGAAATAGGCACCGAGAGCTGCAATCTGCGAGATGATGGTTGCGATTGCTGCACCCGCCAGCCCGAAATCGAACCAGAAGATCATGATCGGATCGAGTGCGATGTTGAGGGCGAAACAGCTCATTAGCGTCCACATGCTGAAGCGCGTGTTGCCCTCTGAAATGGCGATAAAATCCGAAAGTATCTGCAGCATGGTCAGCGTGACCGAAAAGGCGACGATCGCAAGATAGTGTTCGGCCAATGGCAAGATGGCTTCGCTGGCGCCAAAGAGGATAAGCAACTCACGCTTGAAGAGGAGAATTGCAACCGTCAGCACGAGCCCAAGCGGTATCGCCAGCATGACGAGCGTTGACGCCGCGATGCTGGCACGCTGCGGATCACCAGCACCGAGGGCCCGGCCGACGGCCGTGGCGACACCAACGCCGAGCCCCTCGCCAATCGCGCCGACCATCATCAGGATTGGCAGGACAACGGTGATCGCCGCGATCTCATGACTTCCGATCATGCCGACAAAGACCATATTGATCGTGTGATGCACGGCGTTAATCGACAGGCCCGCTACCGCAGGCATGCCAAGCCGGAAAATCAGACGCGTCAGTGCCGGATCGTTCAGATCATCCGGTGCAAAATATGCCCGCTTTGGCTTGGCCGTCATGCTGCGGGAACCCATAAACGATCGTCAAAGAAACGCTCCCGCGTCAACATCACCAGCAATGCCCGTTTATGCGGGAAGTCAAAGTGCTTGACCTTGGCAAATCCCGAGCGGTCGAGATTGCGGATCTGTTGCTCATGGCTGGCGCGCGGCTCGCCGACAATGCGCTGCGTGCGCGGATCATCGAGAAAGATGAAATGCATCAGCGATGGCAGCCAGGCAGTAATCCACTGTTTGCCTCGATAGGCCGGCTCGCCAATGGCAACATGCCAGCCACGATCATAATCCTGCGCGTCATAATAGGGCCCGAGGCGGTTCTCCTTGGCCCAGTAGACCTCGAAATAACCGAATGGCACACCATCGAAACAGCCGATCAGCGCGAGCATGTGCGGATCAATCAGGCGCTCCTCGAGAATAGCCGCGTGCTTCTGCCTGTCGCCGCCATCCTCCCAGATCACATTGACCTGTTCGTCGTTCATCCAGCGATGGAAATGCTCGAGATCGGCCACGGGGTCGGCGATCCGAAAAGACAGGCTCTGGTCGAGCCATGGAATATACCGATCATAGACAATGCCCGACGGCTTTCGCGGCCGCTTCGGATGATATTGTCCGTTGCTCAAGACATGCACCTGCGGATTTGGATAAGCCGGCTTTGCAACCCATGGTGCTGGCCATTGCCAGAACGCTCGCGGATCAACCGTCAAGCGATCTCCATCGAATGAACCAGGCGCAAATTCCAGCTCCGGGACATTTTCAATCTCAACGATACGGGCCTCACGCGACTGGGTTGACAGAAATTCGACAGCGGAGGAGAGAACCGGGACAGCGTCCGCCGGCGCGAGATCCGGCAAACCCAGTTTCAAACCGGCCGGTGCGGTCATCACCGAGAGAGTGTAGGTGCCACTTGCGGTTGAAACCTGCAATTGCTCCGGCGCAAGCAGCATAGCTGTTTTCAGGAACCGAGATCGGGCAGGAAACGGTTCAACACGCGCCTCCTTTGCAAAATTGGATATGATAGTCATGGCATACTCCGCAGCACCAGCGCTACAATCGTTCAAATGGTTTTGTAAAAGAGACGCGGTGAGCGGTTTCTGATTTAGGCCAATGTTTGAAAATTTTTTCTCCCTTTTCGCTTAAATCTAATGCAGGCATGTTCGTCTCTTGATCATGTTTGTCTTGTTCAGGGAGCCTGCATGATGTCCGCAGCAGAAATAATGCCAGAGAGCTGGAGTATCGTTCGCGACCGGGAAGATCGCTATTCCGTCTGGCCCGATGGCAGGACACTGCCTGTCGGCTGGGACAGGGAACCGTTCTGTGGAACGCGCGATGAATGTCTGCACAAGATCAAGGAAATCTGGGTTGATCCGCGGCCGCTTGGCCTGCGGCAGGCGATGGCCTGAGCACACTCAACCTCTATCCAGATATCAGACGGGTGAAGACATGAACAAGCTATTTGCACCGGACACGACAACCAACCTCATGGCTGTAAACAGTCAAAGCCACGCCAACTCCGACAGCTTTCCTCTTACCCTGGCACAAAAGCGCATCTGGTCACTCGAGCAGATCGGCAATAACACGGTTTTTCCGCCCCAGGTTCTGTCTATGCATTGGAACATAACTGTCTCTCTCGACCAGATGCAGCAGGCATTGGCGAAACTGGCCGAGCGCCACAGCGCCTTGCGGATGCGCTTTCGCCGTTTCGCAGGCGGGCGCATCGAGCAATTCTCTGCCGCAGGCGACGTGCCTCCGATAGAAACCCTTGGCAGCGACAGCAATCCTCTCCCCGCAGCCGAAGGAGAAGCAGAGCGTAACGGCTTTCTGTCTCGTCCCTTCGATCTGCTTGATGGGGTTTCTTCCCGCTGTCAGCTGATAGTATCGAAAGGCGCACTCATATCCACAATCGCCTTACATCCAATTGTCTGCGACGAAGCTGCACTGGCGATCCTGCAAAGAGACTTGATTGCCCTTGTTGAGGGTGAAGCGCTCGTTCCTGCCAGTGATGATGATCTGAAACATGGACTTCGCGAAGAAGAATGGCTTGAGACAGCAGACTTCACGTCGGCTCTTGCCCATTGGCATGGACTGATGGGCGAAGAGTATAATGCAACGACCTTGCCAACGCGTTTCAACGCCAGTGGCTATGCGAGCGCGCGGCGCCGCCGCTTCCCCTTCCAGCTGGATGCAGCACTGTGGAACAACATCTGCGTTTATGCGAAGCACCATGGTGTGAAGGCAGATGTAGTCCTGGCGGCAGCCTTCGCGGTCTTGCTTGGTCGCTACAGCGGCACCCATGGGCTGCAGTACGGCGTCCTGCTGACCGGCTGCCACGGCGAAGATGACAGCCGGCAAACTCTTTGCCGCACCGAGCAGATTCTGCTGCTGAAGCTTGAACTTACCTCCAGCATGCACATGCACAACGTTTGCCACGCAGTGACCGCTGCTATCACAACAGGCACACAGCACCTCATTCCTTACGAACGACTTGTGCAAGAAATCCAGACGCATGAGGAACGCGAACAGGATGCAATCGTCAAATCCCTGTTCGAATTTCGCGAGCCTCGTGCCCAATCGGCTCTCCTTTCAGGGCTATTCTCTGCTCTCGCACCCCGTTCCGATGCCGAACTTGCGCTTGTGGTTTCTCCCAATCCAACCGACGGGCTCGATGGGCTTTTCGACTATGCCGAGGATATCTATGAACCGGCACTGATTGAACGCGCGGCTACCCACTTCGGCCGTATTCTGTGGCAATCTGTAATCGGAAGAGGCGTCCGCATTCGGGATATCGAACTCCTCACCGAGGACGAGCTCGACATCCTCTCCGCTCCCTACGAGGATGATGGTGTCAATGATGACCGGCCTGTGCATGAACATATCTCCGTCCATGCGGCGCGGACACCGGACAAGACCGCCATCATCTTTGCTGACGAGGTCTGGAGCCATGCGAGGCTTGATAAAAGCGCCAACAGGCTTGCACACCGGCTGATTAAACTCGGTGTCGGCGCGGATGTAAGTGTCGCCATTGCTGTAAAGCGATCGCCTGAAGCTATTGTCGGCATCCTCGCAACACTGAAGGCAGGCGGTGCCTACATTCCCGTCGAACCTGATCATCCAACAAAGCGCAATCACCACATCCTGCGGGATGGCGGTGTAAAGGTAATTCTGACTAACAGCTGGCTGCTTGAACGTATTCCGGAAGGGCTCGATGCCATCATTCTGGAGCTGGACAAACAGGACCTGAGCAACGAACCCGACACAGCCCCTGATGTGCAGGTTCACAAGGACCAGCTCGCCTATATTATGTATACGTCCGGTTCGACCGGGCTTCCAAAGGGAGTGGCCGTCGAACACGGTCCCTTGACCCATCACATGCAGAACACCTCTCGCGTCTACGGTATGAGTGAAGTGTCGCGCGAACTGCCGTTTTTGCCCTTCAGTTCCGATGGCGGGCACGAACGCTGGATGAACCCGCTCATGGAAGGCGGCAGTATCATCCTTCCCGACCAGCCACTCTGGACGCCGCAAGAAACGCTGACGGCCATGCGCAGGCATGGGGCGAACAATGCCAGCATTCCCACCACCTATCTGCAGCAACTGGCTGAATGGGCTGATCTTACCGACAGTGCGCCGCCGATGCGGCTTTATTCGTTCGGCGGTGAAGGTCTTGCCCAGCAGACTTTCGATCTTTTGTCCAAAGCGTTGAAGTCTGAGTGGCTGATTAATGGCTATGGGCCCACCGAAACCATCATGACGCCGATGGTCTGGAAAGTGCGAGCTGGTCAGAAATTCGAAGGGACTTACGCGCCGATCGGTCGCGCGGTTGGCAATCGCCGCGTCTATGTGCTTGATCCTGATTTGAACCCCTGCCCTGTCGGAGTGACAGGTGAACTCTATATCGCCGGCGAAGGCATGGCCCGCGGTTATATCGGCAAGCCTGACATTACCGCCGACCGTTTCATCCCCGACCCGTTTTCAAAAGAAGGTGGACGCCTTTACCGTTCCGGTGATCTGACTCGCTGGCGCGAGGATGGCACTGTGGAATTTGTCGGCCGCGTCGACCATCAGGTGAAACTGCGAGGCTATCGCATCGAGCTCGGCGAGATCGAAGCTGCACTGCTGCAACAGGATGGGGTTGGCGAAGCACTCGTTGTTCTGCGTGACGATGAAGCCACCAAACAGAAGATGCTCGTCGCCTATGTCGTGCCAAAACAGGGAAGGGAACTGGAGATCGCCGATATTCATTCGGCGCTCGAGCGTGCTTTGCCCGCCTATATGGTTCCCTCAGCGATCGTTGCGCTCGCGAGCATGCCGATCAATCCGAACAGCAAGCTCGATCGCTTCGCACTCCCTGCGCCGACACCCCTCAAGCGAACGATCATCGAGCCACAGGACGCGGTGGAGGCGGAAGTTCTCGATATCTGGCAACAGATCCTGAATGTCAGTCCAATCAGCGTCGAGGACAATTTCTTTGCCATTGGCGGCAATTCGCTTGGCGCTATCCGGATTCTTTCCGCATTACGTCAGCGCAAGCCGCAGAACCGCACGACAATTGCCGATCTCTTCAACAATCCGACAATTCGCTCCTTCGCCAAAATCATCGAGGCTGGCAACGAACAGGCGGGAAGTGAGGTGATCGTGCTGCGCGCCTCGGGCACGAAGCCCATGCTCTATTGCTTCCCCGGATTGCTTGTCAGCACGCGCGAATATGTCAAGCTGGTTGACTATCTCGGAGCTGACCAGCCGGCGACCGGCTTCATCTGTTACTCGCTCTCCGAACAAAAGCGGATCGGCGCCTCCGTCGATGAGATCATCGAGAGCTATGTTGATTACATCCGGAACCACAGCAAAGGCCAGCCCTGCTATTTCCTCGGCTGGTCCTGGGGCGGATTGCTTGCCTATGAGGCGGCGCGCAGGCTCGGCGACGAGATCGATCTGCGTCTGATCACCATGGTCGACGTTTGTGACCTTGGAACTGAATTCGCCATTGGCTCAACGCCTCGATTCAAGCCCGGTGAGCGCGACCAGTTGCACCTGATGGTGCAGGAGTGGCTATCGCAGACCGCGATGCGCGCGGAATGGGACAGGCTGCTTGATGTCATGGACGAAGATACCTATGACCAGTTTTTGCGTTTCGTCGGCGATGAGAAGGATGAACTCCCGACAGATGGTCCCGATATCAGCAGTCGCGAACACACGTTCTGGATCCTGATCGACAACGCCCTGATCTTCCGGCGTCATCAACTGCAGCCTCACAATGTACCCATCCATTCCTGGGCGGCCGACGACAGTCTGAACCGGGGCCTCAACCTCATCGACTGGCGCCGCTATTCCCCTCGAGCCACCCCTGCGGAAATCATCTCCGGTACCAACCATCTGCACGTGATCGGCTCCCAGGCGTTTCACAGCCGGCTGGCACACCGGCTGAATGAAGTTCTTTGATCAACGCGTCACCGAAAGGAATTCTGATGACTGCGATGTTTGCAAACAATGATCGAACCGGTCCCGCCAGCGACACCCTGGATTTGGCCGGTATCGGTATCGGACCTTCGAATCTCAGCCTGGCATCGCTCCTTGACGGCGTCGGGAATGTCCGCGCGCACTTCTACGAAAGCCGCGCAAGTTTCGATTGGCATCCAGGCATGATGCTACCGGATGTCGAACTGCAGTCTTCCTATCTAAAGGACCTTGTCACTCCGGTCATGCCGACCAGCCCATGGTCGTTCATTTCCTACCTCGTTGCCCATAAGCGGCTCTATGCCTTTCTCAACGCCCAGTACGATGCGGTGCCGCGTCGTGAATTTGCGCGATATCTGGAGTGGGTAGCCAGCCGGCTAAAAAGCCTCAGTTTCGACTCTACTGTGAGGGAGGTTAAATTCAATAAGGACAAATTCGTCGTCCGGCTCGATAACGGTGCAGTAACCGCCAGAAATCTCGTGCTCGGTACGGGTACAACGCCGTCCGTACCGTCCTGGGCCACACCCTTCCTCGGTGAACGATGTTTCCACAATTCGGAGGCAAAGCACCGCCTGCCTGGCCTCAATGCATCGCGTATCGCAGTCATTGGCGGTGGACAGAGTGGAGGCGAAGTCGTGGAAGCGCTGCTGAACTCAAAGTCGACGCTGAAGGAACTCAACTGGTTCAGCCGCCGGCATAATTTCGAGCCGATCAACGATACGGCGTTTTCCAATCAGGTCTTCTCGCCGGAATATGTCTACGCCTATCTCCATCTCAACAGCGACCAGAAGCTGGATGCACTGAAAGCTTCGATCCTGACCAGTGACGGGCTGTCCATTTCGACGATCAACGCCATTTACCGGCGGCTTTACAGCCTGCGCTATCTGGAAAACCAGACCATTGATGCCAAGCTTTCGCCCAACCGCGACGTCATCCAGATGGAAGCCGATAAGGATGGCTACCGCCTGATCGTACGCAACCGTTTTGATGGCGGTGTCGAAGTAGCCCATGCCGATGCAATTGTTTTAGCGACAGGCTATCAGTTCAAACTCCCCGATGCGTTTGGCGGATTACAGGACAGTGTCCAGATCGACCGCCATAACAGGCCGGTGCTGAGCGATGATTATTGCCTGAACTGGAATGGCCCGAAACAGAACCGGATTTTTGCACAAAATGCCGGACGGTACAGTCACGGGATTGCGGACTCGCAATTGAGCCTCATGGCGTGGCGCAGCGCACACATCATCAATTCGCTGTTGGGCCGGCCGCACTTCGATCTGGAGCCGCACGACTCGCAGGTGAACTGGCTGTCGAGCGGACACGACACGTTGGGTCAGAACATCGCCGTCGACTATTGAGTATCAGGCAGGGTGAACCAATTCGCGTTGATGAAAGAGCAGTTTCTCTCCTTCCGACTGTGCTGAAACAGCAATCAAATGACCGGAAGGTGTGAAAAAAAGGCGGTGATGCCATAAAGCGTCATCGCCGCTTGGCACTTTATCCATGCGGATAGCGTTCGTCTCGCGATCCAGCCGGATGTTCAGTTGTTCCGGCGCTACCGTCAGGCCGGTGCCCGTCGCCTTGAGGTAACTCTCCTTCAAGGTCCAATAGCTCAGAAGCCGCGATTGACGCGCCGGGCCGCGCAGCACCGAGAGCATCTCGGACTCGGGCGCCGAGCAGAACAATGAAGCTGTCTCGGGTTCAATCACCGTAGTCAGAGCTTCGACGTCGATACCCAGCGCCACAGCGTTTCGGCTGATCGCGAAAGTCGCGAACCCTTCCGTATTGGACAGGTTGAAGGCAATTCCGTCGGACTGCCCGGCAAGAGCTGGTTTGCCATGCAATCCGGCGACTATGTTCAGGTCGGCAATTGGTACGGCCGTATAAAACGACAGGACCGAGCGCTGCAGGTAGCGCCTTGCCATGAAGGCCTGGGCATCTTTCTCAAAATGGAAGTTCGCAGCTCGCGCCCGCTCGTCGGGGACCAATGCAACATTTACTCTATTCCAGTCCGTGTCAGGCTCATAGGCCCACCACCAGATATCAACCCCGGATTCCACTTGTTCGACGCGCAAGATTGGAACATCCGGCAAATCCGACAGGGGATCGCACGGCAGCGTCATGATCACAGCCTTCTGACGGCGAATGCATTCTGGATCGCACGATTGACGGCAACCGGCAGCAGCGACATGTGATTCTCACCGGGATGGATTTCAAATTGCGCCCGTATTGGCCGGCCCGGCAGGCTGTTCAACCGCTCCACCAGTTCCATGGCATTCACATCGTTCAGCGTGACCTTCTTCTGATCGAGCCTCTCCGCCTCGTCGGCCGCACCTAGCTGAAACGGCGCCAGCCTGTCGGTTTCATACTCGCCGCAGGAGAGGAATAGTCTTGCGTTCTCCCTCGTCTGAGGAGCGGCAGCAAACGCCGGATAGAACTGATCGATGACACGATCTTCCCAATAGATCGAGGGACTGGCGGCAATCCAGGTCGTAAAGGCTGAAGGCCGGATGAAAAGGCTGTAGAGCACGAATAGGCCGCCAAAGGAGTGGCCGAAGAGCGCTTGGCGGCTCCGGTCAATTGGATGCGTTGCCTCGACGATCGGCTTTAGCTGTTGCTCGATAAACCCCAGGAATTCGTCCCCGCCGCCGGTTTTCACTACCGGACTGTTTTCGTAGAATGGCGGATAGGTCCGACCGGGCGGCGGGCTAAGATCCCACGAACGACGCAGAGGATCATATGCAGCGTCGAGAGGATAGCCGATGGTCACGACGACACCGTATCCGACATTTGTACCGCTCGGATAGCTCGCCTGCGCCCGCATGACGTCGACCGCCGTGCCGATGACCGCGTTTCCGTCGGTCATATAGAGGACTGGCCAACCATCGGCTGGCGCTTCGCCACCGGGACGATAGATGAATATACGGTAGGTTGGACCATTCCGTTCAGAAGTGACATCGTGAAATGTTGTATTACCAAGCAGCACGGGACGTGAATTGAGGAAACCTGTCATAAGTCCATCTTGTTAAATGTGTCTCAGTAGGGAGTTATTAAACATGATAATAATGGTCAATATTTAAATTCATGTATCCTAAACATAGCCTCACAAGACGGTCAGGCGCTGGCTGGGAGCCTGTTCTTGGTCGAGAGTTGCTTGAGGAGATCAGGTACTCTCGGTGACACGACAGTGTTGAGTTTCGCGTGAATTTGAACCAATTTTCCATTTCGCTTGGGCCTACTGAAAGACCGAAGCCGAGGTGCTTTCAAGAACTTAAGTTCGAGCAACTGGATCACGGTCAAGCGGAAACTGGATTAATCGGTGCCGCAAATCAACACCCCCTGCCTTGAAAGGATCCGAACCGCAGACCCACTCAATGCGATTTCTTAAGTATGTATCCGGATGAGACATACGCGACTTTGGAAGCACATAACCGGAAAGCCCTCGTAGGTTCCGGCTTGCAATACCTGTGGGCCTGTCGGCGCCAGATGGAACAAAAAACTCCGGGCATGGTGGTTTGAGTAAGAAGCCTATTGTAGCCTGTGGGTTTATAAATCAGCATAAGTCCAAACTTGATTTTGGTTTAGAGAATGCCTATAATATAAACTATGAGTGAAGAATTCTCCGGAAAGCTAAACCAGCTCCAACGGGAACTGCCCGAGGGGCTGGTCGTGGACTCGGCATGGCTGAAGGCGCGCGGATACTCCGCGCAGCTCTGCCGCAAATACGTCACCAACGGCTGGCTGGAACGCCTGACCCATGGCGTGTACCGCAGGCCCGGCGGTAAACTGCTGTGGGAGCATGTCGTCATATCCCTGCAGACCCTGCTTATGAAACCCTTGCTGGTCGGCGGCGGCACGGCGCTGTCGCTTCACGGCTTCTCGCACTATCTCAGACGCGAGGAGAAGGAAGTTCATCTCTACGGTCCCCAAGAAGCGCCCACCTGGCTAAACAAGCTGCCGCTGTCGGTCGCGTTCGTCTCTCACAACAGCGCGGCGCTGTTCCGAAACGAGCCGATACATTTCGGGCTGACAAGCCTTGGTTGGAACCTGAAAGACGGCAGCCATATCAATGATGACAATATCCCCGGCAACTCTTTCCGCGTCCTCCCGTGGGGACAATGGGATTGGCCGCTGACGCTCTCGACACCCGAGCGCGCCATCCTTGAAATGCTGGACGGGCTGCCCACCCATGAGAGCTTTGATCAGGCCGATAAGATAATGGAAGGGCTCACCACCCTCAGCCCCCGGCGGCTGCAAAAGCTGCTGGTCGATTGCAAGAGCATCAAGGTCAAGCGCCTGTTCTTCTTCTTCGCTGACCGCCACAACCATCCGTGGCGCAAGCACCTGAACAAGGAGGCTGTCAATCTGGGCACCGGCAAGCGGATGCTCGTGCCGGGCGGTCGCCTTGACCCCACCTACCTGATCACCGTGCCGGAGGAATTATATGCCGGTCAGTGAACGGTATCGGGCGCAAGTCACCCTGTTGGTGCAGACGATCCCCGCCGTGGCGGAAGAAAAAAGCTTTGCACTCAAGGGCGGTACCGCCATCAATCTGTTTGTTCGCGATATGCCGCGCCTGTCGGTCGATATCGATCTGACATTCCTACCGGTCATGCCGCGCGATGATTCGCTGGCCGCCATCGAGGCTGCCCTCCTGCGGATCAAGCAACGGATAGAAGAAACGATCAGGGATATCCGAGTCTTTGAAAGCCGCCAAAACGATGGCAGCCTGACGCGCCTTGTCGTTCAGGACAGGAACAAAACGCAGATCAAGATTGAAGTAACGCCGGTTCTCCGCGGGTGCGTCTTTGCCCCCGAAACGAGATCCGTATCCGCTCCCGTGGAAGACGCGTTCGGCTTTGCGGAGATTCAGGTCGTGTCATTCGCGGATTTATATGCGGGCAAGATCATGGCCGCCCTCGACCGGCAGCATCCGCGCGATCTTTTCGATATCAGGGATTTGCTGGCCAACGAAGGGATCAGCGAAGAGCTGCGTCAGGGCTTCATTGTCTATCTGATCAGTCACGGTCGCCCCATCGCTGAGGTAATCGCCTCTGGCCAAAAGGACATTGCGGCCGAGTATGAGAAGAACTTTGCCGGGATGACCGACGATGACGTACCGCTTGCCGATCTTCAGGCTGCAAGGGCACAGCTCAGTGAACTCCTGATCGGTGGAATGCCGCAGACGCACCGCGAGTTTCTGGTTGGATTCAAGAAGGGAGAGCCTGATTGGGAGAAGCTGGGAGTCGCTGGGGCGGCGGAGTTGCCGGCGGTGAAGTTCAAGCAGATCAACCTTGATAAGCTCAAGAAAGACGTCCGCGCGCAGCTCGTTGCAAACCTTGCGGAAAAGCTGGGGATGGGTGGGCAATCGTGAACCAATAAGCGAACACACGGGGACTCCTGTGATCGACGAATCAGATGCGGAAAAGTCGGAGGCGATTGTACGTTGCCGCCGATCATCCGCTCCCGCCGGATAAACTCTACTTGAAAGCAATCACCGAGAAGGCCTGGCACTTGGCGAATTGTCTGACAGATCACCACAACGCTTCAAAGACTGCAGCCTGTGGAGAGTGGAAGGAACCGGCATTTGTTCAATTTCAGAACGTGCCAGCAACCCTTCCTTTGAAAATACCGATAAGAGGTTGAATTTTCACCGATTTCGATTGTAGCGCAGATGTCTACAATCCATGCTAAAGTGCTAGTTTTCAACGATAAAAAAGGAAATCAACGGTCGGCCATGGTGTGCGGAGAGCGTTGTCTCAACTATGCCAGAAGCGGTCATTGTGCACTTTGATCGCGCTCTACAGATAGGCATTTAAAGTCGCTCGCGGTGATAAACAGGGCTATATAGATGACGTAAAATTTCCTAGTAGGCGCCCAACAGGGGAAGCTTGGTTCCTCGTTCTTTGATCATTAAGTAATCCCATCTTCTTTAATTTTATTTCAATCGCCTGCTTTGACACGTCAAAGTATTGCGACAAGCTGGATAGTAACTGATCATAAGGCTGGAAATTGCAAGGTTGGTCATCAACGAATATATCGCCAAATCCCTTATTTCTAATGTCAAGCTTACTCCGGCCCACATTAGTTGCCGCCCGAAACATTTCATCAGGCAGAAGCAGGTCAGAGGAGAACGCATTCGCCTGATACTCAAGGCGCTCATAGTTGAAACGATTGTGTGGTTCGCTATCTATGAGTAGGTCTTGCTCCACAATAGTCTCTGATCGGAGATACTGTTTGTGCTTCAAACAGAAATGGCCGATTTCATGCCCGATGGTAAACCGTTCACGATTACTGTCCGCGTGGGCATTTATTTGAATTGTGTTGCGATCGAAGTTTGCTGATCCAAGTATGAGTGTACCATCCTCATCCTTCACGACCTGCTTGCTATAACGCAAATCTATAGACAGCGCCGAACAAATCTTCCCAAGATCGACCGGGCCATATTTGTAACCGATCTGTTCCAAGATGTCCTTAGCAGATTGTTTTATAACGTCAGCAGAAAGATACGGGACAGATATCAGGGAATTGCGATTTTCAATTTCATTACTAACAGATAGCTGCGGCTCCAAGCTGCTTAGAAATTGGCTGATGGTGCCGAAGAATTTTCCGTCATGATAAGCTGAGAATTTTAAAGCCTTTCCGGAGAGTTGATTTCGAAAGATTTGTGATTTTACAAAACCATTCTCTAAACAATAACGCCCGCTGCGATCGGCTACGACTTCAAGTCCATTCTCATCATATTTAACGATCCCCATTGATCTGCTTCGAGCGACGTTCTCCGCACCTGATTGCAGACGTGAAGATACGACAAGAACCCCTTTGACGGCGTGCTTGAATATCCGCCCGAGTTTATCCGAAAAATCCGTTACACATGTCTCTGGAATACTACCTTCATAGTTCTTGCACTCGAAAATAACGTAGAGTGATGGGGTTGAGCTTCCTAGCCGGTATATCTCTATAACGACGTCAAATTGAATGTCAGCCGCACGCTCCTTGCAGTAGTACCCTTTTTTCTTGAAAATCTTGCAGTTGTCCGGTGGATGCAAACCATAAACAAGTTCCCCATGACGTTGCTGGTCGAGAAGGTATTGGTAGAAGGCATCTTCTAGATTATTGCCCTTTTGGGTGGAATTCACGAAACGTCCTCAAGTGAGACAACCGGAAAATTATTATCTAATTCTTTTCGCTAATTTGCTATTTCTAAGTTATTGGAGCGCCTCTAAGCTCGGCACTTAGGTCTGAAACTGCTTTGGGCTAACTGCAGATCTACCAGTCGAGCATCCTCGGAGTGCCGGTTTGGCTATTATGAGATTATGGAAATTAAGCGGTCAAACTAATGACGGCTGCTTTGGGGCCCGAACGCGCGGTTGCGAAAATTTTTCACCGCTTCTCAAAACAGGACTTCGTCGCGGCCAAGCTCAAGGTCGCCGGCCCCTCATGAAAACCTAAAAAGCTCGTCATGGGCAGGTTACGCTCCGACATCTAATCTGTAGAAGGTACGGTTGGCAACATAGGAAAGCCCTTGCGCGTGATTGCCTGTAGTGCACCGGCGGCATCGCCGGATGCGCGCGGGAAGCGATCGGCAAACACGGATCCGCAACATGCCGGCAATTGCAGTCAAGTCTCGCGACCAGAAGAATGTCAAGCCTAACCGAAACGAGCCAAAGACTGCCCGGTCGTCACAAATCCCTGCAGTATCACGGCGGAATTAAGGCATGTCATACGCTTGTTAATTTTGACCCATAACCAGCGGTCGCGTTCTGGATGACGCAGAACAATAAGGGATTGTAAAATTGTCCGTACTTGAAAAGCTACGCTTTTCGACAGCAATCGGCTTGGTCTTTGCCGTCTGCCCTGCTGTCGCAATTGCACAGGAAGCCTATTTAAATAACAATGTTCCGGCGTTTAGCGACACCGGGGCAACGAACCAACGAGGTGATGCGCGTTTCGCAACGAAGGAAACCAATGCGGCTGTCCGGTTGCTTAGCGGGTTCCTGGACGTTTGGCAGCCCCGAACGCCGTTTGTGGATGCTGGCGTTGCGGCCCCCCCGCGGGATGGCTTTCCTGCTGTTCTCCAAACGGACTGGAGCGGCATTCCCGGCAGTGCAACGGATGGAGTGATCCTCAATCAGGCTGTACACGACCACAATATTCAGTACGTGATTGAGGCCACGCGCAATCGCACGTCCCAGCAAGCTATCGATGCATATCTCGATGACCGGCGTAACAAGGCGATCAGTGTGCTGGATGGTCTCGGCCCGTTTCAAAACGCCTGGATCAAGGGCACCAAACAGTTCACCACCATCCTTGATGTTCCGAGCGATGCGACGAGCGTCAAATATGATGATAAAGGCAATGATAAGGGTATTGACAGCGTCAACAACACCGATCTTGGACTTGCCGTCGATCTCCTCGGCCGCGTCGGTTACGATGCCTCGACCGAGCCAGCCAAACGCTACTTTAAGTATGCCCGTCCGTATCGCTGGTCGAGTGACGTTGTGGTTCTCCCGACGCTGGAGCCCGCCAAGAGCGGTTCACCCGCGACCGATGGTGGTTTTCCCAGCGGCCACACGGCCGAGGGTTGGCGCAATGCTCTGACCATGGCCTATCTTGTGCCCCAGCGTTTTCAGGAACTCGTTACGCGCGCCGTCGTGATGGGTGACAGCCGCATCGTCGCTGGTATGCACTCGCCGCTTGATGTCATTGGTGGTCGCATGTTGGGCACCGCAGCCGTTGTCTACAATCTCAACCGGCAAAACGGCGATGGTGGTTTCAACTGGCAGGACCTGAAGAACGAGGCTTTCCAGCAAACCCAGGAATGGTTGAAGAAAGAAACGAATTCGACAACCGCGACCGACCTCTTCATTGCGGCACACGCGGATGACCTGTCTATAGATCGCTTTGCAAGCCGCGAAGCCAATGCGGCCTATGTTTCCCAGCGCCTTACCTATGGCTTTGCGCCCATCGGACCAACAGACCGACAGATCTTTGTGCCCAAGGGCGCGGAGGTCCTTTTGGAAACGCGGATGCCTTACCTCACTGCAGACCAGCGTCGCGCTGTTTTGGCCACGACCGCCCTGCCTTCGGGCTACCCGGTCACGGACGATGCGGAAGGGTATGGTCGCCTCAACCTTTTTGCGGCCGCTGATGGCTACGGCGCTTTCTGGCAAGACGTTACCGTCAATATGGACAAAAGCCTCGACGGATTTAATGCCTTCGATGCTTGGCGCAATGACATCAGCGGCAGCGGCACGCTGACCAAGCAGGGTACCGGCACGCTGATGCTAACGGGCCTCAATACTTATTCGGGTGGCACCCTCATTAGTGGCGGCATGTTGGTAGGTACCAACGGCAGCGCCTTCGGTACCGGCAATATCCAGATCGATGCGGCTGGCGAGATGACGGTGAACACGCTCGTCAACAGCACTCTGGCCAATGACGTCTCTGGTACCGGTATGTTTGAGAAACGCGGAACGGGTAACCTTCTGTACACCGGTAATGGTTCGCATTTCACCGGCATAACTCGCATTAGCAGCGGCCGTTTTGCCGTTAACGGCTCTTGGGGCAGCGCGCTTGAGGTGGAAAGCGACGCGACCCTTGGCGGCAACGGCACCATCGCAAGCGTGACGCTGAAAAGTGGCAGCCGCCTTTCGCCCGGCAACTCAATCGGTACGCTCAACGTCAATGGCAATTTGATCCTCGCATCTGGTTCCACCTATGACTTGGAAATTGCCAATAATGGCCGGTCCGACCGCACGATCGTCAGCGACACAACTGCAATCAATGGCGCCAACCTGAATGTCGTCGCATTGGATCCGACCGTCAGCTATGCTTCAGGCCAGTCCTATTCCTTCCTGACGGCGGGCAACGTAACGGGACAGTTCGGCCATCTGTTGATCGACTCCGCATTCATCAACTCGCAACTCTTCTACACACCGACCGACGTGACCTTGCAGCTTTCGAGCTGGGGAGGACGTGCCTTCACCACCGCCGCACAAACCGCAAACCAGCGTGCAGCGGCTTCGGCTCTCGATGGGCTCGACCAGACAGCTGGCTCAAGCAGTCTGCCGCTTTACAATGCCGTTCTTTTCATGAATGCGGAAGACACACGCAGAGCCTTCGATCAGGTTTCGGGTGAAGAACATGCCAGCGTTCAGTCGGCGCTTCTGGCCAATTCCCGCATGGCGAGCGATACGGTATTTGACCGTCTGAACTCCGCTGATACCGGTGCCTGGACTACCGGTTACGGTGTACGCAGCCACTTCGGCAGCGATGGCAATGCCTCCTCCTATGACCTGTCGGGTGGTGGCGTATTCATCGGTGGTGACGGCTTCGTGACAGAGAATTTGCGCCTCGGCATCATGACCGGCTGGGGTCGTTCTGAGCTGAACAGCGCCCGGACCCGCGGCTCGGCGGATATCGACAGTTACCACATCGGCGTCTATGGCGGCACCGATATCGGCCAACTGTCGCTGAAGGCGGGTGCGGACTATAGCCTGAGCCAGATCGAGACGAAGCGTTCGTTGACGCTTGGCAGTTTTTCCGACAAGCTGAGGGCTGACTATAACGCAGGTCTGGTACAGTTCTTCGGTGAAGCGAGCTATGCTTTCAAACTTGGCGAGCAGGTCAAGCTGGCACCGTTTGCCAACCTGTCCCACTCCATCCTTTCAACCGACGGCTTTTCCGAAGCCGGCGGTGCGGCTGCTCTTTCCTCCACCGACAGTGATGCCCAGGCGACCTTCAGCACAGTGGGCCTGAGAGCATCCGGTGACTTGGGTCTTGATGAGGCCGGGATGTCTTGGGATGCGATGGCCAGTTGGCAGCATGTCTTTGGTGATACGACGCCGGAGAGCCGGATGTCCCTTGCCAAGGGTGGCAGCTTCTCCGTTTCGGGTGCACCAATTGGCCGCGACACTGCGAAGCTTTCCGCAGGTATCGGGATGAAGATCAGCCAGAGCGTGGATGTCAGCGTTTCCTACCATGGCGAATTCTCCGAGGAGAATACCCAAAACAGCGTCCGGACGGACTTCAAACTCCGCTTCTAGCGCACCGAACCAACCAGGGGCAGCAGCCGAGTTTGAGTAATGGGGTTATGAGCAAAAAGATATAGCACCGTGAACCGTAGTAGGTCCACGGTGCTATATCCAGATCGTCGGACCCGGGGTTCTTTTCTGATTTACCCGGTGGGATGGTGCCGGTGAAGAAGAGCCAGAGGTGCCGTCACATTGTTTGAATTAAGGCGCGGAAGACCCCACTCCGGTTCTCGGGAGAATTGATGCGCTGCTGCATTCCACTCAGCCATAGCCTTGCGACGACGGGTGCGAATTTGTGAAGCGGATCGGTTTGCACGGGTTGGGATGAAGAGGTTGCGGACTGCGGAGAAGATTGACAGGAATTGCTGTAAGGACCCGATGGATCGAAACCCTTGCCGTGTCCGCTCCCGTTTTCGAAACGGCAGATGAGAATTCTCTGCACGGTTGTTAAGCCCCTTATGAGACCGATGCTCGACATGTGGCATGACCTAGCGCTTTGCCGCTCCATATGAGCGCAGCTTGTCAGTGATCCTGCGCTTGGGAGCCATGCCCTGCTTCTTCAACAGACGGATTAACAGGCGCCTGGCAGCCTTGGTATTTCTGCGGTTCTGCACGATTTCATCCAGAACGTATCCATCCTGATCAACGGCGCGCCACAGATAATGTTTCTTGCCCGAAATGGAGATTACCAGGCGAGTGGCGCGGGGGAGTTTCACCCCCACGCTCTCTCAGAACCGGACGTGATACTCTCGCATCATCCGGCTCCCATTGTTCTGCCGTATCCATGAAGCAGAGGCCAATGGGCGAACAGCCGAGGTTGGCGCTGCGCGATGCGCAAAAGCCAATGTCGGGATCGCCGCTTGTGTCTACGTAAGGACTTGTACTTTCCCGAAGCCCATCGAGCCAAGTATCGTTCGATGCTCCAGAGCGTAGGTTGGAGAGCTGAAGGACAGAACCGACCATAGTAATTGATCCAGCCGCGGATATACGAGTTGAACATCCGTGCCAGATCATCGAGAGCCTTGTCACTGCGAAGATGCAAGGACCAACTACGGATGGTGCCCCGTATCGCCTTGAGCGCCGTCGGACTGGCCGCAGGACCGAATGAAACACCCATGCCCCCGGCCTTCTTGCTCACAAGTCTCGGCCGGAAAGTGTAGCCGAGAAAGTCGAACTTGTAGACCGGGTGAGTACCTCGCCGACTTTCATCCCTGCAGTAGACGATTTTAGTCTTGTCAGGATGAAGCGTCAGCCCGCAGTCAGTAAACCGCGCGTCCAGAGCTTTCTGAAGCGCCATCGCCTGATCCTCGGTCCGACAATGACAGATCGCGTCGTCAGCATACCGTTCAAACGGAATGTCCGGGAAATTCCGACACATCCACATGTCAAACGCATAGTGAAGAAAGAGGTTTGCCAAGAGGGGGCTGATCACCCCGCCCTGTGGCGTTCCCCGTTCTCTGGCGACGAGACTTCCGTCCGGCATCTGCACTGGCGCTTCTAGCCATCGTTCGATGTATAAAAGCACCCACGGGCAATCGGTGTGCTTGCGCACGGCCCGCATCAGCAGATCCGGTTCGATGCTATCAAAGAAAGCCTTGATATCAAGATCAAGAACCCAGTTGTAACGCCAGCATCGCTGCCGGGCCACGTCGATCGCATCGAGCGCCGATTTGCCGGGCCGATACCCATAGGAATCCGGGTGGAATTTAGGTTCCACCTCTGGTTCCAGATGGCGTTTGACCACCATCTGCGCAATGCGATCGGCGACCGTAGGTATGCCCAGCGGGCGCGTCTTCCCATCGCTCTTGGGTATGTCGACCCGCCGCACCGGCGGCGGAAAGTAGCTGCCCGACGCCAGCCGATTCCAGAGCTTGTACAGGTTGTTCGTAAGATCAGCCTCAAAGTCCGCAATCGTCTGGCCGTCAATACCAGCCGCTCCTTGGTTGGCTCTAACCCTCTTATATGCTTCCCACACCTCCCTTTTCGGAATCGTATACGGCTTTGCTCTATCCACGAGGATCCTCCCGTCGCCGGTTGTCCTTGCTCCAGAGCTGAACAACGCAACCCCTTCGCTCCAGCCCCATTACAGGACCTTCAGCACTACTACGGGCTGCTCCGCCCCTGTGCTCCGCTTTGGTAATCTCACCCTCGCAGGGACCGCCTGCTTGGGTTTCTCCCTTAACATCGGAGCGACAGGTTCCCGCGTTCCACACGAAAGCCTGGTTAAGAGTCACGCCGCCTTTATGCCGGATGCCGCCTGGGCAGAAATCAGGTCGCCCCCCAGACTCGTCCCGGGCTAACGAATTCCTCCCGGTTTCGACATCATCTTGCACTTTTCGACACGTCATCAGCGGTTCGCTTGCGCTCGTCTCTCTAAACCTCACCTGACGGACTATAACGTCCGCCTTTTCTACAACGCTCACCACCACGGCTCTTTACCGTCACAGCTTGCAGTGGTTTGAAACCTACCCCTGACGGTCGGTTTCGAGGGGCCATACCCTCATCTTCCGTGCAGCTCGGCTCCCACATTGCTGTGGGTGCCTCGCGGCACACTTTCATCAAGGTGCCAGACATCGTTCTGCGACGCCCGCTTGCGATGCAGTCGATGGGCATAGTCCGGACCGAACTTGATCCCCAGCGGCGGATGGTTTCATAAGTTACCAGTATCCCACGCTCCAAGAGCATTTCCTCGACCAGGCGCAAGCTTAACGGGAACCGGTAATACAGCCACACCGCATGAGCGATGATCTGGGGTGGAAAACGGTGACGTTTATAGCTGATGGCAGGCTGGGTCATGCCGTGCCTTTTAGCTCAGAAATACTGAAACCACGTTTATGTGACATCGCCCTTATGATTAGTAACTCTCTTGGGTGATGGTGTAAAACGCATCCGCAAACCACTATGGGTGCACAAGACCTCGGAGCGATCATCAGACGTCCAACACCCTTCGACAGTATGTGCCGCCCGATACTTGAGGTCCGCAGCGTTGTACAAAACTATCCTGAAATCTCGATATCAACGAATCCCCGATTGCGTAGCATATCCTCCAGATCGGTACGCAATGGCTGAGGAGAGGCAAACCAGGGTTGCTCGAACTCATTAAATTTGTTGATCAGCGACGTGTCGAGATCAGCGCTTTTGAACGCCTTGGTGTAGTCACGCCTGGTCGCAACCCTGCTGCCAAGTTCCACGAGTAGTTCCGAGCTCGGGATGGTTTGATATTGCCCTCGCCGCGTGGAAACGCCGGCAGATGCGGTTGGCGTACTATTCTTCGGCAGGATGGCATTGAGAATGTCGAGCGGTTCGTTCGGCTTGCCCGGATCGCGCAGCGGATTGTCATCCCATGGGGTGGCGTTTTCGCTGCCATGATGGCCGATCTTGAGAAAATCGAGCGGCTTTGCCAATAGGGATTGTCGCTTGTTCCACATGACATTCCACGAACCGTTTCCGCTATCGTCGTCATAGCGTGCATCCCATTCGGCATCGCCGACAAACAACAACCGCTTGCCCTGCCATTCGATCAGCAAAACGACGCTTGTGTTGTTCATCACCTTGCCGTCAAGATCAGCGAAGGCGAGCGCAGTCGAGAGCATTCTTGACTGCAACTTACGGAAATCGGCAACCGCAATGTTGGTCGGAAGCGGTGCTGATTTCGATGGCGCTGCGCTGGGCAGTCTGGATTTAGCAACGGCGTCCATTAGAGACATGAACCCGCGCAGGGAAGGGTTCTCGGGCTTGCCGAGATAGTAATGATCGATGTCGTTCTCCGGGCCGATAATCCGCAGCACGACGTCCTTCAATGGCAACTTGAGCTTATCGTCCGTGTCCATCCCGGCATGAACATAGACAGGCTTGATCGCATTCTTCGACGGAATGGTCTTCTGTAGCGTCTCCATCGCCACATCGTTCTTCGCGGCATAGGCTGAAAAGAGTCCTTCCAGTTTCGGGCTAAAGTCCAGCCGCTGCACCCGCTCGATCATTGCGCCGGCAAAATCATGAAGCTGCCGGGCGTTTTTAGCTTCCGGATGGTCGGGATCCATCGCCGCACTCATCCACAATGCACCAACCGAAAAGTCCTCCCACAGATCCGGCGTGAAGCCGAGGATGTGGTCCTTGTGCTGATGCGTGACAATGAGCAGATCAAGCCGCTTCTTGTCTCCCTCATCTGGCAACATAGTTTTCAGTTTCTCAAGCGCGGCTCTGAGATAATCCATGCCGCTTAGCGATCCGCAATCGATGAGAATGTGGAAATCGCGACCGTTGTCGTGTCCATCCGGAATCCGGCAGTAGATGCAGTCGCCAAGACCGACATCGAACATGCGTATCAGGAGCTTACTTGCCATTGCCGGCCTCCAATGTCGTCGTCCTCGATGTCGTCGTGAATGGCAAAGTGCGGCGAACGCTGAAAGCGCACTTCGCCGTCGACACGGTTAAAGCTGAATGGCGGAATGGCCCGGGCCAAGAGGCCGAGCTCGCCGCCGCCGGCCTCACCGATCATGCCAGAACTGATGCGTGCGGCCAGCGCATCGAGAAGCGCTTGGCGGCGCTTGCGGCCGGCATTGCGTTCGGCACGTTGCTCCGCGGTTGTACCAAGCTCCTCACTTCCCGGTTTTCTTGCCCAGTGAATCTGGTTACCATTCTGATCAAGGACAAGCGTTGCCCCGCACAGCATGCTGGTTCGCTCACCGGCAAAGCGACCGAAGCGCTCGCCTTCGAGTGCAACATCTTCGCGCCAGATGTACTGCACGACGATCTGATCTGGTAGCTGCCGTGATTCCGTTGTCAACTTCCTGGCGCGCACGATCTCGGTGATGATCAGATCGGCATTGAGGGGGATGAACAGGTTGACTCGATTGTCATCGAGAAAGCGGTAGGCGCTGCCGCGCGACGCACCGATGGAGTCGATATCATGGTAAATGGTAAGTTCCGGACGATCGAATATCGCGCCGGTTTCCAGCAGAGAGGCGCGTTCGTCCTCATCGAGGATCCCGCGCTCAACGAACACATTGAACATCAGTTCGCGGTAGCCATCAGGATCGGTCGGATTGGATACTTCTTCGGCCCGCAATACCGCCAGTGCGTAGTCGCGGAACTCGACCTCGCACGGCGGGAGAAAATCCAGTGGCTGTATTGCCATCATCTGCATGCGCTGAATCGTGTACCAGAAGGCATTTGGCAATGACGGTTTCTTCTTCGGATTATTTTTAAAGCGTTGCTCCATTCGGTCTTTGTACTTGCCGAAGAGCCTGACCATAATGTCGAAACAGGCCCCCGTTAGCACCTGCGAAATGCGATGCGGCTGGAGATCCCCCTTTATGTCATTCATCGTCAGTGTATTGGCTGCCGTGCGCAGGTAGGGTTGGCCGATGACCGCGTTGCCAAACTCCTGTGCCAAGGACGACAACAATGTTCCCGTTGCAAGTTCCGCGCTTTCCTTGATCATTGCCTTGCGGAAGTCATTGTTTCGGAAGGCCATGAGAATGGCGGTCAAATCGCCAACGAATTCGTGGAATCCTGCGGTCTGTGGCAAGACAGACCCGTAATAGCAGGGCCTCAATCCGTCCAGAACGGCATGACCGAACTCATGATTGACAATGTCACTCGACTGGCAGGTAAAAATGCGGCCATCTTCGCCGTCGAACCAGTAGAATTGCAGCGATTTGCTCTGGCGATCGTAATAGGCGTTTTTGCCATAGCCGGCATGCGGCACCACGATCAGCCGGTTGCCTTCGAACCCCCAGGTGATGCGGCGGCCAAGGGCAAATCCGCTTTCGAAAAAGTCGAGCGTATGCTGCACGGTCGCCCAGACGCTGAGCTGGCGAAACTGCGGTAGCTTTTTGGCATTTTCATCGAGAGTACGTCCATTCGGTGCAACAAAGGTATTGGCCTTATTATCCCAGACGGCAGGCGGTGTCAGCGTGCCGGTCGTGGCATCAAAATCGACCACGGCAAACCGGGCGCTGGTTGGCCCGTCGCGCAAGCCAGGCTCCCATGGCACATAGAAGTTCTGATCGATTGCCGCGGCGGGATTGTTCTTTGCTACAAGCGGGTCTTTGAAATAGACATCGATCTGCAACCGAAGGTCGGTTTCCTTCTGAACCTCGAGCGGCAGGAGGCGCCGCGCGCCATAGAGCCGCCTCCGGGTTTCCGGGGTAAGATTGCGTTTTTTCTCGGGCGTCTTGCTTGCCATTACATTTCCCCTATTCCTGCTCGGCTGGACAGTTCTCGCTAGCGAAGGCCTCATTCAAGGTTCTGGCTAGGTGTAAACCGGCACGACTGAGTTGCGCATCAAGAACAGGAAGATGAGACCGCCGGTATTCATCGTCGATGACAGCATTCACCGGGACCGAACGCATGATATTGACGGCGAGCTGGTGGCTTTCATTGGCCCAGACGATTGTCGTTCCAGCACTGACTTCATTGGCGTCCGCGGTTTTCAACCAGCCATTCTCAAGGCGCTCAACGTAAGTGCCCCATGACCATACGGTCTTGTCGATGAGAGTGGCATCCCAGACCACATGCAGATTGGTATTGAAAGGCACATTGCCGTTAACGCCTTCCTTAGTGACCACCGTGACTTTGACGCCATTGCCGCCCTCTTCACCAATCGCGTGCAAAGGCTGATGCAGGTCGCCATCAGCCGCATCGAGAGCACAGTCGCGCATTGGATCGTAGCCGGGTGTCATGCGCGGAATATCGACAAAGTGCCATCTCGTTGTCGCGGGGTCACGAACGCGCTCGTCATCGGCCCAACTGGCAATAGAAGCCAACGAGGCACCGCTGCCAAGCAGATCGGCGACATTCTGCAAGGTCAAAGGAGCAAGCCGCCTTTGTGCGATTTCGGCTATAATGGCATGACCCGAAGATCCCCAGGCGAAGGCAGCATTCATCGCAGCGAGCAGAAGGGCGACTGTCAGTGCAATGCCACGCATTCCCGAATGCCTCCCTCAATTATGCTCTACAATACTCCACCAAATGGTTGTCATGATCAAGCGGTCTGCAACCTTGGGCAACGAGTTTCTAAGCATCTCATCGCTCGGTATAGGAAGAGTGTAGTCGGCAAAATTTATCTCACGCGGGACTTATCTTGAAATGCCACCAGGATCGTGTGGCAGAACATTTAATTCCCCAAATGCTGCTTGAGGCGATCGCTGTAGGGCTCGTCGTCGAAGTGATGAGGCAAATTCTCCGGGTCATAGGAAAGCAACGCACTCTTCCGGTCGACAACAGACTGATGGATGATCGGCGTCTTTATGTCATTGTCGATCTTGCGCGGCTCGGCCCGAGGTAAGTAAAATCCACCCAATGACGGACGCGGCCATTCCTGCCACTTGCTTGACTTCGGTATCCATTCCAGCGGCCGCCAACCCCAGGTCATCGAGTCATGCGCTTTCCCCGTTGGATCCGGCGAAACGAATTCTTTGATCGCACCTCCTTCCTTGCCTCCGAACACCAACCGTTCTCGCATGGCACCGTTGATCTTCAGCTCATACGCTGCTGCTTCGTCAATCATCCAGTCGAGCGGAAATTTGGAAAGAGCGCTTTGGCTTTCGGCGTACCCTCCCCCGATGTCCGAATGGCAGCCTGTGAACCAGACTTGTTTGATATCCTGTTGCTTGTCCGGTGCAGAGGTGTCAAAGGGATCGGCGACGAAGGGTTGCGGTTCTATCCAGCGATTGAGGCGAAACATGCGCCTGTGTTCATCGATCGCCATCGCGTGCCGGAAGATTTCAACACTCGGATTGGTTCGCGTATACGGCAGCATCAGCAGCTGAGGCAGGACGCGATCCTTCCGTGGCACCAGCACCGACGCAACTGTATCCCAGACACCCAGAAACTTGATAGGAACATCGCGTGCGCCCGACACTTTGGAAAAATGCCAAGCAACGCTGAGGTCACGCTCGTCGCTAGCCTGCTTATAGGAACGCAGAGCATGGCCGCCGAGATTGAGCTGATCTGGCGCAAGTAAACCGATCATGTGGATCATGCCCGCAACGGCCCGCACAGTGTAAGCGCCGCGGCAGCCATCACCAAACCCAAAGCATCGGCACGACAATTGCCGTGACTGCTTGTGATATCGGCCGAATGAAGATTCTGAAAAAGAGCGTGCCTGAGCATCTCCTCATCGAAACGAATGGAATTATAGCCGACGAATATCGAGGGAGACCACGATAACAGCTTCTGTCGAATGGACGAGACCATCTCATAGTACGAAGGCAGTGCCTCATCAGTGAGCCGCACAATGGGCAGGCTGTTTGTGAGCAAAGTGTTCGGATGAGGAACGACATGTGGAAGCAGGCGCGAACGCGCCTCGAACCGATCGATCTCATTGAGATCCCGTCGTCTCTGTGTCGAAGAAGACGAAACCCATCAACCCACCCCCGGATTAGAAACGCCCGCTCAAACGAAATCGCATGGCCGAAGCGCTAACTCGGAATTTCCGCGCAAGCGCTTCAATTCCAGCGTCATCCTCTATGTCCAGTCCGCCCGCATCAAGCGCACTTGCGCGGCATCAGCAGCTCAGATGCAAATGCGTTGGCTGGGGATCCACACCTTGCGAGGAAACATCGTCTCGCAGCAGCACGCGAAATCCCTTGTCGACGTGAACCGCCTTCCTAATCTCATGAGCGTGTAGTTCATGGTGCGCGAGTTCGTGCGCAGCCGAAAATCGTTGGCGATTGGGATGATGCAACGCGTTGACGCCCATGATGCCTACACCGTCCTTTATGAACGCCATTCCAGACAAATCGTCTTCCAACGGCGCATATTGAAGCACGATGTTTCTCGCCTTGATAATACGTTCGACCGGGACGGGCGCCCCCTTCACTCCGAACTCCTGCAAGATGTTGCGCGCAGCCCCCCGAGCCAGGCTGGTTTAGAGGCTCGGGGATATCTGTAGTAGGAATCAGGTTGAACCGGGCCTCGCTTTGCCGATGGGCGCTATTACCTAACCGCATTGAAGTACGGTCATTGACTTGGACCTGTCACACAAGTTCAGTTTAATAACCTTGTCAGCACCCCTGAGCTGGCTGATCGCAGCGTCAACTCAACAAGCCCGGTTGGCGCTGCGATCGTTTCGGGCTTGGAACTTCGATGTCATGCTCTCTTCCAGCGCCTGATATCAATTTCCTAATTGCGCTTGGAACAAAAACATTCCTGCTAGTTTTTTGCAGGCTGGCACTGTCACTCGACCCCCCCGGTAATGGCCAGAACGAAGTTTGAATTCTCGTTGAGAATGCCAGCAACCCGCAGACTCTACGTGATCACCGGCGATGTTTGAGCTGGAGCAAGAACCGTCATCAGAGTTTTACACAATTGTTATATGTCTTGAAGGCGATTCTAACGTTGGTCCGGGCAGGCCATTGATTGAACTAACCAAGGAAGCATGAACGAGCAATTAGAGGAAACTGATCTGGTTGTGGAACTGGTGTCCGCTTGGCGGGATCGCATCGGGCTAATACGCAGGCAGATTTCTTTCGCACGGGCGAAGGAACTCATTTATCGCATTTTCGATGATGTCGGCGTTCCCAGACCTTTTGTGAAGTGCACCCCTGCAAACAACCAAATGCAGGGTTTTGTCACGGCAGAACACGAGATCTTCATTCCGGAACTGCCCAGCAACGCGACCGTGGTCGAGGCCTGTGCAGAACTCCTGCTCGGCCTGAGCGACAGCATCCCAGTCCAACAGAACATCAGCCAAAATTCGTTGTACTTCCGGAACTGTATGGCACTGGCAGACCGTTACGTCGACAATCTGGCTCACGCAGACGCCCGGCACGAAACCTGCCTGACTATCGGCAACGTCCATTCCAAATGGGCGGGCATCAAAAAGGGTGATCCTCTTTATAAAACTGCAGTCGGTGCAGGATGCCGCATTTTTAGACGCGACGGAGAACCCGAACCGCTGCGTGATCCGTAAAAAGGAGCGGTTAAGGCGGTGTATTTTGCACAACATCCGGGTATTGCAGCGGGTCACAAGCTACCAGTTCTTCAGTATTGCTTCGAGCACATTTTCAACTGTCATTTTTGAGGTGTCCAGCCATAGCCCTTCTCTGGGCGTTTCTAACTGTAGCGCCTTAACCAGAACATTTGGATGAAAGTGATCGCCATAGCCAGTCTTGTGCCGATCGGCATCGCGCTGGGCAAGGGTTTCGGCAGTGGGATTGAGCACCACGATACGTGGCGCGAGATCGGCTAACCCTTGGGTGACACGAATAAAGTCTCTTCCGACAAGGATGTCCTGATAGACCGTGACAAACCCTGCTCCCACAAATCTTCGGACTGCGTCCATGGCAATATCCTGTCGCAGATGAAGCTGCGAGATAGCTTCGCGGTCGAGCACGGGACCCGGAGTGACACCGCCCTTCGCAATCATTCGCCGAAACGTGTCACCGCCTACATGAACGGATTTCTCGAAGCGCAGCACAAGCTCTCTTGCGATAGTCGACTTGCCGGCAGCCATCGCGCCGGTGATAATATAGAGTGGAACAGTCATTGATCTACCTCTTTCCTTGGCCGAACAACATGAGCTTTCTTCGACTATTTAATAGCCAGGACTCGATGTCCGCAGACCGCGCCAGTTGAATTGCCGGAGACCAGGAAATCAGATTCTCCAACGAGCTCATCGCTAGCCCTATTTAAACGGTTGTTGGAAACGAACTAGACCACTTTTGATAGCAATGCGCGGAACCGTTTACCTAGTCCAAGGGGGAAATGGTAGCCGGTATCGCTGCCAGCAGGGCCAGATCTGCAACTTTTCTTGCAACCTTGAATGCGGATTCTCTTAACTCGCATCCTATCTCGTATTCCTGTTTATTTACCGACACAGTTACGCAAAACGTGTCCGTTTCCCTGTCGTCAGTGCGATTAATCAAGCGGAGATAGACTCCGTTAATTTGTTCGGGCCGGACAACAACAGATTGGCGATGTTGATCCTTGACGACCGTTATTTCAACGAAATGGACAGGGTCATGTTTTGGTTTCTTGGACATCTTATCGCTCTATCGACATTGCCGGCTTCTCAATGGCAGTTGGTTGAAATTGTCCCTCAAACTTTTTCGGAACAGAACGGAGTTCGGAGGTTCGTTTGGCCGATCATGGGTGGGCTAGACCGCCATTAATGTATCTTGGTGTAACCAAGAAAGTCCCCAATGCTTCATCGCACCATAATTCATGGGCTTTCACTCTTCACTTCTACTCGTGACTCGCGCAGCATGATCGGGGGCATGTCCCAAGCTGAGCCAGCATGAACTTCTGTTACAAACTGCTTGAATACAATGCGTCCATACGGTGGCACGGTCCCTGGTTTCGGCAAACGCGTAAAAAGATGCATGTCGACCGGCTCGTTTTGCACGTCCGTAAATCGTACCATCAGCTTTGATACCGTTAGCGGTTCGTTCAACTCAGTCCAGTCTGTAGCTGCAAGGACCCCTTCACCCTTTTCAGCTTGATCCGCTGATATCCCTTTGGAAGTTACCACGATGCGAGCACCCAAACCGCGCGTTTCGCAGCGTCGATCATCGATGAAGGCTTCACAAGAGATCTCGACAAGGCCGCGGATTGCAGGCAGCCTTATCACGGCTGCCGAAGGGAGTGCCTTAAGGGGGCGCAGGAGCACCTTTCCGTGCTCCATGTAACCGAAAACGGGGTAAGGTGCCGCTAACTCACGCGTTAATGTAACGGATTTGAGAAGCGAATCTGGCACCGGCATTGCAAACGCAGCCAACGGTTGATTGAGGAGTTCTCCACTCAACGTGAAAATCTCTATGCCAGGCAGCCCGCCCCATAGTCGCAACGCCAGCATCTGAGGACCTTTGGAGCTTCCTGCCACTTCTGCTGTGTGGTTAAGACCGAACTTCGACAACAAGCCTGGTGAAACGACCCCGATCTGCGGCGGTGTTGCTCCGCTTTCGCTCTCCGTCCAAACATGAAGCTCCACTGCATGCGATGCAGCAGCAGACGCGCTCTGCAACCGAAATGGAAGCCAGCCGGGACAAAGGGTATCAAACGGTATTTGCCCTTTTGCCAAAACCGCGCCTGTGTCACGCGCCAGTAACTGCGTAAATAAAATCCCTTGTCCAGTCCCTACATTGGTCACATTCAGGTCAAATCCGAGCAGCCCACGTGCGCCCACTGGTAGTGACTGGGTGATACATGACGGGTCAAATGGCCCGACCGATATCGCCCTGTCATTCGAAGCTTCAGAGTTGTTGAAGATCAACCGCGGCGAGGCAAGGCGCAAATTCGTAAGGAGTTCCTGAACCGCTGCCGGGATCCGGACGTGGCTTACCCAGCTCTCACGCAGGGCTGCGAGGTCTCGCATCAAGGCAACGTTGGCGTTTGCCAACTTTTGCACTTCTTGCCGCGACCGAGCGAGCAGCCCCTCCACAAGTGCGTCCCGTCCTCCTTTTATGATGGGAGCGTCAAAATCTTTGCTCCCGGTATCCGAGCACCATGTCTTCAATTGTTCGAGCGATGTGTCGCTGATTGAACCAGGAACCCAAAACGCCCATACATTTGACGGCGGCAGATCGAGGGACAAAACGCCCGCTCCAGAAGGGTCTTCATTTTCTTGCAGAGCAAAGTGACCGCCTTCGGTCAGTTGAAATACATAGTGATCCAGCAAATCCCCAGCACTGATTTGGATTGAATCAGTAGCCAGAATTATGACCTTTGGATTGCCATCATAGAGTTTTGACAACATGTACGAGGGCGCACGCAGCATCAGGCAATTTCCTCTGGAGCGAAATCATCGGCCGAATTAAGAACGTCCTTCCAGAGGCGCAATCTTGTATCTGGAATCCCAAAGGCCCGGCACAGATGTGCCGCGACGCTATCGGGAACAATAATGGCATTGTATGCCTGTTCGAAGGCCGAGCAGGAATTGATCTCTTCACTTTCAACGGCACCAGTTCCCCTTCCGAGCAACGCCCATGTCTCCACCTTCAATCGCTTGAGTGATCCCATCAATGAGTGTGCCAACCCACCATCCATGCTGACCACCAGATCGTACGTTGCCAAGGCGCCCACGGCATCATTCATGTGCACTGGCTCAAGCCGCGCTATTGAGCCAGCCTGATAGGTATCCGATTTCACTCCGGAGAGTAGGTGCGGTAGCGGCATCACGATAATTTGCGAAAACACGGACCTTGGAACAAGATCAGGACAAACGGTGCCAAAAATGAAAAGATGAACAGCGAGCCCGTCGAAATGAAGGCTTTGCGCGAGTTCTTCGGCGGCGCTCAATTTCTTCGCATCCATCGAGTTCAGAATGAGCGCAGCACGTCTTCCATCCTGCTCTCCGTCTGCAGGAAGAACAGAAGGGAGATTGAACAGCTCCGGATAAACATGACGCGGCAGTGCCGGATGAGCACGGTAACGATCCAAAGGAAGAGCATTCCAGAGCATGTGCTGCTCCAGCTCTGCCACTTCGGCAATTTCCTGGCACAATGTCTGTAAACCATTGCGGCCCGGGCGGGAATGAACTGCCATGGCGGCGCCAGAATATTCAAGGCGCAGTGGCACATGGCCATGCTGCTTTCCGCTCTGGATCTCGCCGCGGCGGATGTCCGTCGTCCCAGTGAGGGCATGACGAACAAGAACCGTGCACTCTATAGCCAATATTATTTCGGGCCAGAGGTCGATCGGTTGATCCATGTCTGCTCCCAGCCCCTTCGTCCAGGTAAAGGAGAGACCCGTCGCGGCGCGATGCCGGATCAGGCAGCTAACAAAGGTGGAACGGGAGAGCGCGCATTCAAGTGCCCACAGGACGCCCAGAAGCACTCCGTCCAGGTGAAATGTGTCAAAGAGCGATTGGTTCATGATAATCAACTGACCCGGACATGTGCCATAGGCGGGTTGCTGGCCAGCTCGTAGCAGACGTAGAATAAATTCCTGCTTGGAAAGCTTCTCCACGTCATCGGCCACCGTCAGGCAGCTGACCATATCCGTATCGGGATGAAAGATCGCATAGCGCGAGCGCGAGCGCGCCTCCAATTTTAGAATATTGCGTGGGTTATAAAGTTGTGGGTGACGATGGCGAATGTAGCGTTTGATGGACGCAAAGTCCCGCTCTGCTGCGACAAGCATACTTTCACCACGCCTGCGATAGCCAAAGCCCGTGTCTGCGACATGGACCCCGCGAAATCCTTTTTCCATGCCTTGCAGCCAAAATTCCCAGTCCTCTACACCTTGGCGCATTTCGATATCGAAACGTATTCCGGCATCAAGCATTCTGCGGGAAACCATACTGCCGGCCTCACAGATATTGCGAAACAAATGCTCCAGTGGCGAATATGGGCCGGATGTATCCGCTTGTTCGGCAAAACCGAACTTCCCGACATCCGGATAAGCCCAACCAACTTGCGGCCCAGAAGAACGCAATGCATTCAGAAGACGCTGAAGAAGATGAGGACCGATCCGGTTGTCGCAGTCGAGGAAATAAACCGCTTCCAGCTGCGGAAATGCAGCGAGCGCAAACTCGATTCCGCTGTTGCGTGCAGCACTCAATCCCCCATTTCGTTTTGCCAGATAGAAGATGCGCCCCGGAAAAGAGGCCGCAAACGTTTGGCAAACCTCGTGCGTTTCACTTGTCGGGCATCCATCATTGATGATTACGATGGCATAGCTGAAATCGACTATCTGATTCAACGCGGTATGCAACGTTTCGCAGGTAAGCCAAGGCTGACCGTAAGCTGGAATGATGACAGCCGCTTTCGTGTCGGCAACATCCTGTTTCAACTCATGAACTCCGATCTAACCAGTTGACCGTTGGTCATGTCTAAGCTTCAAATTCTTGCACTGTTGCTGGCTTGCCCGATGCCATTATCGGAAGCTTCAGAACCTGCTCCGAATATTCATGCGCGGTGTTTGGATCTGATGCAACAATGCCTCCTCGCATCCAGTTGACGCTTTTACGCAGACCTTCGTGCCAACTGACCATCGGACGCCATGGGGTTTCAGATTGAATTAAAGATGTATCGAGGATATTGGCCGGAACATCCACCGTACGGCCCGGATGATATAATTTCTCAATCACGCCGTCGTCCAACATCAACTCGATGTCACGAACGACCTGGTTTACAGTCAGTCCCATTCCGGACCCAACATTCATGACTCTATGGATGCCGCTATAAAAGCAACCATAAAGCATCGCCGCAACAACGTCGTCGACGTAGACAAAATCACGTATAACCTCGCCATCCCCCCATATTTCGACAGGTTCTTTCAGCAGGGCGCGACGCATTGTGGCCGCAACGAGGCCTTGCTGCCGGTTTCCCTGCTGGAAAGGCCCGTAAATATTCGAGATTCGGCAGATGTGATAATCCAGACCGTGCAGTCGATGAAAGAGGGCCAGATACTTCTCAATTGCGAGTTTGCTGACGCCATATCCGGAAATCGGTTCAGTTGGCGATGATTCCGGAATCGGAACGCTGTCGGGAACACCATAGACGGTCCCGCCCGATGACGGGAAAATGATCTTCCTGATACCTTCCCTGCAACAAACCTCAAGCAATCGCACCGTGGACAGAACGTTTGTCACCAGATCAGCTGCCGGGTCGCGATTGGAAGCCTCCGGAATCGTGCCGCTAATCAAATGAAAAACAAACTCCTGACCCTTTACGGCGCGTGTCAGCGACCGAACATCGTCGAATTGGCCCGATATCCATTTCACGTCCTGATGCAGTGCGCCCTGGAGCGGTGAGGTGCGTCCAAAAGCTGTCACCGTTGCCCCGCAAGCAACCAGCATATTGCAAAGATTTATTCCAAGAACGCCGCTTGCTCCAAGGACAAGGCACCGCTCTTGAAGGTGCAAATGTGTCATGGCCCTGCCTTTTCCGTCCCTATGGAATCATAGTCCACGACTGATCACCGGGAATTAGGCATTTTTGGCACTTGGATGCGGTTCCCGCTGCTCACTTTTTGTCAATGAAGGTTACGGTTCTCAAGTGAAGTTAAAATGACGCTGTTCAAACGGTCGCCAATGTTCTTAGTCTCTTCAGCAGACTATCGAAGGAGCTTCGCGCAGAGGCATAAGAAATCACCAGCCATAAGCTTCCTCCACAGTATTCGTTATTGTGAGCATCCCAGGGTGTCTTCGCGACCTGGTTCATCCAAGTCGGCCACCACCGTTGACCAGCAAGCTTGGGGCGGAATGGGCAAGCAGAAATCGGTCGACATACTTTTTAAAGAAACTTGATTCAGATGGCCGGAGGCCTGAAGTTCACCCCTTCGGCATGTTTGCAATCCATCATGCTTCTGAGTCTTGTGCACTTTGCTGTCTATGTAGAAAGCAAACGGATGGACTGTTGTACCGATGCGATACTACCGACTCGCCATACACAGCTGCAACAGGCAACGAAAAGCTTGACCGCAACCGCGGAATGCATAGATTGTAGGCAAGCGTAATTTACCTTGGCAATCGACATGTAACTTTGTCGAGTGACACGCAATTTACCCTTTTGGCCACGAAGTTGCCTTTGGGTCAGGATCGCTGTCTTTTCTTAACGATTTCAGCCGCATCCGATCGAACGTGTCGCCCGCCTCAGCCCAAGCAGCGTACGGTTCCGTTGCAAACTTTCCGTCAATGATATTCGTGCGATTGACAAGGTTCAATGTCGAACCGGGAAATCGCGATGTTCAAGGGCCGCCATTTTGATCGATCTGTAATCCTGCTTTGTGTACGATGGTATCTGGCCTACAATCTTAGCCTTCGAGACCTGAAGGAGATGATGGCTGAACGTGGCATCGAGCTCGATCATTCGACGATCCATCGCTGGGCCATTTATTTCAGCCCTCGACTACTTGAGCGCTTCAATCGCAGAAAGCGCACCGTTACCCGTAAATGGAATTTCGACGAGACTTATATACGGGTAAAGGGAGAATGGATGTACCTCTACCGCGCCATTGACGGCAACGGGGATACCGTCGAGTTCTACTTCAGCAAAGATCGTGATCTGAAGGCGGCGAAACGCTTTATTTGCAAGGCTTTGGCCCGACATGGACGACCGGATTGTATCACGATTGATGGCAGTCAGACCAATCGGACGGCGATCGTTCAATGTGATACTGAGGGCCAATTAAAGGGCCAGGGAATAGAGCGCGGCAGACGCATTGCCATCCGCTCGAGCAAATATCTGAACAATGGCATTGAGCAGGATCATCGCCGTGTCAAAAGACGCATCCGGTCCATGCTGGGTTTCAAGTCAGAAGCTTCAGCCAGCATCACCCTGGCAGGGGTTGAACTGGTTCACATGATGCGCAAACAGCAAGGCCTGTTTGCCTACAGCCGCGTACTTACTCTCAAAGAGCAGTTCGAGGCAGTCGTCGCCTGAAATGTATCATGAGGTAAGGTACTCTCTAGCCAGTTTCAAAACTTTGCAACATGTATGGACGCCCCGATGGGGGCAAGAAGAATCTTTTAGAAGAGATATTGCGTGTAGTCGGGTGCTGACATGTATCCGGCCTCCTGATGCAGCGTTCAACATGCCGCGGGCCTATATGGGAGTTCGCAGACCGGGTCCAATTCACAACCGCGTGCTCAAGGCACTTTGTTGCAATCTGGTTTTCCCGATCTCGTCTCGTCGACCGTTACGCCATATCCTCCATCTGACCTTCCTACACCTCCGACAGCCTCACGATCGTTGCAGGGTTACTCTGCCGCGATCTGAGCTCGATAAATTCCACCTTTGGCCATCAAAGCCCAGACGATACGAGCCATCTTGTTGGCAAGGGCAAACCTCACCAGCATGGGCGGTTTGCGTTTGAGCATACTCGCCAGCCACGATCCTGCCACGGCTCCCTTTCGTGCTGCCCACCGTACAACGGCACTCGCTCCGATGATGAGCAAGCGGCGCAAGGTTCGTTCCCCCATCTTCGATGTTCTGCCAAGTCGCTGTTTACCTCCTGTGGAATGTTGCAGTGGTGTGAGCCCGAGCCACGCCGCAAAATCACGTCCGCGTTTGAACGTCTCGGCTGCCGGTGCCAACGCCGTCAGCGCCGTGTGAAGTGCGCCTCTGATCCCGCCGTCATTGCCGAACTTATCCGCAAGCGGGCACCAACGGTAAAACGGGTAGTTTTCGAAACAGGGCCTTTGTCGATATGGTTCTATCATGCACTACACGCCGAGAGGCTGCCGGCCATTTGCATCGATGCCCGTCACGCCAAAGCAGCACTCGATATGGCGGTGAACAAGACAGATGCAAATGATGCCGATGGTTTGGCACACCTGGCAGAAGTTGGATTCTTTCGTGAAGTGCGGGTGAAAGGTTTCGACAGCATGTTAGCCCGCACGCTTGTCGCGGCACGCACCCGGTTGGTCCGAATGACCACTGAGCTTTCCAACCAAATCCGTGGCATCATGAAGACTTTCGGTCTGGTCGTTCCCGCAGGTAAGGGAAGCACGTTTGAGAAGAACGTTCGCAGCCTTCTTATCAATCATAAGGATCTTGCTGATATCGTGCTGCCGATGCTGGATGCCTGGCTGGGCCTTCGTACTCGTGCCGCAGAGCTCGGTCGCCAACTGCTCGCGGACGCCCGTCAGAGCCAAGCCTGCCGTATACTCATGTCCATCCCCGGCGTGGGCGCGATCACTGCAACCTCCTTCGCTACTGCCATCGAAGATCCCGGCAATTTTAGGAAGTCCCGAGCTGTAGGCGCGTGGATAGGCCTCACGACGCGCCGTTACCAATCCGGCGAAGTCGATTACGATGGCCATATATCCAGACGCGGCGACCGCCATTTACGTGGGCTTCTCTACGAAGCGGCGTCGGTCATTCTGACACGTAGCTCAAAGGAGAGTTACTTGCGGACATGGGGGCTTCAGCTCCGGGAACGGATAGGCTTCAAAAGAGCCGCCGTGGCTGTGGCGCGCAAACTTTCGGTGATCATGCACACAATGCTGAAGACTGGTGAGTTCTTTAATCCGAATGCGGGAGCCGCAACCTAAATCCGTATAGCGTTCAACGTCTGAACGCCGAAACGTCCCTGCCGGGACGTGAGTCGAGCCATCCCGGATCGGACATCTCTTACTGGACCAAACGGCCTGGAAAGTCATAAGACAAGACAACCCCATCACAACCCAATTATCCGCGCGTTGAACTGCATGTCAGCTCGCACAGAGCGGTTTGAACGCTTCGATGTGCCGCTTGACGTTTGCCAAAGAGAACGAGGCCGATACATTCTCGGGTCCTGTGACTGTCACTTCATCGGCCTCCAGAATGGCACGAAAAGTGTCGTTGCCTTCTTCTCCAGGAAGGATAAGAAAATGTTGGTTGGTCATCATTTCGCGGCCAATCGATAGGCCATCCAGGGTGAATGTAACTTCCTCACCGACCGGGTCCCACTTCGCACCGGCGCCCAAATCGACAAGCCCCGTGATGCGTTCCGGCTCGGAAGACCGGCACGATGCCATCAGCATCACTTCGCGGCCGTCTGGCATCGAGTTCATGAGCAGGATTTGACTGCGCCCCTCGACGTCTTTCTGAAGGACCGCTGTTGTCTCGGCCGCCGCCGGGGCGGAGAAAGCGAGAATCGCCACCAATGTGGGATGGAGTTTCAAGGCGACAATCCCCCTATGTCATCATTTCATCTAGATCACTGGTCGATGATCAACATTGTATTGCCGTTCGGGTTTTGGCAACTCTTGCATAAGTTTCAGCGTCGAGCCGCGCGGTCGGATAGAGCAATGACGCTGTTGTCTTGCTCGCCATGGATGTGCTCGCAGAAGGCGGCCGTATAGACCATATCATCAAGCACCTTTTGGTTCCAGGAAACCCAGAAGAAATTGTGCGGGATCGGTGCGATGCCGGAATCCCACAGGTCGTTTGCGAAGGACATGAACGTTTCGAGTGTGTCGCCGGAGCCATCGACGTCCAGGAACTCGAAGCTGAACTCTATGGTCTCGTCAGCATGCTTTCGGATGTAGCGCGCAGCCTAAGCGTGCTATGCAGGTTTTGTTGCCAAGGTGTCACATCTCCTGCTTCGGGATCGTGATGTCTCCGAGAGCGCTAGTGAAAAATGGAGATACGACATGAGCAAGCAAGCACTCTTCCTTCAGCACCGCACCAAGCCCGGCGCGCGCGAGGAAGTTCAGAAGGTATGGCAGAAACATATGCAGCCGGCGATCGACGCCAACGCAGGGCATGAGGTCTATGTATATTCGTTCGGAAGCGATCCCGACCGGATCTGCGCCTTCCAGGTTTACAACAGCGTTGAGGAAGCAAACGCCTTCCTGAAATCGCAGGCCTATACAGATTACGAGCAGGAAGTCAGTCCACTGCTCGAAGGGCCGCCGCAAGTGGAAGTGCTCCAGCCGCAGTGGATCAAGGGGATCCGTTGACCTCCGAGCGATGACGCGATCTCGCATCCGTCCAAGATGCGAGATCGGCGCTCCTCGGCATGGCGTATCGCATGCTGGGGTCGCGCAGCGATCCCGAAGACGTATCTTCTGGCTCAATGGTGTTGTCACCTTGTTTGAATGACAAGCGCGTCAAGTCCCGTGCTGACTGTTTCAGACGATCTGGCCGCTGGCGGCTTTCCATTGAGCCATGGCTTGCTGTCGGTGATTGCGAATTTGATTGGCTGAAGGTTTTGTGTGATCTGGGACGAAGAGATTGCGGACGGCGGAAAACAGCGAAACGAAATGCTGTAAACTTCCGATTGAACGAAAGCCCTGGCGCATTCACTCCCGTTTTCGAAACGGCAGATGCGAGTTCTCGGCTCGATTGTTCAAGCCCTTGTGCGAGCGATGCTCGACGCCTGGAATGAACTGACGCCTTGCCGCACCGTATGAGCGCAACTTGTCCGTGATCATCCGCTTCGGCAACATACCCTGCTTCTTCAGCAGGCGCATCAGCAAACGTCTGGCAGCCTTGGTGTTGCGGCGGTTCTGCACGATCTCGTCAAGAACACAACCATCTTGATCGACAGCCCGCCACAACCAGCATCGCTTGCCATTGATGCGCACCGCAAGGCGAGTGGCGCGGGGGAGTTTCACCCCCACGCTCTCTCAGAACCGGACGTGATACTCTCGCATCATCCGGCTCCCATTGTTCTGCCGTATCCATGAAGCAGAGGCCAATGGGCGAACAGCCGAGGTTGGCGCTGCGCGATGCGCAAAAGCCAATGTCGGGATCGCCGCTTGTGTCTACGTAAGGACTTGTACTTTCCCGAAGCCCATCGAGCCAAGTATCGTTCGATGCTCCAGAGCGTAGGTTGGAGAGCTGAAGGACAGAACCGACCATAGTAATTGATCCAGCCGCGGATATACGAGTTGAACATCCGTGCCAGATCATCGAGAGCCTTGTCACTGCGAAGATGCAAGGACCAACTACGGATGGTGCCCCGTATCGCCTTGAGCGCCGTCGGACTGGCCGCAGGACCGAATGAAACACCCATGCCCCCGGCCTTCTTGCTCACAAGTCTCGGCCGGAAAGTGTAGCCGAGAAAGTCGAACTTGTAGACCGGGTGAGTACCTCGCCGACTTTCATCCCTGCAGTAGACGATTTTAGTCTTGTCAGGATGAAGCGTCAGCCCGCAGTCAGTAAACCGCGCGTCCAGAGCTTTCTGAAGCGCCATCGCCTGATCCTCGGTCCGACAATGACAGATCGCGTCGTCAGCATACCGTTCAAACGGAATGTCCGGGAAATTCCGACACATCCACATGTCAAACGCATAGTGAAGAAAGAGGTTTGCCAAGAGGGGGCTGATCACCCCGCCCTGTGGCGTTCCCCGTTCTCTGGCGACGAGACTTCCGTCCGGCATCTGCACTGGCGCTTCTAGCCATCGTTCGATGTATAAAAGCACCCACGGGCAATCGGTGTGCTTGCGCACGGCCCGCATCAGCAGATCCGGTTCGATGCTATCAAAGAAAGCCTTGATATCAAGATCAAGAACCCAGTTGTAACGCCAGCATCGCTGCCGGGCCACGTCGATCGCATCGAGCGCCGATTTGCCGGGCCGATACCCATAGGAATCCGGGTGGAATTTAGGTTCCACCTCTGGTTCCAGATGGCGTTTGACCACCATCTGCGCAATGCGATCGGCGACCGTAGGTATGCCCAGCGGGCGCGTCTTCCCATCGCTCTTGGGTATGTCGACCCGCCGCACCGGCGGCGGAAAGTAGCTGCCCGACGCCAGCCGATTCCAGAGCTTGTACAGGTTGTTCGTAAGATCAGCCTCAAAGTCCGCAATCGTCTGGCCGTCAATACCAGCCGCTCCTTGGTTGGCTCTAACCCTCTTATATGCTTCCCACACCTCCCTTTTCGGAATCGTATACGGCTTTGCTCTATCCACGAGGATCCTCCCGTCGCCGGTTGTCCTTGCTCCAGAGCTGAACAACGCAACCCCTTCGCTCCAGCCCCATTACAGGACCTTCAGCACTACTACGGGCTGCTCCGCCCCTGTGCTCCGCTTTGGTAATCTCACCCTCGCAGGGACCGCCTGCTTGGGTTTCTCCCTTAACATCGGAGCGACAGGTTCCCGCGTTCCACACGAAAGCCTGGTTAAGAGTCACGCCGCCTTTATGCCGGATGCCGCCTGGGCAGAAATCAGGTCGCCCCCCAGACTCGTCCCGGGCTAACGAATTCCTCCCGGTTTCGACATCATCTTGCACTTTTCGACACGTCATCAGCGGTTCGCTTGCGCTCGTCTCTCTAAACCTCACCTGACGGACTATAACGTCCGCCTTTTCTACAACGCTCACCACCACGGCTCTTTACCGTCACAGCTTGCAGTGGTTTGAAACCTACCCCTGACGGTCGGTTTCGAGGGGCCATACCCTCATCTTCCGTGCAGCTCGGCTCCCACATTGCTGTGGGTGCCTCGCGGCACACGCTCATCGAGATGCCAGACGTCATTCTGTGAAGCTGGCTTGTGGTGTAAGCGGCGTATGTAGTCAGCACCGTGTTTGCGACACCATCTCCGGATTGTCTCATAAGAAACGACAATGCCGCGCTCAAGCATCAGCTCTTCGACTTCGCGCAGACTGACATTGAAACGATAGTAGAGCCAGATCGTCCGGGCGACAACTTCGATGGGGAAGCGATGGTTCTTGTACGTCGGGGATGTCTGGGTCATCCGGGATAACTACCACCCTTCCGTTTACGGAAGATCAATGTGACAGTACCTTGAAGATGCATCTCGCCCTAATCTGAAGTTTGATGTAACGTTGCTTCATCGACAGACAGGTTTTGTTCTGACCCCTGCCAGACAAGCTAGTTCACGCGCGGTTCCAGCGACCCGCAACCGGGAAATAGATGACCATGCGCAGATGCCGGTGCTCGTCCACAGTCATCATTTCGTGCTCGAAGGTCACTGGGGTGTCGCCATCCAGAACCGAGCCGACGCCTCGCATGTATTCGCCTGACGAAGGCTCCTGCCACCAGCGGCTGTCGCTTTGCCTTTAATTCCGAGATTTGTCGCGTTTGGCGTCGACAAACGCCATTCTTTGCCCTTAAATACGAGACGACAATCAAGTTCGTTCGATGGTATTTGATGTCGAGGCGTGACGTCGGTTCTCAATCTGTCGAGCGATCCGGTCGACGGTCACAAGCAAGCGGTCGCCTGAACAAGTGGGGCGCAAGGTCACCGCTCTCCGCGCTGCTTCAGCACCAATCGCCCCGGCGTGGTCCCCTTCCCTATCCATCGCAGCCAGCCGCAAACGCCCCTGTGAACCCTGTCTCAGGTTTAGGGGCAAGAATCTCGAATTTAAAGGCAAAATATCAGATTTAGGGACAAAGGACGCCTTTGATTTTGTTAAATTCCTCATCTCGCCTATAAAGGCAAAGTGACAATCGAATAAGATCATTCTTATGAATTTTGATTCTCTTTCGCACGCCAAGCCAGCGAACTCGCTATGGCAAGCAGTTACTCCGCTCGTGTTGGCGGTCGTCGTTGTTCTTGTCGGCTCGCGAATTCCATTGCCCGGCATCGATGCCGCTGCTCTGGTCGAGCAGTTGGCCTACTCATCCAACGGTGCGATGGCGCGGTTCTCGATCTTTGCCCTTGGGATCATTCCATTTTTCACGGTGCTCGCCTATGCGGAGATCGCGAAACTGGTCTTTCCCCCTTTAGCGCGCTGGCAGGCGGTCTCTTCGGGCAATACCTTCCGAATGAGCGTGGTCATCAAGTCCATCGTCCTCCTTCTCACCGCCATACAGGGTTACGGCATCTTGAGCGCGCTTGCGGCCATGGAGCTCGTGGATGGCTCTCCCAGGGTAATGGTCGCTGGGATCGCATCGTTCGTGGGTGCCTCTGTGGTGATGATCTGGCTGGCCGACATGGTGCGCTTACCCAACTTGGGGAATGGCGTCTGGTTGCTCTTGGCGATTCCTCTGCTCGGGGCACTGCCAGGCGAATTCGTTGCCTCGTTCGAGCTGACTCGCTTCGGTGCGGTCTCTGTCGTGGACTGGCTGATTACCGTCATTGCCATCGTTCTTGCGATTGCAATGATTGTTGTCGCTAACAGGCTGCTATCCCGAAAGCATGGTGAAGCGGGCCCGACCCTTTCGCTGGCGGTTCTGCTCTGGCCGCCATTTCTCGCCAATACCCTTGCGGGCTATCTGATTGCCGTTCCTTTTGTCCTTCTCCCCGAACTGCTGTCCGGCGCCCCATGGCTACTGAACGTAGTAGCTCTGGCGTTATCCGCTACTCTCATTCCACTTTTCGTCTACGCCTATCATCGGCTCATTTCGATCGTCCGGCCTGATATCGCCCGCGGTGATATCAGATCGATCCTGATGGTGGTGGCCGGTATTCAGATCCTGGTATGCGCAGGACTTGGCATGCTGAAACTGGCTACATCTTTTTCGTTCGTCCCCAGTGGCGGGATGCTTATCGTTTGCGTCACGGTCCTGCTGGCTCTCGAATGGTCACCAGACGGGCACTCCGGGGTAGGGTCGTGATAGGTGGTGCAAGGATTATCGCCGGTTTTGCTTTGTCACCACTGGCGTCCGGCGTGTTGCAAGTCCTCCTCATGGGAGGATTCCGTGGCTTTCCGATTATTATGTTCAGCTACCCAGTCGCATTAATCCTTGGAATACCCGCATTCTTCGTCGCCCGATATCTCGGGTGGCTGAGTTTGAAGGCTGTGGTTCTGGGCGGCGCCGGGCTTGGATTATTCGTGTGCTGTGTGATGGTCGCGTTTGATAGAGGATATCACGAAGCCCCGGCGTTCATTATTCTTGGTGTTGCAGCGATGGCGGCTCATGGCGCCGTTGTCGCGGGACTATTCTGGGTCATCGCCTTGTGGCACCGCAATGACCGTTAAGTTCGATAACTTGGACCATAGAAATGATCGCAGAGATTTTCGCTACACATCACCGCTCTCGGAAAATTCAAATTCAGGAACGCCCACATACTATGAAACCCCCCTTTTTACCCGCCTGTCTGGTTGCCGTATTTCTATCCACGAGCCTTCCCTCCTGGGCTGACACCGTTGAAACGTCTGTTCAGAACGCTTTTGATGCGATGGCGTCTGCCCAAAGCGAAGAAACATATTTAGCTGCAACGCGCAGTATTATTGCTCTTGGCCGCGATGCTCTGCCGGCTCTGACAAAACGCCTTGCTACAGCGAAGGATGACGATGAGCGCATCGAGCTCACCTATCTCCTCGCCAGTATTGTTGGTCCGATGAAATTCAAACGTGAAGCAATCGAGTTGCCGCCTGAGCTGGTCTCTCTCACGGGAAAACTGCTTTTTGAGACCAGAAATCCGCAACTTGAAGCCAATCTTGCCAATTTCAGCGTTTTAGCTCCCCACCCGGCCGAATTCGGCCCGGGATTGCTTGCCCTGCTGGAGCGAACGGAAAACGAGGCCTTGCGTGCCACGACATCCGCAGCGGTCGTTTATCAGGGAAAAGAGGCGCTACCACTCGTTCTAAATGCCTTCTACAGCAGTACCAATGACAGGTTCAGTGGCGATCTGGCGCATTTGCTCGCCGATACGGAACTCAACGAACGCTCGATTGCAAAATTGCAGGATTTGCTTAAATCCGACAATGAAGGCGCCCGCCAGTCGGCTGCGCGAACACTCGACAGGGCCGGCATAAAAAGCGACGATTTGCTGGAATCTGCCTTGAAAGACCTCGCTTCCGCGCGAACAGAAGTCGAATTGAGTTTCGCTGCCGGTAAAGTGAGGAAACAGACCGACGGCAGCGAGCGCGTTGCCGCCGCTCTTGCCAGCGCATTCGAGCGGGCTCACAGGGGAGAGGAACGAGGTGAGCTTGTGTCCGCACTGTTAGCAACCGGTGAACCTGGGGGAAAACAACTTTTTGCCGTGCTCCAGGCCTCCAACGATGCGGATGAGATCACTGATTTGATGAGGAGAATAAACAACCGCTTTCAGAACGATCCGCGGTTGTCATCCGCTTACATAGCCATCCTGAAGAGAACTGATGATGAAAAGGTCAGTGAGGCAGCAATCTTTGGCCTCGTGATGATGCGAAAGACCGGGCAGAAAGCCATAAAAGCCGCGTTGAACGAGACATCGACCGATGATCGTTTACATCGAAGGCTCACAAAAGCGGCAAGATCGTTTCCCTCGGATACGACTTCAGACTGACGGGCGGTTGTTTGGATAAGGTGAGCTTTCTTTCAAAAAAACCGGACCATAACGAGTGCCGACCGGGAGATAAAAATAATTGCAATGGATTATGCTATGACAAAAGCGCGCTTCCGCATTCTGATACTTTGCTACATTGCGACGCTCGCCGCCACAGCCGTTGACGCCGTTTACTTCCCTGCACAAGTTTCGGAGGAACTTGCAGCAGCGTATGCCACGGAGGCTTTGCCTCCTTTTGCTGTAAATCCAGTGATTTTTTTACCCCTTGCAGCAGCATCATTGGCTGCGATCGTTGTTCCGCCAGTGGCTCTGTTCTTTTTCAGGAAATGGGGACGATGGTTTGGAGCCTGTATGACCATCATTATATTCGTCGCTCTACCATTCCTCGGCCCTTCGCTCTCGTCCGGTTTCGGAACGGCCTTGTTGCAACTGTCGGCAACATTGTGGGGTGCGATTCTGGCCCTGGCATACTTCTCACCCCTGAGCCGCGATTTTAGCTGACCTCTTACCTTTCCAGACGATTTGGGTTGATTGAATTGCAAGCGTCGGGATTGACCGCATTGCGGGACACGACCCTGACGTTCCGCCCAGCCAACGAACCATCCCGCAGGCTTATTCCGTTGGACTTTCCGCTAGCGCTGCGAAGCCAGCCACTTCCGGTTTTCCCATGAACAACCCAACCGGACTGCGTTCTGAAGGTAGGGATGATCACCCTTGCGCAAGCTTTTCAAACTTCATGAGTTTTGCCACCATTAAGATTCGTCCGATTTATCGGTGCCGCATTTGGATGAGGAATCGCTGTTCTCCACTCGTGATCGATCTCAATCAAGCGACCCGTCCTCATCGGGAAGGTTGTACTCGGTCCAGTCCTCCTTCGGGATGGGGTCGCCTACCAGGAATTCAAAGGCCGCCACCTTCTTGTGATCAGGCGTCAATTCGCATTTGAAGCGGAGCCTGTACGATTCCCGTTTGCTGTGCAGCGCCGCCCCTTCCGCTGAAAACGTGCTTGCTGTCAGGTTGGGGTTTGCCAATGCATAGGCGATGACGCGCTCAGGCCGAAATTCTTTGCTCCATGCCCCGACCTGCGCCATGGCTTCGAGATTACAGAGCTGCTCAATTTGATCGCCGGATGCAAGGGTCGCCAGTTCTCTCCGGGACTTCCGGCTCCGCGGATCGGCAAGTATCTTTTCGGACAACATATGAGATGGCTTCACCATCGCCCGCGTTTCATCATGAGGCTGGGGCTCTTGCGGTACTGTGGGTGTAGCCGCGTTCTCCTCAAGCTTGTCCGGCACGACCTCTGTCCTCTCGGGAAGCGAAAGCTGTCGCGGCAGTTCCGCCTGAACACCTTCTTCTTCCTGCTGGGAAGATATTTTTGGAGGAGCGAACAAGTGCAATAGGAGGACGCATAAACCTATGTGAAGCAGCGTTGATGCAGCAATGCTCCACCCATTGAACCAATCTTCCGTCCGCGCCAATCCTCCCATATCTGCGTGTTAGGGTGCTGCAACGGCAAGGCGCTGCAAAAGCTTGATGAAATGGCTTGTCCGCATACCCTTGGCGTTCTGCGCGGTATCTACTATCTGCACGACGACCAGACGCTTTGACGGCACGATGGCGATAGCTTGACCACCATAGCCCGATGCGAGCGCTGCACCGGGGCCGAACACTTTCGGGTTCAGCGTCCACCAGAGATAGCCATACCCCATGCTGCCCCGTTCCGTGCGCGAATAGGCTGTCGTCGACTCCTTTACCCACGCAGCGGGAATGACCTGCTTGCCATTCCATCGGCCGTCATTGAGAAAAAGCTGGCCGAAACGCGCGGCATCTCTGGCGCTGAGGCTGAACGGATACGCGGAATGCTCCGACTGGCGTTCGGCTACGTAGCGGCCGTCTGCTGGAGAAAAATCCTCCATGCCAATCGGCGCGGCAATGCGTTGCGCAAAACTCTGAAAAATATCCTCGCCGGTTTGCTGCCGGTAGATTGTTCCGAGAGCATTGAAGTCCCAGTTGTTGTACCACCAGAACGAACCGGGCTGCTTGCTGCCGCGCTCGGGCCTGTTGCGCCGCATGTCGCCGGTCTCATAGGCGGCTGGATGGTAGATTCCGGATCGCGCCATGAGCAGATCGCGCACCGTGGCATGCTTCTCCGCATCGGTGAGTGACGGTGGCCTGTCGTCAATGCCGAGCTCAGCAAGTGTGGTTCCGAGGTTTATCCGCCTCTCAGAAATAGCGATCCCAAAAAGAGCACTCAACAAGCTTTTTCGGATCGATGCGACATTCACCTTGCGGGAAACATCGCCCCAAGCGGCAATCACCTTACCGTCTTGCACCACCATGGCTGCCGTTGGTTTCAGGCTGGCGGTATAGGTCTGAGCCTGTTTTAAACCTTCAACAGACCAGCCGGTAGACGCCGGATCAGCACTTTCCCAAGGCTGTGCGCGCAGATTTCCTCCATAGAGGATGGTAAGGAGAACAACCGAGAAACTTAATATTATACGCATCAGCAACCTTGGACGAATGTGAGGACTATAACAGCTTCGCGTTGGCGTTCTGCTTGAATGGATATATTCACAAAGTTCCTATGAGGGCCGCACCTGCCAGCAGCATTCCGGTTAAGATGTTCGCCAGGAACAGACGGTAATTTAATTCCGGACGAGCAAGGTCAATCTTCCAAATCTGCCATCGACGCATCAATAAATCACCAGGGAATTCGTGGCATCCGTGATGAAACTCTGCCGCTCATCTAGGCCGCTGCGATCTGCATGAGTTCGATACGATTGCCGAAAGGATCGCTTACATACTTTCGCAAATATCCCTCCAGTGGTTCATCTGAAATAGTCGGGAAGCCCGCTTTCTCCAAAGTTGCGCATATACTGGAAAGTTCATCGACGACGAAACCCGGATGGGCTTTCCTGGCTGGCGCGAAATTCGCCTCTACGCCAAGGTGTACTCTGACACCACCGTTTTCGAACCAGCATCCTCCGCGGGCAGCAAGGTTTGACGGCTTGGTTACTTCGTTCAAACCCAGCAATCCTTCGTAAAAGGCTCTGGCAGCGTTTTCTTGTCCAGCTGGCATCGCGAGTTGAACGTGGTGAATTGCCTTGATCGTCATTTTTTTCGGCTCCAATATCCGGAGATCTCATTTCATGCCGTGGTGGTTCACAAGAAAAACGCCGCGGCCTGCTCGGCGACCTGATCGTGGATCGCTTTTCGCCTCAATTCCTCGCGATCGAGAAAGAGTTCTGGTGCGGCCCCGCGGCCGATTTCTGATCCTTCTCCAAGGAAGGTATAGTGGCCAACGCCACCACCAAGAATTTCACAATCACAGCCGGGGATGTTTTCGTACAGCCAGCGGCAGCATTCATTCGGCGGTGCGACAGTGTCCTTGTCACCAGCCAGAACCAGAACGGGTTCTTTTATGGCTTGCAGGCTGCTTTGTGAGAAACCGCGAAGGGACCGGCCCGGAGCAATTGCGATTGCGCGCCCGATCCTGCTGTCAGAAAAATCGTTTTGTCTTCGCTCCCAAGATGTCCGGAATACCGGATTCTGATCAAGCTTCGGCAGCTCGTCAGCTAGGTTGGGAAACTCGCGGGGTCCACGGATCGGGCTCCTCACCGGATTGTCTGGTTCGAACTGTGAAAATGTGATACGTGCACCCAAAAGCAAAAGAGCCGTATATGCTCCTGCCGAAAAACCTGCGACGAAGGCCTTGTCAGCGATCTCGACTTTGAGCTCACTTCGCCAGGAAGGGTCATCAAGGATGGCAGAAAGATCCCCTGCTCGCTCCCACAAACATATGAAGCCTTCGGCGCGGTAGGGTTCCGAACCTGTGTTGCCATGGTGGTTCACCGCAAGGGCAACGAAACCTTGCCTGGCCAACCGGTGGGCGAGCCATCCCAATGCGTCTGCTGTAGCGCCGGTTCCGTGCGACAGAAGAACAAGAGGCAGGGCATGATCGGAACGCCATGCAGGTGCGTTAGCTGCAACAGGCTCTTTGCTAAACCACGATCCATCGGCGGGGACAGCAGTAGTCGATCCTTCATTTGCCGGGTACCAGGCTGTCCAAACCAAAGGGCGATATCCGGTACCGTCCCAATTGGACCGCGTCACATCAAGGCTGACACCTGTTCTGAACCCCACCTGCATAAAAAACCTTTACCAAGCTTGCAGTGAATGAGTGGAAGGTTACCAGTGAAGTACCACCATAGACAGAGGTCATCCAAGTTCTCGACCGGTTGAGCACCTGAAAATCCAGCTCGGCCGTTACCTTTCAGACGACAGTTGATCCAGGCAGGTTCATGCGCCTATTCGAAATTATCATTGCGATACCAGCCGTTTCCCTTTTTCCGACAGGAACGCTCAATCATCTCGACAACAACTCACCATGGCTACGCCGCTTGGCCGGACACTGGTCGAGAGCCTTGGAGATTTCGAAGGCAGCTTGTCCGGCCGTCTTGATCTGGTAGCAAAGCTTTGAGGGTGGAACAGCGACCCACGTTGTTCATCAAGACATTGAGAATAAAGAAGATTTTGCGCAATCTGGCTTGAAACCCTCAAGCAGCATTCCTACATTGCAATCAGTCGACGCGGTCGTCCTCCCAATTTTCCGCGTCGGCTGTTCCCCCTCTGGAGGTTTTTAACCTTCACAATTAAAGCCGGGCTTTTCAGTCCGGCTCTTTTTTGTCTTAACTTTGCATAATGGTGGCCAGCCAGCGCACTTCGATAAGATTCCGCCAAAGAACTCAGATCGAAGGGACGTCTCCTTGATATGGGGATTGGCGTTTTTATTTTGGCGGATCGCTTCTACCCCCTTTCCCATCACCATCAGAACTGAAAGCGACATGAGCGCGGAAAATGCAATCCAGTTGGACAGGACGGCGAACGATGGCGATTAGTCGACGCTCAATTGATCGGCCGACATCTTTCCCGATTTCTTGTCATTCACCATCTCGTAATTGATCTTTTGACCATCATCCAGACCGCGCAGCCCAGCGCGCTCTACAGCCGAAATGTGCACGAACACATCCGCACCACCGTTGTCTGGCTGAATGAAGCCAAAGCCTTTTGTCGAATTGAACCACTTCACTGTGCCTGTTGCCACGATAAATCCTCCCGATAACAATCAAAGAATGACATGGTTACAGTGTGACGCAAACAGGATCAAGCATTGTGATTGGACGACCCCTTCCAGCTGTACGCTGGGCCCTGTTGACACCCTTCAACACTGCTTTGAGGATGCGATTATGTTCAGGGTGGGAGACTACGGATAAACCTTCCTTTGAAAATGCCGATAACAGGCGATTTTTCGCCTTTTTTAATTGTAGCCTGAAGATCTACAATCCCAATTAAAAGCCTGTTGTGTCGTGTCTATTCAATGGTCGCCTTGAAAGGATAGGGGCAGTGAGCACACTGGTTTTCCTCGTACCGAATAGTTGTATGGTTGGCAAAAACAGGAACGAAGCGACCAAACCAACGACGACTGCTTTGCGCCGGAAGCGGACTCAGTGATCGATTTGCTGCCTCTTCTTCGGAAGTGTTGCTTGCAGTATAACCACTCTGAAAAATGAGGTCGGCACTATCTAATGAAAATAATTTTTAAATACTTCTCAGAGGGATCTCTTGAGCACGTTTTCGTTCGCGATGGTCATGTGGGCATCAAGTGCTCGTTGCCAGAAGATTATAACGATCCATTTGAACTATTTCTCGGAATCGACATCAATCAAGGATCTGAATTATTGGCGACATATAGCGATGTTGTCCAAGAGATCCCGTCGCTACTCACTACCTGCTTTTCCAAGTCGCCGGTCGTATCCCCGATGTGGGCGCACTACGGAAACAACCACAGAGGATTTGTGATCGGGTTTGATGTTTCGCACTTCCAAGAGCTGTTTCCGGAGTTCTGATTCACGACATTTCATACGCGGATCGTCCGAATGAGGCGCTGGTCCGATTTACTGAAATGGCCGCGTACCGCAAGAAGCCTAGAGACGCCGAACATTTGCGGAGGGCCGTTATGTTCCACGGCTATTTCACGAAATATTTGGAGTGGAGTTATGAGCAAGAGGTGCGAGCTGTCAACTTTGAGAATTATACCGAGGACGTGAATGGCAATAAAATTCTCTATGTTTCGAAAAAATGTATCGCGACGATAGTCTCTGGAGCTAAGTCTTCCGAGCAGACGAGGCAATCTCTTCAGGAAGCAGCAACCGACCTCGATTCCGAATTCTACCTCGAAAAAATTGGGCGCAGCTACCCAACGCCTTACCTGATAACTGATACCGAAAATTCTCGTGTGTTTGCGAAAGGAGAGATAGCGGTTCCGGATGGGGTATGTGGAGAATGCTATGAGCCATTAAGAACGAAGGGGGATCTGTGTCCGTGGTGTTCAATCGATGAAACGGACAAGATGACAGCCGCCGCAAATAACCCCTTTAGAATACTTGATAATTACGGATTGCTTGAGCAGTACATGAAGAAATTTCCAAATAGGCCACGGAATCCTTACAAATAGACCGATCACAGGTCCTATCTGAGAAGGCCAAAATAATTGCCAGACGCGAGCTCATGCAGCACGAAGGACAGCAATGGGCCGAATGCCGCCATAACGCAAGTTGCCGCAACCACTCGAAACCAAAGGCATGGTTTTGGACACAGGGAGCTCTCATTTTGGAAAAGACAGCGATCCTGACCCAAAGGCAACTTGTGAACGGAAATTGGGCTGGCGGCTTTGTGCGCTATCGACAGTTGGAAAGCGGTCGGTCACGACCGACGCCACGGATAAATTGTTCGAAATCGAGGCTCGGTCGCACCGAGTGAGCCGCTACATAGTGTACATATCCGCTTGGCCAACGCCACCCCTCCAATTCATATTCGAGGCTGCCATTTCTGCAATTGCACAAACGGCACTGAAACCAACCGCGATACGCAATTGCTTCGGCTCGGGCTTCCGCGCGAACGAGATCAGCGAGAAATGACGTGGCACCACTCCAGTTAACGTCGCTCAGTGGCCATGGCAAATCTGACGCTTCTTTCATGCTCCGCCGCCAAAACCCCTCTCGTCTAAAAGCAGTTGGCAATGTCAGTTCCTCTGCGAAGTTTGCATTAACAAGCCCTGACCTGCCTTTCAGGCTGTAGGCTCGCAGTTCCAAGCATTGTCGGAACCACTGTTAGACAACAGGGCGGCCGTCTCATTAACCAGGCCCGATATTGATGACGGCGGACGAGCCTGTCTGAGCAAAGGAATACAGGAGCGCATCTCGCTTCCATGAGGCTGTTATACTTTCTATGGCGTCATTCTTCTCGAGACTGTCCGGCGCACCGAGCCGTTCCGACAAAGCATCCAGAAATCCGGCAGGTCTCGTCGTGGAATATGCACATGCTTTGTGTCCGTTTGGCCCCACAGCAATCCAAAACGACAGTGAACCCGCCTCGCTAACCTCCTCCCGCTTCCAACCCACAAGTTCTACCGAACCGCCGTTATAGGCGACAAAATGAGTACGCCATTCCTCTGTTTCCGCATCGGTCAGGCGCATCCACCCCAGTTCGTCGCCCTTGTCCGCCGCTGCCCGCAAAGTGGGCGCTTTACAAATATCGAGAAGGCGGTCCACGGTCATGTCCACGGGCATCGCTTTGGCTGCTCCAATACTTAAAACTGCAGCGCAAATGCCGCTGATAACCGCTACTCGCATGCACATTAGGCCTTTCGATTTGAAAATATATCAGTCTTTCTGTATCGCCGCAAAAGATCCAGAAGACCTGACAGGTTCTGTCCAGTGTGTCTCTTTCGCGGCAACCAATCAAGACAATGCATGGCTTGGAGGGTCGAAAGTTATCGCCCGACCAATCACAATCAGCGCCAGCCGTACGGTGATTGCGATAGAAGCAGATAGTCTGTCCACGACCCCATATCGGTCATTCGAAGGAGGCTTTCGGCGGGAAAGTGCCAACAACGAACATTGCAGCGATGCGATGAGGTATCCTGATGACACCAGTCCTAGGCGACATCGTCGTTGTCGATGCCGGCGGCGATCTCAGCAATGCCATCATCGGCGAGTTGATGGTTGCCCATGCCGAACAACGCGGCCTCGGCGGGCATCGTGATTTTTGGTGCCATCCGCGACAGCGAAGAGCTCCGCGCTGGAGCCTTCCCCGTGTTTGCCGCGGGCGTAACCCACCGTGGCCCGTAAAAGGACGGCCCGGGCGAAGTAAACGTCCCCATCGCCATCAACGGCATAGTTATCGAACCCGGTGACGACCTCATTTGCGGTGTTGTCGACGGTCTGCTCTCCGTCCCGCTTGCCTCGGTCGAAACCGTCTTCGAAGCGGCATCCAAGAAGCACGCTGCAGAAACAAAACAGATGGAAAACATCAAGCTTGGCAAAAATGACCGCGCCTGGGTTGATGCCTCTCTCGCGCGACTTGGCTGCGTCATCGAAGCTTAAAGAATATGAGGCGTGGTTATGCCTCGCCTCAGTCAGACCGATCTCTTAGGCCGTGGTTAGCGTCAAACCCAGGACATAAATTACTGATGCGTACAAATAGGAAAGTGCTCAGCAACCCTTCCTTGGAAAAGGCGGACAGGAGCCGATTTTTCGCGCATTCTAATTGTAGCTCCCCGTGTCTACAATTCCTCAATGGAAATAAATCCCGCCGCAGACATTGAGCGCCTGGCCGGTGACAAAATCCGACTGATTGGACGCGAAGAAACGCACGGGGCCGATGATGTCCTCCGGGTAGCCGAGCCGTTTCAGTGAGGCGATCGTCTCCCAGTGGCGGATTGCTTCCTCGCTGCCGAGATTGTTTTTGCCCATCTCGGTAAGGATAATGCCGGGACAAATGGCGTTGACGGTGATACCGTCCATACCAACTTCCTGGGCCAGCACACGTGTCAGCGTGATAACCGTGGACTTGGTTGCTGCATAATGGCCTTGTGTGGCGACACCCTGGCGTCCTGCGATGGACGCGATGTTGATAATGCGACCGCTTCTTTTGCCACGCATATGCGGCAGGACTGCCTGGCACATCAGCAGGACGCCCTTGGCGTTAACATCGAAATGAGCGTCCCAATCCTTCTCCGACAAATCTTCCAGCGTTGAGGGCTTGAGAATGCCGGCATTGTTGACCAGCACATCGATCCCGCCAGCTTCAGCGAGGATCTTCGCGATGGTGGCCTCAATTCCTGGCTTGGAGGTCACGTCGACCTCGTGGATATAAGCCTTTCTTCCGGTCGCCCTGACCGCTGCCGCAGTCTCCTCGACCATGGCCCGTTGCGATGGTAGATCAAGGATTGCAACGTCGAAGCCGAACTCGGCCAAACCGACGGAAATTGCCCGCCCGATGCCCCTGCTCGCGCCCGTCACTACAGCGACAGATCCGGTTGGCAGTATTTCCATGATGTTTGCTCCTGAATGCTGATTTTGTTAGGCGGCAACCTGCGGCTTGACGGGCAGGTTGTTCATCGCCTCAATTGTGTCGTCAAACGATACAAGCTTGCCGTCAGAACCAAGCCCCATGGCAACCTTGGCTGCCACCGCCGAAGCGAAGCGCGCAGAGTGTTCGAGAGCCCAACCCTTGACGATACCGACAATGATTCCAGCGGTGAAGCTGTCGCCGCAGCCGGTGGTGTCGGAAACCTTGATGTCGAATGCGGGGAGCTGGAAGTCGGTGCCATTCTCGGGCGAGACATAAACACCGTTCGCCCCCATGGTGAGGACTGCATTCTTCACGCCCCGCGACTTGTAGAACCGGGCAGCGGCCGCTGGATCCTGCATGCCCGCCATCTCGCCTGCTTCTTCGATGCTCGGCACGAAATAGTCGATATAGGGCAGGCAGGGCTCCACCAGGGCAAACGTTTCCGGATTTGCCTGGATAAGATCAAAGGTGGTGATGCGGCCGAGGCTTTTCGCTTTCTTCAGCAGGTTTACGGTGGGTTCTCCGTCGAAGGATTTCAGTAGACCCGTACCGCCTACGTGAACGACGGTCGCGTCAAGAGCAGCGTCGATGTCCGCTTCGGCCACTTTGAATATTGCTGCCGTACCTGGTACGTGAAGCGCGGGACGCTCGCCACTCGGGCGCACCGGCAACATGGTTGCTGAGGTCTGTGTTTCACTGCTGCGCCTGACAAGCCTGCAGTCGACGCCAAACTTTTCCATCTTGGAATGGAGGAAATCGCCCATCTCATCGTCGCCGACGGTGGTGACTGCTTGTGTGGAAAGCCCGAGAATAGCGCAATCAACTGCCGTGGCGCCGGCCGTACCGGCGACGGTCATGCGGATTTCCTCGATATAATCGGCCCGGCCGCCCTCCGGAATACGCGTAACTGGCCTTCCAAGGATATCAAGGACGTAAAAGCCGATCGAACTCACATCAAAACGTGCCATGAATGATAGTCTCCAAAAGATTAGTGATTGCGGCCCCGCAAGCCGAAGCTCAGGGCAAGGATAAGGAAGACCAGCACGCCAATGCCGACCTGCTGCCAATAGAAGTTCCAGCCGACCAGCAGCAGACCATTTTTCACAATGGCAAGGAGCGCCACACCCAGCAGCGTACCGATCACGCTTGGACGCCGTTCCGCGCTGATCGTGGTGCCGATGAAGGTGGCGCCGATCGCATCAAGGAGGAAAGCATTGCCCGAAAGCGGGACGTAGGAACGCACTGTCGAGGACAGTAAAATTCCCGTAACGCCGCAAAGCAGAGCGCATGCCATATAGACGACTGACATATTGAAGGGCACGCGGATACCGGAATACCAGGCGACACCGGGCTGCGCCCCGAAGGCGCGGACGTACCTGCCGAAAACGGAATGATGCAGCGTCGCATAGACCGCGGCGATACAGGCGATGAGCACGATCAACGTCATGGGGATGCCGAGGACTTGCGTGCGCACAATAGCGTTGAAGATGGTCGCAAAACCGCCTGTCACCAGATAGATGGGCTGACCGCCCCCGGTGGCAATCTGCTGCACGCTCTGCCCGATAAAGAGCACTCCGAGTGTTGCCAGGAAAGGGCTGATCTTAAGCCGGGTAACGAGAATGCCGTTAAGAATTCCGACGGCAACCGCCGCACACAGCCCGACAGCGATCCCGAAGGGCGCACCATATCCCGCCGCGAGCAGCATGACGAAGACCATACTTGCCATGTCAACCGAAACGCCGACCGATAGGTCGATGCCGCCAGCCGTGATTACAAACGTCATGCCAAGCGCGACAATCGCCAGAAGCACGACATTATTTACCAGCACGTTGAAGAGATTGGCTGTAGTGAAGAAAGTCGGGCTGGCGATCGAAAAGGCGATGATGAGGGCAATGAATGCGAGCACTATAGTGTATCGCGACATGTTCTCTGCCGTCAGGATATTTGAGGATAAGGATTTGGTCTGCGCGGTCATGATCAGCGCTCCGAAGGTTTTGCGAAGGAGGTGGCAGCGACAACCAGAAGGATAAGCGTGCCCTGTACGCCGTTCACCCAGTAGCTCGATACGTTAAGGAGCTGGAAGCCGTTGGCGAGGAAGCCGATGAACAAGGTGCTGAGGATTGTGCCGCCAGCCGTTGGAACGAAGCGGCGCGAGAACACCGTTCCGAGCAATGCGGCTGCGATAACCGACAGCAGAAGTTCACCCGTGCCGGGACTGCTCGCACTGAGGCGCGAAACCAGAAGAATACTCGCCAGTCCTGCGCAGAGACCAGCGAAGACATAGGTTCCGCCCACATATGCGCCGACGTTGAGACCAGCAGCGCGGGCCGCTTCAGGATGGCCACCGACGGCGTAGAGTCGCAGTCCCGTTCCCGTGAAATGCAGCACCGTCATCATGACAAGGGTGAACACGATGAGGCACCAGGCGAGAACCGAAACTCCGAACAGGGAACCAACCGCGATTGTGCCCATAAGATCGGAGGTCATCGAGACGACCGCATTTTGTGTCAGGATCAGCTCCGCGCCAGCGACAATATTCATGGCCGCCAGGGTGGCGAGCAAGGGCAAAATGTTCAGCCAGACCACGGCGACAGCGTTGATCGCTCCAACCAGTACGCCCGTTCCGATGGTCAGCGCAAGCGCTGCCGACATCGGAAATCCCGCGGCCGTCGAGACGGCAAGGACTGCTGCGCAAAGACCGGTATTTGCGGCAAGTGAAAGATCGATTCCACCTGTCTGGACATCGCTGCCGCCGCCGATAACAACGACCGACATGCCGAAGGCAAGCACGCCGAGAATTGCCGATTGCTCTATAACATTGAGCACATTGTAGAAATTCACAAAACCTGGTGCCATTAAGGCGAAGTAAACCAGGATAAGGGCGAAAGCTCCGATCGCGCCCAGACGAACAATCATGGCACCATAAGCCTTGCGGCGCCCGCCTGCGGGATAGTCGGCACTACCGGTCACCGAAAAACCCTCGTTTGCTGATGCCATCGTCATGCCACCACCCCCGCAGACACAGCGCGGGCGCCGGAAGCGGCAGCAAGAAGCACATCGCTGTCCAGTTGCTCGCTTTGATATTCATTGGTCAGTTCGCCGCGATAGATGACCAGGACGCGATCGCAGATACCGACAAGTTCGAGCAGGTCGGAGGACATGAACAGAACGGCGGCGCCCTCGGCAGTCAGTCGGTTGAGCAAAGTATAGATTTCAACTTTCGCGCCGACATCGACGGCAACGGTCGGTTCGTCAAGGAGATAGACCTTCGATTGGCAGCTCAGCCATTTGGCAAGGGCGACCTTCTGCTGATTGCCGCCCGAAAGTGTCTTCACAAGCGCATCGCGGTCAGGTGTCTTGATTGAGAGTTCCTTGATGAACCCGTCGATCGCGGCATTCTCCCGTGACCGGGAAACGAAGCCGGCCTTCTCGTAGCGCGACAGGCTGGCAAGTGAGATGTTTTCACGCACCGACAGGCCCATCGCAACGCCGTGGGCGCGCCGGTCCTCGGGTACCAACGCCACCTCATTTGCGACAGCTGATACGGGTGATGGAAATTTTACAGCCTTGTCATCGATCGTTATCGATCCACTGTCAGGCCGGTCAAGCCCGAACAGGCACTGGATGAGTTCCTTGACGCCCGAGCCCAAAAGGCCTGTCAGTCCAACGACTTCACCTGCCTTTACATCGAACGACACGTTGCGGAAATGTGGCGCCAGGCATAGATCGGAGACTTCAAGAACCCGATTGCCGATGGCTGCATTTCGCTTCGGAAACATCTCATCCACGTTGCGGTTGATCATCATCGCAACGATCTCATCGATGGAGGTAACCTTCGGGTCGACCACACCGACATTCGTACCGTTGCGCATGACGGTCACGGTATCGCAGATCGCCTCGATCTCCTGCATGTAGTGGGAGATAAATATGACGGCGATACCTTCCTGCTTGAGACGGCGCAACACACCAAACAGGCTGTCTGCTTCCTTTTTCACCAATGCGGCCGTGGGTTCATCGAGGACAAGTACGGATGCTTTTTGCGCAAGAGCGCGCGTGATTTGAACGATCTTCTGTTGTGCCGTCGTAAGGTCTTGAACCAGAGTGCCGGGCGCAATGTTGAGATCGAAATATTGCTTCAATAACGCGCTGGTGCGCGTCGCCATGGCGCGATGATTGATAAACGGACCAATCTTCGGCTCGTGGTTCAGAAAAATAGCTTCGGCAACCGTCGCAGTCGGGACAAGAAGCCGATCCTGATGGATGAAGTGCACTCCCATCTGTTCGACGCTTGCGGGCGTGAGTTTCGTGACCGTTTTGCCGTTGATTGAGATCGTTCCAGCATTGGGCTTCATAATACCTGCGAGCACTTTGATAATTGTTGATTTGCCAGCCCCGTTCTGGCCGACAAGACCGTGAATTGAGCCTCTGGCAACCTGCAGGTCGGCATCGACGAGCGCTTTGACTGGACCAAAACTCTTCACGATACCGCGCATGTCGACAGCGAGGTTTTCCTGCGAGCCCATTTTGTCCTCCGGTGCTTCTTTTGCGTGGCGTGCCGCTCGTTGAGCGGCACGGTATTTTGAGCGCGGTGGCCTATTTCTTTGGTAGGAACGGGCCAGCCGTATCCTTGGCATTGTCTTTTGTGACCAGAACTGCCGGAATGAAGGTGAAGGGCGCAACCTTCTGCCCCGCCAGATAGCGGGCAGCATTGCGGGCAGCTGATTTGCCGATCTCGTAAGGCTGCTGCGCTCCGACTGCACCGGCGGCCGACTCGGGATTTGCGACCATCTCGACCACTTCGGGGCTACCGTCGATCGCGTAAGTCTTGATGCCCTTCCGACCCGCCGCTTCGATGGCTTGCGTCGCACCGATCTGTGGAATGTCCCAGCAAGCCCAGACAGCAGAAATATCACCGTCATTCGGATATTTGGTCAGCATGTCGGTAACATTTGAATAGGCGCTCTGGACTGTATTCGGAATGACATCACGCAGTTCAGGCTCGATGATTTTCACATCGGGATAACTCTGCAGGACATATTTCAGCTGATCATAACGGATCTTGCAGACCGGAACGCCGTAGAACCCGTTAAAGACCAGGACATTTCCCTTACCGCCAATATCGGCAACCATCTGGAGCGCGATCTCGGAGGCCAGAGCGTAATTGTTTGATGTACTATTGTTGATCGAATGCGGAGTTGCTGTGTCGACCGTAAAGAGCGGGATGTCGGCGTCACGGATACGCTTCAACCAAGGGTTGAGAACGTCCAGATTGCCAAGCATCTCGATAATTGCGTCCGGCTTCTGGGCGATCAGGGTCTGCAACTGGGAGACCTGCGTCTGATCATTACGCTTGGCATCGAGCGCGATCGGTTCGCCGCCAAGCGCCTTCACCTCATCGATGATACCTTGATAGGCCATCAGATCCCAATGATGGTCGGTTCCGACGGCGGAGATACCCACGCGTTTGCCCTGAAGCGATAATTTTTCTTCTTTCCCGGCGTCCTGTGCAAAGGCAGAGCTATATCCGCCTGCCAGAATGGCTGTGACGACGAATGCGGCGGTCGTCTTGAAGATTTTACGGCGATTTGTTTTTGTTTCGACTGACATGGACGTTCTCCTCCCGAGTTATTGTCCGACATTGCCGGTCTCCCGGCATCTTGCCTTATGCGGCAATTCCACTTCCTCGCCTTGTCTGGCGCAGCATCAATCCTTGTGTCCGTAGCTACCCATCTTTGCCAGAACCCGCGCAATCTCGTCTTTCGGAAGCAGCGGCGGCGTGCCCAGCTGCATGGCGCCATGGAACTGGCGTGCGAGCGTTTCGACCTCGACCGAAAGCCATAATGCCTTGGAAAGGGTGGTTCCGACGGCGATTATGCCGTGATGTTCCAGCAGACAAGCCTTACGGCCCGTGAGTGCTTCCACTGCATTTTCGGAAAGCTCCTGACTTCCGAACGTCGCATACGGAGCGCATTTTATGTCATCGCCACCGGCCACAGCTATCATGTAGTGGATGGCTGGAATATCCTGCCCCATGATGGCTATGATTGTTGAATAGATCGGGTGGGCGTGCACAATCGCATTCACGTCCGGTCTGGCGACCATGATGTCGCGGTGAAACCGCCATTCGCTCGATGCCTGAAGCCCGCCCTTCGAGGTGCCATCCATCTCCAGCCGAACGATACTTTCCGGGGTCAGCTGATCGTAAGGCGTGCTTGTGGGGGTGATGAGGATGTAATCGTCATGGCGAACGCTGATGTTTCCCGACGTACCCTGATTGATGCCGAGACGGTTCATCTCGATACAGGCGTCGATTATGGATTGCCGTTTCTGGTGTTCGCTGCTGCTTGACATGATCTGATCCATCATAGGTTTCATAGTGCGGTGTAGCCGCCATCTACGGACAGGATCGATCCTGTGACATAGGAAGAGGCGGGAGATGCGAGAAAGAGGATTGCGGAGGCGATTTCCGAAGGTTCGCCACAACGTTTCATCGGCGTCATGTTCATCCAGACGTCGAACAGCTCCGGCTGCTCCCGCATCTTGAGGGTCATTTCCGTCCCGACATAACCCGGTGCAACGGCGTTGACGCGAACACCATGATCTACCCATTCGACCGCCAGGGCCTTGGTAAGCATGTGAACGGCACCCTTGCTGGCCATATAGGAAGCTGCAAATTGTGGGCGGTTGATAATAAGTCCTGACATGGAGCCGAGATTGACGATGCTGCCTTCGCGGCGTTCAATCATGTATTTTCCGAAGGCGCGCGATACCCAGAACGTCCCGTTGACGTTAACATCCATAACCAAACGCCAATCTTCGTCAGATACGTCGACAGCAGAATGCAGTTTGGCGATGCCAGCGCTGTTGACGAGAATCGTGACCTTTCCGTGCGCCTGGATGACCTCTGCGGCAACGGCGGTCACACAGTCCGGATCGGTGACGTCCGCAACGTGTACGGAGACTTTGGAGCCGGACGTGGCGATATCGTCCGCCGCCTTCTTCAAGTTGTCGAGATTGAGGTCGATAAGAGCGATACTGGCACCGCAGGCGCAAAGGGCTTTTGCAGTTTCAAGGCCTATTCCACTTGCGCCCCCGGTGACGGTTGCGACCTGCCCTTCCAGATTGAATTGATCCCGATAATCCAACTGTCTTCCTCCCTGCATTCCATGACGGGCAAAGAAATAGCAATCGCTGAATCGTGCAATTCAGCGCCTTCCTCACAAACTCGCCATGTAAAACATTCTTCAGGTGCTCCTCACACCTGTCGAAGAAAAAGATACGGCTGCAATTCCGCATTGTCAATCTGGTTATCACCAGAAATACAAAATCATATACCGATCGGCCGTTACGTGTCGATGCGAATATGGATGCGGGCGACGGCGGAATTATAGAACGCCCGATAGTACTCCAAGGCGGCCCCGTCATGATCGTAAGCAATGGACTCGATAGCGATCAAAGGTGCGGTGGCCGGAACCCCCATTCGTTCTCTGGCCTCGTCGTCAGGCATTTCGGCCGTAAACCATCGTTCTGCACGCTGGACTGTCAAACCATACTGCTCGTTGATGGTTGCGAATATCGAGCGGTTGTCGATATCAAGCTTTTCCATACCGGGAACTTTATGGCCGGGCAGCGAAATATGGGTGAGCGTTATCGGGCGACCGTCACAATAATAGACACGGGTGATCCGTATGACACTGCCCTCGTCCGGTATTCCGAAAACGCGACGTTCGTCGTCATTGGGGCTGGCACGATAGAATTCAAAGGTCTTTGTAGAGACCGCGTGGCCCTTGGCGGTCAAATCTCCGAAGACACCGAGGTTGGATGTCATGAAGTCAACATCCTGCCTGGGCTGGGCCACGAACATTCCCTTGCGCGGCATCTTGATCACATGGCCTTCACCGGCAAGCGCCCCGAGCGCCGCACGCACGACAGGTTTCGAAACGTCAAATATCTCGCAGAGAGCTGTCTCCGACGGCATGCGGGAATTGGGCCGGAGTTTCTCGGACGCGATCGCATCCTGAATGCGGTTCTTGAGCTGTACCCAGAGCGGAGCAGATTCGCTGCGATCAAGCGGCTCTCGAGCTATCATCTCGAAGGCTTCGTTGGCGGTGCCATCAACATCATCGTAGCGTGGGCGACCGCGGGTGCGGGGTTTCAAAGTGTCCATGAAGTGCATTTCTGATTACATCTAGAAAACACCATCACTTGCTTTGGCATTCACGTCAAGCGACTGAAGGTATAAGTCTCGTCGGCCCTTGGTTATTCAATTGCAGCACCTGCCGCAAACTCTTGCTTTGAGAATGCCGATAAGAGCTGTCTTTTGTTGAATCCGATTGGTGCCTCAAGCTCCACGATCGATATTGGCAATCGCAGTTTATTGATCCAGATTAGAAATTGGGCGATCAGGTTTACCTTCTCTCCTCCCGGACAAGTTAAGTTGATGAGAAGAGCAGAATCGTGTTCATGATCGTTTATCTATCGCAGTCGGGCCCTGTCACGGTCAAAAATGACGCCAGTGCCCAGGCACCCGGCGTCATCTGATTTATAGTTTTCTAACTTTAGGCCGGCCATACCGACTGCAGTTTTTCGCCTGCTAGAATTCTGTCGCGGGCAGCGGCTTCGTTCTTGCCAAGATCATCTGCAGCGTCCGCGACATCGCGAAGTCGTGCTTTTGGAATGGCGACCACTCCGTCGATATCTCCGAAAATGATATCGCCGGGATTGATCGTGACTTTGCCAATCTTGATCGGGACCTGAGACTGTTTCGGTTCTTTCTTACCCGTCACGCCGACCGGGCTGGCCGATGTTCCAAAGAGCGGATAGCCAAGTGCCCGAACCTGCGCGAGATCGCGTACGGTGCCATTGACAATAGTCGCTGCTGCTCCGCGAGTCTTGGCTCCACTACTCATGAGTTCACCTGAGCAAGAGCCGGCTGCACACGACGCATCGCAAACAATAATTCCGCCCTCAGGAGCGTTGTCGATTGCGTTGTGATAAACGTCCTGTGGTTCTCCTTTGCGGTCTGATAGCTCGAAGAGCACAGTAACCGCAGGTCCGCACACGACCTCGCCGGAGTCTAACGCACCCAGCAATGAAATTCCTTCAAGATGGCCCCAAAGCCCAAGATGTTCCATGCTGTCATGCACATCGCCCGAATACCATTTTTTCAGGCGGGAGATGGAGTCCCAGTCAGTGTCGGAATAATTGAAGTCAGGCATTCTCATTGTCCTTACGTTTGGTATTTTCTATGGCTACACGAAGATAGGCGGCGCTATTGTCGATCTGGGCACGCATCAGCGCTTTCGCACCCGCCTCGTCACGATTCTGGATCATCTTGAAGATGTCGGCATGTTCGGCATAAGCTGCGTCCAGAGACTTGCTGGGTACGCGGCTGGTGACCCGGATCACCTCAGTGATCAGACCGTATAGATTGTCGTAGAATACGGACAGAATTTCATTGCCTGTTGAATGTACCAGCGCCAAATGAAACGCCGCATCCGCCTCGGTAAATCCAGCAAAGTCACCCGTATCCCTTGCAAGGCGCATGGCATCCAGCGCTGCCTCCACCTCCGGATGAATGGGCTCGTCTTTGGCTGTGAGCAGACCCAGCACTTCAGTCTCGATCATGCGGCGAACCACCATAAGCTGGATCAGATACTGAGGGTCAGTAGCGAATAGCTGTTTGACTGTGACCGCTAGAGTACCAAGATATTCGCCTACGTCATCGCGTACAACTGTTGTGCGTTCGCCGTGGCGCCGACGGACAAGCCCTTTGGTTTCGAGTATCTGGATCGCCTCGCGGACGGAGCGAGTAGAGACGCCAAAATCGCGCGCTATCTCTCCTTCTGACGGAAGGCGCGCGCCTATTGGCAACTCGCCGGACATAATCTGGGCTTCCAGCGAACTGGCGACGGAAGAATGTAATCTGTCGCGCGCTCTCAATGGTTCCGCTCCGCCTTGATCGTTTGGTCGCATGTCAAATTTCTCCCCAGTTTCAGATAGTCCCACCCGGAGCTGGCATCTCCATTTGCAAGCAGGTCGGTAAATTTTCCAGCCCGCTCCTTGGAACTGCATCGAAATAATTATCACTGCATACTTGACTCATACTTATGTCATAAGTCATATGTCAAGAGCAAATTCCCAGTCGTTCACCGGCGCATCACGTTCGACTTGAGCCGGGGTTCACCATACGGGCAAATTTGCATCACTGTTCGCGCTATCAGCAGATCGCGGGCAAACGATAAGTCATGGGAGGAGAGAGAAAATGATCGGTAACTTTGCACGCCGCACAGCGGCAGCTTTGGGGTTGGCCGCGCTCGTTGCACTATCGGCGACAGCAGCAAACGCGCAAACAACAGCAGAAATTGAAAAGAAGGGTAGTGTAACCGTTGGTGTCCTGACGGGTATTCCGCCCTATGACACAGTAGACGCATCGGGCAACCCCGACGGGTTTATTGTGGATCTTGCAAAAGAAGCGGCAGCAGCCCTTGGAGTTAAGCTGGAGGTCGTACCAGTCAACAATGCATCACGCGCCGCAGCGCTGGAATCCGGACGAGTGGACTTTCTGATCGCTCACATGACCGCAACGCCACAGCGCGCCAAAACATTCCTCATGACCAATCCCTATGGTGCCTATGAGATGCGCTTCGTGGCGGCCAAGGACATGAAGCTCACCAGCCTCGATGATCTCAAAGGCAAACGCGTCTCCGTCCCCAAGGGCAGCACACAGGATATTGCCATTAGCGGCTATGGTGTTGAGGGTCTTGAAGTTGTGCGCTTCGATGATGACGCGCTCGCGATGCAGGCGCTGATTTCGGGTCAGGTTGACGCGACTGCTGCAGTCGCAGCAGTGGCAAATGATGTGATCGTCAAGCGCAAGCTCGACACACTTGAGGTGAAGAAGGACGTGCCCTTGTTCACACTCTACTGGTCCATGGCCACACGCAAGGATGCTACCGAACTGCATCAATGGCTGAATAACTTCATCTACTACACGGAAGTTACCGGCAAGCTTGATCAACTGCACCAGAAATGGATCGGAACTCCGACCCCGGGCGGCAAATTGCCAACGTTCTGATAATCCTCCGGAACATCGTGTCCCGCATGTCCTGGGCCGGCACCTGGCCCAGGAGCATCAGGAGAGACCTTTATGGCATATGAAATGAACTTCACGCCGGTGTTTGCGCGTGCGCCCGAACTGGTCAGTGGTACCATTGACACCATCATTCTATCCGGCCAATCAATCTCGATAGGACTTGTGATCGGTCTTGCGGTCGCGCTGCTCAGGGTTGATGGCCCAAAATGGTGCAGCGTCGCCAGCTCGACCTATGTGGAAGCATTCCGCAACACACCGCTCCTGGTACAGCTCTTCCTCCTTTTCTTCGGGCTTCCTTACATTGGCATCCGTCTTAGCGCCAATCATGCGGCTATCCTCGCCATATCTATGAACCTCGGCGCTTATTCCGCAGAGATTTTCCGTGCAGGTCTTCTGGCGATACCGAAAACTCAGATTGAAGCCGGCCTTGCACTTGGACTTTCCCGCCTGCAGGTGATGCGCTACGTCATTATTGTTCCTGCGCTTCGCGTAATTTACCCGGCATTGACGGGTCAGCTCACCCTGACGCTTCTTGGCACTTCGATTGCCTCGGCCATTTCGGCAACGGAACTGACCCTCGCAGGCGCGAAGATCGAGTCACAGACTTTCCGCAGCCTCGAAACTTTTCTGGTTCTCGCCGCCCTCTACATCAGCGTCACATTCGTGTTCCGCTTTATTTACTGGTTGATCGGTGTCTGGCTGTTCCGCAGGCGCGCACCCAACACAAGTTCTGTGACTGCGACACTTACACTGCCGAGCGAGGTCAAGTCATGATCCAGTCATTCGGATGGCCGAGCGTACAATTTCTGTTTCACGGGCTGATCTGGACGGTTGGTCTTTCACTCTGCACGTTCATATGCGGTGGTGTTTTCGGCCTTATCTTCGCCCTTGCCCGTTCACTTGGACCGCGTTGGCTTCAGCTTATCGTTGCCGGCTACATCCAGCTGGTACAGGCTACGCCGTTGCTGATCCTGATCTTCCTATCTTTCTACGGGCTCAGCTTTGCCGGCTTTTACTTTCCACCGCTGGCGGCTGCAGCGATATCGCTGAGCATCTACGCAACAGCATTTCTGGCTGATATCTGGAGAGGTTGCATTGAGGCAATTCCTACCACGCAATGGGAAGCAGCCGATGCACTTGCGCTAAGCCGCACCCAACGCCTGCGCTATGTCATCCTGCCGCAAGCCTTTCGCATCGCCCTTGGTCCAACCGTCGGCTTTATGGTCCAGATCGTCAAAAACACGTCGGTGACCGCGCTCATTGGTTTTGTTGAGCTGACCCGTGCCGGGCAATTGCTGAACAACATGACGTTCCAACCCTTCCACGTCTTCCTGACGGTCGCCGCGATGTACTTCGGTGTCTGTTATCCGCTGTCGTGGTGGAGCGAGAAACTCAAGGAGAGAAAAAATGCTGGCCCTGCGAATTGAAAATCTGAAGAAATCCTATGGCACGGTACCAGTTCTGAAAGGCATTGATCTGTCAGTTGAAAACGGCGACGTCGTCGCAGTTATCGGCCGCTCCGGCTCAGGCAAGAGCACCATGCTTCGCTGCATAAACGGGTTGGAACCGTTTCAGGAAGGCTCAATCGACGTTGCAGGGCATCGCCTGGATCAATCGAGAGCCAACTTGCGTGAGTTGCGCAAGGAAGTTGGGATGGTCTTTCAGAGCTACAATCTCTTCCCGCACCTGACGGTGGCCGAGAACATCACTCTGGCTCCCCATGTTGTCAAAGGTTTGCCCAAGAGTGAGGGCCGGGCTCTGGTGCAGGACGTTCTCAAGCGAGTGGGTCTGGCAGAAAAAGCTGACGCGTATCCTGATGAGCTTTCGGGTGGCCAGCAGCAGCGCGTTGCCATAGCGCGGTCGTTGGCAATGAAGCCCAAGGTTATGCTCTTTGACGAAGTCACGTCGGCGCTGGATCCCGAACTCACCGGGGAAGTCCTCAAGACCATCGCTCAACTGGCGGAGGCAGGCATGACCATGGTTCTCGTCACCCATGAAATGGGCTTTGCCAAACGCGTCGCCACACGAACCGTCTTTATGCATGAAGGCCTGGTTTGGGAAGAAGGCCTGTCGGAAGAACTGTTCTCCAATCCCAAAACCGCCGAGCTGCAAGGCTTCATCGCACCCGATCTGAAGTAACCAACCATCATCAATATCTAACCGGAGCGAAACCCGCTCCGCCACAAGGAGAATAAGAATGCCCGGACCTGAAAACACAAAACTCGCCGAGAAGCTCAAGCGCGGCGAACCCACTTTTGGCGCAACATTCTATACGGGGTCTACTGTCGCAATCGAGGCAGCTGGAAACTGGGGGCTGGACTTTGCCTTCATCGACGCAGAGCACACACCCGTCAACGTAGACGCACATTTGGAAAAGCTGGTGCTTTCCGCGCTTCTAGCGGGCATCGCACCTTTGGTGCGCGTACGGGGAACCAATGAATGGGACATTCGCAAATCACTTGAATTTGGAGCAACTGGCGTCATCGTTCCTCAAGTGGGCACAGCTGATCAGGCACGCGCTATTGTCCGTGCTGCAAAGTTCCCTCCTTTCGGCCGCCGCGGCGGCGATGCCAGCTGCCGCGCTGCAGGGTTCGGCGGACCTGGCTTTCAATGGTCCGCTTACATGGAACACGAGAACGAGACACGTCTGGTCATTCCAATGGCCGAGAGCTTCGAGTTCTTCGATAATATCGACGAAATTCTCGATGTGGAAGGGATCGATGTCATCAATTTCGGCCCGGCGGATTACTCGATTTCACGCCGCATATCGATTGATTATTCGATGGCTCATCCGGAAGTCGAAGAGAAGCTGGCCGAGTTGATCGAGAAATCGCACGCGCGCGGCATCAAGGTCATGGCACCCTGCATTCCGCCTGTTGCCGAGAATGTAACGGCCCTCAAGAAGAAGGGCGTCGATATGATCATCATGGGCAATGACGTTCTGTTCCTCAATGAGGGTTGCCGCCGGGCTCGCGAAGCAATCGACACTTCAGCGAAATCTGCCTGAAGCCAGAACGACCATTACAGTAAGGAAAGCTATTATGAGCGATGCATTCGATATTACCGGCCGCGTTGCCGTGGTTACGGGCGGGCTGGGCCAGCTCGGCACCCAGTTCACAAAATCTCTCGCTGAAGCCGGCGCAAAAGTTGCGATCTTTAGCCGGCGTCCATTCAGCGCCGAGAAACTTGAAGAAAAGTTTCCTGGTCTGACTGATCGTATTAAAGTGTACGAAGCAAGTGTAACCGACAAGGCTGCGCTGGAAACAGCTACCGAGCAGCTTGTAGCTGAATGGGGCGTGCCACACATCCTCGTCAATAATGCCGGTATAGATTCAAAGCCCGATGGTTCAGCCGAACAGAACGCACCATTCGAGAACTATCCGCAGAAATACTGGGATGAGATCATCGATACCAACCTGACTGGTGTCATGCTGACGAGCCAGGTTGTAGGAAGCAGGATGGCTCAGGAAGGCCGCGGATCAATCATCAATGTTGGTTCTATTTACGGGCTTGTGTCACCAAATCAGGCTCTATACGCCTACCGCGAAAAACGCGACGGCGTGCCGTTCATCAAGGCAATATCCTACGCTGCATCCAAGTCGGCCCTGATCAATCTCACACGCTATCTCGGCACCTACTGGGGTACCAAGAAAGTTCGCGTGAATCTGGTTTCCTTTGGTGGCGTTAAAACCGCAAGCTTCGACAAGGAATTCATCGACGCCTTCCTCGAACGGGTGCCTATGGGCCGTCAGGCTGAAATCAACGAGTATAATGGCGTCGTCCGTTTTCTCGCGTCTGATGCTTCATCCTACATGACAGGATCGAATGTCGTCGTCGACGGTGGCTTCACCGCCTGGTAGTATAAGTCCATTCAAACAGTCGGAATCTAATGAAAAACTTCATCGGTATCGATGTGGGTACGGGTAGCGCACGCGCTGGCGTATTCGACAGCAGTGGAGAATTGCTCGGTACAGGAGTGTCGCAAATTGCGACACTCCGGCCTCGTCGCGATTATGCCCAGCAGAGCTCATCCGGCATTTGGGCCGCCGTCTGCAATGCGGTACGGCAAGCATTGATGGATGCCCGGATCGACCCGGTTTCCATCGCCGGTATCGGTTTCGATGCTACCTGTTCATTGGTGGTATCCGACGCGAAGGGCACACCGGTAACGGTATGTCCGCTCGGCACGCCCGACAGTGACGTGATCCTATGGATGGATCATCGTGCTATCAGTGACGCCGAAGAAATTACTGTACTCGGAGGCGACGTGCTGTCCTATGTCGGAGGACGGATATCGCCAGAGATGGAAATGCCGAAGCTTCGGTGGTTGAAACGCGAGCTTCCTGACAGCTGGATCCGGGCAAAGTTTTTTTGGGATCTTCCGGATTGGCTCGTGCACCGCGCCACGGGAACCGCGACACGTTCGCTTTGTTCTCCGGTGTGCAAATGGACCTATCTTGGCCATGAGGGCACACAAGGCGAAGGTTGGGACGACGCCTTTCTGACCAAGATCGGGTTGGAAGACCTGACGCGGGGCAATCACCGCGCTATCGGCAACAGTTTCGCGGAACCGGGCATCGCAGCTGGAACTCTGACCGAAGACACAGCCAAGGACCTGGGTCTTGTCCCGGGCATTGCAGTCGCCAGTGGAATGATCGACGCCTATGCCGGAGCGCTCGGTACGCTTGGTATTGAAGTTAATGGCAATTCAGATGTGACAGGTCGGCTTGCATTAATCGCTGGCACATCAACCTGCCATATTGCTCTCACCAAGGAACCGACTTTTGTATCAGGCGTTTGGGGTCCTTATTTTTCCGTGTTGTTGCCGGGACTTTGGGCCAATGAAGGTGGCCAGTCTGCAGCAGGCGCGCTGATTGATGATGTCGTGGCACGCCATTCGGCCAGCGCCGGACTGGCCCAAACAATGCGCGTTGCCGATCAGTTGAATGATCATCTCTGCGCGATGGCTGATGAGACCGCGACCTTGACGGCGCACCGTCATGTCCAGCCCGATTTTCATGGCAACAGATCGCCCCTCGCTGATCCATCCCGAAAAGGCGCGATCAGCGGACTGGCTCTCGAACATGGAGTTGACGATCTGGCTTTGAACTATCTCGCCACCGTACAGGCGCTGGCATATGGGACGCGGCATATCATTGAGGAGATGCAGGACAACGGTGTTGTCATTGATGCTCTGGTCGTCAGTGGCGGGCTTGCGCGGAACCCGCTTTATCTGCGCGAACATGCAGATGCCACGGGGCGCCGCATCATTGTTCCGGCCCAGAAAGAACCTGTCCTTCTCGGCGCTGCAATGCTTGGCGCAGTCGCGGCCGGTGCGTTTGATAATCTGCCTGAAGCGATGGGGAAAATGAGCGGCATCGCCGAAATCATTCTTCCCCGCAGTTCTGAAATTCGAGCCTATCACGACGCGAAATATAACGTCTTCCGCAGGATGCAGGTGGACTTCGCCGCCTATGCGGAACTCATGCAAACAACATCATGAATTATGCTTCGGCATATGGAGGAAAACGATGACAAAGATTTTGCTGGTGGCCAGTGGTGACCTTCGTGAAAGCGCCAACGTGAAATGCTGGCCTGCACAAGCCGCGATGGAAGAAAAACTGGCGGAAGTGCTTGCCGGGATGGGTCATGAAATAGTCCGCGCGCATGGCCTGAATAAGGACAAGGGTCACGGCTTTATTGCCTCACAACGTGAAGGCATGGATGTCTTTGCAAATATTGATCCCGAAGCTCCGCTCATCGTCGCGGAATCCGTATGGCAATACTCCCATCACGTTCTAGCAGGGTTGGTCGATCACAAGGGCCCGATCTTGACAGTCGCCAACTGGGCGGGTGAATGGCCAGGGCTCGTCGGATTGCTCAATTTGAACGGATCACTCACCAAAGCAGGCGTGACATACTCGAGCCTCTGGAGCGAAAACTTCGACGATGATTTCTTCCTTTCGGGTCTGGCGGAGTGGCTGAAAACCGGCTCGATCAATCACGATACTTCTCACGTCCAGCCACTTGATCGCGGCCGCATTCCTGCAAGCGAAGCTACTCTTGCACGCGATATTGCCGCCGCAATGCGCCGCGGAAAGGTAATTCTCGGTGTCTTCGACGAGGGCTGCATGGGCATGTACAATGCCATTATCCCAGACGAGTTGTTGATGCCTTTGGGCATCTGGAAAGAACGCCTTTCACAATCCGCGCTCTACCACGCCACGTTGCAGGTCCCGGAAGCCGAGGGCCGCACCATCTATGAATGGATGGTAGCGAAGGGGATGACTTTCCACCTTGGCAGCGATCCGAAAACAGAACTTACGGAAAGCCAAGTCATTGACCAGTGCCGCATGTACATTGCATCGGTGCGCCTTGCCGATACATTTGGCTGTGAAGCTATCGGCATCCAGTATCAGCAGGGGCTGAAAGATTTGTTGCCCGCGTCAGATCTGGTTGAAGGTATGTTGAACAATGATGACCGCCCTGACGTCAAAAACGCCGAGGGCGTGCTTATCAGACCAGGACAGGCAATCGTGCATTTCAATGAAGTCGATGAGTGTGCCGCAATCGATGGCGTGATGACAAACCGCGTTCACAGGGCACTTGGACAACCTGTCGAGAATACGCTCCACGATATACGCTGGGGAGACACTGACCGTTCCACTGGCGGAGAACAATTCATCTGGGTTTTTGAGATTTCCGGCGCAGCGCCGCCCGCGCATCACCAAGGGGGCTGGGCTGGCTCTGAGAGCTTTCGGCAACCGGCCATGTTCTTCCCCTTCGGCGGCGGCACTTTACGCGGGGTTGCCAAGCCAGGCGAGTTGATATGGAGCCGGGTTTTCGTCGCTGACGGGTGTTTGCACATGGACATTGGCCGGGGTCAGGCTGTATCTCTTTCGCAAGAAGAGACAGCACGGCGTTCGCAGGCTACGAACCCTGAATGGCCAATCATGCACGCAGTGCTGACGGGAGTGGACCGGAATGCGATGATGGCCCGGCACAAGGCTAATCATATTCAGGTTGCTTATGCCCATTCAGCCAAAGATGCGGATAGTGCAATGTGGACCAAAGCTGCTTTGGCAGCAGAGCTCGGTATCCGTGTCAATACTTGTGGATTGGGTTAGGTAGCTGACGGTTAGCAACGAGCCCAATGAGGCCAGGCCAACCCCTGAAGATACAGACGTTACGGATAACCCTTCGTTTGAAAATGCCGATAATAGCGGATTTTGCCGGTTGGACTGGTGCCCGGAACTATTGTCGATGACAGTTTTACGATTCCCGTTGCTTGCCTCACGCTAAAAAGTTGCCATCACGAATAAATATGACTATTACTGTCATGATAAGGTATTGCAACAGTTCAACCCAGACTGTGGATAGTCTGCCGCTGCAAAACGTGGTTGGAAAGACATGACATTTATGCTCAGCACAGGCGGCTTCCAACATTGAGCTATAGACATTCCATGATCTGCCACACAGAGGGCATAAGGCCCACTGCCCCGGTCAAGTGGCGTGGTCTTGACGGTATGATGAGTGTCTTCTGGGACGCGGAAGGATTATCAGGGGCCAAGGCCTATTACCTTTCTCCCGACCCGCGCATCGTGATCTTTTTCAACGACGTATCATCTCATATCAGCATGTCCAACCGGGATGGAGGATTCGCACAGTTCCATCGCCCCATGGTGCGGGCGATCTATGTGCCAGCCGGGGTCCCCTTGTGGACGAACTTCACATCCTCACACCAATTCTCGCATCTTGATCTTCATTTGCACAAGGACAGGCTGCTGAGAATATTATCTCCTTCCGTGGGAACATCCGTTGCTCAGACGGCACTGCGGCGACCCGTGGAAATTCAGGATGTCGCGGCAATTGAGACACTGGCCATGCTGCTGGTCGATGAGATGTCAAACCCATCCAAGCATGCGATTTTTGCTGAAAGCCTCGTCGCCAGCATAGTAAGCGGCCTTCTCGATATTCCGGAGAACGACAGCGACAGCCACAATGGCCGGCTTACAGACGGCAAGATGAAAAAGCTGATATCGCGCATCAATGAACGCAGCGATTGCCGGTTGAGCGTGGCGGAAATGGCCGAGACAGTCGGCCTGTCCGAAAGCTGGTTTGCCAATGTGTTCAAGCAGACAACCGGCAAGTCGCCCCTGCAATGGCAACTTGGCAAACGAATAGAGCTTGCCCAAAAAATGTTCCTCGAGAGCGACCTGTCCGTCGCTGATATTGCTGCACAACTCGGGTTTTCCGACCAGGCCCATCTGACAAAGGCCTTCCGGCAAATAGCCGGTGAAACACCGGCAGCGTGGCGTCGCATGCGCAAGAATGGCTGATAACGGCAATACCCACCCGAAAGGATTGCAGATGGGCCAACTCGATCACCAGGTGCGACGCAAACTCACCGCAATCTCCCGACCCGGATTGTAGAAATCCGCTCCAAAGCCGCCATAGGCAACGTATTTCTTGTCGAAAAGATTACTTACGTTGAGGTTAAGCGTGGATTTATCAAGGAACTCATAGCTGAAGGAGGCATCAACGACGACGTTTCCCTTTGTCTTCGTCGTATTTGCATTGTCGAAGTAATAAGACCCTATATAGCGGCTTCCGAGCCCGAAGGTCATATCTCCGCGATGGCCGCTTCCCGCGATCTTGTAATTTGCCCATAGCGAGCCCTGATGTTCCGGTACGAATGAAAGGCGATTGCCCTCGCTCCCTGCAATTCCATTTTCGATAATTTCGGACTTCATGAATGAATAGGCCGCCGTCAGGCTGAAACTATCCGTGATTTCCGTCTTTGCCTCCAAATCCAAACCACGCACCCTCACCTCACCAACTGTTGTCGGATTCGAGGTAATCGGGTCAGTGACGGTAATGTTGTTCTTGGTCAGGTCATAAACAGAAGCTGTAAACAGCGCCGGAAATGCGGTTGGCTGATATTTTACCCCGACCTCATATTGTTCGCCCTCTTCAGGCTTAAGCCCCACTGTCGGGGGAGCAACGGATTCGGCATAGCTGGCGTAAACCGACATTTCATCGGTAATTTTGTATGTGAGACCTACGCGACTTGTAAATTCACTGAGATCTTCTTCAGCCAACGCATTATTCTGAAGTCTGTTTTTCTGCTCGATATCCAGCCAGTCATTGCGAAGGCCGACCGTCGCTATGAATCTGTCGGCAAAGATCAGGTCCTGCTGGATATAAACAGCTTTGGTGTTCTGTTTGGTTCTGGTGCTGGCGATAAGCGGTAGATTTACCGGGCCGCCGCTATAGATGGGATTGGTCCAATCTATGCCTGGCGCTTGCCCCCAATAGGTATCATTGTTGGATGAAGACTTATTATATTCAATGCCGATAAGGGTGCGGCTTTCAATCTTCTTGAAACTCGTCTCGTATTGCAGGCGTCCATCCATAACGAAATTCTCGTTTGAGGACTCGTTGCCAAAGAAAGAGCGCTCGGCAATAGTCGAGCCATCCGTTGGCGTCGACGAAATATAGGCGTAGCCGAAATCTGTCTTCGCATCGCTGTAGCGTGCGTTTGAGCTGAAGCTGAGACCATTGCCGAAATCATGGTCGAACATAACACTGACCGTATTTCTGTCCGTGCCGCGGAAATTATAATCAGGTTCGCCAAAAAACCGGCTTCGTTTAAAATCGGATCCGACCGGGTGCCCGCCGCTGCCCGGAACCCCATTGCGGTGAAGATGATCAAACACAACGGTCAGGCTAGTCATTTCGGTCGGGCGCCATGTCAGGCCACCGATAAAGAATTTTTCATCATCACGCGAATAATCATATTCCCCATCCGCATCTTTGAATTTTCCTGTCAGACGATACGATAGAGTATCGTCCGTCGTCAGGTTATCGCCGAAATCAAATCCAATTTCCTTGCGGCTATTCGATCCGCCCGTGACGTAGGCATCGCCAAATCTTTCACTCTTTGGTTTCTTGGTGACGTAATTGACCGACCCGCCCGGGTCTGAAACACCGAAGATGGTGGAGTTGGCTCCCTTGAGCACTTCGACGCGGTCATATGCATAGACTTCCTCACGCAACCCGCCAAAGGGGCGCCCTAGTGGCAACCCATCGCGGTAAGTATAGGCATCAAAGCCGCGAATCTTGAAGAAATCGAACCGGTCATCCGAACCATAGAAGTCCGTACTCACACCTGCTGTGTACTGCAGGGCCTGTTCGACACTCTGCGCTCCACGCTGCTGCAACTCCTTTGCGGTGATGACAGATACGGAGGCTGGCGTATCCAGAATATCCGTCGCCATCTTGCTGCCGCTGGACGTCTTTGTTGCCACGATCGACTTCGAATCATCGTCCTTGCCGTCAATGATGATTGTATCCAGAAGGATTGCTGGGCCCGGGTTCTCAGCTTGCTGGGCCAGCGATTTAGCGGGAACGAAGCCGACAAGTGCTGTACAACTCGCAAGTACCACCCACCATTGGCGCGTATGCGCTTGTCTAGTGCTGCTGCCCATTGTGTTGAAAGCCATGTGAAATTCCAGAGGTTAATGTTGCTGTTTGCAGGCCGTCGGCAAGAGAGAACCGGCACTGCCAAGAACTACCTGGAATCATCTTCTGACGAGCCCCGGCAAGCTGAATGGACTGAGATCGTTTCTCGAATTACCGACGATAGGGATTTGGTTGGTTCGAATTACCGTGCAGCGCCTACTAACTTGAGTATATTTGTCATGTATTGTAGATTCCACCGTTTTTGTACAAACCCACGGAAACTTTGCTGATCTTCAACCGAGCCTTCGCAACAGAGTTGACGTCTCTTGATTAACCTGAAACTGGAAGTCAACTTAAATACGTGGAGAGTTACCCGATGCCATGGTTCCGATCTTCCCTGATATGGGCAGTCACATGCCTGTCGATCATGATGTCGGGCAATGTCTGGGCAGAAACCACCTATCCCATCTTTATCAAGCACGCTTTGGGCACGACGACGATCACCAAAAAACCGGTGCGGGTGGCAACAGTGGCATGGGGCAATCATGAAGTTCCGCTGGCGCTCGGGATTGTGCCGGTTGGATTTGCCGTCGCCAATTTCGGAGATGACAATGGCAATGGCCTCCTGCCGTGGGTGGAAGAAGCGCTGGCCAAGCTGGGAGCTGAGGCACCCGTACTTTTTGATGAGGGCGACGGGATTGATTTTGAGGCAGTCGCCGCTACCAATCCCGATGTCATCCTTGCGGCCTATTCCGGCCTGAGCCAATCCGACTACGATACACTTAGCCAGATCGCTCCGGTTGTTGCCTATCCTGAGGCTGTCTGGTCTACCGACTGGCGGGAAATGATCCGTCTAAATAGTGCCGGGCTTGGAATGGCCGATGAGGGTGAAGCTTTGATTACGAAGATCGAGAGCGAAATTGCCGAGACGGTCGCTGGACATCCCGAACTTAAAGGCAAATCAGCAATGTTCGTCACCCATCTCGATGTAACAAATCTGAGTACCGTCAACTTCTATACAACGAACGATACGAGGGTGAAATTCTTTGCCGATCTTGGATTGAATGCACCTAAAAGCGTGGTGGAAGCCTCACTGCCGGGACGGTTCGCGGGCTCCATCAGCGCTGAGCGCATTGATGCGTTTGACGACGCCGATATTGTCGTTACCTATGGCGACCGGCAACTGATCGACGCGCTTGCGTCAGATCCCCTTATGTCCAGAATGCCGGCAGTGGCTCATAACGCAACAGTCATGCTAGGCAGGAATCCGCTTGGCACAGCGGCAAATCCGACACCTCTTTCGATCTCATGGGTGTTGAAAGACTATGTCGCGTTGCTTAATGAGGCAGCCAAGAAATCCCAATGAACGCCCGAGGCATGCAGACATCGGATCGTCATGCTTTCTCCGGACGATCTAACCATCTTCGCAGCTTTTGGCTGGCTGTATTGATCCTCATTCTCGTTGGTCTTTGCACTGCCTCTGCAGCCATTGGCACACGCGATGTGAATTGGGGTGACATTATTGCGGCCCTCCGCGGTCGGACAGACAACATTGGTCAGGCCGCAATCGCCCTGCGCATTCCCCGCACACTTGCTGCCTTGCTTGCGGGAGCCGCCCTTGGGCTGGCCGGTGCGATCATGCAGGGTGTAACACGCAACCCCCTCGCCGATCCCGGGATTCTGGGCGTCAACATGGGCGCATCACTCGCCGTCGTTGTCGGCGTCGCGTGGTTTGGAATCTCGTCGGCCAATTCTTACATCTGGACGGCGATTTTCGGGGCTGGAACCGCTGCCGTCTTTGTTTATACCATAGGATCGTTAGGGCGCGGAGGAGCCACTCCGCTCAAACTGGCGCTTGCAGGGGCAGCGACATCGGTCGCGTTTTCCTCAATGGTTATCGCCGTCGTGCTTCCGCGCGGTGATATTGCTGGGGGTATAAGAGCGTGGCAGATCGGCGGCGTTGGCGGTGTAACATTCGATCGAATTTGCCACGTACTGCCATTCCTTGCCGTGGGTTTTGTTATAAGCCTGTTATCTGCTCGAAAATTGAACGCACTTGCTTTGGGTGACGAATTGGCAGCCGGTGTCGGCGAACATGTCGCTACGGCCCGTGCAATTGCAGCCCTTGGCGCGATCCTTCTTTGCGGAGCGATCACTGCGATTTGCGGGCCGATCGGTTTCCTGGGATTGGTCGTGCCCCATTTATGCCGTTTGCTGGTCGGCGTTGATCATCGCTGGCTGCTCCCCTTCTCCACATTGACCGGCGCTTGCCTGCTGCTTGTTGCCGATATTGCCGGACGCATTATTGCCAGACCCGCCGAACTGGATGTTGGAATTGTCACTGCCCTGATTGGCGCGCCTTTCTTCATCTGGCTTGTAAGACATCAGCGGGTACGCGAACTGTGACTGTTCCTTCATCCACGATTGATTTCATTATTGGTGGCCGCCGCGGACGCGCGCGCAAGCGTCGTGTCGTCATAGCGGTTCTTTTGACACTTCTCGCAGCCACTATCGTCCTGACCTTACTGTTGGGTCAGTCGTTCACACCTCCCAAAGACGTCATCCGCGTGCTTTTGGGCGAAGACATCGCCGGCGCAACTTTTACCGTCCGGCAACTGCGTCTGCCGAGAGCAGTGCTTGCCGTTCTCGCCGGGCTGAGCTTCGGGCTTGGCGGCGTTGCTTTCCAGCTCATGTTGCGTAATCCCCTCGCCAGCCCCGACATAATTGGCATCAGCTCTGGTGCCAGTGCGGCGGCGGTGTTTGCAATTGTCGTCCTGTCGTTGAGCGGGCCAATAGTTTCGGTATTCGCGGTCATTGCCGGTTTGGGGATAGCACTGATTGTTTACGTCCTTTCCTTCAGGAACGGCGTTGCCGGGACACGGCTTATCCTTGTGGGCATTGGCGTTTCAGCCATGCTGGAAAGCTTCATCGCCTATATTCTCTCCAACGCTCCTGCCTGGACACTTCAGGAAGCGATGCGCTGGCTGACAGGCAGCGTAAATGGTGCTCAATTGGGTCAGACTCTGCCCCTTATAATGGCATTGAGCGTCTTCGGGGGGCTCTTGCTGAGCCGCGCCCGCGATCTGGAGGCGCTAAGGCTCGGAGATGACATGGCCGCCGCTCTGGGCGTGCGTGTCGCGAAATTGCGCGTCATAATCATTGTCGCAGCGGTTGGCATGATAGCCTGCGCAACGGCGGTTGCAGGGCCGATTGCATTTGTCGCATTTTTATCCGGGCCAATTGCCTCGCGCCTCGTGGGGAACAACGGGTCGCTTCTGATCCCTTCAGCGCTGATCGGAGCGCTGCTCGTGCTGGCAGGCGATTATTTTGGCCAGTTTGTTTTGCCAACCCGCTATCCCGTGGGAGTGGTTACCGGTGCTTTGGGTGCTCCCTACCTGATTTTCCTGATCATTCGCGTCAACCGAAGCGGAGGCTCGTTATGAGTGTTCATTCTCTCGCCGTCAGCCAGCTTTCTGCAGGCTATGGAAGCACAGATATACTGAGTGGGCTGGAGCTTGCCGTACCGCCCGGCAAAATCACTGCAATCGTCGGTGCAAATGCGTGCGGCAAGTCTACGCTTTTACGGACGATGTCCCGGCTCATTTCACCCCGCCAAGGTCACGTATTGCTTGATGGCAAGTCAATACACCAAATCCCATCGCGTGAACTGGCACGGACCTTGGGCCTGCTTCCTCAATCTCCCATCGCACCGGAAGGTATTACGGTCGCCGATCTGGTGAGCCGCGGGAGACATCCCCATCAGGGTATGTTTGCACGCTGGACCCGTAAGGATGACGAGGCCGTGGCCGCCGCGTTGACCGCCACCGGAACGATGGATCTTGCCGAAAGACCCATGGATGAACTTTCAGGCGGACAACGCCAGCGGGTCTGGATCGCCATGGCACTGGCGCAGCAAACGGAGATATTGCTGCTGGACGAGCCGACAACATTCCTCGACATCAGCCATCAGATCGAAGTTCTGGATCTTCTTACCGATCTGAACGAAAGCCGGCGGACCACGATAGTTATGGTGCTGCATGATCTTAATCTGGCCGCACGCTATTCGGATCATCTTATAGTAATAGCGGGTGGCCGCCTCCATGTCGCCGGAGCGCCCGAAGAAGTCCTGACAGAAAAGAACGTCCTGCATGCCTTCGGCCTTGATTGTCGCATCATCAACGACCCGACTTCCGGACGGCCCATAATGCTTCCAATTGGCCGGCATAGGATAACAGGCGGCCAACGCTTTACCCCCTCCACGACAACGGAATGAACGCGCACAAGCCAACCTCAGAAAAAAGCCGGACTTGAAAAGCCCGGCCTAGTTGTGAAGGTTAAAACCTCCAGAGGGGAACAGCCGACACGGAAACTGGGAGGAGAACCGCATCGACCAATTTTGATGTAGGAGTGCCGATTGAGACTTTCAAGCGAGATTGCGCAAAATCCGGAGCTAACACAGGAGCGGTCACATCTGGCAGATCCATAAAGCTTATTGGCACTGGCGAACCGCTATGCGATCTGAAAGAAATGCCCGTCGCCTACTTCCTGGTAGCGGCGCTGTGGTGGAACATAGTCAGCGGCACGGTACGGGCTCTTGATCTCGTCATTGGAAATCCGGCGCTTCTGCCGACGGAAGGGATCGGCAATCGGGACTGCCGCCATCAGACGCTTCGTGTAATCGTGCTGGGGATTCTCGAAAACCGCCTGACGGGATCCGATTTCGACGATCTCACCAAGATACATGACCGCGACCCGATGGCTGATCCGCTCGACAACCGCCATGTCATGAGAGATAAACAGGTAACCAATGCCATAATCCTCCTGGAGATCGAGCATCAGATTGATGACTTGTGCCTTGACGGAAACATCCAGGGCTGAAACGGATTCATCTGCGATGATGAGTTTTGGCTCCAGCGCCAAGGCCCGTGCGATGCACACGCGCTGCCGCTGACCGCCGGAAAATTCATGCGGGAAACGATCCGCCATAGAAGCGGAAAGACCAACCCGCTCCAACAGATCGCCGACCCGCTTCCTGGCGCCGGTCAGATCTGCCAGACCATGAGTGACAATCGGCTCTGCAATCGCCGCACCGATCCGGATGCGTGGATTGAGGCTTTCGAAGGGATCCTGGAAGATCATCTGCGCTTCGCGGCGGATACCTGCCAGCACCGATCTGCCGGCGCCGAATACATTCTTTCCGTCGATCGTGACTTCCCCGGCAACCGCATCGGTCAAACGAATGATGGAACGGCCTGTCGTCGACTTGCCGCAACCGGATTCGCCGACCAGCGAGAGCGTTTCGCCTTGATGTAACTGCAGCGTGACGCCCTCAACGGCGTGGATGCGTCCGACTGTTTTTTGCAGAAAGCCCTTTTTGATCGGAAAACGGGTCACGAGGTCCTTGACCTTGAGGACAGGCGCAACATCGCGTCGGACCGTGTCCCTGGTCGGTTTCACGGACTGGATCTCGCCAGTTGTCATGTCGACATGAGGAAAGCGGAGGGGCCGATCGCGCCCGGTCATCGAACCGAGCTGGGGCACGGCAGAAAGAAGGGCGCGGGTATAGGGATGTTTTGCTCCCGCGAAGATTTCGTGCGTGGTCCCGGTCTCGACAGCCTCACCGCGATACATCACCACCGTGCGGTCGGAGATTTCGGCAACAACGCCCATGTCGTGGGTGATGAAGAGGACAGACATGCCTTCTTCTTCCTGCAACGTTTTGATGAGTTCGAGAATTTGTGCCTGGATCGTAACGTCAAGCGCAGTCGTCGGCTCGTCCGCGATGAGAAGCTTGGGACCACAGGCGAGCGCGATAGCGATCACGACGCGTTGGCGCATGCCACCGGAGAAATTCATTGGATATTCGCCAAGACGCGATCTTGCCGACGGAATGCGAACCTTCTCCAGGAGTCGGACGGCTTCGGCCTGAGCCTGCATCTCCGACATGCCACGATGTTGGACGAGCACTTCCGTGATCTGTTTTCCAATTTTCAGAACCGGATTGAGACTGGTCATGGGTTCCTGGAACACCATACCGATATGGTTGCCGCGGATCGATTGCATTTCAGCGAGCGCAGGTCGTGAAGGTTTGTGCCGGCGAAATCAATGCGGCCGGTCACGCGCGCACTGTCCGGTGACAACAAGCGCATGATCGACATGGCCATCACGCTCTTGCCCGAACCGGATTCGCCGACTACAGCGACTGTTTCCTTCGGAGCGATGTCAAAGCTGACATCGCTCACGACATTACGCCACTTGTCATTGACACGGAAGGCAGTGTTGAGTTTGGAAATCGAAAGTATTGGATCGGTCATGTGTCAGCCTTCCCGTCGAGGGTTGAGAATGTCGCGCAGGGAATCACCGATGAGGTTGATGGCAACGATGAGCAACAACAGGACGAGACCTGGAAAGAAACTAATCCAGTAATCGCCGGACAGGAGATATTCGAAGCCATTCGAGATCAGCAGGCCAAGCGACGGCTCGGTGACAGGCAGGCCGATCCCGAGGAATGAGAGCGTTGCCTCCAGCATAATGGCATAGGCGATCCGCATTGTTGCAACAACGATCAAAGGTGGCAGGCAGTTTGGGAGGATATGGCGAAAAAGGATACGCCGGTCGGGAAGAGCCATCGAGCGAGCGGCATCCACATAGGCACGCTTGCGCTCCACGAGAGCAGACCCACGAATAGTGCGGGCATAATAGGCCCATTGGGTCACGATCAGTGCCAGAATGATCTTGTCGACCCCTTGTCCCAGAATGGCGAGAAAGATCAGCGCTATCAGGATAGCCGGAAAGCTGAGCTGGATATCAACCACACGCATCAGGAACGAATCCAGACGCCCTCCGATATAGGCGCTCATCAGACCGATAAAGGCACCGATGACAAGAGCGATCACAGCGCTCGATACGCCGACGAGAATGCTTGTGCGCAGACCGTAAAGGATTGCGCTCAGGAGATCCCTTCCCTGATCATCGGTGCCGATAATGTATACCATGCCATTCACGCTCTGCGATCCTGGCGCCAGCCGTCCGTCGAGGATATCAAGTTGTGACAGATCGTATGGATCTTGCGGCGCGATCAGAGGCGCAAGGACTGAAGCAATGACGAAGATCAGCACCAGGGTGATGCCTGTCATGGCTAGTTTGTCGTGCAAAAGCGCCGATAGCATCTGACGAAACGGAGAGAGCGATGGTCGAACACCGGTAACGGATCCGCCTGCATGGACCGAGATTGGGGCTTGTGTTTCCTTAACCATCACGAGTTCCCTTCAAGACGGACACGCGGATCGACAACTGTATAGAGAATGTCGACGAGAAGGTTGATAATGCTGAACATGACGACGGTAATCATTAGATAGGCCAGGATGACGGGCCGATCGAGCACGCCGATCGCATCGATAATGAGCTTGCCCATTCCGGGCCATGCAAAGATCGTTTCCGTCACAACAGCAAAAGCAATGAGTGAGCCGAGTTCGAGACCGATTACGGTGATGAGAGGGACCAGCGTATTTCTCAGGACGTGGACGGTCACGATCCGTCGCTCTGTCAAGCCTTTGGCACGGGCGAAGCGGACGAAGTCGAGTTGCATCGTTTCAAGGACGCCGGCGCGGGTCAGTCTGATGACGAGCGAGATCTTGAATAGGGCGAGGTTGAAAGCGGGCAGGAGGAGATGGGAGAGACCGTCCAGTGTGAAGAGACTTGTCGGAACTCCCAGGATCGATACGGTATCTCCGCGACCCGAGGCCGGCAGCCAGCCGAAATGCACGCTGAACAGCATGATCATGACCAGACCGATCCAGAAGGTGGGAAGACTGAACCCGAGGATGGAAAAGGTCATGATCGACTTCGATATCCAGCCTTTTGGCTTCAGGCCCGCATAGACACCGAGCGGGATGCCGATCACCAGCGCCATTGACAGTGCCACGAAGGCAAGCTCCAGCGTTGCCGGCATTCTGTTGAGGATCAGTGTCAACGCCGGCTGGTTGAAGACAAAGGAATTGCCGAGATCTCCTGACAAGGCGCGGGTCAGGAAAAGCCAGTATTGTTCCCAGACTGGCCTGTCGAACCCGAAAGACTGGATTATCTCCAGGCGTTCGGCAGGCGTTGCTGTCGAACTGAGAAGAACGTCAACCGGATTGCCGACAAGATAAAGCCCGATGAAGACAACGATCGACATGACCAACAATGTGAGAACTGTCTGGATCGAGCGGCTCAATATATAACGGCTCATGAATTCGGGCCTCCGGGTGATTTTGGATCGGCCGCAGCACTCGCATACTGCGCGATGCGCTCGATCACCAGATTGATGAAACCGGCCTCGTCGATGTCGGTCATTACGATGGCATTCGGCGCCCGGTCCAGTTTTTGGTGAAAATCGGCATAGGTATAACCCATCGTGAGGCCGGTGACCTGCGTGCCGACGACGGCTTTTTGCCCCACGAAAAGATCCGGCCTGATGAGCCAGGCAATCGTCGTCGCATCGTGAATCGGCCCGCCGGCTCGTCCATATCGTGTCACGTCGCTGCGATCGAACCTTGAGAAAAGACTGAAAAGTGCAGCGCCTGCCTTGCCGCCGGCCTGGAACCGCTCGAAATGCTCTGTGGTGAAAAGCGCCTGACAGGTCATGTCCAGCGGCATGACAACGATCGGTATGCCGGATCGGTAAACGATTTCGGCAGCGTGCGGGTCGGCATAGATGTTGAACTCGGCCCAGGGCGTGCGATGACCAAGAGCGGTGAACGCACCGCCCATCGATACAATTTGGCCAATGCCGCGTGCAACGTCCGGGTGCTGTATCAGAGCAAGCGCCAGGTTGGTCAGCGGTCCCATGGTACAAACCGTGATCGGGTTTCCTTTTGCCGCTGCTTCGCGGGCTAATCTGACAATGAACTGGACCGCGTGTTCCTCCACCGGCATGACATCGCCCGGAGCAATCAAGTCGTCACTGAATGCACCGATCCGGGCGTATTTGCCCATGACCTGGTTTCTCACCAAGGGGCCGGATGCACCGGCATATACAGGCACCTCGATCCGGCCCGATATACCAACGATCTTGCAGGCATTGGCCACTGTATCATTCAGCGATACGTTTCCAGCAACGATCGAAAGGCCGAGGACCTCGATCTCTGGCGACACCAGCGCCATGAGGATAGCGGCGGCATCATCGACACCCGGATCCGTATCGATGATAATCCTTCGAAGGCTCATGCAACGGCCTCTTCGACGTAACGCGAGAGTCTATCGAGGAAGAGCGCAATGACACCTTCGGCGTCGACTTTCGTGACGATATCCGTATTGGGTTCCAGTCCACTTTTGCCATACCAGTCGGCGACGGTCTGGCCCATGCACAGCTCGCTCTCGTACTCGACAAATACGCGGGCCCGCTGCGTCTCAAAAAGGCCGGGCCTGAGCAGATAGGCAATGACCAAAGGATCATGCAACGGGCCTCCGCGCGATCCATAGCGGCGAACGTCATCGCGGTCCCAGAAAGCCATCAGTTCCGCAAGCGTGCCGGAAATACGGCCACTGACGCTGGAAAACTCCACGACGTGCTCCGGCTTGAGCATGACTTGATGGGTTGCATCGAGCGCAAGCGCAATAATCGGAATACCGCTCGAAAATACGACATGGGCCGCGTGCGGATCGGCCAGCACGTTGAATTCGGCCGTCATCGTTCGGTTGCCGGGCTCTCGATAGGCCCCTCCCATCATTATGACACGCTCGATGCCTTCGGCGATCTGTGGCTTCATCCGCAGAGCAACCGCAAGGTTCGTCATCGGCCCGAGGCAACAAAATGTGATGGGCTTTTGCGACTTGGCTGCTGCCGTGAGGGCATTTATCAGGAAGTCCACGGCCGATATTGGTTCCACCTTTTTTGCTGGCTCGGCCAATATTGTGTTGCCCAGACCGGTTTTGCCGTGGAACTGGCCGTGAATCGGCTCGCGCAGCATCGGTCTGAAACATCCTGCATAGACCGGAATATCGGTCCTGCCACCCAGCTCGCAGATCTGCAGGGCATTTCGGACGGTACGTTCGAGCGGCTGGTTGCCGCAAACGGCCGTAACGCCCAATATGTTAAGCTCAGGTGAAACAAACGCCGCCAGAAGCGCTATGGCGTCATCGATTCCTGGATCGCAATCAACAATAATCGGGATTGGGTTCATTGTGGACTAACCTTTGTATCTGCTGATCCGTTTCATTCGACGTTCAAATCGCACCGATGTCATGGAGAACCGCACCGATTTCAGCACGTGCTGCTTCGCCCAGTGGTGTTTGTGGTGCGATGGGCGCACCTACGGCAAAGCCCTGCAGCTCCAACGCCGTTTTGATGCATGCAGCGATCGAGTATTTCGCGAAGATTTCATTGACGCGCCACAGCGGGCGCTGCAATTCCATGGCCCTTGTCCAGTCGCCTCGTTTTGCGGCTTCATACAAGGCAATGCTTTGGCGCGGCCCGACACAGGCAGGACCAGCCATCCAGCCCACTCCGCCAATCATCATTACGCAAAATGGAATATGTGCCGAGGCGGCAAACACCTCCATCCGGCCGCGGGTTCGTTCTATGATAGACAGGAGGCGCCCGGTGTTTGTCGAAGCGTCCTTGATATAGCTAATGTTCTCCACATGACTCAGACGTTCGATAACCGGCAGACTAAGATCTGAACGCTGGAACTGGGGATTTGTATAGAGCACCACGGGTCTGCCTTTTGCCGCCTTGGCAATGGCAGTGAAGTAGGCCTCGACACCATCATCGCCAACGGGAAAATAGGCTTCCAGTATTGCCAAAATGCCATCTGCACCTGCCTCGACCATGTATTCGGTCTGTGCGACCGCGTCGCGCGTTGATGTTGATGCCACACCGGCAACCACCGGAACCCGGCCGCGATTGGCCAAGATCACCGTATCCACCACCTTGCGGCGCTGTTCCACCGTCAGATAGGCAAATTCCCCTGTGCTGCCCAGCGGCGTCAAACCGTGAACGCCCGAAGCAACAAGATGATCCACGAGGTCGCTCAGTACGCCAGTCATAACGCGGCCTGATTGGCCGACGGGCGAAACAAGGTAGGGAAAGACACCGCTCAGCAACATGAGGAAGAACCTATCTTTGCGTCAATCTGGCTTCACGTAGTAGGGAAGTGTATAGGCATCGGAACGGCCTTCATAGGAAAGGCCACTTTTTACCGCCCAGGTGTTGGCCAGATAAAAGACCGGAATGACGCCCAGATCGTTCATGGCGATTTCGGTTGCCTTCTTGAGAAGCGCCTCGCGCTTGAGATCGTCCAGCGTGCCCCGCGCCTCACCCAGCGTCCTGTCGAACTCGGGACTGGAATAACGCCCGCGGTTGCCCTGCCCTGCATTTTCTCCGTAAGTTTCAAGAATTGGACCCAGTACACCGGAGGCCTCACCGGTTTCGACGGCAGCACCCCCCATGATGAAACTGAATTCCAAAGCCGAGGCGCGGGCGAAGTAGACACTGCCTGGAAGCGTCGCGACTTCAGTCTTGATACCGATGCGGCTGAAGAACTGCCCAATGGCCTGCGCAATTTTGGAGTCGTTCGGGTAGCGATCGTTCGATGCATGGAAGGTCAGCGAGAAGCCGTCTGGATATCCGGCGCCGGCAAGAAGTTGCTTTGCCTTTTCTGGATCATAAACATCGACCTTGATATTTGGGTCGTAGCCGAAATATCCCTCTGGAACGACCTGCCCGGCTGGTACGCCCTGGCCATCCATGATGCGATCTACAAGTGCCTCACGGTTGATCGAAAGCGAGAGTGCACGACGCACTTCTGGCTTCAAGAGTGGGTTCTTGCCATCCGGCCCCTTGGCAAATGGTGACTGCTCGCGAGCCTGGTCCATGTGGAGATACATGATACGGTTGCCAGCCACATTCACGACTTTCAGTTTATCTGATGCCTGGAGTTTGCGGGTATCGGCTGGGGGAATGCTTTCAATCATGTCGACATCACCCGACAACATGGCGGCAACGCGGGCACTGCTGTTTTTGAACACCCGGAATGTCACTTTATCCCAGGCAGCCTTTTCGCCCCAATAGGCATCGTTGCGAGAAACGACGACGTTATCGTCCGGTGTCCAGGAGACGAACTTGAATGGACCGGTGCCGATAACGCCCTTGCCCGAGTTCATTTCTCCGGTTGTGGTTTTTTCCATTTCCGCAGGCAGGATGGCGATGCGGCTAAGATTGTTCAGCAACAACGGAGTGGGCGTATCAGTCTTGATGCGAACGGTCACAGGATCGCCAGCGGTTATGTCCATAATAGCCTTCACGTAAGGAGCAAAGGAACTTGGGCTATTCTTCGAAGCCAAAGGAACGCGCTTGATGCTGGCCACAACGTCCTCGGCGGTGAAGTCGCTTCCATCATGGAACTTGACGTTCGGGCGTAGCTTGAATTCCCAGGTCGTATCGTCCACCGTCTTCCACGAAACGGCCAGCGCAGGCTGGATCTGTTGCTTGGAGTCCTGATTGACGAGACCATCAAACATGTTGCGGGCCATGGCACTGTTGGGGCCGACAACATAAAATTGCGGGTCCATGCTGGTCGCCGAGGCGGCGAGGCCGATGGTGAGGTCCTTCGCATGAGCCGCAAAGGGTGCAGCAAAAACTGACGCTGCCAGGGCGGCTGCGATCGTAAAAGATTTCATGATGGAACTCCTCCGGTTTCCGAAATCCGCACACTCCCTGCGGATCAGGATTGCAATTAAAGCGTTTGCCAGGAAAAGAAAAATTGCATTTAATGTTCAGTTCATGCCTGAATGTTATGGATGAACACGACGATGCGACTGAAACCACGGCAGGTTGAAGCTTTTCGAAGCGTTATGATAACCGGCGGTATTACGGCTGCTGCCGAGAGCATGAATGTCACCCAGCCCGCCGTCAGCCGACTGATCCGGGACCTGGAGGCGATTGTTCAAATCGTGCTTTTTGAGCGCGTCGGCGCGCGGCTTGTACCTACATCCGAGGCGGCGCAACTCTTCCGCGAGGTTGAACGGCTCTATCTCGGCCTTGACCAGATCGCGCAAGCTGCGGACGATATCCGCCGGCATAAGAACATTGTGCTGCGCATCGCAAGCGTCACCTCATTGGTCCGTCCTTACCTTCATCAAGCAGTCATTGACGTTATCGGCAAACGTCTGGATCTCCCGTTGGTGATCGACGTGGAAAACAGCCGTCACATCTGGGATATGGTCGAAAAGAATCGTTACGACCTTGGATTTGTCTTCAACTCACCGCGGATGACTGACAAGAACGCCATTCAGTTGCACAGTTCGCAGGCCGTTGCCGCCATGGCACCCGGACACAGGCTGGCATCGAAATCCGTCATCACGCCAGCCGATCTGCGGGAAGAGCGGGTTTTGATGCCAGGGCGCAATTCACCGCTCAGGATTGCGCTTGATCGCGCTTTTTCCGGTGAAGATCATCAGCCGGCCAGTACAATGGAAACATCAATGCTGAATTGCTGCTACTTCGCCTCGTCGGGAATGGGGGTGGGCCTTGTAGACCGCACCAGCCTTCGATCTGCCGGGACCGACATTGTGGCCATCCCCTTCGCGCCAAAGATCGAAGTCGCCTATTTCGCCATCCGCCCGGCTGGCGCGCAACGCATCGCAGTCCTCGATGACATCATAACGCGGATGCGAGAGCTGATGGCAGACAGTGACGGCAAGCATCGTTGATGCCGACAAATGACCGGTTATATGCAGTGAACCTTGAAGCTGGACCACGCAGGACAAAAAAATTAATACATTGTTTGGGCTTTACCGGAGAAGGCTCATGAAATTCCAAGGACGGTATCGTCGGCATTCAACACCGTCGGCCCTTGGATGTTCAATTGCAGCCTGCCGCGGACTCTTTGTTTCAAAATGCCGATGATGGCATTTTGTGGAATGCGATTAATGCCAGAAACTGTGGGGAAGCCGACAACCGCAGGCAATTGCCCACGATCTGTCACAGGCGTTAGCCATTTAAGTGGCACGCGGACAAATGGCCCGATGCGACTTCTCGTTTTGCGGGCACTTCGATGCGGCATCGATCCATTGCGAATTGACACCGCGGATGAAAATGGCAGCCCTTTGGCGGGTTAAGAGGGCTAGGGAGCTCTCCTTTCACCACCTGAAACCGTCTTTTCCCAGACTCAATGCGGGGCACTTCAGCCAACAAAGCTTGCGTGTAGGGATGGTTAGGACGTCGGAATATTTCTTCGACGGACGCTTCTTCTACGATACGGCCGAGATACATTATGGCCACCCGGTCCGAAATGTGTTCAACAACGCCGAGATCATGGCTGACGAAAAGATAGGTGAGATCGAGCTTGTCGCGCAGTTCCATGAACAGATTGAGGACCTGCGCCTGGATGGAAACGTCAAGCGCAGCCACGCTCTCGTCGCAAACAAGGAACTTCGGTTGAACCGCCAGAGCGCGCGCAATGTTGACGCGTTGCCGTTGTCCACCTGAGAACTGGTGTGGATAACGTGTCTTCATGGCCGGATCAAAGCCTGCGAATTTGAGATATTTGTCAACGTAGTCGCGGCGTTCAGAGCGCTTGGCAAATCCGTGCGCCTTTGGCGCTTCCCAAACCAGATCATCGACCGTCATACGCGGGTTGAGCGCCGCCATAGGGTTTTGAAAAATCATTTGGGTAGTTAAGCCGAGACGGTTTCTCTTTTCGGCCGACATGACCGCACGATCTTCACCGTCCCAAAAAATACTGCCCTCACTTGGCGAGGTGATGCCAGCAATTACGCGTCCGAGCGTCGATTTTCCGCAACCGCTTTCCCCGACGAGACCAACTACTTCGCCTTTTTGGATCGCCAGATCGACACCATCCAATGCGTGCACGATCGGCGCGGGCCGTGCAAGTTTGAGTTTCAAGGCAATCTTGGCAGCAAGATCCGGTTTTTCGCCAAACTGCTGTGAAACATTCCTTGCTTCGATCAATGGGGTAGTTGTTGCCGTCATTGGGTCATGACTTTCATTGCTGGGTGAAAACAGCGAACCGATCGTTCCTGCCAGGCAACGATCGGAGGTACGACCAAACAGGCCTCACTCGCCCGCTCGCACCGTGTCCGGAAGCTGCACCCTTTGGGAAGCATCGTGATCGCGGGTGTCATTCCAGGAATCTGGTACAGCCGCTCGCCGCGCCGGTTTCTTGAGGGAACTGACGCAATCAGCCCGGCTGTGTAAGGATGTTTCGGGTCTGTGAGAACATTGGACACTGGGCCCTTTTCGACGAGGCGGCCTGCATACATCACTGCGAGATCGTCGGCCAAACGCGAAACGATGGCCAGGTCATGCGTAATCCAAATGACGGATGTCTTTGATTCTTCCGTCAGCTTCTGAAATTCGGAAATGATCTGGCTCTGGATCGTGACATCAAGTGCGGTTGTCGGCTCATCCGCGATGATGAGTTCAGGCTTGTGCAACAGTGCGATTGCGATCACCACCCGCTGGCGCATTCCGCCGGAAAATTGATGAGGGTAAGAAGAGAGCCGCTCTTCTGGATGGGGGATTCCGACCAGCCCCAGTGCATCTCGGGCACGTTGACGCGCAATGGTTTTGGAAACCTTATCATGCGCCCGCACCGCCTCCATCATCTGTGTCTCGATCGTCAATACTGGATTGAGTGTCATCATTGGATCCTGGAACACCATAGCGATCCGTCTGCCGCGAACTTGCCGCATCTCTTCGTCGGAAAGTCCGGCAAGATCGACACCGTCGAAGAAGATTTGCCCGCTTGCAATACGACCTGGCCTTTCCAGTAAACGCATGATCGAAAAACCGGTCACCGATTTTCCTGAACCCGACTCCCCGACAAGCCCCAGAACTCGCCCTCGCTCAACATCAAAGGAAACATCATTGACGGCTCTCAAACCGCAGGCACCCTTTCCGCCGCCAAATTCCGTGACAAGATTATTTACGCTCAACAAAGGTGTCATGATGCGTTCCTCGGATTGAGTACATCGCGAACCCTGTCGCCAACGAGATTGATCGCTACGATCGTGATCAGGAGGGCAACGCCTGGAAAGAAACTGATCCAGTAAAGTCCCGTGAGGAGATACTGGTAGCCGGTCGATATCAGCATCCCCAGCGACGGCTCGGTGACCGACGCCCCAAGACCAAGGAACGACAAGGTCGCCTCCAGCCCAATTGCACGTGCGACTTGCATCGTCGCAATGACAATCACCGGAGCCAGGCAATTTGGCAAAAGGTGCCGCAACAGAATGCGCCAGCCCGGCAAGCGAAGCATTCTTGCAGCCTCAATGTACTCTTTTTCCCGCTCCACCAGTGCGGCGCCGCGAACAGTGCGGGCATATGTTGCCCATTCGGCGATGATCAGAGCGATAACCACATTCGTAACGCCCTTGCCGAGCACAGCCAGCATCATCAACGCCATGAGGATGGTGGGAAACGACAGCTGGAGGTCGACAAGCCGCATCATGGCATTTTCGCTTCGTCCTCCCATATACGCAGCAAAGAGGCCAGCACATGTGCCGATTAATGCAGCTGCTATTGCCGACACCACGCCCACTGTCAGCGAAGTACGCAAACCATAAAGTATACCCGAAAGAATATCGCGTCCTTGGCTATCGGTTCCCAGATGGTAGACGAGACCCGTCATGGACTCGGAGCCAGGGGAAAGACGTCCGTCCATAATATCGAGCTGCATCAGGTCATAGGGATTTTGTGGTGAAATCCACGGTGCAAGGATTGCTAGAGCGCAAATGACGATCAAAACGACAAGTCCGATGGCTGCTCCTGGAGAACTGACAAAATCCTTGAATAGCTTTAAAGGGCGACCCGGCTCTGGTTCAACGGTGGTTTCATTGTCTGCGTTCGAAAAGGTCATTGGCTTATGCCTTTGAGTCTAGCCGGACGCGCGGATCCAGCAGGGTGTAACAAATGTCGATAATAAAGTTGAGCCCGACAAAGAGCACCACCATCATCATCAGGTAAGCGACGATGACAGGACGATCGAGAAGATTGATCGAGTCGATGATCAGCTTACCCATGCCGGGCCATGCAAAGATGCTTTCGGTGACCACCGAAAAAGCAATCAGCGATCCAAATTCCAGACCAATAATCGTTACGACCGGAATCATTAGGTTCTTGAGGACGTGAACCGCAATTACCCTGCTTTCCCGCAAACCTTTTGCGCGTGCGAACTTTACATAATCCTGAGGCAGCACCTCCTGCACGCCGGCACGCGTGAGACGAAGGATGAGGGATGTCTTGAAAAGAGCCAGGTTGAATGCGGGCAATAGAAGGTGCCTCAGTCCATCACCTGTCAAGAATGACCATTGTCCCCCCAGAAATTCGAGCGTAGGTCCGCGGCCGTTCGTGGGCAACCATCCCAGCTCGACCGAAAACACCATGATCAGCATCAGTCCAACCCAAAAAGTCGGAAGAGAAAATCCCAAAATCGAGCCGGTCATTATAATGCGCGACGAAACGCGGTGGGGATAAAGGCCCGCGTAGAGACCGAGTGGTAATCCAACGACGATTGCAATAACCAGCGCGGTGATGGCGAGTTCGAGCGTGGCCGGCAAACGCTCTAGAATAAGACCCAGCGCAGGCCTGCCATAAACGAAGCTGTCTCCGAAATCGCCCTGCCCCAGCCCTCTCAGAAATATAAAGTATTGCTTCCACAAAGGCTGATCGAGGCCATAATGTGCAATGACCCGTGCTCTTTCCGCCTGGTTCGCGTCCGGGTTAATCAGGATGTCAACCGGATTGCCAATCACGCTGACCCCGATAAAGACAATAACTGTCATGGCAAGAATAACAAACAGCGCCTGGAATAGCCGTCTGATAATGGACGTGACCATATATCTGCTCCCTAGTTGACGCTGATGGCCATACCGTCTCGTTGCGGATCAGCCGCACCTTTTGACACACCGTCTTTGATCGCGATAGCGTGCACTGCCGCAAAGGCATATGTCTGCGCCGAACGTGCTATTTCATATCCTTGTCGGGAAAGATCCTGTTCTACTGAACGTCTGATGCGATTGCACATGTCGATCTTGTTTGAGACGCCGACAACGCGTGGTGCGGCAACTGCTTCAAGGACCGACATGTCGAAATCAATGATGTTCATCAGACATTGGGCCACAGCAGGCGCGATGTAACTTCCCCCTGGTGCCCCGATGACGATGGAAGGTTCGTCGTCCTTGAATACAATTGTTGGCGCAGCTGAGCTCGGGCGCCGTTTTCCTGGTGCGATTGAACCGGGTTTGCCGGGAACCGGGTTAAACCGGCTCATCGTGCCATTGTACATGAAACCCAAGCCATCCGTAATTGCGCCCGAGGGGCTCCCCAACGTGTGCGTCATCGCGACGGCGTTGCCATGTTTATCAATGACCGAGACATGGGTGGTGTCTCTTTGGGATTTGTCGAGGCGTAAAACATTGGCGATCTCACCAGCCCGGATGGACGCGGCATGCTTTGCTGCGTTTTCCTTGCTCAGGAGACGCTCAAACGGCACGTCGACATAGGCAGGATCACCCATGTGAGCATCCTTGTCTATCGTCATGCGCTTCATCGCTTCGAAAAGAGTTCTGACGTGTTCAGTGCTGCCGTGTTGCATTGCGCCGACATCGAACTGATCCATGATATGGAGTAACTCCAGTAACGGAAACCCCGATCCGGGAGGTGGAGAGGTCGCAATGCGGTTTCCCCGGTATTCGCCCCAGATTGGCTTGATCTTGGACAATTCGTATTTTGCAAGATCATCGCGATCAATCAGGCCGCCATTGTCTTGAAAGTCTGCTGCGATCTGTTCGGCAAGTTCGCCGTGATAAAAAATGTCGGTTCCACCGCTCTTGGCAATGCGCTCGAGCGTGTTTGCCATATCCTTATTGATCAGGACATCGCCAACGTTCCGGATCAAGCCATCAGGATGGAAATAGACATCTCTGCCGGTTTTTGAGAACCGAAGCTTGTCGAGTGTATTTGCAAAGCCATCATTTGACTGGTCTTTTGCCCAGTACCAGTGCATGTGGCTACGCACCATGAATCCACCGCGTGCATAACGGATTGCAGGTGCAATAAGATCTGCCCAATCGAACGTGCCGTAATCACGCAGCGCAGTCTCATACCCTTTCAGCGATCCTGGCGTGCACACGGCCTGGTAGCCGATGTCAGAAATATTACCTTCGAGCACGTAGCCGAAACCGTCCCGGCTTTGATGTTGGATTTTATCAACCCACATATCGGGCGTGGCTTTCAGCGGCGCACGGGCATAGAATTCAAGTACCTCGTGGATGCCTTTCCCAGGCATGTAAACATGCATCGAACCAAATCCGCCAATGCCGGCCATCTGCGGATCGACGACGCCTTGGACGAATGCACAGGCGAGCGCAGCATCGATTGCATTGCCTCCTCGCTCCAAAACCTCGGCCCCGGCTTCAACAGCTTCAGGCTGCGGCGCTACAATGGTTGCATTTCTCATTTTGAGCGGCGCTCCTGAATTACTTTGGCGAGAAAGCTTTTAACGTGGCCGAGCACTTTTATTCTGTCATGAGAAACACCGGCAACGCGATCAAAGACAACATTGACGCCTGCAGCGCGAAACGATCCGGCAAGGGCTTCCAGACGTGCTGGACGGTTCTCACCAGCGTCATTTGCGCCTTCCATGTAATATTTGGAACCCGGCCTGTGGGTGATTTCCCACGTTTCAAGATCAGCATCGCCCACAACCATATGCACTGGAACATTCGCAAGTTCAGCAGGCTGAAATGCCTTGCCGAATCGGGCTTCGAGGTCGCGAATACCGACCCACCAGTCGCGTTCTGGATCCAGCAGGGTTACAGAACCTGGTGCTCCCACGGACACTGCCCATAGCTTTTCCGGATGAAGGATCGCAAAGCGATGGGTGAAGTGACCTCCACCTGAAAAGCCGAACATTGCGAAGCGTGACCAGTCCTGATGATATTTTTGCGCCATCTCCTCGACCATTGCCAAAACGGCCGTGTCGTAGCGGATGTCACCTTCTTCAAGAAATTTGTAGCCTGAGCGTGCACCATCACCCAGCACATTAACCGGGAAAATCGGACACAGGATTGCACAGTCATGGTAGAGTCCGAAATCAGCAAACCCGTCTCTAAAGTCGATAGCGGAAGTCCGTCCGGTTCCGTGAACCGCCACAAGAAGGTCTAGTTTTCGGCCGTCTGCCGCAGTGGGCGGAACATAGAGGACCATGTGTAGCCGTGGATCGACGCCGGACGCGAAAATTGCTGTCTGGCCATAGTCATAAACGGCCTGCGCCCGGGCGATGGCTTCGCCCGTACCGAGTTCCTGCATGAATGTCTCCTGGGAAATCATTGGGACTGCGGCGAGCAGCCCCATCATTTATCGCCGACGTTAGTTTGCCGGCCTAACCTCGTAGGCAAGCGTGTACTTGTCACCGCGCGGGGTATAGGTAACCGTCTTTTTGGCACCCAAGACTACATTTTCGTAATGCATTGGAAGAAGCCATAGATTGTTGAATGTCTGTGTTGAGAGTTCCTGCAGAAGCGGTAGCCGTTGTGCTTCATCCAAGGTGGAACTTGCCTTTGCCAACACATCATCGATCTTCGGATCGGAAACACCACCGCCATTATAGCGGCCTGTTCCCTTTGCCTCGTCACGCGTCGCTACGAGAGCGACTGCCGGATTGGTGGTCTCGCCCGTATTGACGCCCCATGAACCGAGATAGGTACTATAGGTGCCTTTTGAATAGGCCTCCGAGTACATAGACCAAGGCATGACCTCGACCTTGGATTTGATGCCAATGCGTGTGAACATCTGCCCGACAGCCTGAAGCACTTCCGCATCCTTCACATATCGTCCGGACGGCCCGTGAAGCGTCAGGCTGAAGCCATCAGGATAGCCCGCTTCTGCCAGAAGAGCCTTTGCTGCCTTAGGATCATAAACGACATTCTTGACATCGTCCGAATGTCCTGCGTATCCCTTGGCGACGAACTGATCGGCTACAGTCCCGTTTTTCTGCATCACACGCTCAACGATTGCGGGTCGGTTTATTGACATGAGCATCGCCTGGCGGACCTTCAAATCCTGCAAAGGATTTTTGTCCAGGTTTGATCCATCTGCAGCTTTTACAAATGGGGATACGTCGCGTCCTACGTCCAGGCCCATGTAGACAAGCCTGGAGGATTGCCCGTTGATGACCTGGAGATTGTCGCTGGATTCCACACGCGACATACCATCCGCCGGAAGAGCTTCAATGATGTCAATTTCGTTTGACAAAAGCGAGGCGAGACGAGCGCCATCATCAGGCAGAAAGCGCAACGTAACATTGGACCAGTGTGACGCCCCGGGAAAATAACTGTCATTGCGCTTGAGCGTCAGGTTGCTGCCAGGTGAATAAGAAACGAAGGAGTAAGCGCCTGTTCCGACAGCACATTTTCCGTTGTCGAACTCCTGCACCGGGGCATCCTTGCAGTCAGCGCTGATGATCCGAATGCGGCTGAGCGAGTTCAACAAAAGTGGATCCGGCACTTTGGTCTCGATGACGACAGTATGGGAACCATTCGCAGTCACGTTAGCGATGTTGCGGGTGTAGGAGGCGAATCCCTGGCTCGGCTTGTCGCGAGCACGAAGCAAGGATGCAACCACATCGTTGGCGTCAAAATCGCTACCATCGTGAAATTTGACGCCCTCTCGCAACTTGAACTCCCAGTGCGTAGGATCAACTGTCGCCCACTCCGTCGCAAGCTCCGGGTCGCTTCCAGATGTTGCCGTCAGATTGATTAGACTGTCCCAAATATGCCGGGAGGTTGCGCTTTGAACAGCAGAGCTGTCTTCATGCGGGTCAAGCGTCGTCGGGGTCGTAGACATGCCGATGACCAGCGGCGTTTCCTGTGCCCATGTAACGGCAGGCATTACGATTGATCCGAGCAGCAAGAGAGCTGCCTGTTTAAGAATCTTCGTGCTCATGTCTAACTCCCATCTGAAATTTATTCTAATCCGTCGCCGCTTTCGGGCAAATTTGTTTCCCTTGTGGCTAAATTGGTAGGGCTATTTGGCCTGATGTGTCAAACACAAATCTGACATGTTACGCTTGACGTAACAGCAAAATAAGCTATCAAATGGGCCGACGATGAGACGAGGGGTTTTGGTGTGCACGACGCTGCTAACGGAAAAACTAGTGATATAATTCAGTCTGTTGACGTTTGCATTGATGTCCTTCTGCATGTGGCCAAGCACCCGGATATTCGCCTGTCGGATATTTCTAGAAATATCGGGGAAACGAAACCAAGAATCCTTCGAATGTTACGCACACTGGAATACCGCGGACTGATCCGAAAGAGCAGAACAGGCACATATCGTCTTGGCAACACCGCGATTGTTCTGGGAACCGCTGCCTCTACGCAGGTAGATCTGGTCCGGATAGCAAATCCCATTCTGGAAGAACTTGGCCAAAAAACCAATGAAACGACACAGCTGCGTATCATCGACAATGGCGAGTCGCTCTGCATCGCCAAGTTCGAGCCGATGCGTGATTTACGCGTACAGGCCATGATTGGCCGCCGCCGTCCCTTGTTTGCTGGATCTTACAAAGTGCTGCTCGCCTTTCTGCAACCTCAAGTTCAAATGCAGATGATACCAGCGACACTTCCACGCTTTACAAACAATACCATCACCAATCATGCGAAACTTCTTCAAGAACTTGAAAATGTTCGCAAGAACGGTGTCTGCGTAAGTTATGGCGAAGTCAGCGAACAGCTCGTGTCTGTCTCAGTCCCCGTCCTGGCTTTTGACGGCTCTGTAATAGCGGCCATCAACGTTGCCGCACCCGCGTTTCGCACGCAACACAGCGATGTTAACCGCTATACATTACTTCTAAAGGACGCAGCCGCTAAAATATCCGCTCGTCTCGGATGGTAAACTGCCAATTGTCCGGCGATTCAAGAGGTAACTCTCCGTGCCAGTGGCGGTCCATATGGGGAGGGAATTTTACGCTTGTTCAATTGCAGGACTTGTCAGAAACCCTTCCTTTGAAAATGCCGATAACAGGCAAATTTCGGACATTTTCGATTGTAGCGATAATGTCTACAATCCCGATTAAGAGGATGTTTTGTCTCGCCTATTCAATGATCGCCTTGAAATACGATTGAGACTACAGGAAGGTCGGGCTCAGGGTTATAAGCTGACAGCCGCTTTTGCAGATCATCGAACGATGAACGAACAATTCCGCACGTCGCCGCCAACTTTCAACTCGGCCAAAGCGTGGTATTTCGGATTCGCCAAAGCATAGACCCCCGACATATAATCTCAGGGCAGCATTTTCGGTATCCTACCGATCTGCTGGAGTTTCTGCGCTTTAAGGCATTCAGCCAGGCCAGAAAACGACCATTCTTTCCTCGAGAAGTGACCTTGGCGATGAGCCCACCTTGCGGAATCTGGCGCCGCTTGCCTTGATCGCTTTCACGATCTCCGGCGCCGGATGCTTCCAATGCAAGTGGATCGGTTGGGCGGCCGCTACCCACAGCTCCGCATCGACGACGGAAAGCGATGGATCAAAGTTGTGCGCCGAGCCGTGATGGGGGAGCACGAAGGTATTCACCCAGTCCATCTCGTCGCGATAGTGATGCTGGAACCTCTGTACTGCCAGCGGATCCTTGAAGCCTGCATCGCCGGTTCCCATCCAGCCGACGCGCGCACTTGCGAACGTCCGCGAGTTGCGCAGCACGGCGCCGGCCGTCTGCGGCTCAGCCGGACCGGAATACAACGACAAGGAGGTCTCGTTCTTGTCGCCGAATGCCCAGGCATATGCTCGAGAAACGGCGGTGCGGTGTTTCGTCACCAAACCTCGCCGTTCCTTCTCGACTTTCACCTTGTCGCGGAAGCTACCCCTCGGCCATTGCAGGAGCACCTCCACTGCCGCGCAGAAAGCCTCCCTGTCCTGCTGTGACGCTCGCTTCACATGGGGCTTCAAGAGCCATCCACCTTCGGTTCCCGCCGCAACATCGAATTCCATACGCTGCACGACGGTCGCTCCCTCGGGCGTCCGGCGCGCGGGAGCCGGGGCACTTCGCCAGACTGCCGAATCCTTGCCCTTCCATGGCATACCGTCCGGGCTGGAACGAGGAGGCTCCGCAGGCGGTAGCTCGAAGAAGCCCGTACCGCCCTCGTCCTCGTCTTCCGGCATTACCATGACGATCTGCCGCGGCCCGAACCGAGCCATGGTGCCGACGGGATCGACGACCGCATCTTCGTGGAAGCGTTCCGCACTGCGTTCGCCGCTTGTCGCACCGCTTCTCCCGAACGCGATTATCCGGTCGATGTCGTCCAGATACGGCATTACGATTGTATCGACCCGGAGCCCCCTCTTCTCGTGCAGAAGATGAGGAATGCCACAGATATGATCGCGGTCGAAATGCGACACGAAAAGCATATCGAGCCGACGCGATAGGCGTCGAGCCACGATTGACCGCACGGACTGGATCACACCCGCGATCGGATCCGAGCCGCAGTCGTAAACATACATGAAGTCGGCCGAGGGTATGGCATCGGAAGCTAGGGACGCCCGCCACATAGCCTCGTTCCGTCCAAGATCCCGAAGGGTGCCGACGTTGAAGCCGCCCTGTCCGACCGGGAGCTGATATCGATGATGTCCCAAAACATACTTCGCTACGTCGCGCTTCCATGCGCGTGGGTGGCTGGATGGTAAGCGAGCTGTCCGAGCGGCGTGGTGTGCAGCTCGCCGTTCGCGTTCCGAGCGGACCCGCCGACAGTGCCGATGGAACTCCTCACCGTCGAAAGTTCGGCGCCTGAACTCCAGTGCCTGGGCGAAGAGCTCGTCGGATATGAGCGCCCTGAGCGGATCGATGAAGGATTCCCCCAGCGCTTTCAAGCCATAGGTCCGAGCTATATCTGCGCAAATATAGAAATCGGCGCACTGGCACGCCTGGCTCCAGTTCTCGTCGTTCGAACTAGCATAAGAAATCATGTCGTTCATCTGTTTATCCAAGAACCTCTTCCATGTCGCTCCCGGGCTTTAGCAACGCTGACGGATTGAATGTTGGAGCAGCGTTCACCCAAGGGGCCTCTGCGTTTCATTGTGCATCGGTGCGCCTCTTGGCTTCGATGTTTGAAAGGAAGTTTATCATTCAGCACCATGGCATCCGCCTGCCCGTCCACTGGCGAGCCAGCTGGCGCTGTATAAGCGAGTTGCCGATGTCGCGTCCGTTAACTGAAATCAAAGCAAGGGTTCTTCCGTATTTGTCGGTCATCCTGCCCGTTTTGGGATCACCCCGGGCGATCTGGAATTCCTTGCCTTCGAGGAGTTCCTTAAGAGCGGCCTTCGCATCCAATCCTCGCTTCAGTTCGGATTCGCATTTTGCCTGGCCAATTTCTGGAGCGTCGATATTTGCGATCCTGATCTTCTCACGGTTGTAGAGGATCGTGTCGCCGTCCACGATATATAGTTGCTGTCGGCTGATGGTTTGTCCGACGAATGCGACAGCATTCGCCGAGGCATTGCCCCGAATGAGCATCGGGGCATAGGTCGGGAACATCACGATCGCGAGCAGGACAACGGTCGCCGCCCAAACGTTTTTTGGTTTAGACGTATGCTCGTAGTTCAGGCCATCTCGCCAATTTGAGGGCGCTGAATACGTCCCTTTCTTTTTTGGGCTATTGCTGCTGATCAATCTAGGCTGCTTGCTCATTTCGTCCCCCGGTAAGGAGAAATGTTAGCGATAAAACAATAAGCAAACTTTGCGCAATCGTTTAAATTTTGCAGCAACGTTAATCGGGGCAGCCAATCGGTTTTCGTGTGAAAAGCGCCAAATGAACGACGACTGCTTTGCCCCTCATTCTTACCATTTGAAGGATTGAACACACTCGTGAATGCAGTCGGCCAGTCAATTTTATCGCGATGCTTGCGCGAGAGGGCTACGCACGCAAACAGAAGACAACATATTGCGTTCCTGTCCGAAGCAAGACAACATCCGGCCGCCATGCCCGCCAACAAGTCTCAGCACTTCGTGCCCCGTTGTTATCTCCGCGCCTTCTGCGCGGACGGTGAAGGGGCTGCCATCAATTTGTTCAACATTGCCCGCGAGCATTCGATCGAATCCGCCTCGGCGAAGGGACAGTGCGCAAAGCCATATTTCTATGGGCGCGACGGTGCCCTGGAGCGGGCACTGCAGGAGCCAGAAGGTAAATACGGCGAGATCATGCGGCGCGTCCTCAACGATCCCCATGCCGCGACACAGGCAGACGTTCGACGCCTCCACGCCTTCATGCTGTTGCAGTCCTACAGGAGCGCGGCGTGGATCGAGGGTGAAATCCGGCTAGCGGAGGCGGAACGGGCGATGGTGGCCGATGAGGCCACATCGGAGTTGCTTGAAAGCCTGGTTTTGACACACGAGATGGCCCTTCAGCTCGCGCTCCACGCTTTCAGGAACAGTATAGGAAGTACGACCCACCTAGAGACGCGGATTATTTTAAATCGCACAGCGTTGCCGTTCTTCACATCTGATGATCCCGTGGTGTACACCAATCGCTTCCACCTGCAAAAGGACGTGCTGGGTGGCGCGGGCCTTGGCAGTCCAGGCGCCATGCTATTCATGCCGCTGACGCCCCAGCTCCTGCTTTTGTCATTCGACCCGGCAATCTACAGCCTGAAGAAACGGCTGGGCGAACTTGGCGTCTTCAACCGTGTCTCGGACGTGGCCGCCTTCAATGACCTGCAGGCGGTCCGCGGTCATGCTAATCTCTATTTCCGAGACTGGAACGACCGGGCGCTCGTCGAGTCGACTTATTATATGGCCAGGTCGCGCCGCAGGGAGAGATGGTTTGACGTCGAAACCCTGCAGGAGACAGCCCCAGGCAGCCATACCTTTGTTGCCGTATCGGGCGACCGCATCTACCACCCTGATCGCCGCGAAATACTTCGTACGCAGCGCAACGTACCCGCGCCCGCCGCCTGGCCTTTGTCGTTAACCTATACGGAGCACGCACGCCGCGCTAGACGCAGCGTCGACCAGAACAGCCTGTGGGAGTGATCCCCGCAAGCGGGAGTCCCTCCAAAGATCATCATTCCGCTACCGGCCCCGATTGGCAATAGAACCTCGACGCCTACGACTGCTGTTACTAGATTCCGGCCCCAAACCTGCCAGTCGGCTTCCGGCCCCCTTTCGGTCTTTCAAGTTCTCTGGCTCATGATTGCTCCAGGGACCATTTTGATTCCCTCGCCTTGAAAGGATTCGAACCATCGGCACTCTTCTTTCTTCCCCATCCAATCGGTCCTGTAAGACGGCTCTATGAAGGTCGACATAACGGGGGAGCCAGCGCTGGGTGTTTTCTCGTATAAATACGTCCGAAGAGTTCGGCAGCGGATGCTCAACCCGGCTATTTCCCAGCCGTATGGAGCGGCACATCTACTTACGCTTTATCCTGGGCCACAGCTCCAATGAGATTCGAAAACACTTCCTCTGCCTCAGAAGCGGAGCAGCTCCCCCGTGTAACAGCGCTTGTCATCGCGTCTCCTGCCGCAATCAATGCCGCGCAGGTCAATGCCAGCGTTTCTAGCCGAAAGTTTGAGTGAGGCCGTAGAACTGCCACGAACATCTCGATCACCGCCTCGACTAACTCTTTGTACACGGCAGCTTTTTCCTCGCTTCCTGCAAGCGCCGCGGCATCGGTGCTACCATCAGGGAAGCACAGCCTACTGCAATTCTGCCCGATAGGAACGCGGCATGATGGTGAGCCACAGCCACACATCGCGTACCCAGTATAGCGTTTAGTACGCGGGGCAAATTGGGTGGCGAGCAGATTAATAAAGCCGTCCTCGATAGATCGGGGTGGGTTTCCTAATCACATGACTAAGGAATAACGTCCGCAACTGACCAACTTCCGAGAGCGGTCCAGTCTGCAGTCGTCGTAAAAGTGATACGGAAACGCTCTATTTCGACGGTGATGACTGTCCTCTACGCCCAGATAGAACCGTATGCCACGGGCCAGCTTGATGTCGGCGACGGTCATCGTGTCTATTGGGAAGTCTGTGGCAACCCAACCGGTAAACCCGCCCTTGTTCTACATGGCGGTCCAGGCTCTGGTTCTTCAGCAACGGCCCGGCGCTACTTCAACCCGGAAATTTATCGTATCGTTTTGTTCGACCAACGCGGTTGCGGCAAAAGCACTCCGCATGCCAGCGAACCGGGCGTCGATCTTTCCACCAATACGACAGACCACCTTCTCGCTGATATTGAACAGCTGCGCCTGCATCTCGGCATTGAGAGGTGGTTGGTGCTCGGCGGCTCCTGGGGATCGACATTGGCGCTCGCCTACGCTCAGCGATATCCCGCCCACGTCACAGAAATGGTGCTCTACAGCATCGCGACAACAACGGCCCATGAAATCGACTGGATCACCCGCGGCGTTGGCGTATTCTTTCCGGAGGCGTGGGAGCGGTTTCGTGAGGGTGCTGCCGCCGAGAATTGCGGTGGCAATCTTGTCGAAGCCTATCACCATCTGCTGATGAGCCCTGATCCTGCCGTTCACGACAAGGCTGCACGCTGTTGGGCTGATTGGGAAATGGCTATCGTAGCGGTGCGTTCAAACCACGAGCCAAATCCACGCTGGGAGAACGCATCGTTCCGGCTGGGCTTTGCCCGTCTCGTCACGCACTACTGGCGGCACAAGGGCTGGCTTGAGGATGATACTCTTGTTCGGAACGCGGGCCTTCTTTCTGATATTCCCGGTATCTTGATCCACGGCCGTTTGGACATAGGAGGGCCGCTGATCACTCCTTGGCTTCTCAACAAGAAATGGCTAGGCAGCGAGTTGGTTGTTGTCGACGTGGCCGGACATGATGCGCGCGATCCAGGTATGAGCGAGAGTATCGTAGCCGCTACCGATCGGTTCGCGCCTCCTGCATGAGGCTAGCTTGCCCGAGCGACAAGACCGGGCAGCGACTGAATTCTTTAGCTGGTGCCATTCAGACCAAGAGGATCGCCGAGCTTCCGCTGATTTGGTGGCGATAATTTCCGCACCTTTTTTGGCGGGGGATTCCCAAGATGGGGCAAATCATGATTCTTTTGAGGAATGCCGAAAAAGCGCCTTCCCTCTCCGGCCCATGCCGACACGCTGTCGCTGAACGCGCTGCGCGATCTGGTGACTGGGCTTGTCGAACAGGTCGCTGCTCTGAAGATTGAAGTTGAGGAGCTTCGCGGCGAGAACCATACACTTGGCGAAGAGAACGCTGCGCTTCATCTGGAAAACACCCGCCTCAAAGTTGACGGCCAGCTTTTGCGTGACGAGATCGCCCAGCTGAGAACTTGCCTCCCCGCCCGCCATTTCGCCCGTCCGGCATGGAGAAGGCGACGGACAGCAAGCCGGATGGTGAACCGAGGGACAAGAAGAAGCCGCGCGGCCCGAAGCAGGATGTAAAGCGGGTGAGCCGCGAGGAGGTTGTACGTGCCGATGTTCCGGAGGTTTCGCGGTTCAAAGGCTACAAGAGTTGTTTCGTGCGCGAACTGGTTCTCAAGGCCGAGCTCGTTCATTATCGGCGCGAATGCTGGATCATCCCCGACGGCCGGACGATGATTGCACCGCTACCCGCAGGGACCATCGGTGGGTATGGCTCGAACCTGCGGCGACTTTGCCTGATGCTGCATGCACAGGGGCAGGTCACAACCGAGCGGCTGACGACATTGCTCAATGACATCGGCGTCGATATCTCCAAGCATCGGCGGAGAGCATTTTACCGCCTTCCGCACGACGAAATCGAAGTCACGCCTGAACTTCCTGTCGCTGCTGCGCGGCAACTATCAGGACTATGTGCTGAATGACGCTGCAGTGGCGTATCTGGAGCAATGCAAGGTGGACCCGGCTCTCCTGGCCAGGCTGCGGATGCGCGAACCCCAACTATTTGCCTCGCAGGTTCCTTTCCTGGAATATCTGGCAGGCAAGGGCATCGATATCTTCGACAAACCCTTGATCCGCACTGTGGGCGAAGCGGGCATGTGGGGACCATCCGCCATCATGGCCTTTTGGGCGATACGGTTATCATTTCCGACGATGCCGGCCAGTTCCGTGTCGCCAATCACGCCCTGTGCTGGATTCATGCAGAACGGCTTATTCACAAGTTGATGCCGGCAACCCCGCGCCAGGTGGCCCAGGTCAATGCTGTCCGCGATCTGGTCTGGAGTTTTTACAAAGCCCTGAAAGCGTGGAAGCAGAAACCGGCGCCTTGTGCGGACGATGCATTCCGACAGCGCTTTGACCGGATCTTCCGGGTCCGCACGGGCTATGAGGACCTCGACAAGCTGCTGGCGCGCCTGCACCGCCGCAAAGACGAACTGCTCAAAGTGCTTGAGCATCCGCAGATCCCGCTGCCACCAAATCTGCCCCGCGTACCGACTTGAAATTTCAAAGACGAACGTTTAGCGGATGGCCATGCATTGTTTTCACTTAATATTTTCTTTCATCCCGTATCTAAACCACGATTTACTTCATCTTGTCTGACTACAAAACGAAGAATTTCCAGTCAATCCTGGATAGCTCCTCTGCCGGTGCTGCAACCGAAGGGCTATGCGTCCTCTGTAGTCGTCCAAACACCCGTTTTCCTTGTATTTCGGGGGTTTGGGCCGGCTATAGGGACGCTCCATTTCCTATTATCAGCATTTTCAAACGACCGTTTTCTGATAACTTCCAATATTGTACAGAGGGCATTTAACGCAGGTCGACATAAATCAACTTCATCGACATGGTTTATCAATATGTCGATCCTATCGACATATTGATAACGCGTCGACTAATCTCAGGAACATCGACTTGCCGTTTCAAACGTAACACCTGAATGGTTGAAACTCACCTTGTAGGTATCGCCTACTGTAAAATGATCATTATCGAAGCAAAAGCTACCGTGACGACAAAGGGACGGGTGACCACTCCCAAGCCAGTGCGTGATTTTCTTGGGATCGGACCTGGTAGTAAAATTGATGTTCATAGAATGAGCGACCGAAGCGTTGTGATTACCCGTGCTGACAGTCATCGCTCGACGAGCCGATTTAGCAATCTGCGTGGCCACGTTAGCGAGGGGCCTGATACGGATGCGGTCATGGCGCTCACCCGCGGTGAGAGATGACCAAAATTGGTGAAATTGGTCAATTGCGGGTCTCATCGCTTGATATTTGGGACGAGTATTAAGGACAGCCAAGGCATTTTGTAAGCGGCCGGGCGCCGTCGGATTTGTACACGAGGCGGACGGGCCGCGTAAGGCCCTATATCTTGTCCAACCGCATGTCGGACCGGTTGCGGAGCGCTCAACTCACCGTGATCATTGATGAAGAACGGTTACGTAACATTAACGCCCAGCAGTAACGTAACGTAGCTGCGACGCCCCCTTTGCTGTCAATACCGATACAGACATACGTTACGTGATATCGCTTTTAAGCAATCGAGAGCGGGCGCAGCGCGTTTTTCATCGGGATCATCTTATCGGTCATGACGATTGCTCGTGCAAGAAACAGAAATTGAGTCCGCTAAATTTGCGGTATCATGTGACAGCTTTTCCCGTGCAGGAAGAGTGGCTCCGACCCACGAGAGCTCAGGGCGCACAGGAGCAACCGAATGCATCGCGTGCCCTCACCTCCCCTAGCACGACACGCGAGCTGAGATGTAGGCGACATCGCAGAGTGATGATGGGCAGCCGACGACGCGACTTCCAACTACGCAATCGCTTGGCCCCTCCCGACGATTGCGTCGACATCAAGGAATTTACGGCGCCTTCATCGCTGCCCAGCCGAAATCGACTGCCATTCTAGCGAACAGCCAGTTGATTGGCGAATTTACCCTTGCCGCGTGTCGTCACGGCCGTGTCCAATCCGCCTCACAAGAAAGATCTTGCAGACGACTTGCCATTGGGAAGGGGCTTAACTATTCCGCCACCTCACTTCAAAACAACCGGACTGACGGCTTGACGCCCACGTACTCCACATGGAAGTGTTGAGCGAACTGCCGAAACCTGCACAGGCATGGCCTTTGCATCTTGCAGGGCGGGCCGAGTCCATCAGGACAGCAACAACAGAAACCGCTCTGCTCTTATTGATGAGCACCTATGCGCATCGCGGTCGGATTTCATCGACGACTAAAAGCGCGGTGATTACCCTCGCCATGCGGCCGTAGGCAGTGACACACTTGCTACTGTTATTGGCCCCACAATCAGCCATTTCGAAGTAAGTTTTTATACACAACCGAAGGATGGCCCGAAGTTCACCCTCGCCTCACTCATGACCTGACGCGCTTTCGCCTTCGAACCTAAAGGCCGGGCGAATATACCAGAATGACGCTTAGAACCGCCTCGCATACTGAAGATTAGATTAAGATCCCGGGCATATCCCGAAGAGGCCCTCGGCTTGCCAGCGAGGATCGATCGCGGCCATCGGAAGCAAGTCTGGCAAAACCCTTTGATCTTCGGCAGCTTCAAAACAAGATTGCCCAGCTTCTGGGGCTGGAGTGGATCTATGACGATGAAACACCGGCTCGTGTCGTGACACCGGGCAAATTGGTTAGCCCGGGTGAAGCGCATATAGGTGAGTTGATCAGTCTTGGCGAGATCGGCTATATCCGCGGCATTGAGACAAAGATTGCCGAGTTGGCGAAGATTGAAGACAACCGCGCATTTGCCGAGGCTTTGGGACAGTTCGTTCAGATGTTTGACCTTGCCGGATATGATCGTTTCCTTCGCACATTCGAAAGCAACAAGGAGCCGGTCAAAGGTGAGTGAGCCAACCAACCCGCGCGATATTGTCCTGATTGTCGACGACTCGCCGCAAGCCCTTGGGTTTTTGACCGATGCGCTCGAGCAATCGGGTTTTTCTGTGCTGATTGCAACGTCAGGATACGCTGCACTCAATGTTGTCGAACGCATCACGCCCGATATCATCCTGATGGATGCGGTCATGCCGCAGATGGATGGATTTGAAACCTGCGCCCGCATCAAAACCACGGCCTCGGTTACGCAGGTTCCGGTTATTTTCATGACAGGACTTTCGGAGACGCAGCATATTGTCCACGCACTTGAATCGGGTGGCGTCGACTATCTGACAAAGCCGATCAATATTGATGAACTACAGGCGCGGATCAGGGTTCACCTTGCCAATGCCCGCGCCGCCCAAAATGCGCGTATAGCGCTGGATGCCGCCGGCCGGCACCTTCTTGCCATTGGCAAGGACGGCGGCTTGCGCTGGTCTACCCCTCAGGCAAACCATCTGATCAAACTGACCATGGGAAGCACACAGGCCGGTTACGAGGCGCTCTCGACATGTGTTGCGGCATGGTTGATCCGGCAACAAAGCCACAAAGATTCCGGCCCCATTACAGTGCCCGGAGAGCAGGGCGGATTGCAGCTGAGCTATCTTGGCGCCCTGACCTCTGATGAATATCTGTTCCGGTTGACCCTTGCCAATCAGGCCAGTGCAGATGAATTGCTGCGCCAGCACTTCAAATTGACTGCCCGGGAAGCAGAGGTTCTTTTGTGGATTGCCAAGGGCAAATCCAATCGTGATATCGGCGACATTCTCGGGTTGAGCGCCAGGACCGTCAACAAACATCTTGAGCAAGTCTATATCAAGATGGGCGTCGAAAACCGCGCTACCGCTGCCGTCAAGGCCGCGCAGGTGTTGCACAGTAATTAAAAGTTCTCAGCTGAGAACTTTGTTGTCAGGGGCGGGGTAGGGGCGCAAAAGTTCTCAGCTGAGAACTTTTCTCCTCATTCGGCACTCTCTTTACGGAGACGGTGCATCGCCTCATAGTTTCCGGAGCGACAAGCGTCACCCAACTTTTGCAAGGCACTCAGGAGACTTGATAAATCTGTGTATTTACGATTGTGATGCCAAATTTTTGCAAATGCCCGGCCACCTATCCAGCCGAAACCAACGCAGCTTTAGCTGCCGTTATGCTTTATGACTAATGTTTTATCAATAGGTTAGCTACGGCGCCGTTTGCGCCACGTATTCTACTATCGGAACGATTTGCCAGTCGAGAACGCGTAGTTCGCATCGCATTGATAGTCAAAGCAATATGCACGATCCCCCATTACTTTTCAAGCTGTGATAATGAACAGCTCCCACCGCACCGCGTTTGTAGCAACGTCGATAAGAGCAGCGAAGACATATTCCAACCGGAAGATCCAACTGGCGACCGGCAAGAATGCAGTTGTGCTGGCCACGCCGCGGGCCTCCAAAACCGAACGGGAGGACCGTCAGTTCGGGGATTGACTGCCAACTGAGCTATACCTCCGAACTTAAAACCAGACGAAAACAGTCTTGTTTTTGCACCCCGAGCGAGGCTATATCGCGGTCACCTCAATCCCAAAGAAGGTTTCGCTGTGAATATCCTCAAGACTGGACTTGCCGTTTGCACATTATTTGCCGTCTGCTTTACGGCTAATGCCGCAACAGCCGCATCAACACACTATCCACTGTCGATCAAGAACTGCGGTGTGACGGCAACTTTCGAAAAGGCGCCGGAACGCGCCATAGGCCTTGGCCAGAACAGCGCCGAGATATTGCTGCTGCTCGGGCTTGAAGACAAGATGGTCGGGACCGCCTTCTGGCCAAGCCAGGTCTTGCCGGAGCTTGCACAGGCCAACGCCAAGGTAAAGCTGCTGACGGTTGAGTTTCCGACTTTCGAATCCATACTCGCCCAAGACCCTGATTTCGTCGCCGCTGCTCTACCGAGCCTGATCGGGCCGACCAGCAAGGTGGCCAAGCGCGAAGATTTCGACAAGGTCGGCATCTCGTCTTACATATCACCGAGCACGTGCCTCAGCACCGAGAAGGTGAAGAATGAATATGGCAGCCGCGACCAGCTATGGAATATGAGTGAGCTTTACAAGGAGATCGACGAGCTTTCGCAGATTTTCGATGTAAGAGATCGTGGGCAGTCGTTGATCGCCGATCTGAAAAAGCGAGAGACCGAGCTTCGCTCGAGCGTCGCAAACAACGACTAGAAGCTTTCCTATGTCTTCTGGTTTTCAAGTCCGTCGCCGACCGCCGATGCTTATCTCGGCGGCAAGAACGGTGCTTCAGGCTTCATCGCAGATGTACTTGGCGGCAAGAACGCCATCTTGGCGGAAGCCGAATGGCCGACGCTCGGCTGGGAAAGCATCATCGCCACCAATCCGGACGTCATTATTGTGGCAAATCTCGATCGCAACCGGTGGGAACTCGACAAGCCCGAAGCGAAGATAAAGTTCCTGACCACCGATCCGGCCGTCAGTCAGACTCCGGCAGTCAAGAATAAGGCCATCGTGGTTATGGACGGCCAGGCGATGAACCCGACCATCCGCACGATCTACGGTGCCGAACAGGTGGCCAAGCAGTTGAAAGCCATTGGTTTGCGAAAGTGATTGATACACGTGGTACCGCTCGGCAGCTGGCTATACTATCGGCAATGTTGCTGGCTTCTCTTGTATCCATCGCGCTCGTTGTCGCTGTCAGCGTGGGTATCGGCGATCTGCCGATCCCGCTTTCAACGACGTTTTCAGCCGTGACCAACCGGCTGGGTTGGACGGCGGTGGAGATCAACCGTATCCATCAGACGGTAATCTGGGACTATCGTCTTAGCCGGGCGCTGGTCGCAGCCTTTTGCGGCGCAGGTCTGGCTCTTTCAGGAGCGATCCTGCAATCGCTGCTACGCAACCCGCTTGCCGAGCCCTATGTCCTCGGCATCTCGGCCGGCGCATCAACAGGAGCCGTCGCGATCGTGATCCTCGGCCTTGGTGCTGGAACTCTGACCCTGTCGGCTGGCGCGTTTGCAGGTGCTTTTGCAGCGTTCTTTTTCGTCGCTCTTTTATCCAACGGTGCGCGGGGCGGGGCGGATCGCACGATTCTTGCCGGGGTCGCTGCCTCGCAGCTGTTTAACGCCGCCACATCCTATATCGTGACGACATCCGGCAATGCACAGCAGGCCCGCGACGTGATGTTCTGGCTGCTTGGCAGCTTTGGCGGCGTGCGCTGGCCGGAATTCATACTGGTCTCTGTCGTGGTCGGTCTCAGCCTCGTTGCCTGCCTCTTTTATGCGCGGGTGCTGGATGCGTTTTCCTTCGGCGACGAGGCTGCCGCGGCTCTCGGTGTTAATGTCGGCATGGTAAGGGTCGTGCTCTTCGCGCTGACAGCGGTTATGACAGCGACGATTGTCAGCATGGTTGGTACGATTGGTTTCGTTGGCCTGGTCGTGCCGCATGCCGCCCGCTTTATTGTCGGTCCGCTGCATATCCGGCTCCTGCCGGCCTGCGCCATCGTCGGCGCAATCTTCATGGTGCTCGCCGACATTGCGTCGCGCGTCGTCATCCCGCAACAGGTGTTACCAATCGGCGTCGTGACAGCGCTTGTCGGCGTGCCCATGTTTTCGGTCATTCTCTACAGGTTTCAGCGCGCATCATGAGTATCAAGGCTGACAATATTACCTGGAAAATTGGCAGGAAAGCGATCATCGATGGGATTTCGTTGGAGGTAAATCCTGGCCAAACACTCGGCCTACTTGGGCCAAATGGATCGGGTAAGACCTCGTTGCTGCGACTTCTTGCCGGACTTAACAAACCAAATTCGGGACAGGTTACACTTGACGACAAGGACATCACATACATTAGCCGGCGAACAATTGCGCGACGCGTCGCGTTTGTCGAGCAACATGCAACAACCAATGCGAACCTGACGGTCCTGGATGTTGTAAAGCTCGGCCGTTTTCCGCACCGTTCGATGTTCTCGGGATGGTCAAATACCGACGACGAGGCTGTAGCCGAGGCGCTTGATCGCGCGGGCATGTGGGGAAAACGCTACGACCGCTGGCCGAGCCTTTCGGGCGGTGAGAAGCAGCGCGCCCATATCGCGCGCGCATTGGCACAATCACCAAAGGAATTGCTCCTCGACGAGCCGACGAACCATCTCGACGTTCAGCACCAGATCGGCCTCCTGCGGCTCGTTTCCAGCCTGCCTGTCACCAGCATCATCGCTTTGCACGATCTCAATCACGCTGCCATGTTCTGCGACCACCTGATCATCATGCAGCAGGGCAAGATCGCTGCTTCCGGCGCGCCGGAGGATGTTATGACACAGGATCTGTTACGGAATGTTTTTTCTGTCGAGGCCCGGATAGAAACGTCCCCGCATCACATGCGTCCCCATATTCATTACTTGCCGTGAAAGCATGAGAAGCCGTCAGAAACACTGCGCGTCGTTCGGAACAGTTTAATTCTCCGAGCGGTTGTTCAGGTCTTTATGGGAACGATGCCCAACGTCCCGAATGCCTGACGTCTGCGCCACCGGCTTATAAAGCAGTTCACGCGAGGTGGTATTGGCGCAGGATTGCCGAAATCTGGGCGTCCTGTTCAGGGCTCGGCAGCAGGGCAGGCTGGCGGCTGGCCCCGACCGACGGGTCTTGAAGGTAAAGCGCGCGCTTTACCATGGCTGGTGCGAAACCAAGCGCGTAAAGATCCGTCCGGAAAGCGGTAAAAAGTGCTTGCTGGCGCTCAGCTTCAGCCAGATCACCCGTGTTTATGGCATTCAGGATTCCACCCAGAACATGCGGCATGGCGTTGCCGAGACCCGAAATACAGCCTGCCGCACCATTTTGCAACGCCCAGAGCACCAGGTGGTCCGGACCGGAATAAACCTCAAAGCCGTCGACATCTCTGGCAATATGAAGATAGGCCTCCAGCGTCTCCCTTGCCCCGCCCGAATCCTTTATCCCGGCGATATTGCCGTGACCTGACAGCACGCGTGCAGTGTCGGGCTCGATATGGTTTTGTGTGCGGGCAGGGATGTCGTAAAGATAGACGGGTGTCTTCACCGCATCGGCAACAGTCGAGAAGTGGCGGATCAGCCCGTCCTGCGTGCAGGCGATGAAAAATGGAGTGATGACGGCGATGCCGTCAACGCCGATACGGTCGAATTCACGTGCCAGTTTTATCGTCTCGAAGGTTGCCGGCATGCCGGCATTGACAATCACCCGGACCCGGCCATTGACCTCTTTAACCACTTCTTCGGTCAGCCGCACCTTTTCCTCAAAGGTCAACGCGCTGAAATCGCCATTGGTGCCAGCACACATAATGTTGTTGCCGGCTTCGATCTGACGGCGGACCTGAGCTCGGGTTGCCTGATAATTAATGGTTTCATCCTCGTTGAAGCAGGTCACGAGAGCCACGAAAGCTTGCTTGATCATGGGTTCTTTCCTTTGATAGTGAGCGCCTCAGACGGCGTGCTGTGAATGGGCCCGGCGGGTCGCCTGGACATCCGGATCGGGGTCAAGTCCGGCAGCAAGAAGGGCACGGGTATAATCCTGCTGGGGAGCCTCGAACACCTCGCGCACCGTACCAAGTTCGACAACATTGCCGTTGTGCATGACCATAACGTGGTCGGCAAAATCACGTACCACCGGCAGATCGTGCGCGATAAAGATGAAGGCAATGCCCATCTCCTTGCGCAGCTTGTCAAGCAGCGAGATGACCTGTGCCTGCACTGAGACATCAAGTGCCGACACGGCCTCGTCGCAGATGATAAGCAGCGGCTCGAGTGCGAGCGCCCGGGCAATGGCGATGCGTTGACGCTGGCCACCGGAAAACTGGTGCGGATAACGGCCCATATGCTCGGGACCAAGGCCCACCTGCACAAGCAGTTCCGCCACCCGTTCGCGCCACTTCGCCTTGGGCAGGATATCCGGATGAATGACCCATGCCTCGCAAATCAACTGATAGACCGTCATGCGCGGATTGAGTGACTGCGTCGGATCCTGGAAAACCATCTGTAAATCGCGCCGCAGCTTGTACAGCTCTGCCGGCGACATGGTGAAAAGATCGCGGCCCTTCCAGAGCGCGCTGCCGCCATCGGGCTCGTCAAGGCGTAACAGGATGCGCGCCAGTGTAGATTTCCCCGATCCGCTCTCGCCGACGACTGCCATGGTCTCACCGGCCATGAGGTCAAAGGAAATGCCTTTGAGAGCCTCGAACGTGCCATAGCGCTTGCGCACGTTGCGAACGGAAAGCACTGGTTCCGTGCCGTTACCCGGCTCGTGCATTTCGCCCTTGCCGGGCGCGGCGGCAATCAGCTTTCTGGTATAGGGATGTTGCGGGTTCTTATAGATTTCGCGCACCGTCCCGGCCTCGACTATTACGCCCTTTTCCATCACGACAACCCTGTCGGCGATCTGGGCAACAACGCCAAGATCATGCGTAATGATGAGCACCCCCATTCCGGTTTCTGCCTGCAATTCCTTGAGGAGCGACAAGACCTCGGCCTGAACAGTGACATCGAGCGCCGTTGTTGGCTCATCGGCGATCAAGAGGTCTGGCCTTAGTGCCAGGGCCATGGCGATCATGACACGCTGGCGCTGGCCGCCGGAGAATTCGTGCGGATATTTGTCAAGCGAATGTCCGGGGTCGGGAATGCCGACGCGCGTCAGAAGCCGCAGCGCCTCGATCTTCGCCTCTGCCGCAGCTGCACCATGCGTCGTCAGGGCCTCGCGGATCTGCCAGCCAACGGTATAGACCGGGTTGAGATGGCTCAATGGATCCTGGAAGATCATGGCGATACGACGCCCGTTCACCTCGCGCCGCTCATTTGCCGGCATTGTCAGGAGATCCCGGCTCTCCAGAAGGATCGCACCGGAGCTGACGCGCCCAGGTGGCATATCGATCAGATTCATGATCGCAGCGGCCGAGACCGACTTGCCGGAGCCGCTCTCACCCAGGATGGCGAGCGTCTCGCCGCGATCGAGATGATAAGATACGTTGCGCACTGCCTTGACCACGCCCATGACGGTGTGGAATTCAACCGAGAGATTGCGGACTTCCAGGAGATGGTCAGGCATTTTTACCGCCCTTTATTTCGAGACGCCAGCGCTGCACCGGGTCGAGTGCAATACGCAGCCAGTTCGACAGCAGGTTGAGCGACATGGTGGTCAGGACAATGGCAAGACCTGGCCAGAACGACAGCCACCATGCATTGGTCAGATACTGACGGCCCTGCGATATCATCAGGCCCCAGGTGATTTCCGGCGGTTGTATGCCTATCCCGAGAAAGGAGAGCGCGCTTTCGGCAAGCATCACATAAGCGAAATCCAGAGTGGCAAGCGTGGTAAGCGTCGGCAGCACGACCGGCAAAATGTGCCGGAAAAGGATGCGTTTGCTTGATGCCCCCATGACGCGGGCCGCCTGTACGAACATGCGCTCACGTATTTCCAGTACTTCCGCCCGCGTCGTTCGAAGATAAACCGGGATACGTGTGATCGCGAGCACCAGCATCAGGTTGAGGATAGACGGACCGAGAATGTAAAGCACAATCACCGCGATCAACAATGACGGGAAAGACATTATGACGTCCGCCAGCCGCATAATCATCTGATTGATCCGTGGTGACGAAAAGCCGGCGACAAGACCAAGAAAGGTGCCGGTAACAGCCGAAAGCGCGACTGCGCCCGCAGCAACGATAAGTGTATCCTGCGTGGCGACGATGATACGCACAAGCAGCGGCCGGCCGAGCGCATCCGCTCCCATCCACCACATCCAGCCGCGTTCCCAATCAAACGGAGCGGCGTTGCGGCCGCGAAGATTCTGTTTGATCGCAATATCTCCGAGCCAGCTCGGCCCGATGATCGCGAGAACCACGATGAGAATGAGGAATATTGCGGCACAAAACGCAAACTTGTCAGCCAGCAGCATGCGGAACATGCGTATGGGGAACGGCGGTTCTTCGGCAATGGTGGTATCGGAGGTCTGAAAGGTCATGGCCGTCTCCTCAATGCCGGATACGTGGATCGAGCAATGCATAGGCAAGGTCGATCAAAAGGTTCATAAGGAAGATTGCCAGCGCAGTGACGAGAATTGCCGCGAGAACGACGTTGAAATCCCTCTGCAGGATGGAATCGATCATCAGCTTGCCAATGCCGGGGAAGCCAAAAATGGTCTCAACAATGACGGCGCCGTTGAGCAGGCTGGCAGCTTGATCGCCGATCACAGTAATGACCGGCAGCATTGCATTGCGCAAGGCATGCACGAAGATGATCGGGCCCGATTTAACGCCCTTGGCGCGTGCTGTCTTCACATAGGCCGACGAGAGCGCGCCAATCATCGAGCCTCGCACCACCTGCACGATGATGCCGAAGGGCCGGATGAATAGCACCGAGATCGGCAGTATCCAGTGGGCAAGAGATCCGGTACCCGACGTTGGCAGCCAGGCAAGATTCACCGAAAAGACGACAATCGCGACGATCGCCAGCCAGAAATCGGGAACTGATGCGCCAACGAGGGAAATGAGAGAAGATAATCGGTCGAAAAAACCGCCGGCACGAGAAGCAGCAATGGAGCCGACGATGATGGCTGCACCCGTAACGAGCGTCATAGTGATGACGGCAAGCCAGAGGGTCCAGACAAAGGCTTCCAAGACAACATCGAGTGCGGGACGCGCCTTTCTCAGGGATTCACCGAGGTCGCCCGTCAGCACATTACCGACATATCGCGTGAACTGCACCAGCAGCGGGTCGTTGAGGCCATGCAGTTCACGGAATTGCTGCTTCATTTGCGCAGAGGCTTCAACCGGGAGAAACAGGGCGGCTGGATCGCCTGTTAGCCGTGAGAGGAAAAAAACCATGACGATCAGTCCGACGAGCGAGATCAAACTGGCCAAAGCGCGTGTTCGAATGAATTTCAGCATAGCGCCCCCAGAGGAATCTGGCGGCGGGATTCTCCCGCCGCCCCGATTGCAGTTGTGACTGGCAAGACCGGCATTTACCAGGTCAGGTTACCTGATCTTGATTTCCGAGAGCTGAAGCGTCCCGTTTGTTGCCATGGTCGGTTTGAAGTCGAGGCGTTCGGAAACGCGGGAGAAACCGACCATGTGGAACAGTAGGACGTCGGCAACAACCTCGTCATGCACGTAGGCTATCACTTCCTTCCATAGATCGGCACGTTCATTGCCGACGGCTGCCGAAGCACGCTTGATCAGATCGTCAACCTTCGGGTCGGAGAAGCCGGACTGGGTGCCTTCGGTCGCATATTTGAAAAACATCGAGAATGAGGGATCACCTTTCGAGTTGTCATGCATGGCAGCCACGATCTGCGGACCTCGGCCTTCCTTGAAGGGCTTTGAGTAATATTGTTCGTGTTCGGCAACTTCGACAAACTTCAGCTCGATCTTGAAGCCGACATCCTGCAACTGCGCCTGAATGGCTTCCATGATTTCAGTCACGTTGGGAAAGTTAGCCGAACGTGCGATGATCGTGATGGGAGTGTCGACATTGACGCCGGCAACCTTGGCTTCCTCGAGCAGCTTCTTTGCGCCTTCCGGATCGAATGGAAAGACCTTCACGTCCGGGTTCCAGCCGAGCGTTGGCGGTGGAACGATGGCGGTCGCAAGCAGCGCTCCTTCGGGTACCAGCGTGCCGATAAAAGCCTGGCGATCGATGGCAAGGTTCAGCGCACGGCGCACGCGTAGATCGTTCAGTGGTTCGATATTGTGATCGATGCGTAAATACACCGTCTCACTGTCAAGATAGGAAAAGTCTGTTGCCGGATTGATCGCGTCAAGCTGCGATATCGAAGGCGAGAGCTCAGCTTCACCGGTTTGCACCATGACAGCGCGAACAGACGGGTCGGCACGGAAGAGATAGGTGGCTTCCGTCACTTGTGGCTTTTCGCCCCAATAGTCGTCGCGCTCGGTCAGGACGATCTTTTGCCCCGGTGTCCAATTGGTCAGCTTATAGGGGCCTGTACCAACCGGCTCACGTACGAACTCAAGTGGCGTTTCCTCCGGTACGATGGTGACAAGCGACATCAGCAGCGGCAGGATCGGTTGAACCGGATCGGCTTTGAAGTCGATCGTATAATTATCAACAACTGTCGGCGTCATCGCTATGCCGCCAAAATAGCGACGCGATTCGCAGGCATTTTTTTCGCTCATGACGCGATCGAAGCTGTGCTTGACGTCTTCTGCATCGAACATTGTACCGTCTGAGAACTTGACACCCTGCCGCAAATGGAAGCGCCAGCTGCCGTCGGCATTCTGTTCCCATTTTTCGGCAAGGCGCGGCATTACACCCTTGTCACCACGTACATCGAGTTCCGTCAGGGTCTCGCTGACATTCTGCATGATGACACGGCCGATATTGGAACGTGTCGCCATACAGGGCTCCAGAAGATCGGCCTCTTCGGGCAGCACGATCTTGATTGGGCCTGACCCGGCAAACGCAAGTGAAAGTGTGGAGCCCAGCATAAGGGCGCCCAGTAGCAGCATTTTTTTCACGGCATTTCCTCCCTAAGTGAAATCATTCAGGCCAGCGCCGGTCATCCGATCGCGCGGCCTTCACTGAACAGTGCGGGCTCGCAGAACAGCACCAGTGACAGCCCAAGCAAATCGACAGCGGCAAAATGGGTCGCAGCGCCTATCGCAAAGATGGCGGCGGCTCTTACCTTCTGATAATTGCCGGATGCCGGCATAAGCGTCCTCCTCACCGGCATCCTCTCGCCGGCCTGCCCAAGACCTTCTCTTTTTCAGACAAATTTGTCAAATTATTTCCCAATGTAAAATTGATATCTATAAATGTTCAAAATTAATAGTGCAAAATCAAATAATTAACGACAAACTTCATTAAAACTTCAAAAGAAAGTAACATTTTAAAACTTGACAACTTTGGAAAAGTGGCGATTTTCGTCATCACGCAGGAGGAGCAGATGAACGCCGAGGAAATAGCCCGCGACATGAATGGTCTGCTCAAGACCGCATCGCCCGGCCGTGTGGAGGCGTTTTTGCCTTCGCCCATGATCCAGAACCATGCGGCGTTTTTGCATCTGCTTGCCGATGGGGCCCTTGTTTGCGCCTGGTTTGGTGGCACGCTTGAAGGAAAGTCCGATATCTCCATCTTCGCGTCCGTTCTGTCTCCGGGTGCGTCAACGTGGGGTCCACCACAACAATTAAGCTTCGACGCCAACCATTCGGAGCAAAATCCGGTGCTCTTCACTGCCCCGGATGGCGGACTATGGCTCTTCCACACCTCGCAGTCTTCCGGCAATCAGGATGAATGTCGCATCCGCATGGCGCAAATCCAGCGCAATGCATCCGACCCTCTAGTCCTGACTGCGCTGGAAGGACGCTATCTTGATCTGCCCCGCGGCTGTTTTATCCGTGCGCCGCTGGTGTTGCGCGCTGACGGGTCCTGGCTGCTGCCGATTTTCCGCTGCATCCAGCGCCCCGGCCAGAAATGGAATGGCAGTCACGACATTGCCGCTGTCGGTCTGTCGCTCGACCAAGGCACGACGTGGCACTTGGAGGACCTCGACCAGTCGGTCGGCTGCGTACACATGTCGCCCGTCTCGCTCGGAGAAAGACGCCTTGCCGCCTTCTTCCGACGACGGCAGGCAGATTGGGTCTACCGGACCGAAAGCGATGATGGGGGCCGGTCGTGGTCTGCACCAACGGCAACCGACGTCCCCAACAACAATTCTTCTATTGGTGCTGCCCGGCTTGCTGACGGTCGCATCGCAATGATCTGCAACCCTGTTAACGCCGCCCAAGCAGCGGACCGGCGTGCTTCACTGTATGACGAGCTTGGCGAGGACGATGATCGTCCCGATGCGGACCCGACCGGCGGTTGCGTGCCTGTCTGGGGCGTGCCGCGCGCTCCGGTTGTCCTTTGCCTCTCGGAGGACGAGGGTAGAACATTCCCCGTGCGCCTGCACATAGAGGACGGAGCGGGCACATGCCTGTCTAACGACTCGACCGACGGCCGCAACAAGGAAATGTCCTATCCCTGGCTGCTGCAAGAGACGGATGGTACCATGCACCTTGCCTACACCTACCACCGGCGCGCCATCAAGTATGTCCGCCTTTCACCCCGATGGGACAGCGCTGACGCACGGAGACCCTCATGAGCAACATCATAGGCATTACAATGGGCGACCCGTGCGGGGTCGGCCCCGAGATCTCTGTTCGCGCGCTGGTAGGCATGTCGTTAGAGGAACGCAGCACGATACGCATTTACGGCAATCTTGCCACGCTTGAAGCAGCGCGTAGGGCGCTCGCCATCGATATTGAGCTTGCACCCCATGTGGTGGATCTTGCTGTTGACGGCGCGCCGCTGCCTTGGGGACAACTAAGCCCTGTTGCAGGCGACGCAGCCTTCCGCTTTATCGAAAAGGCCGTGCGCGATGCCCAAGCCGGCACCATTGGCTGCATCGTCACGGCTCCGATCAACAAGGAAGCGCTGAATCTTGCCGGCCATCACTTTGACGGTCATACCGGCATGCTGCGCAGCCTCACTGGCTCCAAGGCTGCTTACATGCTGCTCGCCTCCGAGCGGCTGAAGGTTATCCACGTCTCTACCCACGTCTCGCTGCAAGAGGCGATCCGTCGCTCAACAACCCAACGGGTACTGGCGACCATCCGCGCTGGCGATGCCCACCTGAAACGCACCGGTTATGCAGAACCGAGGATCGCAGTTGCAGGCATCAATCCCCATTGTGGCGAGAACGGTCTTTTCGGGACAGAGGACGATGACCAGATAGCACCGGCTGTCCTGGCAGCGCGCGCTGAGGGAATCGACGTCCAGGGTCCCATCTCCGCTGACACGGTATTTTATCGTGCATATTCGGGTGCCTTCGACCTTGTCGTGGCACAATATCACGATCAAGGTCACATCCCGATCAAGCTCGTTGCCTTCGACACTGCCGTGAATGTTTCTGTAGACCTGCCTATCGATCGTACCTCGGTCGATCACGGCACAGCGTTCGACATTGCTGGCCGGGGCATTGCCGATCACGGCAATATGAATTCCGCCATCGCCTATGCCCGCACGCTCGTGGCGTGTACTGCAAAGCGAGGATGACCTTGATGAACACTGCTCCCATCACCCTTCATCAACCCCATCGGCTTTCTGTCGGCGCCGGCACGATCGCCGAGGTTGGCACCTGGGCGACTGATGCTTCCTCCTTTCTCGTCATCTCGACACCGATTACCGCCGGTTTTGCCCACCGGCTGAAGCTTTCAGGTCACGTCACGATCTTTGATGCGATCCCGGGTGAGCCGGACCTTGCAACGCTCGATGCCGCTCTGGATGCCGCACGCCGAAGCCGTCCGAACCTTGTCATCGGCCTTGGCGGTGGCTCTGTTCTCGACGTTGCCAAGTTGGTTGCCGTCTTGTGGGATAGCGAGCAGACGCTTGCCGATGTCGCCGGTTCTAACCGTGTCGCCAGCCGCCGCACCCGGCTTGTGCAGGTGGCCACTACCGCGGGCACAGGTTCCGAGGCAGGCATCCGTTCCCTGATCACCGATCCAGCCAGAGGCAACAAGATCGCGGTGGAAAGTCCGCACATGATCGCCGACTTTGCTGTGCTCGATCCGGAACTGACCTATTCTGTACCACCAGCCGTTACAGCGGCCACTGGCGTCGATGCCATGGCACACTGCGTCGAAGCCTTCACAAACCGTCGCGCCCATCCGATGATCGACAGCTTCGCCCGCATGGGCTTCAGGCTTGTGGGAAAATATCTCGCACGCGCTGTCAGGGATGGCACTGATACCGAGGCACGGGAAGGGCTGATGTGCGCCTCCTATTACGGCGGCGTCTGCCTTGGGCCAGTGAACACGGCAGCCGGCCACGCCATCGCCTATCCTCTCGGCACGCGTCTTGGTCTGCCTCATGGCCTGGCAAACGCAATCATCTTCCCTCATGTCCTCGCGTTCAACCAGAAGGTAGCAGCAGACAAGACTGCGGAAGTAGCCGAAGCATTGGGACTGGGAGAAAACCTGTCCGCTACCGCACTGCTCGACACGGCCTACAGCTTCTGCCGGAACCTTGGCATTGAAATGTCCCTAGCCGCCCATGGCGCCAAAGCAGATGACCTGTCGCTCTATGCCAGCGAAGCGCATGCAAACCGCCGGCTGATGGACAACAATCCAGTTGACATGAGTGTCGAGGACGTGCTCGGCGTGTACACGGCAGCCTTCTAGAGTGTTTCAGGTTACTGAAACTTGGGGCTTTTGATTATTGACAGGAATTATTTCGTCGCCTGGAACAAGCGCTCGAGTGAGCCGGTGAGATGCTCATGCATGAGCGCATTTGCCTTCACACTATCGCCTGAGGCAATAGCCTCTACAATTGCCTCGTGCTCGGCAAAAACCCGCATCAGACCAGTGGTCTCGCGTTTGACCGAGGCGCCATGGAACTTCATGCCGACGGCAATGTGGTCCTTGAGGGCTTCCATGGCAGTATAAAAATACCTGTTTTGCGAAGCGCGCGCGATCGCCAAATGGAACTGGAAATCCGCGTCCTCCCGGTGTGATTGCCGATTGGTGGCGTCCCGCATGAGTTCCAATGCCTGACGAATGGCCGCAAGACCGCTCGCGTCATGGCGGGTTGCTGCGACTGCTGCCGCTGCCGGCTCTACCGTCAGACGGAAATCATAGCAGTTCAACAGGTCGGTGATATTTTCCAATTGTCCAAAGCCAAGCGGCTCGCGTATCCCGACAGAGCGTACAAAACTTCCAGCGCCCCGGCGTGAGTAAATCAGACCTTGGTCACGCAGTCGCCGCAAGGCCTCACGAATGATCGGGCGTGATACTTCAAACTCAATCGCCAGATCATGCTCTGTTGGCAAGCGCTCATATGGCTGGTATGCACCGGACTTGATAGCGCGATGCATACGCTCGAAGACGATATCACCGAGGCTCTTACGTGCTGTTCCGTTTTCCAGTCCCATTGTCATCCCATATTGCGCAGAATTCTGTCCGCGACTTCCTTGAGCGTATCCGGTTGTCCAAATCCTCCAGATTTCGCAATGATGCAATGCCCTTGGGCGTGAGCCAAGCCTAGCCCCGGTAAACATTCGCCCAGTAGCCGAAAACGCACGATCCCCATTGTCTTGAGCACGGCCTCGGCAGTTGCACCACCGGAAAGAAATAATATCGATGCGTTCTGGGTCAAGTTCGGGCAGACACTTTCGGCAAGTGCATGCGACACGTCCGCCGAGGTCAAAACTTCTGCCCCGGACACAGCCTGCACGAGGGTAATCGCGCTTCCGTCGAACTCGATATCAGCCAGCCGGCCATTTGGCGCCGGCAGATAGCGTGGATCGGTATGGGCACGGAGTTCATCTATCTGGGCAAGGGTGATCGGGTCACGGGATCCGATAACGAACAAAGTAGGTCCGCCCGGCATTGCAGGCGCCTGCGTAGCCGCACCGCCGCTTATCCGCTCAGCGAGCGCTTCGGCCAGACCACGGGCGCCAATCAGGAGGTCAACGCCGCCGCATTGTGCACGGTCGAGCCAGTCGAGCATCTCGCTGTGGCTGGAAATATCCGGGATCGTGGCCAGTGCGGCGTACCGGCCAAGTTTCCCGGCAACTGGTATGGGCGTTTCCAGCCCGAAACCTGTCACACAGCCATCCTTTACGATCCGTCCGAATGCGGGAATTGCCGGTACCACGAGAGCTAATTGAAAAGGCATCGCATCCAGCTCTGCCTCGATATGTCCTTTGAGGCGCGAGTCGATTTTCTTGAAAAGACGTGTTCCTGCGGGCAGGGCAGCAATCGCAGCCACCGTCTGCAAGTGCGCGATTCCAGAACTGACATCCCGCGAGCCCAGATTGATCGATAGAACATCCGGCGCCTTCTGCAGAGCTTCCCCAATGGCTTCTACCGTTAGAGCAACTTCCACATGCATGCCCCGCACTGAGAACGGCGCGGCAGTGTCCAGCGCGCCTGTCAGATCGTCAGCAAGAATGGTCAGCATCGCGCACCCGGATATTGTTGTAATGTTAATAGTGCTATTTTGCATTGAAATGTCAATAATATCTGAGATGACATTACAAATTTGTGGTACTATTTGACCGCTCTGCTTTGCGTTCAAAGGTGGTTCGGCCCCATCGCACGAAAAGCTGTCAGAAGGGAGCGTCGGGGAGAGTTCAAGGTATTCTCCCGGTGTCTAGAAGCGTTTGCCCGAGCCTCTTTGATCAGGCCGGAGTACATCGTCTCTTTGCCAGGATACCGAGGCATGGTTGTAGTGGAGGCGAAACCGGGATCATTTCAACCCAATATTCCATTTGCTGCGCACTGGTTGCCAATGGCAACAGATCCAGTATCTCGGCAAATGACCATACCGATCAGGGCGGTCTACGCTTGCGTTTTACCAATACGTTCAAGCAAAAGTGCGACTGCCGAGGGTATTGGTGCGATGACAGGTACCGAGAACTGTTTTCCAAGCGAGAGCGCAGCTTGACCCAGCGGTCCACCGCCAATAATTACAGCTGACGCTCCGTCATACAGGAAACACTTTTCAACGGCATTGAACAACGCACTTTCCAGCCTTTCCTCGTCGGCGGCAAGCGCTTCGGGTTCTCCCTCTGTCAGCCGCGTTCCTGTAAACAGATGACCGACACCAAGACTTCTGGCTTTTACGGCAAAGTTGCGAACCAGACCGGGCGTAATGGTTGCAATCCCAAAGCGCCGCCCCTTCATCGAAGCCTCGAGCATACTCGCTTCGCATATGCCGACCACCGGAAAGTCAACAAGATCCCGCAGGACGTCGATACCTGGGTCACCGAATGCGCCTATGATGATGCCCTGCAAACGGTCGTTATCCTCCAGCGCCATTTCAATGACATCAGACGCGGAAGCAGCCAATTGGCCTTCGTCCAGGATCATCGGCACACCGCGCTTCGCAGTGACACCCTCGATGTTAAAACCAGATGGGAGTACATCGCGTGCTATCGCGACCATCATTGCTGTCGTCGCTATGGACGTATTCGGGTTTATCAAACGTATGGGTGGCATATTGTGACACGTTCTTCCTTGGCCGCGCCTCTTTTCATGTTTGTTTCTCACCGTCGGTATCGAACGGTTACCCGGGATGATTACAAGCGACGCGCCCGAAATCCGAGTGCGCGGTAAGTGGGGGTACTGCTACCCTGCACCCATCTGAGGCTTTCTCGCATCGTGGAGCAAAGGCGCAGCCGAGCGGCAGGTCGGTGAGGTCAGGTGGCGAGCCGGGAATTGTGATCAACCGATCACGACCATGTGCCAGTTCTACCCGCGCACCGAGAAGGCCCTTGGTGTACGGATGGCGGGGGGCGGAAATGATATCGGCCACCTTACCTTCCTCAACGATGCGCCCGGCATACATAACGGCTATGCGATCGGCGATTTCCGCCGCTACGCCAATATCATGCGTCACAAAAATCACCGAGAGACCATATTCACGTTGAAGCTCACGGATCAGCAGCAATATCTGTATCTGCACTGTCGCATCGAGCGCCGTCGTAGGCTCGTCTGCCAAAAGCACTTTCGGATTACAGGCGATTGCCATGGCAATCATCGCACGTTGAAGCATGCCACCTGACATTTCGTGAGGATATGTATCCAGCCGCCGTTCCGGTGAAGGGATTCGAACCTTCTGGAACAGTGCAAACGCCCGGGCCCGGGCGTCGGTGCGGCTGACTTTTTCGTGTCGCTGTATGGTCTCGGTGATTTGATCGCCGATCGTATAGACCGGATCAAGGGCCAGACGAGGTTCCTGGAACACCATGGAAACCGTCCGTCCACGCATATTACCAAGTTCCTGCCTTGACATGTCCATCACGTCTTGCCCGGCAATATTGATTGACCCTTCGACCAGTGTATCCCGGGGATGCAGTCTTAGAAGCGAGCGCATGGTTACGCTCTTTCCGGAACCGGACTCACCGAGCAGGGCAATAACCTCGCCTGGACGGACTGCAAGGCTAACTCCGTTAACAGCCTTGACTGGCTTGCGGCCACGCCGGAAAGTCACCGACAGATTTTTGATGTCGATCATCGGCGCAACCTCAGACATGCTTCAAATCTCCATCACTAGCGCGGCTGTGACCGGAGCCTGGAAGGGACATCAGACAAGCGGCTTTGTGCGTCTCTCCGAACAATGGAGGCAGCGCTGTATTGCAGATGGGTTCGGCAAAGGAACAACGCGTATGAAACCGGCATCCAGGCGGAGGGTCTATCGGGTTCGGCGGATCCCCGGCAAGCGGCGCTTCGGTTGTACGCTTGGCAGGGTCCGCCTTGGGCATGGAAGCCAGAAGTGCAGCTGAATAGGGATGACGGGTCGCCTCGAACACGGCATCTCGGGTCCCGATTTCCGCGACCCTGCCAAGATACATCACCATGACCCGGTCCACCATGAAGCGGACAACATTCAGGTCGTGGGAGATAAAAAGATAGGTGAGGCCAAAATCTCGCTTAAGGTCGAGCAACAAATTGAGCACTTGGGCCTCAACGGACTTGTCGAGAGCCGAAACTGCTTCACCGAGAATAACAAGGCGTGGCTCCAGAGCCAGAGCTCTGGCAATGTTAACCCGTTGGCGCTGACCGCCGGAAAGCTCGTGTGGATAACGACCAGCGAAACGCCTGGGTTCCAGTCCCACGCGATCAAGTAAATCGTGGGCTCGTGCCATAGCCTTGTTTGCAGATACACCATGGACGCGCGGTCCGAAGCTGATCGAATCTTCGATCGTTAGGCGCGGATTGAGCGAAGCATAACTATCCTGAAACACCATCTGAACCTGTCGGCGATAGTCGGGGAGTGGGAGTGTGCCACCTACTGTCTCGCCATCGAAAAGAATTTCACCTTTGTCTTGCTTGATCAATTGCATCAAGATGCGTGCCGTCGTGGACTTGCCGCATCCGCTCTCGCCAACAACACCGAGCGTTTCACCTTTAAGAATATCAAAATCAATCCCGTCGACAGCGCGAACGACCCGCTTGGTCTGGAACAGTCCCTGGCCTTTCACCGGGAAATGTCTCTGCAGACCCCGGACGGAAATCAGTGGCTGAGCGGGGCCGCCACGGTCCCTGGGGTCCGTGTCCAGTGGCGAGGCGGAAAAACTGGGTACGCTCATGACTTTACATCCATGGCCTTGCGCAGCCCGTCAGAGAAAAGATTGAAGCAGATTGATGTGAAAAAGATCATCACCCCGGGCAAAGCTGCCACATAGGGATTGGTATAGATTGCAGTGCGCAATGTATTGAGCATCAGCCCCCACTCAGCGTCCGGGGGACGAACACCAAGGCCCAAGAATGACAGGCCAGAGGCGAGGATCATAGATACCGAAATAAGACTTGTGGCGAAGACGAAGATCGGCCCAAGCACATTACCAAGAATGTGGACAGTGATGATCGTCAACGACCCCGCCCCTGAAGCACGCGCGGCGTCGACATAATCGAGGTTACGCACTTGAGTGGTAACGCTTTCTGCAACGCGCGCGATCTGCGGAATGAAAACCACCGTCAAGGACACGAGAGCGTTGGTAAGGCCCGAGCCGAGTGCACCTGACAACGCGACCGCCAACAAGACCGAGGGGAAAGCGTAGAACACATCGATTGTCCGCATGATGAGGCTATTGGCAATACCACCTGCATAGCCCGCGATGATTCCGATGGTTGAGCCAATAACAAAGGCGACGGGAACGGGGATGACCCCCATGACAAGGGAAAGTCGCGCTCCGTAGATTAGCCTGGAGAGAATATCGCGCCCGAGTTCGTCCGTTCCCAGAATATAGCCTGGAGTGCCTATGGGTTTCAAACGCCGGATAATACTTGCCTTGGTAGGGTCGTAGGGCGCCAGATAGGGTGCGAAAAGTGCAACCAGGACGAGGATGAGTATAAGGCCAAGCGCGATCACGGCAATCGGATCACGGCGGAGGCGATGAAAGACACCACTCCAAAAACCCGGAGAGCGGACTATCGCCGGGGTTTCAAACACAAGAGCAGACGAAGGCATGGCATCCATGCGTCAGTTCCTTTGAATGCGGGGGTCAATGGCGCCTTGCAACACGTCGACAATTAAATTGACGAACACGAAGAACATGGCAAGCACGAGGATCGTGCCCTGAAGTACAGGCAGATCGCGGGTGAAGATCGCACCGTTCATGAGAAATCCGGTTCCCGGCCAGGAAAACACCGTTTCGATAAGGATCGATCCCCCAAGCAGATAACCAAGCTGCAGACCCATTACGGAGATGGCCGTGGGGGCTACGTTGCGGATGACATGGCGCATGATCTGCCGGGTCATCAGGCCCTTGGCGACCAACGCCTGGGTAAAATCCTGTAAAAGAATATCCGCGACGAGCGATCGAATTGTTCGTGCGATAATGCCCATCGGAATGACCGACATGGTGATGGCCGGCAGGATCAGGTACCGGATGTAATCCCAATCAAGGGAACGTCCATCCGAACCGCCTGGCCCACCCCCCATCGCCGGAAGCCAGCCAAGCTTTACCGAAAATGCGATGACGAGAACCATACCGAGCCAGTAATGGGGAATACTCACGCCAATCATTGACAGACCCGACGCAACACGATCGATCCACGTTCCACGAAAGACGCCCGCGAGGAAACCCAGGCTGGCGCCAAGTGTGAAGCCGATCACGGTTGCCGCTACCGCGAGGATCAACGAATTGACCGCGGCATCAGCGATTTCCCCGACGACTGGACGTCCCGTTGCAATTGAATTGCCTAGATCGCCATGCAACGCTCTCCATCCCCACAGGCCGTACTGAACGACGAGCGGACGATCGAAGCCGTAAAAGCTACGCATCTGTGCCTGCTGTTCTGCAGACGCATCCGAAGGTAAAATGGCTGCCAAAGGGTCGCCGGGCGCGATATGAATGAGCAGGAAACAGACGATACTCACACCGATCGCCACTGGTATGACATGCAATAAACGTTTCAAACTATAAAACAGCATGATGTCCTCATTGAAAACAAATCGGGCATTGCGATGGGGAAGCACTGACGGGATGCGCATCCCCATGCCGCGTTATTGCTCAATTGTTATGGGTGAGAAGTCCTGGAACCAGTTCTGTGCCTGAACAAAGCCTTTGACATTCTTCGACATTGCCCGTGGATTGACATCATGGGTTACCATCAGAAACAGCGCTTCGTTCACGTATTTTTCGTGAACCTGCTGCAAAACCTTGTCTTGCTCTGCGGTGTCGAATGTGTTGCGTACTTTGTCAAACAGCGCATCCATTTCCGGATCGCAATAATAACCCCAATTCGTTCCGGCCGGTGGCGCGAGATTGCACTGCAGGTGACGAATAAGTCCCGTGAAGGGATCCTGGATAAAGTAGCTGTAATTGACCGCCGTCGCGCCCTTCGAGCTTGCATCCTTGGCGCCCGCCCGCCATATATTGATGACCGTATTCCAGTCAGCGACCTCATACTTGATGTCGATGCCGATTTCGGCGAGCGTCTGCTGAATATATTCGTTCATCTGTAACGGCAGCATCTGACCTGAACCCGAGGAAGAGATAATCACCCTGGTCTTAATGCGTTTGTCAGGCCCATAGCCGGCCTCTGCCATCAGTTTTTTGGCTTCCTCAACATTATAGCTCGGTTTGAAGGTAGGGTTTCCGAACCACTGATGGTTTGGTGGCATAAATCCTTCGGCTGGTATCATGAGTCCGCCAAGGAGCTCTTTGAGACCATCGCGATCAACAGCGAGGTTAGCCGCCTTACGCACACGGATATCGTTCCACGGCGAGCCTTCAACGCGCGACAAGTGCCACGTCCAGTTATGTGGGTAGGAATTGGTGACGATCGTAAAACCAGCCTCCTTGAGGGATGCTACTGAATCTGGAGCCGGTGCCTCAATCCAGTCCACTTCCCCGGATCGCAGCGCCGCGACGCGAGTATTTGGTTCCGGAAGTGGAATGAGCACCAGTTTGTCGAGCTTGGGTACGCGCTTGGCATCCCAGTATTCTTTGTTTGGCGTCAATTCGGCACGTTCGCGTGGCGTGAATCCGCTCTCAAGCTTCCAGGGCCCTGTTCCCGACGGCTTTTGAGCCACCGCATCCCAACTCTTGCCCTGAGCTTCCCAATTGGCAGGGGACGAAATGGTGATCCAGCTAAGCTGATAAGGCAGCGTCGCATCCGGCGACTTGGTGACAATTTCAAGTGTGAGTTCATCTATTGCCCTGTAGCTTGCGACTGCAGGAATACGGGATTTGCCCTGTGCCGACTGTCGAGGGTCGAACTGCGGAACCTCTTGCTTCAGCAATTTGTCGAGATTCCAGACAATCGAGTCGGCCGTCAAGGCACTGCCGTCATGGAACTTGACCCCAGGGCGCAGTTTGAACGTCCACTTTGTTTTATCCGTCGCATCAACTGCCCAGGATATCGCCAGCCCGGGAGCAAGTCCTGAGGGTTTATCGGCTTTGGAAAGATCCCATTCCACCAACGAATCATAAACGGTATAGCCCATGAAACGTTGTCCTTCACCGCCCTGGTCAGTCTGACCCGTGGTGAGAGGGATATCAGAAGCAGTCATGCCAATACGCAAGGTTCCGGCAGCGAAGCTAATAGTGATCGCAGATAGCGACAGGGCGATGGCTGTCGCTCCCATACACACTGCTTTCCTTAAACCAGTGCCAATAGCCACGTGGTTCCACGGTGCACACGATATGCTTGTTTGTACCCATTTCATTCTTTATCTCCGCATTGGGTGTTCCCAATCAGGGATATGCATGTTTCATGCCAGTTTTCACAAAATGGTGTTTCCTGCCGGTATCACTGATATCCTGGATTCTTGCAGACAGTATTAATCAAAACATCGGCTTATAATCCGGCGAACTGATTAATCGTTGTGCGGTGGCCACGTCTTGGGTTTCATGGTAGTTTTTCGGGAAGATGACGCGAGGCTTCGATGGATTTGTTGCAAACGTTTCATCCATAAATGGGCTGTGGCGATCACGGATACTTGGTTGAACCGCGGAAATTGCGATGTTCAACGGCCATCATTTGATTGATCTGTCATCCTGCTGTGCGTACGCTGGTATCTCGCCCACGATCCGGATAAAGGTTCAACTCTGAACGGCCCCGAGCCGGGTGCTGATGTTGGCGCTTGCATGGCTCATCACTGGGTAAAAGTGATTGTGGACAGGTTGCCAAGCAGCGGCAATGAAATTGCTGACGTTCTTAAACAGCATACCGTCGATATGGCTACTGACCTGATCGTGATGGGTGGGTATGAACATTCACGCCTGCGCGAACGCGTGTTCGGCGGTATAACGAAGCCTACGATTGATCATCCGACAATTCCCATTGATCCGGATCAATCCGCAAGCCGCTGCAGTACAGAAGCATGATGCTCGTTGGAGGGAGCGGTCGTCCCGTCTGCCTCGTCTCGTGGAGTCTTGTGCTAAAATGAATCCGCATTACACATCATACTTCAGCAACAAACGGCACCCAGTTTTGGTGCCGTTTGTATTCTTATCACCCCAACGTCCTCCAGATGCCAAGCTATTCAACGCGTTGCCAGACAGAAGTCTTGCATATTAGTCCGCCGAGAACGCATCCAGATAGTTTCACGTCTCTATCTGAGAACTTGGCTTTTCCTGAATAAGTCTTGCCGCTTTCTGTGTCGTAGAGGGAGCCTGCATATGTAGCAGGACCCGTGGATTTCAAACTGACCGCCTGAATACCAACCACAGACCGATTCCGTTTTGAAGCATCCGGATTCTTAACGTCATTTACCGGGTTTTTCATCCATACAATCTTTCCACAAAGACCGACTTCGCAATCGTTTACCTGGACCTTGGTACCACCGGACTCATTGATATAAGTCCCGGTTATTTCCTGGGTCTGGGCGATAGCGCCAGTTGCAATTGTTGAGGCCAAAAGAAGCGCGAAGCCAAATTTTTGATATGTTAACAAGGTACATCTCCATAGGACGGTCCAGCCTTACTTGATAAGTGGGCTAATGGTTTGCTGAGTAAGCATATAGGCAGCGAATCTGACAAGATTAGGGGCAAAACAAGAGTTAATTCCGATCGCTCACCGCGGCGCTGCTTCTGATACGTTTGGACATCTGCTTCTATCCACAGATAGCTCTTGCGAATCACATAAGTGTATGCTTATGTATTTTCATGAGTGAAACAGAGTTTTTCAAGGCACTTGCTGACCCGACCCGACGTGCTGTTTTTGATCGCCTTGCCGATGGCGAAATGAATGCAACAGCGTTGCGACAAGGCTTTGCGATGTCCCAGCCTGCCATGTCACAGCATCTTGCTGTGTTGCGTAGCGCCGGGCTGATCACCGAGCAAAAGCTCGGCCGTAACGTAATATATAGGATCAATCCTGGCGGGATTGCGCGAATGCACCAATGGTTAAGCCGATATCATGCCTTCTGGCCAAAGCGGGTGGATGAACTCAAACGGCTTCTCAAGGAGATGGATCAACGACTCGCAAAAGCGAAGAGCACATCAGTCTGATTTATGAACTGGATGCGGCACCAACGAAAGTCTGGCGCGCATTGACCATACCCGAATATGTCTCGCAGTGGCTGGGAGGTTCTGATAGCTCCGATGGTGGTCACGGACCGGTGGAAGACAGTTTCGAGCTCCATCTCATTTCGGCGGAGCCGGATACCAGCGTGCGCTATAGCATCAAAGACAATGAAGCGGTCAGCACAGTGACGTTCCAGATCAACGCGAATGGCAAAGGTGGAACCACCTTTCGTATCGTGCATGAACAATCCATGGTTGCTGCAAACTGTAATTTACCCAGGCGACGTCACGCCGCCTGACAACGACTTTTCAATTTGACAGAGAGGAGTTCGCCTATGCGCGACATGATGCAGCTTGTCCCTATGGTCGTGGAGCAGTCCAGCCGAGGAGAACGGTCCTTTGATATATACTCACGGCTGCTGCGCGAACGGATCGTTTTTCTCAACGGCCAGGTGGAAGATGGAATGGCGGCATTAATTTGCGCACAGCTGCTCTTCCTTGAATCAGAGAGCCCCACCAAGCCTGTTTCCATGTATATCAACTCACCTGGCGGTGTGATAACCAGCGGCCTCGCAATCTATGACACAATGCAGTTCATCACATGCCCGGTTGCAACATTGTGCATGGGTACCGCCCGATCAATGGGTTCATTCCTGCTGATGGCTGGAGAACCCGGTCACCGAACTGCACTGATCAATTCCAGTATCCATGTGCATCAGCCACTTGGAGGATTTCAGGGTCAAGCCTCGGATATTTTCATCCATGCCGAAGAGATGCGACAAACCAAGCAGCGCATGACGAGATTATATGCTGAACACTGCGGACGCTCGTTCGAGGACGTGGAGAGAACATTGGATCGCGATCACTTCATGACCGCAGACGAGGCAAAAGAATGGGGACTTGTTGACACCGTTTTGTCAAAGAGGGAAGGGCCGCAGCGACTGCTGCCAGGCTGAGTCTGCTATAGCAAATCCGCTGACTTCACACGCAAAAACATGTAGACAGTTGTCCACTATAAACAGCGGGCTGGAAGAAAGCGGTATGAACAAGACGAAGCGGGCGATTTACTTCACGCTCGGCTGGATAATGGTAGTGCTCGGCTTCATCGGTGTACTTCTTCCCGTGATGCCGACAACGATATTCCTCATTCTGGCCGCTTGGTGTTTTGGACGCTCCTCACCGCGTTTTGAAAAATGGCTGCTTGAGCATCCCGTGCTCGGGCCGCCTTTGATCAAATGGCGCGAGCATGGCGCTATACCGGTCGAGAGCAAATGGATCGCTTGTGGCGGTATGGTCTTTGGCTACGTGTCATTTTATCATTTCGCCCGGCCAACGCCATTACTGGCAGGATTCGTTGCCATATTCTTTATCGCCAGCGCTGCCTACGTTCTCAGCCGGCCGAGCATCTAAATTCTCTTGTCTGTTGATTTGGCGAAAACATGCAGAGCGCCGGCATCGATAGCCAACCGTTGCGTGCTTCCGACTGCCACCTGCGATCGCGGTGGCAGACTGGCGGTGAGGCGTTGACTACCAACCGTTGCTGTAACAACGAGTTCGGGTCCTGTCAGCTCAACCACTTCGATTTTCGCGTCTATGCCGAAACTTGTGTCTCCAGCAGGCGCAAGAGTCAAACTTTCGGGTCGAATCCCAACCGTGATGTTGCGTGCTGCGGCAGCTGCTTTATGTCGTTCCAGGGGGAGGGGAATGCTGCTCAATGTCCCATCAATGTGGGCAATCCCGTCGGCAAAAGTAGAATCCAGCATATTCATCGGTGGGGAACCGACAAAACTTGCAACATAACGCGTGGCGGGGCGATTATAAATTTCATCCGGCGTGGCAAGCTGTTCGATCTGACCGTCGCGCATGACCGCAATGCGCGTTGCCAGTGTCATTGCCTCAATCTGGTCGTGTGTCACATAGACAATCGTGGTACCAAGCATCTGATGCAAGCGCTTCAGTTCGGTTCGCATCTCCATGCGTAGTTTCGCATCGAGATTCGAAAGCGGCTCGTCAAACAGGAATATTTGCGGGTTGCGAACAAGCGCGCGGCCTATGGCAACACGCTGGCGCTGACCACCGGAAAGCTCGGATGGCTTACGCGCCAGCAGGCTCTCGATTTGAAGTATTTTTGCAGTCTTTTGGATCGCAAGATTCCGTTCTGCTTCGGCGACTTTGCGCATCTCCAGACCAAAGCCTATATTGCGCGCGACCGACATATTCGGGTAGAGCGCATAGGACTGGAACACCATTGCTATATCCCGGTTCTTGGGGTGAACTCCGGTTACAGAACGGTCGCCGATGCGCACATCGCCACCCGTTGCCTCGGCAAGGCCGGCGATAATATTCAACAGTGTTGACTTCCCGCAACCTGACGATCCGAGCAGGACGAGAAACTCGCCATCGGCAAGCGACAGATCGATCCCCTTCAAAGTTTCGATATTGCCGTAGCGTTTGCGAATATCAACCAGCTCCAGCGCACTCATGACTCATTCTCCGAAGCGACTTTAAGATTTTCACCATCATAACGGCGAGGCAAGGTAGATATGGCCATGGATGCAATGCGCACTCCGGCCTGCAAGCTTTCTTCAACACTTTGACCGCTGGCATGTGCCGCGACAAAAGCGGCATTGAAAACATCGCCGGCTCCGATGGTGTCGACAATTTCAACCAAAGGAGCATCCGCCGAGACAATGGCATTGTGCGGACCTACGGCAAGCGCTCCTTTCGGACCACGTTTGACCACAACGATCGCTCCTTCCGGCATCAAGGCCTTAAGCTTTTGCGCAGCATCAACCGGATCGATGGTGTGGGTGAGATGTACAGTCTCCACCTCATTAAACAGAGCGATATGGCAGCGGCTTAACCAGTGTCGCGTACGCGAACGGTTTTCCTCGTCCCAGCCGTCAACAGGCCAGCCGGTATCAAGGGCGATCTTGATATTATGTGCATCCGCCCAATCGAACAGTCCGTCATATTCGTTGGCAAGTACGCTGGTCAGGAACGCGCCACACAAGATTGCTGTGCCACCTTCAAGGCGCTCTGGATCAAGCATGGCACGCACATGTGGCCACGACAAGTGAGCGATGTGGCCCTGGGTTGTGAAGAAAGTGCGTTCGCCATTCGGGTGAGTTATACCTACCGAAAGGGTTGTGCCCACGGGTTCCACTGGCCAGTGCGCAGCGTAATCTCCGAATCCCTGCCGCAACCACTCGCCAAACTGATCATTGCCGACATTGGCGGCAATTTGAAAGTCGAGCCCCAGTCCTCTTAAAGTTAAAGCCGCATTGCCGGCCGAACCTCCAACCCTGAGTTCGTCATGATCGACCATGACCTCTGTTCCTGGCGTTGGCCAAGGTTCAGCTGGCCCCAGTATGAGGTCAACATTGACGTTGCCGATAATAGCAAGAGGGCGCAGCGCCATCCTATTCGCTCCGCGTAATCTTGGTGGAACGTACAGGTGTTCCAAGGTCCGCCACACGCGCGCCGGCGAAGCCGATCATGAAATGTTGCGCAGCGGGCAACAATGCAAAAACGGCGGCAATGTTGCTGGCAGGACCAACATCAATCATTACGGCCCCTTTGACCGGTGCATGGCCCGATGCATCGAAAATAACAACCGGTGACCCGGCATCAAGTGCTGAGATAGCCATGCGGCTGACGAATTCCGACGTTCCCTCCTTGGCACGGAACAGCACAACACCAACATTTGGCCCAAGCATCTCCATTGGTCCGTGCCGCAATTGACCACCTTCCAGCGAAAAACAAGGGATACGCGACAATTCTGTGAGACCAAGCGCTATGGCTTCAGCCACACCCTGCATTCGCCGTCCCGAGGTGACAACCGCTTTCACATCGGACAGGGCAGAAACGGCTGCCTTGACTTGTGCAATGTCAGACGATTCCAAAATGCGCAAGGCATCTGCCGTGTCCTCTCCCAGCGCATCAATGATCGCAAGGTGCAAAGCAAAGCTAATGGTCAGGCTGCGCGTCGCAGCAAATGCCTTTTCAGTCCCTCCTGCACCGACGAGAGAAGGAACTTTACGCGCCAGTGTCGATCCTTCCTCCAAGGTCAGGCCGAACGTATCAGCGGGAACATCTGCCTCCTCGAACCACCGTAAAACCTCGGCGCTTTCGCCCGATTGTGACGTGAGGAGAATTGTCTTGCCTGCCAGTGACAAGGGGTGGCCCAACTGTTCGGATAAAGAAACCGCAATCGCATCAATACCAAGACTCCGGTAGAATGGCTCAACTGCGCGACCGACTGCATGAGAACCGCCCATGCCGAGCAGCAGCAATCGCCCGGTCTTGCGCAATGATTGCGCAATTGTTGCTGCCAGTTTCGAGGCATTTTGAAATGAAGCAAGAGCATCTGCATTCTGCCGTGCCATTTCTTTTTCAATCGCGACAAGTCCGGCAGGTCTAATGGTTTGAGAAAGCATATTCATCCTTTAACGCCGCCACTTGTCAGGCCCGAAATCAGGGCGCGCTGCATAACAAGACCAATCAACAGCGGGGGGAGGGCAGCCAGGACACCCGCTGTGGCAATCAATCCGTAGTCCGAGACACGTCCGCCGGCCAGATCGGCAATTGCCACGGTCAATGTCTTGGCGCGCTGATCGGATGTGAACAGCAACGCATAAAAGAACTCATCCCACGCGAGCAGAAACGCAAACAAAGCAGCCGTCGCCATGACCGGAGCTACCAGAGGCAGTGTGATGAGGCGTAATATCTGGTCCAGCCGCGCCCCATCCATGACTGCCGCGCTTTCGATCTCGCGCGGAATAGAGTCAAAACCTGATTTCAACAGCCACGTGGTAAAGGGTGCCAGGATCGTCAGATAGACCAAGGCGAGACCAAAGACGTTGTTGAGCAATCCCAACCATGCGAGGGCCATATAAAGCGGAACAGCAAGGGCGACTGGTGGAAGCATATAGGTGGCAATCACGGCATAAAGCGACCAGCCGACCGATGGTGTCCGCGAAACGGCCCATGCCGATGGAACGGCAACTGCAAGGGCTGCGATGGTCGCCATGCCGGCAACCTTCAGGCTGTTGAAAAGAGAGGCGATAAAGGCTTCACCCGCACTGTTGCCAACTGAAGAGAGCAGCAGGCCATATCGAGACAGATCGATGGTATCCGGCCACCAATGCAATGGTTTTGTGATCAGGTCGGGCGTTGAGGAAATGCTCATGATGAACAGCCACGCGACCGGAGCAAGAATGACAACCGCCAAAAGCAAGGCTGCAATGTGGACGAATATGGTTAGAGCCAGGCTTTGACGCTCCATCATGAGGCTCCTGCTGTTTTGCGTATAAGGGCGGCATATGCGACAGCAAGCACCGTTACCAACAACGTGACAATCAGCGCCAGCGACGCGCCTGATCCGGCTCGCTGGAAAGAGAACGCCTCCTGATAAACAAGTATGGACAAGGTACGCGTGCTGTTTGCAGGACCACCACGGGTCATGACCCAGATAATATCAAAGACCTTGAATGCTTCGATTGTTCGCAAGACCAATGCCACCATGAGCGGCCCTGTCAGGTAGGGTAGGGTGACAAATCTGAAACGTGACCAGACACCCGCGCCGTCCACCATGGAAGCAGCCGTAATATCCCGTGGCACCGCTTGCAAAGCAGCAAGAGCAATAAGGGCGACCAGTGGAAAGTTCTTCCAACAATCCGCCAGGATCAGCGATGCGAGTGCGGTGCCGGGCTCGCCGAGCCAGGACCGATAGGAATCAAGCATACCTGTCTGTACGAGCAGTGCATTCAGTGCGCCGTATTCGGGGTTGTATATCAGCCGCCATAAAGTGGCGTTAACCACTGTCGGGAGCGCCCAAGGCAAAATCATCAATGCACGCAAAACCGAGCGACCATAAAATCGTTGATTAAGAAGCAATGCCGCCAGGACGCCGATCACCATCTCTGCGGAGACAGAAAGAACAGCAAACCAAAAAGTTGTCAGGAGTGAACGTTGGAAATTCGAGCCGGAAAGGATCTTGACGTAATTGTCCAGTCCAACAAAACTCCCTTGTGTTCCAACAAGCTTTGCATCGGTGAAGGACAGCCGGATCGTATCGATCAGCGGCCAGCCAATAATCGCAGTCATGACGATAAGCAGCGGCAGCATAAGCAGCCATGCTCGGGTCGTAATCCAATTGTTCGTCATGAAGTATTGTCCGTTATATCACCAATAATACAACTATTTAGAGAAAAAGGCGGCATGCAACGCGGCCGCCTTTCCAATCAATTCATAGTCCGCTATTTTCAGCCGCCGCTTGCAACGCGGCTTCTGGCTCTGCTTGGCCTAACAGCGCTTCCTGGACTGCTTGTTGCAATGCCGTCGACAGCTCCTGATATTTTGGTGTTGTTGGGCGCGGATACATGGCTGCCAGACCCGTCTTGGCAGCCGCGATCAACTCTTCCTGACCTTTTGAAACTGCCGGGTCATCATAGGACGACGTCCAAATTGGCAAGCTGAGCTTGGCATATTGGTTTTGCGTCGCCTGAGAGGTCATGAAGGTGATGTACTTCCATGCCTCGTCAGGATGTTTGCTGGTCGAGGTAATTCCGAGGCCCATGGAGCCATTGACCGCCGAAACCGAGCTCTTGCCCTCAACGCCGGGAGCAGGAACCACGCCAACCTTGCCGGCAACCTTGCTGTCCTTGGGATCGTTGGCCATGTTGTACATGTAGGTCCAGTTCAAGGCGAAGGCCGCTTCGCCATTCTGGAATACGCGACGCACGTCCTCCTCGAGAAATTCTTTCGAATTGGGATTGGTCAGACCTGACTTATAGCTTTCGACCATGTAGTTGAGCGCATCGAGGCCACCGCCTGTCTGGAAGACCGGTTTGCCATCCTTGATAAAGCTACCGCCAAAGGCACTGACAAGTGTTGTATAATCACAAATCGCAGCTTCTGCCTGTGACCAGCTCCATGCTATCGGCGTTGAGAGCAGGCCCTTGTCCTTGATGGTCTTGGCCTGCTCGGAAAGCTCGCTCCAGGTCGTGGGTGGATTCTTGATGCCGGCTTTTTCCAGAATTTCCTTGTTATAGAACAAATATTTAGTGTCGAGAATCCACGGCAGACCATAGCGCTTGCCTTCATACTCGACAGTCGTCCATGCACCGGGCAGAACGCCTGATTTCATCTCTGGAGTGATCTTGTCCGATACATCAACCAACACTTTGTTCGATGCATATTCAGCAGGCCAGATCACGTCGAACAATACAACGTCATAGCCGCCGCCTGATCCTTGTGCGAGTACAGTCTTATCATGCAGGCCTTCATAAGGGACGAACTCGAGATTGACCGATACATCCGGGTTTGCCTTGGTAAACGACTCTGTCATGGCGCGCACATCAGCTTCGCTGTAAGCGGCCTGTGCCATAAACAATGCATTGATCTTGGTTTGGGCGTGGGCAGGCACGGACAGTGCCGCCGCTAAAAGTGTCGCGCCAAGAAGCGCGGTCGTAACCGATTTCAACATTCTTACCTCCTGTTTAGCTCTGGCAGTTCTGAACGCTGACCGTTATGGACAGAGATCGATAGTCGTGACAGATCGAGAGCTTTTGCTCACGTTCCCCTGGAGACGATTTGTTCGGCGACTCTTTCGGTCGACTATTAAATCAATTCTCTTGACTTATTAGTCGATCAATATTCTCCTGCTGTCAAGAGGGCTAAAAAATGGATGACAGACCGTCGATACGGGCAAAAAGCGGTACCAATCTTGGTGGCGCAAGCGCACATAATCGTCGCATCATGATTGATGCGTTACGGATCAATGGAGCCTTGTCTCGTGCCGACCTGGCAAGGGCGACCGGACTGACGCCCCAGACCGTGTCTAACATCATCGAAGAGCTGGCCGCTGAAGGTCTGGTGCGTTCGCAGGCAAGCATTCGAAAAGGAAGGGGACAACCCGCCACGCCGTATCACTTGGTGCCCGAGGGGGCATTTGCAATCGGCCTCCAGATTGACCGTCACGTAACACGTACTCTTATCGTCAATCTCGTTGGCGACGTGCTGGTACAGATGGAAGCAATACTTCCGCCAGGGGGCCCAGAGACGGGCGTTGTCGTCGTACTTGATCTGGTGGCGCGAGCCCGGACACGATTGGCCAAGCAAGTTCCTGGCGCTGAAGATCGCCTTGTCGGGCTTGGGATCGCTATGCCCGGACCTTTTGGCATCAATACGCTCTATGACGACCCGTGGATGATGACGGCCTGGCAAAGCTTTCCGCTTGTAGAGCGCATTGCCGAGGGTACGGGTCTTGAGGTTGCGTTGCAAAATGACGCTTCTGCAGCGGCTACCGCAGAGCGGTTACTCGGTGCAGCACACGGACTTGACCACGCGATCTGTATTTACTTCGGCTACGGCTTGGGTACGGGTCTTATCCTCAATGGGGAGCTCTACGGCGGTGCCTATTCCAATGCCGGAGAGATCGGCATGATGCTGACTATGGTGCCGGGAGACAGTGCCGACGTTGAGCCACTTGAGCATTATGCGTCGATGGCAGCACTGTGCAAACTGCTGCAACTCGATCCGTCTGCGCCCGATCTGTTTGCGATGGTGACAGATGCGGTGCTGCTTGGCGGACCAAAACTTGAACAATGGATGGACGACGTTGCAGAACGATTGCGTCGCGCAGTCCAGATGCTCGAACTCGTTTTCGACCCTCAAACGGTTATTCTGTGCGGAGGCGCTCCCCGGATGCTGATTGATCAGCTTGTTGAAAAGATCGAGCCCCTGTTGCCATCCATTGCTGACCGGACGAGCCGTTATCCGCAGCCGCGGCTACAGGCCGGACTTGCGGATCCCTGGTCCGTTGCTTTGGGCGCTGCTGCCGAACCGATCGCCCGCGCTTTCAACCCGCGATTCTCCGCTATTCTCAAGAATGTGTGAGCCAGGAGCGAAATCTTTTGTCACAAGAAATGATAAGGAGACGGCGAGCCCGTCACACTCGCCATCACATCAATGCGATTGCTGGTTACCAACCTTACGCAGCTCGTATTTTTTGCGACGCCTGGGTCCAGGCCGGCAGCCAATCACGGTGAGCATTGAGAAGATCATCGACCAGTAACCATATCTGGTCCAGATCCAGCTCAGCTGCCGTATGCGGGTCCATCATGGCGGCATGATAGATATGCTCCCGGTTCTCAGTCATCAATGCCTGCACAGTCAGCTCTTGCACATTAACATTGGTGCGGATAAGCGCGCCCAGTTGCGGCGGCAATGCGCCGACGTAGGTGGGTTGTATGCTGGAGGCATCGACGAGGCAGGGGACTTCGGCGGCGCAACTGGCGGGCAAAGAGGTGATGCAGTTATTATTGCGCACATTGCCGTAAATCACCGAAGGTTCGCCCGTCCATACCGAATGCATGATGGATGATGCATACTCATGGCTCTCTTTGACTTCTATCGTGTCTGCCTTAGCGTAATCGGCCGCCTGATCCTTCCAATGTTCGATCTGTTCGATGCAGCGCTTGGGATATTCATCGAGCGGAATGCCGAACTTCTCGATCAAATCATCGCGGCCTTCCTTGATGAAATAGGGCGTATATTCGGCAAAGTGCTCAGAGCTTTCAGTGACGAAATAGCCAAGTCTTTTCAGCATTTCATAACGCACCTTGTTCGGGCAGCGCGGGTTCCAGTCGCCCGGCTTGGGGAAGCGACCCTCGTGATAGCCACGAAGAAGGTCCGGATAAAGATCGCGATAGCTGCCATCGGCCTGCCGGTGCTCGAACTCCAGATAGAACGCCATATGATTGATGCCCGCCGCGCGATAGCGGATTTCTTCAACGGGAATATCGAGATCACGGGCAAGCTCGCTTGCGGTTCCCTGAACCGAGTGGCAAAGACCTACCTGCCTGATCGCCGGATATTTTTCAGCAATCGCCCAGGTGTTGATCGCCATGGGATTCACATATTGCAGCAAGATCGCTCGTGGGCAGACGGCCAGCATATCCTCACAGATTTTCCAAAGATGCGGAACGGTACGCAGACCCCGCATGATACCGCCCACACCGAGCGTATCGGCGATGGTCTGACGCAGGCCATATTTCTTCGGGACCTCGAAATCAGTGACCGTGCACGGCTCATAACCACCAATCTGAAACGCAACCACGACGAAATCGGCGTTCTCGAGCGCACGACGTTGGTCCGTATAGGTTTCAATGGTTGCCTTTGCGCCTAAAGTCCTTGCAAGTTTCCCGGCGACGATTTCACTTTCCGCAAGTCGCTGGGGATTGATATCCATCAGGGCGATCTTTGCGCCCGACAAGGAAGGGCGTTGTAGCAAATCGCCGATAATATTTTTCATGAAGACGGTCGATCCGGCTCCTATGAAGGTAATCTTGGGTTGTCTTGGCATGGTAGTCTCCCAGGAGGATTATGCAGCTACCTCGAAAGCGGCTTTGACAAACCGTTCGGTGTAAGCGGTCTTGGGGTGGAAAAGAACGCCATTGTCGGGCCTTCCTCGACGATCTTACCGTGCCGCATGACCAGGACGCGATCCAGAATAGCTTTGATCATCTTGAGGTTATGTCCGTCAGGGCGAACTCGACGTCCTTGAATTCCGGCACGCAAAGAATGTCCGTGAAGGGCCTCTTGGTGAAGCCAACGCTGTCGGCACCGATGATGGCGATCTTGAAATTGCTCATGCTGACCTCTGTCGTTTAGAACAGACGGTGACAGTCCGACACTGTCTGAATAGTCTGTTCAATCGCTGTTCTTTGCCGGTATTATGCGTATATTCCCCAGATCGAACAGAGAGGGATTGTGCTATTGGGGGTAATTTTGTGCTGCACAAGTTGATCGCTTGCGGGCAAGCGATGAAGACGGTCTCCCTGCCTCGCGGGCGTCATTCGCTGCACACCATGCCCACCAGTACCGGGTATGAAGTCCGGCGTGATGAATTGTATGACTGGGATGGCCGCAAACGCGGTCAAACGCCCTTTACGGTGCTACAGCACACGATCAGCGGCATAGGCAATCTGCGGTACGAAAACCGCAATCATAAAGTGCGGGCAGGTGAAACTCTGCTCGTTTTGGTACCACACAATCACCGCTATTGGCTGGAGCAGGGCAATCACTGGGAGTATTTTTGGATTTCAATGAATGGTGAGGAGGCCTTGCGCATCCATCGTTCGGTTCTTGCCGCACAAGGACCGGTCCTGCGATTGCCAACCGATACCATAGAGCATCTTGCTGATTGCAGTTTGCGCTTGATCCAGGAAGCAGAAACGGCAGGCAGAGCCTCAGCCATTGCCTATGAGGCGGCCATGGCCCTGTATGACGGCGTATTTGGTGCGCACCCGTTCGATCAGAGCGAAGGGTCAGTCATGCAGCCTGTGATTGATCACATCAATGCCAATCTTGATAAACCGCTCCCGGTTGATGAACTGGCAGCCGTTGCTGGGCTGAGCCGCGCGCATTTCTCACGCATCTTTGCCGAGTGCGAAGGGCTGCCGCCTGCGGAATTTGTCTTGCACAAACGGATGCAGCACGCGACGAAGCTTTTGACCAACGCAGCATTTTTGCCAATCAAAGAGGTGGCAATAATGACCGGTTTTGACGATGCCAACTACTTTTCGAAAGTGTTTCGGCGTATTTATGGTGCCAGCCCGACCGAATTCCGCACCACGGGCATGTATGCCAGCGTCAAAAGCCGGATCAGCCCGGACGACAATCTGCGCTCGAGCTGACGAGAACGATAATCCAGACGGCGCTCCAAGCCGACTCCCTTTTGTCCATTTTTCGGAACGGCTTGTCTTGCCAGAATCCTGATGCTAACTTTTCTCAAAATCAGAAAACAAATGCACAGCCAAACTGGTGTCTCCAGCTTCCAGATCAAGGTTATGCAATCAGGAGGATAAATATGGAACGCCGTCAATTTCTTGCGGGTGCCGCAGCACTTTCCCTGCTTGGTGCTTCAAACTCAAAAACAAGCGCCCAAACCACGGGCGCATTGGAAAAAACCAGTATTACATTGGGTGTTGGCGGCAAACCCCTTCTCTATTATCTCCCGCTGACAATTGCCGAACGTAAAGGTTTCTTCAAGGAAGAAGGACTTGACGTTACCGTCAATGATTTTGGTGGGGGAGCAAAATCCTTGCAGGCATTGATCGGTGGATCCGTCGATGTTGTAACCGGCGCCTATGAGCATACAATCCGCATGCAGGCAAAGGGACAGGACGTCCGCGCCTTATGTGAACTTGGTCGGTTCCCGGCCATTGTCATTGCTGTTCGCAAGGAACTTGCTGACAAGATCAAGTCTCCAGCCGATTTCGCTGGATTGAAGATCGGCGTGACAGCGCCTGGCTCATCGACTGCATTGACAGCGCAATATGCGATGGTCAAAGCCGGGCTCAAGGCCAACGCCGCCCCGCTGATTGGCATCGGAGGCGGTGCCAGCGCCGTGGCTGCCATAAAACAGGGACAGGTCGACGTGATTTCACATCTGGACCCGGTCATTGCCAAGCTCGAGTCAGATGGCGACGTCACCATCATCATTGACACCCGCACTGAGGAGGGAACAAAGGCACTTTTCGGGGGATCAAACCCAGCGGCAGTGCTTTATGTCAAGAAAGAGTTTGCCGATGAGAATCCCAACACCTCTAAAGCCTTGGTCAATGCCTTCGTTAAGTCGTTGAAGTGGTTGCACAGCGCTTCCCCAGAGGAGATTGCCGATAGTGTTCCGGCTGAATATCAGTTGGGAGACAAGACGCTTTATCTGAAAGCAGTTGCCAATTCCCTGCCCACCTATTCGCTTGACGGGGTCCTGACAATGGAAGGTATGCAGTCGGTACTCAATACCCTGAAAGTACTTGATCCAGAATTTGCAAAAGCTGACATAGATCTTGCTGCAACTTTTGATGACCGGTTCATCAAGGGATAGGCAGCATTAATGACAGTATCCTTATCTGAGGCGGGCACTCGTGCAGCCGCCATTGAGCTGCAAGGCATTACAATCGCTTTTCCAGTCGCCAACGAGGCGATATATGAGGCGGTTGGCGAAACCCATCTGAATGTTCGCGATCGTGAGTTTGTTGCGATTGTCGGGCCGACTGGCTGCGGGAAATCCACTTTGCTCAATGCAACGGCCGGCTTGCTCAAACCCGCACAAGGCCAGGTCAAAATATTTGGCAAGACACACAGCGGGATAAATGGACATGCCGGATATCTTTTCCAGCAAGATTCTCTCATGCCGTGGAAGACATCACTTGATAATGTCGCAATCGGGCTTGAAGTAGCCGGCATTCCGCGGCGTGAGGCTCTGGAGCGCGCGCGCATATGGTTGGGTAAAGTCGGACTCTCCGCATTTTGCGACCGCTACCCGCATATGCTCTCCGGCGGACAGCGTAAGCGCGTGGGATTGGCACAGGTGCTCATCCGCGATCCGAAGATTATATTGATGGATGAACCTTTCGGGCCGCTGGATGCCCAGACCCGCCTTATCATGGGCGATCTGCTGCTCGATTTGTGGACTGCCGATCGCAAGGCCGTCATGTTCGTCACACACGATCTCGATGAGGCAATCGGGCTGGCCGACCGGGTGGTCATCATGTCTGCCGGACCTTCCTCGCGCATCATTGGGGATTACACAATTCCGCTAACGCGTCCGCGCAATATCGCTGACATCAAATCCGAACCGCAATTCCAGGAAGTGCACCGGGAAATCTGGAATGCTTTGAAGGAAGAAGTGCTCAAAGGCTACAGGCAGACGGAACAAGCATGATGAATCGAGGTATCTTACTTTTCCTGCAAATTCTCGTTGCTGTCGTCTTTCTTGTTGCATGGCACATCGCCTCAACAACAACGCTTTTTGGAGATCCCAAAACAATCAGCTTTTTCTTTGCTGAACCGCTAGCCGTTGGCAACCGCATTATCGACTGGTTCGCCGACGGGTCGATCTGGTATCACCTGGGTATTACACTGACCGAGGCCGCACTGGCATTCATTATCGGTTCACTCGGAGGGGTGATCATCGGCTTCTGGTTCGCACGCAAACCACTCCTTGCAGCCGTGTTCGACCCTTATGTAAAAGCAGCCAATGCTTTGCCGCGCGTTGTGCTTGCACCAATATTTGCGCTCTGGCTGGGACTTGGCATCTGGTCAAAAGTAGCACTGGGCGTTACCCTGGTTTTTTTCATTGTTTTCTTCAATGTTTATCAGGGTGTCAAGGAAGTAAGCCCTGCCGTCCTTTCCAATGCGCGCATGCTTGGCATGAACGGTCGGCAGTTGCTGCGTCATGTCTATATGCCGTCGGCATTGTCCTGGATGTTCTCGTCCCTGCACACTTCCGTTGGTTTTGCGGTAGTGGGAGCGGTGGTTGGCGAATATCTGGGTTCAGCAGCAGGGCTTGGATACCTTATCCACGAAGCTGAAAGCGTCTTCGATGTTACCGGTGTTTTTGCCGGAATGTTTGTTTTGACCTTCTTTGTTATTCTCGTCGACTGGCTCGTGACACTGGTTGAAAACCGTTTGCTTGTCTGGCGGCCCAAGAGTGCTGCTTCCTTCTGATCAGCGCAGACTTGAGAACCATGCAATAAGTTCTGCGCTGTTACGTAGGCTATGAGCACGCATAAGACGTGCCCTATGCGCTTCAACAGTGCGTTTTGACAGACCGATTTCAAGCGCAATCTGGGCATTGGTCTTGCCTTGAGATACCAAAGTCAAAACTTGCTTTTGCCGATCAGAAATAAGACTGATGTCCCCTGTAACCGCCCGGTTTGTCGGTTCGAAACAATAGAGTGCCTCTGCAAATGGATCGGCGTGATTGCGACTTCGCCCACGCACCCGGCACCAGAAACTGGTTCCATCACGCCGCCGCATCAGGCGCTCGTCATAATAGACCTTGCCTCCTCCAAGATTGCTTCTCCACATTTCGCCCGTGCGAACGAAGTCTTTGATCTTGGGATAAAGCCGGTTGAAACTTTGATTGATCAACTCCAGCCGCTCATAGCCAAAAATATCAGCAAATTCGCTATTGCAATCCCTTATGATACGGTGGGTTGCATAAACCATTGGCACTGGCAGTTCCGTTAACTGGAAGCGTTTTCCGCTTGCAGCATTCACAATGTCTGGACTGGGAAACTCCGGTACTGTCATGCAGTATTAATACGACTATCTGCAACATCAACACAAGCTCTACCGTTGTTACAAGGGGAATAGAGAAATGGGAGACTATTCTTGAAAAAAGTTCAATCAAGCGTGGGCGACGCACTGGAAGGTGTACTGTTCGACGGCATGACAATCATGGCCGGTGGCTTTGGTCTTTGTGGCATTCCTGAAGCGCTAATTTATGCGATCCGTGATTCCGGTGTCAAAAATCTGACCGTGATATCCAATAATGCCGGCGTTGACGGCATTGGCCTTGGCGTGTTGCTGGAAACCAAGCAAATCCGAAAAATGATTTCGTCTTATGTTGGCGAAAACAAACTCTTTGCGCAACAATATCTATCGGGCGAGCTGGAGCTGGAGTTTAACCCACAAGGAACGCTTGCCGAGCGCATCCGGGCAGGGGGCGCGGGCATACCAGCCTTTTTCACCAAGACCGGCGTCGGCACCATCATAGCAGAAGGCAAGGACGTTCGCGAGTTCGATGGCGAATCCTATGTCATGGAGCGCGGGCTTGTCGCAGACCTTTCCATCGTTCATGCCTATAAGGGCGATACAGAGGGAAATCTTGTCTATCGTAAAACGGCACGCAACTTCAATCCGATCATGGCGACCGCCTCAAAGTTCACTGTGGCAGAGGTTGAACACCTCGTTGATGCAGGCATGATTGATGGTGACCATGTTCATACGCCCGGAATTTTTGTAAAACGGATCGTACACGTCCCAAACCCCATCAAACACATTGAACAACGGACAACGCGACCGAGACTTGTCGCTGCAAGCGGAGTGCACTGAGATGGCTTGGACACGTGATCAAATGGCCGAACGGGCTGCCCAGGAGCTTGAAGACGGTTTCTATGTCAACCTTGGAATTGGCATTCCGACTCTTGTCGCCAACTACATTCCAACGGGCATGAGTGTACAACTCCAGAGCGAAAACGGTATGCTTGGCATGGGGCCATTTCCCTATGAAGGCGAAGAGGATGCTGACCTTATCAATGCCGGCAAGCAAACGATCACCCAGTTGCCAACGACAAGTTACTTTAATGGTGCCGACAGTTTCGGAATGATCCGCGGCGGGCATATCGATCTTTCGATCCTTGGAGCCATGCAGGTCGCCCGGAATGGTGACCTTGCCAACTGGATGGTGCCCGGCAAAATGGTCAAAGGCATGGGTGGCGCGATGGATCTGGTCGCAGGCGTCAAGAAAGTCGTTGTCGTTATGGAGCACGAGGCAAAAGGTGAAGCCAAGCTCCTTGAAGAATGTACACTGCCGCTAACGGGCCAGCGGGTGACAGACCTTGTTATCACCGATCTTGGCGTTTTTACCATCGAGCGCCGCGGAGACCCGAAAATGACCTTGATCGAAATTGCGCCTGGCGTGACGGTCGAAGAAATCAAAGCGAAAACACAAACTACGTTTGACATCGCTGTGTGATCTCAAATGGCCCGGGAGATCGGGCTATCTCATCTTCTCGATTGTGCAGATGGTGTCATGATTTTGCGGGTGATCTCGGCACTGTGCCTCATAACGGAATGTTCCATAATAAACTTGAGTACAGGCCGAGAGGACTGTTATAGATCCCAAGATAAGACCTGTGAAATAAATCCGTCCAAAAGTCTTCTTTTCCATTATGGCATACCTATATATGTCGGGCTGCAAGTGACACAGCGGCGTTACAATCCACTGATATTCTTCAGCAATTGGTCAAGTCAACGATCGGCATATTCGTCATTTTACTGAGATTTGGCGCTACTTTAAGGCAAGCTTTCAACATAGCTTTCGATCACGTTTTATGTGAACAGACATAAAAGGGTTGATCCAAACCGATGGACGTATAAATTCTGCCTTCCGATTTGTTAACCAAACCATTCACGTTAGGAGCAAAGCGATGAACAAAACCATCGATAACTATTCATTGCCAGAAACGATTACGACGGCTTTAGCCAATGGAATTAATATTGTCAGGGCATTTCGCGAACAATTCGGATATTCAATTGAAGATTTGGCTGTTTCGTGCGGCCTGACATCTCTTGAAATCGAAACCATTGAAAGTGGTCAAAATTCGGATCCGAGCAAGCTGGAACGTATTGCTCATGCGCTCGGTTTGCCGGGCAATGCAATGATCATTGAGGATTCAAAGCGCCTTAGCGCCTGACGCTTCGATAACAACAATCGGTAAAAAAGGCTGCCAAGGTGATATCCCGACCCTGGCAGCCTTTTTTCTATAGTGCAAGTAGCGTACGCGTCAGCAGGTGGTCCGGTCTGGTCAGGCCCTCGATAATGTTGGCATGGTGCTTTTCCGGCTCTTCCACAGCTGTAATATTGCAGTCGAAGCCTGACCATATATTGGCAAGCAAGGCATTGTGTCTGACAAATTCCGGGCGTTCATCTGCGCCAACCCAGGCAGTAAGATCAATCCCTTCTTGTGGCTCAAGCAGGGCAGGGCTCTCCAACCGGGCTTCTGTGGCATCGAGACGAAGCGTCTCGTTCATTTTTGTCTTCATTAAGGGCCGCAGGTCGGTAAGAGCAGAGATTGGAACTGTCTTGCGAATACGCTGGCGGATCGCTTGAGACAGAGGTGATGTTGCCGTCACCATTCGTGCCACGAGGTGACCACCTGCTGAATGTCCCGTCAAATGAATCGGCCCTGCAACTTCTTCTGCAGCTTTCGTCACAGCAAGACCGACCTGGGCGGTAATTTCACTGATGCGAACGTGCGGGCAAAGCACATAGGATGGAATGGCAACAGCAAATCCACAAACATGCGCACCTTTGGCCAAATATGACCACACGCTTTTGTCGAAATCTTCCTTCCAATAGCCTCCATGGATAAAAACCATGAGTCCTTTGAGCTCACCCCAAGGCATGAAAAGGTCGAGCCGATTTCGAGCATCCGGGCCGTAGGCAATATCTGATTTCAGCAGACCTTTGCCATCCATTTCACTACGGAACTGGGCCGCTTCCGTACGCCATTTACCCGGATAGCTGGCACCGTCCGGAATATAGGCGAAGTTGGAATAAGCGTCATCCCAATCGATAGCATCCGTCATTGTCGTCCCCCGATCGCGGATTATTCTCTTATCTTCTCACGTATCTGGTTTCCCCCGCCGGACTTGCGCAGGTTTGGCAAGGCCAGCATCAAGAGCACAAAAGCACCTGTGGCAAATTTAAGATCGGCTGGAGCAAGTCCAAGCGTCAGACAAAATGAGATCAACTGATAGTAAATCAAGGAACCGACAACGGGGGCAAGGACTTGCCGCAAGATTGTTTGACGGCCAGTAATTGCTTCTCCGATGATAAGAGCAGCAAGACCATTGATCAGAATGCCAAATCCCATATTAACGTCGGCAAACCCTTGAGTCTGCACCATAATGCTTCCACCCGTAGCAGAAAGCGCGCTGGCGGCGCCGACCCCTATAATTGTTGCAGTGCTGACATTGATACCTTGCGCTTCCGCCATATCCGGGCTGGCACCCACCGCACGCATGGATGTGCCTTTCTCTGACATGAAGAAGTACAGCATCGCCGCCACAACGAGCGCGACCAGCACACCTACGATTGCGATTTTGACCCACGCAAAATTGGCAGCCGGTCCCGCCAGTAGGGTGAATGTCGTGTCATAGGTGAAAAGCGGAATATTTGTGCGACCCATAATGCGCAAATTGATGCTGTAGAGCATTGTCATTACCAAGATTCCGGCGAGGAGCGTGTTGATCTTGAACCGCAAGTGGATAAACGCCGTTGTGCAACCCGCTGCAAATCCGCAAAGCAGGGCAACAAAAACGGCGAGAAACGGGTTTACTCCGGCAGCTATCAATGTTCCGCAAACACAGCCGCCAAGCGGGAACGCACCCTCAGATGTAAGATCTGGAAAATTCAGGATGCGAAACGGCAGCATGACTCCGAGAACAACAAAGGAAACGATGAGACTTTGCGCAATCGTGACTGGGATGAGCCCATAGAAACTGTTAAACACATCCAGCATCTCAGGCTCCCTGTAACGCGATCGCGTCAGATTTTGTGTGAAAGCGATCGATCAGATTCGGAACTGTTATGCCGCGCTTTTCATCTGGACCTATATCAACAAGCACTTTGCCGGCATCCATCATGATGATCCTGTTACCGTAGTTGATCGCGTGCTCCATATTGTGCGTGACCATCATTGTCGTAAGCTTAAGTTCATCGACTGCGCGCACAGTCGTATCCATGACAAGTTTTGCAGTGCGCGGGTCAAGGGCGGCGGTATGTTCATCCAGAAGCAAAAGCTTTGGATGTGTTGAAACAGCCATCACCAGCGAAAGCGACTGACGCTGCCCGCCGGACAGCAGCCCGACCTGCATGTCGAGGCGGTTTTCCAAACCGAGATTCAGTTCAGCCAATTGTTCGCTATATCGAGCGCGACGAGATGTGGTCAGACCGTAGGAAAAGCTGCGCGGCTTTCCCCGCAATTCGGCAAGAAGCATGTTTTCGCCAATTGTCATGGTCGGCGCGGTGCCGATCATCGGATCCTGAAAGACTCTCGCTATGAACTGAGCGCGGCGATGGGCATTGAGCTTTGTGACATCTTGACCGTCAATGAATATTTTGCCGGAATCCAGTGGCAGCTTTCCGGAAACAGCATTGAGAAAGCTTGACTTTCCAGCGCCATTGCTACCGATCACGATGCAAAAATCGCCAGATTTGAGTGTTACATCCAATCCGTCGAGCGCACGTCGTTCATCCTGTGTGCCCCGATAGAAGATTTTGGTACCGCCCTTGACGGAGAGCATGTCGGTCATGTGTGCCCCTTAAGCTGAGCCGCTATAATATGATAGTTCCCGCACTAAAGGCGGGAACTATATGCTTATGGCTTGCAAGAGAAGGCTTATTTAACGAAACAATTGCAATCCTTGAGGCTATCGGGAACTTTTTGCCCGGTTTTGGCCAGAACGGCTTCATTTATGGCAGCTGCATGGTCTTCGTAGGCAGGCTTGATTGGCGCCAAGCTCTCTGTTGACTTGCCGGCCAGGACTTCAGAGGCGAGTTTTGCCGCGTTCTGACCAACTTTGGTGTAGGAAACTTCAAAGGCCGCCGCGACCAAACCATCTCGTACTGCCTGTGCGGATGCATTCACAACCGGAATATTGATGCTCAATGCGGCGGCGGCAACAGCCGGAACGGCTGGCTGTACAAGATTGGAACCCGGCACATAGATCACGTCAGCTTTTCCCGCCAGCGAACCGACACGAATTGGAATATCATTCGTGTTATCGAGACCGACTTCAACCAACTCCATACCTTGGGTCTTGGTGATTTCCTGCATGAGCTTGAGGACAGCAACGTCATTGTCTTCGCCAGGATTATAAAGATAGGCGACACGCTTTGCGTCGGGCAGCAGCTTCTTGATGAAGGTAATCACCGAAGCCACATCCTGCAGATCGGAAGCTCCGGTCATTGCCTTGTCTCCGGCCTCCCAAGAGGGTGTCAGCTTGGCTGCAACCGGATCGGTAACAGCGGCAAAAACCACTGGTGTATTGGTATTTCCGACGATCTGGCGTGCACCTTGTGCAACCGGCGTGGTCACAGCCAAGATGAGCTTCGGACTGTTGGAGGCCAGCTTGGTGACCATTTGCGGGATCAAGGTAGCATCGAAATTGACCTGCAGCTCGTCATAGACTGCATCGGCAATGCCCAACTTGGTCAGCTCCGCTTTGAAAGCGGTAACTGTTTCATCCAACTGCGGGTGCTTGCCGAACTGCGCGATGCCTATCCGGGTTTCTGCAGCTGCCACGCCCAATCCCAAGGCAAGACCGAGTGTCGTACCTATGGCCAAACGGGCCAACCTGTTTGCCAAAACCATCCGATTCTCCTTTTTTATATGTTCCGCTCTGTAAAGCTTGAAAATAGTATAACAAACGTGAAATGATATACAATATGGAATTGGCATACGCGCGACAAAGGGAACCAATGGCCGATAGTGTCAAATCTGATGGCCTCTACACAGTACTGCGATCCCGCATCCTTAATGGAGAACTGCGGCCTGGGCAATCATTGCGGTTGCGAACGATAGCTCAGGAACTTGGCACCAGCGCTACACCCATGCGTGAGGCTCTCAATCGCCTTCATGCTGAAAACTTCGTCACGACTGAAGCCAATAAAGGCTTTCGCGTCGCTACAGTGACGCTCGAAGAACTTGAAGATCTTGAGACCGCCCGCTCTGTAATTGAGACCCAGCTGCTCGCGCGTTCCATAGAGGAGGGTGACCGCAACTGGGAGGCACATTTGGTCAGCGCACATTACCGCCTTGCCACTTGCATCACACCCAATTCCTTTTCCCAGTCTGAGGCAATCGACGCGTGGGATGTGGCACATGCCGAATTTCATCTGGCGCTGATTGCGGGCACATCTTCGAAATGGCTTATGAGCTTTGCCCAGCAGACCACTGCACAGCTACAGCGGTATCGACGACACATAATCCTGCGCATAGATCACCTGAACCGTACTGCGGAAGGAACAGGGAGGAATGCTGTCCTGTCTCGCGAAGCGCTTGGTATCGATGCGCATACAGCCTTGCTCGAGGCAGCACTCGCACGAGACAAAGTGAAGGCCGAAGCCTTGATGATCGATCACGTTCGCCTTGCCAAAGAGGCTTTTTTGAAACTAGCCCGCGCCGGTGGAATATCTTCTGTCGACACAGCTGCCTGATGGAACAATGAAAACCCATGACAAGTATCAAAGCCACTTTAGCTGACCAATCTGATCCACTAAGGTCCTTTCGCGACAGATTCGAACTGCCCGAAAACGTGATTTATCTTGATGGCAATTCGCTGGGCGCTCTGCCGAAAACCGTTAAACAGCGGGTTGCAAAAACCATCAGTGAGGAATGGGGCGAGCAACTCATTCGAAGCTGGAATACCGCTGATTGGGTCCATCTGCCTCAGCGGGTGGGAAATAAGATTGCCGGCTTGATCGGCGCACCAGAAGGCACTGTTGTTGCCGCTGACAGTACGTCGATCAACCTTTTCAAGGTGCTGTCCGCAGCACTTGGGCTCAATGCCGGGCGCAGCAAGATCGTTTCGGAAAGAGAGAACTTTCCAACAGACCTTTACATCGCAGAGGGTGTGGCAAAGCAGATTGGAAAAGGCCACCAGCTGGTGCTGGTTGATAGACCAGCAGACATTACAGGCATGCTTGATCGCGATGTGGCTGTGCTTATGCTCACCCATGTCAATTATCGTACCGGCTATCGTCACGATATGGCAGCAATAACGAAGGCAGCCCATGACAAAGGTATTCTTGTCATATGGGATCTGGCCCACTCAGCGGGCGCAATGCCAGTGGACTTGACGGGTGCAAATGCTGATTTCGCCATAGGGTGCGGCTATAAGTATTTGAATGGAGGCCCAGGCGCTCCAGCGTTTTTATATGTCAATCCGGTTCATCAAGGAGAATTCGATCAACCCCTATCGGGCTGGTTTGGCCATCGTACGCCCTTCAATTTCGAAACCGCTTATGCCCCGTCCAAGAACATCGAACAATATCTGTGCGGAACGCCGCAAGTTTTGGGCATGGTCGCTTTGGATGAAGCATTGTCAATTTGGGATGATGTCGACATGGAAGCGTTGCGTATCAAGTCGATTGGGCTGTGTGATCACTTCATCGAAGGCGTTGAAGAATTTGCAGTTGAGTATGACTTGAAATTGGTCACACCGCGAGAGGCTGACAAACGTGGCAGCCAGGTTTCCTATTCCTGCGAAAACGGCTACGCCATCATGCAAGCGCTGATCGCTCGTGGAGTGATTGGTGATTTTCGGGCATCTGACATTATCCGCTTTGGATTTACGCCGCTTTATCTGAGCTTTGCTGATGTCGAAAATGCCGTTGCGGTTCTCAAGGATGTTTTGACAACACGCAGCTGGGATGCTGAGACATATCGCAAAGTGGGGGCTGTCACATGACACGCACACCTTACGACCCTTCAGGTGAGGGAGCGCAAATGTCATTTGATGGCCGGATGTCCTACGGCGATTATCTGCGGCTGGATACGATTCTGACAGCACAAACGCCGCTCTCGGATGCGCATGACGAAATGCTGTTTATCGTGCAACATCAAGCGTCCGAAATCTGGATGCGGTTGGTCATTCACGAACTGACATCCGTTTGCGACCACATTGCCAAAGATGATCTTGCACCGTCATTCAAAATGCTTGCGCGGGTTTCACGCATTCTCGACCAGTTGAATTCCGCATGGGATGTGCTGAGAACCATGACGCCCAGCGAGTACACCACGTTTCGCCAGGCGCTCGGCATGTCTTCCGGGTTCCAGTCATTCCAATATCGTGCAATTGAGTTTTTGGCGGGCAATAAGAATGCAGCGATGATGCGCCCGCACGCGCACAAAGCCGACATCCATGCATGGCTCGAACAGATTCTGCACGCACCAAGTATTTATGATCAATCGATCCGTCTTTTGGCACGGAAAGGATTTTCTATTGATCCTGCGCTACTGACGCGCGACTGTTCGCTCGCTTATGAGCCCAACGACAGCGTCCGTGCTGCCTGGCTCGTCGTTTATCGCGATCCGGAAGCTCATTGGTCGCTTTATGAGCTTGCCGAAAAACTCGTGGATTTCGAGGACTATTTCAGGCGCTGGCGTTTTAACCACGTCACGACCGTCGAGCGCATAATCGGTTTCAAAACCGGAACAGGCGGAACTTCAGGCGTCAACTACTTGAGAAAAATGCTCGATGTCGTGTTGTTTCCGGAGCTTTGGGCTGTGCGGACTGATTTGTGATCAGGCCGCATACTTATCAATAGCAACACAGTCCATCGCGGATTTGGCGTGAATATGGTTGCTGTGGGTAAAGCCATGTTTTGCTATAGCTGCAAGATCGTCATCCGGCCTGATCGGACGGGACCACCAATTGTCATTAAGCGTCCAACCATGTGCTGTGGCGCTTTCCACCTCACAGCTGTCCGGGCGAAGTGTGCAGGATTCATGGACAATTCGAGCTTCAGGTGAACGTTTACTCATGAGCTGCCGCCCTTGGGTCAAGGCACTGGCTTCATCATCCGCAATCACGAGCTGGTGAAACAGATGGCGCGACTGCTTGTATTTCGTTAGATAAGCAAACTTTACTTGATAGGCTGGCACGGAGCACTCCTGCATCAAAGACTCAGTCGTTAACCAATTATTAATATTGGTACTTGACAGGTTTTTTGCAAGATTAGCGCCAGATTTATACACACAGAATGCAAGTTAGGTGCAAGCTCAAGCCTCCACCTAACTTACTGTTAAATAATTACAATTTTCGTTCGTTACGATAGCGAAATATAGTTTGATCAGTTTAACCGTATACCAACTTGTCTTGCCGTGCGCGAAGCTCAACAATTTTTGATCCAGGGGCTGTGGCTGCGTTAGCGTGGGTAATGAGCTCGCCCTTTTTTATCGGAGTAGTAACCGAACCGCCTTGTAAGAGTCCGCAAGGGATTGCGCCAGCCGACCGCGCTTCTGGAGCTGTCATGATCCAGGCCCGGTAGCAATACTCCCCAATAGCATCGAGCTTGTCGCCGGGTTTCATATCCTTCTTGGCAACTGCGCACACTTCTGCAACGGGTTTGGCCAAAGGAACCATGTCTGCCTTGCCATATAGCACAACACGGGCACAAGTCAGTGGCACCTCAAGAGAGGTGAGATGATAAGGGCGATGGAATGTGAAATAGGGACCTTTGCCCATTTTCAGATCTTCCATCCGTTCCGATATGCGGGGATGCGACATATCGGCAATAACGAACACACCGGGGGCTACGCCCTTGCCGATAGAATAGTCAACGACACCGACCCTGGACAGTACACCACCATCTTTTTCCGGTACAAGCACCTTGGAAAGCTGATCGAGTGTTGCAGCAGGACCGTGCATGCCTGGCTTGTCCGGGACAAGCCCTGTCGCATTTGCGATTGCCGCCATTTCAACCATAGTCTTGGAGCCATCAACGAATTCAACGAGCATGCGAACATTCATATGACGCCGCGCTGCTTCTTCTTCGTAATCGTCGGGAATGGCATCAATATTGAGTGGATTGTTTTTGCCCTTGCCAGCTGCAACGATCGGATGGCCCATCGCCGAAACAAATTCGATCAACTCCATGCACGACGACGGTTCATCGCCCGCACCCAGCGAATAGGTGACGCCGAGCCGATCAGCCTCGCTTTTAAGATATGCGCCGATGGTAACATCAGCTTCAACATTCATCATAACCAGATGCTTGCCGTGTTCCATAGCCCGCAAACCAATCTCGGCTCCGACCGCTGGCACACCTGTCGCATCGATAACGACGTCGATCAAACCGTTCTCCAGAATCAGATTTGCGTCGTTGGTGACCGCGATCTTTCCGGCTTCCATCGCTTCTGTAAGGGCAGTGGCATTTGATATCTCGCGGGAATGCCCTTCTTCGCGATAGGCGATATCAACCGCCTTAAGGGCGTTGGGAGTGTTGAGCTCGGAGATGGCACCGATTTCGATACCCGGCATATGGGCCACGCGCGTAACAATGTCCGTCCCCATTTCGCCGGAGCCGATCAGACCGATGCGAATTGGGCGCTCCGTGTCGGCGCGTGCCTGCATGTCCCGCGCCAAACCTGTCAATGCAACATTTGTGCTCATAATTCCTCCAATGTTCTATAACCGGAATAGGACGAGAACGCATCATTGGCAACTGACTATGCCGCTTTACGGCGAAAATCCATAATTTGCCATGAGCTGACGTGGAAAATGCTGGAGCTAAACCTCCGAAAACTGTTCCGGCAGCTCATGGTTTGGTAAGGGTCGCCGTTCTTTTCGATGACAGCAGCACCAGCAGGCGTTGCAAGCCAATAAATGAGAAGAGAAGAATTCCGACAACGATTTTTGTCCACCAGCTGGACAGGGTTCCGTCGAAAACGATGTATGTCTGGATGATGCCTTGAATAATCACACCAATGAAAGTGCCTGCGACATAGCCAACACCTCCGGTCAGCAAGGTTCCACCAATAACAACGGCGGCGATTGTATCAAGTTCGACACCGACAGCTGCAAGAGAATATCCGGCCGAAGTGTAAAGTGAGAAAACGATACCCGCGAGCCCTGAAAGGAAGCCTGACATCGCATAGATGCCTATCGTTGTTTTGGCGACCGGCACCCCCATCAGCTCAGCGGATGTACGATTTCCCCCGACGGCATAGATGTACGAGCCGAACTTGCTGAAATGCGCCATCACAATGCCAACTGCAAATACCAGCACCATAAGGCAACCGATGAAAGTAAGCCTTCCGCCACCCGGCAGCAAATAATACAATCCTTGCAGTTGCGAATAAAATTGATGATTGACCGGAATTGAATCCGTCGTCATGACAAAGCACATGCCTCGCGCCAGAAACATTCCTGCCAGTGTAACAATAAAGGCAGGAACTTCCAGATAATGAATGACGGCACCCATGCTTGCCCCGAAAGCAGTCGTGATCATAAGCGCTATGGCGAAGGCGACCAGGGGATGGATCCCGTAATGCGTGATCAGGACTGCAAGCAACACGCCGGTGAAGGCAATCACCGATCCGACCGACAGGTCAATGCCGCCTGAGAGAATGACAAAGGTCATGCCCACGGCAGCAATTCCAAGAAACGCATTGTCGGTCAGCAAATTGCCGGCGACACGTGTTGAGAACATCATGGGAAACTGGAAAACGCAGACAGCATAAGCAACGACACAGATTAACAATGTTGCATAAAGAGGTAAAAGACGTGTGTTCACTGGCTTTTCCGCCTTTTGGTACCGAATTCTGCCTTAACGAATGCCCACCCGCCAGCCGAAGAGAACGACTGTGCAAGCAAGATCACGATGATGACCAGCGCTTTCAGAATGAGATTATATTCTGGCGGAAAACCGGACAGTAGTATTCCTGTGTTCATTGCCTGAATGATGACAGCTCCGAGCGCTGACATGAGAATGGAAAAACGGCCTCCGAAGAGCGAAGTACCGCCGATAACAACTGCGAGAATAGCGTCCAGTTCCAGCCACAGACCGGCATTGTTGGCATCTGCTCCGCGTATATCGGCGGCAATAATGACCCCCGCCAATGCGGCGCAGAACCCGCAGAAAGCGTAGATTACAAGCAGCAGCAGTTTGCTGTTCAGGCCGGCATAGTTGCTGGCGCTGCGATTGATACCGATGGATTCGATCAGCAGCCCAAGTGCCGTGCGTCGGACAACCGCAATCGCTGCAATGAGAAGCAGCCCTGCGATAAGGATAGGCATCGGAATTCCGGCAAATGATCCGGTCCCAAAAAATATCAGGCCGGGTTCATTGAAGGTGACGATAGAGCCTTCCGTAATCAATTGGGCGATACCCCGTCCGGCAACCATCAGTATCAAAGTTGCTACGATGGGCTGCAAGTCGAAATAGGCAACAAGGATGCCATTCCACAATCCGCACAACAAACCTACCCCAAGCGCGGCAAGAATGACAATTGGCAAAGGATATCCGGAAACAGTCATTGTTGCCGCTATCGCACCCGAGACTGCCATGACGGCACCGACAGAAAGGTCAACACCACGGCTCGCGATAACAGCGGTCATACCAACCGCAAGGATAATCACCGGTGCTCCACGGTTGAGCACGTCAATCAGGCTACCGAACAGCCGCCCGTCCTGCAGACGGATGTCAAAAAAACCGGGAAACGCCAGATAGTTGAGAAACAATATCAGCACGAGCGTAAGCAGTTGCGGCATTGCCTTCGTCAGTGCAGTGACACTCGGACTGCTCATACCGAAGCTCTCTCAGGTTCAGCAGCGATCATCCGCATGATATTGGACGGAATGATATCATCGCCGGAAATTTCACCACGATGGGCGCGATCGCGCAGGACGATAACGCGGGTACTGTAGGCAACAATCTCATCAATTTCCGATGAGATAACAAGTAAGGCCATGCCGTCGTCGCAAAGCTTGTTAATCAAGGCAATAATCTCTGCATGTGCCCCCACATCAATGCCGCGGGTTGGTTCATCCAAAATGAGAAGCCGTGGATTGGTTGCGAGCCAGCGCGCAAGAATGACTTTCTGCTGGTTACCGCCAGACAAAAACTTCACCGGCTTTTCGATATCAGTCGTTCGAATATCGAAAGCCTTGACGAATTTGTCGGCCAGCATGATCTGCTCTTGGGTCGATAACCGATTGAACCAACCTCGATGCGCTTGCAGCGCAAGGCAGATATTCTCACGCACGGAAAGGTCCCCGATAATTCCATCGGACTTACGATCTTCCGGACATAAACCAAAGCCACAGGCTACCGCATCTTGCGGTGTTCGGATAAGCACTGGATTGCCATCAATACGAATCTGTCCTGTGTCGGCGGCATCTATTCCGAACAGGACTTTGGCGGTTTCCGTGCGTCCCGAACCCAAAAGACCCGCCATACCAACCACTTCGCCCTCGCCGATATCCAGATCAAATGGTGCGATGCTGCGGCTGCGTCCAATCCCCTTGAACGAGAATTGTCTGATTTCGGGTACGGGCCGATCACGGCGCGTATTGTGTGTGGCAACAGCCAATGTTCGCCCAAGCATCAGCGAAACAAGTTCAATTTGTGGAAGTTCTGCGGTCGATGCGCTTCCCGCCAGTTTTCCATTGCGCAAGACCGTCACCCGATCACAGATTTCGTAGACCTGGTCAAGAAAATGCGTAATAAAGACGATACCGAGACCACGGCTTCGCAACTTGCCAAGTATTGCGAACAGAATTTCGACCTCATGACGGTCAAGACTGGCAGTCGGCTCATCAAGAATAAGAACGCGACCTGACATATCAACCGCGCGGGCGATTGCCACAAGCTGCTGGACAGCGACAGAATAGCGGGACAAATCCGACGAGACATCCAGATGAAGATCATACTGGGTCAGCAATTCTCTCGCCCTTTTTTCCATCAATTTGCGGTTGATGAAGCCAAATCGCATTGGTTGGCGACCAATGAAAAGGTTATCGGCAACAGACATATCCGGGAGCAGGTTCACTTCTTGGTAGACAGTGCCGATTCCCAGACTTTGCGCATGTTGCGTGTCGCGTACGTTTACAGAATGTCCATCGATTTTTATCACGCCGGAATCAGGCTGATGCACGCCTGTCAATACTTTGATAAGTGTCGACTTTCCTGCACCATTTTCGCCGAGAAGCGCATGAATTTCTCCCGGCCGGACAGTAAAATCAACGCCATCCAGCGCTTTGAATCCAACGAATGATTTGCAGATGCCTTCTACGGCCAGAAGACTGGGTTTATCCGTCATTGCGCCTCTCGCGAGCGATTTATCGATCAGTAGCCAGCCGCCCGAACAGGGCAGCTGGCAAGACGGTCTTGATCAGTATCCCAGACCCTTTTTCTCCTCGTAGACCTTCATTGGATCATCGGCCTGTGTATAAAGCTTCGATTCCGTCTGGATCCACTTTGGTGGAGCCTTCCCACCATCCTTGAATGCTGTCAGCACATCGAAAGCAGGGCCAGCCATATTGGGAGTGAGCTCAACAGTTGCGTTTGCCTCACCTTCGGACATTGCCTTGAAAATATCCGGCACCGCGTCAATCGACACAACGAGAATATCCTTACCCGGCTTTAAACCGGCTTCTTTGATTGCCTGAATCGCGCCAACAGCCATGTCATCATTATGGGCGTATAAAGCGCAAATATCTTTGCCGCCATTTTCAGCCTTCAGAAAACCTTCCATGACTTCTTTACCCTTCGACCGGGTGAAGTCGCCTGTCTGACTCCGGGTAATCTTGATGTTAGATGCGGATGCGATACCCTCTTCAAAGCCCTTCTTGCGATTGATTGCCGGGCTCGACCCAACGGTCCCCTGCAATTCAACGACCTTGCAATCCTTGCCCTCTACGGCTTTAACAAGCCATTCGCCCGCAACCTTGCCTTCATGCACTGTATCTGACGTTACAGCCGTCAAATACAAATCCTCATTGGTTGTTTCGATTGTACGGTCCAAAAGAATAACCGGAATATTGGCTTCCTTGGCTTCGGTAAGAACAGTATCCCATCCCGTCGCAACAACTGGCGCAATAAAGATTGCGTCGACGCCTTGGGCGACGAATCCGCGGATCGCCTTGATTTGATTTTCCTGCTTTTGCTGGGCGTCGGCAATCTTCAGATTAATACCGCGCTTTTCCGCTTCAATTTTCGATACGGACGTTTCAGCGGCCCGCCAGCCGGATTCAGAGCCGATTTGCGAAAAGCCAACCGTCAAATCTGCCGCGTGAGCATACCCAGCAAAAGCAAATGCAACCGTGCTGGCAAGCAGAATTCTCTTCATAAAAGCCATGACTTCTCCTCCCTAAATTGGTCAAACTGTTAAGATCCTCCCAGACCTCAATGTGTTACTATAATATAGTAATATAAATAGCAAGAAGACGAATGACCGGTAACCCTTACGGACATTCTTGCCCATGATGACGGCCTGCTGCCATGCAGATTACCGGGTTTTTCCCGGTAACAGTGGCTGGGCATTAAGGGCGCCAGCGCGCCACTTTTCGGCATAAAGATCAAAATTTGTATCGAGCGGGGAGATTGTTCCATGGCCAGATTCTGCGGGAAGCTCGGCACCCGCCAGCAGCGCGGCCCCAAGACTGGTTCCTGTTGAACCGGGAGCTGCAATAATTTCGCGCGATGTGAGGGATCGCAAGGCCGACAGATATATCCGGTTGCGGGAGAATGGCCCCTCGACAATTGTCGGGCCAGTCGCACCGATCAGTTGAAGGCTTGTCTGCGTCATCAGTGCTGCATAGAGCGACGCAGCTGCATTCCTCTCTAAAGCCAGATCCGGCTCGCCGTTCACCCAACCAGCCTCATGATAAGGGAAGGGCCCGGAGCCCTGAACGACACTTGGAAGCATCATCGTCTGATCGGCAATAATTCGGGCAAGCGCTTCAGCGTCCGGCTCAGCAATTTGACCGAGAGTCAACTGATCGAATTCCCTGCCTCCCATAAAACGCGCTGACGGTACCGCCCTGCCGTAAACATCAACATTTGCCAGCGTATCGCGATCCGGATCAAGCTGTTCAAGCGCTCCCCCCACAGCAAACAACACCACCCAAGTGCCTGTAGAGACGACAGAGAAATGAGATTTCCGCCTCATTAAATGGGGTAGTAAAGACGCGTTGGAATCGTGAATACCACAATATACCGGGATGGTATGTTTGACACCAATTTGATCAGCCACTGCGGGCAGTAAACCACCGATCCTGTCAAATGCCGAAGCAATTGGGGGAAGCAATGGTCGCAGCTCAAGCGTGTCGACAAGACTGGAATAGGTGCATGTTTGCGGATTCCATAAATCAGTATGGCAACCAAGAGATGTCACTTCGTTCCTGGCAATTCCGGTCAATCGCCACACCCAATACTGCGCGTAGGTTAGAATCGTTCTGACCTTGGCAAACTCAGCCGGAAACTGCGTTTTCTGATAATGGATTTGCGCTCCGACATTCAGGCCACCGGACTGCAACGGGGAACGTGTTTCGGAAAAATCCGGGCGTAGCGCCGCATAGGCGGCACGCACGTCATCGGGATAGATATACTCATAATCTATAGCGGGCATGGCCAGACCTTGCTCATCAAGCAAGACCGCCGCAGCGCCATGGGCCGTCACAGAGATTGCGTCGAACCCGGGTACAGAAACAAATTCCGACAACGTACCGACAAAAAACGCCCAGAGAGTCTCAATATCATAATGTGGATATAAGCCGGTCTCCAGAACATGATTGGGCGTGCTTCGTGCGGCCAGTTCCATGCCTGTCTTCGCGTCGACCACGACGACCTTGGCATTTGTCTTGCCGATATCAAGAACTGCAACGTGGTCAATTGCGCTCATGGAAGATGAAACATGCAGGTAAGCTGAGTTTGCACAGGCGAACTATCGGGATTGGTTACCATGATATCAGCCATATGTGCCCACCATTTTCTCATAACAGGATGCCCTGCGAGCTCCTCCATCCTATGGTCTGTCGGGCGGATTAGAATGCCAAACAGGATATTGGTGGATGGATCGAGGTGAATCGAATAATCCCGAATACCTGCGTCATGCAGCAGAGCCTCCAGCTCCGGCCATATATCCGCATGACGGCGCTTGTATTCCGCTTCCATGCCCGGATTGAGCATCATGGTGAATGCGTATTTCTCAGTCAGGCTCATGTTGCTTTGCCATACTTCAATCGACGGATAATAATCGGCAAGGCAATCGTGGCGATTAACAGAAGACCGATAAAGATCGACATAACGATACCCGGCACGTTCAGCAGGCCAAGGCCGAATGTAACCAACCCCATGACAAAAGCCGCGATAACGACCCCGCCAATACGGCCAGAACCACCGAGTATAGAAATGCCGCCAAGAACAACCATTGTCACAACTTCCAGTTCCCAGCCTTGTGCAATCGAAGGACGTGTAGAGCCGAGACGGGACGTCAGGCAGACAGCAGCAATACCGGACATTAAACCGGTCAGCAGAAACAGCAGGAACTTGACGCGTTCGACACGAATGCCCGAAAAACGCGCGGCAAATTCATTGTTACCTATGGCATAGATGCGGCGACCAAAATTTGTGGCATGCAGCAAAATAGCGAAAAGATACGCAAAGACTGCAAACAAGACGAATTCGAAGGATACGACCCAGAAGACGTACCCTTGACCGAAATATGCGAATGATGCGGGATAACCGCCATAGGCCTTGTCACCCAGAACAATATAGGCGATGCCTCGAAACAGGCTCATAGTGCCAATGGTGACAACGATCGAAGGCAGGCGCAGACCGGCAACGAGAATGCCATTGATAGCACCGCATCCCAAACCAACGCCTATGCCGATCAAGACGATACCCGGTGTGCTAACACCCATTTGAGCTGCTGCTCCCATGGCCGTTGACGCAAGCGCAATAATCGCGGCCACGGACAGGTCGATTTCACCGGCTATAATCAGAAGAGCCATAGCAAAGGCTATCAATGCCTTTTCCGTGAAATTGAACGTGGCGTCGGACAGGTTCCAGGCATTCAGGAAGTAGGGTGAGGCAAGGCTGTTGGCAATAAAGATCAGCACTGCCACGCAGAGCAGCAAGGCTTCCCAGCTTGCAAACAGACGCGATGCAGAGGTCCCCAGCCGATCAGGAATATGCCGCTTTTCCGTGACTGCGCTCATGCTACGACCTCGACTTGTTCCGATGCGCCACGATCCCTGAGGATGATCCGCCCGCGTCGACGTTCTTGTCGCGCATTGAAAATAACTGCCGCAATGATTACGCCCCCTGAAATTGCCATTTGCGAGAAAGGTGAAATATCAATGACCGGCAGCGCGTTCTTGATAACTCCAAGAAACAACGCGCCAAGGACTGCCCCAGCCACCGAACCTATACCGCCAAGGGTCGAAATTCCGCCAATGACGCATGCTGCAACACTGTCGAGTTCGAAGCCTGCAGCAATGTCGACATAAGCGACCGCATAGCGCGAAACCCACAGATAGCCGCACAGGCCTGCAAGCGTCCCGGAAATGACAAAGGCAAAGAAGCGAGTGCGCCCAACGTCGATGCCTGCATAAACCGCAGCAGTTGGATTTCCGCCCGACGCGTAGATTGCGCGTCCAAGGAATGTGCGCGACATGAGCAGATACATGACAGCCACAATGATAATGGCTATCCAGCCGAGCATCGGCAGACCAAGAAACAGTTGGCGCGGCGTCTGAAGGAAAGGCTCGCTCATCTGATGGGCATTAACCCAGGCCCCACCGGAAAGCACAAAGGCCATGCCTCGATAGATGGTCAAAGTGCCAAGAGTAACAACAATTGAAGGGATATTGAGCTTCCACACAAAAAGCCCGTTGAGTGCACCAAGCACAGCGCCAATTGCGAGCGCCACAAGAACAATCAGCGCCAAGGGCAGACCTGGATAAGTCGCATTTAACATCCCTACAGCCATGCCGGTAAATGCAACATTGGCGGCAACCGACAAATCAATGGATTTTGTGAGGATCACAGTCATCTGGCCCAACGCCAGAATGATGAGGATCGAGGTGTCGTTGAGTATATTGGAAAGATTACCCGGCTTGGCAAAACCGGGTGCGCGCGTTGAAAAGACCGCAAGCAAAATGGCGATAATAATCACCAGCAATATTTCCCGGTATCTGAAGACTTGTTTGATCATTACACACTCGCATTGCCGGTTGCCGCACGAACCAGTGTTTCGGCGCTCAGATTGTCACGCTCAAAGATACCTGCTGAAAGACCTTCACGCATAACAAGTACGCGATCTGACATGCCCATTATTTCAGGTAGTTCAGAGGAGACCATGATGATGCTGAGGCCTTCGCCGGCAAGTTCACTGATAAAGGCATGCACTGCCGCTTTTGACCCGATATCAATGCCTTTTGTCGGCTCATCAAGGATCAGGATTTTGGGTTGCGTTGCCAGCCATTTGCCAATGACAACCTTCTGCTGATTGCCCCCTGACAAGGTTCCCACAGGCACGGAAAGCGCTGCGGCACGCAGATCGAAACGCTCTGCATATTTGCGCGCAAGAGCGAACTCGTTTGCAGCTTTGAGAAATCCGGAGCGGGATGTGCGTGACAGCGAAGGGAGGGAGATGTTTTGATAGATTGGCAGCTGCAGCACTGCACCGTGACGTCCCCGCTCTTCGGGAACATAAACGATCCCGGCATCGATTGCTTCGCCGGGGCTGCGAATGGTGATCTTCTTCCCATCCAGTTTCAGTTTGCCGCTGGACGGTTGGGTAATCCCGAAGAACGACTGGCAAACTTCCGAGCGACCTGCACCGACAAGACCATAAATACCAAGTATCTCACCCTTTCTCAGCTCAAACGATATGTCGCGAAACTCAGTAGGGTGCGTGTAGTTCTCAACGGCGAATACGGCTTCGCCCAAAGCAATATCCACCTTGGGAAAAGCATGTTCGACAGATCGCCCCACCATGAGCTTTACGATCTCATTTTGCTCGACATCGGCAAGCTCACCGCTACCCACGGCCTTGCCATCACGAAACACTGCATAGTGATCAGCGATCTCATAAACTTCATCAAATTTGTGGCTGATGAAAAGGATCGCTTTGCCTTGTGCCTTCAGCCTTTTGACAATCTGGAAAAGATCGTCGACTTCCTTGCGCGACAGCGCTGCTGTCGGCTCATCCATAATGACAATGCGCGCATCGACAGAAAGCGCCCGGGCAATGGCAACGAGATGACGCTGGGCAATCGACAAGTCTTTAAGACGTATACGCGGGTCGATATTGCTTTCCAGCGAATGGAGCAGCGCGAGCGCCCGCGCATTAACCGCCTTCCAGTTAACAAGCCCGAGCCGGGATTTCGGCGCATGTCCGATGAAGATGTTCTCCGCAACTGACAACTCATCGAAAAGAACCGTTTCCTGATGAATAGCTGTTACGCCGGCGTCTATCGCGTCCTGTGCATTGGCAAATGCAACCGCTCCACCGTCAACGTAGATTTCTCCCTCGTCGCAGGAGTAGATTCCGGTGAGGATTTTAACGAGCGTAGATTTTCCAGCGCCATTTTCTCCGATCAAAGCCGTAACCTTGCCGGCATAGAGCGCGATATTCACATCGTTCAAAGCCTTTACGCCAGGAAACGATTTGGAAATGCCGCGCATCTCGAGGAGCGGAGTATCAGATACTGGCTTTGACGCTGTCTGGTTCATTGATTTTACCGAACAAGAAATACCCGGCAGATTGTCTGCCGGGCTTGAGAGTATTGGGTGAGATCAGAATATTTTGGAGAATTCGTCGATATTCTTGGCATCATAGACGAATGGGTCAGCCATGGCAGCTTCACCGTTGTCGCCGATCTTGATCTTGCCCATGCGACCAGCCTCGATTTCACTGCCCGGTGCGCCGTCGGTTTCTTCTTTTACAAGGCGATAGGCGATCTGTGTTGCGGAGTAGCCGAGATCAATCGGGTTCCAGATCGCGAATTCCTTGGTTGCGCCAGACTTGATCGCGCCTGCCATTTCAGAGGGAAGACCAAGGCCTGTCACATAGACTTCACCGATCTTCTTCGCATCAGCCACGGCCTGGGATGCAGCAAGCACACCAACAGTCGTTGGCGCAACGATAACCTTTACATTCGGCTGCGAGGTCAAAAGGCCTTGCGCTTCGCGGTAGCTTTTGTCAGCAAGATCATCACCATAGACCGTCGTTGCCAAATTGAGACCGGGGAAATTCGGAAGTTGCTTCTTCATTTCCTCAATCCATGTGTTCTGGTTGGTCGAAGTCGTTGTGGCCGACAAAATGGCGAAATCGCCTTTGCCATCCTTCAGATGATCGGCAGTAAGCTGAAGGCACATCTTGCCGATCAGCTCGTTTGACGATGGGTTGAGGTGAACAATACGTCCGTCCTTGCCCACTGCTGAATCCCACGAAATGACCTTGATCCCACGCGCCATTGCCTTTTTCAGGGCTGGAACGACCGCATCGGGATCATTGGCGGAGATGGCGATTGCGTTGACGTTTTGGGCGATGAGCGAATTGATGACTTCTATCTGTCCCTCAGCGGTCGTTGATGTTGGACCGGTATAGATGACTTCGACACCGCCCAATTCTTTGGCCGCTTCCTGCGCGCCCTTGTTGGCGGCTTCAAAAAAGCCGTTACCCAGAGATTTTGCAACAAGGCCAATCTTGATTGTATCGGCCGCCTGAGCATGGGGTGCAAACATGGCAACGGCCAGGACCGTTCCCAATGCGATTTTCTTCAGTAGTTTCATTTTCTGTCCTCCCAGAGATTGATTTCTGTATTGCTTAAGACCGCAGCGGCGCTTATGCGACCGAGGCGGAATTCCTTCGCTTGTCCTGTACCCTCGCAACAATGAGCTGGACGCCAGCCTCCTCGATCATTTTCCGGTCCGCATCGGAAATGCTGTCATCGGTGATAATGGTCGTTACCCTGCTTAAGGGGCACAGAATGAGACTGGACCTGCGCGAAAACTTTGTTGAATCGACCAACAGAACAAGTTCATCGGCCTGATTGATAAGCTTCTGTTCGCCTTGAATGATCAGTGCATCGGACTCCATGACGCCAAATGGCCCCACGCCTTGCGAGCCCATGAACATGCGTTTGCCGTAAAAATTGCGGGTCACATCGTTATCGAATGGCGAAAGAATAATGCTCTGCTCTCGATAAATCGCACCGCCAGGAATTGTGACCGAACTCTTTGAATTTTTGACCAGGTGTTCAGCGATGGCAAACGAATTGGTCATCACTTGCAAGCGACGCGATGCAAGGAAATGCACCATCTGAAATGTGGTGGTGCCACCATTTATAATGATGGCATCCCCCTCTTCGCACAGGGCAACAGCTTCACGGGCAATGGCACGTTTTTTGTCGGCATTTTCGGATTCCGAGACGTGAAAATGCCGCCCGGCAAGGGGAGCCAGCTGTGCAGGATGCACCGCTTCAGCACCGCCGCGCACCCTGCGCAATTTGCCTTGCACGTGGAGTGCGGCAATGTCACGGCGGGTAGTTGCCTCTGACGCTTCCGTCAGCTCGGCAATGTCCTGAATGGTGATGACCGGCTTTTCCTGAACAGCGCTCAGAATGATGCGGTGACGCTCACGCTCGTGCATGTGGATGGCTCCTCCTGCTGCAATCTATTGCGCAAATTCAATATCAGTGTCAATCAACTTCAATCAAATAGTTTCATACTGCACTGCACAATGTAAGTTTATGACTGAAGTTGATTGTTTATGATTGACATGAAAGTGCTGTCTGCCGCATAGCTAAGCCAAATTTTGAAAGGGCTTGTTGGCCCTGTATAACCTTTGGGAGGCAATCATGGCAGGCAGCATCCAACTTCTGGATAACCGTTGGGATGATCAAAAGGCGGCTGGCCTCGATGAGCCGGGGAAGCTGCTGTATCGTTCCAACCTGCTTGGTGCCGACAAGCGCATAACCAATTATGGCGGCGGCAACACCTCTGCAAAGGTAACGCAGACAGACCCGCTTACCGGACAGCCCGTAGAAGTATTGTGGGTCAAGGGGTCTGGCGGCGATGTCGGGACCATAAAGCTTGATGGTTTTGCTACTCTTTATATGGAAAAGCTCAACTCGTTGAAGTCTATATACAAAGGCGTTGACGATGAAGATCGCATGGTGGGATTCTTGCCCCATTGCACCTTTAACCTGAATGGTCGTGCTGCTTCAATCGATACCCCGCTTCATGGTTTCGTACCTTTCAGGCATGTCGATCACATGCACCCCGATGCAATCATTGCCATTGCCGCCTCAAAGAACTCCCGCGAACTGACAAAGCAAATATTCGGTGACGATATTGGCTGGTTGCCATGGCGCCGCCCGGGATTTCAACTGGGCCTTGACTTGGGTGCCTATGTTGCAGCCCATCCAAACTCCAAAGGGGTAGTGCTGGAAAGTCATGGGCTTTTTACCTGGGCGAACGACGCCAGGGATTGCTATGAGTTGACGCTGGAAATCATTAATAAGGCAATCAGTTGGTTCGATCAGCAGACATCCGGCAAGGTTGCCTTCGGTGGAGCGACAACGAAAAGTCTGAACGCTCCCGAACGCCGTGCCGTTGCGGCAAAGTTGATGCCTGAAATTCGCGGCAAGATCGGTGTTGCCGAGCGCAAGCTTGGTCATTTTGACGATCAGCCTGCCGTACTGGAATTTGTTAATTCGCATGAGCTGCAGCCACTGGCTGCACTTGGTACAAGTTGCCCCGATCATTTCCTGCGCACAAAAATCCGGCCGCTTGTACTCGAATTCGATCCAGCACGGCCTGATGCAGATGCCATTGTCGCCACCTTGGACAGTGCGCTGGAAGCCTATCGGGCCGACTATGCCCGATACTACAATGACTGCAAGCATGATAATTCGCCTGCAATGCGTGATCCAAATCCGGTGATTTTCCTCATTCCCGGCGTTGGCATGCTTTCATTTGCCAAAGACAAGGCCACCGCCCGTATCGCGGGAGAGTTTTATGTCAACGCCATCAATGTGATGCGTGGCGCATCGTCTGTATCGGAATATCAGGGACTGCCTGAACAGGAGGCCTTTGATATTGAATACTGGCTGCTAGAGGAAGCCAAACTTCAACGCATGCCTAAGCCGAAATCATTGGCTGGTCGTGTCGCTTTTGTCACCGGTGGAGCCGGTGGCATCGGCCGCGCGACCGCTCAGCGGCTGCTCGGGGAGGGCGCTTGCGTGGTGCTCGCCGACATAGACGCGGAGGCACTGGAAACCGCCACTGCCGATCTGGCCAAACGCTATACAGCTGACGCTGTGCGCAGTGTGCGGCTGAACGTTACTGATGAAGCTGGCGTCATTGCAGGTTTTGCCGAAGCTTCAGTTGAATTTGGCGGAATAGATATTCTGGTCTCGAATGCTGGCATAGCATCTTCGGCGCCCATTGAAACCACTGAACTCTCAATGTGGACCCGTAATATCGACATCCTGGCAACCGGCTACTTTCTCGTATCGCGCGAAGCCTTCCGCCTGTTCCGCCGACAGAAAATCGGCGGAAATGTCGTGTTTGTCGCTTCCAAGAATGGCCTTGCAGCATCGCCGAACGCCAGCGCCTATTGTGCAGCCAAAGCTGCCGAAATCCATCTCGCGCGGTGCTTGGCGCTGGAAGGTGCGGACGCAGGTATCCGCGTCAATACCGTCAATCCCGACGCGGTTCTGCGGGGTTCGAAAATCTGGAATGGCGAATGGCGCGAGCAACGCGCCGCATCCTCCAATTTGCAGGTGGACGAACTGGAGGAGCATTATCGTAAACGCTCAATGTTGAAGCTGAATGTGTTCCCGGAGGATATCGCCGAAGCCATCTACTTCCTTGCTTGCGACGCGTCAGCCAAATCGACAGGCAATATCATCAACGTCGACGCGGGTAATGCACAAAGCTTTACACGTTAGTCGTTCAGGGAGGACAAAATGGCTGAACTGCACATTTCAGGCGACCTGATCGCAAGTGAAAACGATAGGTTATCAAAGGCCCACAAGAGCGACTACGAAGCGCTGGGCGCACGTCTTGACCGGCAAGGCATCAAAATCGAGACGATGACGGATAAGGTTGCGGAGTTCTTCGTTGCTGTTCCCTCCTGGGGAGTCGGTACCGGTGGCACGCGGTTTGCGCGCTTTCCCGGGCTTGGCGAACCGCGAGGTATTTTCGACAAGCTCGATGATTGTGCAGTGATACAACAACTGACCCGCGCCACGCCAAATGTTTCCTTGCATATCCCCTGGGACAAGGCCGATCCGAAGCAACTTAAAGCCCATGCGGAGGTACTCGGTCTAGGTTTCGATGCAATGAACTCCAATACGTTCTCAGATGCCCCCGATCAGAAATATTCGTATAAGTTTGGTTCGCTTAGTCACTCAGATCAGGCAACCCGCAATCAGGCCATCGAGCACAATATCGAATGTATCGAAATCGGTGCTGTGATAGGCTCAAAAGCGCTCACGGTGTGGGTCGGCGACGGCTCCAATTTTCCGGGTCAAAGCAACTTTGCCAAATCTTTCGAGCGATATCTTGGTTCAATGGCGCAGATATACGCAGCATTGCCGGATGACTGGCGTATTTTCTCCGAACACAAAATGTATGAGCCTGCCTTCTATTCAACAGTCGTGCAGGACTGGGGCACAAACTACCTTATAGCTCAAACCCTGGGGCCAAAGGCATTTTGTCTCGTCGACCTGGGTCACCATGCACCAAACACGAGTATCGAGATGATTGTTTCTCGGCTTATCCAGTTCAAGAAACTTGGCGGTTTCCATTTCAACGATTCCAAATATGGCGATGACGATCTCGATGCGGGCTCGATCGATCCCTACAGGTTGTTCCTTGTCTTTAATGAACTTGTCGATGCCGAAGATCGCGGCGTGCCGGATTTCCACCCGGCTCACATGATCGATCAGTCGCACAATGTTACCGATCCAATAGAAAGTCTGATCTCAAGCGCCAATGAAATCCGCCGTGCTTATGCGCAAGCTTTGCTGGTAGATCGCAAAGCGCTCAGCGCCTTTCAGAACGAGAACGACGCGCTGATGGCTTCTGACGCTCTCAAGCGGGCTTACAGGACTGACGTTGAGCCCATTCTTGCCGAAGCGCGACTTCGGGCGGGCGGTGCAATTGATCCCATCGCCACTTATCGTAAAAGTCAGTACCGGCAAAAAATCGGCAAGAAGCGCCCTGTTAGTCTAGCGGGCGGTGGCGGCATCATCTGATCCACCTGTACCTTTTCAAAAAATAAGGGCAGCGCCTTCCAAGCGCTGCCCTTATTTTTTGAATTGACACCATCCCCTGCATTTGCTCTTATTCTATTATAAAGAATTCTAGTCCATAATAATAGAATAAAAAGGGAACGACAATGAAACCACTCAAGCTAGCTCTGCTTCTCGGTTCAGCAATGATTGCACTGAACCCATCGGCTTTCGCCCAGACCAAGGGTGGCGTGATCAATGTCGCCACGATCGGCGAACCACCGACACTGGATGCAATGGCATCAACTGCCGACTTGGTCGGCATTGTTTCGCAGCATATTTTCGAAACACTGTATACGTTTGATAAGAGCTGGAATGCGACGCCTTTGCTGGCTGCGAGCCTGCCAGACGTATCGTCAGACGGTAAAGTCTACACAATCAAGCTACGCGCCGGAATCAAGTTCCATGATGGCACAGATATGGATGCCACCGATGTCGTTGCCTCATTAAAGCGGTGGACCGAAATCGCGTCCCGCGGAAAACAGGTCGCCTCGTTGATAACGTCGATTGATGTTGTTGATCCGGCGACCGTCAAGATAACGCTCAACGCGCCTCATGCTCCGCTTCTCTCCCTGCTAGCGTTCAACAACGCAGCTGCCATCATCCTCCCCAGTGAAAAGCAGCAAAACCCGATGACCGAACCAGTGGGCACCGGACCTTACAAGCTAAAGGAGCGTAAGGCTGATCAGTATATCCAGCTTTCACGCTTTGATGATTACAAGTCACCTGAAGGCGAAGAAACCGGTTATGGCGGCGCGCGTCATCAATATCTCGACGAGATTCGTTTCGTCCCCGTTCCAGATGCCAATACGCGCGTCGAAGGCGCCGTAGCCGGCCAGTTCGATTATGTCGACAGTCTGCCGGTTGAAGCCTATGCGCGTTTGAAAGACCAAAAGACAACCGAAGCTGTCTTGCTGAAGCCTTTTGGCTGGCCGGTCTTTGTTATGAACACAAGTGCAGGCATCACCAAAAATCAGGACATCCGTTTGGCAATCCGCGATTCCCTGAACATGGAAGACATGCTGGCGGCGGCTTTCGGAAGCACTGATTTCTATTCGCTGAATGCCTCTATGTATCCAGAAGGTTATAGCTGGAAGACTGATGCCGGGACGGAAGGCGCCTATAATGTCGCTGATCCGGAAAAAGCCGCTGAGCTGATGAAGAAGGCCGGGTACAATGGCGAACCGATCCGCATTCTTACCAGCCGCCAGTATGAGTTCCATTACAAGATGGCGCAGGTTGCCGCCGAATATCTGAAAGCTGCTGGCTTTACCGTTGACATGCAGGTCGTTGACTGGGCAACGCTGACACAAAGGCGAGCCGACCCGAAACTTTGGGATATTTACATCAGCCATAGTCCGTTCTTGCCAGAACCTGCACTCATTGGTGCTATGTCGACCAGCGCACCTGGCAATTGGGATACGCCTGCTCGCAAAGTCACGGTTGACGCATTCAATTCTGAAGTGGACCCTGCAAAGCGTGTCGCTCTTTGGGCAGAAGTGCAGAAGGTGATCTACGCCGAAGTGCCGATCATCAAGATTGGTGATTTCAACGCCATCTCGGCAAAATCGCCAAAACTGGAAGGCTTCACACCAGCGCCGTGGCCCTATTTCTGGAACGTCTCGCTCAAGCAGTAAGACCTACAGAATTCAAATGGCAGCGGAACGAGTCCTCCTTCCGCTGCCTCACCGGATTTTGCTCTCCTGACAGGACGCCTGATGCTTCGTTACATAATCCAACGCTTTATCGGCATGATCATCGTCATGCTTCTGGTTGTGACGATTGTATTTGTCATCGTCCGTGTCACACCCGGCGATCCGGCGGCTGTCATGCTCGGGCCGGAGGCAACCGCAGCTGACATTGCTGCGCTGCGCCAACAACTCGGACTCGATCAATCCATCTTGGCCCAGTACCTCTACTTCATCGGCAACTTGCTGAAAGGCGACCTGGGTCAGTCGATATTCCTCAATCAACCGGTGTTGGAAGCGCTTGTGCAGCGTGCCGAGCCAACATTCTTCCTGACGATCTTCTCGCTGCTTATCGCAAGTGTCATCGCCATTCCGATTGGAATTTATGCGGCCTATCGTCGGGGTTCAGTGTTTGATCAGGCCGCAACTTCACTTGCTATGCTCGCGGCCAGTATACCAAGTTTCTGGCTTGGCCTTATATTGATGCAGATTTTTTCTGTCCGCTTCGGGCTGTTTCCTGTTTCGGGTTACGGGGGCCCTGGCACATCTCTGATAGAGCGGCTTGAATACCTTGTGCTGCCGGCCTTCGCATTGGGCATTGTCTCATCCGCGTTGATCATGCGTTTTACGCGGGCATCCATGCTCGATGTGCTTGGCGATGATTATGTCCGCACAGCACGCGCTAAGGGAGTCGATGAGCGCCGGGTCGTCCTGAAGCACGCCTTCAAGAATGCATTGATTCCTGTCCTGACTGTCATTGGCCTGACTGCCGCCGTTCTCATCTCCGGAGCAGTTGTCACAGAGACGGTTTTCGGGCTTCCCGGCGTCGGCAGTCTCGTCGTATCGGCCGTATTGCGGCGTGACTATCCTGTCATCCAAGGCGCATTGCTTATCATTGCAGCGCTCTACGTGCTCATCAACTTTGCTATCGATATGCTTTATCTCGTCGTTGATCCAAGGGTGCGTTACTGATGACCGAGACTGTATCAAACACGGGACAAAGCGAGCGTTCCAAATTCTTCAAGGTGCTGATCAAGCGAAAGACCGTGCTTTTTGGTCTGATTGTTCTGGCTGTTTTCGTCACGCTTGCAGTATTTGCACCACTGATTACACCCTACGCACCCAATAAGCTTTCCATCGTCAATCGGCTGAAGCCGCCCGACGCCAGATGGTTCTTTGGCACCGATGAATTTGGGCGCGATGTCTTCTCCCGGACAATTTTTTCCGCGCGGCTGTCACTGCTTGTTGGCTTTGCAGTTGTGGTTCTTGCGTCCGTGATCGGCGTGACGCTGGGTATTCTGGCCGGCTTTTTCCAAAGGCTCGATGCTCCGATAACCCGGCTTATCGATGCCATGATGGCATTTCCGGACATCCTGCTTGCCATTGCCCTTGTCGCTGCTCTCGGACCATCGCTAACGACAGTTATTGTAGCGCTTAGTATTGTTTACGCACCGCGTCTGGCACGCGTTGTCCGTGCTTCGACACTCGTCATTCGTGAACTGCCTTATGTGGAAGCTGCAACATCTCTCGGTATCTCCAAATGGCACATCATGACGCGGCATATTCTGCGTAATCTTTTGTCTCCCATTCTTGTCCAGGGGACCTTCCTTTTTGCCAACGCGATGCTTGCAGAAGCGGGTTTGTCATTCCTCGGTCTTGGCGTCAGTCCAGAAGTGCCAACATGGGGAACAATGATTGCATCAGGTCGTCAATATATCGGCACCGCAGACTGGATGACCTTGTTTCCGGGTATTGCAATCGTGCTTGCCGTTCTTTCCCTTCAAATGGTCGGCGACGGATTCCGCGACCTTCTAGACCCCCGCCTCAGAAAGGATCTCTGATCATGCCTGCCACTTCCGCAACCGCTGCTTCATCTTCCAGGGAAGGGTGCTTGCTTCTGACCAATGTAAATCCTGTAGCGTTCGGCCCGAATACTCCTGCAACGAAAATAGATATCCTGATCGATACTGATGGAAATATCGCGCAGTTTGGTCCTTCCTTGAACGTTTCAGGTGAGGTGCAGCGTGTCGATGCCAAGGGAGCATGGATTTCTCCCGGCTGGGTTGATCTGCATGCGCACATCTGGCACGGCGGTACAGACATTTCCGTTCGCCCGCAGGTGTGTGGAGTCGAGCGTGGCGTTACCACCATTGTGGATGCTGGTTCCGCCGGTGAAGCCAATTTTCATGGCTTTCGCGAGTACATTATCGATCCGGCAAAAGAGCGTATCAAAGCGTTTCTCAATCTCGGATCAATTGGCCTCGTGGCCTGTAACCGCGTCAGCGAGCTCAGTGATATTCGCTCCATTGATATTGACCGGACCGTTGCATGCGTCAATGAGAACCGCGATCACATCGTGGGATTAAAAGTACGCGCAAGCCATGTCATTACCGGATCGTGGGGTGTTACACCCGTGAAACTGGGCAAGAAAATTGCCAAGATTCTCAAAATTCCCATGATGGTTCATGTGGGTGAACCTCCAGCTCTGTACGAAGAGGTTCTGGAGATATTGGGGCCGGGCGATATCATCACTCATTGCTTCAATGGCAAGGTCGGCAGCAGCATTATTGAGGACGATGATCTGTTTGAGTTGGCAGAGCGTTGCGCAGGGGAGGGCATCCGTCTCGATATCGGCCACGGCGGTGCCTCATTCTCGTTCCGCGTCGCTGAAGTCGCCATCCAGCGTGGACTTTTGCCGTTTTCCATATCAACTGACATCCATCTGCGCAGCTTGGACTTCTCCGTATGGGACCTTGGCACGACCATGTCCAAACTGCTGAGCGTGGGTATGCCTTTTGACAAGGTGGTCGAGGCAGTTACCATCTCGCCGGCATCGGCCATTGGCGTGCCAACAGACAATCTCTTATCGGTGGGGAAACGCGCAGATTTTACCATCTTTGATCTTGTCGATTCAGACCTCAAGGTTATCGACTCGATGGGCTATGAGGCCAATCTCAACAAACTATTTGAACCACGGATGGTTGTTCTTGGCACCGAGACAATCGCCGCAAGCCGCTATCAGCCTTTAGTGCCGGAAGCCTCCGGCGCCATCGCACCTTATTCGTATCGTTAGGAATTCGTCTTGAGTCACAGCATCACGACAACAGTACCGACCCAGACGTCGCCCTATGAGCGATTGAAAGCCCTTGGGATTTCTCTACCCCCCGCACCGAACCCAATAGCGAATTTTGTCACCCACATACAGGAAGGAAATCTGCTCTATCTGTCAGGGCAGGGACCGCGTGAGGATGATGGTTTCATGCATACCGGCAAAGTCGGTGGCAATGTCGGCGTTGAGGAAGCCTACCAACACGCACGACTGACGGCGATCAATCTCCTGGCCGTCATGCAGTCAGCGCTCGGTGATCTGAACCGGGTCAAACGCGTAGTGAAATTACTTGGGATGGTGAATGCCGTTCCGGACTTTGAAGACCATCCGCTCGTTATCAATGGCTGCTCGGACTTGCTGATCGATATCTTCGGCGAAGCAGGAAATCACGCCCGTTCTGCCGTCGGCTTCGGATCACTCCCAGGCAATATTACAGTCGAGATCGAGGCGATTGTCGCCTTGAAGGATTAGGAGCTCAGGAATGGCTGCGCCAACCCATGATGGTTTCGATACGTTCCGCCGAGGCTTTAACCTCGGTGGCGTAGCGATCCGGGTTGTCCGCAATTTTCTGCTCGGCAAGGACGATGGAAATAGTTGCAATGCATGCGCCTTTGTCGTCGCAGATGGGCGAAGCAACACAGGCCACTGCGTAGTCGGATTCACCAGCCTGAATGGAAATGCGGGCTTTCAAAGCTTCTCCCGCTGCTACCGACAGGGCGGACGGATCAATCACCGCACGTCCCGTGGGCGAGGATTTTGCACAGTGTTCGAAAAGAGCCAGACGTTCTTTTTCAGGAAGGTGGCCAACAAGCAACCGGCCGGACGCAGTCCAGTTAAGCGGAACACGCGTGCCGACGCGAGAGGTTACCTGAAAATGTCCCGGGCCATCTGCCATGGCAAGCACCATCATATGGTCCCCGTCACGGCCGCATACCTGAACTGTCTCACCCGATATACGGCTCAGACTGTGCATCTCATGATTTGCCACATTCAGAAAATCCAACGAGCGCGCATAGGCAAGACCATAATGGTAAAGGCGCGCGCCCAGCCACACTGTGTTGTCGCTGTTGCGCGAGAGCATATTCTTTTCAACCAGATCGTCGATGATCACATATACGGTGGAAAGCGGAGCACCGATAGCTTTGGCAATGGCATAAATGCCTGCGGGAGAACCCGTCTCGTAAAGATAATCAAGCACCTGCAACGCACGGTCCATACCGCTGACACGCGAGCGTTTGCCGCTCGAGCCTGCCTTCTCGTAACCGCCGGGTGTGTCCATGTCTGATATTTTGGCGTTCACGCTTGCAGCTCCTGCTGGATTGTTCGGGTTATATCATTCTTATTACATTATAATGGCATGCATGCCAAGCAAATGGAATGCAAGGAGAATACCATGACTGATATTCGCGCGTCGCGAGGGTTGCGACCGGTAATTAACGTTTCGGGTACGATGACTGCATTGGGCGCGTCAATCGTTGTACCTGAAGCAGTCGCAGCGATGACTGCCATACTTCCGGAATTTGTGGAAATCAACGATCTGCACAAAATAGCCAGCCCGGTTATTGCTCGCCTGACCGGTGGAGAGGCGGGATTTATAACAGCTTCTTGCTCTGCCGGAATTACACTCGCTGTGGCCGCGGCCATGACCGGCAACGATTTGGCTGCCATCGAACGGTTACCCGACGCCACCGGACTGAAGGATGAAGTGATCATTCAAACTGGGCACGTTGTCAGCTATGGCGCACCTGTCGATCAGGGCATTCGCTTGGCTGGAGCCAAGGCCGTTTTGATTGGTCAGGCAACCTCCTGTTACCCTTACCACCTGGATGGTGCGATTAACGAACGAACCGCTGCTGCCGTTTTTGTGGTGTCCCACCACACGGTACAATATGGCCTGATTGCGCTAAAACAGTTCGCAGAAGTCTGCCATGCGCGCGGCGTTCCTGTGATTGTTGATGCTGCCTCGGAATATGATTTCAAAATATTTCTGGAGCAGGGTGCAGATATTGCACTCTATTCCTCGCACAAGTTTCTTGGCGGTCCAACAGGCGGTATCGTTGCCGGCAAAAAGCAGCTTGTCCGCGATGCTTTCCTGCAAAACCGCGGGATTGGACGTGGCATGAAAATTGGTAAGGAAAGTATTCTTGGCACCATTGCCGCGCTCGAAGCATGGGAAAAGCGCGATCATACAGGTGTTCGTGAACGGGAAACGGGCTATCTTAATTTATGGAAGCAAGTCCTGACCGGAAAACCAGGTGTCACTGCCCAGGTCGAAGCTGATCCGACGCACAATCCTCTTGATCGACTTCGGGTAACGATCAATCCGCAGGAAGCCCATATAACAGCTTGGGATTTTGCTGATGCACTGGCAGCAGGATCGCGCCCGGTTATCGTGCGTGATCATGAAGCGGAGCATGGCTATTTTTATCTTGACCCATGCAACCTGCATCCTGGTGAAGAAACAATCGTCGCGAGCCGACTTGAGGAGGAACTGGCCAAAGCCCGCGCTTCCAATCAGATCGTCTCCTCGCCTTATGAGCAGCGCTATCAAGCGCGTATCGATGCCTTGATGCGCTGGCCCGACTGATCGCTCACCTCAGCCCGAAAGGATAACCCATGGACAAATCCATTCCACCTGTATTGTCGGTTTCAAACCTGACGATATCCTTTCTGGCTGATGGCAAATGGCGACCTGTGGTTCGGAACGTATCCTTTGACGTTGCTGCCGGCGAAACAGTCGCCATTGTAGGTGAATCCGGTTCCGGCAAGAGTGTCACCTCCTTGTCGATCATGCGGCTCCTTCAAAAAGACAAGAGCCGTTTTGAAGGCAAGATACTGCTTGATGGCAAGGACATACTCGCCTTGCCTGAAAGTCAGATGCGGTCGGTGCGGGGCAATGATGTCGCGATGATCTTTCAAGAGCCAATGACCAGTCTCAATCCGCTGTTTACGATCGGCCAGCAGATCAGCGAAGCTTTGCTTTGCCACAAGAATATCTCGCGGGCTGATGCACGGGCCGAGACGATCAGATTGTTGGAAAAGGTCCGTATCCCGGCTGCAAAATCACGTTTCGATGAGTATCCACACCGTTTCTCCGGCGGCATGCGCCAACGCGTGATGATCGCTATGGCTCTTGCCAGCAAACCCAAGCTGCTCATTGCGGATGAGCCAACCACTGCGTTGGATGTGACAATTCAGGGGCAGATACTTGATCTCATCAAGCTTTTACAAGATGAGGAAGGAGCGTCCGTCCTATTCATTACCCACGACATGGGTGTTGTGGCTGAAATCGCCGATCGTACTGTTGTCATGTATAACGGAGAGGCGGTTGAAACTGGTCCCACAGAAGACATTTTTGCCAGGCCCCAGCACCCTTATACGCGTTCATTGCTATCAGCCGTACCAATCCTTGGTTCTATGAAAGGCCGCAAACGGCCATTGCGGTTTCCAGTTGTGGATCGAAATACCGGCACATCAGACACGCCTGTTGAGGCAGCAGACACTGTTCAAACCGAAAAGCCACCATTACTTGAAGTTCGCAATCTCACGACGCGTTTCAACATTCATTCCGGCATGTTCGGCCAGTTGGAGGGCAGGGTTCATGCCGTGGAAAATCTTTCCTTCAGCCTGCAACCGGGTGAGACGCTCTCATTGGTTGGCGAGTCGGGCTGTGGTAAATCAACGACCGGTCGTTCCATCATGCGACTGGTACAGCCTCAATCAGGCGAGGTGTTGCTTAACGGCAAAGATGTCCTGACGATGGATCCAAAACAGCTTCGCGATATGCGACGCACCATGCAGATGATCTTTCAGGATCCGTTCGCAAGTCTCAATCCGCGTATGACCGTGGGCGCAGCGATTGCCGAACCCTATCTCGAGCATAAGCTCGGAACACGCATGCAGGCCCGTGACAGGGTTGCTGATCTTTTGGAGCGGGTTGGCCTGAACGCCGATATGGCTGGACGCTATCCGCACGAGTTCTCCGGTGGCCAGCGGCAGCGTGTCTGCATTGCGCGCGCTCTTGCGCTTGATCCTCGAATCATTGTTGCAGATGAGTCAGTTTCAGCATTGGACGTGTCCATCAAAGCGCAGGTCATCAATCTGCTACTTGACCTCCAAGCCAGCCTCAACCTTGCTTACCTTTTCATCTCACACGACATTGCCGTCGTGGAGCGCGTCAGCCATCGTATTGCCGTTATGTATCTGGGAGAGATCGTTGAGATCGGACCCCGCGCGGCAATCTTTGAGAATCCCCAGCACCCTTATACGAAGAAACTCATATCGGCGGTCCCCGTACCGGATCCCTCCCGGCGCGGGATAAAGCGGCCCGTTTCCAATGATGAAATAAAAAGCCCTGTGCGCACACCGGATTTCGTCACGCCAGTGAGACAATATAAGGAAGTTTCGACCGGACACGTTGTTCAGGTTGCATAGGACAAAGCAGCAAATTGCCGAGGCGATGAGCGTTTCATAAGAAATGTTGCCGGAAAAACCGAGTAATCGTTCCTTATCGTGCGGTTTTTCATCCGTTTCATGCGAGGGCTTGAGACATTCGTCTGATCGTGAGATGACACTGACAACACCAGCCCAGAGCAGGATCCGTCATGACCAAGCCATTTATCGATCACCTCATCACTGAAATCGAGGGACTGAAGACGTCAGGACTTTACAAATCCGAACGCGTCATCACTTCCAAGCAGGCAGGGCAGATAGAAATCGCGTCTGGCGCCAAGGTCCTCAACTTCTGTGCGAACAATTACCTTGGTCTCGCCGACAATGCCGAATTGGCGGAAGCTGGCAAAGCGGCTCTCGATCGCTACGGTTACGGCATGGCTTCGGTCAGGTTTATCTGCGGCACACAAGAGGAACACAAACAGCTTGAGGCCCGTATCTCAAACTTCCTGGGCCTTGAAGATACTATTCTATATTCCAGCTGTTTCGATGCCAATGGCGGTCTGTTTGAAACGCTGCTTGGTGAAGAAGATGCGATCATTTCCGACGCACTCAACCATGCCTCGATTATCGATGGGGTGCGTTTGTCCAAGGCGAAGCGCTTCCGCTACGCCAACAATGATATGGCCGCGTTGGAAGAAGAGTTGAAGAAGGCGGAAGGGAGCCGCTTCAAAATGATTGCGACCGATGGTGTGTTCTCCATGGACGGGATCATTGCCAATTTGCAAGGCGTTTGTGATCTTGCCGAAAAGTACGGCGCAATGGTCATGGTCGATGACAGTCACGCAGTTGGTTTTGTCGGCAAGAATGGCCGTGGATCCGCAGAACATTGCGGTGTCGAGGGCAGAATTGATATCATCACCGGAACGCTTGGCAAAGCACTTGGCGGCGCTTCGGGCGGTTACACATCCGGCAAGGCCGAAGTGATAGATTGGTTGCGCCAGCGGTCACGCCCATATCTTTTCTCCAATACGCTTGCACCAGTTATTGCTGCGGCATCGCTCAAGGTATTCGACCTTATCGAACGGGGCACTGAACTCCGTAGCCGGCTCAATGACAATGCCGCACATTTCCGTCGCGACATGACCAAACTTGGCTTCACACTGGCAGGCGCCGACCACGCGATCATACCAGTCATGCTTGGCGAAGCGACGCTGGCACAAGAAATGGCAGCACGGATGCTGGAGAAGGGCGTATATGTCGTCGGCTTTGCATTCCCTGTTGTACCAAAGGGTCAAGCACGCATCCGCACTCAGATGTCCGCCGCCCACACGCGTGAAGATGTGGCACGCGTTATCGAAGTCTTTGCAGACGTCGGGCGCGAGCTCGGTGTCATTGGAGCAAAATGAACATGTCAAACATGATGAAAGCACTGGTGAAGGCCAAAGCGGAACCCGGCATATGGATGGAACGCGTGCCTGTTCCTGAACCGGGACCAAACGACGTTCTGATCAAGGTCAAGAAATCCGCCATTTGCGGCACGGACGTTCACATTTACAACTGGGATCAATGGGCACAAGCGACAATTCCTGTTCCCATGGTTGTCGGTCATGAATTCTGCGGCGAAATCGCCGATGTCGGCTCTGCCGTGACCAAATACAAAGTAGGGCAACGGGTATCGGGGGAAGGCCACATTGTTTGTGGTGTCTGCCGCAACTGCCGTGCTGGTCGTGGCCACCTGTGTCGCAATACACTTGGTGTTGGCGTCCATCGGCCTGGTTCATTTGGTGAGTATGTCTGTATTCCCGAGTACAATGTTGTGCCGATACCCGATGATGTGCCTGATGAAATTGCTGCCATCTTTGATCCATTCGGCAATGCGGTTCACACTGCTTTGAGTTTCGACCTTGTTGGCGAGGACGTACTTGTAACCGGCGCTGGACCCATCGGCATTATGGGAGCGCTCGTCGCAAAACGGTCTGGCGCTCGCAAGGTCGTCATTACAGATATCAATCCTTCGCGACTGGCGCTCGCCACCAAGTTGGGAATTGACTATGTGGTCGATGCCTCCAAACAAAACCTCGCCGATGTGATGCAAGAGATCGGAATGACCGAAGGCTTCGATGTCGGTCTTGAAATGTCTGGTGCGGCGGTGGCATTCCGGGACATGATCGACAAGATGAACAATGGCGGAAAGATTGCTATTCTTGGTATTGCTCCCACCGGATTTGAGATCGACTGGAACAAAGTTATCTTCAAGATGCTTAATCTTAAAGGCATCTATGGGCGCGAGATGTTCGAAACCTGGTATAAGATGATCGCTTTTGTTCAAGGCGGACTGGATCTTACGCCGATCATCACGCACCGGCTTTCGATTGATGACTTTCAAGCGGGATTCGATGCCATGCGCTCAGGCAGTTCCGGTAAGGTCGTTCTTAGCTGGTGATCCGTTCTCAGCTGAGAACATATCCTTCCAGCATTTCGCTGCTCCTCCTCTGGCTTGAGTGCTATGCAAGAAGGAGTATCATTTGACAGCCGCACCTTTTCCAGTAGCCAGAAAGTAGCTGTACTCGGCTACAGATTCCTCACCAAGCTCAACTGCGTGCCATTCGCCCTCAGTTGAGCCAAGAGCATTGGCCAGACGGAGAACGCTCCTTTGGAAGCCTTATGCGTAAGCGATCTTAGATATCCCCCGGCCGAACTGATTTGAGCAGCGCGCTCCAATATACAAGCCACAACAACCGCTGCATTCTCCTGACCAAGAATAGCGCAGGCTTCTTCATAGGCCGACGGGCTAACGCCCAACATTGACCGCACCACCACGGCAGCCGCCATTAAATCGGACCATGTTGCAATTCCGTTTGTGGCATAGGCTTCGATCTCCGGGCAGGCTTGCCTAACCAATCCAAGCGGAATTGGCCTGACATCTTGGCCTGTCGGCTGCATGTTCATGTGATCAGACGTGACTGATATTCTTGATAGATTTTCCTCTCCGGCAATCTCAACATTTGTCCTGTTCAGTTCGGACTTCGCCCTTTGGCTGTTTTCTATGCCAAGTTCAGATTCAAAGTGGTGTTGTGTATTTGAATTATGTTTGTGACGCTCAAAATGAGATTCATTGGCGCTCGTATTTTGAGAATTTACTTTGTTTTCCAACAAGCTGAGTATCTCGGTTTCAATACACTCCAGCCCATCAATTGCAGGTTCCAGGTCCAGTGCTGCCGCTTGCCGCGGAACACCCTCAACCACCCCCCTGAACCGCATGTAATAAGCGCTCCAGTCGAGCTGGGGGAGTTCCTCAAAACCGAGTTCAATAAGCTTGACGATGTTGCGGCGGAGCAGTGTCATACGCTCTTTCAACAGTTTTAACTGCAGTCTTTTCGCCTTCGCTTTGTCGGCCAGTGCTTCAAATTCACCTGAGCGCACGATCAATGGTGCCAATGAGAATCCGAAAGCCTCTCCCCCCTCGCTTGCCCGCGTTTTGCGAAGGTAGCGTTTTCCATTCGGGCTATCCTTGCGGAATATAAGTCCGGCCTCAACCAGAGCGCTCAAATGCCGGCGCAAGGTTGCTGGAGCCATTCCATGGGATCGGAGCGAAAGTTGAACGTTCGATGGGAAAACCACCAAACCATGCTCTTCCCTCAATTCCGCTTGAGGATAAAAGGTCAGCAATGCGTTCAACACAACCAGCGCCCGATCCGATAGGCCAAGGCTTATCCGCGCCTCACACAGGTTGCGAAACAGCTTCCACTTGTCGACTGATGCTTCGCTATCAACATTCTTGGCCGCGGCTTGTGTTGTTAACATGCCAAGCGACAGCGATCGCCGCCCAAAGGGCGTCGTTATGGCCTGTCCGGTCTGCATTGTCTTTCACCTTCTTTAAGGCAAAAGAAATCCACTCGCTCCAACGGCGCCAAAAAGTCTTGACAGTGATTCGAGGAAATGCGATTCTCTAGTTGCTAGACATGAGAAGGGCTTCCGCGACGGCAACGTTCGGGAGCTTTTTTCTTTTGCGGGTTAATCTCCTGTTTTTATTACAGTTTCCGATTCCTTGAAGGCCTGGTAGAGCTCTTCGAGGTTATCGGCAAGATATGCACCGAAGCGTGAGGCATTCTTGGCTTTCAGGGCCAGTGTGAATGCCTTCCCACTCGTGGTCATATCCGCTTTGATTGACTTGTCTGTCGATTGCCAGGACCGTGCTACTGATGCGCTGGTCTTCGCCACTGGCCGATTGGCTTTATTGAGTGCATCGAAAACCAGGCCAAAGCGCGCATCGGCGTCCACAGACTTTGCTTCAGCGCCGGAAAGCACCTCTTGAGCTTTCTCGATGCTTCCCTGCATTTGCAGAAGCTTCGAGAGTTGCCACCAGCGATCCCTGCCGGTCGCCTTTGCTGCACCGATCGCCAGGATCAGAGCTTCCGGAACCGAACCTGATACAGTCTGCATCTTGGAAAACGTTGTCGCATCAAGCGCAAGCGCTGATTTCACAACTGTTTGGCCATAGCCCAGATCAGCAAGGCGCTTGGCAAATAATGTGCGCTCGATGAAAGACAGGTTCGATCGCGCAGCGTTTTCCTGTCCCTGAGCGATGACATGATCCTGATCGGCGAGCGGCTTTACCAGCGCACGAACAGACCGTCCCAGCACCCGCGCGGCCTTGACACGGCGATGGCCAAAGACGATCTGATAACGTCCGGAAGCCGTCGGATGCGGACGCACCAGAATTGGCGTGTCTTGCCCTCTTTCTCTTATAGCGGTCACAAGGTCCTGAAACGCGTCGTCATCGTCATCGATGCGGTCAGAAACAAATGATCCATCGATAACACCCGGATCAAGATCAACGACACTGCCTTTTGCCAGCTCTTCGAAAGAACTTTTTATAGAGCGCGATGCGCCACTGACGACATAGGACAGTGCCTTATCATGATCGCCAGTGACTGGGGCAGGGTTCATGACACCACTGAAAATATCTTTACGAGCCATTTGCCTGCCCCGCAATCAGCTGCTCAACTTTTGTCAAAAAGTCGGTTTTTACCACAGTGAATATCCGCATCATCGACGCCCCCAAGCACGATGGACCAAGCTGGCAATCTCGGAATTCACAGCGTCCAGCGATTCAATTGCTCGCTCATAGGTTGACCGGGTGAAGTTGGTTTTCTCGACTTCGTACAGGGTTTGCTTTGTCAGTCCTGCATCTGAAACTGCTGTCGATTTCAACATGGGATTGGCAAGGATTTCTTCTGCAAGCATGGATTGCATGAAGCCCACCATCTGTGCCTGCGGTATATCCGACGGCTCATAGCGGGTGATCAGATAACGAAACCAGTCCAGTTCCACCTTAGCGCCTGCCTGCTTGACGGTCTTCAGAATGCCGCCAAGCATCAGAAGAAACTGCGACATTGACATCAGATCCAGCATCTGAGGATGCACTGTTATCAAAACGGACGTTGCGGCAGACATCGCAGTCAGCGTCAGATAGCCAAGCTGCGGCGGGCAGTCGACAACAACAACGTCATAACGAGCGTCAACTTCTTCCAAGGCTGCAGCAATGCGGGTAAAGAACTGGCGTCCTTGGCGCGAAGATTTATCCTGCATGGCAAGCGGCGTATCATACTCATATTCCTGCAATTCAAGATTTGCCGGAATAAGATCGAGCCCCGGGAAATTGGTGGGCAGGATAACATCGGAGATAGGTATGCGCTCTTCATCATATCGGATAGCTTCGTAGAGCGACAAGTTGCGGTCCAGCTCCGGTTGGAAGCCGTGCAGTGCAGAAAGAGAAGCCTGCGGGTCGAGATCTATGGCAAGAACACGATGACCTGTCAGCGCCAGATACTGGGCCAAATGGGCAGCTGTTGTTGTCTTTCCCGACCCGCCCTTGAAGTTGACGACTGCGATCACCTGCAGCTTGTCACCGGCTTTGCGATGCGGAACATATTTTTTAACCTCAGTACGCCCATTGCGATCAAGATAGTGCCGCAATTCAAGCATCTGCTCGGCCGTGTAGAAACGACGCCCGGACGACACCTGTGCAGGTACAGGGCCTTTGCCTTCAAGGTGAAGACGCTTGAGGTTGTTTTGTGTCACGCCAAGATAGTGCGCTACTTCCGCCATGGAAAATTGGCGCAGAGTCTTCTTGGCATTCGGCGGAAATTTTTCCATCCGAAGCTGGTTTAACCGGCGTGAGATCTCCGCACCCTGATCAAGTATCTTTTCATCGAACTCGAACTTTGGCAGAGGCACTGCGATATTCATCGAACCGAAACCTCTAATAGCGCTTTTTGAGGACAATTGTCCTGCCAACCGCCATTAGGCTCCGATTCGCACACGACAGCAAGGAAATTAAGCCTACTGGCACAGGCATGCCGTCCTGTCCTCAACAACTTATCAGCACTGGCTGCCAGTCACATCCAGCGGCAAGGCCGCCGTTAACGGCAACAAAAAAGCCGACAATTTACTGCGGTAAATTATCGGCTTTCAATCGTAAATCACATTCACTTAATGTCCGGATTGTCGATGTTTGTCCGGGATTTGTCGTCATCGACAAGCTCGTACCACATCGCGTTCAAAACGGCGAACGCTGCTGCAAAGGGCAATCCCAAAAGCCAGGCAAAATACCACATGTCGTTCTCCTGATTAGTAAGCGTGACCGCTTTTATCGCCAATAGTTGCTTCATCCACCTTGCCCCAGAGGACTTTGTAGACCCAGCTCGTATAGGCAACGATCAGCGGAATGAAGATTACCGAGACAACCAGCATGATGAACAGTGTCAGATGGCTTGATGAAGCATCCCAGACAGTGAGGCTCGATATCGGATCGAGAGATGATGGCAGAATGATCGGGAACATCGAAACCCCGACGGTCGCTATGATTGATGCGACAGACAAGGCGCTCAGGAATATCGTAGTGCCCTCACGTCTCGCTTTCAATCCAAGGAATGCAGCAATCGCACCGACAACAGCCAAGGCCGGAACCACCAGAAGCAAGGGCAGCGCAGCGTAATTGGCGAACCAGGCACCGTGCTCTATCACAACCGTCTTCATCAAAGGATTAGAAGGCGCGGCCTTGTCAAAAACACTTGTGACCTTGTATCCGTCGATGCCCATCCAGAGGTACAGCCCGGCAAGGACAAAGATTACCGGGGTTAAAACCGCTGCAACCATGCCGCAGCGTCTTGCCCTGTCTGCCACAGGACCGGACGTTTTGATCATCAGCCATGCACTGCCATGCATGATGAGCATGGCCACAGAAAGAACGCCGCATAGAAGCGCAAAAGGATTGAGCAGCCCGAAGAACGTGCCTTCGTAAAATATCCGCAGCTCATTGTTGAACCGGAACGGCACGCCCTGAATAACATTTCCGACCGCCACCCCAAAGATCAGCGCCGGCACAAAGCCGCCCACAAAAAGAGCCCAGTCCCATGTGGAGCGCCAGAGCGTACTTTCCCGCTTGGAGCGATATTTGAATGCCACAGGCCTGATGATCAGCGCTGCGAGTATCACGAACATGGCAAGATAAAAGCCGGAAAAGGAAACGGCATAGAGGGGAGGCCATGCAGCAAATATGACGCCGCCGCCCACAATCAGCCACACCTGGTTGCCTTCCCAGATGGGGCCAATCGTATTGATCACAACCCGGCGCTCCATATCGTTCTTGGCAATGAAAGGGAGGAGTGTGCCAATTCCCAGGTCAAAACCATCAGTGATGGCGAAACCGATGAGAAGAGTTCCAAGCAACACCCACCAGATGAGACGCAGCGTTTCATAGTCAAGAAGTTGATGCAGGATCATGATCGTCTACTCCGCTGGGACAATATGAGTGGAAATGAGAGCCGCTTCAGGCTCATGGTCTGGCTCTGGTCCTTGCCTGATCGCTTTCAGCATCAAGCCCATCTCGATAATGAAAAGCGTCGTGTAGATGATCACAAAGCCTGCAATTGTGATGAGCAGGGACTTGGCGCCCAGATGGGAAACCGCAGCGGCGGTAGGCAGCACGCCCTCGATAATCCATGGCTGGCGCCCAACCTCTGCAACGATCCATCCAAGTTCAGCTGCGATCCAGGGGAGGGGGATCGAAAAGACCGCGATACGCAAAAGAAAGGGGTAAGCATCAATCTTCCTGCGAACAGAAAGTACGAAAAAGGTGAAGGTCAGCAGGATAAAGAACATGCCAAGTCCGACCATGATACGGAATGACCAGAACAGTGTCGGTACATGCGGCACAGTATCCCAGGCTGCTTTCGCAATCTGTTCATCAGAAGCCTGCCTTGGATCATCGACATAACGTTTCAGAAGCAATGCATAGCCAAGATCAGAGCCATTGGTCTCGAAAGCGTCGCGGACATCAGCGCCAACGGTTGTGGTGCTGCCTTCCTCGCGAATCTTCTGAAGCGCGTCATAGGCTATCATGCCTTTTCGTATTCTGGATTCCGCATGTTCCACGAGGTCTTCTATACCGGGAATTTCTGTGGTCAGCGATCGTGTACCGATCAGACCCATGACCCATGGAATATGGACAGCGTAATGCGTCTCACGCGCCTCCTGGTCCGGAAACCCGAATGCGGTGAATGCGGCCGGGGCAGGCTCGGTTTTCCACATGGCTTCGATCGAAGCCAGTTTCATCTTCTGGTGCTCTGTCGAAAGGTATCCACTTTCATCCCCCAGAACGACAACAGAAAGGGCAGAGGCCAGCCCAAATGACGCGGCAATTGTCATTGAGCGTTTGGCAATCTCGATGTGGCGGCCCTTTAGCGCATACCATGCAGATACACCCAGCACGAAAATAGAGGCTGTGACATAGCCTGCAGAAACCGTATGAACAAACTTGGCCTGAGCAACGGGGTTGAGCAAAACCTCATAGAAATCAGATACTTCCATGCGCATCGTCTGTGGATTGAAGACCGATCCTACCGGATTTTGCATCCAGCCATTGGCAATCAAGATCCATAATGCGGAGAAGTTTGATCCTGCAGCAACCGCCCAGGTAGCGGCCAGATGGCCCACCTTGGACAGCTTGTCCCAACCGAAAAAGAAGAGACCGACGAAGGTAGCCTCCAGAAAGAAAGCCATCAGCCCTTCTATCGCCAGTGGCGCTCCGAAAATATCGCCCACATAGAGGCTGTAATAACTCCAGTTCATGCCGAACTGGAATTCCATGACGATACCTGTCGCCACGCCGATCGCGAAGTTGATTCCAAACAAGGTCCCCCAGAATTTGGTCATCTGCCGCCAGATCACGCGGCCGGTCATCACATAGACCGTCTCCATGATTGCCAGCAGCACGGAAAGCCCCAGCGTGAGTGGTACAAACAGAAAGTGATAAAGAGCTGTGATCGCGAATTGCAGGCGCGAAAGCGCTACTATGTCGAGTTCCATTGCTTTGCGTCGGTTACCCGACCCCCTGTTGGTCGGCTCGTCTCACACGAGCCGATTGAATAATCGTTCAGTCCGGCCTTAGACCGTCGAGGATGCTTTGATATTCCGGTTGCCCCTTGCAATATGCCGCTTTGAGGCGGCCATGCTCAAGCACCAGCAATCGATCAGCCAGCATGGCCTCTCGTCTGATATGTGTTGCGATGACGACGGTCTGTTGCTTCATTTGGCCGGCCAGCCGTTGCAGAACGTCGCGCGCAGTTTCCCCGTCGATACCTTCAGAGGGCTCATCAAGCAGCCAGACGGGCGCGTTACGCAACAAAAGGCGGGCTAGTGCGAAGCGTCGCCCTTGACCTCCCGAGAGGCCAATTCCGCTTTCCCCAAGCCTTGTGTTCAATCCTTCGGGCAACCCGGCAACCAGTTCAGCCAACCCGGCAATCGCCAAGACATCCAACAAACGTTGGTCGGTTGCGCTTGGATCAGCCAAAAGAAGATTATTGCGGAGGCTGTCCTGAAAAAGTTCGGTCCTTTGGGTGAGCAATGTTGAGGGCATACACTTTACAACCCCTTGCCCAGCTGGGATTTCGCCCGCCAGGAGCGCCAGCAACGTCGTTTTGCCTGAACCGCTTGCGCCAACGATAGCCACGCGCTCACCACGCTCAAGGGTGAGTGATATATTTTGCAAAGACGGAAAGGAGGACGCATTGTAGGTTACACAGGCACCCTGAAGCTCGATCGCCAAATTTCCTGTCGGGGCTTGCAAGGGGAGGGGATTTGCGGTGGCAACCAGATCCGGCCCGAGACGCCGTGCCGCAAGGACAGTTCTGCCAAGTTCTACTGCGCCGCGCCTTAAAGCCGCGAACGGTTCCAGCGCCGCAAGAGCAACCAACATTCCCATCACCGCCACAGGTCCACTGATAGCTCCTGCGCTGGCAAGATACGCAACACCATACAAAACACCACCAAGCAAAACGGCTGAAGCAACACCGAAACAGGCGGCAACTTTCGTTTCGATAAGATTTAGAGCGTCATCCGATACAGCAAGCCGTGCATCTGCTGTCAGAACTGACTTTCTGAAAGCCTGCAATTGCCCTGCCATAACCAGTTCGGTTTGGCCCGCCACAACGTCAATCGTGCGTGAACGAAGCAATTCAAGGTTATGAGCGCGGCGTCGAGCCGGCACTGTGCTCCAGCGCGCAGCAAGAAAGGGAATTCCAAATCCTGTTGCAAGGAGCCATGCCGCGGCTCCCAGACCAAGCAATGGGTGCATCGCGCCAAACACGACCGCTACAGTCAAAGCCGTGCAGAACGCGACCGCTGCCGGAACAAGAATCCGCAGATACAGCGAATCAAGTGCATCAATGTCAGCAGTCAGCCGAAACAATGTTCGGGAAGGCTGAAGTGACAATCTGTTTGATATGCGCCGTTGCACTGCATTCCTGAAAAGCCGCTCGCGCAGCCCTGCAAGTACGCCAAGCGTTGCCTCATGGGTTGTCAGGCGCTCACCATAGCGGGCTGCGGTTCTGGCAAGTGACAAGAACCTTATGGCGGCAGCGGGGGCGAACACGTCAAAGACGAGGGCAGTCGTTGCCGAAGCACCGGCAATTGCTGTCGCCGTGATAAACCAGCCGGACACACCCAGCAGCGCTATGCCTGCAAAGACAGTACAAGCTGCAAGCAACGCGCCTGCCAGCAGCATGGCGCGTTTTTCGGCAAGAAAGAGGCCAACAACAGGTCGAAACACGCTCCAGAGGGTCATGCGGGTTCCTTCACATTGGTCTCATTTCCAATGATGACTATTCTGTCCATGCGCTTCGCCAGAACCGGATCGTGTGTCGCAACAATCAAGGTCTTGCCAGCAGCAACGGCCAGCAAATGATCGGCAATTTCATCGGCAGTTGCCTTGTCGAGATGCGCGGTCGGCTCATCTGCGAGGATGATACCGGCGTCGGGGTTGATCGCCATCCGCGCCAATGCAAGCCGCCGGATTTCGCCCCCGGAAAGTCCTGAGCCGCCTTCGCCCAGATAGTTGTGGCTTTTTGCATTGGCAACGTTGCTCAGGGAAGAAACATCCAACGCTCCATTAACGTCGCCCTTGGTCAGATCATTGCGATGCAGGCATATGTTGTCGTAGACTGTACCCGCGAAAATATGCGGCTTTTGCCCCATGCAGCTCATCCGCTTGCGCAAGATTTCACTGCTGTTGGCATCCAGCAGCGTATCATCGATCTCAATTGTTCCTGCCGTATAAGGCGCCAGTCCTGCAACCAGTGCCAACAGGGTCGATTTGCCCGCGCCGCTTGGTCCCAATAGAGCCACATGCTCCCCAGCGCGAACGTCAAAATTGAATCCATCAAACAGGGGGGCGTTCGACCCCGCGTGACCAAATTTCAGGTTCTTTACCGAGAGCCTCGCCGGTACTCCGGACCACCGTACACTCGGCAGTTGCGAAGCGTTGCCCGGCATGGGCATCCCTGTCGTCGCGAGCCCGTCCAGCGCATCGATTGCGGCCTCTCCGGCAGCTCGGTCATGCCACACCGCCGACAATTCCCGCAAAGGATCAAAAAAAGCAGGCGCCAGCAAGAGAATAAAGAGACCTTCGCCAAGACTGAGGCGATTTCCCCAAGCGCCAAATTCAAGCTGCCCAAGGAAGTGGAACCCGACATAGACGGCGACCATGGCAACGCCCAAGGCAGCAAAAAGCTCAAGAACGGCTGAGGACAGGAATGCAATGCGCAATACAGCCATTGTGCGGATTTTGAGTTCTTCTGCATTGGCGCGCAGTCTTCGCGCCGTGAAATCCACAGCCCCCAAAGAACGGATAGTAGCGAGGCCGCGTAGCCGATCGAGCAAAAACGCATTCAGATCGCCCATTTCGGCGAGATGCCGTTCACTTGCCGCTTTTGCACGCCACCCGATCAGCGCCATGAAAATGGGGATCAATGGCGCTGCAATCAGCAAAACCAGCCCGGCAACCCAGGACAATGGAAAGACGCAGACCAGAATACCAAGCGGAACGATTGTCGCCTTCATTCTTGCTGGCCTGAAGCGCGCAAGATAGGGCAAGATCGCGTCCGCCTGCTCGGCAATCACACTGGCGGCCAGCCCCGATGCGGGCTTTTCAATGTCGAGCGGCGAGCGCCGGGAAAGCGTAAGGATTGCCTGCGTTCTCTTTACAGATAGAGTTTCGCGGGCCTTGTGAAAGGCAAGCCTGGTACCAAGGGCATCGAGCAGGGCTCGCAGTACACCCAAGGCGATGACGGCGGCAGCAACCCAATGGATATTCGCCATGCTGCCAGCAATGATGATGCTTGCTCCTTTGGCCAGTAAAGCGGCCTGCGGTATCCAAAGCAGAGAGGCCAGCACCTGAACAATGGCGGCAGCCTTGCCTCCATCATCTCCAGGTTTTTTCTTCACACCTGCCCCAACCGCGCCATGATCGAGGTTTGCGTGCTGCGATACATCACCGCCTGCCAATCCCTCCTTGTGAAGCGCTATGTTTGACGGGTGCACAGAGCTCATAGTCTCAGCCCTTGTCGTTCGTGCGTTTTGAGCGGCCAAGAGAAACGATCTTGTCCTTGGCTTCCAGAAGCTTTGTGACCTTCGCACCAAGCGTCAGCAACGTGGCAAGACGATCAGTTTCCAGTTGCTTGACATCTTCATACCAGGTTGTCAGCCGCTCGATAAGGCTATGCATTTCTCCCATCCGCACTTGCGCGTGGCGCTCTGCATCGCTTGCGGGTTTCTGCATGAGGATTTCCCGCAAAACCGACAGTGTTGGGTCAACTTCGCGCTTTTTCCGCTCTTCAGCAAGTGTTCTGAGTATTTGCCAGACATCATCCGGCGTCGTGAAAAAATCGCGCCGGTCATCCGGAAGATGCTTGAGCAGAACCAGATTCCACGTCTGCAGCTCGCGCAGGCTCATTGAAACATTGGAGCGGGAGATCCCGAGAGATTCAACGATTTGGTCAGCGTTCAGCGGTTCTGGAGATACATAAAGCAGGGCATAGATTTGACCGACAGTACGATTGATACCCCATCGGCTGCCCATTTCGCCAAAATGGAGCACAAATGATTGGACAAGTGGCGGCAGGTTCATTGTCGCTTTCCGTTACAACAGTTATTTCAGTAATTACTGAAATAACGATACTGCCGAAAAACTCTTTCTTCAACGTCAACCATGGAGGTGCGACGATTAGGCTTCCTTCGACCGCGCAAAAGAAAAGCCCGGCCGAGTCGCATGACCGGGCCGGGCTTTCATATCTAACAAAAGCGTTGCTTAGTTTAGACCAAGCTTACCGCGCAAGGTGGAAAGGTCTTCAGCAAGCGTGTTGACAGCGGCCGCCAGCACGGCACGGTCGTCCTCTGTCAGCTTGTCGTAAAGCTCATAGCCGTCGCCCTTTTTGTACTTTGCCAGAGTGACATCGACCTTGTCGAAGTTTCCTGTAACCTTGGTGATGAATTCACCCTCGTCCTTCTCAATCAAGGGGCGTACGAGATCGAAAATCTTGCGCGATCCATCAAAATTAGCCTTGAAATCCCAAAGGTCAGTGTGGCTGTAACGGTCTTCTTCGCCCGAAATCTTGGTGGCCGCAACTTCCTCCATAAGCACTGCAGCGCCGCCAACAACCTTCTCCGGCGGGAGTGTCAAATCAGTAATACGCTTGTTGAGTTCCGTCACATCTGCCATCAGCTTGTCGGCAAATGGTGCGAGGTCCTTCGTGCTGTTTTCGGAAAACAATCCGTACTCGATCCGGTGGAAACCAGTGAAAGCCGGATCTTTTTCAGCCTTTTCGTGGTCATCGGCCCGTGAATCAATCGACGCATCAAGATCGCTGAAAAGTTCTGCAATCGGTTCGATTGCTTCATAGCTCATGCGTGTTGGAGCAAAGAGAGACTTGGCTTTATCAACATCGCCAGCCTTCACGGCATCGGTAAAGGCCTTGGTATCAGAAACCAGCTTTTCCAGATTCTCGGATACGTAGATCTTATAATCGGCAATGGGGCCAACCAGATCGAGCGGAGCGACTTCGGCCGAAGCCACGCGCGGCAGGAATGCTGCAGAGATCGCAAAAAAGCTTGCAGAGAGTGCTATCTTCAATTTCATCGTCAAATTCCTTTAGGATTTTATGCGGGCCAGCTGATGACCCGACGCTTCAAGAAGTGTCCGGCCTACGAAGTCGTCCTCGTTCGCTGGGCCGGGCAGTGTAAAAAAGAAACCGCCACCAATCGGTTTGATATATTCTTCGAGCGGTTCACCATCGAGCTGTCGTTGAACGGTGATGAAGCCCTTCTCAAGATCAGCCTGGTAGCAAATGAAAAGCAGTCCCTGTTCAAGCTGGCCTGACTTGGAGACGCCATTCGAATAGTTGAATGGGCGGCGCAAAATGAGATTCTCATCAGATGTTTTCGTGCGCTTATTGGCCAATCTGATATGGGCATCCAAGGCAGTGACTTTGCCTTCCGGATCATTGGAATAGTCGGGGATATCAAATTCGCCAGCGCCTCCGAAAGGCGCTCCGCTGGCTTTTTTGCGACCGATGATTGCTTCCTGTTCGGCAAGCGGCGTCCTGTCCCAGCGTTCGACGAAATTGCGTATGATCCGCACGACCTGATATGTGCCCGCATGGGCCCATGATGGTTCGTCGCTTTGATGCACCCAGACGAGCTTGTCCATCAGCGGTGAATCATTGCCATCCGGATTGGCGGTGCCGTCACGGAAACCCAGAAAATTTCGCGCCGTTTCGTGACTGCCGTCAAGTTTTGGCGGAAGAACGGGCACAGAGCCCTCCTGCTTCCACCGAAGAACCATGAGATCGGGCAGGTTTTTCAGAATATCACGCAGGGCGTGGATGTTCGTATCTGGTGTGTTTGCGCAAATCTGCAAGCTCAGATCGCCGTGACATAAATCAGCATCGAGCGCATCGTTGGGTGACGCTTTCATGCGGGAAAGCCGCGCTGGCTTATGGGCTATGAGCCAATCGCGCTGATCAAAGAAGGAAGATCCCAATGACACTGTCATCGTCAAATTGTCCGGCGGGATAACAGGGCCCAAAATGCCCGAATCCGATGGCGGCAATTTATCGTCGAACTCCGGCGGCCTTCCACCTTGCATCAGAAAAGCGATGCGCTGCGACAGCGTTCTGAACAGTCGCTCGACTTCTTCCGGTGTCTTTGCAAGCACATGGAAAGACGCAACCATACCTGCTGCGGGACGTGGCGTGACTATGCCGGCTTGATGTACGCCGTAAAATGACTGCCGTTCCTGCGTTTTGTCACTGACTGGAGCATCCGTAACCTGTTCGCCCTGTTTTTCTGCGGCGCTTGCGGCCGATAGCCCCGCAACCACAGCGGAGCCCGCGCCAAACAGCACGGTACGGCGTGTCGTTGTAAATTTTCCAGTATCATTTTTCACTTAAATTACTCCAAACCAACTGCCATATTCAATTTGCCGATAGCATCAGCCAAAGCCTTCATTTTCTGCGCGAGTACCTCCCGGCTTTCCTTCGTCACCTTGTCATAGGCGGGATATCCTTCCGCACCACTCATTGCAGTCAGGGTCGTGTTGGCCTCGGCAAGCCGGGTTTCGATATCCGCCACAACTGCTGGCGCTGCCTGAACTGCGATCGGCTTCAAAAGCGCCATCATGCGCGATGTGCCAGACAGATTGGCTTCAAAATCAACCAGGTCGGTTTTGGAATAATGGTCCTCACCATTGGCAATCTTCGTATCGGCGATTGAGCCGATGAGGCGGGCAGCACCCTTGGCTATTTGCTCCGGAGGTATTCGCAGCCCGCGCACGCGATCTTTAAGGGCTGTTACATCAGCCAGCAGTTTCGCCGAAACCGGCTCCAGCCCATCAAGACTATCGGAAGCGTAAAGCCCATACTCAATCCGGTGAAAGCCGGTAAATGCAGGATCTTGTTCACGCTTCTCAAGATAATCGGCAATGGGATCGATGGCATTGTGCAGATCAGCAAACATATCTGCCATTGGCTCAATCTGCTTGTAGGGAATGCGGGCCGTTTGATAAAGCGCGCGCGCCTTCTCAAGATCCCCCGCCTGAATTGCTGCATCAAGCGCGGCTGTCGCCTTCACCAGACTATTGGTCTGGGTCATCAGAAACACCTGGAACTCGGCAAGCGCGCCAACAAAGGAAACAAGGGGAGGGCGCGCCGCTTCAGCTTCCGATTCTGCTGATGGCGTAACGTGCAATGTGCCGCGCGGGCTGCTGAGAAGTCCGCAAGTGATTTCATAATCACCGGCCTTCAGTTTTGCCTGCATCGTCTGGGTGAAGCCTGGAAGAATGTTTTCACGTTCCTCAAGAACCATAACGCCATCAAGGATTTCCCACTCGAGCGCACGGTCGGAATTGTTGATGATCTTGAACGTGGAGCGGCCGGCGGGAACGGTGATGGCGTTAGGATCGCAAGTACCATCTTTGATTGTCACGACGATTGCGTTGTCTTGTGTCCCTGACTTCATATTCTTCGACGCAAGATAGAAGGCTCCGGCCCCTGCAGCGACCAGAATTGCAGCACCGGCAACCGCCAGTTTCATCAGTTTTTGCGAAGGGGCAGGGGAAGCTGGACCTGTATTGCGCGTCATTCGGCGTTCTTTCAATTCAACGGGAAAGTTTTGGTGATGTTAAAGGTCTGTGAGCACTTGCAGGACGCAGGAAGAAAAAGAGGCTGATTGACAAAAACCCGATATAGACAATCACTTCGCCAAGTGTCGGTGCATCCTGATAACCGAATATACCCGACAGCAAAGTGCCGAGCGGGCTACCAATCGGCAAAATATTGCTGAAATCAAAAACAACGGACTGAAGACCATTCCAGACGCCAGCTTCGTGAAAATGACGCAGTGACCCTGACAGGATACCGGCAGCAACGATCAGAATAAAAATTCCGGTCCAGTAGAAGAACCGGCGAAGATTGAGGCGGATACCACCGGCATATATAGCGTAGCCAAGAACAATCGATACGAGAATGCCAAACAATGCGCCGAGTGGAGCATCGTTATTTGTGCTCTGCTGAAATATGGCGAGCAGGAAAAATACGGACTCCAGACCCTCACGCGCTACGGCAAAAAATACCATGGCAATCAAGGCGGTGGCCTGACCCGATGAATGCGCGAGTGCATTATCAATGGAGGCGTGCAGCTCCGATTTGATCGACCGTGCTGCCTTGCGCATCCAGAACACCATGGACAACAATATGAAAGCCGCGATGACGCCCACAATTGCTTCAAAAAACTCCTGCGCTTTCTGGGGGAACTCAGCGCTTACCATCTGGAGGCCCGCGCCGACAAATAGCGAGAGTGCAATCGCCAGCAATATGCCGATCCATACCGCAGGCATCCAGGCCCCACGCCCTGTCTGTTTCAGGTAACTGGCAACGATGCCGACGATCAAAGCCGCCTCGATGCCTTCGCGGAGCATTATCAGAAATGGAACCAGCATTTATCAACCTCAGCTTGCATAACGCCCTAAGGGCTGCCACGCAAAATCGCCGGAGTCATAGACCGCATCGAAAAACGAAGCAATAACAATATATTAGAAGAATTCTAATATAAAATTGCACTGGAAATTACCCAATCATTTCCATATGTTGACTGGATTTGTCACAATTCGACTGGGGATCTAAATCAAAAATCATCGTCGGCTGTGACGTTGTTCGTGGTTCGACAACCTCACCATGAGGGAGGGGGGTGGGTTGCAATGACAGTCGCCAACGTTGCAAGAGTTGGCTCCCTTCAACCACCCCCCCTCCCTGACGCTTCGCGTCCCGGGGCGAGCCACTTGTCTCTTCCGTCCTTCGAACCCCCACATGGGGAAGTACCCCGCATTGCCCACGAGATGACCTGTGGCTGATGGCAGTAGCACTTGTTTCTGCTGCATTGGCGCTGTGCGTGGTTCGACGGGGCTCACCATGAGGAGGACTGGTGATTGCAGGGAAACCGTATTTGCGATGTAGCTGAAACGTTGACGATGAGCTTGCAACCCGCTCACTTTCCTCATGGTGAGCCCCGTCGAACCACGCAATACATCACTGCATCCTCAAAAAAAATAATCTTCCAAAAACTTATCCAACAGTTCCCGCTCTGAATTATTCTGCTCCTGTCCTTCCCGCGGGAAACAGCTTCCGGAGCCGTTCGAAGTTTGGGGAAGGATGGGCGCCTCCGATGGCGGGTTACGGACCCGCCATCCGGGGAGGTTCTGTCCAAGGGTTCCCCTGCCGTTACCAGGAACGGCGCGTGCTGGACGAGCACTTTAAGGGGCGAGTAGGCGACGCATGGCGTGCCGCAAATGGCACTCCCCGACGCCGAGGCCTCCCAAGCGGAACGGCAGAATGAAAAATCGCCGGACGGGCGGTCTTCGGATCGCTTGAACTACTACAAAGACGCGCTTCGATGACCGCCCGTCTTTCCCACCACCTCAATAGCCAGACGCGAAAGCGGGCGTGGCAAGGGGTCACCACACCTGTTCTTTGAAAAGTGAACGATCAAGAACGAACAGGCACTTTCTGTGCGCTTAGCCGATCCAGCGTCTTGACCGCCCAGTCCCAATCCGGCGCCAGTTCCGCGCCTCGCATTGCAGCTTCGGTAGCCTTGGCTCTATCTCCATTGACCTCATGCAATTGTGACCGGAGCATATAAATTTCTGCTCTCTGTCGGGCTTGGAAAAGCGTTTCAAGCAACCGGTCAGTAGCGATAAGACCCTGCTCGGGGTTGGTTTTGGTGTGAACCCGCAGATTGGCAAGCTTGAGCAATGGCCACGTCCATTCCGGCTTCGCATCCGAAGCGCGCACGAAAGCTTCGGCAGCTTCTTCAATATTATCAAGTGCCTCATGGCACCGGCCAAGCAACTGCCAGGCATCTGCGGAATCAGGACGGCGCGAGAGATAATCTCTCATGATCTCTACAGATTCTGCATGCTTTTGCTGCCGGAACAGAACCTGTGCAAGCTGATAGTTCCACCAATCGACACTGCTATCCAGTTCGATGGCTTTTCGAAGCTGTTCTTCGGCTTTCTCCGGTTGTTCAAGCCGCATCAATGTCAGAGCCAGTTGATGGCGCGCACGTGCATTCCACGGTTCGGCAGCGACAGCACGTTCAGCATAGATTTTGGCATCGTCCAGCCGCTCGCCCAGACGGGATAACTCTGTCGAAATCAGATGATGCGCTTCTGGATTATCCGGATGATGCTTCTTCAGATCCTCTATCAATGCAGCGCTGATCGATTTGCCGCTATGGGCCGCAATTAACGCTTCATAGATTGGCCGTACAGGAAGGACCGCAGGCGAGACCTGCATCGTCTGCTTGGTTGCCTCCGCCAGATCATCCCGCGATAGAAGCTTCAGTTTGGAGCGGACAACGGACGCATAGCTGAAGTGTGGCGTATCGACAGGAGGATCGATTAGAAAGCGCTCGACAAATTCAGACAGGACAACATCGGGCCTGTAAGCTTCAATCAGTTCCCGGTCGAAGGATTTGCCATAGATATAGACCAGCGTACTGAAACTCTCCTTCAAAAATGGCAGGAGATTACCGCCAAAGGAATCGCCAAACATGACGCAACGCGGCAATGTCGTATCCTTGTTGGTGAAGACACGGATACGCCCACGATTCGGGATTCGATTGTCAAAGGAAAGCTTCCCGGCCGCCTTTTCTATTCTCGTAGACAGGGTAGGGGCCGAAACCGCTGGCTCAAACTTTATGCCTAGATCGCCGACATAAGGAACTTCCTCGAAGGAAATGCGCGATGGCTCGATTTGCAGCGGCTCAATGCCATTTTGCGACAGTCCCCGGCAAAACTCCTGATAACCTATATAGGCGCCAAAACCGCTCCAATGCGTATCTGTTTTGGGATAGGTAAGGCCCTTGGCCTTGCCTGCACGGATTGCCTCAAGCGGATAGACTATCTTTGATGCGCGGCGCGGTCCAAGCGCCGTCATGATCTGGTGGAGCGGTCTTGTGTCGGCAATCTCAACCCAATCAGGCAGCTGCTCGGAATAGACCAGCTCTTTGTTTGGGGCGACGAAAACCAGATGCTGTGCGCCCAGTGAAGAAACATAGGCATCGCGCTCAAGGATCAATTTACGCCAGGCTTCGACACCCTTCTGATCCAGAATATGCCGTCCGGTAATCTGATCGATGACACGATTGGAATCGTGATCGAGAAATATCCACCCATCCTTGCCCAACAGATATTTCTTGCTTTTGTCGGCGCGCGACGTTGAGGTAAAATCATCGGTCATGAACATCTCCTGACTTGCAATTCCTGCCAATCGGTATTTTGAAAGACACGGATATTTCTAATCGAGGTCGCAGCCCCGTCGACATCGCCATCGTCTTTCCCTGCGAAAGATGCCACTGCATTGCTGAACAGTAACTGCGCTGGCGTATGCGCAAAATCATTGACGGCCTCAAAGATTTTCTTCTCGTCGAAATAGAATTTGAAGCTGTCCTCGCTCCACAACATCCCGTAACGGTGAAATTCGTTTGCCAGCTTCACACGCGGACGGTAGCTCTTCGACAGCACCTTCTTTTCCGGCAACCACTGGCGTGCTGTCACATGCACGAGATTTGGAAACTTCGCTTCAACCACGTCGAGTTCGAAACGCTTGTCCCCCTCGCTTTCCGGCACGGAGGTCAGCCAGAATGCATTATTGACGCCCGCTTCATTGGCGATTTTCATCTCGCATTCAAAGTAGCCATATCGCTGACGAAAATCTTTCGTCCGAACATAGCCACCAACGAATGGTCGGTTGCCACGCTGATCATCGCGATTTCGTCCCAGCTTCAACAAAAGCCCGGCACCGGAAATCGTAACATTTTCCGGTCGCCGGACAGACTTGGTCTCACCGCCGCCGTCGGTAACTTTTACCCACCGCTGATCAAAACCGGGATTGTCGGTGAAATCATCGGTGAACGACAAATGCCAATCCCCGGATGCGCGCTGCAATGCAGTAGGCAGATCCGGGCAAAGCGCACGGGCAAGAGCGGGCCGTGCAAGCAAACCAGCCGAAGCAACCCCAAAGCCTGCAAGGGCCAGAAAGGAGCGCCGGCTGAGTCGTGCACGGCTTTCACTCATTCAGCAGCTACCTTTGCCACCGGCGCTTCTTTAAGGCTACGCAGGCTGGTTTCAAGATTCCAGGCACGATTGCGAAGCACTTCAACCTCACCAGTCATGAAATCGATCTCGCTGCGGAACCACGAAACGGCCTCATGGATGTTATGCGGCACCTGAACCAGATTAGGCGTCGATTGCGGCTTGTCTGCTGGCGCTGCCACTGGCTTGGGCAAGACGTGGTTGAGCTTGTTTTCCGTCAGGAAGCGATGGTACTCCGCAAAGTTCTGACGGTAGATATGCTGAACCTTGGTGAAATCGGCCTTCTCAAGCAGTTTCTCAAGATTGATCGGGAGGTAATCCTCGATCTCTATTGAAGGGATCGCAAAGAGCGAAGACAATTCGCGAATGCGTGAATCATAGGTGAAGAAGATTGCCGGAATGCCCTGATGCAAGGCGATGACATTGCCGTGCAGGCGGAAGCCGACCATAACATCGACATTGGCAGCGGCATCTGCTGCCCACTCGTCAATGTCAAAGAACGCGCTCATGCGGTTATTGAGCATTTCCTCAGCTTCGGGATGGCCGAGCAGTCCGAACTTGGTCAGGATGGCTTTGACATTATCCTGCTTCTCCTTGCCCGACGAGAAGATCGCAAGTGTCTCTTCCCGCTCACCCTGTGAATAGAGTTTGCTGGACGGACGTTTTGCAACCGCATCAATCAAAGCCCGCTGCATGCGATTGGTCTTGGTCGCATTGCTTGCATAATCTGCGGAGAGATATTTGTTCAGTGTCAGGCCAATACGTGCCTTCTCCGGGTCGATCGACTTGATGGCGATCGAAGGACGCAATGAACGGTAAAAGCTAGGGCAGCCGATAACGCGCACATTTTTGATACCTAGATCGTTGAATATCTCGGCACTGTAGAAGCCGCGAACGCCGATCGTTTCGCATTTGTCAGCGATGATCTTCCAGGCCTCAACCGTGCCTTTCGGAACATTGAGTTTCTTGTATTTGCCAGCCTGTGCACCGACGCCAATGGCAACGACCGGACCTTTCAGTTTCTTCAGCAAAGGTACAACGTGGCCAAGATCAACGGTCTCGGTCAGATAGTTTGATCCACGCACAACGGTGGCTTCATAGCTGTCATCCTGTGGCCACAGCTTTTCATTTCCCGCGTGGGAAAACTGCACGTTCCTGATTTCATCATAGGCCAGCGCCTTGAGCGTGGCATCATAGACGAGCACGTCGCCCGTATTGATGCCGCCCTTGTTGAAGGCCGCAAGCGGATCTTCAAACTTGAGATAAGCCGCCTTGTTGCCAGGCTTGACCGCAGCACCACCATTCAGAACGAAAAGTTTCTTCATCGCTAGTTCCTCAAATTATTCATATTGGCTGACCCGGCAGCAGCGATTTGCAACGGCCTGATTTCGGTAATTTCATTATGGTCTTCTTGATCTTCATCGAGTGTTGTCACCTCAACCCGGTGAACGCGGCTGGAGGAGATTGGAACAACGGCCTGCTCCAAGAGTTGTGGAGTTTGTTCAAGGCTCTGCGGCAGCCGATCGGGGAACCATGCCTTCAACTGCTTTACCAGCGGTGCAACACTTTCTTCCCAGGCAAGGGAACCACCTCGGATAGCTGCCGCTTCTGATAGACGCTGCAACGCATCAGGGTCGGTCGCCAGGGCAGAAATCGCTTCCGTCAGTTCGCGGATGATTATTGTGTCATCTTCGGACCGGATAAGCAGTCCGTCCACGGCATGATCAATAAGCTCATCGACGGCACCTACCGCCGTGGCAATCGGCACACAGCCGAGCCGCTGGGCCTCGATAATTGTCAGCGGAGCTCCCTCCCAGCGCGACGGCAATACGACAACGTCAGCCCAAGTGAATGCCTTATTGAGATGGCGGCTTGAAAATACCGGCGGCTCAACCTGTACGCCGATTTCTGCAAACCGGTCCTTCCACGATCCGCCTGCACCCGCATCCATCACGTCGCTGCCGATTATCTTCCAGTCGACGGGTTCCTGGCGTTCGCGCAGATCGCGGACGGATGCGAACAGGCGCTCAATACCTTTTTGTGCATCCAACCGGCCAAGGAAAAGCACGTTGAGCCTGTCCTTTTGAGCTTTGGTCCGCCGCGCCGACAACATGGTCTCCCGCTCTTTGGCCGCCAATGCATAGCTTGCTGCATTTTGTATATGCATGAGCTTTGCTATCGGCACACCCATTCCATGCAACCACTCGACCATATCGTTGGAGCAGGTCAGAATCGCATCGTAGACATGCTCAAATGCAAGTGTGAGATAAGGATGACCGGCATCACGCCCCATTCTGGATTTATCCAGCACATGGACATAGTTCAGAACCTTGACGCCGCGGCGGCGCAGATCGCCGAGCAAGGCGTTCACGGGTGCCACCTGATTGTTGATGACGACATCAAGACCGGCAAGAAAACCCATGATCTGCTCGGCCTTAGCTGCTTCGTCATGCCCCATCATCAGGTCATGGCCCGCAAATTTGTTAGGCCCACCCCAAAGTGGATAATCGTCGGACAGAAAGTTAACGGATTTGAATACGCCGTCATTTTCCGGGACGCGATTGTAGACAGCTTTGCCAAACAGGAAGAGATGCACTTCGCACCCGGCGCTCTTCAAAGCATTGGCCACCGCATAGGCCACCTTTTCGACGCCGCCAAAGCTGGCGATCGGCAACAGAAATCCGACGCGCAACGGGTTAGTCGCCTGCGGCAACCGTGGCATGACAGGCTTTGCACCAACTGCGTGGCGCAATAGCTCGAAATAGCGGCTCCGGTTGGGAAAATAAACAGACCGCCAAAGCCAACGGTTCCTTGTCTTTGAGCGATATCCAGCGTCCCGCAGCGCACCAAGCGTGGCCAGAAGTGCATTTGTCGACGATAACGCCGTGCTCTGCATTTCGCGTGCCGTAAATGGACCACTCACCACGATTTCTACGACGTTCGGCGAAGGGACAGATTTATGCAGCGAGCGTATCCAGTCATCTGAAGTATCATCTGCACAGGTTGAAAAAATATCGAATGTGCACATCCAGCCGAAGGGCTTATCGGTCAATTGCTCCGCATCGCTGATCGTACGGATGTCGATTCCCATTCTGGCGTTATTGCGTTCAAAGCGGATCGCGACGAAGTGGTGCTTCTCGGCGATACGCTCACTCAACCACAATAGATTATGGATGAGTCCAAGGCGTGTTAGCGCTTCGCGATGGGCAGCGGTCATCCAGAGCATGAATGGCGGAACACCGAATGTTTCGGGTTCGGTCTTTGCGGCCCAGAAGCGGGTCACAAAATCTTCCAGACTACATTTGGCATGATCGACCGTTGGGTCGGTAAACATATCGACTGCGTAAGCACCCATGCCGATTGCCGCATACCGAGGAGCTTCCTGATGCTCCCACGTCAACAAAGTTTCCGTGGCGAAGAGCTTCTTATGCTTCTGCCGGATATAGGTGAGAATACCTTCGCGTGTGCGATTGGAATCGCGAAGCATGCTTTCAGCGCGTTGGCGGTATTCAAACCCAAAAAAGGGATAGTTTGCACCGAGAAACCCGCGCCCGATTGCCTGCAGCCAAAAGTCCCAATCTTCAAACCCGGATGTCATGCTTTCATCGAAGCGAATACCCGCATCAAGCATACGCCGTGAAACCAGGCTGCCAGCCTCGCAAATATTATCAAAAGTCAGATGCAATAGACGCGAGTATTGTGTCGTGTAGTTTCCGTTCCACTCAATCCCGAACTTATCGATGTTGGGGTAAATCCAGTCAACCTTGTCATCCGCTTTCATAAAAGCAAGAATATCGCGAAGAGCGGTCGTCGTAATCCGGTTGTCGGCATCGAGAAAGTAAACCGCTTCAAGCTCCTCGAAATTGCGTAGTGCAAACTCAATCCCGTAATTGCGTGCTGAGCTCAGTCCACCATTGGCCTTGCGCAGATAAAAGACATTCGAATACGCCAGGGCATAGGTACGCCCGATTTCGCCAGTCTCGGGAAAAGGGCAACCATCGTCTACAATCAGCACAGCAATATCAAACGGTGCCTGTTGTGCCAGCGCCGATTCAATTGCTTCAGCCAGCAATACAGAGTGTTTATAAGCGGGAATTATGACCGCAACTTTCGGCGAAAAACGCGGCTCCGGTTCTTCGCCTGAAGGCAACTGACCTGCTACTTTCTCGCGTAGACGGTTTATCTGGTCCAGCATGAGACTATCCGTTGACCATGAGGCTGACATTACGGAACTTGGCCCAAGCGAAACTGTTGTCACCTGGCGTCTTCATCCGCGTTGCGAAATAGATATTTTGCCAAACACCGATCTGATCATCGATGAAGGCGCTGATCCGGTTGTTCTCCCCCGGTGCAATACTGACCCATCCCGAGAATCCTTCTCCCGGCTCCACCGTGCGCTGTTCCGAAAAAAGGGCCTGCGCATTGTCGAGGCTTGCGGCGATGACGATCGAAAATTCGACATCCTGCGACTCTTCGTTGTCGACAACGACATCGGACGAAATTCTCAATATTTTTGGAGGGCATGCTGCGGGGATCTGGCCAATTGTCATTCCCGTTGCAGGAGGGTGACAGCCTATCGCTTTCTCTTCCGGCAAGGGAAGGATGGCAGCGAACTCAAAAGAAATCTCATCGGTGTTTGCTAAGGTAGCGAGATCAAGAATGCTTGACGCCATTGGCATCTCTTTGAACCCGCCTTCCCGCGCTTGTTCCGACTGTGCCGGCAAATAATTGGCCCAGTTCGGCAGAACAACGCCCGGCATCCCGCACCAGACTTGTATAGCCAGACTGTTCTTCAGAAGCGGCACGTCATTGGCAGCATCGCGAACCTGAAACATTTCCAGCGGTTGCAGTCCACCGAGCGACAAGAGAGGTAACTCATCATCGGCGCCTTCGACCTGCAATCGCAAGCTCAAAGTGCGCCGCAATCCCGCAAGGGTTCTGGAAAGACCAAGGTAATTCCAGCCATGCTTGAGCTTCCGTAACGGAATAATCCAACTCTCGACGATAGACATATCTTCCATCGTTACAAGCTGAGCATTTAGCGTTGCGTCGTCGCGATGCGACACGCGATCGAAATGGATGGCAACGGCACTAACGCCCGCGCTCGCCACGGGAAGAATTTGTGAAATGCCGTCAAAGGAAGCATCGGCCAGCACGTTTGACCGAGACGAACTCGTGACGGGCTCGTTGGAGAAAGCTAGCTCGAAGGGTTGCATTCCCTTGCGATCGATAAAGCTCTCAACGGTGGCGAAACGATTTTGAAGGTTATCATTCAGGGTTCTCAAGGTTAAAAGCTCGCGGTTGGATTTAACCATCCGCCGTGCATCCGAAGCCAGCATTGCCGCCAGTTTCTTGATGAGAATACCCGCCGTCTCGATCTCTTTGCCGGCTCGCCATTCGATGATCACCGGCTCTTCGACAATGCCGCGACCCTTGAGCCACTCCAGCAATCGCTTCTCGCGCCCTCTATGTGCGGGATTTAGAAGGACGGCCAGGATGCACAGCGGCGCCTCGAAGGCCTCGGCCTTGCCTCCTGCCTCATCAGAGAAAATGGCGGCCTCTTCTTTCACTCCTTCGAATCCAAGAATTCTTACCGCATTGGAGAGCTCCATGGGCAAATCATCATGATCGATACCCAAGCGTAACAGGATCGGTTCTTTTAACAGATCAATGTTTTTCGAAGATTTCGTAGCCGGCGAAAGCTTGTACGAAGTCTGAACCGTCATATTCTGGACCCTTGATCGATTGATGTGTTAGATTTTTGATTTCTATACATATAAAATGGCAACTTCGTGAAGATTGTCACATATTTCTATTGCAGTGCAACAATAAAATTATTTCAACTGTTTGCCATTATTCTCTAATCAATCTGGGATTATTATAATAATAACTTGCCTATATTATACTATGACTTTAATTCAAGATTTGAAATATTTCGGCGAACAAGTACGTTTTCAACCCGGCCAATATGGCCGGGTTGAAATTTCAGATGGCTGGAATCAGACGGCCACGCGTTCTTGCTCTTCACGCCGCATTGTTTGCAGTTGGCGCTCCCAAGCGAGTGCATCACCTACAATCTTATCAAGATCTGCCCGCTTCGGTGTGAAACCGAATTCGTTACGGACGCGTTCATTTGCAGCCACCAGTATTGCCGGATCACCAGCACGACGAGGAGCCATCTTGACGGCAAAATCCACCCCCGACACACGCTTTACAGCATCAATAATTTCCAGCACTGAATAGCCGTAACCATAACCGCAATTTGCCGTCGTGCTCTTGCCGCCCGCCTCAAGGTAATTGAGTGCGCAAAGATGAGCTTCCGCCAGATCGCTGACGTGAATGTAATCGCGGATGCACGTTCCATCAGCGGTTGGATAATCGGTGCCATAGACATCGATATGGGGGCGGTCACCGGTTGCTGCCTGGCTTGCAATCTTGATCAGATGCGTTGCCCGGGGAAATGACTGGCCCGAACGCAGTTTTGGATCAGCACCAGCCACGTTGAAATAACGCAAAGCAACAAACCGAAAATCCGTATGAGCGGTAGCGGCATCGCGCAACATCCATTCTGTCATGAGCTTGGATGTTCCATAGGGTGAGATCGGTTGGTGAGGCATGCTCTCGGTGATTGGTGTCCGCTCTGGTTCGCCATAAACAGCAGCGGTTGACGAGAAGATGAAATGCCGGATGCCCTCCGCGATAGCCGTTTCCATCAATGCCCGTGATTGCACCGTATTGTTGCGGTAGTAGGTTAGGGGATCACTGACGGAATCGGGAACGACAATCGAGCCGGCAAAATGCAGGATCGCGGTGACGCCATGCTTGCGGATAGTTTCTGCAACCAATTCCTGATCGCCTACATCACCTTGAATAAAAGGAACACCTTCAGGAACCAGCCATTCGAACCCACAGCTAAGGTCGTCGAGGACAACGACATCTCTTCCCGTATCTTTCAGAGCAAGAACCATATGACTGCCAATATAGCCTGCACCGCCTGTAACAAGAACGCTCATTGGTAACTCCTGGGAGGTTGTTTCTAGCTTTGTTGAAGATTTTGGCTTTTGCCAATTAATGAATTCTGTTCAGGCCACACGCCGGACGGAATCCGGCACGCTGTCTTTTGTTTCAACCATTTTGTGATCGACCCGGTTCTCATCGAGAAATCTGCGCATTTCGCCGTAAGTCCGATGCCAGGCATCATTGTATTTATCGAACAATGATTGATCCCAGTAATCCTCCAACCGAAATTCCCCATCCTCGAACACATCAAAGCGGGGTATCTGATATGTTTCGGCAAATTCAACTGTCCGGCTATCATAGGTAAAATAGATCGAAGGCACGCCATTGGCCAAAGCCATAAGGTTGCCATGCAGGCGGTAGCCCAGAACAAGGTCTTTTGTCCGCACCAGATTCTCGTAGTCAGCCACGACATCCGAATAAAAGAGCCGCTCGCGGTAGAGCTTTTCTATTGCATCATCGAGATACCAGTCGGAAGCCCATCGATTGGCCTTCAACGCCGCAATGGCATCTTCCTTCTGTTCGTCAGTCCCAAATACAAGCTTCTTTTCCTCGATTTCACCCTGCGCCATCAGCGTCACATCGAAACGGCTTGCCGTGTCTTTGATCAGATCGCGATGAAATGTCAGATAGCGCTCAATATCACGAGCATAGGCCGGAGAGACCTCACGGCGCACCGTAAGACCTACATTGCGAACTTGCTCAAGCGGAGGAAGGGTGACTTTCAACGTTGGATCATTGCGCCGAAATGCAGTCGGACACCCAACGATCCGCACATTGTCGATACCGATATCCTTGAGGACCTGAGCAGAGTAGGCCCCCCGCACCCCAATGGATGCCGTGGAATCCGCCATGATTTTCAGGAGCGTCTTGAGATCTTCTGGGAGTTGTATCTGTCCTTCCACAGGAGCCTGCGCGCCAATACCCCAAGCGATTACCGGCAATCCGAGGCGCTTCAAAACTGCAATCGCATGCGGCCAGCCCATATGCTGATGAATATAGTTCGACCCACGCAGAATCACATAGTCGTATTCTTCTTTCAGCCGGTCGATCTGATCAAAGTTTGGCTCACCGAGCGGTAATTCCCGCAGCTTCTCGAAGTTCATCAGCTTGAGTGACGAGTCAAAGACAAAGGCATCACCAATATTATGATAATGGTCAATATATCTTTGAATGTCACTGTGCTGATACCAGCGAACATTATCGTGGTCGTAAACTTCGCCTGATGGGCTCATTACGAGTACACGTGCCATAGGGTATTCCTTTTTGTAACTTTTGAAAGCAATCAACTTGCTTGTGAAAGAACGACTTCGCTCGCTGCCGTTGTTTTGGTTGAGCCTTGATGAACGGACCGGAGCAATTTCGCATAAAGGGCAACATGCTCTTCCGCACAATCAATGTAGTTGGTCGGCTGACGAATTGAATGATGCAGTCGATCCCAGATAAGCGGATCACTCAAAACCTCAGTGAACCGGTCCGCAAGATCTTCGGCACTACGCACGCGGAAATGTAAGCCATCCTGTCCATCCCGCACCTTTTCTGCCATCCCCCCGATATTTGAGCAGATAATGGGACGACGATGATGCAATGCTTCCTGAATAACGATCGGAGAATTCTCCCACCAGATTGACGGCATTAATACCCAATCGATTGACTGCATCAGGCGAGGCATTTCGTTATTCTGGTAAGCACCGTGAAAGCGTACGCGAGAGCCTGCATCCTCCATGAGCTTTTCCATACGCGCCCGAAATTCTGCGGGCTGCTTTTCAAGGTTTCCGCCAAATATCATCAGCCTCGTATCTTCACCCCATACTTCCTCGGGTACTCGCGAGACCGCATCAATCAATACGTCTATGCCTTTAAACGGCGTGATCTGGCCGAAATAAGCGAACCGGTTCCGCCGTGGCTTCGGTCCGGAGAGTTCCCGCGGCGGCGTAACGCTGTCAATCGACACGCCATTTTCAATGACATGCAGTTTTTCCGGATCAAGACCCCACTCCGCATATTTCCCGGCGAGAAAACTGCTTGGTGAAACAAAGGCATCAGCCAGTTCAAGCATGCCGCGAACAAATTTCTCGCGTTTCAAGAACCGCGCAGGCGGGATATCGGGGAAACAGGCATGGCAATCGATGGGCGAAGCTTCGTTGCATAGTTTGGACGTGCCGGCTTTGACCATCTGTCCGTCATTGTTGCAGATGGCAAGATACTCATGAAAAGTCATCAGTATAACTGCCTTGGGCAGCGCCTCGCGAATAGCGTACAGTGTTTCCAAACCGAGCCCCAATACGTGGTGGAAATGGACCACATGCGGATTGAGATCCCCGACAAATCGCAAAAGATCACGACGAATTTCGTCCGTGTTATTGTTTGAAAGATAAAAATGATCGTACTCGTCCGAATGAAATAGAATTTCATCGCTGGAGCGCCGCAAACTCATGAGTGCAGTGGTCCCGTGACGCGGTATTGGATGTCCGGCGCGCGCGAGATATACAGATTGAACCCGTGGCAGGGTGTTTAAGCCCTTGTGCAAATTGTAAGATGCAATTTCACCGCCTCCAAGAGAGATACTTGGATGTGCATGAGAAATTACCAGAACGCGGAGTTGTTCAGTCATACTGGATTCTCCGGCTTCGGATTAGTCTCTTTCCCAAAGCTCTTGGCCCATCGGGCATCAAAAATCTGTCTGTCGATCCGCTCAATCAGCGCGACCGTGGAGGCCTTCTCGGATACCGTGAGATCATCAGAGCCCAGCATTTGTGCCGATGGCAGCCAATAGGACTTAAGTCCCGCTTGCTTCAACTTGAGCCCAAGGTCCAAGCCTTTCTCATGTGTTCCCATGTAACCGCGTGTAAAGCCGTCCACCGAAAACAGTGCTTCTCGCGGCATGATGCAACATTCGAACGTTGCCGTTGCAACTTCTGTCGTAGCCATACCAGCCACTGCATCAATGGGGTAACCCGCATAACGGCTGATCAAGGCGCGATCCGACTGCGCGCCAGCCACCCATGTCCCCGCCCAGCGTATGGAATCGTCCTCAAACGCTAGGGTGGGCGAGAGAACACAATTGTTGCGCGTCTCATATGCAGCCAGCAATTTGTTGAACCAGCCCTTGTTTCGGGGGAGCAACGACGCAGCGAGAAACACAACCGTTTCGCAAGACACCGCCCGCGCACCGACTTCAAGTGCATCATAGAGATCCTCGGAGCCGCTTGCCGACACCAACCGGACACTGAGTTTGTAAAACTGCGCCAGTCTGCGCACCCGCACCCCAATGCGATCGATAATATCTTCAGCACCGGCAATCACAATCGGCAGACACTGTGTTTCGGAATCAAGTGCCAAGAGAGCAATAAGTGGCCCGACTTCTTCAACTCTCTCGTCAATGCCGATGATAAGCGCCGGACCTTTACTGTCATCAAACGCACCAACATCGGCGACGCCGAAAATTTCCGGAGCAGGGCGACTCACATTCCGCAAAAGTGGCACAAGCTGCTGATCAACGATATGGCGAAGCGCCCATGCATTTGGATCAATCGCGCGAATCTGTCTGACCACAGCCTCACGCGATGTAACCCGGATCGGTGTCAAAGGCATAAAGGCGCGCCGCTCATCGCTAAGACAAAGCTCCAGATAGAAAGGAGCGGTGCTGTCACCGGAAAGTTCCCGAGCAAAGGCAACAAATCCGTGCGCATGACGGTTCGGATCGAGTCCAGCATTGAATGGGGCGCGATTGTCGAATTCGGCAGTGACATCGGGTCTGTCAATACGCGTCCAATTGCCATCAAGCTGGCTCTCACCACGATGACGGCGTAATTTTACACTTTCAATATGGTTGTCGGGATCAAGCAGCCACCCGGAAACGAGGAGACCACTGCCATCGACGCGCAGGACATTGTCAATGCCGGCGCGGACCGGAAGGGGCAGGCTGGAAACTGTCTCTGTTCCGTCAAAGCGGTTGGCAGCCGAACGCATCCGCAGCAATATTTCTGTCGAGCCACGAACGCGCGGCAGGATTGCACGCACGTGACTGGGCGTTTCCCGCGCACCAACAATCAGACGCCGGTCATACACTTCAGTGAAACGCCATCCGCGCCGCCCGCGAAACAAAAGCCGCTCGATATCGCTTGCCTCGACTGTTTCGTTGGCAAGCAAAAGCCCGGCAAAACCTGACGCTTGATCGTTTAAATCCGGGCGGGCAAACACCGATATTACACATTCCGCCAGAGATGATGCACGTCCGCTGATGAAAAGTCGCGTCACTGACGGTGTCAGGTCCTGTGCCCAGCCTTGTACGAAGATTTCGCCTTCATCGCTGCCACCGATAAGTTCAACACATCCATCCGAACGCGCGCCCGCCTGCAACAATACTGTAATCGCTGCGAGCTTTTTTCGCCCTATCGGTCCGGATATCAAGGCCTCGACAAGCCCATCAATGACCGATGGAAGATTTGATCCTGCCAGATCCGCGATCATAGCGATCAGATCGCCAGTCGAAGCCGCCCTGTTGGCAAAAGTATAACGCGTTACCTTCGCCCTGTGCTGGAACATGATGGTCTTGAGTGATGCGCGGCGCAATATGCCAGTGGGAACAACAGCTACAAAACCATGAGTACCGGCTGGCGAGGCATTCTTGAGCGGCCAGCATACCAGTGTTGCCTTGAGACTGAGTGCTGGATCGCCATTGAGGAACAGCGCCACTTGCTCCGAGTTAAAATTTCCTATGCCCATGACAAGCACCAGCGTATCGTCGACGGGACAACCAACAACCATCTCGCCTTCCATGACAATGGAATGACTTCCTGCTGGCTTGGCGGCGTTGGTTATCGGCAATATGTTTCTATCGTCTCGCAAGCGCTTTTACTCCAAAGGTTCAGTGGAGTACCGACAAGGAAACGAGAGCCCCGGCGGCAAAGCCGACAAGCACGAACAACAGCAGGAAAAGCGGCTTCACCTCGCCACTGGATCGCTTCTGCAGCGATTCAATGCGCTTCTCCAGGCCGCCAACCACTCCGTCAAGGCGCATCAGATGCACATCAAGTTCGGTCAGGCGATTGTTTACGTCACCGCGCATCGCTTCAATTGAACTGCCAATGTCCAGCCCCTCGACAGAAGAGCCGCCGCTATTGCCATCGAGCACCGGTGCAGCACGTTGCAGCGACCTCTGATTGACCTGCAACTGGCGTTGCGCGGCCATCAACATGTCAAGCTTGTCCAATATACGGGTCATTGGCGCGGCTATAAGTGCCTCAGCCGCTTGTTCAGCAGGCTTGGGCACACGTAAAGCCTGTTCAACACCTGCCGCATTGATAGCTACCACGACCAGTTCCGCCGCCCTTATCGATGCAAATTGCGGCAACATGACATTGAACGCATGTGCGCCATCACCAATACCGCTTCGCTTCAAGTCAGGACGATCCTGATCAGCTGTTGCTTCAGCAATCGGTTTACCGTCTAGCAGTACGCGGATTGTCACCCGCACTGTGGGAGCAGATGGATCGAAGGCCCAGCCATAAAGACGTCCATCGTCAACTGCGTCGACCCGGCCCTTCATCGGTTCTACCTTCGGTGATCGTGCATTATCTTGCACGGGAGCGGCAGTGGGCTGTGATAAAGCCTGCGCTGGGACTTGTGTCGCTATAGACATGATCTTCCTTTCAGGCTGCTGCCACACGGTGCGAGCGTAATGTCCCTATCAGGTCGAGATACTTTGCTGCTGTTATGGCAATAGTGTCGGGGTGGCGCGCATGACTGGAAAGCCGCTGACGCAAATCGGCATCTTCTGCGACACGCCGGATAGCAAAAGCCAGAGCCATCGGATCATTGGGAGTAACGGTCAGACCGTTTACTTCGTTCTCGATTGTTTCGGCCATACCGCCAATATTGCTGGTGATTACCGGGCAATTCTGACCCTGTGCTTCCTGAATGACCAATGGAGCATTCTCCCACCAGATCGAAGGCATGATTGCACAATCGACACTCGCAATGAGTTGCGCAATATCTTCGCGCCGATAGGCTCCACGCCGCTGAACAAAGGGATATGTTTCGCCGAAAAGCCGATCGATGTCGGCAACAAAAGCCTCACTTTGAAATGGTGCTGCGCCATGAACCCGCAACTCAAAGTCCAATCCCTCGGATACAAGCTGCTTTGCCGCTTCGAGCAAAACTGTTGTGCCCTTCCATGGATTGAGATTGCCGAAATAGCCAAAGACTGGTTTGGAGCGGGCAGCCTCCGGCCGTTTGACCGGGGTACGTTCGGGTTGTCCGTTCGGTATCACGCTGATAAGGTGTTCTGACAGACCCCAGTCAACATATCGCTGCTTGAGAAACTCGCTTGGCGAGACAAACCCGTCTACTGTGCTGAGCAGTGATTTCAGATGTCGCTCGCGCAGCACGAACTTGTCGAGCGCAATGTCTTTGAAGCAGCTATGGCAACGGTCAGGACTTGCTCCGTAACAAAGCTCCTTGTTCGCTGTCCGGACCATCAGACCATCATGATGGCAGATAGGGTAATAATCATGCAGCGTCATGACGATACGGCAATCGGGCAGGGTGCGTCTGACGATATGGGGAAACTCTGCACCGAGCAGCAGCAGATGATGCAGATGAACAACATCCGGCCGGAAGTCACGAAGCAGTTCCACAATATCCGGCACGATGCCATAAAGATCGACCTGGCTCATGAAGAAGCGGTCGAAATGACCAGACCAGAGGAGAATCTCGTCACCGGTGTTGCCGATGCTCTGAAAACTGGTTCCGGGGCGAGCTTCGCGGTGAATATGATTGGTCGCACCGAGGAAAAGTGCATCGCAGCCAGCCCGTTGATACGCCCGAAACAGATCATGCGCAAAAATCTCGGTCCCTCCAGGATGGAGGGCAGGATGATTATGGGCGGCAACGAGAACCTTCATTGGCCAAGCCCGTCTTTTTCCGCAACGAACAGGTCCTGATAATGATCCGAAGAGATGCCGCGCCAGTGCCCGAATGATTTCAGGACCGTGTTCAGACCTGCGCCCGTGATTGCCCGATCCAGAAAGCCGTCATCAAAACCGACAGCTGCGAGGGGTGGGAGTTCCGGTACGAACCAGCAGGGTCCATCGTCATAACGTTGAAAGCCAAGCCGCGCATCACGTTTCTTGGAAACATTGTCCTGTGCAACCTTGTCAACGACAAATGCTGTCATGAAGAGCCGGCCGCCCGGAGCAAGAAGACGCTCGACTTCCCGTAAGTACGCACTGACTTCTTCATCCGGCAAATGCGTGACAACGGAGGTCATGATGATAAAATCGAATTGATTTCCATCGTAAGGAAGAATGAGTTCAAGACCGTCAATTGCGCCTTTTGGGTTGTACAGATTGTGCGCAATGTCCACATGGCGGAATTCAAAGTTCGAATAGACCGGACTGAGCTTTTGATTGCACCATTCTATACCGCCAGCCACCGGATCAATGCCACAATAGCTGCCTTTTTCAAAGTCGAGGAACTGCGTCAGCGGCACTGCCATCCGTCCAATGCCGCAACCGATGTCCAGTACGCGGTCTGTCTTTTCCAACCCACCCTTGCGGATGAAATGGCCAAGAAACTCGGCGCCAACGGCCTGATAACTGCCGTCCCCAACAAATATGCTCTCCAATTCAGGGCATGGGAGAAACCGGTTCTTCAACACGGTCTCCATCAGCCATTCGACGTAATCATTATCATAGACCCGGACATGATCCGCTGGTGATTTTTTGAGTGCGATGACCTCGGTCAAGCGGCGCTCCTTTCGGACTTCTTACTAACAAATGGTGTGACCGTATCCTCGTTCGTCTCGTCGAGATAACTTGTCATCAGTTCTGAAATGTCGCGATCCCAACGTTGTGTGTGGAGCCACGAATTGTACTGGCTGGCGAGACCCCGCATATAATCGGAGCTCCGGCGTATTGACCGCCGCTCGAAGTGGTAAAGCGCGACATTCGGCTCATAGGCAATCTGGAACCCTATCTGGCGGATTTTAAGGCAAAGGTCGCTGTCCTCATAATCACCGATCACATAGTCTTCGGTGAACCCTCCCACGAGGTCGTAAATATCCTTTCGCGTCACCAGGCACGCGCCGGTGACGCCCGGTACAAAGCGGGCAATCCGAGCTGGCGCATAATCACCAGGCATTCCCTTGTAGAAATGATGGTTGAGCCATACTCCGCGTTGGTCGCGGGCGAAATAAAGCCCGGCATGCTGCAACGAACCATCTTCAAACAGCAGCCTGGGTCCGACAGCGCCAAGCTTTTTCTGTTTGAACAACGGGTTGATCAGTTCGTCCAACCAGCCGGCCTTGCAGGGGACGACATCCGAATTCAGCATAACCAATATTGTGCCGTTAGCGAGGCTGGCGCCAGCGTTGCATGCCCGCGCATAACCGCCATTGCGGTTCATCGTTGCAAGCTTCATCGGTAAATCGTGAAGGATATGCAGCCCACCCAGCATGTGCTCGGTATCATCCTGAATTTCAGGGGAATCGAGTACGAAAATGACTTCAGCGTTCTCAACGAGCCAAGGATCCGTCGCCATAGCAGAAAGTTGGAAACGCAGAAAATCGAGATTGCGATACAGCGGGATAACAATCGAAACCAACGGGGATTCCGGCATAACTCCGTAATCCTTCACATCGGCGATCTTGACTATCTTTCCTATCTTCTGCTCGACTTCCCGCAGGGCTGGCGCCAGAATTCTGTCAAACACGTGTGCCTTGGCATGCTGGGGCGGAACCGCGCGCAATATGCAGTTGCGTTGGGCACCCGCCTCAAAAGGCTGCATCTGTGGCACGAGTGCAGACGTCGCACCGGAAATCAGTCTCATTTGGAACCGCGGCTGCAACAAAGGTCCAAGATTGTTTACCTGAGGCAGCCAAGCGGCAAAACCCGTCACGTCAGACCGCGATGCGTCCTCACCTTTTCCGGTTTTGCCTGGAAAACTGTAGAGGTCGGGTTTCAATGGAAGCGCTGTTCCGTCTTCAGTTACGTATTCGATACCGGCGAGCATTCCGGAGGGATCGTTCGTCCAGCCTCCAACCAGCAAGCCGCCATCCAATGCGAGGGCCAGATCGATTTCCCCCGAAGGCTGCGTAGCGGATTTTCCGATCTGGCGGGCCGAAAGCGGTGCCCGTATCTGCATGTCAACTGCAGTTGCGATCCCCGCACCGGGCATCTTTGCGAGATGGCGCACAAGAAAGGCGCGCAGACTTGCATCCCCTTGTTTCTTTCCCCACCACTTCTGGAAATCGGATGCATTGGTATTGTCCGAGAGCTTGCGCACTGCAACACCATTCTTGCCTGAAATGACCAAGCGAAACGATTGGGGAAGAGGACGGGCAGATTCGACAAGCAGATGGCATTGCTGCAAGCCCTTTTTGGCCGCAGGTCCAATGACCAGCTTTACCGGGAGCGAAATGACCGAATTGCCGCTAATGCCATATATTGCAGTAACTGTACCAAGGTCTGGGTCGAGGCCAGTCTCCAGCAAGTGGTGGCCATCAATTGGCTGTCCGCAGCTGCGTACCTCGCGCGGCTCGGGTGCAAGCGCGACTGTTACTTCGCGAGCGACGCCGGCAAAGATTGAATTTTGCGAAAGGCGAAACGCGCTTCGCCATGTACCGAGCAGATTGTTGAGCAGCTTGATATGTCCGCTCGGGCCGATATTGCTCAGAGCGCGCTCTATATCAAAAGCACCAAGCTCTGACGCAGGATAAAGCGTCACTTCCTGGTCTGAGGTTGAACTACCATTGGAAAGTCTGAGTGCAACGGGATCGGCCTTTGTCCGCATTGCCCAAAACATGCGCTGGCCGCCGGTTTCGAGCGGCATGCTGAGGCTGACAAGCGGCACCAACGGAATTGACGCTTCGATTGTGCATTTCGTCGAAGCTCTGGATGGCGTTGGAATATCCCATATTAGAACAGCCACGTCGGCACAAAGGCGCGAGATCGAAAGGTCCTGTATATGGTCTTCAATGTCCGTTGAATGGTCTAGGTGCAACAAATTGCCCTTTCACTCACTGCGCAACGCGAGAAAAAAAGCGTGCCCTGTGGGAGACAGGGCACGCCATAAATCGATATTAGTGAACGACGAAGAAATCGCCTGGGTTTGCGAGTACATCGTCAGCGTTCACACCAACCAGTGTGACAGAGTCGCCGTTGCCAAGATCGACAACTACGTCACCACCAACCTGGGTAACATGGGAAGCAACATCTTCAGCCGACTGGATATCCGTTCCATTGATGCCACTCGAAATCTGAAGATGATCTTCACCGGCAGTGAAATCTAGGATGACGTCGTTGCCGCCGCCGCCGTTGAAGACAAACGTATCGCTGCCTGCGCCACCAATGAGTGTATCATCGCCAGCACCGCCAGAAAGTATATCGTTTCCAGCACCGCCGGAAAGGATGTCATCACCTTGCCCGCCGTACAAGATGTCATTGCCTGCGCCGCCGAGAAGAACATCGTCTCCACGACCACCAAACAGAACATCGTTGCCTTCATTGCCGGTCAAGACGTCATCGCCGTTATCGCCGAACAGGATGTCATTGCCTGCGCCCCCGAAAATGGAATCATTTCCGTTGCCGCCGAACAGGAGATCATCCCCGTCATCGCCGAATATTGTGTCACTTCCGTTCCCACCAAAAACGACATCATCCCCACCATTGGCATGAATGAAGTCATCAAAACGGGAGCCAAACAAAACGTCGTCGTAGGCGCCGCCTTCTAAAGTGGCCATCTGCTTCTCCTTTGTTGCTCTGCATTGAGTTTACGCATTGCCGGAAAATTCCCCGGCGACCTGGTGCTTTGACGATTGTGCGCTGCACCAAATCGAAATGCAACATATGTTATGAATATAAATGTGGCAATCAATAGTAACAATTTATTACATGAATGTATTACGACATATTTATATTAGACTTATAATTCTGCTTTAAACTCAATATACTTGAGTTATGCATATTTATTAGGCGTAATTTATTTTTAATTTTGAAATAACGGCGCTGGCGTCAGCAATACCAGCGCCTGATCCCTAATCTTCCCTGAACGCTCTGTTAAAGCTATCGGTGATGGGGCCAGTTATATAGTCAATAGCACGGCGTGCCTTGTGGACGATCAGAACTTCCGCAGGCATGCCAGGATAGAGCTTGACAGACGGGTTAGCTGTCAGTGAGTGGGGCGATATCTCCGCGCGTGCCACAAAGTAGGCCGTTTCACTCTTTTCGTCGATAAGCTGATCAGCGGCAACATAAGTTATTTTGCCGTCAAGCGGTGAAAGCGACCGTTGATTAAACGCCGTCAACTTGACTTGAACTGCTGAATTTACAGCAACGCCATCAATATCGCGCGGACTAATCTTCATTTCGACGACCATTGGTTCATTTTCTGGCACTATATCAAGTATTGCCTCGCCAGCTGCAACCACACCACCAGGGGTGCGTAAACGGATATTATCAACGATACCAGCTTGCGGCGAACGTATTTCAACACGGCGCATTACGTCTTTGGCAGCAACAATCCGCTCTTCCGTATCTGCAAGGTCGGTCTGGCTGGTGGTAATTTCGCCTGCGATTTCTGACTGTACATCACTTTCAATGCCGGTGAGCGAAAATTCAGCACCCGCCTTTGCCTGCTCTGCCTTGGCCTTGTCACCCGCGTATTCACCGCGACTCCCTGCAAGTTCGCTTAATCGCGTATCGATCTCGGTTAGCTTGGATTTTTGGGCAAATCCTTTTTTGACCAGACTGGCGATTGCATCGCGCTGTTCGGTGATAAGCGCAATCTGCCGGTCAGTTGCCGCAATCTGTGCCTCCGACGCCTTGGCCTGTTCGGTATATTGTTCAATGGTTTTTTGCTGCACATCAATACGGCTCTTCTTCTGAGAAGAGCGTTTTTGGAAGAATATCTGCTCTGCCTTCATGGCATTTTGTGCGGTGACATCATCCCCTGTGCCAAAATCTTTTGGAAATTCAATTTCAGTTGCGCTCGCCTGTTCCGCGCGCAAACGGGCAAGCTTTGCAATCAAACCGACGCGGCGGCTTTGCAGGGATTTCAACTCCGAGCGTGCCCTTGTATTATCCAGCCTTACCAACGGCTGACCAACTTTGACGACATCGCCTTCCTGAACCAATAGGCGGTCGAGAATGCCTCCTTCAAAGTGACTGATGGTTTTGCGTTTTGAATCGACGATTACCGTTCCAACTGCAACCGCAGCGCTTCCCAGCTCGGCCGAATAGGCCCAACCAAAAAATCCGCCAAATGCGATGGCAATTGTGGCAACTCCAGCGATGATCAGTTTGCGTAACGGGCTCTTTGCATCTTCCTGCTCGAGGTCTGTAACCCATTCAGGTCGAACCGTGCCGAATTTCGTAGGCAGATTATCGCCAGTCGATGCAGCGCGCGGGGCAAGCAATTGTGTAACCCGTTTGGGGAGATTGATTTTTTCGGTCATGACGCAGTCGCTCTCTTGGAGGCGGTCGGTGTTATCGAGGCGACAACATCTGTGCGTGGTCCGAATTGGGTAATACGGCCATCCTCGAGGACGAGAAGCTTGTCTGCCACCTGCATGATTGTTGGTCTGTGGGCTATCATGATAATGATCGCACCGTCATCGCGTGCTTGTTCTATGGCACGCATCAATGCCCTCTCACCCACAGCGTCGAGATTGGCGTTGGGCTCATCCAGAACAATGAGGCGAGGGCGATTGTAAAGACAGCGTGCGAGCCCGATCCGCTGGCGTTGACCGCCCGACAGCGTCAAACGCCCGTCGCCAACAGGCGTATCGTAACCGAGCGGCAACCTTCCAATCATCTCGTGCACGTCTGCCAATCGGGCAGCTTCCAGAACCCGATGAGGATCACTATCCCCCATGCGTGCAATGTTGTCCTTGATCGTACCTTCAAGCAGCGCCACTGACTGCGGCAGATAGCCGGCAATTTCACCAAATGAACCACGCTCCCAAAGATATACGTTGTTACCGTCGAGAAAAACGCCGCCTGAGGTGGGCTTCACGATACCGATCATCAATCGGGCCAGCGTTGACTTGCCGGCGGCTGAGGGGCCTACGATCCCGAGGACCTCGCCCGGAGAAAGAGCAAATGAGATTCCTTTGATAATGGGCATTTCAACGCCAGGTGCGGCATAAACAAGCCTGTCTATGATAAGATCCCCATGGGGACGCGGTGTCGGCATTGTCTGGCGCACCGCAAGGTTCTGTGCCAGCAAGGACTGAATCCGCTGCCAGTTTCCGATAGCATTCACCCATTGCCGCCACGTCTCAACGACCTGATCGAATGGCATGAGAAGTCGCCCGACAATGATACTCGTAGCAATCATGGCACCAGGCGAAATTTCCTGCTCCATAGCCAGCAATGTGCCTGTGCCGAGCGTGACCACCTGAATCATGAACCGTAATGTACGCGTGATGGAACTCATGGCACGGCTGCGTCCTCCGCCGAGGTCAAGCAGGTCCAGCGCGTTCATCTGAAGACCGCGCCACCGACGCGCTAAAGCGGGCAGCATGCCCATGGCTTCAATGGCTTCAGCATGGCGCAGTGTTGCACCGATCTTGGAAATCGCCTCGATATTCGCCTGATTCGCATCCTTCACGAGGCCGCGGGTCATTAAATCTGTCACAACACCGCAGCAGATCATAATGATCACGGCCACAATACCAATGATCCCGAAAATTGGGTGCAGCATAAAAAGAACTCCGAGGAAAATCGGAGACCATGCAGCATCCAGCGGAGCGCTCACGGCGGACGACGTCAGAAATGTTCGCAGTTCGGTGAGGTCACGCAGGGATTGTGTTGCTTTTGGAAGCCCTTGGTCGACCGACGCCTGCACCGCGGCGGTAAGAACCGGAAGGTTGAGCCGACGAACCAATGCACTGCCCATTGCCTGAAATGACAAAGCACGGATGAATTCAAGAATGCCGTAAACAATCAATGCGCCAATCGCAAGAATCGTCAGCATCAGCAGCGTATCCGTGCTGCGGCTGTTCAAAACACGGTCATGAACCTGCAGCATATAAAGCGGGACTGTCAGCTGCAAAATGTTGATGCAGGCACTCAACAGGACAGCATAAAGCAGCCCCGCCAAGAACACCCGGCGGGCTTTGAAAATGAGTGTTTGAGGCGTAGGCACCGTAGGTGTCATCGCTTTTTTTCCAACATTGCTATTGCCATTCTCATTGATTTGACGAGTATCTACCATACACTTCTGCCTTGGAAATGACACAGCTGCGGTTTAGCTCCTACGACCTTGGTCTAAGGCCATAGACTAGTAAAGTAATACTGCGCAGAATGTGACAGAAAAAAGTTCTTACGGTGGGGAAATATTCAAAGGAGAACCGAAAACATACTTGTAACTTACTTCAAATTTTGAAGTAAACTTGATCATGGAGACCAAGATGATACAAAAACTTCTGCATGAAGAAGTGGAAGTCGAAACATCTATTGACGGCTACGATGCCGCCAATTTCCCCGAAATTACCGCAGAAAAACAGGGACATAGACATCCAGTTCATACAGTAGTTGTAAACGTTTTTGAGCTGGCAAGAATGATCGAGAGGGTCAATCGGCGGTTCGCGAGTTTGCTCAGGACAGAGATGACAAAACTCGGCGTTGAAGACGTTGGGCCAGCCCAGGCGATGGTTCTGCTGGCCATCGGTGACGTTGAGCTTTCCGTTGGAGAACTGCTTGACCGCGGCCATTATGTCGGCTCCAATATCTCCTATTATCTGAAGCAGCTTGCTGATGGGGGATATATTGACAGGGTAGCATCCCAGCGGGACAAACGATCTGCCCGGATCCGATTGACGGAAAAGGGCGAGCAGCTTTGTGCCAATCTGCGCGATGCCGGGGGCGCTTATAATCGGGTTCTGGCGAGGGATGATGGTGATCTGCGCAATCTCGAGATCGCATTTCAAACATTACATCGGCTTGAACTGGTGTGGGGTAATGCTGCACGTTACGGCATATAATATCTGTCCAGCATATGCTGTGACGCTCGAAAAGGACTGAAATCATGCATGTGGCATTCGTGCACAGACGTGGCTTCGGTCAATTTTCTGCTTTAGCTGAGCATCTTGCCTCCAGCGGACACGATGTCAGCCTCGTTTGTGAGACTGTAGACCGACGCCTCCCATCGGTCCGTGTCATCAGACACAGGGCAGAGCCCGGCCCACGATCGGATACTCAGATGGCAAAACATCTGGGTATACCGGACCACCATATCCGGATTGGTCATCGCGTGGCTGAGACATTCGAAGCTATGGTACGCCATGACCAGCAGCCAGACATCGTTATCGGCCATATAGGCTGGGGCAGCATGATGTTCGTAAAGGACGTGCTGCCACACGTTCCCGCGATAGGATATTGCGAGTTCTTCTATAGAGCTGATGGCGCTGATGTCGGGTTTGCACCCGATGACACGCCCGACGCAGATACGCGCAAGCGCCTGCGTTTGCGCAATATAGCCCAGCTTATCTCTCTTGAAGCCATCGACGGAGGCATCAGCCCTACGCAATGGCAGAAGAGCCTCTATCCAGCAGCAGCACAAAACCGCATCGCGGTCTGCCATGAAGGCGTGGACACCGAACGCTTTCGTCCCGACCGCAATGCCTCCTTGCGTCTACCGGACGGCCGCGTTCTGAGGGCAGGGGACCCGCCAATCATAACATTCGTTGCCCGCGACCTGGAGCCTTATCGCGGTTTTCCGCAAGCTCTGGAAGCGGCATCCAAAGTTCTTGCTAAAAATTCCGAAGCTCTCTTTATCTTCGTGGGCGGCGACGGTGTCAGTTATGGCAAACCGCCATCTGGTGGAGGTTCGTGGAAAGACGCCATGCTGGCGCAGCACAATGTTCCGGCCGACCGCGTCTTGTTCACAGGCCCTATCTCGCATGATCTGCTTCGTCAGCTCTATCAAATTTCCACAGCACATCTTTATCTGACCTATCCGTTCGTCCTGTCCTGGTCCGTCGTGGAGGCTATGGCATGTGGCGCTTTGATAATCGGATCGGATACTGCCCCGGTGCAGGAGATCATTCGCTCGGGGAAAAATGGCTTGCTTGTTCCGTTTTATGATACGGATGCTTTGGCCGACACCATCCTACGTGTTTTGCACAAGCCGGACGATTATATGCCTTTGCGCGTCGCCGCACGCAGGACAGTTGAACATCGTTTCCGGTTGGCAGACTGCCTGACACGCCAAAAAGCCTTGATCGGATCAGCAATCAAAGCTGGTTGATGCACTGCTATCGATTGCGGTTTTGCCGGTTTATCGCAGCATTTCTGTCCTGAACTTCACGCAAGCTTGTCTCCATTACGTTGGGAGGCCCAAAATGCCCTTGCGTCCCCACAGGACTTGTTCCACTTGTGTCGTTGGCCGATCTCTTGGCGACGGCATGCGAGCCCGCACGGATGGCGCTTCCAGCAATATCATAAACATTGGCGAACCATTCCTGGCCTGCGGCCGCAATCCGTCTCGTGAGAGGTGTGATCTGGATAAGCAGAAATAGACCGGTAAAGCATAACAGGACAAAAGGCCCCGTGTCTTTCATTGTCACCACTGCATTGCGATCATTGGCAACTTGCATGAAAGCCATAATGATGTCGAAAGTACCAAAGATATAGAAACTCAAAAAAACATAGAGAAAAACGGGAATGAGCGCGGTCTGTATGAGCCCGGACAGCCAGCCGGAGAAAAAGCGTGACGACACGGGAAACATCAGCAGAATGATAAAGACTGGTGCTAAAGCAAGAAGAATCCACAGAGCAATTTTGGCAAACAGGAACAATGCAGCTGCGTATCCGACGAAAAGTGCAGCAGCTATCCAGACAAGAACGGAATGAAACTGCGAGCTTAGCACGACACTTGAGGGGTCATTTGGGTCTTTGAGAACCGGCTGCTTGTTCTTGTATTGCGCCGGCACAGCCTGTGTCTCTTCGGTAGATGTCACGGGAGAGGGTGATGCAACATTATCTGCTGCTGCCTCGATCTTTAACGATGCCATGAGCGCGCCTTTGTAGACATCGGCAAGGTCGCGCGCTGGCGTCCCCAATGTCATCACTTTACCGCTGCGCGGGTTGACGATCTTATTCAGCATGACGCTACTTATGAAATAAGGCGTTCCCTCTATAGCCTTCATCACATTGGACTGAAACGGCCCCCATTGTGCGACCACCGCGAAGATGATCGCCATACGCAACAGCTTGAAGACCATCGTCAAGAGGTTGGTATCGCCGCGTCCTTGCCAAAAACGAAAACCCCAGAAAATGAGATAGAGCACCAAAAGCGCGCCCATAGCGGGTGTCAGATAGGCGGCAAAAACCCGGTAGACAGCACCGCTAAAATCTTTGCCCATACTATCGATATTGGAGAACAGCGCAGTGAATGCTTCCATTCGCCGAGCCTATTGTGTGGTCAGAACGGCGTGATTGAGCGCCTCATTGACGGGAAGAAGCGGCCCACAATCATCAGGCCCAAAGGCTGCGGCCGATGCGGGAAGCGCACATGGCGTCTTCAGTCTGGACTGGCTTGAACAGGCGACGGAAAAAACAAGGACAAACAGCAAAAGGCCCCGATAGAGAATTTTCAACGTATATCTCCTTGTCCGCAAAAAACAGGTAGCCAGCCTGCAGGATCGTCGCCAAGTTTTTCACGCAATACGTCAAGCTCCTTTATTGTCTCCGCTCTACCGGACAGCACTTTGAGCAGATCGTCCATCCCGCTCAGCCGCAGTCTCGCAATGACTGATTCCCGACCATGTTTGATCAAGAATGAACGGCTCGACGGATCGGTCGTCTTAATCCAGTTGACTTCCCTCGAAGAAAGTCCGAGCGAACCGCCGTGACTGTCCTCATCTGCGTGCGGATTTGGAAAAAACATGTGGGTCGCGCTCTGTTCGATGAGCGTATTCGCTATAGGGGAGTTCACGATATCTGCGGCGCTCTGAGTGCCAAAGCCTATAATGCCGTTGAATTTGCGGATCGTTTTCATCTTATCTTTGATGAAGGCCGCAAATATTTCATCGTCCAGCAATCGCCAACCCTCGTCCAGAAAAATCAAGATCGGGCTGCCGTCAAGCAAGTCCTCCAGACGGTGAAAGATGTACATCAGCGACGCGCTTCGCGTGAGGGGATCATCCAATATCTTTGACATGTCAAATCCGGTAACGGACGACCAACTGAACCGATCCTGTAGATTATTGAATAGCCACCCCAATTGATCAGCGCGCAGCCACTTTTCAAAGCGCGCCAGGAGGTCATCATCGCCAGCACGAATGCGCCCTCGCAACAAAGTGGCAAAAGCCGGCAATGTCCGAGCCTCGGGCGCCGAGGTCAGGATGTGGGCAATTGCGGTGCGAATAACACCCTCCTCACTCGCCGGCAGTGTCAAACCATGTGGGCGCCGCAACATCAGCGAAAAAAGCTGAAACAGAAACTCCCGGTTGGCAGCTGTGTCTGGCAGGTGTAACGGATTGAAACCTGTCGGCACCCCTGGCTGCAACACCTCATAATTTCCACCGAGTGCACGGATAAAAATCTCTCCGCCGCGGTCCTTGTCAAAAAACACACAGCGAGGTGTTGGTTTAATGCGCTGCGATTGCGCCATCAGAAATGAAAGGGCAACAGTCTTTCCCGAACCGGAGGGTCCAATCATGGTGAAATTACCAAGATCGCGTACATGAAAATTGAAGAAATACGTACTCTGGCTGGTTGTCTCCAGCAGTGATATCGGCCCGCCCCAATGATTGCCGGTGGATTGACCCGCTGGAAAATTATGCAGCGATAGAAACCCCGCAAAATTTTTGGAGGAAATCATCGCCGACCTTGCGATGTAAGAAAAATTGCCGGGCAACTGTGCCCAGAACGCCGCTTCGCTGTTTAAATCCTCCCGCAACCAGAGCACGGACTGATCCGTCAAAGTTGATCCGACTGCGCGAATGCAACGATCAAGTTCCGCCTTGTCCGCTCCAAGGCACATAACCGACAGATGATGCTCTCCGTAAATTGAACGTGAGCTTAAAAGCTCATCGCGCGCTCCGGCAAGTTGATTGCCGACGATTGATCCGGCCTCATCTGCCATGGCAATCTGCCGCGACACGCGCTCCATCTGGTTCTGCGCAACGGGTTTGTCGACAATTGCAAAGCTTTGACTGACCACAAACTCGTGCGGAATCTTCAGCAATCCATCCAGAAGCATAGGACCCGTATAACTTGGATACTCCCGCACCGATAACATTGCACCAATACGAGAGTCGTCAGGAGGTGACGCACCAACAAATTCAACGGCATTGCGACCGAAATGAATGCGTTTCATCGCCAGAGCGCCGTCAAGCGGCATGCGCGGCAATCGCATCGGCACGGGCTCCAACCCGTTCACCAGTTGTACCAGAAATTCCAACGGCTCTGAGAAATAGCTTCCAGGCGCAGGTTCACGAATGCCGAGTATGCGCGCCTGATAGTCCTGAAGCACATCACGGACACCAGACACAGCATCGTTTAACTCACGCAGTTCTTCTGCCTCGCCCTGCCGCCGGCTTCCGCTTTTTTGCCAAAGATTCTTTTGCCGAGCGCATCGATCAACCCTACCTGCCCCCGCAGTGGACGCCGAACAATGGTGATGTACATCTCATTGACGAACATGCGACGTTCTTGCAGCTGCGCCATGTAGCGCCGGTTCAGCTCATCGGCGAACGCACTCTCGAAATTACCGCCCAGCGTCGGTATCAAACGCCGTCGAAGCAGGTGCCCGTAGACAGCAAAACGGCTATTGCCAAGCGAACGCAAGATTGTATTCCGGCCTTCCAACTTGGCGTTGATTTGCGCCATATCAGCGGTTTCGAAACAGAAGCCTTCCAGTTTCATGACACTCAGAAGCAGGCCGTCCTTGGTCCGCAGCACCTTGTCATCTACGTGTCTCGTATAGGGGATGTGGGCCGCTACCGACCGTTCGCGGGTGGCTTGAGCGCCGTGAAGCATCTCCTTGCGTACCAAACGCGATATCAAAGCTGCTCTCCTGGCGCATAGCTCCTGACACCCCACAAGGCTTGCGATTGTGGCGGTGTCTTCGATCCCTTAACCCTCAAAATGTTGAATATCTGCTCATCACGCAACGTAAGAAAATAACCGAAACTGTGAATGGGCAAGACAAGGAGCAGTGAAAGCAAGCTTTTCGTCGCCAGAAATATGACTGCAGTTACAACCATGTTGAACATCGCAAACATATAGGGCACCCCAAACAGGGTTGGCGCACGGGTCAAAGCCTTGACAAGCGGGGTCATTTCGGGCGCTTCTTCGACCATTGGATCAATGCCCCAGCGCGCTGCGGAAAAATGCAACAATCTGCGTCGATCCAAACACCAGAACAATGCCCATTATCACCGAGCCCGCAATGCCCCAGGTAAAGCGGCCGCTCCAGGCTAGAAACCCGCAGCTTATAACGGCAAGGATTGCAAGCATTGATGCAATTGGCCCTGTAAGCACCGAAATCAATGTTTCGAGCATACCGGTAACGGGCTGAATACTCTGTGCGAAGGCTTCCTTGGCGAAGCAAGTGACCAGGACAAATATGAGAAGTTTAAAAAGGCGCGATTGAAAAAACACAATATTACTCCACGTGAAGAACGAAGCCTTGGCTCCATGTTTCCGGATTGCCGTCCGGTGTTTGATTGTGATCCGTTGACTGGTGTGCCCGCTTTCTTGGAGAGCCCTTGGCAAATGGCTGCCAACCATAGAGGTCTGTCAGGACGGCAGAGACATACTGAACTGTTTCCGGGTAAAGCGGCAGACCGCCATTTCGCTCCACGGCGCTTTCGCCCGCATTATAGGCAGCAAGGACATAAATTGGATTTTGATACTTCTTCTGAAGTAGCCGCAAATATCTGATACCACCGCGCCCATTGTCCTCAGGGTCACAAATGTCGACTTGAAAGCGTTTCGCGGTATCTGGCATTAGCTGCATCAATCCCACAGCTCCCGCATCGGAAACGCTCTCCATACGAAAGCCGCTTTCCCGTCGTGCGATTGCAACCAACAGATCCGCATCGAACTCTTCTTCCTCAGCGACCTTACGGACGATTGCTTCGCCCTGTCGGGCATCTATTGGTGAGGCACCGACACAGGATTTTGCAGGAGAAGCTGGACCGAACCGCTCCGGATCAATCACTGCGCCGGGCGCTGCAACTGTGATTTTGACAGGTTCGCGATTGTCCTGCGCCAACGCAGGTCCAATATTGAGAAAAAGCATGCACACTAGAACATTGATGATACGGTTTTTCATAATGGCCGCCCCACAGGAGCAAAGCCTTGCCGCTGAAGATGCAAGGGTTCGGAACTCTTGATACCCATACAACCCCTGTGCCGCACAAAAGGATCGTAGTATATTTCGGTCAACATGCCAGGAGAGCCATTATGCCGTCCTAATTGGATGACCAGTGGCAAAGTTGCCCGCAAGGTTTCCACAAGCTCTGCTTTACTCAAGCCAAAGCCGCCAGCTCCATTTTGCAGGATCAGTAAGGCCAAACGACTATAGGCCGACTGCGGGGAATTGGCATGCACCGTGGAGAGAGAACCTGGATGACCTGTATTGATTGCTTGAAGAAAGTCCAAAGCTTCCCCGCCTCGCACTTCGCCAAGCAGCAGGCGATCCGGACGCATGCGCAAGGACGCCTCAACCAAACGGCGCGGATCAATACGCGCTATATTCTGATTGCCACGCGTTGCGATAAGCTGGACATGATTTGGCTGGCCCGGCTTCAACTCAGGCGTATCTTCGATGGTGATCAACCGCTCATGGGTTGGAATTTCCTGCATCAAAGCATTCAGAAATGTAGTTTTTCCTGACCCTGTGCCACCCGAGACCATGATGGACACTCGGCGTTTCACCGCCTCCCGCAGGAAAAACTCGATATCCCCTTGCCCCAAAATTTCACACAGCACGCTTTCATCATCAGTGAGGCTTGATGTGCTATCCGTGATCCGGGCAGACTGCAGCGCATGCGAAGCGGCATAATCTGCAAGATTAAGCTGACGTGCGACCTGTCGGCGGATAACAATTGCGCCACCGGCAGGCGCTGCAGGAGACAGCACGGCTTGAACGCGCGCTCCGTCGGGCAGAGACGCTGACAACAAGGGCTCTTCCTCATTGATGAACTGATGGCTCGCAGCGGCTACCCGTTCGGCCATGAAGCGAATCCGGTCGCTTGACAATTCCGGTATTGAATAGCGCTGCATTCCCGCTACTGACTGGCCTGAATCCCGCGCTCGTTCAACAAACAAGCTACCCGGTTCGTTGATGCACACCTCGATAACATCCGGTGCACGCAACAAATCGCGCAGTGGCGCGAATGCCAGATCAATTAACTCGGAGAACGGCGCGGTGAAGTTCACTGCAACCCTCCCTTATAAACAGGAGCGCGCCACTTTTCGTCCCGGGCACCATGACGCCCACGCCTAAGCTCTTTGAGCTTTTCCATGACCGGATCAGGATAGAGATCGGAAAAATCGAGATCGCGTTTGACGAAAATCGCAACCGGTGTCCCCTGATTTATACTGATCGTTGGCTGGATGTTTACGGTGCCCTTCAGAGCCTCCTGTGCAACTTGGGCAAAACCCTCAGCCAACACTTGCGCGCCTTTTTGACCAAGGTTCGCGCCAATGCTGTCTTCATCATCATCGGGATATGTTATGATTTGCGTGGTTATATTTGTCGCCGGATCAGTCGTCTTCGTGATGATGGGCTGAGAGCGTCGCCGACGGCTAGCACTCAAAGATGGTTCAGCCAACAACTGCGGTGCAGCGGATAGGGTGGTCAATAGGATGGCAGAGCCAAAGCGCTTGAAATAGTGATTGTTGACATGACCGCCAGAGCCCGTGACGCCCAGTTCGTCTGTTCCCGGCGAACCCAGACTCAAGGAAACCCCGTCAGCTCGCAAGAGCCGCGTCCATACAATGAATGCCCGCGTCTGCCCTTGTGCAAGACCGGCATTATACTCACCTATCAAGCGCGTGCCAGAAGGAACAAGCACCCTTCGCCCGTCAAATGACCAGACATCTTCGGTGGTTACTGCTCGCACCATGCCCGGCAAATCTGTCTGAACGGCAGTCTCCAGCACACCGCGTATCATGGTTCCCTGCGGAACAAGGGCATCAATGCGTTTGACCCGCTCTGCTATGGAGACTTCAACCGGCTTTGCCGATAAAGCACCTAAAAGAAGTGAGTTCGGATTGGTATCCTGAAACGTTGCAACACCTTTAGCAGTTTCTTCCGGCATCTTGGTGGGATCAATGGGAGCAGGTTCAGATGAGCCTGCTTCCGATACAACCATTGGTGACCGATAACGCTCCCATTTCTTTTGGTCATTTTCGGCGTCTCGTGCGGCGCGTTCGGCTTCTGCAGCCCGCTTCTGTTCCTCGAATTCCGCCCTTTGCCGAGCGAGTTCTTCAGCTGCCGCTGTATCTACTCGGGGCTCTATGCTGCGGGAAGACTGCTCTGGTGAGGGAGGGGCTGGTGGCGGCAGGATCAATTCTACTCGTGGTGGTGGCAATAAATTTTCATCAGCTTCACCATCGCCATGTTCCGGGGTTGCCGAACCCTGAAGCCAAAAAGGCATTGCAAGGAGCGGTATTATCAAAACGCCAAATACAATAGCCAATGCGGTCTTGCTCAAGCTTCTTTTCGGCTCAAGCAATTGCGACTGCAGTGCGTCGTCCAGTTCAATGCTGCGATGATATCCAGGATCAGGCATGGATTAGTTGATCCTCCTGACTGATGGCTCGCGCGCCGTCGCAATGGAACTGCTTTTTCTCAGATTGAAGAGGCATAATGCGAGGTCTCCACGACGCAGCACCCATTGGCTGGCAATCTTGTCGACAACGATGTACTCGCCCTCACGACGAAAATTAGCAATGATTTCTCTTTTACCGCCTTCAACGACAAAGATTGATGGGATATCACCGTCGAAGCGAAACCATGTCTTGATGCCATCGTCGAAAGCGTTCTTGGGCTTGAGTTCACGATCGCCACGAAAACTATAGTCGGTATTGCTCGTCTCGAACCTGAAATTGTCCCTGTTGGGCTCAGACACCAATTGCCGGGCTTTTGCCAGCAGGTTTGCATCCGCCTCTTCATCGGGGTAGCGAAATTTGACCATAAAGGTCTGATCACCTTCAGATACTGCTCGAGACCGCAAGATGAAGGTATAGGCACGCTTATCGCTGACAACATTCATGTTGGTAACGGTTTTCGACTCGACCGGCTTTAGAAAGATGATATTCCCACGCTTGTTAGGCTCAATCTTCCACGAGAGACTGTCCCCAACCGCCACCGTTTCGATTTTCTCGCTGTCGCCGAACACAATCATTGTGGAAACACCATGGGTTGCATCCACTGAAACGACATTGACGGGATTATAACTAACGGTTCGCACCCGCGAATCGGCTGCGCCACGTCGCGGTGCAATCTCGGCCAGACCTTGAGTTGCGGCGCCACAAAACCCGATCACGCTCAACAAAAACCCGGCTTGGCATAAGGCCTGGCGCCTCCTGCTCATGGCTGTCCTCCAGCGGACGACGAAAGACTTTCCTGATCCCGGCGATAATCCGTAATCTGGAACCCAAGCGGATTGTCAAAGCGCCATTCGTTGGATTGCGGCGCACGCGTGTAGTGAAAGTGCATAAGTGCAACCCAATGCTCCTCTGCACTACCTGCCTGCCCGACACGCTGAGTAGAAAACCTGACAATCGCTGTTCTGTTATTAGGTATCTGGATAGACTTGATTACAGGCAGAATTCTTGTTTCCCGGCCATAAAGGTTGACGGGGTTGGACGGACTGGAAGGGTTGTACAAATTCAAAAGGTCGCGCCCCGCATCACCTGTCGAGAGCATTTGCGCCAGATCGAAATCCTCTTGGAGTGAAGCCGGGTCATAGGTTTCCCGCGCGCGCAGATAACGCACAACATTCATGCGGGTGATGGCTTCATTCTGGGTCAGATCACCTTCGGCGAGGGGGCGCTTAATCTCCATGAACCCCGTGGTTTTGTCGACCTCAATCACGTAGGGCTCGAAAGTCTTCAGCGGCAGCAGCATGGCAAGACAACCCATTGCGATGGCAGTCAGGACACAGCTGAACGCAGCAATCACCCAAGCGATCAAGCGTGACCGCTTAACCGAGCGAATAACGTCATTCTCCCAGCGGATTGCCTCGCTGAAATAGGCAGCATCCGGCCCGGTCTTTGGTTCACCAGACAAGGAACTGCTCACCAGAACCAGCCAGCTTGATAGACTTGTTCATTCTCGCAAATGCTGGCAGCAAAACTCTCAAAATTACACCTGAAACAAATACAGTATTTAATGAGGTAGATCGAAAAACCGTTGAATATTGCCGGCAACAGATCAAAAATTGACCGGCACGACTTTTCATCAATCAGACCTATTGCCTTTTGCGAGTATTAAGCTGTGCGGTTCAAGTCAATACAACTTAAGTCTGATATGCACTGGGTAACTATTCAGATCTTTCAAATTTAGTGCAACTTTACAATAGCTTACACCGAATCATTCCACATTGGTGCAGAATGCCGATGTTTGAATCGGTGAGAAGTAGCCAGTCTTTGTAAAACTGCGTAACAGTGCTATCCATTTCATCCCAAAGGCAAACATAGCAATGAACGACGCCCAGATCGCGGAAATTGAAACCTGGCTGGACATACAAGGGCTCTCCGGCACCAGCGAAACAGAACTTATGAACGGGTTTTGTCAGCGTTGTCTTGATGCCGGAATCCGGCTTGAGCGGGCGAACGCCTTCGTCGACACCTTGCATCCCATTTATGAAGGCAGAGTGTTTTTATGGCGCAGAGAAGGGAAGGTCGAGCGCGCAATCATTGAATATGGCTCTTCGCAGGAAGGTGAAAGCGCAAGCTATTGGCAGACATCGACCTTTTACAGCATGCTGAATGCTGGTGAGGATGAAATGCGCGTGCATCTGGCCCGAGCGGAGGCCCCAGGCTTCCAGCATCTCATCACTTTGAAGGAGGAAGGATGTACCGACTACCTTGCTCTTATAAATCGCTTCTCTTCTGAAGGCAGTATCGGCGAGATGGATTGCTTTTATTCATCATGGACAACTGACGAGCCACATGGTTTCGATGAAGAAAACCTTGCTGCAATTCGCCGGATGGTTCGCGGATTGGGGCTGGCGATAAAATGTGCTTCACTGACGCGTATCGTCCAGACTTTGGCCGATGTCTATCTTGGGCATGATGCTGCCAAGCGCGTTCTTGCCGGGCGGATCAATCGAGGATCGGCAGAGCGCATTGAAGCGGTCTTGTGGTACTCTGATCTGAGAGGCTATACGCGCATTTCGGACACGGCGTCGCCTGACGCAATCATTCCCATGCTCAATGACTATGCTGAGGCGGCCATTTCCTCGATACAGGAAGCGGGTGGTGACGTACTTAAGCTTATGGGCGATGGAATTCTCGCGATCTTCACCAATGGCGTCTCTGCGGAGGCTTGCGCTGCAGCACTGAAGGCGCAATCTTTATTACGCAAGCGTCTTGTTACCCTTAATCACGTTCGCGTTGCTGATGGTGCTCCTGCTACCGATGTATATCTTGGCTTGCATATAGGAGAAGTGTTCTACGGCAATATCGGCAGCGATACGCGCCTTGATTTCACAGTTGTCGGTCCGGCAGTAAACGAAGTCAGTCGTATCGCATCAATGTGTCGCTCGGTTGACCAGGACGTATTGATTTCTGATAGTTTCGCCGCGGCTTTACCAAGCGAGTTGCGCCACCAGCTCGTGTCTGTCGGGCGCTATGCCTTGCGGGGAGTAGGCAGGGCGCAAGAGCTTTTCACTCTTGACTTGGCCGCAGCTGGAAAGAAGTAGGCGTTCATCCATCGTCAACTGCGTAAAATTGCGGGGCATTCCATCCTCCTGAAAACAAAGAGGGTTTTGTACGTGTCGCATTTGAAAATAGAATGTACTCGGTACCATACAATGTGGCAGCAAGGTTGAAATGTCACTTTGGGCGTTGTCAGCCATTTGGAATACGGCACTTCAGCTCCGCCGCAAGCCCCCGACCGAACCGGCTGGACCGGGTTGCAAGGGAAGGGCGGGGGCGGGTGAGATAGCGCTGCTGGCTTTAGCTTTCTCTGTAGCATTTGAGCCGCCACCAGTTGATACTCGCACGCATTGATTGATGCAGGGTGGAGACGGGATCGGTAATGCTTCCGAAGATCAAACTATCAGGCGATGTGGATGTGGTCGCTCTGTCGCCGCTGATGCGCGGCATCGTCCTGGCTCTGTCCTATGCCGAGACCCAGGGCGGCATCGGCCTGACTGCCACCGGCGCTGTGAACCGCAAGTTCGTGCACTGGACTGCCATCCACTTCAACTGGCCCGGCTATAGCTTTGACGAACTCTACAGCGCGAACAAGGTCCTCAATGAATCCGACATGCCACCGCTTTGGGTCGTGCGCGACATCACCCGCCATCTAAAACTCCTGCGCCGCAGGAAAGACGTGCTGGTGCCAACGAAACGCGGTCAGGACTTTCTGGCAAGACCGGAAGCTTGCTTCGATCTGGTCGCCACGGATTATCTCTATGCCTATGTCCATCACGGACAAAATCCGGACGATATACGCGACCGAATGCAATGGTGGGGCGTCTTCCTCAATCTCATCAATATCATGACGACCTCAGGATGCTCGCTGGACGAAATGGCAAACGAACTGTTCCCAGGAGAAGCCTATCCTTTGACGGAAGAAAAAATGTCTGTGGAAGATCAGGCGCTGAGATCCGAGTTTCGTTACAGCGTCATTCGCCCGCTTTGCAGGCTCGGGCTACTTTATGAAGATCGTGAGGGCCTGACCATCTGGCAACAGGGAACCTATCACAAAACGCCATTATGGACAGCTTGCCTGCAACTGGAATCCGATACGCAAACCTTGATCGGCGTCCATTGATAAGGCCGCAACCTTCACCCGGCAGGAGTCTGCCGAGATAGCGCTTTCTCACGCCGCGCGATGACTGCGGGATCATTCATAAAATCCTTCCGCCGTCCCGGGCCGCGAAACCGCTTGACGTAGCCGTTCTTGTCGCTGTTGGTCTTCACGGTCGGCTTTTTTTGTTCGTCCTGATGTTCCTTGATATAGGCCAGAACATCGCCCAATCGCTTGTTCTCGGTGATCGCCGTATGCGTTACCCGCTGATTCTTGTCGAACACCCTATAGGGCAGGCAGTGCCCCTTCCAGCGTACATCAAGGCGGCCATCCGCATAGGCATAGGTCTCGACATAGCAACCGACCAGACCACGTGTCACATCGGTCTCCTCCAGCATGATCCGCTGGCGCTCAAATGAAAACGTCAGCTGCGATCCGACATAACGCTGCTCGCGCTTGCACAGGATCTCCTGCAGCCGATCCGGAGTCAGATTCAAAGGACGATGCAAATCCTCGGGCCGGGCAGGGACGACCGAAAATCGTGCGTTATAACGGTTCATGAAACTCTCTAAAAACGCATTGCCTGCCGCCATATTGTCGATCCCGGCCAGCCGCAATGCCTTGACCAAGCGATCCTGCAATGTCCGGTTCATTCGTTCGACACGGCCTTTGGCCTGGCTTGAATTTGCACAGAGAATCTCGATGTTTAGCTCGCATAACGCACGCCCAAACTGGGTCATGGCCTGGCCACCCCTGGCATCCTTCTTTGCCACCCGGAACACCGAATGCTTGTCAGAATAGAAGGCAATCGGGGCGCCGTGACGCTTAAGATACAGCGCCAGTGCTTCAAAGTACGAAAACGCACTTTCCGAACGCACGAACCGCAACTCCATCAACTTGCCCGTCGCATCGTCGATGAAGACCAATAACGAACATGGATCGCCACGATCTTCGAACCAGCGATGATCCGATCCATCAATCTGCACCAGCTCACCATAAGCCTCGCGTCGCAGCCGCGGCTGATGAAACGTCCGGCGCTGCTTGCGCGACAACCAGATGCCGGCATCCACCATCCAGTGGCGCAGCGTCTCACGCGACACACGCAGCCCATCACGTTCAGCCAGCATCTCCGAGGCCAGGGTCGGGCCGAAGTCCGCATAACATTCACGAACCAGCGTCACCGCATAATCCCGAACGCCATCGCTGAACCGGTTGTTCGACGGCCGGCCGATCGCCTTGTGCCGGATCGAGACCGCACCGTCCGCGCGCATCCGCTCCAACAGACGACGGACCTGGCGTGTGCTCAAGTCAAGAACATGGGTCGCCGACACCAACGTCATCCGCCCAGCCATCACTTTCGACAGAACTTCGATCCGCTGCAGGTCGCGTTCGCTCATCGCTATCAATCCCATCTGCAATCTCCCACACGTCAATCAGACGCGGGGAGTGTGACATTCCAACTTTGCAGAAACAGGACACTTCAACTTTGCGGCTACACATCTTGTCAAAGCATTTTAAAGAAGAGACATTGCTGGCAATGTAGAAATGCAACAATGGCCAATTCTGATTACTAGGACTGTCGGGGATATTCTTCTCGTAAAGCAGCAACGCCAGCCGCCGACCGGCGCAGCTGGTCAGGGTTGCGCAGCCCGGTCGGTGGCGGATAGGATTCGTTGCGAGCAATACTTCAGCTTTGACAGCCGGATCCCATCCGTCATTCCGTCGCCTTCGTGCGTGCAATGGCTTGCTGCCGCCGGGCAATGACAGCGGGATCGTTCATGTAATCCGTCCGGCCGCGTGGTTTACGCTTTTGATAGCCATTGCTCTGGCTGCCGTCGGGAAGGCCAAACATATGGCTGGTCTGGCCAGTGCGGCGCGGTCCGCTCTGGCTGCGCTGGAGCGCACGGCCGGATTGCATCTCGGAAACGAAAAAGCCAGGACCTCGTCCAGACGCTTGTTCTCGACAACTTCCGACCGCTGCACCGAACGCAGTTTGTCGAAGGTCCTGTAGGGCAGGGTGATCCCGTCATGCATGACCTCCAGGCGACCGTCCGGGTAGTCGCACACGATGACCTTCTCACCCGCCACCCGCTTGGCAACATCCGTGGGCTCAAGGATGAACAGCACCTTGTCATAGCGTAGCGTCAGCATCTGCGACAGCTTGCGCACTTCCTTGCGGCACATGGCACCATCGAGATTCTCATGAGCGGCCAAGGGCGATGCATGTTCTTGGGATTGCGCGGCTCCTTGCCAAAACGCGCGTTGAAAATCGGCAATGAACGCAGGCGCGAAACCATTCGCCGCCTCGATCGTGCTGACATCATGCAGACGCAGTTCCTTGACCAGCCTGTCCTGCAGGGTCTGGTTGGCGCGCTCGACCCGGCCCTTGGCCTGCGGAGTGTTGGCGCAGATAATGTCGATGTTGAGTTCATGCAGCGCGCGGCCAAATTGCGTGAAGCCGCTCGTCCGGTCCAGGTTAGAAGCATGGGTCGTGCGGAAGATGCCATGCTTGTCGCTGTAAAAGGCCAGCGGCTTGCCCCAATCCTGCAGGTAGGCCTTCGCGGCATGGAAATAGTCGAACGTGTTCTCTCCGACCTGGCAAAGCGTAAGTGAAGGAGCTTGCCCCGTCGCATCATCAATGAAAACCAAAAGCGCGCATTTGGGGACCGCGATCCTCGAACCACCAATGGTGCGAGCCATCAATCTGCACCAGCTCGCCGAAGCACTCACGGCGATTGCGCGGCTGATGCAAACGCTTCTTGCGTTCCCGGCGTGAGGTCCACAGACCAGCCTGCGTCATCCATTGCCGCAAGGCCTCCTTGCTGATCCCGATCCGGTGACGCTCGGCCAGCTTCTCGCAGGTGCAAGCGTAGGGCCGAAGTCATGATAGTGTTCACGCACGATATCCAGAACCGCATTGCGAAAGGCTTCCGGGTAACGCCGGTTGCTCGGGCCGAAGCCGGCCGCGCTTCTTCGACACAAGCCCATCCTCACCGTCACGATCGTAAGCAGCAAGCAGGCGGTGCATATGGCTTCGGCTGATCGGACAGCAACCTGGCAGCGTTGCTGACGACTCAACCGATTCGTCTCTGACTTTTAGAACCGCCTCAAGGCGATGAAACTCTTTCTGGGGACAGTAGTAACAAGACAAGGCATGGCAGCTCCACGATCAATCAGATGGATTAAAAACGCCAAACCTTCCTTTCCTCAAGTTCAGTGTGGATCGGGGGC
>NZ_JBTWND010000003.1:0-762950 GCF_054796155.1 Phyllobacterium sp. K27 | reverse complement strand
TACAGCTCGGCAATTGACGATATTCTCTCCAAAGTCCCCGGCTGACCGTGACTATTCGCCAGATGGCTCGCGACCGATCTTTTCATCGTACGCTTCGCCGAAGTAATGAAGAAAAACGTCCAGAATGCCATTTTCATGCGGTTCGTTGCGTTCACGCCATGCTTTGACGTAACGCGCCCAATAAGCACCCTTGCCCGAAAGCAGGGAGCTTGGAGTCGAAGCTTCGATCGCATCGGGGGACAGTTCGTTCAGGAGACGAAACAAAGCCGTTTGCATCGCTTGAAATACCGCCTGTTCGTGCTGTTTCAACTCCTCGACCGTTTCAGAGAAACTGTTGCCGGCATCGAGATATTCGAGTTTGTTTGCACCAAACAGTGCAGCCAAAGCGGTAGATACCTCAGGGATGAACTTCATCGGATTATTATTGTTCGTTTTCAGCACCGTTTGTCTGGTGCTGCGGATGAGAGCGCGCATTTCTGCTCGAGCAGCCAGCAATTGCGTTAATCCTGGTACAACTGTGCGGAATATCTGTCCGAGTTTCTCGGCAAACTCGTCATCTTGACGCCCGGCCAGAGTTTCCGGGTCGAGCCCTGCGCCACGAGCAAAATGCTCTATGAAGCGCTCACGCGATCCGCCGGTATGGGATGCACCAGGCCGAGGTTTGACGATGGCCGGTAGAGGCTCATCAGCAGCTATTGGTGCTGGTTTAAGGTTCTGTAGCGACGCAAGCTGATCAACTCCGAGGAACATCGTGCGATCCTCCATCTCACGCACCCCTCCATCGGCATTCAATGCCATGACGACCGTTTGCTCAAAATCCGAGGGTTGAGCAGCCTTTGCGGAACTTTCGAAGAAGACCCGTAATTGATAAGGGCCGATCTCGATAAGGTCACCCGCAGAAAGAATGCGCCGCGCGCTTTTCTGCAGTTCCTCGCCATTGATCAAAAGGCCATTTACTGAAAGATCTTCAGCCCAGTAAGAGTCCTCCTCACAGTCAACTCTGCAATGTGTGGTTGAAACGAAACGGCTCCTGTCAGGCAATGTCCAATCAGCGTCTTCAGCACGGCCAATGGTGAAGCTACGCTCGTCAGATACATATTCCGGTATGACATCGTCACCATGCAGAGAACGGTTCTCCAGTCTTAGCACCAATCGCATCTGCTTCTCCGTCTGACCCCATCCACCTATAGCCTATTCAAATAAAGTGTTGAGTACCAAGACTATAGTGGATTTGGATGATAGATAATCAGCAAGGTCGGTCATATTTGATAAAGTCGCAAGGTTGAAACGGGAAAGCAGCATTTGATACTTCGAAACCCTATAGCCCCACTTGTGCTGGGCGCTGCGTTTTTGCTGCTGGCTTCGGTAATGCCCGCATCGGCTGCGTTTACCGTTTGCAACCAGACGTCCGATATAGCCAATGTGGCTATTGGCGAGCAGGTTGAAGGGCAAATGCGCACGGAAGGCTGGTGGGCCATTGCCGCCAATCGTTGTGCGGATGTTATCAAGGTGAAACTCGCCAATCGTTATATCTACGTGCATGCTGTTGACGTACAGGGGCGCCCTGTTCTTAAAGGGACCGTAACATTGTGCGTTGACACCAAAAAGTTCCAGATCTCCGGAAAGGATGATTGCTGGCAACGCAACCATCTGCGAGGACTGTTTACGGAAGTCGACACTCAATCATCTGATAACTGGACGCTGTTCTTAAAAGATGGATCATAAAAGGAAAATCAGATGCTTGTACTGATTTTCCCGAGTGAGTATGGAGCCAGCATATTTTATGCACATTGATGGCAAGCCCCCAATCTCGAGCGAGTGGTTTAATTCCCACGGCGCTACACATACCGGGCGCATCCGCCCGGTAAACGAGGACAGATTTCTTGCGAAACCATCGCATGGTATCTGGCTCGTGGCCGACGGGATGGGCGGCCATTCACATGGCGACGTTGCGGCTTCGATGATCGTACAAGCTGCCACCAAAATAGAGCAGCCATCCACACGTGTGGATCTGGTGAGCGAGTTCATTGGACAACTGCACGGGGTGAACGAGGACATTCGCAATCTGGCTCGCGAACATGGATTGGGACTCATGGGGTCGACCGTAGTCGGGCTGCTTATCGCAGAAGGGCAGTTCTCCGCGGTCTGGGCGGGCGATAGCCGCCTCTATCTCAATCGGGGAAACCGAATGACCCAGCTGACGAAGGATCATTCCGAAATCCAGCAGATGATCGATAACGGTACTTATGATGCTGGAAAGGCTGCAGGGCGCAAGAATGTTATTCTGCATGCGGTTGGCGTTCGCGAGCTTCCATATTTCGAGACTGTTAATGGTGAGATCAAGGAAGGCGATACGTTCATTCTGTGTAGTGATGGTTTGACTGCACATTTGTCCGCGCCGGATATACAGGACATCGTTTTATCCTTGCCGCCAGCACCTGCCTGTCAGCTATTGATCGAAACGGCGTTGCAGCGCGGCGGAACAGATAATGTGACTGTTGTAATCGTTGAGTATCTCGGAAATGAAATGACAGGCAGACGGTCATGAGCGGCAATACCGGTAAAAGCATAGGTAGCATCAAGCCGGGAACGCGGCTGAATGACATTTACGAAGTTACCGCGCTTTTAGCAGTCGGTGGAATGTCTGAGGTCTATAAAGGGCATAACATCCAGACTCTGGATGAAGTCGCCATTAAGGTGATCCTGCCGCATCTGGCCAGCGATGAACACGTTATTTCGCTGTTCAAGCAGGAAGCATCTATCCTTAACTCCCTCGGACACGACTCGATTGTCCGCTATCACGTTTTCTCTATAGATCGCGTTACGGGTACGGCTTATCTGACGATGGAATTGGTCGAAGGGCCGTCATTATATGAGCGGATAAAGGACCGTCCTCTCAGTTTGGCCGAGGCAGCCAAACTGATCAGCAGGATTACATCGGGTTTGAAAATCGCACATGGTCGCGGCGTGATCCACCGCGACATTTCGCTCGACAATATCATTTTGTCCGGTGGCAATGTCGAAGGCGCCAAATTGATCGACTTCGGGATTGCCCGCCTTGGCATTGGCGGAGACAGAACGCTGCTGGCCGGAAGCTTCGCCGGAAAGTACAATTATGTTTCACCCGAACAGCTCGGACTGTTTGGTGGCGAGGTTCACGAACCCAGCGATATTTATAGTCTGGGATTGGTTTTTGCCGCTGCGCTGGGTGGCAAACCTATCGATATGAGCGGCACTCACGCAGATGTTGTGCGTAAACGGCAATCCATTCCCGATCTTTCAACGATCCATCCCGCAGCACGGGCGATCATTCAGCGTATGCTTCAACCCAATCCTTCACTCAGACCCAAGAAGGAAGAAATCATTGATGCGCTGAAGCCAATGATCCCTACCAGCAAAGAACCCACTTTGCGTCGCTCCGATGGTTTGGCACGCAGCACTCCATTAGCGGGATCCGCCCAGAATGCTGCATCGCAGGGAGGGGCAGGCAAATGGGTGGGTCGGGTGTTTTTTTTGCTCATCGCGGGAGGTCTCGGCTGGTACGGGTACAACAATCAGGCCTTGATTCAATCTTATCTCACGGCTGCCAAAGAGCCTGTACAAGCGCCTGCCGGTAAGTCTGATTTCAAATTGAACGCTGACACTGGCATCGTGCCGCCGACGCCAGTTGCACCGCAACCGCGACCATCTGCCGGATCTCCGAAGCAGGAAACACCGGCAGCTCAACCTGAGCCTGCTCCACAAAAGGCTGAAGAGCTCTCACCGCCCGCGATCAAGCCTCCCGAGCCAATGGCAGAACCGGAAAAGCCGGCGAATTCCGTTCCGCAGGTTGCTCTCAGCGAACAGGACTGGGTTAAACAGTTTTCCGGTGGTCCATGCTTTTTCGCCAACAGCGCTAAAACGGCACCCGAGAAAATTAATATCGAAGGTTTTGCACCAAGTGTTGAGCCATTCTACGAGATGGAGAGAGCCTTTCGCGCCGCTTTCAAATATGAGCCGACTATCCACGTGCGTCAGGTTGCTGCCGCTCAATGTGAAGCCGTCGCTTATCTCGCAGAAACCGGTGCAATCTCTGGCAAACCAGTCATCTCAATGAAGAACGAAGTGTTGGGTGCAGGCGAACAACTGATTGCGACGGTCAGCGGTGTTGAAAAAGGTCAGCTTCATGTTTTGCTGGTGCGCAATGATGGTGAAGTTGATCCTGTAGAAACAAAGCGCGGTGACGATGGAGAGGTGGCGATTAATCTCAAATTAGCCGCACCCGCCAAGCAGGTCTCTACACCTTATATGCTCATCGCTATCCAGTCGGACGAAAAGCTCGACATAAAGGTTGGAAAGGATGTTTTCAAAGTGCTGGCAGCTGCCTCCCAACAAATGAAAATCAAACCTGTCGTTACGGTGAAATACTTCCGGCAGCAGGGCTAATTTGCAGTCTGGGCAACTTTATCCGGGTCAAAAACCGCATCAGCGCTATTGTTTGGGGCTGGGGCATGCCGCACCCAAAGATCCCAGCCAAGCCGGCCGACGGGTGAACCGCCCTGCAGGCGAGATTCGGGGATATCCTCTTTTGCCAGGATTAACTGGATTTCGAATGACAACGATGGCCCGCAATAGAGTCGTATGAGCTCAGTCAATTCGGCAAATTTTTTCTGGGCGGGCATCAGTGACAGATATTCCCCGTAGCGAAGGGGGCCGATCGAAACCCTGATGGCGCTTCTACGGTCGGCATAAGACGAACCAGCAATAGCCGTTACGCCTAGCAATGCGTTTTCCCGGGAGCCGCTGCCGAGTTGTGTTTGCTCCGAGATATCAACTGGCAGCCAGCGTTTCTGAAATTGGTGCACGGTCACTTCATATCCAAGAAACTCCGCGAGCATGAGTCTTAGGTTTGCAGCGGTCCGGCGTTGATTGGCGAAAAAACCGGAGAAGTAGAGCGGGACCTCTGGGGCTATGACCAGTTGATCAACGAGTTTTGGAGAAGCGAGACCCAAAAGCGCATATATGCTTCGAGTCACCTTGTTCTTCGGGCCGATTCCAAATAGCTGAATGAGGCTGGACAGCCGGTACTTTCGCGAACTTGCGAAGAACAACTCGCGCAACTCTGCAGCAAAAATCTCCAGGAAGTCAAAATAGCTTGAGCTTCGTAGTCGCTTCTCATCAAGTGCACGATCGGTATAGACGGCGGGTAATGCCGATACGGGACCGACAAATCCAATATAATTGGCGTGGATACTGACTTTCTCTCCTCTGTTTTCTGTAGAGGAGAGAGCGGTGGCCATGTGATTGTTCGTCGCGTGGGATGTCAGGATTGTGGATGTGGCTTTATCGCCTGCCAGCTCCAACAATAATTGTGCAGCGTCGGGATCAAAAAGGTGCGGCTCAGCCTTGAGACGATCAATCAGAGAGCTTGGAGATACCTCACTCAAAGCAATACCTCTTCGGCTGTACGTGGCGGGAATCGCACGACGGGCAGGGCAAGTCCACTGAGCCGTATCGTAAGGCGCGAAAATGTATTGATGGAAGCATATAGGCCGAAGAAGTGCGAAAGCACCGATCCAAACAGGTAGGCTTGGCCGCGGTCCATCAAGGCATCGGTAAATTCCACTGTGACATCAACACCACTGGCAATCGTTCCGTCACTCAGCCGTGCAGTCGCTTTGCGGCTGGTGACCGATGCAATGGCTTCAATCATTGATCGCATTTCCGGTGAGCGCCGGAAATCGTAAAGCCGGAGCATGCTCTTGAGTATTTCCGGGTCGCCACTGGTCAGCGGCAGGTGGTTCAACGAGAGATGCGAGATGAGTTTCCAGTAGGACTCGCCTTCAGATTCGAAACGGTGCGTATGTGTCGGGGGAAGGAGACAATTGATCTTTCCGATCTCTCCAACCTTGGCTTGAGCGCTGAAATAAGGTTGTCCGCCACCAAAAGGCAACAACTCCGGCAGGCCACGATTGAGGCACAAGGCGTCAATAGAGGCCACCAGATGATCTTCCGGTGTCGTGGGGTCAAGGTTCATATCAACAAAGCGAATCTTTGCCTTGAACGATTTGCTGTCGTCATCAATCTCGCGCTTGTACTGCCAGAACATGTCGGCATTTTCTTCATTGGACTGCTTTTTCCTGCCAAAGAACGGTGGCACCTCTTTGCGGTTGCCCTTCTGGTCGGAAATATCGACCCGCTCAATAGCGTAGATTTCCCGTGTGGAGTTATAGCGGGCATCTGGGAGCAGATCATATTCATTCTGGGTGTGGTTCACCGAGATCGGCTCAGCACGCTGCTCAAACAGGTTGATGACCGGCGTGCAATGCAAATCAAAGCTCGTCAGGTCCACGGCTTTCGCCAAAGCGTTGGCTGGCGTGTCGAGATAGAAGAAAATATGAAACTCATTGCCTTTAATTCCCCACAAAAAGGACTTCAGTCCCTTCAGCTCAAAGAACAGGAACTTTTCCGGCAGCGCGAAGAATTCGGCGAGAAGACGAAAGCCGGGGAAGCTTCTGTTGGAATATGGCAACATACGCCTGTCATGCTCGAAACCAAGCGGTTTCAGCGCATTTGGCGGGAGGCGAAGCGCAGCCTTGTCCTCCCTGTGCCGTCCAATCGCAATACCCAACGTATGATTAAAAAGAAGTTCGTATAGCGCAGCACCGGTTATGAATGGTGCTTTGATGAAGAACGTCAAAGCGTCGAGATCAAGTTCAGCGATGGTTGTAACGGGGCCGGTTGTCTTGACACTGAAGGAGAGGCATGACATTGGCGTCAAGTCAGGCACTGGCGGTGCCACATAAGGCGGTTGGGCCAGCTTGCAGTCAGTCAGAGTGATCGGGCTTAACGCCAAGGATTGTGTTGTCGTGAACCGGCAAGTATCACCGCGAACCGGTTCTGAATCGACAATCATGCCCCGTGGCAGATCAATCGTTTCATCCTGTTGATCCGAAGGATTGAATTTGAGAATGGACATTGACGGTATTTGCGCCAGATAGTGCGGATAAAGCGATTCCAGTAGCGTTTCCGTAAGTTCAGGAAAATCGTCATCCAGCTTCTGCCGGACCCGCGCTGCGCTATAGGCAAAACCTTGTATCAATCGTTCAACGTGCGGATCGTCGACAGCTTCCGGAGTAAGGCGCAGACGCCCGGCAACCTTGGGATGCTGGTGAGCGAAAACCGACGCACGCTTGCGTAGTGCTCCAAGCTCCCGATTGTACCAGGCAAGAAAACGGTTAGCCATGATGAGCGCCGCCAATCATGAAATGCCGGGTCGTCGGGTCCAGTGAGGTATCGAAAACGATTGGTTCTATACCATCCGGAAACAGCATCTCTGCTTCGATGCGCAAGTCCAGCACACGATCCTGATCGTTACGATTTCTGCCAAGCCCAACCTGAACGTGAGAAAGGCGAGGGTCGAATGCCACGATCACTTGCCTGATAGCTTCTGCGAGACGCAATCGTTGTTCGGTCGTCGCCAGCATCAAACCATGAAAACCGGCAGTGCCAAATCTCAAAAGGCTTGTGTGCAGTTCTTCAAATTCCTTTTCGATGGAATGGGGCCATTGCTGCGCGTTCAGAAGTGCTTCTATGTCCTTGCGCACACTTTCACGGATATTATTGATCTTCTGCCGGGGCGATGTGGGCTGATCGGCCATCATATCAGGATCATGATCCATCAGACGATCAAGCACAGATTCAAAAGATATCCTGCTGCTTGCTGCCATGTCTAACTTGCCACCGCCGGAATGAATTCTATCGAACCAATGTCGAGAATTCCCAGTACATCATCATCGGCAAGCAAGCATTTTTGTCCCTTGCCCGCATAAAGCCCGCTGCCAGCTTCAACCCAATAGGTTTCGCGGCCGAGTTTCATGGCATCATCCGCGTCGCGGGAAAAATAGGTTGCCGGCATCACAACTTCGGATTGAGACTCATCGCGAAGCGTCAACAATGCGTTACGCCAGGTGAGATCACGCACACTCTGGATCGGATGAAAATCCAATCGGCCAATCCGGTTAAAGTCTATCCACATATAGGTGCCGTTGGTGTGGAAAATTTCGATAGCGTGCGGAATACGGTCATCAAGATCGCGAAATGCGTTCACCGTACGGCCGTCAATTTTGACAGAACCCACAAAAACGTTTTCGGGAAAGGATTCCGGCGCTTCGCCGTTTTTTCCGCTCGTCTTCTTATCCAGCACAAGCGCATTTTTCATCGCAAGTTGATCGCGCTCGCTCGGGCCTTCGGGAAAAGCTGGCACTGCTCCTGTTTCAAACCATGCGGCGCGAGCATCTGCAGCGCGAAGACGTCCGCGAAGCATTGTAAGGCCAAGTGCCAGATCCGGCACTGTGTTTGACAATATTGCGGCTTGCTTGTCGGCGCGCTCGAAATCACCACTCACGATCAACAGATCAATCAGCAAACGGCGCGCTAAAGCATCTGTCGGATTTTGCTTTACCGCGGCTAGCCCAGCGTCGACCGCTCCACGCAGATCTCCCGCATCAATAAGGGCAGAAACGCTATTTGTTTGACCCGTCATTATACTTTACCTCTGCTGGACTGTTCTGATTTGCTGTTCATATCGGCGAGCAGCTGGAAACTCGCAGTAACATCATCCAGCTGAAAATGCGGTTGCAAGCGCATAACGCAACCATAGACACCCGGTCGCCCGGGAATTTCGCGCACTTCCACGGAAGCTGACCGAAGCGGGTGGCGAGCCTTCATTGTTGCGTTCGCATCGTCATTACCGATGCAATAGGTGGAAAGCCATTTTTCCAGCGTATCCCGCAAGCTGTTGGAGGTTGCAATCTGGCCGACGTTCTCGCGCATGATCATTTTTAGGTAGTGCGCGAAGCGGCAGGCACACAGTACATATTGCAACATTGACGCGATACGCGCATTGCGGTTGGCAATATCTGAATCGTACCGGGCTGTCCGATGAACCGACTGATTGGAATTGAATACGAGATTGGGCGTATAAGGGACTGTCGCAAGTGGCATGAACCCTGCCTCGCTCAGTATCTGCTCTTGCGCCGGATTCAGCCTTTGTTCGACTGGTGGTTGCGCGGCAAAATCGTGACGATCCGTTGAAAATGCCAGATGCGGCAGCATATCCACCAAGCCGCCACTTTGTTCGTCTTCACGAACACCGCGCAAATCTGCAAACCATCCCGAGGAGGCATATTCACGCAATACGACGAAGGCGAAGGCAAACGCCGGATTGCCCCAAAGGAGATTATCCCCCTTTGCGTCAATTTCCTCGCGGAAGCGAAAGCCATCCTTACGGCTGATATCATTACTCTTGTAGGGACTGCGGACAAGAATACGGGGCAGGGCCAATCCAAGAAAACGCGTATCCGCCGCCTGCCGCAACCTGTTCCATCGTGGAGCACGGTTTGGTTTGAGGAGAAATGTCAGGTCCGGCACGCGATCAAGATCAGTGTAACTCTCCATTTCGAAAAGGGACGGATGAGCAGCGCAAATGAACGGCGAGAAAGCCGCCGCCGCAATACTCGCCACGCTCTCAATGATTGATAGGTCATTGGTTTTGGTAACAGGATTTATGCCATCGGCAATGGTGTAGTCGCCTACGAGCAGACCATAGGGTTGGCCACCGGGCATATCGAACTCTTGTGAGTAAATCAGTTCGAACAGGCGGCTTTGGTCAAAATCCGCGGAGCGCTCGATATCCCGTGCGATCTCTTTCCATTTTGCCGAGAATATCCGAATCTGAACCGGGCTGGTGCTTACCGGCATCCATACGAGACGCAGGAGATTTCGCCAGACTGCCTCAAGCCGCTGAAATTCAGGGTGGTGAATAATGCGATTGACCTGTTTCGCAAGGCTATCATCAATGGCGTCGATCAAGCAGTCAATCTGATAGCGGGTATCAGAATCCGCATGTGGTGTTGACGTTGCAGCCCCTGCAAAGGACTGACGGGTCTCGTATTGTTTTGAAGCCGCAAGACTCTCGGACGCCACGAAATCATCACTCCTGAAATCCGAAAGTAGTATCGGAAGAAAGACCGCCTAACACATTGGAATAAAGGTATAAACCCTTTGGTTCTTTTGTGCGAGGCGGTCGGTACAACAACAATTGTTTGCCTGATGCCGGAGTATGGGTACAGGCTTAGTTTCGTGCCTTCGGAATGCGTGCAACCATCCGCAAGGATGTTGTCAGTTCTTCCATTTGCAGCCAAGGGCGAAGCCAGGCGATGGCTTCGTAAGATCCCGGGCTGCCAGCCACTGCCTTAACCTCTACACGTGCATCGCGTAGCGGATATGCGGCGCGATTTTCAGGCCCGGCATCATCGTTGGCGTTGACGTAATTGTTGATCCAGCGATTAAGCCAGGCTTGGCAATCTTCAGCTTCCATGAAGGAACCGATCTTGTCGCGCCCGATAACCTTCAGGTAATGCGCAAAGCGAGATGTGGCCATCATGTAAGGCAACCGCGCAGAGATTGCGGCGTTTTCAGTGGCTTCCGGCCGGTCATATTTTGCCGGCTTGTGCGTGGTCTGTGCACCGAAGAACACGGCATAATCTGTGTTCTTGTAGTGGCAGAGTGGCAGGAAGCCAAGTTTGCCGAGTTCCGCATCGCGGCGATCCGTAATGCCGATTTCAGTCGGGCATTTTGTATCGGTATCGCCATCATCACTCTGGAAAATGTGAACCGGCAGGGATTCAACCTTGCCGCCATTTTCGGCACCGCGGATTGCCGTGCACCAGCCATTTTTGGCGAATGCATCGGTGAGGCGTGAACCGAGGATATATGATGCGTTGGACCAGCAGTAATTATTGTGGTCCATTTCCTTGTCGCCGACTTTGATGGCTTCGTTGTAATCGAACTCGTCGATTGTCAACGTTTCCGGGCCGAAAGGCAGTCGTGTCAAAACACGTGGCATGGTCAATGTCACGAAGCGTGAATCGCTGCTCTCGCGGAATGAGCGCCACTTGATATATTCCTTGGTCTGAAAGATTTTTTCCAGATCGCGGGGCTTTGACAGTTCGGTAAAGTCATCAAACCCGAAAAGCGTCGGGCCTGCTGCCGCGATGAATGGAGCGAAGGCAGCAGCAGCCACTGAACTCATGTTCTGTAGTGCTTCGATGTCTTCAAACGAATTTCCAAACTCGTAATCACCGATCAATGCGCCGAAGGGCTCACCACCAGCGATACCGAACTCACTTTCATAGATCGTTTTGAAGATCTTGCTCTGATCGAATTCAACAGCCTTCGACAGATCGCGGGAAAGTTCGCGTTTGCTGACATTGAGCACACGGATTTTGAGATTTGCACTCGTTTCGCTGTTGTAAACGAGATAGCGCAGACCGCGCCAACTGCCTTCCAGCTTACGAAAGTCCTCATTATGCATAATCTCGGCGACCTGCGTGGATAGCAGTTCGTCGATCTTCTTGATCGCATTGTTGATGGTGACGGAAAGGTTGCGGTTGTAGGAAACCGTTCCCTTCAGTGCTTCGCTGGTCAGTGTGCGCAGCAATTGTTCAGTGCGGTCAGCAGACGTTTGTTTGGTAGCGGAGATTGCTTCGTCGAGCAGGCTCTCCTTGACGACGGTCGTCGTAGTGCCTTGCGATGCGCTCTTTGAGGTCGCCATTTATTTCGTCCCTTTTTCGCTGCCGGGATTGCGTTCGTCGAGTTCAGCGGCAAGCTTTTTCAGATCTGTCTGGTTCTGCAGGATGCGCTCGAGGAGCACTTCAAGGTTTTCAGAGCGATCGGCCTTCGTCAAAAGATCACGTAGCTGGTTGCGCGCTTCGAGCAGAGATTTGAGGGCAGGAACCTGCTCAACAATGGAACCTGGCTCAAAATCTTCAAGCTTCTCGAATTTGAGTGCGACAGCCATTTCGCGGCCTTTGCCTTCAAGGGTGTTCTCTACGCGGATGTTCAGTCCCGGTGTCATGCGGCGCATGACGTCGTCGAAATTGTCCCGATCTATCTGGACAAATTTGCGCTCGCCGAATGGCTTCAGCGGGTCTGTCGGATTGCCGGAAAAATCGCCGAGAACGCCCACCACGAAAGGCAGTTCCTTCTCGACAACCGCACCTTCGGTTTCAACCTCGTACTTGATGTGTACCCTCGGCTTGCGGACTCTTTCGAGTTTGTCGTGAACGCTGGCCAATTGATGCCTCCTGCCTATATGTGCTTCTAAGAAGTGGGGGGATTATTGCAAACCCTTTGTAGTTAGCAACTATTTTCTCAACTGAGGGTTACTAGCGGTTGTAGCGCAACCCCATTATTGGCTTCACTCCCGCCGATTGACGGGGTCGATTCCTGCCCGGATCATGACATCGCGGCGTAGTTCATCATGCGGTATCAATTCTTCTAGCAGCCGGACGAAATCCATCCGCCCGCGACGAACGAGCGTCTCCAAGGCAAATGGCAGTGACGAGTTCGGTTCGGTTGCCCGAAAGAAATTGGCAATCTGCAGCAATTGGTCGAAGGCTTGTTCTCGGTTCTGGATAGGTCCGGCGGGTTTCACGGCAATCGGAGCAGTTGCTGCCTGACCTGGATTTTGCGTTTCGGCAGACACATCTGATTGCACCGGAGTTTGAGGAACGCGCGCAACCAGTTTTTCCATTTCGCTGTAAGCTCCACTTATTGATTCCAGTACGGCCTGAATTCGCGAGACAGAAAAAGCGCCGGCATCGCCATTGCTTTCTTCCGTCAGATGTTCGTCGATCGATGCGAGGATCGTAAGCGCCCTGCTTGCATCATTTTTCATGCGGCCGAATGCATGGCCATCAACATGTTCTAAAGCATCACGAAACTCGGCCCATTGTGGGCCGGAGAGGTCGCGGAATGCCTGATCATATGACCAAAGGCTGAAACGCCCATAGATTTCATTAGGAAGCATAGATACGAGACGCAGGGGACGCACAAGCGTGCCATCATCCTGACTGCCGTTCAGCCCGGTCAACGGCGCGAGTTTATCGGCCAAATCTTCATCATCAATCGAGTGCAGCTGGGCAAAATGGTTGAGCACCATCTTATCGAAAGCCGCCAGAATTTCGGTCAGTGCCTGAATACCTTCCACACGAACTGCAGCCTCCATCAACCAGCAGAATATTTCGATGTCTTTAGTGTGCAGAGACAGGGTGTCGAAGGACAGGTCGTGTACGGTGCGCCAATGCACCGAAGGCCGGTGAACGAACGATTCCGAGGCAACGGAATTACGGTCATCATCCTGACTTATAATGGCTGGGTTTTCTATGGTGCGATCTTCGGAACGTGCATTTGAACGAGCATCCCGGATCGCCTGATAAACAGAAACGAGTTTACTATCGATTCGAAGGTTAACGCCGCAGGGGTTTTCCCCGGTAAATGCGACACCGAGAATTTCATAGTTATTCATTCGCAATACCCAAATACACAAAACTAAGACGCCGTTTTGAACCTTATGCGAAGAATATGTCAAATGGAACATTGTTACGCAGTTGCGTTATGTTGAATCATTATGGTGAACCTCGTGTGTCTTTTCTGCCTCGCAAATAAAAGCACTGCCATTATGCAACGTTTTCATCAGGATCACTGTTCTAGCCTATGGCAACATTAACAATGCTTGTTTTTGTCGATTGATTTTTCATTCGAGATTTTCCTAATGTACGCGTGGCAATAGCAGGAGCAGGTTTTATTTCATGCCAAAACTGGATCTGAGACGGCTCGTTCAAAAACTGGACGGGGAAGTAGTCGTGGCCCTTGAAGAAGCCGTTGCCATCGCGGTCAGGAATAATCATTTCAGCGTTGAAATCGAGCATTGGCTGCTTGCATTGAATGATAAAAGCGAACGTTTTCGTGAGATTATTCAACGCAGTGGCGGCGATCTCGCTTCGATCGAAGCCGAAGCATATCGCGCACTGGAGCGCTATCCGCGGGACAGTAGCTCTGCGCCGGCAATATCCACCAGCATTATCGATGTCATTCGAGAAGCATGGATTGGTGCGTCGTTGCAAAGCGGACGCTTGAGTGTCGGGGTTCTCGATCTTCTCCATACCTTGCTTGCCGATAGCACCTTGCGTGCGACGACGATAAGCGCTGTGCCTTCTGCTCGCGATATCAGGCTGGGCGAACTGGAGCGTCAGATCGAGGAGCGCGGTAGCGAGCCCGTAGTTTCGGCGAGAGATCAATCGTCAAATATCGCGCCGACACCGGGCGGTGATGAAGAATTCTTGTCGGCATTCACGATCGATTTGATCGAACAGGCGCACAATGGCGAAATCGACGCTGTTGTCGGACGCGAGGCCGAGCTCCGTCAGTTGATCGACATTCTTGTGCGCCGCCGCCAGAATAATCCAATTCTTGTAGGTGAAGCAGGTGTGGGCAAGACTGCAATTGCTGAAGCTTTTGCGCTTGAGGTTGCTGCCGGTAATGTGCCGGATATGTTGAAAGACATTCGCCTGCTAACGCTTGATCTTGGTCTCCTGCAAGCGGGTGCTGGGGTAAAAGGTGAATTTGAGCGGCGGCTTAAGGGTGTGATCGACGATGTAAAGGCTTCGCCGGTTCCAGTAATTCTGTTTATCGACGAGGCACACAGCTTGGTCGGAGCGGGTGGACAAGCGGGGCAGGGCGATGCTGCAAATCTGCTCAAACCAGCATTGGCTCGTGGTGAACTGCGCACCGTTGCAGCCACAACATGGGGCGAATACAAGAAGTACTTCGAACGCGATGCGGCTTTAACGCGGCGATTCCAGGTGGTCAAAGTCGATGAGCCGGACGAAGAAACAGCGGTCCGTATGGTTCGAAGCCTCGTCCCTGCACTTGAGAAACACCATGGGGTCAAGATACGCGATGAAGCCATTAGAGCGGCGGTATCACTCTCCATGCGATATATTCCGGGACGTCAGTTGCCTGACAAAGCTGTCAGCCTGATTGATACGGCAGCCGCAGCGGTATCCATTTCCCGCGCAACGGTGCCGGCCCAGATTGAGGATACAAACAGAGCAATTGATCTGCTCAATCTCGAAAAGACACGTTTGGAACTTGAGCCCGATACATCGGTATCGAGTGAGCGGCTCGTCGAAATAGAGGAGCAGCTTGCAAGCCTACAGGCTAGCGCGGCTGCTTTCGTGACACGTTTGGAGCAGGAAAAGAGACTTGTTTCCAATGCCGATGAGGTCGAGGCTGGTTTTGCAGAACCTGAAAACAGACCAAAGCTTGCATCGCTCGAGAAGGAATTGCGGGCGCTACAAGGTGATTCCGCACTTATTCACCGTGTGGTTGACCGGGAAACTGTTGCAGCCGTAACCGCACGTTGGACCGGCATTCCCGTCGGTCGCCTGGTTCGCAGTCTGGTGGAAGCTGTTCAGTCACTTGAGTCGCGTTTGCAGGAACGGGTTGTCGGTCAAAATCAGGCGATAACATTAATCTCCGATGCCATGATCACTGCCCGTGCAAGCCTTGGCGATGATAGGCGCCCGCCCGGCGTCTTCCTTATGGTCGGAACTTCCGGTGTGGGTAAGACCGAGACGGCGCTTGCTCTTGCTTCCACACTCTATGGTGGTGACCAGAGCCTTACAATCATCAATATGTCGGAGTTCAAGGAAGAGCATAAGGTCTCGCTTCTGCTGGGTTCTCCACCCGGCTATGTCGGATATGGCGAGGGCGGCATTCTGACGGAGGCTGTTCGTAAGAGGCCATATGGTGTGCTTCTGCTTGATGAAATCGATAAGGCTCATCCCGGTGTGCAGGACATTTTCTATCAAGTGTTCGACAAGGGAATGCTGAAGGATGGCGAAGGCCGCGATATCGATTTCAAGAATACAACGATCTTGATGACTGCCAATACTGGTACAAATACACTAACGGCACTTGCGGCAGACCCCGATACTATGCCGGAAGGTCAGGCGTTGGTGGATATGCTGCAGCCCGAATTGCTGGGGCAGTTTAAACCCGCATTCCTTGGCCGGGTGACTGTCGTACCGTACAAGCCACTGGATGAAGCGGTGCTTGCACTTATCGTCAAGTTGCAACTTGGCAAAGTGAGTAAACGTCTACGCGATGCATATAAAGCAAGGCTAATTGTCTCAGACGAGGCGACACAGGCGCTGATTGACCGGTCCAAAGCGGTCGAAACAGGAGCGCGCGCAATCGAATCAACGATCTCCCGTGAATTACTGCCAAAACTCTCGCGAAGTATTCTGGAATTGAATTTGGAAAATTTACATCCGGAAGTTGTGCGTGTAGGTATTGACGGAATGGGGAGATTTATTGTTGATATCGAACCTGTAACAGTACTTAAAGATCTAACCGAATATCCGTCACATAAGGATGCTAGGAAGGTTGATACATTGCCATAACTCTTACTTAGGCAATTCACGGAGAGGGGATTACCCCGTCATTTCTACCGACTAAAGGAGCTAGATAATGCCAATTTACTTGCAGATCGACCAAATTCAGGGGGATGCGACACATGAAACGCATAAGCGCTGGATGGATATTGAAGCGATCCACTGGAATGTAGGCCGTAAGATGAACACATCGGCAGGTTCCGCAGCCAACCGCGAAGCATCTGAGCCGACACTTAGCGAAGTTATACTGACTAAGGTTAGCGACTCGTCATCAACAAAGCTTTTTCAAGAAGCCTGTGCTGGCCGCACGGGCAAAAAGGCTGTCATTCATCTGGTAACTACCGGAAATCCTGGCGATACTTACATCGAATACATTCTGACCAATACATTGATTGCAAATTACTCGGTTGATTCCAACGGTGATCGTCCGGTTGAAACATTGCGTTTGAACTTCACCAAAATGGAAGTGAAGTACACACCATATGACAACAATCACATGCCGCAATCGCCGCTGATTGCTTCTTACGATCTCGCGACAACACGCGCAGCGTAAGCCAAATTTCAGACGACCGAGGCGGCCCTTTGGGCCGCTTCAGATTTTCCGCAGGCCGGCAAAATCCCTAATAAGAGAGCGGTACGCATGACGTTGATATGAATGTTTTTTTACGCGTAAACCTTTGCTTGAATAATTGCCTTGGTTAATTTATTCTAAATACAACTAGTTACAACCTTAGGCCCATGAAGAGGAATAATTATGCGATTGCTCCTTTCTGTTTCGGCGGCGGCACTTTTGGTAAGCTTTGCTGCGCCATCTTTTGCAGATCCTGCATATAAATCAGAAGCCATCGTTGAGCATTTCATCAAGTCCGCTGAACTTGGAAGGTCTCGCGCGATCTGCGTTGGTACTGAGCAAGAGTGCGCGAAACAGCTGGTAAATGAAGCCGCTTCACCGCTGAACATGAAGGTGACGTTCGAGCTTAATTCTGATCGTTTGACCGGCGAAGCCAAGCAAACACTGGATGAATTCGCCAAGGCAATGAACGATAAGGCCCTTAAAGTCGCTTCGTTCCAGGTTGAAGGTCATACCGATGCAACCGGCACCGACATTTACAATGATACTTTGTCGATGCGCCGTGCGCAGTCCGTTTCGGCTTATCTGGAGGGCCTCGGTGTTTCAGCTGAGCGCCTGAAAGCAGAAGGATTTGGCAAGCGTCATCCGAGCGTAAGTGACCCATTTGCACCTGAAAATCGCCGCGTTGAAACGCGCATCGTGTTGCCGAAAGGCTAAACAGCAGTAAGTTATTTCAGCAGAACTTGCTTGGAATGATTGCTGAAAGAAAAAGTTGTTGCGATGCAGCGGCTTTTTCTTTGCGCTTAGCTCTGGAAATCCCGAGGTCTAAGGCGCCCGATTCGCTGGCAGTTTAACTGTATCCAGCAACAAGTCTTGCAAACAAATCCGGCCAACTTATCTCAAATAAGGTGACATAGAGCATCGGCTTTTCAAGTGTACCCATATCCCGCAGCTTTGAAGAAGTTTCTGCATTCGATTGGGTCAAACAAGGTGCAAATATCACCGATAGCTTTCCAAAGGTCATCGATCGTTCTGACAGCTTTTGCGCGCCTGATAGCCTTGAGTTTGGAGAAGGCCATTTCGATCGGATTCAAATCGGGCGAATATTGCGGTAGGAAGAGCATCCATGCGCCGCGTTGACGGACAGCTGCTTCGGCCTTGGCGCTCTTATGAACCGAGAGATTATCAAGAATGACAACATCGCCGGGAGCAAGCGTCGGAGCCAGTTGCGTTTCGATGTAGATATTGAAGGCCTCCCGATCCATTGCACCTGGGATCACCCAAGGGGCGGTCAGCGCGCAAGCCAGCAATGAATGTCTGGGTTCTCCACTTGCCGAACGGAGCACTGGCCTTGAGGCGCTTGCCTTTCTTCGCCCGCCCTCTTGGACGGGTCATCTTGGTGTTGACGGAAGTTTCGTCAATGAACACCAGTCGGTATGGTTGCCGCCGCATCCGCGGCTGCCTGCGGTTGATCCAAACCCTGCGTCGCTCGGCAACATCAGCGCGTGCGCATTCCGATGCCATCAGCTGTTTTTTATATGTGAACCCGGCGCGGCAGAGCAGTTTGGAGAGCGATGCGTTGGCCGCAACAACGTTCCGGTCAGCCTGCAACCGTGCCGCCAGTTCCGGTATGGTGATATCCGGTGTGGCTTCAACCACCCCAACCAGATAATCCAGATGATCCGCCAAAGGACCTTTGCCTGCTGGTCGGCCTTGCTTGCGGGCACGCGGAGCGCCCTCGCTGGCTGCACGTGCGCTCCAGCGGATCGCGGAACTCACGCTCACCGCAAATCGCTGTGCCGCCGCTCGGCGAGAACTGCCTGCTGCAACCGCCTCAACAACACGAAGCCGCAAATCCTCTGATCGACATACACCCATGACACACCTCCAAGCAGGTTGAATCACAGTTCTTCCATCAAAGGAAGCTATCTGATTCACACAATCAGCGTTCCGCTCTATGACGTTCGGCTCGGGTTTCGTTGATGTTTTGCGGATGGGCGACGGGGTCGCCAAAGGTACCGCCGCCGGCTTAGGTCAAGATGCGCTGCGATTTTCCCCAGTTGGCAAAGCAGCACAGATGTTTAAAGCCGCCAAAGGGACAGCGCTGGCTAAGGTAATTGTGGACATTAATCCAAGTGCGGGGATTTGTGCTTGGGTAGCATCGGCCAAGGCCCTTACACAAATTGGCGGTAAGATCGGTAGCAAGCTCTTTATCACGGTCGATGATCTGGCGAAAGCCATAGGTGTCAATGTGCGGCACCTGTCCGGACTCACTATGGAACAGATTAAGATCGTGCTGACAAAGATGGGCGCGCGCGTTGGAGCTGTACGCGTAGTAAAATCCGAACAGGAAGTCGCTCGTATGGTGTAGTATGACGGCAGCGTTGTGATGGTGTGCGTAGAGTTGGAAAGGTCCAAAAAGATTGCCTAGCACGCATTCTACGCATACCGGACCCCAATCGGTCAACTCCGTTATATGGATAGAACCATGCAGACAACGGCGCAACGAGCTTATCTGAGCATTGATGAAATTCGACAGGCGTATGGTGCGAGTCGAATGACGCCTATACAGGCTATGAAAATCAAAAACATCTGCGGTGGAAACAATCAAGACCCATTGAAACGGAAATGCGCGCGTCATCGTGCTCGGGCGCATCGGGCTTAGTTTATCAGTCTTATGAAACTTTAAAGAAAGCCTGCTTACCCTGCAAGCCGACAATATTTGCCGAGTGACCTTCTTTCGTGCAGAAGGCAATCGCCTCCATATATCGCGTGGCCAGCGGCTGCGTCAGGGCAGGATTTGGACTCATCAGGAACGGTACAGCCTTCCAATTATAGAAGCTGATTGCCATCATATTATGCGTCTTCGGGATCAGCGTCTTTGGGTCGTCAAAGAGATTCTTGACAAAATTGAAAATGCCGATGGATTCACGGCTCGGCGTCATCAGAGTTCCCGTTGTTATGCCAACCGGGCCGGAAAATTGATCAGTTCCCTCGGATTCGTCCCAGTAGGGTCCCTTGAAAATCGGCACACCAACTTCACCGTCAATGACCTGCGCCCATGGCAAGTTACCAATCGATTCGCCTGTCGGCACGCGCTTGGCAACTTCAGAGGGGCCATTGACCTTAAAGCCCTTCAGCTTCACCGAAAGCACGCCAACGCCTACAGTGACGCCGAGCGTTCCACCAAGACCGCCGCCATTGAATGTCCGCACTTCCCCGGTTTTCCGGTTGCGTATCGGCAGAGTGATCTTACCGATACTGATGCCAAGCTTTGCGACAGGAGTGCTGACGGACACGCCGTCCTCACTTGTATCCATCAGGTTCCAACCGGTCCGGCTCTTCTCGATCGATGCTGCGTATTGCGAGCTTGCTGCGCGTTCCCGCTCGTATTTGTCGCGCTGTCTGTATGCTTCTTGCATCAGGCCGGAGGCAGCAGAAGGTGAAATACCGAAATCGGAAGGTCCCATAATCTCTCCTACGGATGTCAGATCATTAAAGTATCAGTCTGGCAGGCGACAAAATTATGAAACACAATTCGGGATATATCAACAGGAAAGGCCACTCATTTTGCGCGTTGATGCCAGGCGCGCACATTCCTTCTCTTAATGTCCTGATAGTCTGTTCAATTGTGGGACCCTCTACTGGTGGGGGCATAGCGCGCTCACGAAACTCACGCAGACAAAGAAAGTCAGTTCAGCAGCATCCGTCGGGATTTCTGCTGGTTCCTCAGCAAAACTCTCAAGCCGATATCGTTGGTCTTGCCAAAAAGCATTTCGACCCATGCGTATCTCGGGATGATGTGAAAATGAATCGCGTGGCCGGCGGCGCGACCGTCGCCAAGCGTAATCGTGCGGCGCTCCCAACAGATGCTCGAGTACATTCTGTGCTTTTGCCGATAATGGACCAAGTGCACCGAGAGAGTTGTCTGACAGGTTGGCGAGCTAGCATCTTAGTCGTTTCATATTCGCTACAGAGCCTTTCTGCCAAGGTGCTTGCGCATCGCAGAACCATTTAGAGAAACTAATCTAAGTGCACCATGCCTTCGGCATCAATTTCGAAGCTCATACCAGCACGGTCGGAGGCAACGGACTGCCTCGCGCTCCGTCCCGGATTGTATCCATTCCACATATTCACGTCATGTGACGCCTTGATGAATTGCTTGGCGAAGTCTAAATCCGGCTGCGGCAAGGCGCTCGCATAGGTCATTGCGAAATTGAAAAAATAATAGCCAGGCCAGTCATACTTCTGCTCGCCGATCCAACCCTGCGGCCAGTTCGTTGCGAGATATTCATCCTCGGGCGGAAACTCCGCCAAGCGCGCCGTCATGAACAAACCTGCCTCGATGTTGGCACCTTCCAGTGCATCCAGAAGCTGGGCCACCGACATCGCCTGCGCATTATCAAGAAAGAACACAACCTTTTTGATTGTCGTCGATTGTGAGGACTCATAATCTTGACCGAAATCGATCAGGTTGAGGATAATCGCACGATCGATATCAGAGATTGGTGTTCTTTGACTCACGACGATATCGATGGCGGTTTCGTTTGCTTCGCGATAGGTCGCGACCGTTGTGCCTATACCGACCACGTCGTTCAGATAGCGCGCAGTGATATTCTTTGGAAAATCGTCGATGAGTTCACGTGAAGCGAACCTGTCGTGGAGAACAACACGGCAGAACCTATCACCGGCTGCTGGGGCGAATGAAACAGGAAAGTTGTATTTTCTCATAACCACCCTTCACGAACATTCGCCGGCGTATTTTTAAGGCGTTCAGCGTCGTCGGCCAGCCGCCCAAATAACCGCTGATCGAAGCGTTGCTCGCCAATGACCATTTTCTTTCGCTGCGTGCCTTCGTGCTTGTATCCCGCTTTCAAAAGAGCGCGGTCTGAGCCCGGATTTCCCTCCACTGTCCAAGCCTCCAGCCGATAAATCTTCATGGCTTCATGGCATTGCATCGTGACAGCGATTAATGCTTCCGTAGCGTAGCCTTTTCCCCAAAAGGACTTGCCGAATTCGTAGCCGATGACCGCCAGCGAGGCTGGCTTGTCGACGGAGTTCAGGCGGATACAGCCCAGGAGAACTCCCGTGTCGCGATCCCGCACCATCCAGCCGAACCCCTTGGACTGCTGGGACACGCGAACCATCCAGTTCACAAAGCCTCTTGTCCGCTTCTCCGTGGGTTTGCGTGGAAAATCGGAAAACCGCGATGTCTCGGGGGCTGAGAAGATCGGATAATAGGCCTCCCAATCTTCAGGGCGAACCCTTGAAAGCCGCAGACGAGAAGTTTCCAAATCCAGTGTCATTCAAAGCTCCTCACCCCTTTGTAACTTCACAGGCTGTACTCGCTCAATCCGGCGTTGCCGTTTGTCTCAACCGACAGCCGTACGGCGGCGCATTGCTATAAAGACGAAAATTCCAGCTGCAATACCGGCAAAGGCCCATTTCATCGGAAGTGTGTCGGCAGTTTCACTGCGTATTGGCAACACCGTCACGGTGCCGGGACGGGATTCGACACCAGGCTGTCCCTTTGCTTGTGCCTCTGCAATTTGTTGCGGTGATACGACCCATTCCGCTCCACGTTGTTTGTCGATCATCATATATCCACCGCCGACAATCACGGCGATGATGAGGGAGACGGCGAGACGTACTGGAGTATTCATTTATTTTCCTTTCTTGGATGCTATTGGCCTAGCCGCTTTATTTCTTCTGCGCCAGTACAAATACTGGCTCAGGCATCGTACTGCCGACGTCGACCATTTTGGGCGATCTGAACCTATGAGGTGGAGGAGATAAAAGCTGACGTTCACACAGCAACAGGTGCAGGATGACCTGCATTTGCCACGCCCGACCGATATGCCAGCGACCGCTTTGTCCTAACTGCGCAGTTATATTTGAGGAGCGTAAATGTCGTTTTTCTCTTAAAGGCGAGATGAGGAATTCAACAAAATCAAAGGGGTTCCTTTGTCTCTAAATCTGATATTTTTTGCCTTTAATTCGAGATTCTTACCCCTAAACTTGAGACAGGGTTCATAGGGCGGGCGGATGGCTGCATGGATAGGGAAGGGGACTACGCCGGGGCGTTTGGTCCAGAAGCGTCCGCTGCCGATAACGGCAGGGCGACGACCGCTTGCTCGTGCCGTCAACCGGATCGGTCGCTAGATCGAGAAACGTCATTGCGCCTAGACATCGGATACCATCGAACAGGGTTGTCATCTCGCATTTAAGGGCAAGGAATGGCGTCTGTCGACGCAAAACGCGACAAATCTCGGAACTAAAGGCAAAGCGGCACTGCGAAATCAGTGCAATTTTGCTCCAGTGAAGGGAAGAGGCTTTGACCTTGCCCCGTTGACATAATCCATTTTGAAGTACGCTCTGGCCCATTGAGAGGACCAGAGAATGAAGCGCAACCGTTTTACAGACGAACAGATCATCGGCATTTTGAAGGAGCATGAGGCAGGCATGCCGGTCTCGGAGCTTTGCCGCAAGCACGGTGTCAGCGACGCCAGTATCTATAAGTGGAAAGCCAAATACGGCGGCATGGATGTGTCGGAGGCCAAACGGCTGAAGACGCTGGAGGACGAGAACACGAAGCTGAAGCGGCTTCTGGCGGACGCCATGCTCGACAATGCTGCCTTGAAAGACCTGTTGGGAAAGAAGTGGTGACGCCCGCAGCCAAGCGGAAAGCTGTCGCGCATCTGATGAACCAGCATGGGATGAGCGAACGGCGGGCGTGTAAAACCATGGGCTGCTGCCGCATGACGATCCGTTACGAAACCGCGCGCGGCGATGATCGCGACCTTCGCGAGCGAATGAAGACGTTGGCGCAAGAGCGCCGACGCTTCGGATATCGCCGCCTTCATGTGCTGCTCAGACGCGAGGGGCACGTTGTGAACCACAAGAAGCTCTTCCGGCTCTTATCGGGAGGAGAAGCTGACCGTGCGCAAGCGTGGTGGCCGCAAGCGAGCGATCGGCACACGGGCACCAATGTTGATCCCGATGGCTGCCAATGATCGCTGGTCGCTGGACTTCGTGTCGGATCAGCTCACCGATGGCCGCAGATTTCGGATCCTGACGGTCGTGGATGACTGTACTCGGGAATGCCTGGGTCTCGTCGCCGATACCTCGCTGTCCGGGCTGCGGGTTGCCCGTGAACTTGACGGGATCATCCAGGAAAGAGGAAGGCCCAGAATGATTGTCAGCGACAATGGCAGCGAGTTCACCAGCAATGCGATCCTGCAATGGACAGATCATACCAAGGTGGATTGGCATTACATCGCGCCAGGCAAACCAATCCAGAATGCCTTCATCGAGAGTTTCAATGGGCGACTGCGCGACGAGCTATTGAACGAAACCCTGTTTTCGTCATTGGCTCACGCCCGATCAGCTCTTTCAAACTGGCGCAGCGATTATAATGATCACCGCTCGCACTCAGGCCTCGGCTGGTTGACACCTGCCGAGTTCGCTCAGACCATCAACCCGCGACGTGATGCGGTGCTGCGCAGCCGAAATGGCTCCGCACCGCAGCTCGCAGCTACCGCCCCAAACACCGCAACCAAAAACCGCTGGAGCGAACTCAGAATTGGATAAAGCCTGGGGGCAAGGTCAATGCAATCTGTGCCTGTACTGCGCAAAGCTCAGCAGTTAAGCTCAAAATCCGCGCCGACAGCTCATCTCTTTCGTCTTCAACTCAACTGAAACACTCATTCATCACTCCTGAAACAACGGGATTTCAGGGTATCAAATGAACTCTATTATGTTTGGTGGCAGTTGCTAATTCCGCTTATTTCCTCCGGCGGCGCAACTGGTCAAAATAGACAATCACAATGATAAGCAAGCCCGTGATAACGCGTTGCCAGAAAGAGTTGACGTTGAGAAGATTGGCCCCATTATTAATGGTGGCAAGGATGAAGGCCCCAAGCAAAGGACCTTGAACAGACCCGACAGCACCGAAGAGACTGGTGCCGCCAATGACAGATGATGCAATGGCTTGCAGTTCCCAACCTTCGGCCTGCGTCGGATTGCCAACTCCGATCCGGGTAGCAAGCAGAATGCCGACAAAAGAAGCGCAAACGGCTGACAACGTATAAGCGAGGTAGATGGTCTGTTTGACATTGACGCCGGAGAGCCTGGCGGCTTCGGCGTTTGAGCCAACTGCAAAGAGATAGCGGCCCCAACGCGTATGCTGGAGCAGAATATAGGCAGGAACGCCAACCAGAATTACCATCCAGAACAGGTTTGGAACTCCAAGAAAGTCATTCCGCGAGAAGTTTGTAAAATCATCATTGTTGATTGAAATGGTCGCACCATTTGTAATCAACAGTCCGATTCCGCGAAGTGATGTGAGCGTAGCCAAGGTGATGATGAACGGTGGCAAACCCATCTTGACAATGCCGAAGCCATGAAAAAGACCAATGCCGAGGCCAATGCCAAGGGTAATGAGCACTGCTGCCCAGACCGGAAATCCATTGGCCAGAAGCAATGCTACGATTGTGCTGGCAAAGCCTGCGATTGCGCCAACAGAAAGGTCTATCCCGCCGGTAATGATAACAAAGGTCTGACCAACCGCGAGAATTGCGATCATGGCCCCCTGGCGCAACAAATTGGCGATATTGTTTGCCGTCCAGAACGTCGTGGTCGACAGACCAAGTATGAGCCAAAGTACCAGCAGAAGAGCAAGCAATGTGAGCCCGAAGAGAACATTGTAACGCCGTTTTGTTGAAATGACTGGTTCCTTGGTATCGACACTCATAATCAGGACTCTCCGGATAAAATTGGGTTGGCTGGGGCCGAACCAAGCGCTTTTGTCAAAATATCTTCATGGCTGGCGGATTTGAATTGATGTGTTGTAACCATCTCACCACGCCGGAAAACATGCAGTGTATCAGCCAGTTCATAGACTTCCGGCAGGTACGAAGAGATCAGGATGATCCCGGCTCCTTGCGATAGCAACACAGAAAAAAGACGATAAATCTCAGCTTTGGTGCCGACATCGACGCCGACTGTCGGCTCGTCAAAAATGAAGAGTTTGGCACCATGGTTGAGCCATTTGCCGATGACGATCTTTTGCTGATTGCCACCTGACAGGCTGGCGGCGCTCGCGCTTCGTGTTGATGTCTTGATGCGCAGGTCAGCAATCTGGCGGTCAGCCTGGTTCGATTCTTTGGTCTTCGAAATAAGCCCGCCACGGCTAAGTTTCGAATAAACCGGCAAATTGAGGTTCAGGCTTACAGGCAGTGACAGGCAGAGCCCTTGATCCCTGCGGCTCTCGGGGGCGAGTGCAATGCCAAGCTTGATAGCATCCTTCTCGTGGCGAATATGAACCTCTTCGCCCTTCCACAAGATAGAGCCTGAGGATTTCGCATGTCGGCCAAAGACAGTGGTGACAAACTCGCTGCGTCCCGCGCCGATCAGCCCATAGAGTCCGACAATCTCGCCTTCCCGAACAGTGAGCGATATATTCTCGAAACCCTTGCCGGACAGATTGCGGGTTTCCAGGATGGGCTTGCCGAACTCGAAACTGTCCTTGTGATAAATCTGCTCGATGGACCGATTGATCATCATCGCAATCAATTCGTTCTCATTGGTGTCGGCAATTTCTCGTGTTCCGACCAGTGTGCCGTCTCGTAATACCGATATCCGATCGGCAAGTTCAAAAACTTCTTCCATCCGGTGGCTGATATAAACAATGGTCACGCCATTTGCCTGCATACGTCGGATAAGGGCAAAAAGTTGCATGCCCTCCTTTCGTGTCAGATAGGCGGTAGGTTCATCAAATATGAGAAAACGGGCGCCTCTTGTTGCCGCGCGTGCCGTCGCAATTAATTGTTGCTGGCCTATCGTCAAGTCGCCGAGCATGGCATGGGAAGGCAGGTCGAAGCCCAAATCATCGAGGATATTCTGGGCTTCTCGCACCATATTGCGGTGTTTAAGCAGTCCAAAACGCAGATGTTCTTCGCCCAGAAATATATTGGCTGCCACACTCAAATGCGGACAAAGAACCACTTCCTGATGCACTGCGTTAATGCCATGCCTGATGGCTTCGATCGGCGTGCTCAACGCTACAGGTTCACCGCGCCAGTAAATTTCGCCGCCTGTGCGCGGAATAACGCCGGTCAGAAGCTTTATGAGGGTTGATTTCCCCGCGCCGTTTTCGCCAACAATAGCGTGTATTTCGCCAGCCTTGAAAGCAAGGTCGGTTGGTTTCAGGGCGTGAGTGCCAAAATACTGCTTTTCCAGCCCTTTAAGTTCCAGGATAGGTAAATCGGCTGCCATGATCGCAGCGGTTGCATTTGTTCCGTTGCCGGATTGTGATGCAAAGTTCTCAGTTGCCATGGCAGCCCCTTCGATTGGAGAGCAGAGTCCCGGTTAATCAAGTTTCGGGTTCAACAACTCCTGCGCACGTGGCTCGTTCATGTTCGCCTTGGTAATCAGATTGGCGCCCGTGTCGACGTTGGTTTCAACTTTTTCCCCCTTTGAAGCGGCGAGAGCGGTCTTCACCCCATCGTAACCCATACGAAATGGGTCCTGTACAACGAGCGCATAGAGTATGCCATCACTCAGGAACTTCACCAGCTTTTCATCGCTATCAAAGGCGATGACCTTGATCTTGTCCTCGGCTTTGTTTTCGGCAATTGCCTGGCCAGCGCCCTGACCCATGATCAGGTTGGATGCAAAAATTCCACGCAGTTCGGGATTGGCAGTGATCAAGTCGGTCGTAATATTGAGGCCGGTTGTCGCCTGACCGTCAGCAACCTTATCGGCTACCAACTTGAGACCTGGGTATTTCGCAGCCAATTGCTCTTTGAAGCCCTTCGCCCGTTGATCCAGTGAACCGACACCTGGCAGCGCGGTAATGATCGCGACATCGCCCTCTGCCTTGCCATATTTTTCAGTAATTGCAGCAGCCAGGCCATCTGCGGCGACACGACCGCCCTCAACATTATCAGTTGTGAGGAACGAGGTGAATGCCGTCGAATCCGCTGCGGAATCAATCCCGATGATCTTTACCGATTTTGCGGCCTCATCAATTGGCTTGCCGAGCGCCTTGAACTCTGTCGGAGAAATTACAATTGCTGCCGGTGCCCCGGAAACGGCATTCTCCAAAATGGATATCTGGCCGTTGATGTCCGACTCTGCCTGAGCGCCGAGTTCTGGAACTTTAACGCCAAGATCTTTGCCCGCTTTACGTGCTCCGGCAAGCACGATCTGCCAGTAAAAGGAAGTGGTGTCCTTAACGATAATCGGGATGGTCACGTCCTGTGCACGCACAGGTGCAGTTCCCATCATGCCGGCCATAATAGCGACACCGGCTACACCAAGCAGAGTTCTGCGGTTCAAGTGTTTTCCAAAAGATATCATTTCGAGGTTCCTCTCCAAGCGCCTTTCTTGTTTGATTGTCAGCAGGATCGTGGCGCACTCGATCCCGCTTGTCGTAGTTCTATTTGATTGTGAACTGTTCCACTTCCGCAAAGAAAGAATCGGGGACCGTCACGTTCAAAAGATCCATATTTCGGTTGAGACTAGCCGCTTTTGCTGTTCCGATAAGAACATTTGCAACCACAGGTTCTCGTAGTGGAAACTGCATGGCGGCAGCAGCCAGAGGGATGGAGTATGCCTTGGCGATGGACTCCATGGAGCGGACACGCTCTGATATGTCGTTGGATGCCGGTCCATAATCAAAGTTGGCTCCCGGTACCGGTCCTGTTGCCAATATGCCGGAGTTGAATACGCCGCCAATGACCAGGGAGATCTTCTTCTTGCGGCATTCTTCAAGCAAGCCACGTTCTGCCGAACGGTCCAGAAGAGAGTATCGCCCGGCCAGAAGAATGCAATCTATATCGCTTTGGGCGATGACATCCATACATACTTCAACCTCGTTCACCCCGAGGCCGTAAGCCGATATCGCACCTGACGATTTCAGCTCCTCCAACGCCCTCATTCCACCGCCCAGAAGTTGTCGCTGATAGACAGCATTTTTTTCAAGACCATGAGTGTATGCGCCGATATCATGCACATAGAGAATGTCTATTCGGTTTAGCCCAAGCCGGGCAAAGCTGAACTCGAATGACCGCATGATACCGTCATAGCTGTAATCATAGTCAACGGTGAAGGGCAGGGGATTGACGTAGGAGTGATCCGGGATTTGATCATCGGGTACCGGCCTGAGCAATCGGCCTACTTTTGTTGAAAGCACATAGCTGTTGCGTGGTTTTGAGCGCAGAAAGTCACCTGTTCGGCGTTCTGAAAGACCAAATCCGTAAAATGGAGCGGTATCGAAGTAGCGCAGACCTGCATCCCATGCTGCTTGCAGCGCTGACATGGCATTCTCGCGGGGGCATTCTCTATAAAGACCACCTATTGCCGCACCCCCAAATCCAAATTGGGTTAAGGCCAACGGCGTTGTGCCAATTTTACGGATTTCCAAAGCGTTCCTCCCAGACACGCAAAGTCTATATTGTCTTTTATCGACAAAAAACCTTTTCAGTCAATCGTTCTTGTGCCTAAATGTTTGGGAGCACGCAAACATGCGCGTTGGGGGGCGGTATGTCGAAGCAGAATACGGTTTTCAAGGAAGGCTATAACAGATGCCTCCGTCTGTTGAACGACGTGGAAACTGTGCCATCCGAGTCTGAGCTTGGCGCGATATTGGGTATAAGCCGGACGACAGTGCGGGCCATTCTTAAAAAACTGGCCGAATCCGGGCTGGTGAAAATGGAAAAGCCGGGCAAGTCTGTACTGCGTAAACCAGGCCCCAAAGACTATTTTCCCGAAGACCAGACGGATTCTCTTTCGGAGATTATCGAACGAAGTTTCATGAAGCGCATTCTTGCCGGTGGCGCACAACCGGGAATGCAGATCAATGAACTGGAACTGGCGCGTGACATTGGCGTCGGCACCTCAGGCGTTCGGGAGTTTCTGATAAGATTCAGTCGCTTTGGCCTGATTGAAAAGCGAAAGAACAGTCACTGGATACTCAAAGGTTTTACGCGTGAATTCGCGCTGGAGCTTTTCGAAATTCGTGAAGTGTTTGAATTGAGATCAGCCGTTGCATTCACCAAACTGCCCGATGATCATCCTGCGCGCGCGAAGCTGGATGATCTCGAAGTTGAGCACCGGAAGCTTCTGGACGAGATCGATAGAAGGTACACAGAGTTTTCTGAACTGGATGAACGGTTTCACCGGCTGATCCACTCAGCTTCCCATAACCGGTTCGTTGATGATTTTTACGACATTATCGCAATTGTGTTTCACTACCATTATCAATGGAACAAGCAGCATGCCCGAGAGCGTAATACGCGTGCTGTTGAAGAACATCTGGCTTACATCGAGGCGCTGCGCTCCCGCGACCCTTCGAGCGTCAACAAGGCGTGTCGCGCGCATCTGAAATCCGCGCGCGACACTTTGCTTCAGTCCATAATGCCCAAAGACAAAGAGCAGGAATTGGGCTAGAGCAAAAACGCAGTCGCTTTCAATGCTCTATCTCTTTGTTTTTACGCAATTCCGGACGCAAAACCGGTTCCCACTTTTGCTGGAATTGCTCTAACTACTTTTTACGCATGGCATCGGCCAATACTGCGCCAAACGCACCCTGCGCCGCCGTGCTCTGCGGCTTGGGTGGTTGGTGCGTACGATCGGTTGGACGTGGGCTCCGGGGCTTTTCATTCCCACCCCCGTCTTTGCGCATTGTCAGGCTGATGCGGTTGCGTTTTGGATCGACCTCTACAACACGAACTTTAACCACATCACCGGCTTTGACGACTTCATGCGCATCTTTGACAAATCGGTCTGCCAGTTGGGAAAGGTGGACAAGCCCGTCCTGATGCACGCCAATATCGACAAATGCACCGAAAGCAGCAACATTTGTCACGGTACCTTCGAGCAGCATGCCGGGTTTCAAATCCTTGATGCTATCAATGCCATCCGCAAAAGTTGCCGTCTTGAACTCCGGCCTGGGATCGCGGCCGGGTTTTTCCAGCTCCGCAATAATATCGCGCACTGTCGGCAGGCCAAAGCGATCATCAACAAAAAGCCGCGGATCAAGTGCTTTCAACGCGGCACTGTCATTCATCAGGGAGCGCACATCCCGTCCGCAGGCACTGACGATCTTCTTTGCAACGCCGTAAGCTTCCGGATGGACGGCAGATGCGTCAAGAGGTTCGCTGCCATCGCTGATGCGCAAGAAACCGGCGCATTGTTCAAAGGCGCGGGGGCCAAGACGGGCAACTTTCAAAAGATCGCGTCGCGTTTTGAATGGACCTATTTCATTGCGATGCCCAATAATGGCCTCTGCCAGTGAAGCCCCCAGACCGGATATACGCGTCAACAAGGAGGCTGATGCTGTGTTAAGGTCAACGCCGACAGCATTGACCGCATCTTCCACAACGCCTTCGAGTGATCGTGCAAGACGATACTGATCAACATCATGTTGATACTGGCCGACGCCAATGGATTTTGGCTCAATCTTGACCAGTTCTGCCAGTGGATCTTGCAGGCGTCGGGCAATTGACACTGCACCGCGCAATGAGACGTCCAGAGCCGGAAATTCAGCGGCAGCAGTTGCCGAGGCTGAATAAACCGAAGCGCCGGCTTCACTGACAATGACTTTCATGGGCTTTGGCGCAGGCATATCGCCAAGCATATCAGCAACGAGCTTTTCAGTTTCGCGGCTGCCAGTGCCATTGCCGATGGCAATGAGTTCAATCTTATGCTTTGCGATCAACTTTGCCAGTTCAGCCTGCGTGCCTCGCACATCATTGCGTGGTGGAAATGGGTATACAGTCGTCGTGTCAAGCAGTTTGCCGGTGCCGTCAATGACAGCAACTTTCACACCCGTGCGAATGCCGGGGTCAAGGCCCATCGTTGCGCGGGAGCCAGCGGGAGCTGCAAGCAGCAGGTCTTTAAGGTTCCGGGCAAACACGCGGATTGCCTCTTCCTCGGAGCGCTCGCGCAAAGCCGTCATCAGATCGACGGAGAGATTGAGGGAAAGGCGAATGCGCCATGTCCAGCGCACAACATCCATAAGCCAGGTATCGGCGGCACTATTTCCCGAGATCGAATAGGCTTCCGCAATCATCCGCTCAACCGGCTTGATGGCAGCCGTGCCGTCGGTATCGATTTCAATATCAAGAGAAAGCACCTCTTCATTGCGACCACGCAACATTGCAAGGGCACGGTGACTGGGCGTCGTTGCCCAACGCTCGAAATGATTGAAATAGTCCGAAAACTTTGCGCCTGCCTCCTGCTTGCCATCAACAACCTTGGCGCGCAGCACTGCCCGATCTTTCATGTAGTTCCGCAAGCGACCAATGAGATCGGCGTTCTCGGAAAACTTTTCGACAAGAATATCGCGTGCACCATCAAGCGCAGCCTTTACATCGGCCACGTCAGCAGTGACGAAATTTTTCGCAAGTTCATGCGGAATTGTGCGCCGATCAGAAATGATTGCTTCTGCCAAAGGACCAAGACCCCGTTCCCGTGCTATCTCCGCCTTTGTTCGCCGCCTGGGCTTATAGGGTAGATAAATATCTTCCAGCTCGGCTTTGGTGGTTACGGCCGCAATCTTTCCTTCCAGCTCCGGGGTAAGTTTTCCCTGGCTGCGAATTTCGGTGATGATCGTATCGCGACGCGCATCCAGTTCACGCAGATAGATCAACCGTTCATCAAGCGTGCGCAACTGTGTGTCATCAAGTGCGCCAGTTACCTCTTTACGGTAGCGGGCAATGAAAGGGACTGTTGCTCCACCATCCAGCAATTCAATCGCGGCATTGACCTGCTCAGGACGCGCATTGATTTCGGTGGCGATGAGACGGGCGATGCTGGCAGTATTGGTATTCACTTTGTATCCATAAAATCATGATCGGGCGACCAACATAGTGGCGCCCGACCATGACCGCAATCGCTTGGGAGCGATGGTTTATTGCTTTTTCAACAGTGATCTGGCTTCCTTGATGCCCAGTGCCTCCGGTCGGGAACAGCTCGTTTTGATGTCGATGAATTTCTTTTCCTCACCCGATCTGAGGATCGAAACCATGACATCGACGCCATGCAATGCGCGTTCCAGCGAGCAGCGAATGTCCCTGTCATCGAGAATCGCCACAGCCATATCGGCGAGACCCGAAGTGCGATAGTTCGCCATCATTCCCTGGGAATGTTTCTGGTTGGGAGCGCCCAGCGGGTGAGCCCAGGCTTTGACCGCTTTGGCTTTCTTGCCCGGCTTTGCCAGCCTGACCTCGCCGCCAAAGAAATTTGGATCGGGAAGGAACAGCGAGCCGTCTGTGCCATAGAGTTCCATATTGGGGTGATTATGCGCCCAGACATCCCAGCTTGCAGACAGGGTGATGGATGCGCCGCTTTCAAATTCAAGCAATGCCTGAATTGTTGTTGGCGTTGTCACACTGATTTTCTCGCCAGCACGTGGTGCGCTTGAAATCGTTCGGATGGGGCTGGCCATTGATGTGAGCGCGGCGACGCGCCGGACAGGTCCGATAAGATTGATGAGATTGGCGATGTAGTACGGCCCCAGATCAAGGATGGGCCCCCCGCCGGGGCGGAAGAAGAAATCCGGGTTTGGATGCCAATGCTCCATTCCGTGGCTCATCACGTGGGCCGTCCCGGAGGTTATCGTCCCGACTTGCCCATCATCCACCAGTTTGCGCGCAAGCTGATGCGCGCCCCCGAGAAAGGTATCAGGCGCACATCCGGCTTTGAGTTTTTTCTTGTCAGCGAGTTTTTGAAGTTCCAGTCCATCTTTCAACGAAAGTGTCAGAGGTTTCTCTGAATAGAGATGCTTGCCCGCTGATAGAATCTGTTTGGATACGTCGAAATGTGCATCCGGGATGGTCAGGTTCACGACAAGATCAACGTCTTCGCTGGAAAGCAATGCTTCGATGCTACGTGCCTCCACGCCAAATTCAGAGGCGCGCGCAGTTGCTGCCGTGTTGTTGATGTCTGCAACGGCACGAATCTCGATGCCTTTGAAAAGTGGTGCCAAACTAAGATATGTTGCGGAGATATTGCCCGAACCGATAATGCCGACGCCTAATGTTTTGGCCATTTTCTTGGTCTTTCTTCCTGGTGCCGGAACTTCAAAGTGTTTTAACAGTTGCAATGGACCGACGGGCAAACCGCTCGTCATCCGCTGGCTTGTCATGCTCCATCACGAAATACTTCACGGGTGTGGTCTTCAGCGCGGTGAGCAGTACTTTCCAATCAACGGTTCCGTATCCGACATCAGCCCAGCCATCCTCATTGGTGTTTTCTCCAGCAGGAGCGATGTCCTTGACGTGCACCGCGCCAATGCGGGAACCATAATTCTTGATCCATTCAAAGGGATCACCGCCACCACGTATGATCCAGGCAATATCCGCCTCCCAATTTATGCTTGGTGCGGCGTCAAAAATCAGCTTCTGGGGAATTGAGCCATCGGGAAGGGCTACGAATTCGAAATCGTGGTTGTGCCAGCCAAAGCTAAATCCCGCTTTGCTGTAGACGCCGTGGGCTGCTTCAAGCCGCCGTCCAAACGCAGACCAACCGGCTGCATCTGTGGGGCGCTGCTCTGCTGCCAGATGTGGACAGTAAATGGCTTTGATCCCGAGGGTTCCCGCGATGTCGATGACCTTCTGCGGGTCATTTTCAAGCAAATCAATGCTGAAATGCCCGGTTGGCATTGCAAGGTCGTTTGCGTCCAACGCTGCCTTGGTAGATTTCACGTCGGTATAGACGCCGCCATAGCCTTCTACCTGCGCATACCCATGGCGCTTCAACATTTCCAATGTCTTTTCAAGTGGTGGAAATTCACGGGAGCTATAGAGCTGGTAGGAAAAATTGGTCATCATATTCTCCGTAAGTTATATCGTCTCGGGATTTAGATACGGTTTTCGGTCGTGGCATCGAACAGTGACGCCATCACGGGATTGAAGCTCAGGAAAACTTTCTCGCCAGGCCTGTAGCGTCGACCGGAATCAGCGCGTACCGATATTGGTTTGCCCGCAACTTTCAGCCAGACCAGGCTGTCGGCACCCATCGGTTCATCGAGATCGACCGTCGCTTCGCAAGACAATCCTTCCGGGCCGGGCTTGTCGTTGATCGTGATGTGCTCTGGCCGGAAACCGAAAATAACATCGCGGTCGCCCGTCAGAGGTTCCTGTGCGTCATAGCTTGCCAGTGAGACCATAAAGTCGGACGCAGTGAATGACGGCGCACCGTTCGTAGCGGTGATCTTGCCCTGCAAAAAGTTCATTGCCGGTGAACCGATAAAACTGGCAACGAAGAGATTGCGCGGCTTGTTATAGATGGTCAGCGGCTCATCCAATTGCTGGATCAATCCGCCCTTCATGACCGCAATTCGATCGGCCAGCGTCAAGGCTTCGATCTGATCATGCGTTACGTAAATCATTGTATTGGCAAGTTTGTGATGCAGGCGCTTGATCTCGACGCGCAATTCAGAGCGTAACTTGGCGTCAAGGTTCGAGAGAGGTTCATCAAACAGGAACACGTCAACATCGCGGACAAGCGCACGACCAATGGCGACGCGTTGGCGTTGGCCGCCGGAAAGCGCGGCAGGCTTGCGTTGCAATAAGGGTTCCAGTTGCAAAATATCAGCCGCATTTGCGATACGCTTCTGGATTTCTGCCTTAGGCAGTCCGGCGACGCGCAAGCCGAAAGAGAGGTTTTTCTCAACGGTCATCTGGGGGTAGAGGGCATAGGATTGAAAAACCATGCCTATGCCACGATCTTTCGGTTCCTCCCAGGTGACGTTCTTGCCTTTGATGAATATTTGGCCTTCCGAAATGTCCAGCAGACCAGCAATACAATTCAGCAATGTCGATTTCCCACACCCGGAAGGGCCAAGCAGGACGAGAAATTCACCGTCAGCCACCTCTATATTGAGGTCTTTCAGAACGTTGACCGAGCCAAAGCTGACAGAGAGATCCTTGATCAAAACACTGTGCACAATAATCACCCTTTAACGGCGCCAGCGGCTATGCCCCTGACGAAATATTTGCCTGAGAAAAAGTAGACGAGGAGTGGCACTGCACCGGTCAGAATGGTGGCCGCCATGTTGACGTTGTATTCCTTCACGCCTTGCGTGGAATTGACGATGTTATTGAGCTGAACCGTCATGGGCACATTCTTGGAACCGGCAAAAATCACGCCCAAGAGAAAGTCATTCCAGATGCCGGTCACCTGCATGATGATCGCAACGACAAAGATCGGGGCTGAAAGCGGCATCATGATCTGGAAGAAAATGCGCCAGAACCCTGCACCATCGACCCGCGCCGCTTTGAAAAGTTCGGTGGGCAGGGACGCGAAATAGTTGCGGAACAGCAGCGTCAAAATCGGCATGCCAAAGACGGTGTGGATCATAATGATGCCCGTCAGCGTTCCGAAGATGCCGAGTTCACGTGTAATGATTACCAACGGATAGAGCATTACCTGATAAGGGATGAAGGCTCCAAAGAGCAGGATGCTGAAGAATATTTCGGACCCTTTGAAACGCCAGTTTGCAAGCGCATAACCATTCACGGATGCAATCAGGATTGAAATGATCACGCTGGGGATGAGGATCTGGACCGAATTCCAGAAGCCAACTTGCAGACCTTCGCAATAAAGACCGGTGCAAGCGCTCGCCCAAGCCGTCGCCCAGGGCTGGAATGTTACTTCGACGGGAGGCGAGAAAATATTGCCAAGCCGAATTTCGGGCATCCCCTTCAGCGAGGTCACAATCATCACATAGAGTGGCAAAACGTAGTAAAGCGCTGCGACCAGCAAGACGCCGTAGATCATAATCTTCGCTGGGGTAAATGTTCGTGCTGGCCGCTTGCCGCGCGGTTCGGCGGATATGGTGTTAATCGCGGTCATTTGCGCTTTCCTCCACGATATTCCATCAGAGCCCACGGAATGACGATAATGAGAACGGTGGTGAGCATGATGGTGGAGGCAGCCAGACCCTGTCCAAGATTGGCGCGCCGGAACATGAATTCGTACACATATTTGGCGGGCACCTCACTGGCATTGCCGGGCCCTCCGCCCGTCAATGCGACGACAAGATCATAAACGCGCACAATGCCGGTTGAGATCAGGACAACGGTCGTTATGAAAACAGGGCGCATCATCGGGATGACAATGAAAAGATATGTCTTCCAAATGGGAATTCCGTCGACGCGCGAGGCTTTCCAGATGTCCTCGTCGATTCCCCGCAAGCCCGCCAGCATAAGTGCCATAACGAGACCTGTGCCATGCCAGAGTCCGGCAACAACGATGGCATAAATGGCAAAGCGCTGATCATTAAGAATCGAGAAAGTAAATGTCTCAAATCCGAGGTCTCGAACAACACGTTGTATGCCGTATGTGGGCGTGAGAATCCATTGCCAGACAAGGCCGGTGACAATGAACGAGAGGGCATAAGGGTAAAGGAAAACGGTTCGGAACGCCCCTTCAAAACGGATTTTCTGATCCATAAGCGCTGCAAGTACAAAGCCGATCACAGTTGAGAAGACCAGCGTGAAGACACCGAAAATGCCCAGGTTGATGGCTGAAATATTCCAGCGCGGTGTATTGAAGAGACGCGTATACTGCTCAAACCCAACGAAAGTGAGTTCGGGAAGAGATCGCGATGAGGTGAACGAAAGAACCACCGTCCACAGGGTGCAGCCAATGAACACAACAAGGACCGTTGCGATCATGGGCAAGGCTGCAACCTTGGCATTCAGATTTTTGAAGAGAGTGTTGGGGGGCGTTGTGGCACTCATCGTTTTCTCCATCAGACCGAACGGCGCCTTGGCGTTTGTTGTGAGCAAACCCAAAGGCACGGCATGGTTGATTATCGGGCCTGTTCGATGATGCTGACGAAGCGAGCCTGTGCGTCCTCAACTGTCATGCTGGCATCGGCGAAGAACTCTTTCGACAGGTCTTCAACCTCCAGTTTTGAGTCGGGCGACAGAAGCTGATTGATTGACGGGACGACATTATCGAGTTTGTTGAGGACCTCGACACCCTTCTTCATGCAGGCGTTCGCTGCAGCAAGATCGACATCACCGCGGATCGGAAGCGAACCTTTGGCGAGATTGAATGCGACCTGTGTTTCCTTTGACACCAGCATGCTGGCGAGCTTGAGCTGTGCTTTGGTGACTTCCGGGTCTGCGTTCTTGGGAAAATAGAAGGCATCGCCGCCGGTATTGAGAACAGGATTGTTGCCGAGCCCGAGCAGGCAGTCATAGTCCGTTTCGGCAACCTTGCCGGCTACGCCGAATTCACCCTGCGCCCAATCGCCCATGATCTGAGCACTTGCCTTCCCACTAATGACGAGACTTGTAGCCTCGTTCCAGGAGCGCCCGACATAGCCAGGGTCCGCCAATTCACGCGCTTGAGCATAGGCTTCAAAAACGGCCTTCATCTCGGGGCTTGCTGCCGCTGCGGCATCCTTGTCCCGATAGACTTTCAGGAACAGTTCCTTGCCCCCAATCGATGATACCATGTCATTGAAAATGAGATTGACCTGCCATGCATCGCCGGTCGCAAGCGGAATGATATCTTTTTCTTTGAGTTTTGGACCAACGGCAACAAACTCCTGCCAGTTTGTCGGAACAGATACGCCTCCTGCTTTAAACGCTGCCGGGTTTACCCACATCCATTGTTCGGTGTGGATATTGACGGGTACGCAGTAAATCTTGCCCTCATATTTGCAGGCATCAAAGAGTTTGGATGGCCGAATAAAGTCTGCCCAACCTTCCTTGGCAGCAATTTCGGTAAGATCGGTCATAAGCCCCGCTTCTACCAGATCTTCGGCATCGCGCCCCGTATTGAGCTGCGTCGCGCCCATGGGATTGCCGCCAAGAATGCGACTGACAATGATTGGTGTCGCCGTGCTGCCACTGCCGGCAATGGCGCCGTCGACCCACTTGTCATCGCCCAGCTTATCAAAGGATTCTGCGAGGACTTTTGCAGCGGCGGCTTCGCCACCCGCAGTCCACCAATGCGTAACCTCAAGGTCCGCAGCATTGGTACTGCTGATCGTAAACAGGAATGTCGAAGTGGCCAATACGGTAATAGCTGCACTGTAACGCATCTTTTCCTCCCAAATCTGAAACGTTACAGGTACGCTAGACTAATCTTCACGGCAGCGCAATTCCCCGGGTTTATTTTTCTTGTACAGGTGTTTTGGTGTTAAAAAACAAGCTATTCAATCTGATTTGGCATATTTAGGCACCTTTGTGCCATTGCAAGTCCGGTTTGAGCTGGTCTGAGTTGTGCTTTGAAATGCCAAAGAGCTATACTTGGATGAGAAAAGAACGTAATGTTTCTGAAACGATACAGAAATTGTTCACCAATTGAGGACGGCTTTAATCGCCGAATAGTATGAACGCAAAAGATCCGAGACGTGTTTCCGGTACCGAAACAGCTGAACTTCCCGAAGGTGAACGTCCAACTTTAAAGACGATAGCCTTTATGGCAGGGCTGGGTGTGACAACGGTTTCACGTGCGTTGAAGGATGCTCCTGAGATTGGTCGCGCAACCAAAAATCGTGTGCAGTTGATCGCCAAACAGATTGGCTACCGGCCAAACCGTGCCGGCGTGAGACTTCGTACCGGCAAGACCAATGTCATCAGTCTGGTTCTCAATGCGCAATCTGAAATTATGGGTCTGACGTCAAATATGGTCTATGGTATTTCAGAAGTATTGTCGCAGACGCCTTATCATCTGACCGTTACACCTTACTCGCTTGAAAACGACCCCATGCAGCCAATTCGCTATATCGTCGAAACTGGTTCTGCAGATGGTATCATCATGTCACGGACGGAGCCTGATGACGTTCGCGTTCGTTATCTCACCGAGCACGGTATCCCGTTCGCTACACACGGGCGAACGGAAATGGGCATTGAGCATCCGTTCCATGATTTCGACAACGAGACGTTTGCCTATAAATCAGCCAAGAGCCTGTTGAGCAAAGGCCGCAAGAAAATTGCCATGATGGCAGGCCCGACCGCAGAGGTAACGTATCACAGGCATCTTGAGCGAGGTTTCTATCGGGCGATCGAAGAGGGTGGTGCGCAAGCCATTCTGGTGCCTGACATCAACGTCGATACATCGCTTGGCCGCATCCGGGATCGAACGGAAGAAATCATGTCTGGTCAGAATCGTCCGGATGGAATTGTCTGTTGTAGCGGAAGCGCTGCTATTGCTTTGGTTGCAGGAATTGAAGCGGCGGGACTGAAAATCGGCAGGGATGTCGATCTCGTATCCAAGCAATCAACTGATGTGTTGAAGTGGTTCCGACCCGAAATCATCGTGTTCAATGAAGATGTTCGTCACGCCGGACGTGAACTGGCACGCGCAGTTTTGCGCCGCATCGAAGGAGTGGATGCGCGCGAGTTGCAAAGTTTGAGCTATCCGGAGGAATAGCACTTGCCACATATGCGCGCTATTATGTAGGAGCCACCACCGAGCGTTGGACGGCTACTTTTTGTGATGTCACTACGGTCATTTTTCCGGACTTAGGCAGCAATTGCAACGCGTGATTACGCGCCGCCTTTCGGTTATGCGTATTGCTTCACATAGATTTCGGGATCGAAGTCAACCCGCTTTGCCTTGCCGTCAGGTGTCTTCAAGACCAGCTCGACACCGCCTCCAATGGAGTGCATGTAGCGTACTACTGAGGAAAGGAGGACATCGTCAGCGCTCTCGATCTTCGAGACGGTATTCTGCGTCATAGCGGCACGAGTGGCAACTTCCTGCTGTGTTGCATTCATCACCTTACGCACTTCAGCCAGAGCCTTGCCCAAGCGACGCGCTTCGCGCTTTTCGTCAAGGCGCGAACGAACGTCTTCCGGGAGTTCGGCGCGTAGCGCCTTCCAGTCATTGCTCATCTTTTTTCTCCTTCAGCCACGAATCGAAACGCGGGTCAGCCTTGCTTAATAGTTGTTTGAAAAAGAGCTTTTGGTTCTTACCTTGCTTCTCCCGTCGCAAAGGATAATGGCAGCCTGGGCGGGGTCAAAGGCAAAGGCAAAACGCAACACCTGCTTTACAAACGTAACTCTGCTCTCTTTCATATTGGCGTGGCCGGAACCCGAAAGCGTATCCACCTCAGGGCGACCCAAGAACGGGCCATCGTCTTCAAGGCGGTCCAAAACCTCGCCAACCATTCTTTCAACCCCATTTCCAACTCCTTTGGGAATGAAGGTGGGATGGAGTTTCACATCGTATGAGATTGTCTACACCAAAATATATCTTCAAAGATATAAAGTTGAGCCTGAAAGGCACTCGTCGGGCGCATGGAAGAGCTTCACGGCTTCCCGCGAGGGAGGGTTATGGCTTGAAGGGCCGCGTAGAGAGACGGCCCGAATACTTCAAGCAGTCATAAAGCCACCGCCAGATTTTGCATTTGCGATCCAAGGCATGACCGACGCAGGGTCTTCAAGTATCTTCGCTTTACGTGCGAAGCCTTCGAATGCTGAATGCGCCACGTTCAAGGGTTTGTGGCCATCGAACACCTCGCAGCACGTGCGCCAAGCAGTTTCATGAATAAGGTCGCGTTGCGGTTCCGGCCAATTGTCCAGGAATTCAATAGCATCTTCAAGCGTCGCAATTTCTCGCACAATTCGTGAACCATCTTTTACGAAGATCGGGCTCTCAAAATAGAAGTTCGTCAATTCCTCCAGAATGGTGAACCGAAAAATGGTTTGGGTTATTCATGCTTTTCCTGATGATTTTACGCGGCGACGCATACATCCGCCTTTCGCTCTGCGTAATATCTCGGAGATTGTTTCAGGCGGTGAGTAATCTCGAACCATCTGAGATTTAATTGTCTTGAGCAGCTCCGGTGGAGCTACACGATTAACAGAGGTCCTTTGAGTCAATCCTTCCATGTTTTGCCACTCCCTGAAGAATAACAAACTGCGCCAGCGTGCGAGTACGCCGGGTAGCATTCTGGGTTGTTTGGATGACAATTTTATAATTCTGAGCAAAGCGTATTTCAAGAGTTTTGTCGTAATTTTCAGTACCATGCGGATTGGTAAAGTGGTCTTCTCGTCTGGCTCATAAGCACGAGGCCGTCGGTTTGAAGCCAGTTAAAGCTTTTCGCGCGCATTCTTTCGAGCAAGAACGTCCTTAAGCGGACGGTCATTGACTTTAGTCTTTGTCGGGCGCGTGGCCTTTAACGTTGCTTTGTGAAGAGCAGCCTCATCAACAAGTTCGATATCAATGGTTGCCTTTGCGATCAGACTTTTGCTGGTATGCCGTCCTACCCGGTTGGATGCCGCTTTAAACCGGGGGATGGCTTTGCGTTTAGCCTTGTTGTTCTCTCCGTAGGAATCTCGGCAGTCCTTCTCCAGTGAAAGACGTTTGTCTTCTGGAGGAGAGCGGTCAATTCGGGTTTTGGTGTTACTCATTATTGACAAACAATAACAAACTCTTGATCGGACAAGCCGCTCTGTCCTTCCGGATGGGGAACCGCCATTGCAACGTTCGCGCACAAGATCATTTGCAACGCACAGCCAATCTGAGTGCGATCTATCCTCAAATGCGTTCTATGAGTGCATTCCCAATGTCATCGAAAGTTCCCGATATGAGCTTTACCTTCCCCCTGAATTGAAGTTCCTCTAATACTTCACCCCAAATTTGCATTGCCAATCCCGACATCTGGTCAAGCAAAAGGTATGGTCGAACCATCATAGTATCATGGGCTAGGAGCGTTTCATCGCTGAACCTGCTTGCATCAATGCATTTCATTGTATTGTCCCAGTTGGTCCTTAAGGGCGATCGATAAATCAAAAGCTGCACTGTCCTTCGGGATGGGGCGACGCTTTTTTCATAGTTTGCGGTATCTGCGGCCCGCACACGCTTTGATCGCGTCAGAAGCGATAGCGTATGCCGATCGTATTGGCGTTGGATGTTTCACCCATATCGCCGAAAGTGCCTCCACCCCCGGAGCGGTGATGCAATTGCCATGTTAGTTCAAGATTGGGTGCACCGCGCCAGCGGAACGACAATTCCGGTCCCAGGAAGCCAATGAATGTGGCATTGCCGTCATAGCGCTCCTCACGCCCCTTTTCGATTTCCGTCTTTCCCGTCACAGCGCTCAGACCGGCCGTGAACGCTGGAGAGATCAACAGATCGCCGATGACCAGACCCTGATGTTTTAGGCGCGCTCCCGCCCAGACCTCTGCTGATGTATCATCATCCTCGCCAAAGCGGATGGCTGCGCCTGCCACACCGCCAAGTAGAAAACCGGCGCCAATATCGAAGACATCACGACCGTAGGTTGCACCAATAATATAGTTGGACGTGTAGTCGGTCGTGAACAACCGTAGGGCACCGCCAGCGGTATCGGTTGTAAAGGCACCGCCAAGCAGGGTGACATCATTTTTTGTCGGTTGCTGCCCGGGTTTCAGAAATGGATCCGAAGTGGCAAAATATATGAAGGGTTCGACCTTCGACTTGGTTGACACATCGGCCGCGACAGCGGCGTTTAACGGTATCAATATAAGCGTTGAAAAGTACGCGATTTGCTTGAACGCTTTGAAATTCATCTGCTGACCCCCAAGACGGTAATCATGTGTGCGAATCAACCGCTAGTCCTACAATTCCGCGATTATGCCTTCACGCGCAACTCTGCGTTTAAATATTTTCTTGCGCCAGATAAACGGGCCAATCAAGTAATTCAAAATGAGGCGTTTTTTCCAAAATTTTTTTGCCTGAATCCTTGAATTCAATTTGGCCAAAACTAAATCATTTTGCGTCGATCGCTAAAGTAGGATCGATACCGCTGGAGGCGTCAACTTCGGCGTCTCAGCGTCATGTTGCTTCAAGGAGGATATGGCAATGACAGCAAATTCAAATTTCGCTCCACTGTTCCGGTCCAGTGTTGGTTTTGACCGGGTGTTCAATCTCTTGGAAAACGCTCAGCGCGCAAGGTCGATAAGCGACTGGCCGCCCTATGATATCGCAAAGACGGGTGAAGACACGTACAGGATTACCGTCGCTGTTGCAGGCTTCTCCCAAGATGATCTGGATTTGACCTATCAATCCAATCTCCTCACGATCATCGGGAAGAAGGAAGAGTCGCAACATTCTGAGTATCTTCACCGAGGCATTGCCGGGCGACCGTTCGAGCATAGGTTCGAGCTCGCTGATCATGTGCGTGTAATTGGGGCGGGGCTGGAGAATGGTCTGCTTTCAATAGAGTTGATCCGAGAGGTTCCAGAAGCCATGAAACCACGCAAGATTTCAATTGGCATAGAGAAAGCCGTCTCGGCATCGAAGGAGTTGGCGAAGCCAAAACATCAAGAAGCGGCCTAGCATAAGCAGCCGGGGAGGGCGCTAAGAGTGCCTTCCCTTTATAAAGGGAACAACTGTCATGATGGAGAAGTATTTCATGAGGCCCGTTTCCATCCTGGTTGGCCTCGGCGTACCGGCAGATATCCACTCAGTTATGGAAGCCTACCAGTTATTGAATGACTGGCCAGTCCATAGCCGGGATATTTCGCACAGCCTTGCGTTAAATGCTTGCAAGGGTGTGCTGACGGGCGCCATTGAAACTGAAACGGCCCGTGGGCTGTTTGTAGCTTTCGCGATGAAACACGACTTGCTTACGCCGAAGCTTAACCCATCAATCGAACATAGGCGTGGGGGAATAAGCTTGCGAGTAGAATAAAATCAGAGACGCGGCGACTCGTGAAACTCGGCGAGGCTCAAATCAACACGCCACGACTGAGGCCAATCATCGAAGCTTTCAATAGCCGCTGCGTCACACAACAGTGTATACAATGGTTCCGCAGGGAAATCGTTCAATCGAATAGCCAGCTTGCTTCCATCTGGAGCGACTGCCGTATAAACGACCTCTACATCTTCCGTTTTCATCCAACGAATATTATGTTTCAGAAAAGATTTTGCGCTCATTGTTCTATCATATGCCGGTTCATGTTTTCCGCCTCAGGCGCGCCGTCGCATCTTTTCCTTGCGCCACTTCTCCAGCTTACCCGTTGGCTGTGGCCGTCCGGGAGCGTCGATATAGATATCAGCTTCCTTCGCAGCTTCAATGAATGCCATGCGGGCGACACCGGCGACATGCAATCGTCAGAACTTTCGGCGGTTTGTATCCACAACCCTCACTTGGTCACCGGGCCGGTGTCACTCATCCGGGTTGTCGACCTCACAGCCAATACCATGGCATCCTTGATAGTTGCCTTGAGTGTCAAAATTCGGATTGCCGTCTTTGTCGTACTGGGGCCGGTCATCGATGATGCTAGACCCGGCAGTGGATTCGAGATCTTTCAGACGCCTCCGGTCTCTTCGATCCTGTCGTTCCAAGTCATCCATTGTGCGCCGCTGGTCGTCGGCGCGTTTCTGGTCTTGATCCATCATGCAATCAGCAAAGCGGTTTGTTCCCTGTTGATAGCCGTATGAAGCGCACTTATCCTGATCCATTGCTCGCTGGTCTTCAGAGCTGACGCAACCGGCAACAGCCAGCGGCACAAGCGCGATCAGAAAATATCTCATCTTGAAACTGGGCATTCGTCCCCTCCAGATTGTTCGGCCGGTTCCGCACATCAAACATTCACATGCACAACGTTGTCAATCTATCCGCTCGTCTCTGTCCTTCGGGATGGGGCGGCGTTGTTTCGTTAATTCCCAATTGGTTTTCACATAACAGCAAGCAATCGAAATCACCAGTCTTCAGTCGCGGGGTGGTTCGGAAGGCACGAGCCACATAGGACCCAAGGTAACCGCGAGCGGTCATTGTAATTGTAGGTGGGAACAGCAAGCTGCGGTTGATCCAGGGTACCGGCGTAAACTGCGATCTCATCGGAAGCGTCATAGATCAAGGCAATCGGAGTGCCGCAATCTCCACAGAAACTCCTCGTTGCCAAGGGTGATGACCGACGCTGTTTGGGTAATGATGATTCCCAGTGGAGGTTTTCGGCTTTAATCCAGCTTAGAACAGCAAAAGGGCTCCCTGTGGCCCGTCTGCACATGTCACAGTGGCAGAGATGGGTTCGCTCTAGTGCCGTTGCGTGAAACCTTACGCGGCCACATAGACAACCACCTTTTATAAGGCCAGGTTGTTCCGTCATATGGCCTTCCTTGTCCCTTTGAAAACCCATCAACCAAATTTGTTATAGGAGCAGTCGCCCTGTCAAGCCCTGCGCTGCTCCTTCCCCTTGCGCCACTTCTCCAGCGCCAGGTGAAATCACTTCCTGCCTAGTTCGGCTGCGGATTCTTCGACCAGTGATCGATGGAGGAGTCATCAAGGTATCGCCCTAGCGAACGAAGATGTGCGACGATCTCAAGTATGAGATGGTCCCGATCACCATACTTTTCCTTTATTCGCCCCAACTCGGATGCCACCTTATCGTAGTGTTCGTCAGGGATATCAGCATCGCCAACCACGTACATGTCGTGACCGATCGCACATATATCGCACCCGGATTTTATCACCTCGTCAATGAAATCTGGGATTTCGCTTTCAAGCATTAATCTCTGTCGTTTGTCTGCCATTTGTTTTTCCTTCATGGTTTTGGCCTTTCCGCGCCGCTCTGAAAGACAAACCATTAAGGCAGGTGTTTCGAAACTTTCTACTGTGTAATTCTACAGTGCCGATCAACGTAAAGCTGGGCACTTCGATGAAAGGGCCATGGGAACTGATTCATTCTACCCGCATTGAGTCCTGTCACAGGAGTGAGTGTCATGATGAGACCAGCCATCGTCGGTCCCCTGACCGAGATAGAATACGAAAGCCCGGAAGAGCGTCATGCCCATTGTATGGAAGCTCTCCGCGACCGTTTTCTTGAAGAAGTATCAACGCGAGAAATGCAGGCAATTGCAGATGAGGCCCAGCTGTCGGGCTGGGGCCTCATGGAAGTGCGGCGGGCAATTGACGCTCTTGTAAAAGAACGCGCGCGTTTGGCGGGTGCAGACACGTGCGAATAAATGGCGGCTGGGACTTCGTTGACTGTGACGAACTCAGCCCTCAGGCTTTTCTTTCGATTTGCCCGTCTTTCATTTCAAAAATGCCGTCCTGCCCACCTTGCGTGTTGAAATCGCGTTCAAGCTCTGCCCAACGACCAATATATTGATTGCAGGTGCTGCAAAAAATCGGCGTGTCGCCAGTAACGTTGTCAGGAATCGTCAAATAAATCGTGCCGCAATCTTTGCAATCTAGTTTGTGGTCGAGTCTTTCCATTTCTCTGTCGCCTCAATGAAGTAAAACCCGTCTTCACTAGCGATATCATCATCGCTAGTGGCTGGCATGCCGCGTGTGCGTGCAGCATCTATCAAGCTCATTTCCCGGCTCATCGCCAATGAGCTTAACGTGCTCGCACAGTGTACACCGCTGTCAAAGAACGTCATGACGCACCGCGCCAGCCGGTAACGTTGCACAGATGGACTTTTTCCAATGTGTTGAATTGCAAGTTCGTAGGCTTTCGCCATCATGTCCCAGTCGCGGGACGTGTACTTGTTAGCATAGATATTATTACGAAAAGGCATAATCGTGCTCCTCCCACTAGGCTAAGAGTACGCATCACCTCTCAAGCATCAACCGCCGGTTGCTTAGTGTTGGTGCCGGATGAAGTATATGCTTCACAGCGAATGAGTCCATGCCTTGTCGGTTAGGGAACTAATTCGGTTGCGGCATGTTCTACGACTAATAGAGAGGCAGGCTTGTGGATGGTGACGAAGCAAAAAAGAATCGAACCGATGCGAGTAACCTGCGCTTACAAATGCAAACGCTGATCTTCGGGCAGGCGATGCGCTCCGCACAGGGGCCTATTGAGACAGATGGCTATTTCAAAGGTCTATTGAAAAAGCTGGATGAAGCTTAGAAGAGGCAATGGTGATTTTGATCGCTTGCGTATATTGGAGATCGCGCGCTTTTACGTTTAAATATCCGAATGTTCGTTTCCATATGCGAGCATGGGGCACGAGTTCTTGCTTGCATGAACACTCGATTGGGAGACAGTGCGATCAAGACTGAAACGGAGAAAACATGTTTGAAACGCTTCGCAGCGACTTCCGGGTTGCCAACCTTTGCTTGGCAACGCTGCTTTTAGCTGCTGCCATTCCACATACCCATGTGATTGCACAAGGACTGGATGCACCTGATGCAATGGAAAAGATCATCGGATCGGATGTCCGTGAAGAGGAAGCTGCGGCATCCGATGATGAAGATGACATCGTGGAGGCAATCAAGAAAACTGCCGACAATATAAACATCGTTAAAATGATAACGAATCTTGATGCGATTAAGATTGTGTTTCTTTCGGATGCAACCGATGTTCATGGTGGGCCGCCGCCCAAAGTTGAAGCCAGCTTGAATGAATCCGACGATGCAATTCAGGATTTGCGACGAGAGCTTGAAGGCAATGCTATGCTCTACCATGCCATCAATTCGCGTGGCATTTTAATGCGCGATGTCTTGGCAATAAAATTTGACGGAACGAAAACGGCCGTCGTTTATGCCGCTGCCAAGCCAACGCAGTGAACTCGGCCTTTTGAGCGTCCCCGATAAATATTGATGACACCATCCTTGAGGGCAGGCTGACATTCTGCAAAGCGCTCCGGGTGGCAGCGGTCGACGCGTGGTCGCATTCTGGGGCTCCTGAAGCAGATTCTGCTCTCCCGGATATTCGATCTCCGGTTGTACGCAAGCCAGCGTCTTTATCGACCGCAAACGCTTTTTAGCTGCCATGATAGCCCACCAGCATGCGCGTATAACGCGGCACCCAATTGCCTCTTCTGCTCTATTCAGGCGTTATCCATTCGTCTTCAAAGGCTTTCAGGAACTCGGGCCGGACCACTTCCTACGTTTGTAGCAGAGACATCGAACTTTCGGCATCGGGTTGGGCGCACTCTTACGCTCGTGTAGGTTTTTTACCACCGGTGTTCTTGCTCAATGAGGTCGATACGATAGAAATCGAAGAGGCGGACTTGTTAACTTTGGGATACGGATATTTGGCTAACGCGTGGGCGGTCCTGAACGACATGCACGCACTCATTCGACAATCTCTATCGCCTGATCAACGTTTTTCAATGCGTGAAGTTAGTTTGCATGGAGCCAAATACTGGCAACTTCCCGCAAGGTAATGTGGTAGGAAACGCAAAGCGCCATATGCTCTGATGGCTCAAATCCGGCGCATTGGAGGGGCAGTATTTTCACCGGGTTTCATTTTCCTACCGAGACTTTTATTCGGCAAGGCGCGACGGGGGCGAGATCACTGTCGTTCAAGAGGCGAGCTTACAACCAACGACGCGAAAATATCGGTCGGCTGATAGTGGGACAGTCGATGCAAATTCTATAATGATTTCAAGGGGCACAGAATTGTCCCACTCTGTTGTAACCTATTGAGCTGAAATGCTTTCCGGTGAACCTCCGGGCCCACCATGCTATTCGCGAGCGGCGATTATTTGGGCGGGACCTGCTTCCGAAAAGCATTGTAAAAACATGAAGCATGAAAATGTCCAGAAGCTCTCTAACCAATTGAAATTGTTCAAAAGAAGCACTCCGCGCCTAAGCGCATCGATCTTCCTAGCGACCTCGTCACGTTTGGTCTTTAGTTCATCAGCAATTTGCATGGCAACTCTCTCTAAAAGCACTGCTTTTAAAGTAGTGGATCAAACCTGCGAAGTCTGGTGGTGGGTCCTACATAATAGCGCATATGCGAATTGGGGAACGCCAAGGTGGCGTTCCCCAAATTCTAATTGTTCTCGCTCAAAATTTCGCGTTTGCCCACATGGTTTGCCGGGCCGACCAACCCTTCTTTTTCCATGCGTTCCACAAGTGAAGCGGCACGATTGTAGCCAATCTGGAGACGGCGCTGGATGTAGGATGTCGAGCATTTTTTGTCGCGCAGCATGATCTTGACCGCTTGGTCATAAAGCTCGTTTCCATCTTCGGAAGCCATATTGCCTTTGTCAAAAACGGCACTATCGTCGCTTTCAACCTCTTCTTCCTCGCTCTCATCCGCAGTCACCGTATCGAGATAAGTCGGCTGGCCTTGCGCTTTCAGATGCGTCACGACCTGCTCGACTTCTTCATCGGAAACAAATGGACCATGAACGCGGGCGATCCGGCCGCCGCCGATCATATGCAACATGTCACCCTGGCCCAGCAACTGCTCAGCGCCCTGTTCGCCCAGAATGGTGCGGCTGTCGATTTTCGACGTTACCTGAAACGAGATGCGTGTGGGGAAGTTTGCCTTTATGGTGCCAGTGATCACATCGACCGATGGCCGCTGGGTTGCCATGATGAGGTGGATACCGGCGGCACGTGCCATCTGTGCAAGACGTTGGATTGCTCCCTCGATGTCCTTGCCGGCCACCATCATCAAGTCAGCCATTTCATCGACGATGATGACGATGTAGGGCATTGCCGTCAGGTCCATTTCTTCCTGCTCATATTCAGGCGTGCCGGTACCCTTGTCGAAGCCGGTTTGAACCGTACACATCACGGTTTCACCCTTTTCGCGGGCGCTGGCGACGCGTGCATTGAAACCGTCAATATTGCGCACACCAAGCTTAGACATCTTGCGATAGCGGTCTTCCATTTCGCGGACAGCCCATTTCAATGCCATGACAGCTTTCTTGGGGTCGGTAACGACAGGAGTAAGCAGATGCGGAATGCCATCATAGATCGACAGTTCAAGCATCTTCGGATCGACCATGATCAAGCGGCACTCATCCGGGGTAAGACGGTAGAGCAAGGACAGGATCATCGTATTGATTGCAACGGATTTGCCGGAACCCGTTGTACCCGCCACCAGCAGATGTGGCATTTTGGCGAGCTCAGCGATCACCGGCTCGCCACCTATGGTCTTGCCAAGGCATAGCGCCAGTTTGAATTTGGTCTTGTCGAAACTGTCGGATTCGATCATTTCCCGCAGGAAAACGGTTTCGCGTGTCGTGTTGGGCAATTCAATACCGATAACATTGCGACCTGGAACAACCGCAACACGCGCAGACAATGCCGACATGGAACGCGCAATATCGTCAGCAAGACCAATGACGCGCGAGGATTTTACGCCCGGCGCAGGCTCAAACTCATACAATGTGACCACAGGGCCGGGGCGCACATGGATAATCTCGCCGCGGATACCAAAATCTTCAAGCACGCTTTCCAGCAAACCGGCATTCTGCTCCAGCGTTTCCTGCGAAATGGTGATCGTATCCCGTGTGGTGTGCTCCTGCAGCAATTCGACAGGGGGCTTTTCGTACCCTGTATGGACTGGTGCCATACGAGTCTCGATACCGCCTACGATGGCAAGTCGTCTCTGTGGTGCAAGCATCTGCGCAGGTGCGGGTACTGGCTGTGGAGCAATCTCGCGCCGCTGCACAATGACTGGCTGCTCTTCGACAGGAGCAACGGTGGGCTCGTCCACCACGGCTTCTACAACCGTCTCCAGCGTCTCGTTGACGGTCAACGCGGCGTTCGGCTGATTTTCTGATTGTGACGGCGCAGACAGGGCCAAAGACTGCGGGTCTATAGTTTCCGCAGCAAGCGCCTTTTTACACTCTACGATACGGAAACGGGCAGTGATCTCGTCAGGACTATATTGTATCTTTCTGGGGCGCACATAGGCGGTGAATGTTGGAGCTGCATCAGCGATCGCACCCATAGTTTCCCAGAATGCGAAGTCCGACACATATGCATAGGCTGAGGTGTCTTTGGCCGGTGGAGGCGCGGCAACCGTACTTGTGTTTTTTTCTTCGGTTCGGACCGGCGGTACTTTGCTCACTGAAACCGGTAAACGTTCAGGTTGCACGTAGCTCTGCACAACGGGTGGACGTGGCGGAGCCACAGGTGCCTTCACGCTTATAGGAGCGGCATTCTGTGTCGTGGAAACTTGTGCGGGCCTATCGACAGGCGGCTCTTTGCCTTTTTGCAACTCACTGTCTGGCGTGCGGGTAAAGCGGACATTTTCAGACAACGAGAACATGCGCTTTGAAATCGGGGCTGTCGCAGAATCCGGCAATACATAGCCAGCGCTGTGCAACCGCTCAATGGGATGCGCAGGAGCTTGCGCAACTGGCGGAGCGGAACGGCGAACGTTAACCGGAGCATAAGCTGGTGCTGCCGGAGCTGACTTGTGCGTCGGGGCATTTGCAGGAGGCGTCTGACTTACCTCGGTTGCGTCATAGTCATCTGATTTTATTGGGAAATTTGTTCTGGAAATGTGCATGATGCCTGCGAACGAAACGGGATGAAGTGACCGGAATTGTGCAGCCTTAGGAATAGAAAATGAAGGTTAACAACTCTCTACCGAGCGTCGTTTTCTCGTCGCTGCGCGTGCGGAAAACACAAAAAAATATCCCGGAAGCGAACTTCCGGGATAGTGTTCAATATAGAATCTGTGCAGCTTTGGATCAGCAGGCCATCAGGCCTGGCGTTGCAGCAATGCCCCGGATGTGTGTGCTGCATCGTTGGTGCCGTCGATTCCAGTTGCAACGACTGAAACGCGGAAGACACCCTCCAGAGCATCATCAAATGTTGCGCCGAGAATAATATTTGCCTGATCGTCAACTTCTTCCCGAATGCGGGTAGCGGCTTCATCGACTTCAAACAGTGTCATGTCGCGACCACCGGAGATGGAGACGAGCACGCCCTTGGCACCCTTCATCGATTCAACATCAAGCAACGGATTGGCAATTGCAGCTTCTGCGGCTGCCTGCGCGCGCCCTTGGCCCGTGCCTTCGCCGGTACCCATCATGGCGCGGCCCATGTCGCGCATCACGGAGCGAACATCGGCAAAATCCAGATTGATCAGTCCTTCGCGTACCATCAGGTCGGTGATGCAGGCGACACCCGAATAGAGAACGCGGTCTGCTATGGCGAAGGCATCGGCGAATGTCGTGTTGGCGCTGGCGACGCGGAAAAGGTTCTGATTGGGAATGACAATCAGCGTGTCGGCACTCTCGCGCAAGGCTTCAAGACCTTCCTCGGCCATGCGCATGCGCCGGGTACCCTCAAACGAAAACGGCTTTGTCACCACGCCAACGGTAAGGATGCCTGCGGACCGTGCTGCACGCGCGATAACAGGGGCTGCACCTGTACCGGTGCCGCCACCCATACCGGCCGTGACGAAACACATATGCGTGCCCGTCAAATGGTCCATGATTTCGTCAATGCTTTCTTCGGCAGCAGCGCGCCCGATTTCCGGGTGTGAGCCGGCACCGAGGCCCTGCGTAACATTTGCGCCCAATTGTATAATTCTGGTTGCCTGGGACATCGACAATGCCTGCGCATCCGTGTTTGCAACGATGAACTGGGTTCCTTGCAAGTTTTCGCGGATCATGTTGTTGACCGCATTGCCACCACCACCTCCAACGCCGAACACGGTAATATTCGGCTTCATCTCGGAAATTTCCGGCTTTTGAAGGTTGATCGACATGGGTGCAATCCTTGTTCCGCGCCGCTTGTTGTCATCGGCGTACAGGTCTAAATCTCAAAACATAGCGTCCGTGAGAATCAAAACTGACAATATCCCGGAGCGGCGGCAAAGAATCAGAAGGAGGTTTGCGGCGCAAGCCCTGAATTGGTCACTTATCGTATCGCCTATGTTTTTCTTGGTATTTCTGGCTGGACACGGTCTCGAAAAATCAAAGTCAATAGCCTTGCACATCGATCCTTTCCGGATGCATTCCTCACTGAACCATTCTAGTCTTCCCCGGGATTCGGCCACACAGAGCTTCATGAAGGAACGTTTCAATGTCTGATATTTCCGCCTTGCACCCGATTTCGCGCCGATCCCTTTTGGGTGGTATGGCCGCAACATCGGCACTCTTGTTGCTCCATCCATTTTCAGCGCGGGCAGCATCCAATCAGGCACATCTACGGCTGATGGAAACCACTGACATTCACGTGAACGTCTTTCCCTATGACTACTACGCCGATAAGCCAAATGACACGATGGGATTGGCCCGTACTGCGACAATCATGGATTCAATTCGTGCTGAAGCCACAAACTCGTTGCTTATAGACAATGGTGATTTTCTTCAGGGCAATCCAATGGGCGATTTCATCGCCTATCAGCGCGGCATGAAGGAAGGCGATGTCCACCCCATCATCAAAGCCATGAATGTTCTCGGCTATGACGTCGGCACGCTCGGCAATCACGAATTCAATTACGGTCTTGATTATATGTTCAAGGTCGTTGGCGGGGCGAACTTTCCTTATGTCTGTGCAAATCTGACCAAAGGAAAGTTAGCCAGCGATCCCAAGCAGGATGAGCTTTTTTTCAAACCCTATGTGATCATTGAAAAGATCATCAAGGACGGTTCCGGTGCGGAAAGCCCGGTAAAGATCGGATTTATTGGCTTTGTGCCGCCTCAAATCATGTTGTGGGATACCAAGAATCTAGAAGGAAAGGCGCAGACGCGCGATATTGTCGAAGCAGCCAAAGCCTGGGTGCCTGCCATGAAGGAAGAAGGCGCTGATATCATCATCGCATTGTCTCATTCCGGCATTGATGGCGCAGCATTGTCCGATCGCATGGAGAATGCCTCGCTTTACCTGGCCGGAGTTGAAGGCATTGATGCAGTTTTCACCGGACACCAGCACCTGGTTTTCCCGGGGCCGAGAAGCTGGGAGGGCATTGCGGGTGTTGATCCCGTTAAAGGCACATTGTCGGGCAAACCTGCTGTCATGGCCGGGTTCTGGGGTTCCCATCTCGGACTGATCGATTTGCTGCTCGAAAAAGATGGAAAGAACTGGAGAGTCGCTGACTTTACGGCAGAGGCTCGTCCGATTTACCATCGTGATGACGCAAAGAAGGTTGTGGCAGACGTCGCCGACAAACCTGAAGTAGTTGAGGCTGCCAAAGCTGAACATGAAGCAACACTGACTTACGTCCGCACACCCGTAGGAAAAACGTCAGCGCCGCTTTATTCCTATTTCGCGCTCGTCGCGGACGATCCCTCCGTTCAGATCGTGTCTCAGGCGCAAACCTGGTACATAAAGCAGATGCTCAAGGAAACGGAATACAAGGATTTGCCTGTTCTATCGGCCGCAGCTCCATTCAAGGCTGGTGGGCGTGGCGGCGCTGACTATTATACTGATGTTCCCGCCGGTGATATTGCCATCAAGAATGTTGCAGACCTCTACCTTTATCCCAATACGGTGCAGGCGGTTTCCATCACTGGCGAGCAGGTCAGGAACTGGCTGGAAATGTCGGCGGGTATGTTCAATCACATACCGGCAGGGTCGAAAGATGCAGCCCTGCTCAATGCGAATTTTCCATCCTATAATTTTGATATTATCGACGGCGTGATTTATGAAATCGATTTATCGCAGGAACGCAAATTCGACAATGACGGGCAGGTTATCAACCCTCAGGCAAACCGTATCCAGAATCTTCAATTCGCGGGCAAGCCGATTGATCCCGCCCAAAAATTTGTCGTTGTCACCAATAATTATCGTGCTGGCGGCGGTGGTAAATTCCCCGAAATTGCTGCGGACAAAGTGATTTTTGTAGCGCCCGATACAAACCGCGATGTCATCGTGCGTTTTATTGTTGAAGAGGGAACGATCAATCCGTCGGCGGACGCCAATTGGACTTTCAAGGCGCTTCCTGGCACCACTGCGATCTTTGAAAGCGGCCCCAAGGCGAGGCAATTCCTTGGCGATCTGAAAAGTGTGAAGATTGAAGACGCAGGTGATGGTGCAGAGGGCTTCGCCAAATTCCGGCTCGTTTTATGAATGCATTCGCAAGGGCCGATGCGTTCATGGTAACAAATGAGCCATTAGAACCCTCCCGCTTTATTACTATCGGGAGGAAGCGAATGGGTCAGAACAACTTCGGAAAACGGGCGCGGCTTCTCTTTGCCACCTGTGTGGTTCTGGTCTTTGACAAGGCTTTCTTTCCTACAGCTGATCCCATGATAGGAGTTTGCTCGGCCTCGGTACTTTCGCTATAGGTTTCATTGCCCGTCCGTTGGGTGGCGCAACATTCGCCATGGGGCTTCTGGACCAGCTTTCCAATTGTTGGTGGTCCTGCCGCCAACGTTCTGGCAGCAGCCACGATCAGCTTTCTAACACTACGGGCTGAATGGGCCTACCTCGTGCCGACCTGTGTTGCTTTTCCAAATTCAAGCAAATGCTTGGATCGACTTCTTTTGAGGATTTGTTACGATAAGTGCACGACTCCACGATTGAAATCTAGTTAAAGCAGGTGCCGCCATGAGCAAATACTATTTTGTCGGAAGTGGGATTGCATCACTGGCCGGTGCAACATTTTTGATCCGGGACGGCGGCATTTCAGGCCGCGATATCGTCGTCCTCGAGGAATCCCACCAGTTCGGCGGTGCATTCGATGCCCATGGCGACGCAGAACACGGCTACTATATGAGTGGTAGCCGAATGTTCGAAGCAAAGTACGAATGCACCTTCGATCTGCTCGCCTCGATCCCTTCCGTGAGCAACCCGAACATTTCGGTTAAGGAAGAGACCGATCAGGCAAACGCAAAATGGCCCTGGTACAACAAGGCCCGCCTCGTCGATCGCGACGGCAACATTCCCGACTTTCACAAGATGGGTTTCAGCGAACGCGATCGCGTTGACCTCGTCAAGATTATGGCCGAGCCCGAGAGCTTCCTGGACTCCAAGCGCATATCGGATTGCTTTGAGGAGCATTTCTTTCAGACCAATTTCTGGTTCGAATGGTGCACGCTGTTCGCCTTCGAGCGCTGGCACAGCGCCATCGAGTTCAAGCGCTACCTGCTGCGCTTCGTTCACCATTTCTCGACCATCGATACACAGGAGAACATTTATCGCAGCCTGTATAATCAGTACGACAGTTTTGCCGTACCCTTGGTCAAATGGCTGAAGGACCGCGAGGTCGACTTTCGATACGGTGTCCGCGTCAATAATTTGGGCTTTACGTCTGGAACCGACGCGATCACGGTGAAGAGCATCGAGTGCAGCAAGGAGGGTGTTTCGGACCATATCGAAATCGCCGACACGGATCTGGTCTTTGTCACCAACGGCTCAATGACCGCCGACAAGGTGTTCGGATCGATGAGCAAAGCGCCGCTGATCGACCGCAGCAACAAGTCAGGCGCATGGCGACTGTGGGAGACGCTCGCGGAAGGTCGGCCTAGCTTCGGCAACCCCGCCGCCTTCAACGGTAATATCGCGGAATCCTCATGGATCTCCTACACCGTCACGGTCAAGGACCCGCGGTTTATCGAACTGATAGAAAAGTTCAGCGGGCGACCGGCAGGAAGCGGCGGCCTGATCACCTTCAAGGATTCAAACTGGTTGATCACTATTTCGATCTTCCATCAGCCGTTCTTCCCCGGGCAGCCGGAGGGCGTTTCGGTATGGTGGGGGTACGGTCTGTTCCACGACCGGCCAGGCGATTACGTCAAGAAGCCCATGAGCGAGTGTACCGGTGCCGAAATCCTTGAGGAGGTACTCGGTCATCTGCACTTTGCCCAAGCGGACAAGGACGCCATTCTTGCCGCCTCCAATTGCATTCCCTGTACCATGCCATACATCACAAGTCAGTTCATGGTCAGGAAGGCTGGTGATAGGCCGAAGGTGGTTCCAGAGGGCTCGACCAATCTCGCCTTCATTGGACAATATGCCGAGCAGCCCGATGACGTCGTCTTTACCGTGGAGTACTCAGTTCGGAGCGCAATGACCGCCGTGTATTCGCTGCTCAAGCTGAACAAAAAGCCGCCACCGGTCTACAAGGGTCTGCATAGCCCCCAGGTCATCGTCGACGCCATTCGCACGTTGCACCGCTAAAGGACCGCCGGGAGGGAAAAGGCATTGCGGCTGCGACGGGCTGCCGCTCAAACCACAAAGGTAACTTACCTTGGCAAAAAAGGTAAGCTTTTGACCAAAAAGGTCACAACTGACATTCCCATGGCCGTACGTGGACAATTTAATCCTCATTATACATACAGGAAGCACTTTATGTTAAATTATGGCCCCCTTTATCGATTGATAAGTCTTTTGTCCCGTGGGAGGCTGCGAATTGGGAGCCACGCCAAGATTTTATACAGACTGCGATTTCGATGGAGAGCAGGCAGCATCCAAATTGGTGAAAAGTTTTCAACCCGATGTGGCGTTGTTATTGATGCGCAGAGCGGGCATATAGAGATTGGCAACAATGTTTCGCTGAATGATTATACCATTCTGCTGGGTCACGGCGGAATCAAAATCGGAAATGACGTAAGAGTTGCTGGCCAAGTCTTGATCGCCTCCTTCGACCATAATTTCGAGGATACCTCACAACTTATTCGAAAGCAGGGCCTGTCGCGGAAACCAGTAATTATCGAGGATGATGTTTGGATCGGCGCAGGTGCGAAGATACTTGGTGGCTCACACCTATCGATGGGCTGCGTAATCGGAGCGAACAGTGTTATAAAGGGAAAAACGAAGCCATATGGGATTTACGTTGGAGTTCCCGCGAAACATATCAGACAGCGTGGTAGGCTTGTCGAGGGCCAGGCTCGACTTGCCCTGGATTAGTAGAGAGATAATCCCCCGTTTTTAACGGCTATCTGATGCACACATCCCCGAGCAGCCAGCATTTCCTTTAAAAGACTGATTCACTGAGTGCTCATTTGCTCAGGAGTTGAGATGGACATCAACGGTTATTGGTGAGCGGGCGTTTCGGTTTGCGCCTGTAATGGCCGAATGGACAGGATTATTGCCATGGTCGCACAGAGCATGAGTCTTAGTCGTTGACGTACGTTCGTTGTTCATTATCAGATATTGCCTGGTTCCTTTGCATCGTTTTATTGTTCCAGAGCGGCATCCCAAGCAATTCTGATACTTCAGGGTCCGTCGTATATACCGGGAATCCTCTCTCCAAAAGCCTGACCAGAACTTCACTGTCGGTTTGAACATGGAAGCGAGAAAGATTCGCGTCATTGTAAATATGGCCAGCGGAATTTGGATTAATGCCAGTTATAATAACCGCCGTTGCTCCATTATATAGAGCAAATAGAACAGCAATTACTCCATTTGAACATTTCGAGTGCTTGTCTTGCTCGAACATTTTGATACCGCTCACCTTTTCAATGAGGGCCATTCGCTTATAACGATTTACAATTTGTAGATCTGTATAACGATAATCAAAAGTTTCAAGTTTTTGCTCAAGGCGCTTTCGCCCTTTGCGCCAAAGGAGCACATAAAGAACGCCCGTGCGCTGACCCTGAAGTACACGTCGGACATGTTCAGCGTTCGTATTTGTACCTTCGAGCTGTCGGTGTTGCATCAGCGTTATATGAGGCACTTCGATACCCCATGTTCTCGTGACGGCCTGAGATCCATTGATTGTTATTACTCGAAACGTGTCATCAAAATCCGCCGGCATGTGCGATACTGGGGCTGAACCAACCACCAACACAGGTCCATCAAAGCGAATCGGTGCCGTGGGCGGCTTCGGCTGACGAACTAAGTATTTAAACTTCCTGAATAGAAGTTTCGTGGCATCTGCCAGCGATGCCCTCATCCATCAATCTCCAATTGCATATGCGATCTATTCACGAGACCTCCCCGTTTAAACATTCTGTCCACGTTGCACTCAGCGCCCACGTATGGCAAGTCTACCCGCTCTTACACGTCTATCCACGAAGCGACCACTAAGCATCTGCGAGAAAAAACACTTGAAGAGAAATATCCGGCTGGTGTCACCAAAATCAGAAATCGCATTTCCTTATTCTGCGAACGAGAGACAGCGTTTGGACCCGGTTTCACGGACAGTAACTCACAAGCTCCTCAGTCGCTGGCGAACGTTTCAAACCAAGAAGAAGCCAAGCGGAACTGGCCTGATACCACTCAATTCCAACGGTATCAAACCGCTCGTTGCCTCCGATTTACCCTTGATATTTCTGACCCGAAATAGTCTGCGCTTTTTGGAATCTTTTTTGACCCATTACCGCGGACTGGGGATCACACGGTTTCTTTGCGTCGACGATCAATCAACTGACGGCACACGAGAGAAACTTCTGAAAGAGCACGATGTCGAACTTTTTGGCTCTGATATTCGATATCGCGAGGCAAAAGGTGGTTTGTTGTGGCGAGAGGCTATCATTGGCTTATACGGGACACAGCGATGGTATATGAATGTCGATTGCGATGAATACTTTGTTTATAGTGGGTACGAAACAAAGAAGCTCCCTGAGTTTATTCTGCGTTTGGAAGCAGCCGGCATTCTCCATTGTCCAGCACCCATGATCGATTTATACCCAGAAGATTCGATCTGCTCTGCTGTTTTCAATGGTACGAATAATTCGATGCCTTGGACAATCGCTAACATGTTCGATCGGACGGGCTATCAGCTTTTTCGAACCAGCTCTGGAATGATCATGTCTGGTGGCCCGAGAGATCGAATTCTGGGACGTCCTGCGATCCACGATGAACTCATGAAGTATCCGCTGGTCTACGTCGAACATGGCACCACATTTAGTGTAAGTATACACAAGCCTTGGCCATTTACCCGAAATTTTTCTCCGATAGTTGGTGCACTCCTGCATTTCAAATTTTTCAATGAGACCGAAAATTTGATCAAGGAAGCTATAAGAGATAATCAATATTATAAGGGCTCCCGTTCATACAAGAGCATGTTAAAGGCGCTGGATGAAGGGAAACTTGTTAATCTTAAGTCGGACATCTCTGTCGGTTATGAGAACTCACAGCAACTGGAGACGCTAGGATTTTTTAAAACGCTTTTCTAACCATCAATACAACAAAAACGGCAGCGGAACATGGATCATCCTTGAGACTTGTTATAATTGCGAGAACACATATTGCTCCGTATGTATTCTTCCCTTAGGTTACACGTAAGTTCCGGCGGTTTATTTCTCGCCGGTCCCGTTTCGGATGCTTGAGATAGTCGAACATACGCGTGGAATTTCAATGAACATTTGGCTCGTATACTGTTTGGGTAGCATTTCTACAGTTCTAATGCTGAAAGCAGCTTGGCATTGGCATTCTGCATCTGAGAGCTTAACCCCAGCTGATTTAGCCGGAATGTCTGATGGCAGAGATGTGGTTCACGATTTGATCAACGACATGTTGGCCCAAAGTGCGTCAAATGCGAAAGGTGCACTTTTTGCTTCGGTGTCTGCAGTATTCGGTTTTGTTGCGTTGGTAGCGTCTCTTTATTTTATTGGATCGCGGTTTCATCCTTCCTAACTCCAGCAGAAAGTGGCCCAAAAGGACTTATTGTCTCAGAGTTGGCTGACGAATATTCTCAATGATTGCTAAGAAGGTATACGAGCACTTGGAAATGTGCCGTCTGGGTTCCACAGTAGCTTTTCTGATTGGACCATCGATCAGTCGCAGCGATCGGGATGTTGGTTAGAAGGTTGCAAGTGATGAGATTTCCTCGATTTGAAATCGTGACTAAAATTCGCAGATCAATAATCTATCGGTTTGGGCGATATCAACCGTCTGCACATCCTTTTAGATTCGATGGACCCGTTGTTGTGGTCGGTTCGGCTCCTGTATCAAACGTGCCGGAAGGCTTCGACAATCGGTTTTTCGTAATTTCGGTAAACGGCTCGCAGGTTGTTGCCGGCACTTGGGGAAATCAAAAACCCGATGCAACTTTTATGCAGTTCAATCAGATCGAAGGGCAGACTACAAATGCTTTGCATGTTCGGGAAGTACTGCGTGGCAAACAAACGAGTCTCTTGTATGTTGTTCGCTGGTCCAAAAGCCTAAGGAGCCTTCAAAAGGGATTGGCTGCGTTCAGATATTCCTACGATGAACTGCGTGTACTAAATCGCTACAACCGCATGGCATTGTATGAAACAGTTACGGGGAACCTTAATCTCGAAATTGATGATGATATGAAGTTTTCCAACGGAATCACGGCTGTTTTATATGCTATTACAAATGGTGCCGGAGCGGTGATTGTCACGGGAATAAACCCTTCTTCATCTGGACATGTTTATAATGACGCAAATCTAAAGCGCCTACATGCCAACACCGACAAACAAATTTTAGAATCGCTCATTGATCGAGGCTATCAATTGTTTACGGCTGATGCGGATGTGGCAAAAGAGTGCCGAATTCCTCTTTGGACTGCCGAGACTTTAAAAAGATTTGAAGAAACAAATAAGCGGATTGAATAATGGCATTGGCCGACGTGCTGTTAGAAGTATCTGTCGATATCGTCGAAGGTTGAAAGATTTTGTACGTCGTGATCGGTAGAGACTGAGCGGCCGGATAAGAACTGCCGTCGTTGTCGAGCGATCTTGGCTTATTAATTCGTGGTAAAATGAAACGAGCTCGTTGGACTATTAGGCAGCAAGTTCGAGCCATCATAATCTTCCAACGAGCTCGCGATGCAGTCGACAGCTAGAGGTTTCTCCGCACGCGGACGGTGATCAGCTTCTTGCGTCTCGAAGCAGGTAAGTCACAGCAATGCATCGCTATATCTTAAACCCTTTCCTCCCACTCTTTTACTTTGTAGGAAGCTGCCCCATATTTTATCTCTCTTAGAATAGCCTTGAACTCCGTAACCGGGGAGTCAGACTATCAAATGGGTTTCCAGCCAGGATGCAGCTCATCTGCCTCGGCACGCCATTCGTCCGCATAATCGACATTTTGCCAATCCTTAAACCAGGGGCCGCCATTGGTGTAGTGAACGGCGTTTGGATAGCCTCGCTGCGGCTTTTGGTTCCACCCTTCCAACCAATTCCACTCGACCGGCATTTCACCGATTTCTTCGTCTTTGGCCCATTGCATTCGGTGTAAGTATGCGCCGCTTTCCTTATTAATCAGCTCTGGCGTCAATTTTCGTGTAGAGGGGTGGTCGCAGTTAAACAGCATAAACGATGACCAATTTTTTCTCGGGTAGCTGGTTTGGATTTGCCCATCCATTTTGGTGCCTTCCTTTGGCGTATAGTCATGCTTAACACAAACCACGGCCTTGGTTTCATCTCGATACTGCAGCAGTTGTGCTACATCGGAAAAAAAGAGGAAGTCGCAATCACAAAATAATGCCCAACCCTTATATCCGGCGAGCAAAGGGGTAAAGAAGCGAGAATAGGTAAATTCTGTAGATGCAAGGGGATCGATCTCGCGTGAATAAACGCCGGAATCAACAAGCTCGGTCAATTTGATCGGTATGACGCGAACCGGAATAGTAGCGTGCTTCAATATTGTACGTTCGGCGACGTCGAAGGCAATAGGTTCCCGTGAGTCCCAGCCGACATACACGTCAAGTTCATTTTGCATTGGTGCCTCGCTTCAATGGTCTAGAATCAGATGACCTTATGACAGAATGCTTAGAAAGAAAACTTCGCCTCAGGTGGACTCTACGAATCCCAGGAGCTCATTATTTACGTCTCGCTCTTGCATTCTAAAAAGAGAACCAGCCAGGCAAAAGGCCGTCATGACATTTAGCTTTCCAAACATTTTCTTGTTTCGTTTGAAATGGTCGTTGATAGTTCCCCAGGCTGGAGTTTTTCTTCAGCTGGATTGGGGTATGAAGCTGTTATGACAGATGAAAAAAGAGAATTGTCGCTCGGAGAGAACCCGATAGCTGTGAAACGACACCCGCTTCGCTTCTTGGCCAGGATTTGGTGGAATTGCTTGCGTGCAACTGTTTCTGACGGATTCTATTTGAAGGAGTTGGCAGCTTTCGAAGCCAGTTTAAAGGGAGAACTTCCAACTGGCCGCGACGTATCTGATTTGATTCTTGTCGCGTGCAACGATGCTTACTTCGCGAAGTACGCACATGCGTTGGTCAATTCGGCCGCTTCGGTAGGTCAGCATTTCGCTGTACATATACATCTCTTGGATCCGTCGCAAAAAACTTTAGAAGAAATACAGTTGCTGCAGCGTCGCCATTCGACCGTGCGTCTCTCTTTCACGATGGACCAATGTGAAATCGCAAATACGCTTCGGTATCGGAACATTTACTATACTGCGGCAAGATTTCTGTTGGTACCGTCTCTTTTGGAGCGTGGGGTGACCCGCGTATTGGTGATTGATATAGACACAATAATGAAAAATTCGCCCTGGCCTATTCTCGACCAAGGTGTGAAGTCTGACAATGGTGCATTTATCTTTCGGTCGCGTCAGTGGAAGCCATGGAAAAAGATACTCGCTTCAGCTGTCTACTATCGTTCCACGGAACAATCTCTGAAAATGTCGAGAAGAATTGCGAAATCGATCCTCGCAACAATCCACCGCAGCCCCAAATATCATGTCGACCAAGTTATTCCGCACTACATAATGCAGATTGGCTTACACAGACTAAGATCCACTTATTCTCAGATGCCACCCGACATAATGAGCTATCGGTATGCACCTTCCGCGGCTTTTTGGACTACAAAAGGACCGGAAAAAGAATCGGAACAGTTCACACAAGCGAAGGCCCAATTCGAGAATTGAGCCTTTTCAAAGTATCACTGCCAGAGGTCCGCGACTTCACTGTGCTGACCTCAATCCAGCAGATGCTGCACCCGATCAACTGCCCAGTGATAGAAACTACCGGGTTTGATTGGCAATGTCGTGGGCTTCTTTTTGTGAATATGAAATCCTATGAAGTTAGGATGTAAAGTGGGTTCCAAGCCGTACTGGGGTTCAAAGATCTTCAATGCATCTCTTCCGGTCCAATAATAGAAATTCTCTTTGGGTGCGGCATTTTTGAAGAAACCATGACGGCGAGCCAATCTGGAAATCCCATCATTTCCGAAAACGGTATGTCCGATTGCAGTGGTCGTTATCTCTTGATGCATCAGTCGCCTCAGAGCAGGTTTGATTACGCGCCGACGAAATCCCAGCCAACCGGGTAGGATTTCTGTGCCGTTCATGTAAGTCTCAAAATCGTCGATGATGGGATTACCGCGCGGCAAATAAAGGGCGGAAACTCCGACGCGGCTGAAATTCTCCCTTGCAAAGTAAGGCGCATCTAGGGATGGCGCGAAGTGCTTTACGAGATAAACGTCAGTATCCAGCCACAACCCCTGACCATGTTTCATGAGCATTATCCGGAATAAGTCACTAAACTGAAGAACAGTTATACCCGGTGCTCGGTGAGGAAAATCTTTATTAATTCGTGAGATGGCGCTCTTGGGGAGAATTAGTTCGGCGTTGAATATCTCAATACCAGCGGGGACGTTGGTTATCTCATCATAGCAAAAGAGTTTGACCCGGTGACCCGCGAGTATCATGGATGCGAGGCAGACGCGATCAACAGCGCGCAAAGAGCGGCCGTACCAAAATGTACAAATTTCCAAGGTCGCTCCCGCCTTCAGCGATTGCTATCGAATCTAACTCCCAAAATCTATCTGCAGCAGGAAAATACAGCAACCCGGAAACTGGCTTGATCAGAGTACTGCGTCTTCGAGTTAATGAACTATTGAAATGTTACGTACCCTTCGATAGCTCCTATACTTCGCGTCAAGGTAGCGGTCGGTAAGTTTCCCATCTGTTCTTTCAAATGGCCAAAATCTCAGGTTCGGGCCGATTAGGCCTCCCTGTTCTCTGGCATCAGGGAACAGAAACTGCGACGGTTTACGCAACCTTTTTCGCGGGCGTCATCACCATATCGACATGAATATTTCCATACGGGCAATGTACCGCGCCGCGCTCGTCTTTCTCGATCAGGCCCAACTCGACCAAAACCGCGGCGTCTTCGTGGACACGCTTAACGTCGCGGCCCAATCTGCGAGCGAGTTCCCGCACGCCCACGGTGCCACTTCCCAGAAGCTCATTCAACAAGCGCCAGCGGCGTTCGGTAAGGTGAGAAAAGAAAGCTCCCGGCGTCTCGAAGTTAAGCGTTTCACCCTGATATTCCCCTGACGCCAAACCAATCTTGGCCCGTTGTCCGGCTGTACGCAACGCCGATTTCCAGTCTGGATTCGTCGTGATCGTCAATGTTCTCATGACTGCCTCCGTTTTTCTATTTCGGACAGAAAGTCCTCAATGAGTTGATCCAGTGTTGTGAACTGGTAAGGTTGCTCCTTACCGTCCAGATGCATATGATCACCTTTTCCACGCTCATTATCGAAGCCGACGACACGTTCCCCATTTCGAATGTAAACCATTCGGTATTTAAAGCCGTGGGAGGTGGGCGGAACCGGTGTCGGGACCTTCCAGATAACGAACTGGATAATGCTTCCATCTGTCTCGACGCTCTTGTGTTCGGTGATCTTTTGCGCCTTCATGTTGTCCATGATGCCAACAATTGAAAGTGTTGTCAAGTCGGCCAACACATGGATTTGGGGTTAACCGGGATCCACTGACTGTGCCCCATGCGAGACGCGAGGGGTAGACCTGACAAAACCTAGGGTCCGGACCCTAACCTTCGTCTGTCAAAGCGCCTGACATGCTTTGCCGGTAGTATGTTTCCAGCGCAGCGAGCCCGGCTTTCAAATCACGCGCGCCGCGCTCGCCAAGCTTTGCAAACAGATCGGTCTCAAATCCGTGGGCGAGCCTGGCTAAATGCTCATATGCTTTGAGCCCCGCAGGCGTCAGTTCCAGATGTTCGGTTCGACGATCAGCCTCGTCGCGCCTGCGCTTCAACCAACGGCGCTGCTCCAGTGCATATACCGCGCGGCTGACTTTGGTTTTATGCATCGAAGAATGCACGCCGATGGCAGTGGCGGTCTGAGCACCAAACTGGCCAAGTGTCGCCAGCGTCCGCCATTCAGGTCGCGTCAGGCCATATTGCTCGCGATACTGGCTGGAAAAACGCCGACTGATCGTCTCCGCTGCCTTGTTCAATCGATAGGGCGTAAACTCTTCCAGAATAAGTGGAACTCGTTCCAGTATTTCATGGGTCATGACTCAAAAGCCTTCTTTTCAATTGATAGTTACAAAAAAGATAGTCACAAATGCAACTAAATAGATGGAGGTTCATCATGACTCTCAATTACATGCCGGGCTTCGGAAATGATTTCGAAACAGAATCGCTTGCAGGCGCGCTGCCTCAAGGCCAAAACTCACCGCAACGCTGCGCCTATGGCCTTTATGCAGAGCAGCTCTCGGGCTCTCCCTTCACCGCGCCCAGAGGCATAAATGAGCGTTCCTGGCTTTATCGCATCCGGCCATCCGTCAAACATAGTGGCCGGTTCACGTCGGTAAAGCGCGAGCATTGGAAGACAGCCCCCAATCTCGATGATCATGAATTGCCTATCGGCCAGTTGCGTTGGAACCCGACGCCGATGCCGAAAGTCGCTGTAAACTTTATCGACGGCATTCGCACCATGACGACTGCTGGAGATGTCCACGGCCAAGTTGGCATGGCCGCCCATGTCTATGCTTTCAATCAAGACATGGAAGATGACTATTTCTTCAATGCAGATGGCGAAATGCTGCTGGTGCCCGAGCAGGGTAGGCTTAGCATCTTTACGGAGATGGGCATTATTGAGATAGAACCATCGGAAATCTGCATCATCCCCCGCGGCATGATGTTCAAGGTTGCAGCACTTGATGGTGAAGCGCGGGGCTATATCTGTGAAAATTATGGCGCAAAGTTTTCTTTGCCGGATCGCGGACCCATCGGAGCGAACTGTCTTGCCAATCCGCGTGACTTTAAAACACCGGTTGCGGCTTTCGAGGAAAAAGAAACGCCATGCCGCCTGCACGTAAAATGGTGTGGCAAATTTTACGAAACCACGCTTGGACATTCTCCGCTGGATGTTGTCGCCTGGCATGGAAATTATGCGCCGTATAAATATGATCTGCGGACTTTCTCGCCCGTTGGCGCAATCCTTTTCGATCATCCCGATCCATCCATCTTCACAGTGCTGACAGCGCCATCGGGCGAAGAGGGGACGGCCAATGTCGATTTTGTGATTTTCCCGCCGCGCTGGCTGGTGGCGGAGCATAGTTTTCGTCCGCCCTGGTATCATCGCAATATAATGTCGGAGTTCATGGGCCTGATCTATGGGCAGTATGACGCAAAGGAAGAAGGGTTTGTGCCTGGCGGCATGAGCTTGCATAATATGATGCTTGCTCACGGGCCGGATAGCATGGGTTTCAACAAGGCATCCACCGTTGAACTGAAACCGCAACGATTGGAAAACACCATGGCTTTCATGTTTGAAACGCGGTTTCCCCAGCATCTCACCCGCTTTGCCGCAGAATTGGAAACGCTGCAGGATAATTATGCCGATTGCTGGACGGGCCTTAAAAAGCGATTTAACGGTACAGTGGAGGGGGACTGGTCAGAATGAAACTGGCATCAATCAATAATGGCACGCGGGACGGTAAACTCGTTCTCGTGTCAAAGGATTTGGCCTATTGCACCGATGCTTCCTTCCTCGCTCCGACGCTGCAAGCGGCGCTTGATGATTGGGCGCGGATCGCACCGCATCTGCAAGCGCTCGCTACCAGCCTTGACCATGGCGCTGTGCCGACCTTGCGGTTTCATGAACATGAGGCATTGTCGCCATTGCCGCGTGCCTATCAATGGGCGGATGGCTCGGCTTACGTCAATCACGTTGAACTGGTCCGGAAAGCCCGCAATGCTGAAATGCCGGAAAGCTTCTGGACAGATCCTCTTATGTATCAGGGCGGCTCAGACAGTTTTCTCAAGCCCCGGGCTCCCATTCGCATGGCGGATGAGGCCTATGGCATCGACATGGAGGGCGAAGTCGCGGTCATCGTTGATGATGTAGCAATGGGTGCAACCATTGATGAAGCGCGTGATGCAATCCGTCTCCTCATGCTGGTCAATGATGTCAGCCTGCGGGCTCTCATACCGGCAGAACTGGGAAAAGGATTTGGCTTCTTTCAGTCCAAACCCTCGTCCGCCTTTTCCCCGGTAGCGGTGACACCAGATGAATTGGTCGATGCCTGGGATGGCGGCAAGGTGCATCTGCCCCTCAGTGTTGATCTCAACGGCAAGCCCTTTGGCCGGGCAAATGCCGGTATCGACATGACATTTGATTTCTCAAAATTGATTGCTCATGCCGCCAAAACAAGGCCCTTGTCGGCGGGCACAATTATCGGATCGGGCACGGTCTCAAACAAGCTTGATGGAGGGCCGGGAAAGCCGGTCGATCAAGGCGGGGCAGGTTACTCATGCATTGCTGAAGTGCGTATGATCGAGACCATTCACAGCGGCGCTCCACAAACGCCATTCATGCGGTTTGGCGATATTGTTCGCATCGAAATGCGCGATCGTCATGGGCGTTCAATTTTCGGCGCCATTGAACAACAGGTCGAAAAATATGAGCACTGATGCAATCCTCTATGATTACTGGCGTTCATCGGCGAGCTATCGCGTTCGCATCGCGCTCAATAGTTTGGGGATAGCTTACAAAGCCGTCCCGGTTGATTTGCTCCAGGCCGAGCATAAGAGCAATGAGCATCTGGCGCGGAATCCTCAAGGGCTGGTGCCTACATTGGTGCTGGATGGTCAGCTATTCACGCAATCCTTAGCCATTATCGAATATTTGAACGAGACTTTCCCTCAGGCAGGCTTTCTACCTTCCGATGCAATGGGACGGCACAGAGTCCGTGCCTTGTCTTATGCAATCGCCATGGAAATTCATCCGATTTGCAACCTGAGTGTCGGTGCTCACATTATGTCGCTTACAGGCGGAGGCAATGGCGCGCGCAAGGACTGGATGCGAAAGTTTATTTCTGAGGGGTTGACAACTTTTGAACAGATGCTGAACCATCCCGACACCGGCATGTTCTGTTATGGTGATACACCCGGAATGGCTGACTTCTGCCTTGTGCCCCAAATTTATAATGCCCAACGCTGGGGAGCAGACATTGGCAATCTCGCCCGCATCAACGAGATTGCTGAACGCTGTGCGACATTGCCTGCTTTCGCAGCAGCCCATCCTGATCGGATGAAATAAGCGCAGCCGAAATTACTCAGCTGCGTCCATCTTGATCACGCCGCGCCGGATCTGATCCTCTTCAATGGATTCGAACAGCGCCCGGAAATTACCTTCACCAAAGCCTTCATCGCCCTTGCGCTGGATGAATTCGAAGAAGATCGGGCCGATCACTGTTTTGGAGAAAATCTGCAACAAAATCCTGGTCATGCCGCCGTCTACAACGCCTTCGCCATCGATCAGAATGCCGTGCTTTTTCATGCGATCAAGCGGCTCATCATGACCATTCACGCGCTCATGTGACTTTTCGTAGTACGTTTCCGGCGGACCTGGCATGAACTTCAGGCCGTTCTCGTCCAGCCTGTCAGTAGCGTCGTAAATGGCTTCTGTCCCTACAGCGATATGCTGTATGCCTTCGCCGTTATATTTGCGTAAGTATTCCTCGATCTGGCTCTTGTCGTCCGTCGATTCATTCAATGGAATGCGGATTTTACCACAGGGCGATGTAATTGCCCGCGAGACAAGGCCGGTAAATTTGCCGGCGATGTCAAAGAAATGGATTTGCTTGAAGCCGAAAAGCTCGCGGTAGAATGCCCACCACTTATCCATATTGCCGCGATAGACATTATGGGTCAGGTGATCGAGATAATAAAAACCAACGCCTTCCGGTTTCGGGTCATGCTCTCCCAGCCAGTCGAATTCCGCATCATAGGCCGATTCACGATCACCATAAGCGTCCACGAAATAGAGCATTGATCCGCCAATGCCGACAATGGCTGGCACGTCAATGGTCTTGTCGTCTCCCTCATAAGGAGTAGCGCCCTTCGCGACCGCATGATCAAAGGCATGCTGCGCATTGACCACGCGCCAGGCCATCGACGGCGCGCAGGGGCCATGTTCCGCGACAAATTTCATGGCGTGCGATCCGGGTTCTGCATTCAGCAAATAGTTTATATCGCCCTGGCGCCATAAGGTGATCTTCTTGGTTTTATGACGGGCAACAGGCACATAGCCCATACGTGTGAACAGCTCCTCAAGCTTTTCAGGTTCCGGATGTGCAAACTCCACGAACTCAAACCCGTCTGTTCCTGCCGGGTTTTCTTTGCTGATTGTTGCCTTTGGTGCGTCGTGCGGAAACGGACCCATATCATCCTCCATATGTTGCAAGGATTATCGCGCAAATCATCCGCAAGGTGTTTGCGTTATTACGCTTGTATACGCTATGATATGCACGATACGTGCATGTAAGATAGAAAAGGTGCATTATTGGAACATTTGGACGCGTCAGATCGCAAAATACTAAGTTGTCTTCAGGAAGATGGGCGACTCACGAATAATGAATTGTCGGAGCGGATTAACCTGTCTCCCTCGCAATGTTCGCGTCGCCGGACGCGGCTTGAGGAAGAGGGATTTATTCGCGGCTATCGCGCGGAAATTGACCGGGAAAAACTTGGGCTTGGAATCGTCAACATTATTTCAGTGACGCTTGCCACGCATAATCGAGACAATGCCCGCCACTTCTCCGACCTCATTTCCAGATTGCCGCAGGTCATGGAAGCTCACGCACTGACTGGTGAGATGGATTATTTCATCAAAGTTGTTACGCCGGATCTGCGGGCACTGTCCGCGTTCGTGAACGAAATCTTGCTGCCTCATGAATCGGTGCAGAATGTAAAGACGGCAATTGTTCTGGAAACGCTCAAGGAAGACGGGCGTTTGCCAATATAAGCCTATCCCTTCATTGCAGTTGCCGAGAGTTTGCGGCATCATTCCTGCTGTAGATCATATTGACGAAGGCGGAAAATAACCTGACAGAATCGCAAGGCTTCAGCGCTTCACTTCGTATTCTTCATTGGATTATTGCGATGCTCGTCTTCGCAATATGGCCGCTTGGTTTGCTGCTTAAATATTTCAAGGAAGACGTTAAGCTCGACTTCTATCTCTTGCATGAATCCTTCGGGTTCCTTGTCCTTTGGCTCATGTTGCTGCGGGTGGGGGTGCGATTGATCCAGGGTCGGCCAGAGCAAGAGACGGATTGGACGGGCAAAGTATCAGCAATTGTTCATTGGTTATTGTACTTTGCGCTGATCCTGATGCCCATCAGCGGTTTTTTGGCCACCAATGCGCACGGCTTTCCCTTGCATTGGTTTGGCGTTGTTCCTGTGTGGAGCCCAATTGGCCGGGAGCCTCAGATTGCGCCTGTTTTCAGCGTTATTCACGCGGTGATGGCGTGGTTCATTCTCGCGCTTGTTTCGCTTCATATAGCGGGCGCACTTTTCCATCGGATAATCCGCAGAGATGGTGTTTTTCAGCGGATGCTCTGAGGCAGCGCGAGGACATCACAATGCACCACGCGACATTTCGACGTTTCAGCTTTTCCGATGCGAAAGGCGTGCCATTCGCTGATTTTTCCCTGCTCCAGCATGCCAGTCTCTGCGACAGCAGAAGCCATTCCATCGATGAATAATCGATGAAGTTCGATTGCTGTCTCATCAATCAACCAATCGCTTTGAGCAAGTTCGACCGTGTAGTCCACCTTGCTAAATACGGCCGCAAGAACATCGGAAGCCTCCGGGCCAAGGGCGGGACCAAATCCCTTATCGGATTTCTGATGATGATTGAATAATCGGATCATGAGAGCGTCATTTGCATGGGGAGCGTCGAACACAATCTCACCGGAATAATTCAAGGCGGCGTATAGCCCGCTTTTGGAGCTATCGAGACGACCCGCCAGACTTTCAACAAACGGCCTTGAGCATAGGTCAAAAAGTGCGGATGCGCTGACAAGTTCTGCCTCACCAAGGAACAGGGATGCCAGATCGTTGAGATCGGCTCTTTGATAGGTAATGTTTTTCTTCCCGGAGTGCTGCCGAGCGGCTTCCTGGAGCAGTTTTTCATCAAGGTCTATCAATCGCCATTGGGCATCAGGCACGTAAGGTGCCAGCGCCCTGAAGGTTGAACCTGTGCCACTTCCAAGATCCGCGATTGTTTGGCGCTTTGAAGCTTGAACAAACCCCCCGGCTTTTCGCAGCAGGGTTTGATCGCGCGCACGCCTGTCCAAAGGCTCTCGAAGTTCAAGCCAGTTAAGATCAAATCCGCTCATCTGCAGCCTTTGTCAGTGCTGTGGCGAACAGTTTTGCCGTGTCAGCCCATTGCGGCAGCAATTTGCTGTGATGGAAGGACGCATCTGCCAGTTGATTTGCCAACTCCTTGTCTTCAAGCACGCGCCGCAAGGCATCGCCGAAGGCAGCGGGATCATCTGGAGGGACGAGTATGCCGGCATCAACCGGCACAACCTCCGGTATGGCACCGGCGCGGCAGGCGATGATCGGCAGGCCGTGAGACAGCGCCTCGGCAAAGACCATGCCATACCCCTCATATCGGCTTGCCAATGCGAAAATATCAGCGCTGGCCAGCTCAAGGCGCGTGTTATCGACTTGCCCGACCAGACGAATACGATCTTCAAGTCCACTATCACTGATCTGCTTTTGAAGTGCAGCATCATAATCCACATCCATTGTTCGGTTGCCGACAATGGAACATTCCCAGGAAAGGTCGGTGATTGTGCTGAGTGCGGCAATAAGCACGTCATGGCCCTTGCGGGGAATGACCGAGCCAATGCTCGAAATTCGCGGGATTTTTGAGTTTCGTCTTGAGCGGATGCCTCTTTCTGTGCCGGGAATGGCGACGATGATCCTGTCTTCAGTAACCCCGTAATCGCTGACAAGTTGCTGCCGTGTTGCCGATGACGTTACCAGTACCGTTTTTGCATATGCCAAAGCTTCTCGTTCGGAATCGGCAAGCGCAATTTGCTGCTGCTCCGGCATATTGCCTTCAGAAGCAAGCGGATGATGGACGAGCGCTATAATTTTGAGCTTTGCTGACAGCCGTGCGGCGATCTTGCTGAAGGCTCCATAGGCCAGGCCATCGATGAGCACGAGCGCCCCTTCCGCCAGGCCCCCCAGCGTCTCTTCGGCCTTTTGCAACGTTGCGTCATCGGGAAACGGGAATCCTGCTCCAAGGGGAACCAAGCTCACCTGCCACCCGGATTTCCTCAGCTCCGAAACGATCTGGCGGTCATAGCCATAGCCGCCTGTTCTCGTTTCAAGATCACCTGGATAGGCAAAATGCACGGAGCGCGTCAAAGGTCTGCCTCATACCAGCCGCGAGCGACATGGGATTCATTGAGCAGCACCCGAATTTTGCAAATGCGCTGGCTTCCCTTGCCGAATTCACCTGACTGAACGGCTGCAGCCAATTGGTCGAATATATGTTTTGCCAGAACTTCTGTCGTTGTAACCTTGCCGGAAAATACCTCCATTTCATCAAGGTTCTGGTAGTTCAACGGCTTTAAAATCTTTGACAAAACCGCAGTTGCCAGTCCGATATCAACTGCCAGCCCATCTTCATCCAGTTCCTTGGTAAAAAATGCTGCATCGACAACAAATGTTGCGCCATGCATTGCCTGAGCCGGGCCGAAAACCGGCCGCGGCAGACTATGCGCAATCATGATGTGGTCGCGAACTTCAATTGCAAACATGGATGTTCCTTCTGAACAATTCAGTAGACGATACGGTGGCACAGGGTGGAGGGAGATCCGAGAATCCCTGCATAGTCGTGATCAAGTGTATCGAACGGCGTTTCCCCCGAAAACAACCCGTCAAGCCTTTGATCTGCCAACAGCGAGAGCGCCGCATTGAGGCGCCTTGCAAATGTCCAGCGTGAGCGCCGTGAGCCGCCGATCCCGCCGACTTGAGAACTTACGAGGGAAATGCGCTTTGAGTGAAACTGTCTTCCGAGATTGATCTCGATTTTCTTGTCGCCATACCAGCTGGCTTCAATAATTCGCCCTTCATAGCCAGCACACTCAAGCGCTTGATCAAGAGCCGCAGAAGAGGCGGAAGCATTGATAACGACATCGCAATCGCGTGGTGCATTATCCGGCAATGCAAATGCAATTCCGAGATTTGCAGCAACATTCATTCGGTCGGCGTTTATGTCGACAAGAGTGGTTTCAGTTCCGATGATTCCAGTTGCAAGATAGGCGGTGAGCAGTCCAACGACACCGCCGCCAAATATGACGACCCGGTCGCCCGGGAGAATACCGGCATCCCAGATTATATTGAGAGCGGTTTCCATATTCGCTGCCAGCACCGCACGTTGCGGGGGAACGCCAGCCGGAACGAGATGCAGATCAGTCCTCTTTGCCACAAAATGCGTTTGATGGGGGTGAAGACAAAACACGGCGCGACCGAGCATTTCTTCCGGCCCCGTCTCAATATCACCAACGATGGAATAGCCATACTTTACAGGAAAGGTGAACGAGCCGTTCTGATGTGGGCAGGCCATGTTCTCATATTCGCTTGCAGGCACCTTTCCATTGAATACAAGCGATTCCGTGCCACGGCTTATTGAACCAAACCGCGCCTTTATACGTAGATTATTATTATCCACCGGTGGGAGTTCTTCGGTTCGCAATGCGCAAGCGCCCTGTCTTTCAATCCATAAAGCACGGGGCGATATGTCCGGGTAGTCTTGCTTCATGGCTTATCCATTCCTTATCCAGGCTCAAACTACTCATTTGCAGCGCCGGATAAAAGCGCGATCGTCACTTTTAATTGAAACCTAAAAGCCTGCCGGGATGTTGTAGACTAATGATAGTCAGCTAATGCTGACTGCGGAGCAAAGAATGACGATCCTGTCGGAAGAGAACGTTCAAAATATCTATACCGGAAGCCAAACGCTGTCCGCGTCAAGCAAGGTCAATTCTGACCAATCTTCGCAACTTGTTAAAAGCACGCTCGTCGTCCTGACATTTGTCGGCGCTGTGGTGGCTGGTGCCTCCATCTGGCTGGCATATGCAAGCGATCTCAACTGGCTTTTTCCGATGCTCTCCATCGGCGCGTATTTGGTTTCAGGCGGGCTTGTAATGGCCATGTTGAAGACTCATCCCTACAGACAATTTGGTGCAGCCAATGCCATCACTGCCATAAGAGCAGGGATAACATGTTTGATAGCCGGGGCATTGTTCCAGGCAGAGTGGCTTTTGGAAACACAGATGCTGCCGGTATTGCTTGCTGCCGCGGCCATCGCCCTGTGCCTCGATGGAATTGACGGCTACGTCGCTCGACGTTCCGCCATGAACTCCGATTTCGGCGCGCGTTATGATATGGAGGTGGATGCAGCGTTGATCCTCTGCCTGTCAATTTTGGCATTCTTGTTCGAAAAAGCAGGCTGGTGGGTCATGATAATTGGCAGCATGCGTTATTTGTTTGTTGCGGCACAATATCTCGACACAAGGCTTCGGATAGAGCTGACGCCCTCCTTAAGGCGGCAAACAATATGCGTGTTACAGATAGTGGCCCTTGGCATCATCCTTTTACCTGTCGTGGAAGCACCCATTTCAACGGTGATTGCAGCAGTGAGCCTTATGACGTTGAGTTATTCTTTTGGATTGGACGTTACAAACCTGCTCCGTAGAGGTCGTCATCTGTCAGCGCGATCGAAAAGCGGGTGAGATGAACAGCGCCAGACCGGGCAATGTCCCCAATGTTACGATTGCACCGTATAAAATGCTGGCGGCAATACCTTGATCTGCCGTTAGTCCGAATAGCGGCCATAGGGCAGCTGCAGCCGCCTCGCGTGTTCCCCATCCGCCGACAGTTATGGGAATAGCCATGGTTAAAAGACATACAGGTACGGCTGTTACCAGACCAATAATTGGCAGTGGAGCGCCGACAGCGGCAGACGCCATCGCGAAGACGGCAATGTAGCTAATGACGATTGTCAGGCTAAGAATGCCCTGAACCAGCCATGCATAGGGAAGACCATAACAAACGGAGATGCTTTGGCCAATTTTGCGAATGAACTTACGCCACCATAATGACCCGGAAAACCATATCAGCAAGGTCACGACAGTTGTGACAATTAAGGCGCCGACCGCCACAAGCATCAATGCCAACGCCTCGGATGGCCTCAATTCGCCATCGAAGAAAGGCCATAAAATAAACCCCGTCCCGCCTACGAGGAACAGTGCGATTTGTCCTGCAAATCGTTCCAACAGGACTGCCAAAACCGGAAGGCTCCACCTGCGGTCTGCAGAACGGCTGCGCGCGGCGCGCATCGCGTCACCGACAATACCGCTTGGCAGCACCATGTTTAAAAAAGACCCAAGGTAGTAATTGGCAATGGCGCTGGCGGGTTGAATTGGGTGTTCCAGTCGGGCAGCCGTATAGGACCAACGGAGCGCGGATAATATAATCTGGATTTGTACGAGCAAGAGCCCGAGGAAAATGAGTTCCAGCCTTGCATTGCTCAAACTGGTCAGAATCGCCTTCCTGTCTGACAGGGAAAAGACCAGCACGAACAAGATGACGCCAAATATGGGTGTGATAAGATTTCTATACTTGCCGGAAGTCATGAGCCTGTCTTGCCTTCGGTACAAAGAAACTAAAGCATAGGACCGAAAAGTGGATTCTGATTTTCGGATAATCCGATGCTAAAACAAAAAGATAGGTCGCCGCTTGTATCCGTAAGGGCGTCCGGCGATTTCGCTGGCGGGAAATACTGGTATCACGTCTATGACGCATCGCACACGCAAGATCGCTGAATCTCTGTACAATGCTGCGAAGCGGCTACGGATAGTTTTTGCTATTGTCACTCTCCTGCTCATTCTTAACCTGCCAGGCAATCCAGCGGATTTTCGCTTTGCATATTTTATCCGGCTGCCAGTTGAATTATTGGCAATTGTCCTGCTTCTGGCGCTTGCGCGGGGCAGGGCTTTTCAAGCTGCGCGCCTGGCGATTTCGATCGCCCTAATGTTGGTGCTTTTGCTGAAACTGGCTGATATTGGCACCTATACTGCATTTTCGCGCGCATTTAACCCATTATTCGACGCGAAAATCCTGTTTGACGGCTGGAATATTCTGGCGGGAACCCTTGGCACGATTGAGGCCTCTTTCATCGTGATTGCCATAGTGCTTGGCCTCATATCGGTTGCTGCTTTCATCTATTGGACTTTGGGGGTACTCCAGTCGATCCATACCAGCCGCCCTTTGGCGGTGGTGTCAGGGATAGGCTTGCTCATAATTCCCGTCATTGCCTCGTATCATCCGAATAACCGCTTCGTGCAGATGCGCACAACAAACATGGTCATTGAGCGTGTCGCGCTCGTTGAGGGATCGTTGAGGGATAAACACGCATTTATGGCATTGCTTGATAGCAACCTCATAGCGGATGTTCCGCCCGAACAACGCTTTGATGCACTCAAAGGCAAGGACGTCATCGTGATTTTCATTGAGTCCTACGGTGAAAGTGCGATCCGCGACTCAAACTATTCGAACCGGACAGAAGGCCGATTGGCAAAGGTCGAGCAGCAAATCTCGGGCGCAGGATTGGCGTCGAAGAGCAGTTGGCTCGTATCACCCACCTCGGGGGGATTGAGCTGGCTCGCTCATGCGACCCTGCTGTCTGGAGTTTGGGTCGACAGCCAGCAACGCTATGATCAACTGATTGGCAGTAAAAGGCCAAGTTTGAATTCGCTCTTTCGACAAGCAGGCTGGCGCAGCGTGGCCGTTATGCCAGCTATCACAATGGAATGGCCGGAAAGCAGTTATTTCGGCTACGATACTGTCTATGCTGCGAATAATCTCGGCTATCGCGGCAAGCCATTCAATTGGGTGACCATGCCAGATCAGTACACGCTTTCAGCTTTTCAGAAGTTCGAGCGTGCCGGTCCACACAAACCCGTTATGGCTGAGATTGCGCTTATTTCCAGCCATGCGCCCTGGACCCCTGTTCCAAGGCTGATTGATTGGTCGGCAATCGGCAATGGAACGATCTTCGATGAGCAGGCAGTTGCCGGTGATGCCCCGCAAGTAGTCTGGCAGGATCAAGAACGGGTCCGGATACAGTATGCGAGTTCAATCGACTATGCGCTGGAAACATTGGGATCTTACATGGTAAACCATGGAAGCAATACGGTTTTCATAGTGCTCGGCGATCACCAGCCGGCTCCGATTATTACGGGGAATAACGCTTCTCGCGCAGTTCCTGTCCACATTGTTTCAGACGATCCGGCTTTGCTGGAAAGGCTTGATCCAAACCAATGGAGCCCGGGCATGATACCGGGAACGCAGCAAGCAAAGCCTATGGATGGATTTCGTCAGGAGCTGGTGCGCAGATTCAGCGATTGAGCTTAATGCGCGAGTTACGCGAAACCTCAGAATGTATTGCAGATATTTGCAAGCAGTACCGCAAGGGCGACACCAACGCCCAAAACCGTCAGATATCTGATTGGGCATGAGTTGCATGACCAAGCGGATTCATCATCCTCGTTCAGGTCTTCATATTCCGAGATATTGCTCGCTTTTTCCATTCTGCGTTCCCCGTGCAGTTCTGGCGTGGCTCTAGCCTAGCTTCACAACAGGTTTATGACGAGAGGCCCTGTTCCATTTTTCTGTGCTGAATAGATTTGCATTCCAATCTGTTGCTGTAAAGCGACAGCTTGCTTTTAATCGTAGTTCCGTTCGTCGGAGATAACCCTCCCATCATTGGGCAATGTGCCGATTGGTACGATTTTTACGTCGCCGCGCAGCTTGGTCGCCTCAAACAGTGCCTTCGCAATATAATCAGTATTATCCGCGCTCATCTGTTCAACCATCAAAGTCATTGCGTCCTGTTCATTGGCGCGGGTTACTACCAACCTTAATCGCCCTGATGCGGAAATGCTTTTGCCAATTGCAGCGATCTGCTCTGGACGCACAAACATGCCTTTGACCTTGGTTGTTTGATCGGCGCGGCCAAGCCAGCCTTTGATACGCAGATTTGTGCGTCCGTCCGGGCTAGGTTCATCGATAATGCAGGAGAGATCACCCGTGGCAAACCTGAACAGCGGATAATCCTGATTGGTCCGGGTAATCACGATTTCTCCCACTTCTCCATGGGGAACGATCTCGCCCGTGCCGGGCTGTACAATTTCCAGTAGAATGCCCTCGTTAATGACCATTCCAGGAACGTCACTTTCGTAGGCAATAATACCAAGATCCGCTGTACCGTAACACTGCCTGACCACTATCCCACGGTCTTCCAGTTCATTGCGGAGAGACGCAGGGAGTGCGGCCCCTGATACAAGTGCTCGTTTGAGCGAGCTGATATTCCGGCCAGTTTCATCTGCCTTGTCGAGCAGTATTTTCAGGAAATCCGGGGTGCCGATGTAAGTGCTTGGTCGATATTGCGCGATCGCCATAAGCTGGTCGGCAGTGTTTCCCGGACCGGCAGGAATGACCGCACATCCCAATGCATGAGCACCACTTTCAAACATCGCACCTGCAGGAGTCAGGTGATATGAAAAGGTATTGAGGACGATCTCTCCTTTGCGCACCCCCGCAGCATACAAGGCACGCGCAGACCCCCACCAGTCGCTGCCATGCCCTTCGGGATCGAATATAGGGCCGGGCGATAGGAAAAGACGAGCCAGATCGCCGGGAGCGCTCGCATTAAAGCCGCCAAAAGGCGGATATTCCTTTTGCAGGGATGGCAGTGCCGATTTTCGCAAGAGCGGGAGCTTGGAAAGCTCTGCCCGGTTTGTCACAGTCGACAGGTCTGTACCTGCCAGGCGCTCGGCCCAGACCGGCTGATCCTGGACTGCCCGGCCAAGAGCTCTTTGCAGATCAGTGAAGAGCGCCGCTTCGCGTGTCGCTGGCTCAGTATTGTCAAGGGCATCATAGAAATCGGCCATCTGGGTGCCTCCGGTGATAGATTTCAAGCCAGCCAACGCTTGCGTCTGCGGTAATGTTTGACGTCCTGATAATTAACTTTGCCCGCACCGCCGAGATAAAACTCCTGCACGTCCGGGTTTTGTTTCAGAACATCTGCGCTACCGCTCATAACGATATGCCCGTTCTCAATGAGGTATGCATGGCTGACGATTTCCAACGCCGCCGCTGCGTTTTGCTCGACAAGCAAAACACTTGTGCCTTCGGTCGCGTTGATCTCACGAATGATCGTGAATATTTCTTCGACCAGAAGCGGTGACAGGCCGAGGCTTGGCTCATCCAGCATGATGAGGCGAGGTTCGGTCATCAGCGCCCGCCCGATAGCCAGCATCTGTTGTTCGCCGCCTGACAAATATCCGGCTTTACTGCGGAAACGTTCTTTCAGGCGGGGAAAATAGGTGTAGACGCGCTCGCGCAGTTCATTCAGCCTGGCTGTCGTTCCCCCGGTTCGAAAGGCGGCGATGAGATTTTCATCTGGCGTCAGATGCCCGAAAACGCGCCGCCCTTCAAGCACATGAACCAGCCCGCTGGCCACGCGCTCCGGGGCACCGAGGGAAAGGATATTCTTTCCCTCCCAGGAGATTTCCCCGCGGGTAACGAGGCCGCGCTCTGGCCCAAGCAACCCGCTGATCGTTTTCAACGTCGTGCTTTTCCCCGCACCATTGGCGCCCAGAAGCGCTACGACATCGCCCTGCGCAACCTCCAATGAGACACCTTTAATGGCGAGGAAAACCTTGTCATAGATAACTTCGACGTTTGAAAGCGAAAGACCTGCCACGGCTACTTACCTTCCTTGAAGGCTTGAGATCCTTTGGTGATCTCCTTTTGAACAAGCTCCTGATAGGCCGATCCCCATTCGGATATCGGCTCCCAAGCCTCGCCATTCCACTGGGATACCCGGCCGGCACCGCCGCCTTGATGATCCTTCGCCGTGATGGTGATGGCCGGCATAAGGCCTTCAGCACTGAAATCCTTGATCTGTTCAAATCCAGCTTTGAGTTTTTCGCCTGTCAGTGGCGCACCCTCCGACTTCAGTGCATTGCGTGCGGCCTCCACCGCGACTGCCATGGTTGCGACACCGATATTGTAATAGGAGGTGCCTACCTGTGCAGCATCGCCTGCACCCAGACCCGGGTCTATCACTTTGGCCTTGATACGTTGAAGGATCGGCGTGTCAGTTCCGGTTGATACCGCTTCAAAGCGTTTTACGCCCTTCATAATATCTGCGCCGACATTCTTGGCATCGGTCTCTGCGAGCCAGACAACAGAGAGAATGTTTTCTGCCGGAATACCATTGCGAATGGCTTCACGTACGGACACAGGTTGACCGCCGCCAGCGCCCCAGATGAGAACATTGTCTGGACGGAAGCGGCGAACTTCACTCCACACGGCCGATTGCTCATTGCCGGGGCTGGGATAGCCGAATGCCTTCAGCTCGAACTTCTTTTCCGTAGCGAGGTCTTGCAAGACCGGCAAAGGCTCACGGCCAAAAGGCGAGTCGATATGAACAAGCGCAATCTTCTTTCCTTCCAAACCACCATTATCTTCGATGTATTTTGCAAGGACTGTGGCCTGTGACCAATAGGTTGCCATGGTCGGAAACACATAGGTGAAGACTTCGCCGTCACTTGCATCGCCGCGTCCGTGGACAGGCGTTATCATTACGACCTTATCCTTGATAACGCTGTCGACCAGCGCACGAGAAACAGGCGTACTCAAAAAGTCGAACAGGATCGCACCTTCCTCTTTGGCCCGATTATAAGCCTCAATGCCACGTTGAGGTTGATTACCTGTATCCCGGACGATGGCCTCAAACTTGTGGCCATCAATCCCGCCCTCCTGATTGACGAGCGTGAGATAGTCGCGTTGTCCTTGATTATATTCGCCGCTGACGAACGTGTAGACTGCAGTAAAGTCCTGAAGCAGGCCGAACTTGATCGGTTGTTCCTGAGCATTTGCAGTTCCCAGAGACACTGCTCCAAGCAGCGTGGCGGCAAATAGACGTTGTGTAATCCATTTCATGACATTTCCTCCGCTTGCGTATTTTGGTTTTTCGTTACCCTCAACTCCTCGAATGGCGGAAAGGCCATACGAGGAAGTATTTGCGTATGTTGTCGTAGATTTTTGCGAGGCCAAGTGGCTCAAACACCAAAAAGCCGATGATCAATGCGCCGTAAATCATCAAGGGCAGATGGGCGAGAAGATTGGATGATACGGTCAGGAAGCCAGAGGCTGCGAGGCTGGCCACGAGGTTGGTGAGTATGATCGGAACCAGGAGCACAAATCCTGCTCCGAGAAATCCGCCGATAACGGAGCCCAGTCCGCCAACAAGCACCATTGCAACAAGTTGAATTGATACATTGAAGCCGAATTGCTCCGGAGTAACAGCGCGGTAGTAGCAAAACGCCAGCAAGGCTCCTGTTACGCCACCTACAAATGACGATGTGAAGAAGGCGAGAAGTTTGTAGCGGAACGGATCAATTCCAATGACAGCAGCTGCAAAGTCCTTGTCGCGGATAGCAACCAGTGCACGGCCGAAACTTGAGCGTTTGATATTCATGAAGAAAATCGCAAGCAGAACAGCCCAGGCCAGTGCTACATAATAGCGAACTTCCAGACTTTCGAGCGACACAAGGAATAAGCTGGCGGCTGGTGTGCGCAGCGTTGCTTGAGCACCACCGGAAATTGCCGGTACATTATTGATAACCCAATCTACCAGATACTGCATGGCAAGTGTCGCCATGACCAGGTAAAGCCCTTTAACGCGAAGTGCCGCCGCGCCGAAGAGCGCACCAATTGCGGCAGATGCAATTCCTGCTCCCAGAAGAGCCAGTTCAAAAGGAACTCCAAATCGGGCCAGGTGAATGGATGTATAAGCACCAATGGCCATGACGGCAGCAAAGCCGAAATGCAACTGCCCCGCCAAGCCCATCAAAAGGGTAAGCGAGAGAGTGGCAGCGCTCCATATCAGCCATGGCAGGGCATAGCTGCCGAGATAAAGGTCTGACAAAAGAAAGGGAGCTGCAAGCGCCAGTGCAAAAATGAACCCGATCTGCCAACGATCGGCGGGAACCGGCCATAGCGCCCGGGCCTTGTCGTAGCGCGTGTAATAGACGCCTGCCATACGATAAAACATGTCAGATCCTTTCGATGTCTTCGCGCCCGAATATACCGTAGGGCCGGATCATGATTGTCAGAAGTATGATGAGAGATGTCACGACGTCCCGCGTGCCGCCGCCGACTATGGCATCTAGATAACCCGGTATGACACTTCCGAGAATTCCGACAAGAAGACCGCCGATCAGTACGCCCCAAATGGAATCGATGCCGCCAAGGATTGCCACTGCCACGGCTGGAAATAAAAGTGTCGATAGTGTCCAGTCGACACCTTGGACAGACCCCCATAACACGCCGGCAGCAACGGCTGATATGCCGGAAATCCCCCAGGAAATTCCAACAGCCCGCTCGACAGATATGCCGACAGCCCAGCTTGATACGTGATCATCCGATACGGCACGTAGCTTGATGCCGAGCCGCGTTTTGAAAAAGAGTAACGCCGCACCGATCATGGCAAGCGCCACAATTCCTCCAACCAGATATGCGCGGTTGATAAAGACGTCGCCAATAATGACCGGGCTGAGACCGATACCAAGATCCAGCGATTTTGGTGCAGCTCCGAGGAGCCCTGGACCAATGCCACGCAAAAGGATTTCCAGCCCCAGCGTCAACATGACGATCATGATGATTGGCTGTCCCACCATCCGCCGAAGCAATAATCGCTCGGTCAAAAGACCGAAGCCAAACATAAGAACTGTTCCAAGGATAATCGCAGCGACAATCGGCAAGCCCAGCGCGGCCAGAAGCCAGACCACATAGGCCGCCGTCATGACGACTGCCCCCTGGGCAAGATTGGGAACACCTGCCGACTTATAAATAAGCACGAAACCGATAGCCACCAGGCTGTACATTAAACCGGTAAGCGCACCATTGATAACGAGTTCTACGAAATAGGACATCCGCCTAGTTCCTCCGCTCTGTGAGGCTGCGAATAACCAGCGTGCGGGCAATCATCCCGGTTTGGCCGGTTTCATAGGTGATTGGCGCTTCAAAATTGATGCTGTCTTCACCTGTATAAATGGCGCTGATGATCTTCGCGTAGCGCTGATCGATAACATCCCGGCGCAATTTACGGGTTCGGGTCATTTCCCCGTCATCAGGGTCGAACTGTTTGTGCAAGTTCACAAACCGCTCGATTGCCTGGCCTTCCGGCAGGAGGGCGTTCAATTTTGTTATAAGAGTCTGGGCAAGGTCATAGACTGCCGGGCTTTGCGACAGCTCGGCATATGAGGTGTAGGATATGCCGTTTTCCTGCGCCCATTGACCGACGGCATCGATATCGACGCAAAGAATGGCCGATAGATAGTCTCTGCCATCGCCAATAACACAGACATCTTTGACGAACCGGCTGAATTTGAGCCTGTTCTCAATATAGGTTGGAATGTAGCGAACATTTGCCGCCGTGTGGACGATTTCCGAAACGCGTCCCAGAACCACTATCTGCCCGTCTTTTTCGATCTGTCCTGCATCGCCGGTGTGGAGCCATCCATCTTGAAGCGTTTTTTCCGTTGCTTCCGGATCTGCGTAATAGCCATCGAAGATATTGTCCCCGCGAAGAAGAATTTCGCCATTGTCACTGAGTTTTACCTCCACGCCGGGGAAGGGGCGGCCTACGCTGGTAAGGCTGACGTCTTCGGGTGATTGCGCAATTGCGAGTGCGCAATTTTCGGTTTGCCCATAGAACTGCCTTAAATTGAGACCGAGCGCCCGGAAGAAAAGAAAGACATCCTCGCCAATTGCTTCACCAGCCGTATAGGCGCGTTCAACCCGGCTTAATCCCAATTGATCCTTTACGGGTCGATAAATCAGAAACTCCCCGCATTTCAGAATAAAGCGCTGGTATAGAGACGGAGTACGTCCCTCCAATCGTCTGCGCTCGACCTGCACTGCAAACTGGATGCACCGCTCGTACAACCAGCGCTTGAACGGTGTGGATTCGGCAATGCCAACCTGAATGCGTGTCAGCATTCCTGACCAGGCGCGGGGCGATGAGAAGTAAAGAGTGGGTGCAATTTCGCGAAGGTCATGGAGGGCCGTTTCTTGAGCCTCCGGAATATTGATCGTGAAGGAGAGTTCGAGTGCAGCGGCAACAGAGAAAGTGAAATCTCCGACCCATGCAATCGGAAGATAGGCCATGTGGACTTCGCCTCGATGAAAATACCCGGCAGCAGCAGCATTTCGGACACCCGAAAGAACATGGCCATGCTTTAAGGGGATGCCCTTGGGGGTGCCCGTTGTGCCGGATGAATGAAGCAGGATGGCCACATCATGGACGCTCGGACGGGCAATAAGCTCTTTTTGCAGGTCGGGCCGCGTCTTCAGTTTCTCCCGGCCACGATTCAAAATCGCTTCGAATGCCACCGTGCCGGGAATGGCCATACCATCCAATCCTCGTGGATCATCATAGATGATCAGTTCGAGATCGGGATATGTCTCGCGAATCCCCAGAAGTTTGTCCACCTGTTCCTGATCTTCCGCTATCGCGATCCTGATGCGTTCGCGGCGCAATTGATCGAGCAGCTCCTGCGGCGGTGTGTCAGGATAGGCAGGTGAGGGGATCGCACGCAGACAGATTGCGCCCAGCATGGAGAAGTAAAGATTGGGTCTGTTGTCTCCTGCAATCAGAATAATATCGCCCGGATGGATACCGTATTCTTCCAGTCCGGCTGCGAAACCGATGACATGCTCCAGATAGGCGGCCCAGTTATATTCTTGCCAAATACCCTGATCTCTCTCTCGCATTGCAATGATCTCTGGCTGCTCGCGCGCATTGCGGGCGAGCACTGTGATGAGGTGGTCATCATCCTGCCAGTTGGAATGGAGGGGGGCGTTTAAGCCGAGGTTGGAAGAGTCATGCCGCATTGCGTGCCTTTCCCAAATATGCTTCGACGACATGAGGATCGGCGATTGCTTCCAGGGCGGGACCTTCAGCAATTTTGGAGCCATTATTGAGGACAAGAATCCGGTCACAAATTGCCGTGACCACATCCATATGATGCTCAATGATCAGGACCGAAAGACCGAGAGCTTTCTGCGCATCCAGGATGAAGCGCACCATATACTCCTTCTCCTCCTGGTTCATCCCTGCCATCGGCTCGTCAAGGACCAGCAGTTGCGGTTCGGCAGACAATGCGCGCGCAAGTTCAACACGCTTCTGCAGACCGAGAGGAATGGTATCGACGTGTTCGTCGCGGACACTTTCAAGCTGTAGAAGGTCAATAACCTCTTCCACCTTGTGCCGGTGCCTGTTCTCTTCCTTTCTGGCCCACCACCAATAGAATAATGAGGCTAGCGGGTTGGGGTTCATGTAGATGTGGCGGCCAAGCAGGATGTTATCGAGAACACTCATGCCGCGGAACAATGCAACATTCTGGAATGTGCGGGCTATGCCGCGCTCGGCAATCCGATATGGCTTCAGGCCGTTTATCTTTTCGCCCTTGAAGTGAATGCTGCCTTCCTGCGGCGGATAGAAACCGGTGACAGCATTGACCAGTGTGGTTTTCCCCGAACCGTTCGGGCCAACCAGTCCAAAAATCTCGCCGCTTCCGATTGAGACGGAAACATTCTTGAGCGCATGCACGCCTTGAAACCAGCGACTTACATTGTCACATACGAGGACAGGCTGAGATGAATTTGTCACTGCTGTCATCGTGCCCGGCATCCCATACATAATGGACGCAGACAATCCGCTGTTCTCGACCAGGCGGAAATCATCGGGCCTTTATACAGGCCATGGACGAACGAATACTCATATCTCAAACGCCTGCCTCCTCCCAAAAGCTAGCGAAGCACCCTTCGGTGCGGGACTGATAATTCCGTCAGTTTGATTAAGCTAGCAGGCATTGAGCTTTCTGGTAATATGAAAAGAGTTGAAGAGTTTGTTCGAAAGATCCGAATGCATCCAAATCTCGTCGATCACCTGACAGCATTCGTGCTGGTAGCTGAAACCGGTAGTTTCTCCGCGGCGGCCCGCCTTTTAAACCGTGCGGTATCGTCGGTCAGTTATTCTCTTACTCAGTTGGAGGCCCATTGCGGGTTTGCCTTGCTGGAACGGGGAAGCAAGGTTTCGGAGCTTACCGAGCAGGGACGTGCCCTTTTTGCGGAAGCCAAATCGGTCGTGGAACGCGCGCAACGATTTTCTACGCATGCCGCTTCATTGGAAAAGGGGCAGGAAACCCGCATTCGCATTGCCGTTGATGTACTCTTTCCCTCTGGCCCGCTATACCGCGCGCTTCAGGACTTCGCGGCCATCAATCAGCGCGTGCGGCTACAGATATTTACAAGTTCGCTCAACAGTCTTTGGGATGATCTGAGAACGGGCGTCATTGATTTCAGTTTCGCTCTGTTGCCGGCAATTCCATTGGATATGGAGGGACGCACATTTGATCAGGTCAGCCTGCGCCCGGTAGCAGCGTCAAATCACCCTCTCGCAAAAAAAACCGAGCCGCTTGTGATGGCTGATTTTCAGCGCGAGCGGCAGATTTATTATATCGGGTCTTATGGGCTCGACATGGAACGCAGCGGGCGTGTGTTCAGTTCGGACGTTTGGACTTCAAATGACTTGCAACATATCAGAGATATGGTTGGGCACGGACTTGGATGGTGCTTTGCAACGGATGAATTTTTTGAAGCAGAAGTCGATGCCGGTTGTATCTGCCGTCTCCATAGCGACGACGTTCAGTTGAATCCTACGCGCACCATCGGTGCGGTGTGGCCGATTGATCGTCAGCCTGGTCCACTGGGGCGCGCGCTTATCGATATGATTGCGGACAAGCTGAACACCGCCGATGACGGAGCATGAAGCCTTTCCGATCACCGCTGATGAAGAACCTTACATCGCTCGATTAATCAGCGATGCCGTCAGGCCAATACCAATTGAGAAAACCATCGTGCTGCGCGCAATGGCGATTTGTTGGCCACCGGGAAGAGGTGGATTCCGCGTCTGGGCGCCATTTTTTCCTTAAATCTTTATTTTTCAATATCTTAGTGGTCGGTTTTGTCTCGCCGCTTTTCTCCGTTTCCAAAAGTGGGACAATTATTTCAGTTTCTCCTTCTTTTTTGAATCGATCAAAGACCTGTTCCGCGAGAACTTTCTGACGGCTCGCCTTCGTATATCGGCTAACCTCTTTGCTCGTGGTATGGCCAGTTATTGCCATGATCTTGTGTTCGCTTGCGCCAGCTTCCGCTAGACGTGTAGCGGCGGCTTTGCGAAGACCATGTGCAGAACAGTGAGGAAGGCCAGCTTCATCACCGCGCCTGCGGAACCAGTTGCCAAATCCATTGGACGTATACGGCTTACCAAAGTCTGTTTGAAGGAGTAATTGCCTTCCTCCCATCCTCATGGCAGCGTGCTCTGGATTACTTCGCACACAATGAATTCGAGAATGGATTTTTGCCGTTTGCGCTCCAATGCTCACGCCACATTACGCATTGTAACATTCTGCTTGCTAACCGCCTCACGCCGTGATCTGAATATGGCAAAAATGGGGCGGGGAAATAATGAAGTATAAGTTGTTCTACGCGGTGCTTGCCACGGCCTTGGCCGGTTGCGCCTATAAGGCAGAACCATTGGCCGTGGGATCCTACAATGTATATTCGTCCTATGACAATAAACTCCCAGGTAAGTACTTGCTGTTTGTAGAGGGCAACGCGCTTAACAAAACCATTAAGCCGTCTGACATGAACTGCGCCGCACATTCCTTTCCACTTGCGCTTTCAGGTGGATTTACTGGCTCCGTTAGGAAAACCTTTGAAAACCTAGTCACCTCGCTTGAGGTCGTGGATAGTCCTGTCGATCGTGGCGAACTTGCCGCTAAGGGTGCAAAGGGAATGATCATCGTCAAAGGCGAGGAAGTAAACGCTCGTCTGCGTGTCGTTCCTGGCTTTTGGGTTATGGGTATGGAGACAGACGTAGAAGTTGTTGCATCCATCACTGTCGACGGTCAAAGCGGCAGGCTTCTTGGAACCACGGTATCTGGATCAGGGAATGCTCAAGGTGATGCCGGAGGCTTCTGTGAAGGCGGAGCAAAAGTGCTCACTGACTCAGCAGAGAAATCCATGAAGCAGGTCGTCACAAAGCTCGGTGAAGCGCTTACGAACTCGGAAAGAGTGCGCGGTGGGAAGTAGTTTATTGCAATAACAAAATGCCACAAAACATGGCAAAGGAGGGGAATTCATGCCTGATTACTGCGTTAACAATAATGCTCAAGCCAACGGCGATCACGAAGTCCATACGCTTCAATGTACATTCGTTCCATCAAACAAGATAAACTTGGGATGGCATGCGGTTTGCCAGTCGGCAGTTGTCGAAGCAAAAAAGTATTATCGTCAGTCGAATGGTTGCTACTGGTGCTCCAACGCCTGCCATACGAGTTAAGTACATATGCCAATAGTTAAATCATCGGCAATTCGACGTATTGAACACAACCCTGCCAGTGGCACGCTCTCTATCTGGTTTGTCGAAAGTGGTGGCCCATATGATTATTATGGAGTGCCGGGAAGCGTGTACTTGGCATTCTTAGCAGCGCGCTCCAAGGGATCGTTCTTCAACGATTACATTCGAGATCGTTACAGTTCCAATCGGTAAACTTCATATGGGAAAGGATATGCAGAGAACCACTTGGCTGGTGAATCGCAGTTGCGGTGTGAGGGGATAGAGGAAGGCGGAATTATTTGTTTTTCTTTTCGAAAATTCTTTTTCTCTGAATGGTGCGGCTTTCACTAATCAAAATCTTTTCAGAAATTCTCGACAAGATAGGCCGAAGAATTTTTTCTCTCCATCTCTCATCCAATCTCTCATCACTCATTCGGGGTTGAAGGATAGCAACCAAGTCAAGTTCTTTCCCGAATTCTAGATGAGAGATTTTTCCTATGTGCTGATTTACAGCAACGTATTCCAACTGCTGTAGGATTTCTGTAACTGTTTTAACTGCGGGTTTTGTGTTGAATCCCAACTCAGACTCGAGATAGAGGTCAAGGATTCTAAGACTTGCCATAGCTTGGCGGATTGAATGATCAGAAGTCCGTTTCAGTTCATTAATATTGGCTAAACGACTTTTCACGCAATCCAATGGCCCCATAAGGTTAATTGACACTGGATTAGTGCCCTCAGTATCCATTATGGTCATAGAGTTTTTATAAAGAGAGGAATCTGACACACCCTTTATGGCTGACATGAAGTCGATAACGATCTTCTTTTCACCGATGTAACCAGTCACAACTGCCGCACTTGGAGTATGGTCGTCCCCGTCCGGAAGTCGTAGCTCACCCTTTTCCAGGCCTTCGACTAAGGCTTTTTGAGCTTTTTTATTGTGGAAGAAATCAACGTCAACGCTTGTAACGGGACCCAAAGCTTCTAATTGCTCATCGTCAGTCCCAAGCATAGTAGCCCAGATGCTTATAGCCTGACCACCCACCAAAATAGGTTTGCTGCTAGCAACAAATTGTAAAATTTGAACAACCTCTTCGGCCGTCAGGTGCGGTTGGTCAACATCCGATTGCTCGCTATCCTTATTCACAACTAGCGGTAAATTGCCTTACCGCCAACCGCAACTATCCTAAAGCGATCCAATGGAAGAGCAGAAAAGAAGCTGTTGTTTTTTTTAAGCTCAACGCGGCTTGCAGAATTCGATTGCAGGCGTGACTCATCTCTATCACGCATAACCTGCTTCTCTCTAGCGCGAACCTGAGGATTATAATATGCAATTTGCATAGCCATTACATAGCCTATTCGTTCATTGCACTCGATGCCTGTATATACATCTAGAGTGTGTCAGTCTGTATATACATGGCATGTCGTGTATGAAGTTTCAATTAAAATCGCGATGGTCGCGTGATTGTGTCGCGATGGTCGTTGCAAGAAAAATGCACAACGTCGCGATGAAATTTCCGTTCGTGCGTCGACACTACAGGTCATGTAGAACACGTTGCATAGGATGACAAGTATGCGTGTTATTCAACTTGTCGTACTTTCAGTTTCACCATCCCTTAACCAACTTCACGCACCCTGCCTGCGCCGATCTCCTATCGTCGGCATAATAGCCCGCCTGCATGTTTGTACTGAGTAGTTTGTAGGCGGGCAGTTATCGGAGGTTCCCCAATGTACAGATCTGTTTACGATTGGGAGGGCGAAGAATCTCGTCGCCAGAAACGCAGGCAGGTGATCATTCGCGCAGTACTTACCGTCCTGTCGATCTGTGTGACCGTAGGTATCGCCATCCTGGCCATCGATGTGTAGCCGACGGATGCCTTGCAACGAAGATTTACAATTTGTGAATCCGCAGCATCCAAATATTGCAGTAAAAAATCCTTAGCCCTACCCACGGGCAGAGCGAGTCCCGGCACCCCAAGCAAATGCCCCGTCGGGACTCGTTTATGCTGTCTGGATCCCAAATCACATGGTCACAGGTGCGGCAATGACAAACCGACCAAACTGGCACCACTCAATGCGTAGCAAACTTCGGCTCGACGACGAGAATACGCAAGAGGATTATGCTCCGTACCTTTCGCGTCTATGGCCGTACATAGTTTTCTTTCTAATATGGATCCCGGTCGTCTTGGCAAGCGGGCGAATTTACGGCAGGTAGCCAGCATCTGCACCAGTGGAGATTGCCTTACTCCAGTCGCCATGCGAGCTTGCTGAAAACAACGGGAGGGGATCACGCGCCGTTCTGCATGGAGACATAGTGCTGATGGATATCTGGATTTATGTTGTAGCGATGCTTGGGGCGATAACGCTCGGCTTGTTTATCTATCGTGGCCGCGACTAGGGGAAATATTCTAGACGAGAATATTTCCCCTGCCACCAAGCTAAATTCCCGCAGCGGCTAATCGTTGGCGCGTCACTTTCATTTCGTGAAGCAGGGGCGGCACGAATTTGGAGTAGTCTACACACCAGGGCATGTACACGCGCCCGGGGCCATCCTCTTGAAATTGTTCGCCCGTTTCGTCCATCCAGTAGCCAGCCTTGGTTACGACGCAAGGATGCGCGCCCGCGCTCTTAAAGGCGGGTTGGCTGATTTTTCAGGGGAGGGTGCAATGGGACAATCAGGCTGAAAAGCCTAATGAAAGTATGGAAAGAAAATTTGTCCCGACATCGTCTAAGTGCTTGAATTACGGGTTCTTTTTGCCCCGCGTCTGACTAGCGGATTGTGCCTTCGTATCGATTGCGGAGCTTCGTGCCCCGTTAATCACAACAAGGAAATCACCATGAAAGCGAAGTTGCCCGCTGCGCTCGCGGCCGCGTGAGCACTATTGGGTAAGGGTGAAAGGGGCGCCAATTGCGCTGACCCGATATCCCGGCTCATGTTCGACCGAACAATAGCGACCCCAAGCTATCGACACCGCAGCCAAGATCACGATGGCCAGAAGATAAGGCCATGTTCGACTGAGGTAAGGTTTGTCTTCCGGGTCCATGCTTTGTGATCCCTGGCTGACCAACTTTGCATCAGGACATCTGGTTCAGCAGTAAGCAAGTTGTTCTGCAGTCACCGAGGATCATTAGCCAGTGAGGGCAAAGAGCGCGTCGACATCTCCGACAGCCAAATAGAAGATCAGCAGCGAAACTACAATGATGATTCCGACAAGGACTGAATTACTGAACCGCATTTGATCTTAATATACAGCGAAGTCTGTAGAGGCAAGTGATCTCTGGCAGCCCGCCAGCCACGCCGCACGAATGGGTCAAGAAGACCGAGGTCGACAGCTGTAAACGAGCAGTGTGGCCGATTAATCGTCAACCTGGTCCGTTGGGTCGCGCGCTTATCGATAAGATAGGAGCAGAGTTGAGTTCGAACGGGGATTAAGGCTTTTTTCGCTCCACTATAAGGATGTGGTCCGCTGCCAGAACAACTTCATCCCGCTGGTTCAGAACCTCACATTGCTCGATTACGCGACCAGAATGCGGGCGCTTCGGGTCATCTTCTTTTGTGCTGATAGTTACGCGCGTGCGTATCGTGTCTCCAATATGTACTGGTCGCACAAAACGAAGCCGGTCGTAGCCATATGAAAACGCCACGGGATTGATAAGCGATGCAGTTAGGCCAACACCGATCGAAAAAACCATTGTGCCATGGGCAATGCGTTGGCCGCCTGGAAGTGATTTGGCGAATTCCGCATCCATATGGTGTGGAAAAAAGTCACCGGTATGTCCCGCATGAACGACGAAATCAGTCTCTGTAATCGTCCGCCCGGTCGTGACACGAACGTCGCCCGTCTGATAATCATCAAAATATATGGTTTGTTCGGCCATGCCAGAACCCCTAAGGCTTTTGAGAAAGTGTTGTGCCTGATGCAGCAGATGAAGCATAAGCGGCTTCTACCAAAGCCATTGTGTGCCATGCATCCTCAACAGAACTCACCAGTTCGGAATCTTCGCCGCTCGCAAAGCGCTGCAGGTTTGCCATTCTGTTCATAAATGCATCGGGAAACCACGCGCCTTGAAGTGGAACATTGATCCAATGGTCGCCGCCATTGGGAAATATTTCGAGCACATCAGGCTCACCGCGCGGATAGTCGAGGTTTACGCCCAGTTTAAGATAGGCTGCACCTTCGCTCCCCGAGATACGGAATTCACATGCCTGATATTTGCGACCGAACCGATGATCATGATTGACCGACACGGCGCACCTTATCCGTTCTCCATAATCAAGAATGGCACTGGTGCGTGTCTGTGCAACATCGTGCGAGGGATGGCCCAATGTCTTGGCATGGACACCAAGAGGATTGCCAAGAAGATCACGAATGAAATCCAGATAATGAATGGAATGCATAGCAATTTCGATACGTGGCAAACCCTTGAGAAACGGCCATAGGTTCCACGGCGTATCAAGGGCGAGCCAAGCGTCGAAATCAATAATATCACCCAGATAGCCTTGGCTTATTGCGTCCTTCAGCGCCAGCATCATCGGAGCAAAACGCAGCTGGAAATTCACAGCCGCAGCAATGTTTTTGGTTCTGCAAAGCTCGAGAATCTCTGTCGCTTGGGTAAGGTCAGCGCCCATCGGTTTCTGGATCAGTGCAAATGAACCTGCTGGTAGTGATTTGAGAACAGCGGCATGCTGTCCAGGCGGCGTAGCCAGATCGAAAATCGCGCCGGGTATCGCAGCCGCTTCCTGAATCGTCGCGAACACAGAAACATCCCAGGAATCGGCAATTTTGCGGGCCTTTTCCACGTCAGGATCATATAGCCCGGCAACAGGGAACCCGGCCTTGCGGTATGCCGGAAAATGCGCGTCATTGACGATGCTTCCTGCACCAAAAATGACGATGGGCCGAGCGTCTGCCGGCTTTGGCCAAAATTGGCGGAGCTTTGCCGGGTCGAAATCAGTCAAGGTGAAATACCTCTTCCATCATTGCCCACCACTCACCTTCCTTGCGGGTCATGAGTGGTTGCTGGCAGGGCATGCACACTGCCCACCATTTCTTATTGTCGATATCTGCGGCCATTCTCGACATATCAGCATCGAAATCATTGCCGTGATATTCCCACGAGCCGAAAAGCAGGTTTTCGGGCTCCCGAAGATAGATCGAATAATTGCGGATGTTGCAGCTTGATATTAGCGCCAAAATTTCGGGCCAGACAGCAGCATGCAATCGCTTGTACTCTTCTACTTTGTCGGCCTTCAGCCCTATTATCATTCCCATTCGTTGCATGGCTTGTTCCTCAGTCGCGCAGGGTATGACCTGTTTCGGCGTGGAAAAGGTGAGCACGCGACAGATCAAAGCTAAGTTTGACCATTTCGCCCGTCTCCAATTTGCGCGGATTGAGCATGCGTGAAACCCATTCTCTGCCATTGAAGTTGATAAAAACCAGCGTTTCGTTGCCGAGTGGCTCGGTTATTGCGACTGGCAGTTCAATCTCGTGCACATTATCGACAGTTCCTGCATGAAGCCCGTGGCCGGTGGGATAGATGTCATCCGGACGTATGCCGAAGGTAACGTTTTGGCCTACTTGGAGCTTGCTGCGGAATTGCGTCGGAATTGGCAGGCTTTGGCCACTCTTAAAGACCAGTTTGCCGTCGTCGACAGTCGCGTCATCGAGGTTCATGGGTGGAGAGCCAATGAACCCGGCAACAAATTTCGTATTGGGACGTTGGAAGACTTCTTCTGGAGTGCCAACTTGCTCGATATAGCCATCACGCATGATGACGATTCGATCAGAAAGTGTCATCGCTTCGACCTGATCATGCGTGACATAGATCATTGTCGATTGCACTTTTGCGTGTAGCTTTTTGATCTCAGTGCGGACTTGTGTCCGAAGTTTAGCGTCAAGATTGGAAAGCGGCTCGTCAAACAGGAAAACATCGGGATTGCGTACGATGGCGCGACCCATGGCAACACGTTGCCGTTGACCACCTGAGAGTTGGGACGGGCGCCGTTCCAGATAAGGGGTGAGATCCAGAATAGAAGCTGCTTCTGCAACACGTGCCTTTATCTCATCCTGGCTCTTGCCAGCAATTTTCAGGGAGAAGCCCATGTTTTCGCCGACAGTCATATGCGGATAAAGAGCATACGACTGGAAGACCATGGATATATTGCGCGCCCTGGGAGGAAGATCATTGACAGGCTTGCCACCGATCTCGATGACGCCTTCACTGATATCTTCCAGTCCGGCAATCATCCGTAGTGTCGTGGACTTTCCACAACCGGAAGGTCCGACAAGCGCGATGAATTCGCGATCCTTCACCTCAAGATCGATGCTATGCACCACTTCGTGCGTGCCATATCGTTTGACGAGTTTTTTGAGCGTAACAGGAGCCATGTATTACCCTTTGACCGCGCCGAAGGTTAGTCCGCCGACAAGGTGTTTTTGAATGATGAAAGTGAGTGTCAGCGCTGGCACGATCATGACCACTGCGAGGGCACACATGCCGCGCCAATCAATCGTGAACTCGGCGGTGTAGTCGAGCAAGCCAACCGGCAGCGTCTTTGAATTTACCGAACGCGTAATCTGCGAGGCGAGGGCGTATTCGTTCCACGACGTTAGAAAAGCAAAGATACCCGCTGAAGCGATGCCGGGACCCGCAAGAGGGAATTCGACCTGCCAGAATGCCTGCCAGCGTGTGCAACCATCAATTTGGGCTGCCTCGGCTAAGTCTTTAGGCACTTGTCTAAAAAAGCCATCGATGAGCCAGATTGTGAAAGGGACGTTGAGTGCCACATAGGTCAGGATCATCGCAAAATGCGTGTCGATAATTCCTGTACGGGCATAAAGCATAAACAAGGGTAGTGACAGGGCGATGCCCGGGACGGCCCGTGTGAGCATGAAGCCGAGAAAAATTGCGGATTTTGCCTTGAAGCGATAGCGCGCAAACGCATAACCACCTGACATGCCGATGGCGACTGCGATTATGGTGGATGTCACGGAGATGATCAGCGAGTTCCGGAAATAATTCCATACCGGGATTCCGCCTTCGCCGACACCGGAGAACATTGCGCGATAGGCATCCAGCGAGACGTCCTGTGGAATCCAGATCGCGGGTTTCGCCATAATCTCCACTGTCGGCCGCAACGAGCTCAGAACGATCCACAGCCCGGGTAGACAGATGATCAGCATGGCAATGAAGAGGCCCAGAATGTGTGCTCCGCTGAGTAAGCGCTTCTTGACGCGATGAAGTGTGTTGGTGTCCATATTACCACTCCGCTCCGATTTGCTGGCGCGCGGCGGCGAGCTTGCGAAAGAAATAAACCGTGAAGAGGATCGACAATAAAATAGCGATATAGCCCATGGCATTGGCCATACCCATGCGCGCATCGCTATAGGCAGTTCGGCCGATCAGCGTCCACAAAAGTTCCGTACGCTTGGCTGGTCCGCCATCGGTCATGATTTTCACTATGTCGTAGGCGCGGGCAACGTCCAATGATCGGATGGTCATTGCAATAAACGCAAATGGCATGATGTATGGCCAGACGACGTAGCGGAAGGTCTGCCATGGTGTACAGCCGTCGACATTTGCCGCCTCAATAGGGTCTTTCGGCATCGCCATCAGGCCAGCCAGAATAAGGATGGCGAATACCGAAGTCGATGACCAAACCTCGGCAATGATGATCGACATCAGCGCAAGATTACCGTCAATCAGCCACGGAATAGCGCGGTCAGTCAACCCCAGTGACTGGAGGGCATTGTTTACGAAGCCGATATTGTCGTTGAACAGAAACTTAAACTGAAACCCAACCAGTACTGGCGAAAACATCATTGGAAACATCATCATGGTACGCAAAACACGCTGGCCGTGCGTTGCTTTGTTTACCAGCATTGCCAGACCAAGACCCAGGAACATTTCGGCATTAAGTGCAATCGTAAGAAGAAGAACCGTGCGACCAAAGGCAATCCAGAACTCCCAATTGGTGAGCACGGCGACGTAATTGCGAACACCTATAAATATCCAGAGTGAGTCGGGCTTTGTCAGTCGAAAAGGCGTGAAGCTTGAGTAGAAGGAGAATAAAAGCGGCACGACAATTACCGCCGCCAGCACGATAATGGCCGGAAGCAGAAGCAATACCGGTGCTGACAGCTTGGGAAACTTCATGAGAAACCTGATGATAGAATGATAAAATGAGGCGATGCAGCGGCATTGCCGCTACATCGCCCAGAAGCTTAGAGCTTGCCTGCGTCTTCAAGGATGCCGGTTGCCTTTGCAGCCGCATCATCCAGCGCTTGCTTGGATGTCTTGTCACCAAGAATTGCTGCTTGCAGTTCCGGATAAACCGAGTTGGAAATTTCGATCCATTCGGCCAGCGGCGGAACGGGGAAAGCATTCTTCGCGGCTTCCTGGAACGCGCTCAAAACCTCTGTCTTATAAGCATCGCCCTTGGCCGCATTGATGTTGTATTCCCATACTGCCGAGCGGCTCGGCAATGGTCCGGCTGCCGACTCCAGCTTCTGGCTGTCCTCATTGGTCAGCCACCAGACAAGAGATGCAGCGGCTTCCTTGTTGGCACACGACTCAGTGACAGAGAAACCATGAAAGCCGGACCAGCCAGTGCGTTTGCCAGATGATCCCGCTGGCTGCACTTTCACGCCGACATTTCCTGCAACTTTGGAAGATTTCGGGTCGTTGAAGAATGTGGCCCAACCTGGCCAGTCAAGATTGAGTGCAACCGACCCAGAGGCAAAGCCCTGGCCAAGATCGTCCCACAGATAGTTGGTCGTACCTGCCGGAACTGCCTTGTCCTTGTAAAGCTTGACGAACCAATCGAGTGCGCGAACGCCTGCCTCTGAGTTAAAGGCCGGCTTGCCCTCGGCGTCGATATATTCCCCACCTTCTGCAATAAGCATTTCATAGAAGCGGCCATTGATGGCTTCTTCCTTGCCGGCAAATTGCGTGCCGTAGAAATTTGGCGGATCAGCAAAGAATTCTGCCTGGTCGGTAACCTGCGCCCATGTATCGGGAGGGGTGAGATCATAGCCATATTTTGCTTTGAACGCAGTTTTCTTGGCTTCATCCTGGTAAAGGCTCTTTTGATAGTACAGAGCCGAAACGTCAAATTGAGCGCGGGGCAGCATGACCAGTTTGCCGTCCAACGTCGACGCCTTGATTAGCGATGGCACAAAAGCCGCAAGTTCCTCTGTGGGAACCAGGGGTGTTAGATCGGTATAGATATCCGGATATTGCGGTGCGAATGAGGAATGGTTTGACCCAACGCACCAGGAGATGCTCCCCGTTGCGATATCGGACTTGATTTCCTTGTCCAGTTCAAAATGGTTTTTCTTCGACAGGACGTTGACCTTGGCGCCCGTCAGTTTTTCCCATTCACCGATACGTTCATACAGCTTTTCGTATTGCTGTCCTCCGATGAGCTTGGCGTCGATGGTTACGCCATCGAACTTGCCGGATAGCTCGGCACTGAATCCCATCGTGGGCAACATCAAGGCGATTATGCCGGCTGAAACGCCGGTGACCAGTTTCATCAAAGGAACCTCCCAGTTCGATAGACGCGCAGAAGCGGTCCAATTTATGTTATCTCATATATAAGATATCAATTTATATACAAACATTGACGAGATGGGGTGTCAACATCCAAAAGAGAGTTATCTGAATCGAAAATTCATCAATGAGAGTGTTGAGGGAGAAAAAGGTGGACGAGGATGACGAACGGTATCGCGCACCAGCGCTGGACAAAGGCCTTGATATTCTTGAATTGTTAGCTGGAATTGACGGCGGCTTAACGCAGACGGAAATCGCAAAATCGCTGGGACGCACGCCAAACGAATTTTACCGCATGCTTGATCGTTTGGTCCGACGTGGTTACGTGACGCGGCTGGATGGGGATCGTTATTCATTGACGCTCAAGCTATTTGGCCTGGCTCAGTTGCATGCGCCTGTGCGGCGTCTCGCTTCCTACGCCACTCCACTGATGCGGGAACTTGCACAGAGATCGAAACAAGCCAATCAGCTTTCAGTTTTTGATCGTGGTTCGGTTGTTGTAATCGCTCAACAGGAAGCGCCGGATTATTGGGGTATATCTATCCGGGTTGGTTCCCATATCAGTCTTTACAATACAGGATCGGGTCATATTCTTCTGGCATTTTCCTCACCCGAAGAGCGCAAGCTGATGATTGCTGAAAACAATCGCTCAGTGGAGGAAGCAGAGCCTTCAGCCGAATTGCTCACCCGGCTCGATCTCATTCGCGGGCGCGGTTATGAGATCATGACCAGTATGCAGACTGCGGGCGTGCACAATTTATCGGCGCCTGTACGCGGTTCAGACGGCCGTGTCATCGCTGCCCTGACCTGTCCATATATAACGTTGTTGACGCCCAACGCTCCCGACATCAGTCAAACGATAACGCTCCTTATGGAGACAGCGGGTCAATTGTCCATGCTTGCCGGTTTTGAAAAGGCTCCAAGAGATTAGCCGTTAAAGCTGTTCCTGAATAATCGATTGAGGTCCTCAACAACGGCCAGGGATTTTTCCATAGCCTTCAAACCTTGGTTGATACGGATTGAGGCTGCTTTTTGAAAGCCCATATAGCCGTCATGCCGGGGGCGAAGCCATGCGCCTTCCAGCGTTGCGCGGGTAGCTTTGTAGAAATCTGTCGATAATGCATTCACGTGCGGATCTTCCCATGCCGCTGCATGGCCCGGCTGGCCGCCTGCGCTGGCATATAGGCCGCGTTGCATTTCTCCCCCTGCAATCCAGTAAGCAAAATCGATGGCTTCTGCCGGGTGTTGTGAGAATGCTGAGACAGCGATGCCAGTTCCGCCGAGTGCTGAGCCATCAAGGTTTGCACCCTGCGTTGAAGGAATATCGCTGAAGGCAATAAGATGCGGGCGAAATCCTTTTATGGCGTAGTTTACATAACCGTAAATCAACGGCGCGCAGCTTTCAACAGAACCTTCGGAAAGTCGCTCAAGGACCGCGATCGGGTCCATTTCGAAACAGGCCGGATCTATCAAATCTACAATCTCTTTCATGAAGTCGAAGGCAGCGCCTCCGGCAGCCACGTCTATCAAAATATGACTGCCATCATTCGCGCAGGGATGTCCCAGATTTCCCGCCAGAGTGAAAAACGTCATAAGGCTATGTGGGGGGAGAAGAGGCAGTAAGACTCGCCCTTTTCGCGCATGTTCAACAACTTCCCGCCAGGTTCGAGGGGCGACGCCGATGAGGTCGGGGCGGCAGGCTTGGACCTGCGTAGCGGCATCGATGGGGAAAGCCCACTGGCGCTCATGCCAATTATAACTCGGGAAAGACTGACCCACACTGCCTTTTGACAGTTCCTGGAATTGCCTTTTCCTGTCTTCCAGATCAAGCGGAAGCAGGCAGTTTTCCTTGGTAATCTGGCCCACATGCGGATGATCGATAACGATCAGATCATAAGTTTTGGCAAGCTCCTCTACGGGGAAACTTTCGAAATCCTGCAGCGAGCGTTTATCCCATTCTATGTTGTTGCCCGTTTGCTTAAGCCAGAGCTTTGAACAGGCCACCATCGGATCAAATCCACGTGGATGACTCCACGTCATTCCTCTCAGCGATATGTTCTTCATAGCGCGAACTCCTTGCGGAGCGCAGCACTATGCTCGCCGATCTTGGGAGCGGCGTGGCTTGATCGTGGTCTTGCACCATTTACTCTGATCGGCGAGCGAGTGGTTGTGATCGATACGTCTTCGCGCGTTACTGTCTGCAGCATATCAAGAACCTTGAAGCCCTCGCTGTTTAGCAATTCCTCCCAGTTAAGCACCGAAGAGCACCAAATGTCGGCCGGTTCAAGAATGGACAGCCAATGGTCCGTTGCCGCGCTCGCGAAGTGTTGGGCGATGATCTTTTTGATGTCATCCCGGGCAGTAAACCAGGACGACTTATCATCCGCATAGGGTGCAAGCTCGGAGATGCCAAGCAGCGACGCTAGCGTGGGAATGGGTGTCATTGCGATGGCGATGAAACCATCTTTTGTGGGGTAGACGCCATAAGGCGCTGAGAGATAGGCATGGGCGCTACGGTAACTGGAGCGCTTCGGCAGTCGTCTGCCATCATTCAAATGCGTTGTCAGTACCTCGAATTGGAAATCGATCAGAACCTCAAGCAAGCTTGTTTCGACATGGCTGCCTTTGCCGCTAATGCCGCGACGCACCAAAGCCGCGAGAATGCCTTGTACAAGCGCGGCTCCGGCAAGCATGTCGGCCACAGCCAAACCAAACGGCACCGGCCCATGATCTTCATCGCCATTCAACCACATAAGGCCAGAGCGAGCTTGAGCGAGCAAATCCTGCCCGGGCCGTGCAACCCAAGGGCCGTCCTCGCCGTAACCGCTGATCCCCGCATAAACGATCCGGGGATTAATCGCTTGAACTTGCTCGTAACTTAGGCCAAGGCGTTGAATAACACCCGGCCTGAAATTTTGAATCACAACATCAGCCTTGCTAATCAAGGTCCTGAGAGCTGCCATATCAGCAGGATCTTTCATATCGATAGCGAGACTTTCCTTGCCGCGATTGATCGCGTGGAAAATCGTGGAATCCCCACCAATTTCCGTGTCGCTGAGGTAAAGGCGACGAGAAAGATCGCCGCCATCGGGTCGTTCAATTTTAACCACTCGCGCGCCCAGATCCATCAGCCGCAGCGCAGCATAGGGACCCGAAAGGAATTGACTCATGTCAAGGACAAGTAATCCATCAAGTGGTGGAACATCTTGGATCATGCCGGTTTTCCTGAAATGCATGAGATTTCTTATGTAAAAGAATATTTCATATATGAGAAATTGGCGCAAGGCGTAGAATTTGCGGAAAATGAAGTTTTACCTCTACGCTTCAGTTCAGTGGGTGCCGGACAGCGGCTGATTACTCACTTGACGAAGGCGGCGTTTCCTTTGCAGATCACTTAAACGCTCAATCAGCATGGTGATGAAGAAATGACGGGAATACTTTGTGTCGGTGCTCTGACTTTGGATACGATTTTCCAGTTGGAGCAACTACCCCCTGGTCCCGGCAAATATATTCCGACCCAGGCAGTTGAAGTGGCTGCCGGCATGGCATCAAGTGCCGCCGCAAGCATTGCCCGGCTTGGAGGCAAAGTCTCACTCTGGGCATCAGCAGGACAAGATGCTGTTGGTGATCGCATTATCGCTGAACTTATGTCCGAGGAGGTGGATTGCACCCATGTTCGTCGAATTGCCGGCGCACGCTCAGCCTTTTCGACGATTTTTGTGGATCAGGCGGGGGAGAGAATGATTGTGCCATTTTACGATCCGGCTTTGCTGGTGATGCCGGATCTGTTGCCTCCTATTTCCCGCGATACATTCGATGTCGTCATGACAGATGTGCGTTGGCCCCTGGGTGCGGCCATGGCATTAAAAGCTGCGCGATCGGCTGGCGTTCACGCCGTCCTTGATGCCGATACTGCCTCACTCGAAACGCTGGAAATGCTTCTTCCCTTGGCTTCTCATGTTGTCGCCTCAGAACCGGCGGCAGAAAAGGTCACGGGCGAAAGTGATTTGGAACGCGCAGTGATAGCGCTTGCTGCACGCTATGGTCGAGCCGGAGCCTTTATTGCCGTTACAGGCGGACATAAAGGCTCATTCTGGTTTGACAATGCAACGGGAACAGTCTGCAACATGCCAGCCTTTAACGTGCCGGTTGTCGATACGTTGGCGGCAGGTGATGTTTTCCACGGTGCCTTCGCCTGGGGGCTGGCTCACGGCTGGGAAATCGAGGCGATCATGCGGTTTGCAAGCGCTGCCGCCGCAATCAAATGCACGCGTTTTGGCGGGAGACAGGGCGCCCCCACATATGCGGAAGTTCAGGCCTTTTTGTCTCATTCAGAGTGAATCAATCGGAACAGGCAGCTAATCTTGTTGGTGACTACATGTTGACTATCAACTGACATGTTAGTATGTATGCACTCCTGTTTTGGGAGAAGGTGTGTGGCTAAACACGAGAGATTTGGACTTTCAGCAGCATTGGCAACGCCATTTGATGCGGACATGAATATCGATACGCAGGCAGCGATCGATCATGCCAAGAGCTGTTTGGTAAACGGATGCAGCAGTGTCACATTATTCGGCACAACCGGCGAAGGATCATCGATCAGCAATGATGAAAGAACGACGGTGCTTGGCGCCTTTCTCAAGGCGGGAATCCCGCCTGAGCAGATCGTCGTCGGCGTCATGGCAAATTCCTACATTGATGCCGCCCTGCAATCACGTGAAGCTCTGGATGCAGGCTGCCGCAATGTACTCCTCGCGCCTCCATCCTATTTCAAGAATATCAGCGATGACGGCCTGTTTGATTGGTTCTCCGCAGTTTTTGCCGAGATTGGCAGTTCTGCAAGGGGCGTTATCCTGTACAATATCCCGTCGGTAACGGCAGTAGAGATTTCTGTCGATCTGGTCTCGCGTTTGCGTGAGGCTTTCCCGGCTGTGATTGCTGGCGTCAAAGATTCATCGGGAAACTGGCCATTCACTGAATCCTTGCTGGCAAAACATAATGATCTGGCCATCTTGATCGGAGATGAACGGGGACTGGCTGCGGGCGTCCGATTGGGTGGACAGGGAGCCATTTCCGGTCTTGCCAATATCTATGCCCACCGGCTTCTGCCCATGGTGTTTGAGGGGCGGGATGACGCTGATGTGGTCGAGGCTGTAAACCAGATTGTGGCATTTCCGGTTATTCCTGCTGTAAAGGCGCTCGTTGCACATCAAAGCGGGGACGAAAGTTGGCGCAGGGCGCGGGCTCCGCTTCGCAGTTTATCCGACTCAGACTATGGACGTTTGATCTTAACATTGGATCGATTGTTTAAATCTGCAGCAGCATAATAGGGGAGTAGTCCAGATGGATGATGGCGACGAGCCGGTAAGATTGCGGGAGAAGGCTTATGTCAGCTTTACAGAGCATCTGCTGGCGCGCGACATCAGTCCGGGGCAGTTCGTTTCACAGCGCCAGCTTGTCGCAATGACTGGCATGCCTTTGGGCGCTATCCGCGAACTTGTTCCCCGTCTTGAAGCGGAAGGTCTGGTCAAGACCATCCCGCAGCGCGGCATTCAGATCGCACATATCGATCTTAATCTGATCCGCGAAGCATTTCAGTTTCGTCTTTTCATGGAAAAGGAAGCTGTCGCCATTTTCGCGGCTACCGCACCGGATGAACTTTTGGCGCGCCTGAGGAAAGAACACGAGGATACGCTTGGGGAAGCGCTGCAAGGTCAGGAAACGCCAGAGCTTGAACTACGGGCGCAAGCCATTGATTGGAATTTGCATGAGACGATCATCGACTCACTCGGCAATGGCATTATCGGGCGGGCTTACCGGATCAATGCAATCAAGATGCGGCTGATCAATCAGGAGCGTTTTCGGATTGCAGGGCGCGTTATACCGGTCATGCGAGAGCATCTTGCGGTTCTGACAGCAATTGAGACCCGAGACCCGCAAACTGCAATGGATGCAATTGCGGTTCATATCAACAATGCAAGAAATCTGGCTCTTAAAATCTAAGACCGGCTTCGCAATGGGAGTTGCACTGCCGGAAACACAAAAGGGAGGAAAACCATGAGCATGAATTTTGTTAAACCGACACGTCGGCAGTTTTTGGCGGGTTCGGCAGCACTTGGTGCTGCGAGTTTTACCGGCCTCAAGCTTGCATTTGCCAATGTGGACTGGAAGAAATATGCGGGCACAACGCTTGAAGTTAATCTGATCAAGAGCCCGCGTGGCGATATCCTGCAAAAATATCAGAAAGAATTTGAAGAATTGACCGGTATCAAGGTCAATTCGGAACAGACACCAGAGCAGCAGCAGCGCCAGAAAGCGGTTATCGAACTGACGTCAGGCAAGCCAAGCTTCGACGTTATCCATATCAGCTACCACGTTCAGAAACGGCAGTTCGAAAAGGGCGGCTGGCTTGCCGATCTCACGCCATTCCTGAAAGATCCAGGTCTCACCGAGCCTTCCCTTACCGAAAGCGATTTTGCAGAAGCTGGTCTTGCCTTCGCCAAGGACAAGAATGGCCGCTTCGGCGGACTTCCGTTCTCGGTCGATTATTGGATGATTTACTGGAACAAAGAACTCTTCGCGGCCAAGGGCGTCGAATATCCGACAACATTCGAAGAACTGGCTACGGCAGCCGAAACGCTTACCGACCGTGATAATGGCATTTACGGCTTTGTTGCCCGCGGAATGAAGAACGCCAATACGCCAGTGTGGGCCAGCCTGATGCTGGGCTATGGCAAAAGCACGGTCGAAGACGGCAAGCTGGAAACAGCCACGCAGGAATCGATTGATGCGGCAACGCTCTATCAGCGCTTGATGACAAAATCAGCCCCTCCTGGCGTTACCGGCTTTAACTGGGCTGAATGCCAATCGAGTTTCCTCCAGGGCAAAGTTGCCATGTGGCTTGATGGCATTGGTTTTGCTCCACCGCTGGAAGACCCGAAAAAGTCCCGCGTGGTTGGTAAAGTGGGTTATGGCCTCATGCCCAAGGGCCCGGTGGCGCAGGCTGCGGCAACTTTCGGTGATGGTATCGGTGTGACAGAGGGGTCGGCGAACAAGGAAGCAGCCTATCTTTATTGCCAATGGGCCATATCAAAAGAAATGGGTGCACGGTTGTTGCAGTCCGGCTCAGGCGTTCCGTTCCGCAATTCCATCGTCAATGATCCGGAAGTGATCAAGGGCGTTACAATGCCTCAGGAATGGGCAAAGGTCCTGTCCGAGTCCGCAAAAGTCAGCCAGCTCTGCCTTCCTGTTATCGTTCCTGTGACGGAGTTCCGCGATGTCATGGGTGTCGGGCTGACCAATATTATCGGGGGCGCCGATCCCGCGGAAGAAATGAAGCGGGTAACAGCAGAGTTTGAACCTATCCTCGCACGTAGCGAAGGCTGAGTATTATGAATGCGACCGTCCCGATCAGCGACATAGCGAAGCCGAAAGCCGGCAAAAACCGGCTGACGCCCAGTTATTGGCCATTCGTCATTCCGGCATTGGTCATAGTCGGGGCGGTCATCATATTCCCATGGGCGTTCACTTTGTGGATGAGCGTCAATGAATGGCATCTTGGCGGCGAGAAGAGTTACGTCGGCATGGCAAACTTCGTTCGCCTTGCCGGTGATACCCGGTTCTGGCAATCAATGAGCAACACTGTGCTCTATACGGTCTTGTCGGTTGTCGCTCCGCTTTTCCTTGGCACCATCGCTGCCTTGGTTTTTGACAGCAAGCTCCCCATGCGGGGGCTGTTACGCGGCATATTCGTCATGCCCATGATGGCCACTCCGGTGGCGGTCGCACTGGTTTGGACGATGATGTATCATCCGCAACTTGGCGTTCTGAATTACCTTCTGTCTCTTGTTGGAATCGGCCCGCAGGAATGGATATTCAACCAGAACACGGTCATACCGTCCCTTGTGCTGGTTGAAACCTGGCAGTGGACACCATTGGTCATGCTTATTGTTCTTGGCGGGCTTGCAGCCATGCCGCGCGATCCATTTGAGAGTGCCGAGATTGATGGCGCCAATGGCTGGCAGAAGTTTCGCTATATAACGCTGCCGATGATCCTGCCATTCATGATGGTCGCCGTGATCATCCGCTCCATTGATGCCCTGAAAAGCTTCGACATCATCTTCGCCATGACGCAGGGCGGACCGGGTACAGCCTCAGAGACGATCAACATCTATCTCTATAATGTTGCATTTGCCTATTACGATATAGGTTATGGCTCTGCGATAGCCGTCGTTTTCTTCATTGTAATCATCACCATGTCGCTCGCGCTGCTCTATCTGCGCCAGCGGACAAAGTGGAATAGTTGAGGAACGAAGATGGCACGTCGCAATCCTTTGAAAATACTCGGAACGGCCTTCGTCGTTTTCGTGATCGTATCGCCGGCAATCTTCTTCTTCCTGTGGATGCTTTCCTTGTCGCTGAAATATGAAATCGACAATGGAGCCTATCCACCGATCTTCATTCCGGAGCAATTTGCGTGGTCGAACTATACGGATATTTTCGCCACGAATGATTTCCTGAACTACTTCTGGAACAGCTTGCTGGTGACAGGCACTGCAACATTGCTTGCGCTGCTCGTCGGCGTACCTGCCGGTTATGGTATTGCCAGATTGCGCGCTGACAAATCTGCAATCGTCATCATGATTGCGCGCATGACGCCGGGTCTTTCCTACCTCATTCCACTTTTTCTTTTGTTCCAGACACTTGGTTTGCTTGGAACATTGTGGCCGCAGATCATCATTCATCTCGTCGTGACGGTGCCAATCGTTATCTGGATCATGATCGGCTATTTCGAAACGACGCCAATGGAGCTTGAAGAGGCTGCCATGATCGATGGGGCCACCTCGTGGCAAGTGTTCCGTATGGTCGCCCTGCCGATCGCCAGGCCCGGAGTGGTCGTAGCATTGATTTTGGCGGTTATCTTCTCCTGGAACAATTTCGTTTTCGGCATTGTGCTGGCAAGCCGGGAAACGAGAACCTTGCCTGTGGCCGTCTACAACATGTTGTCTTTTGAACAGGTCAGTTGGGGTCCGCTTGCCGCTGCCGCTTTCGTGGTGACGCTGCCTGTCTTGTTGCTGACGGTGTTTGCGCAACGTCAAATTATTGCCGGTCTGACTGCTGGTGCCGTCAAGGGCGGTTAACACATTAACGGAGTATCAAATGGCCACGGTTTCCATCAGGGACGTTAAGAAAACCTATGGCAATGTCGATGTTATGCACGGTGTCTCCGTTGATATCGATGATGGCGAGTTTGTCATTCTGGTTGGCCCATCAGGATGCGGTAAATCGACATTGCTGCGTATGATTGCCGGCCTTGAAGAAATTACAAGCGGTGAGATTTCCATTGGATCGCGCGTGGTCAATGACCTGCCTGCAAAGGAACGTGATATCGCAATGGTCTTTCAGAATTATGCGCTCTATCCGCATATGACCGTTGCCGATAATATGGGTTTCGCGTTGATGCTGAAGAAAGCGCCCAAAGAGGAAAAGGCCAGCCGCGTTGGCCGTGCGGCCGAAATCCTTGGGCTTGAAAAGCTGCTGGATCGCTTCCCACGTCAGCTTTCCGGTGGCCAACGCCAGCGTGTCGCCATGGGCCGCGCTATTGTACGTGATCCGCAGGTGTTCCTCTTCGATGAACCTCTGTCCAATCTCGATGCAAAGCTGCGTGTTCAGATGCGCAGTGAAATCAAAGGGCTGCATCAACGGCTGGGAACGACCATTGTTTATGTGACCCATGACCAGATCGAAGCCATGACAATGGCCGACAAGATTGTTGTGATGAAGGATGGATTGGTCGAGCAGGTGGGAACACCGCTGGATCTTTACGACTATCCCGCAAATCTTTTCGTTGCTGGTTTCATTGGTTCGCCCGCGATGAATTTCATCAAAGGCAATGTGAAAGAGGCCATCTTTCACACGCCAGATGGCATCCAATTGCCGCTGCCAAAAGGTGTATCATCCGGTCTGGAAACTGCCGCAATCTATGGTATCCGGCCCGAGCACATGAAGATCGCGGATCAGGGCATCAAGATCCATGTCGAGGTGGTCGAGCCAACCGGTTCCGAGATCATGGTCGTGGGCAAGCTTGGTGATCAGGAAATTTCCTGCCTCTTCCGGGATCGTTTGTCGATAAAGCGGGGTGATACTATTCAAGTATCAATCGATCCGAAAACCAGCCATTTGTTTGATGAGGTGAACGGCGTAAGGATGGACAACAGTCGCAAAAATTAGAGTCTGGACTTCTATGGACCACTCACGCCTTGGTGGCCCGATAGAGCGATGTACGACGGATTACACAGCGCCCGGAACGACGAGGACGAGCCAGGCAATTATAGTGCCGATAATGGCAATGAGAGCGCTGTAGATCAGAAGTTTCCGGAATTAGATCCCATGGGAAGTGAACAGCGGCCGGCGCTCTGGCAGAGTGGGGCTGCTTTAACCCACTCACTTCACAGGAGCCGCCGTCATGGAAACTGTAACTTCCCAAGCGCAAACACCGACCGCTATCCGAACTGATCTTGGCGCAATTTTCATTTCATTGGAACTCAGCCGCTCAACCTGGCGGATCACATCGCTGTCGCCGGGAAACGGCGAGAAGATGTCGAAGTACCCGGTGAGTGGCGGTGATGTGCCCGCATTGCTCGACCGTTTTGCTCAGCTCCAGGAGAAGGTGCGATCTCGTACGGGCAGTCAGTTTCCGATCGTGACAATCCAGGAAGCCGGGCTTGACGGCTTCTGGATCGATCGTGTGCTGAAGGCGAACGGGGTTGAAAGTTACGTCGTCGATCCAGCTTCGATTGCAATCTCGCGAAGGCGCCGGCGAGCGAAAAAAAGGGCATATTCTCTCCTAAGTTCTGCGCATAAGCCGTTTTTGTCCGTGAGGATCGCATAAGAGGCGATTTCGTCCGTGACGATTGCGTAAGAGCACCGTCGGAGAATTTGCTCCACATCTGGTATTCACAAGCGGCATCTCCCAAAGAGTAAGCACTTAGTCTTGTGTCCACCTGGGGGAAACGGAATAAGCCAGTTTCCCTTAGGATTTCAAGAACCGCACTGGTGGGTTCAATCGTGCCTAGAAGCGTATCGATCTCGGTCGCCTCGGGTGACTTTTGCCGCTTCTTGCGAGGACTCTTGTCTCCCAGCCGGCCTGTATTCAGATTCATAGATTGAGATGACCTGAACGAACACAGCCATTTGGGCCTCAAGGCTCGAAGGATGTGCCACTCATTGGAATTTCCATTGATCGGATTTGTCGTGTTCCAACTCAGATGATCGCATTTGCGTTGCCATCCTTGTCGATGAAGATCGTTTATTTTCATCTCATTGGCGCGGTGCTATATATATACCTATTAATCTTGTACGAAATGTCAATATTCTTGTATACAAGATAATAATTCTTGCATTTTATAGGGGCAGGCATGGCCGGGAACATCGTGCAAAGACTGAGAGATGAGATCGAAAATGGAATTGTAACCAACCAGTACTCGCCAGGTGAAAGGCTGGATGAAATGCAACTGGCCAAGCGTTTTGGCGTATCCAGAACTCCTGTGCGGGAGGCGTTAATGCAGTTGAGCGCCATTGGTCTGATTGAGATCAGAGCGCGCCGTGGTGCAGTCGTCATTGATCCTGCCCCCCACCGCATTTATGAAATGTTCGAAGTTATGGCGGAGCTGGAAGGTATGGCCGGGTCTTTGGCCGCACGCCGTCATACGGATGCGGATCGTGCAGAGTTGTTGGCCGCGCATGCAAAATGCGAACGATCAGCTAGTGCAGAAGACAGCGATACCTATTATTATGACAATGAGCTTTTTCATCATGCTGTCTATGCGGCCAGCCATAGTGGTTTCCTGATTGAACAATGCACGGCACTTCATCGCCGTCTCCGTCCTTACCGCCGTCTGCAACTGCGGGTACGTAACCGTATGAAGACTTCTTTTAATGAACACTCAGCTATCGTGGATGCCATCTTGTCGGGTGAAACGGAAATCGCACGCAACCTTTTACGCCAGCATATTGCTGTGCAAGGTGATCGTTTCAGCGATCTTGTTGCAACCCTTGCTCAACGTGAGGCGGAACGGCAATAGCGTCAGGCTTCTGAATTTGATCTTTTTGACGAAAGCTCGGCAGCGACCTTCAATACCAATTCTTCAGGAATCGCAACTGTAATATCTTCCACATCGTCTACGGTCTCGGTATCGGCAATACGGATCGGGTTATGCGTTCTGGACAATGTTGTGATCAGGCGCCGCGGAATCGCGGGGATCAAGTATCGTTTGACGCACTCGACCAGCACAGCGCGCTTGTCTGGAGCAAACTTGCCCAGCTTTTCCCGTAAGAGATGGCCGAACATATTGCCATCCGCAAATCCATACCGGCTGGCAAGGTCAAAAGCGTGAAGTCTGTATTCAATGTGAGTCATTGGATTTTCCTTCAAACGTGTTGCACAACCATAATGGCATAAAGGCATGACTTCAATGCGACGGAACCGTGTGATTGTTGAGAATCCGGAAATAATGTTCAGCGTGCTGATAAAAATTCTCGGCCTCAACGAGATTTCCGGAACGCGCTGCTGCCTGGGCTTGACCAAGATAGCTCTCATAATTCAGTTTTGAACTTCGATTGCCGGCGAGCGGCAATTGCGAACGGTTTTTCCGTAGTGATCTAATGTTGTTGTTCTTGTCTATTTTATTGCTGAGCCGTTTTGCGGCTCCCTCCTGATTGTACATTTCTCTGTGGTCTTTCGCGGTCCTCGAGCGATCAGTCGATCTGCTCGGCGACAATCCGGCGAAGCTCATCCCGGGTGAATCCCGACGATTGTTGCTCGCATTCACGATCCTGCGATTTTGAGTTTGTATGATTGCGATAAAGATGGGGCCCTTTGAGTAGGGCGGAACCGTCGTTGTTTTCGATAATAATGTGCATTCTAAATCCATTGGCCGCGCAGAAAACCGCGCAGCGTTGTTTGTTGAAATATGTCGATGTAAACAGAACTCTGGACAGCTATTGCAGATGAACGAAGGTCATCGAAGCTTCCGAGAATTACCCGCGCTCCGTTGAGCTGCGGTATTGCCCGGTTAACCGGGTCGACGAAGCGTATATGGGGTGTACTTAAAGTTTATCAAGAGGCGCGACAGAAGGCAGCTCCAGCGAACGCGGCGCTGGAGCATTGTCAGTCGTTTCCTGCGTTACTTCTTTCCGTATCCGCCGCCGGTCGGCGTCGTGACGATAAAAGCCTCTCCGGGCTCCAGAACTGTATGGGCGCAACCGCCGAGCTGTTCGATTGTTCCGTCATTCCGACGCACGGCATTTTCGCCCAACTGTCCCGGTTCGCCGCCATTCAAGCCAAAAGGGGCAATGCGCCGGTGTCCGGAAAGTATCGCAAAGTCGAGTTTTCTTTGCGCTCGAATAGTTCGTTTTGTACCATTGCCAGCAGACCATTTTCCTTTGCCGCCTGAATCTGCACGGATGTGAAAATCCTCTAGCACAACGGGGAAGCGGGTTTCCAGAATTTCCGGGTCTGTCAGGCGCGAATTTGTCATGTGGGTGTGAATTGCATCCGCACCATTGTAACCTGGACCGGCCGGCGCTCCGGAACATATGGTCTCGTAATACTGATACTCGTCATTGCCAAAGGTGAGATTGTTCATTGTGCCTTGTGCCGCCGCCTGCGCGCCCACAGCTCCAAACAGGCAATTGGTCACGGCTTGGCTGACCTCCACATTGCCTGCAACAACTGCCGCGGGGTATTCGGGAGAAAGCATCGTGCCGTCCGGAACGATAATGCGGATCGGACGCAGACAGCCGGCATTCATGGGGATATTGCTTTGTACGAGCGTGCGAAAAACATAGAGCACAGCAGCGCGTGTAACAGGGCGGGGGGCGTTGAAATTGTCGGCCCTCTGACTTGAGGTGCCGGTAAAATCAACCGTTACTTCACGCGCTGATTTGTCGACAGAGATGTTGACGACAATGCTGCACCCTTGATCCATCTCATAGGTAAAGCTGCCGTCCTGAAGCTGGTCGAGAACCCGCCGCACGCTTTCAGCGGCATTGTCCTGAACATGGCCCATATAGGCCTCAACAACATCTTCACCAAAATGGGCGATCATTTTGCGAAGCTCGGCCACGCCCTTTTCATTGGCGGCTACCTGAGCCTTCAGATCATTGACGTTTTGCACGAGCGTACGCACCGGATATGTGGCGCCGGTCAATAGAGCCGCCAGTTCATCCTCGCAAAAACGCCCCCGATCCAGTAGCTTGAAGTTGTCAATATAGACACCTTCCTCTTCGATCGTCGTCGCCAAGGGCGACATGGAGCCCGGTGCAATGCCGCCAATATCGGCATGGTGTCCCCGACTTGCCACCCAGAAGCGGATCGTCTGCCCAGCGTCATCAAAGACCGGTGTGCACACAGTCAGATCGGGAAGGTGCGTGCCGCCATTATAGGGCGCGTTTATCAGGAAAACATCGCCCGGATGGATTGTGGGATTTTCACGGATTGCTGCGGCCACCGACGCATCCATTGAACCAAGGTGCACCGGCATATGCGGAGCATTGGCCACAAGATTGCCTTCGGCATCGAAAACCGCGCAGGAAAAATCCAGCCGCTCCTTGATATTGACGGAATAAGCGGTGTTCTGCAGTGTCACACCCATCTGCTCGGCAATCGACATGAACAGATTGTTGAATATTTCCAGCATCACCGGGTCGGCTTTCGTCCCGATGGCAACCTGACTGGGCAATGCTTTGATGCGCTTGAGAACAATATGGTTCTTTGCTGTCAGTTCAGCCTGCCAGCCATCTTCAATGATTACGGTTTGGTTCGGTTCGATGATAATAGCGGGACCCGTCAGTCGTTGGCCCGGTTTCATCTCGTCGCGTAAAATCACGGGCGCATCGTAAGCCTTGCCCTGTGAAAATATGCGATTGTGCCTGTTGGCCTGTGGCTCGCCTGTTGTTTGAGTCTCGACGGCCCTCTCGGATTGTTCGCTGCCACCGCCGACGGTTTCAACCTCGACTGCTTCGATAACCAGAGCCTTGTTTTCAGCGACGAAACCGAAGCGACGTTTGTGCAGAATCTCAAATTCCTGGCGCAATCGTGCCGCACTGTCGTGTGCTGGAAAAGTTGCCTCTACACTGAGCACTGTATCCGTACCCGCATAGCGAATATGCGCGCGGACAAAACTGGTGACCGCTTCGCGTGCAATTCCTTGTGTTTCAAGCTCCGCGATACACTCGCGCTCCAGTTCCTCGCCCATCATGGCAAGTTGGGCAGGAGCATCATCATCCAATGGAATGCCAAGTGCCTTTTGGCGCGTTGCTCTTATATCCGCAAGGCCCATCCCATAGGCCGAGAGCAGACCTGACATGGGGTGAACGAGAATGCTCTTCATACCGAGCGCGTCGGCGACAAGACAGGCATGCTGACCACCCGCGCCGCCAAAGCAACTCAAGGCATAGCGGGTTACATCATATCCACGCTGCACTGAAATCTTCTTGATGGCTTCGACCATATTGGCAACGGCAATACGTATGAAGCCGTCGGCCACGTCTTCGGCGCTTCGGCCATCGCCAATTCTTTCGGCAAGCTGCGTAAAGCGGTCATGCACGACGTCGATATCGAGAGGTTCATCTTGACCCGGACCAAAGATGGGCGGGAAGAATTCAGGGATCAGCTTGCCCACCATGACGTTTGCATCTGTGACGGCGAGCGGCCCGCCATTGCGATAGCAGGCGGGGCCGGGATTAGCACCGGCCGAATCCGGTCCGACGCTGAACCGGCCATTATCGAAATGCAGGATGGAGCCACCACCGGCAGCCACAGTGTGGATGAGCATCATTGGGGCCCGCACCCTCACGCCCGCAACTTCCGTTTCGAATGCTCTTTCATATATGCCATCAAAATGGGCCACATCGGTTGACGTGCCGCCCATGTCAAAGCCGATGACATTATCGAAACCCGCCTCCATGCCCGTCTTGGCAAGACCGACAACGCCTCCGGCGGGACCTGACAGTATGGCGTCCTTGCCCTGAAACATGTCAGCAGCAGTCAATCCGCCGGATGACATCATAAACATGACGCGTGCTCCGGTACGGGCCACATCAAGCTCCCGGGAAACCTGCTCCACATAACGGCGCAAGACAGGAGAAAGATAAGCATCGATGACCGTGGTATCGCCGCGTCCAACCAGTTTGATCAAGGGCGAGACTTCGTGACTGACGGAGACCTGCGAGAAGCCGATGTCCCGGGCAATGACGGCAATTGCAGCTTCATGTTCTGGAAATTTATAGGCATGCATGAAGGCAATGGCGAGCGCGTCATATCCTTCATCCTTCAATGCTTTCAGAGCGTTATAGACTTCATCTGTGCTGAGGGGAATTTCGATTGTCCCGTCGGCGAGCACGCGTTCATTGATCTCCAAAACCTGATCATACAGGGCTTCTGCCTTGATGATCTCGGTTGCAAAGATATTTTTTCGTTCTTGATAGCCAATGCGCAACGCGTCTCTGAAACCTTTGGTCGTGACAAGTGCCAGACGCTCACCCTTGCGTTCGAGCAGAGCATTCGTTGCGACGGTCGTGCCCATGCGAACTTCGCCGATAAGGCCCGTTGGAATAGCGTTGTCCGGCTTTAACCCCAGGTGCTGTCGAATGCCATGCACAGCCGCATCGCTATAAGCTTGCGGATTCTCGGACAGGACTTTCCGGGCATGTAACGTTCCTGCCGGGTCACGACCGATTACGTCGGTAAAAGTGCCGCCACGATCTACCCAGAAATCCCAGCTTCCCATGCTCTTTTCCCCTCTATCGGCTCGCCACACTCGCAAACGCAGCTCACTACACTGATAATATATCGATAAAATGATGATATAAAATTGTTAAGGTGGAGGCAAGCAGAATGAAGCTTGAGCCGCAGGTACAAGCTAGGTCTCCAAAGAAAGACGACAGATAGGGGATCATAGGCCTGTTCGCGCGATGCACAGATACACGAGCGGTTGTTGTCTTTACATCAACGACCAATGCGCGCCCCGCAGAGCACTCATTTTAATACCGCTGCGTTTATTCTCAGGCGCCAGCATGCGCTGCAACTACGCTTTGAGGCCCATATGGCACGTATTGCAGCGCTCAATCGCTATTATTGCTCAGGTTTGGCTGTCTGCCAGAATTCTATCGACAACGTGTTCGAGCGACTGCTGCCACTCGGGAGCGCGCCACCCAAAAGTGTCAAATAAGCGATCAGTCGATAATTGAGAGTTTAAAGGTCGTGTTGCTTTTGTAGGATAGTCGGCAGTCGATATCCCCGTTACCTCTGCATACGGCCCATTGCGTGCTTGGCTATCTTTGAAAATTTGCTCCGCAAAACCGCTCCAATTTGTGCTTCCTGTTCCCGTCAGATGATAGATACCAAAATTGTTAAATGAGGGATCAGCTTGGAGCCGTTCTGCTATATGCAATATTGCATCGGCTATATCCAATGCTGAAGTGGGATTCCCCCATTGATCCGAAACGACTGACAACTGATCTCGTGTTTCAGCGAGGCGCAGCATTGTCTTGACGAAATTCTTGCCAAACGGACTATAGACCCATGCTGTTCTTAAGATAAAATGGCGCTCGTTTGCTTGGATAACACCCAACTCACCGTCAAGCTTGGTTTGCCCATAAACGCTTCTTGGCCCAGTTGCGTCTTCTTCTTTGTAAGGCTTGTCGCCTTCACCTGAAAACACATAGTCAGTGGAAAGGTGGATAATCGGAGCATTAACCTTTGCTGCCGCCTTCGAAACGGCGGCGGCTCCGGCTGTATTTATTGCTGATGCCAGTTCAGGTTCGTCTTCGGCTTGATCGACGGCAGTATAAGCGGCGGCAGAAACCACGAGATCTGGCGATGCATCCGCAATCGCTTCGAATATCGTGTCTGGTTGCGCAAGATCGAGTTTTGGACGTCCCAGCGTAATAAGCTCGATAGAGGGATGTAAAGCCGCTCTCTCCATCAGGCTGAGGACGACCTGTCCCTCGTGCCCGGTAACAACGACTTTCATACCGCACTCTTTACTGGTGTTGAACCGAGCCGCTCACCTGCATAGCGTTCGCCGCGAATAGGCTGCCACCACCAATCATTGTCCAGATACCATTGAATGGTTCGCTCGAGTCCTGTCTGGAACGTTTCTGACGGCGACCAGCCAAGTTCCCGCTCGATCTTTGTTGCGTCGATGGCATAGCGGCGATCATGGCCCGGCCGGTCGCTTACAAAGCTGATCAAGTCTCGATATCGTCCGCCATTGGCACGTGGTCGTTTCTTGTCGAGTATGTCGCAGATTGTTTCAACAACGCTTAAGTTTGTCTGTTCGGCCCGGCCACCAATATTATAGCTCTCTCCTGGTTTGCCTTTTGTGACGACCAGTTCCAGCGCACGTGCATGATCCTCGACGTAAAGCCAATCGCGGACATTTGCTCCGGTGCCGTAAACCGGAAGAGGCCTACCGTCCAGGGCGTTGAGGATCACAAGCGGGATCAGCTTTTCCGGGAAATGGAACGGACCGTAATTGTTTGAACAATTGGATAGGACGACCGGCAGGCCATACGTCTCATGCCAAGCGCGGACCAAATGGTCTGATGCAGCTTTTGATGCCGAGTAGGGCGAAGAAGGGGCGTAGGGTGTTTCTTCAGTAAAGATCCCACTGTCGAAAGGCAGATCGCCAAAGACCTCATCGGTAGAAATATGGTGGAACCGAAATGCGGACTTTACCGGCTCCGGCAATTCGCGCCAATAGGTCAGCGCTGCATTGAGCATGCGGAACGTACCGATAATGTTTGTTTCAATAAAGGCTGCTGGCCCATCTATAGAACGATCGACGTGACTTTCCGCAGCAAGATGCATGATAGCATCTATTTTTTCGTCACGTAGAATACTGAGGATCGTTGCATCATCGCAGATGTCTGCCTGGACAAAGCTGTAATTCGGATAATTCTCGATCTGGCGCAGTGAAGTAAGATTTCCGGCATAGGTCAGCTTGTCGACATTCACGACCCGGTTTTGCGGGTTGGCTGCAAGTTGCCTGCACACTGCAGAGCCAATAAAGCCGGCGCCGCCGGTAACAAGAATATTCATCAACCAAATTGCTCCTTAAGGGAAAATGTCAGCGCTATCGAGCATGGGGGCGTTACGGTCTTTATCGGACAGCTGTAGGGCAGACTTTTCGAAAGGCCATGTCACACCAATTGACGGATCATCAAATCGTAGCGATCTGTCATGATCGGGAGAATAATAATCTGTCACCTTGTAGACCACCTCAGTGTTCTCTTCCAACGTCACAAAACCGTGGGCAAAGCCCTTTGGAACCAATATCTGGTTCCATTTCTTCGCAGAGACTTCCAAAGATAGCCACTTCATGAATGTCGGGGAGCTTTTTCGAATATCAACCACGACATCCAGAATAGAGCCTTTGACAACACGTACGAGTTTGTCTTGAGCACGGGGCGGTAACTGGTAATGCAAGCCGCGCAGTACACCCTTAGCGGCTGATAAGGAATGGTTGTCTTGGACGAATTGCAAGGGAATGCCTGCTTCAGCAAAACTTTGCGCGTTGTATGTTTCCGAGAAAAATCCGCGATCATCACCGAATTTTTTGGGCAGAATTTCCAGAACGCCTTCAAGTGCCAGAGGCTTTACTTCGATCATTATTTGCCGACCTCTTCAGCTCTACGGCGCAGATAGGTTGCATATTCGGTTTTGCCCATCCTTGTTGCTCTCTCGAGAACTTGATCGGCGCTGACCCATCCCCATTCCAAACCTATTTCTTCCGGACATGCAATCTTGATGCCTTGCCGATGTTCAATCGTTCTCACAAATGACGATGCTTCATGCAGGCTGTCATGGGTACCGGTATCAAGCCAAGCATATCCTCGGCCCAATTGCTGCACGCGTAAATCGCCACGTTCGAGATAAATATTATTAACACTCGTGATCTCAAGCTCGCCTCGTTCGGACGGCTTGATGGAACGGGCGATGTCGACGACTTCATTGTCGTAAAAGTAAAGGCCAGTGACTGCCCAGCTGGATTTTGGCTTTGCCGGTTTTTCCTCGATAGAGAGGGCCCTGCCGGTCGCCTTGTCAAACTCTACAACGCCATATCGCTGAGGATCCTCTACGTGATAAGCAAAAACGGTGCCTCCCTTTTCACCAGCCGATGCGATCTGGCAAAGCTTCGACAGGCCATCGCCAAAATAAATATTATCGCCGAGAATCATGGCAACGCTGTCATTGCCGATAAACTCACGTCCGATAATAAATGCCTCTGCCAAACCGTTTGGCTGCGGCTGTTCGGCATAAGAAAAGCTGACACCAAAATCCGACCCATCGCCTAACAATTTTTGAAATAGCGGCAGATCATGTGGCGTCGAGATGATGAGAATTTCCCGTATTCCGGCGAGCATTAATACGCTTAACGGATAATAGATCATGGGTTTGTCATAGATCGGCAACATTTGCTTGGAGACGGCAATCGTCAGCGGATAAAGGCGAGTACCGCTTCCGCCTGCCAGAATAATACCCTTCATTCAATGCTTCCTTATTACCATCATGACAACCGCCATTCGATTGGAATTGCTGCAGACATTTGGCGGCAACAGCGATACATGTCAATCTTTAGTCCTATTTCGGTTTCCTTTGCACAGCGCCATCTGATAGCTAACCCTTTAGTGCAACTTTAAGTGAAAATTATCAAAATGCGGGTTGATAGTCAGTCTGTCACGGGAATTATCGTAACCTATAATCCTGATCTGGATGGCTTGAAAAGTCTGCTCGAGGCGGTAATTCCCCAAGTGGGAAAGCTCATCATCGTCGATAATGGAAGTAAGCAGGACCTGAACAACTGGATAGCTTCCCGGTATTCAACTGTTGATTTTGAGGAGCTTGATAAAAATTTCGGAATAGCCAAGGCCCAGAATGTTGGTATCGCAAAAGCTGAAACCCATGGCGCCGAATATGTGCTTCTGCTTGATCAGGATAGCATGCCTGCGGAAGATATGGTCTCCATGCTTTTGAGTGCCGCCAAGGCACAGATGGCAAAAGGCATTCGACTGGCCTGTGTAGGTCCTCGATATGAGGACCCCCGGCAGAAAAATCCACCGCCTTTCATCAAAGTTACAGGTCTGCGACTCGAACGTCAGATCTGTACAGAAGCTGATTCGATAGTGGAGGTGGACTACCTGATCGCTTCGGGTTGCCTCATTCCTCTGTCGACACTTGATGATGTTGGCGGGATGCGAGAAGAACTTTTCATTGACTATGTTGATATTGAATGGGGATTGCGAGCAAGACAGATGGGCTACCAGTCTTATGGTGTATGCAGCGCCCGCATGAAGCATGATTTGGGGGACAATCCCAAACTTTTCCTGGGCAGGTACATACCCGTACACAGCCCACTGCGGCATTACTATCATTTCAGAAATGCAGTCTGGCTTTATCGTCAGCAATGGCTGCACTTAAATTGGAAAATGGTTGATATGGCCCGTTTGGTAAGAAAATTTGTATTCTATAGTTTGATCACAGCCCCCAGGGCTGAGCATGCAAAGATGATGACTCTTGGTATCTGGCATGGTTTGACAGGGAAAATGGGAAAGAAAACCGGTTAATGGCTGTGAGTGAACTTCCCAACGCTGAGACATATGAACTGACCGTTGCCATTGTCATATTCAAGCCTGACCAGGAAACGGTCCTGAAAACCATCCGAAGCTTGCAGCAAGCGCTTCAATTTATTGGCTTGACGAGGGTCAAGATATTCCTGATCGATAACACTCCGGTGGTTTCCAGCTATGGCTGGTTGTTGGAAGCAATGGAGGGGTTGTCCTTCAAGATCATAAACGGACAGGGAAATGTTGGGTTTGGCAGGGCAAACAACATTGTAGCAAATGCCGTTGGAAAATATCATTTAATACTGAACCCTGATGTTGAAATGGAACGGGAGGCACTCGCAAATGCAATTACGTTCATGGAAGCTCACAACAATTGTGGGCTTCTGACTCCACAAGCATTCAATTCCGACGGAACGAGACAATATCTTTGCAAAAGATATCCGTCGGTGCTTGATATTTTGCTTCGCGGGTTTGCCCCGCGTGGCGTCAAGCAGCTATTCGCAACACGCTTGGACCGTTACGAAATGCGTGATCAGATTGGCGATGTCGTTTTTTGGGACCCTCCAATAGTGAGTGGTTGCTTCATGTTTTTCCGTGGCGATGTTTTTAAAAAGCTAGGCGGTTTTGATCCTCGTTATCTGCTCTACTTCGAAGATTTTGATATATCGTTGCGAGCGGCAAAATTTGCCCGAATCGCTTATGTGCCGGAAGTTCGAATCATTCATGAAGGCGGGAATGCATCGCGGAAGGGATGGTGGCACATTTGGCAATTTGCCCGCTCTGCGCGCGTGTTTTTTTGGGCCCATCTATTAAAGCTTACTTAGCTCAATTAGCACCGCACTTCACTGATCACAGTATTATGGATGGCCGATCTTGGCTGCTATAGAGGAAACCGATTGCCATCGCTGCGAATGTTCGGCTTCAGGATCCAAAACTATTTGGACGGCGTGGCCTTCAGGGGAGAATTTGTTCGTTGTCTAGCTTGTCATGGTGCCACTTTCTCAAAAGCTGATAGCCTTTGGCAAACTCGACGCGGTTCAGTCCATGTAAGCACAATCCCCGTAGATGAGTGACATTGCAACAATTGCCTAGAAGGTCTAGTTCGTTTATGACGACCTGCAAGACCAACCGGATTGAAATATGTATGTCGAGCTTATCAGCGAAGCTAACAACGTCGCCTGAGACCATGCCGGCGGGGCCAAGGGTTTTTAATAATGTCGACCCCTCGATAAATTGGGACGATTTGATTAAGAATTCCCAGTTTAATGATGTGGCGCTGGTATCAATTGTCATCTGCGTGTATGGCAGGATGGATCTAACAGAACAGTGTTTGAATTCGCTTTATGCGAATGATGAGCGTATTTCGTTCGAAATTATAGTTGTGAATAACGGCAGTGACCCTGATACCAAAGAAAGACTGGATTGGTGGGCATTCCAACACAATAATCTAAGCGTTATTCATAACACGAAGAACCTTAATTTTGCGCTGGGATGTAATGTCGGTTTTTCGTTCAGTCGTGGCGCTTACGTTGTCTTTTTGAACAACGACACGCAAGTTTGTCCGGGCTGGTTGGACGCTCTTATTGCCCCCCTTGACGACCCTTTTATAAAGGGGGCACAGCCGAAGCTACTGTATCCTGATGGGACTATACAAGGGGCAGGATTGGTATTCCAACAGCACTCTCCGCTGGCCTATCCAATCTATGCCAATAAGGACGGCGATTATCCACCAGCCAATAAATCTCGGACGTTTAAAGCTATAACAGCGGCTTGCATCGCAATCCGCGCTCAAGACTTTGCAACTGCACGCGGCTTTGACACTGAATTTATTAACGGGCAAGAAGATGTAGATCTTTGTCTGCGGTTGGGTCAGGGGGCTGCATGTTACCAGTATGTTCCTCAGTCTGTCGTCATACATCACGAAGGCAAAACGGTCGGGAGAGGAAACAATGTCGAACGCAACAGAAAGATATTCTTAGCGCGGTGGGGAGAAACTGCCCTCGCGGATGATACGAAATATTATTCGGAAGATCGAATTGTCGCTTCCAATTATGAACCTGACGTACAGAAATGGGTGGAAAAAGGTTATGCGAACTGGCTGCCCAAGTCACTTGATGCGCCTGTGCCAGATAAAATATTGGCGGCAATGCGCAGAGTATTCTCAAATGATTCAACTGAACTTGATCCGGTAATTGCTCAGCTGTTGAATGAAATTAGTGACTTAAATACGCTGCTTCTCAAGGAGAAAAAGCAAGCAAGTAACAATGAGAAAAAGCCGAATTCTGCTGTGGAGGCGGTATCATTACCAAGCACTGATAAGAGGATCGAGGAATTAAGGCAGGCCAATCTCGCTCTACTACAGTCCACCTCTTGGCGGATTACAAAGCCGCTTAGAGATTCTCATGCTTTGGCGGCAAGGCTCGTAAGATTATGCAAAAAAATTGGGTACTGGGCTTCAACACCTGAACTTACGAGAGCACGGATACGCATTGTAATTAACAAGTTGCGCAACCGCCTGGCGAAAACAACAACTCCGGGGGGGGGTATTATACCTGAAGCGTCCGCTGTCTCTGTAGTGAAGGCGCAATTTTCTTCTTATAAGAATCGTCCAATTCAGCCAAATGTTTCGACTGCGATAATTATTCCAATTTACAACGCCGCTGATGAACTCAGGACATGTATCGATTCCGTTATTCGGCATACACATCGATCCCTGAATCTGATCTTGATAAATGATTGTAGTCCGGACCCTGCGGTGACGGAAGTTCTTTCCCTGTATCAGGATACACAGGGCATCACCATTATTCATAATGAGACCAATCTGGGTTTCACACGTACGGTCAATAGAGGCATCGAAGAGGCTGGTAGCGCTGATGTTGTCTTGCTCAATTCGGACACGATCGTTACACCGCATTGGCTGAGAAACTTAAAGCTGGCGGCCTATTCGGAAGACAAAATTGCGACAGCAACACCTTTCTCAAACAACGCCGGTGCGTTTTCAGCACCTGTGGTTGGCAAGGAAAATTTTATTCCGAGTTCGATGAGTTTGGACGATTGCGCGCGACTTATTTCGAATCTGAGTGAGCGGGCTTATCCAAAGGTTCCAACAGGACACGGATTTTGCATGTATGTCCGTCGTGATTGCCTTAATCAGATCGGTGCACTCGATTTCGAAGCCTTCCCGCGAGGATATGGTGAGGAAAATGATCTTTGCATGAGAGCTGGACGGGCCGGATGGAAACATGTGGTCGACGACGCCACTCTTGTATATCATGTGCGATCAGCAAGCTTTGGTACTGAGAAAAATCAACTAATGATAAATGGGCGAGCCAAGCTTGACGAGCGCTATCCCGAGTACGACCAAGCAATACGGGTTTTCCATGGCAGTGCACTAAAAAGGGCTAGGGCTCGGGTCCAAGATGCTTTTAACACACCAAATGAATTACTACCTGTGCGCCCCAGAGTCCTTTTTGTCATTTCCACTGTTAGCGGAGGGACCCCGCAGACTAACAAAGATTTGATGTCAGCATTAAGTGATCGCTACGAACCTTTTTTGTTGCGATGTGATTCACGGGTAATAGAACTTTCTCAAATTACCGGAGAGGGTGTAGTATCACTTGAGAAGATACCCCTCAAGAATAGAATGAGGCCGTTTCCTCACACCTCGGATGAATATGACGAAATTGTCCGGAACTTGCTCATTCAAAAAAATATAGAGATGGTCCACATTCGGCATATTGGGTGGCACGGTTTGGGGTTAACTTCTGTTTGCCAAAGTCTGTCCATACCTACTGTATTTTCATTCCACGACTTTTATACGATATGCCCGAATGTCAAGCTTCTTGATGAAAACTTGAAGCATTGTGGTGGAGTTTGCACAGCCACACCTGGGCAATGTCACGCAGAACTATGGGACCAAGACACCATTCCACCACTGAAGAATGAAGCTATTTTTGAGTGGCAAAATTCTATGAATAGAATGTTGGCAATGTGTGATGCGTATATTACCACCTCAAAAGGCGCCCGGGATCAGATTGCCAATATTTATCCAGAAACCATGCAGAAGCCATTTTATGTAATTCCGCACGGAAGAGATTTGCAGTTTCATGACTTGGCGCAATGGCCAACTAGTGGTGATCCAAAGGTAAGAATTCTTGTTCCAGGAAATATTGTCCCATCAAAAGGTTCCTATCTGATCGAAGCAGTAAGGGACTTAGACGTTGAGAATTTGTTTGAGTTTCATATTCTCGGGTATACCACTATTCCGAGAGGTCGAAACATTGTCCGACACGGCCGTTATCTTCGAGAAGATTTTATGGAGAAGGTCAGTAGAATCAAGCCTCATCTTGGCGCTATATTTTCTATCTGGCCGGAGACGTTTTGTCATACTCTTACGGAAATGTGGTCGTGCGGAATTCCTGTTGTCGCGCTTGATTTTGGGGCAGTTGGGGAGCGATTAAAAGACAGTGGCGCCGGCTGGACCTTTGACAGGCAAGACCCGGCCTACGTTTATCGCAGATTGCTAGAAATCGTTGATAACAGGAATGCATATGCGGATAAGCACGACGCTGTAATAAACTGGCAGAACGACACCGGCCGAACGAATACAACGAAAGCCATGGCGACACCTTACGATCAAGTATATCGCGCTGCCATGACGGGTTCCCGGTTGACCAATGAGATTTTCAAACTGTGATCCGTAGACCCCGTGGACATTAAGGCAAAAACCGCTCATTTTAGCCCAGCTTAGTAAATCTACTATAGTAGTTTGACTCGGGGGGATACAGTGAAAGATAGTTTGTCCAAAAGACCAGATTCGGAACCGACATTTTATCATAGCGATAGAATTGTGAAAGTTGGATCCACGCAAGTCGTCACCAGCTATCTTCCCAATTATCAATTCGCCGGATCGTACATTAATAACTTTCACGAGTATCTCGGTAATTGTAAGATGAACGGAAGTATCATCGACATTGGGGTGCCCGGCTGGCTCCGAAAACAAGATGCGCTGAAATTGTATGAACTCGGGTACTTTGCTCACGGTGACATTTTAGAGTTTGGAACAAATAGAGGCTTGTCTGCTTATATACTTGCGAAGTCGATTATTGCGTCAGGCCGCGACGCAAAGGTGCTGACGATGGAGCTTTCCTCGGAACTTTCACAAGTATCCAAAGATAATCTACGGCGCGAAAATGTGGTGGACCAAGTGGAATTCAGAGTGGGTGATGCAAATGCCACTTGCCTTCACCTCTTTGAAGAGGGGAGGCGCTTTGGAATGGCGTTTGTGGATCACTCGCATGCTTATGAACATGTGGCAAGCGCTTGTAGGCGTGTGAATGAACTTCTAACCGTTGGTTCATTTTGTGTATTTCATGATTATGCCGATAGTAGGAATAGTGGCCGACGAGGCATTGGTGAAAGCCCTGAGGAATATGGAGTTATAGCTGGTATAGAAGATGGGCTTGATCCATTGTTTTTCGACTTTATTGGGACGTATGGCTGCTGTGGGGTATTTAGAAAAGTTAAATGATTTGTGACTCTATCGAGTGCAGGGACGCGCTGCAACCGGGTTTGCCGGAGATTCAAACTTATGAGAGATTAGAGAGCCAATATGAGCAAGACAACGAACAAGTTTTCACTTGAAGTCCGTGATTGAGCTGTTCGTGTGGTGCTGGATCACGAAGCCGAAACCCATCCCGAGGGCTGGAGTATCATCATATTTCGTAATGGCGGAGCTCACCCACTTCTTCAAACGATGATCACCGCGAGATGTTTCGGGCCGAGCTGCGGGCTGGTACCGATTGCCCGTCAACCTACTACGAAAACGCTGCTAAACGCCTGGATGTGGATCCTGTTGATCCGCACCCGCAGCGATATCGGCCTGAAGATAGAGATCCAATATCATCAGAAATATGCTAATAAGGCGATAGATATGTAGATTACTATGAACGAGCATGATGTTACTATCCAAACAACCGAGCGATCGGGTCTAAAAAGCGCTTTCGATTTATTGTGCATGTATATATCGAGCCGACCCAAGATCGCAGATGCTGCGATAGCTGCTATCACCGCAATGGGAAACAGAATGTAGTGCGATATCTCGGGCGGGCGTGCTTTGAGCAGCTCTAGTATAACGGTCACATGGATTAAATAGAGCGAATAGCTCCAATCACCGAGGTTTTCTAGGAAATGGTCAAGGTGACGTGGCAAATTGATGCGAACATTTAATAATGCAGCAACCAAACAGGCAGAACCCAACCCAGCGGTGACGCGGATGAAGTTAGTTGGTAGGATATACAGGCACGCCACTACGGATACAGCGAACAAACAGAAGTAAATAGTTTTGTTATTATAACGCCGGATTAATTCAGGGATCAGTAGGCCTGATGAAAAGCCAGCATTGGCAAGCATCAGAGGAACGTCAGCAATATACGCTTTTCCTATAGATATAAAGCTGGATGCAAACAGGGCGTTACATATTATCAGAACGGTCCAGATGACGGCCAGAGTAGGGATGAAGCGCTTAAGACCGGCTATCGCAATAATAAACAGTAGCCCGTAAAAGAACACTTCGCTTATCAAGGTCCACTCAACTGCGAGCGTATATGTCGTAGGTCCGATTGGCACCATGGTAACGCTCCGGAACTGCCAAGTATCCAGATAAGCTGCCGACCTGAATGAAAGTGCGATTGCGGTTGCAACTATTAATGTCGGGTAGATGCGAACAATCCGGCGTATTAAGAACTCTCCGGGCGGCTGCCTATGTATTAGTTCAGCCATAAGGTATCCCGATATAGCGAAGAAGATCGCTACGCCAAAAAGACCGTAGATTTCGGGAAATATCCTGAGATATCCACCAACGCCAGAGACCACATTGAAGTAGTGAGCGGTGTGATAGAGGACCACCGCAAGGGCAGCGATCCCTCGCAGCCTCTGTATATTGGCGCTGTATGTCAATAAAGAGTTTGTCGGCGCCGCTGCGATTGGTTTGTCCAAGGTTAATGTCACAGAGCTTCCATCGGGGTTGTCTCACTCGGGCCGTCTCTAACTGATCTCTGACGTAAAATCCACGGGTTTTACATCGGAATCTCCCTGCACTTCGTACACCGCTAACCCACAGCGAGGAAATTGCCATGAAACTAAGGGTAGACTTGCTGTATCGCATCGCGAAGACGTGGCAACCCCCCGTGAACTAATTTGTTCAAAGTAGAATTTTTATCAGCGGTATGGTCGAGGAGATTTGGCGAGTCCCAAATCGTTGCGATCCTGTGCTAGGTGGGCACGGTCTCGTTATACAAATGGCGAGCGAAGTATGACAGTATGAATGTATTAATGATCAGTCAAATGAAGCCTCTCACGGCCTGAATCGCACCGGGAGCCGTACAAGCATGACGCCACCATGGGGCAGACTGGAGCGCCTGATGCAGCAGTGTTTCACTCGGTCATGTTGGTTACTGCACGCACTGAGGTCTCGGCTGGATGACACCTGCCGAGACCGTCAGGCCATCAACCCGCGACGTGAGGCGGTGGCGTGCGGTCGAAATGGTTCCGCCCCGCAACCTCCATCGCGGACCTAAACACTTCAATCCAAAAGTGAGCGACCTCAGAATTAAAAAAAGCTGAAGGAAGGTCACAGTTCATAAAACTTCAGCTTTCTAGCAGGCTGTTGAAGAAGTCTCAGGTTTGGCCTTGAGGATAGCTTCGTCGCCATTGTGATAAGCGAACGCGATTTCGATTGCGCCATCGTCGGTTAATTCAGCATGACCGTCGCCCGATACTTCGTCCATTTCGTCAAATCCGAACCATGTGAATGATATGGTGGACTGGCTGTAGCCGAGATCGAGCGTGGCTTGCATTGCACCGAAAGCTATCTCGCCATGGCCATTCGCCCCGATATCGATCGCGGCAGGCTGGACCAGATCGAGATAGTCTCGATCCCAAAGATCGGCCTCGACGATCCGCCAGCGGCCGATCAGGCGACAGTTGGAGGCGGCGTTCATGATGGCACAGCCAACAGTTTCGGCAGCCGCACCAAATTATAAGCGGCGGCCGCAAAGGTGAATGCCCATCCGACGCGGTCGCGACCGCGCAATTTCGTCTTCTCCTGCCCAGCCACCGTCTTGATCCAGCCGAAGGCCTCTTCGATCCGCTTGCGGATGCGCAAACTGACCCCATAACCTGAGTGGCGCGTCGTGCGCCCGTCGATCGCCGAGCGGCGACCCTTGGCATTCTGAGCCACATGCGGCGTCACCCTCATCGAACGCAATTCATTGACGAAGTCATGGGTGTCATAGGCCTTATCGGCACCCAACGTGAGGGACCGCGGCCGGTCGGCGAGCGGCTCGATCATATGCAATGCAGCGACCCTTTCAGCATGTCCGCTCGCATCCGTCAGACAGGCATCGACCAGCAGGCCATGGCGGTTTTCCATTAGCCCGTGCCCCATGAAGCACAACTTCGCCTCTTTGCCTTTGCCCTTCTTGTAGAGCCGTGCTTCCGGGTCGGTGGTCGATGCATGCGTATCGTTGGAGCGCCGTTCATCATGGAAGTCTGCTTCTGCATTCCGCCCGCCGCCATCCGCTGGAGGATCGCCCGAGCCATCCTTCGGCTTGAAGCTCTTCATTGACGCCCAGGCTTGGATCAGTGTGCCGTCGACAGAGAAGTGGTCCGTTGACAGCAGCCGCTTTATCTTGGGCTGCGACAGGATTGCGCCGAGAAACTTCGCAGCGACGTCGCCCTCGAGCAATCGGTCGCGGTTCTTTGAGAACACCGAATGGTTCCAGGCACCATCATCGATCCCGATGCCGACGAACCAACGGAACAGAAGGTCATATTCTAAACGCTCCATCAAAAGCCGCTCAGAACGGATCGAGTAAAAGGCTTGCAATAGCATAGCGCGCAACAGCTTCTCAGGCGGGATAGAGGGCCCGTTCCAGCAAAACGAGCGCGTCATTCACAATCTGCCGGATTGTCCGCAGCGGATGATCGCTGCGAACACGATCCTCAAGATCGACATAGCTAAAGAGGTTACCAGATCTCACGTCGCCGCCGCGCATCCATCAACTCCAAATCTCGACAGAGACAATGAATCACGACTAGAGCGCACAGGCTAGGCCTTTTTCAACGGCCTGTTAGAGCCTGTAGTGTCTGTCGCAATATGTCTGATAAATTCGTATTTTGTACAATGGTATAATAATAATAAAATTTTAACTACCCTGAATTGATTAATTATAAAAATGATATCTACTTATTTGTATTGCAAAAGCTAATATTATGGGCGTAATTATATTTATGGCTGCATTAGCCATATTCTCGCCTCACTCGTGAAGAGCGAGGTTCAACACATGATCGGAGGTTCATAATGTTAGGTGGATTGGGAAGTTTGTTCGGTGGTATTGCTCCTGTTCTCTCGGGAGCAAACAATGCCGTGAAAGACGTATTGGATGCGGTAGCGCCTGGATCGCTGCACGGCGGGACATTGACCGGTAACATCGTTGGCAACAACGGTATTACCGACGATCTTATCAATGGAATACAGACCGGCGACGTCACTGGTGCGATTGGCGACATTTATGCCGACGTCATTGGTCACGGCGGTATCGTAGAAAATCTTGCCGATGGCTATGGGCTGGGAGTCGAAGGCCTTCTGGGCAATGTACTTGGCACCGCTGATGGCCTTTTAGGAACAAGCGGCGGCTTGCTAGATGGCATCGATGGGGGCCTTCTTGGCTAATTCAAGCCTGCCGGTACTGTCCTCGCAGTAGCGCATTTACCCCGCCAGCTCAGGTTTGGCGGGGTCTCAAAGGATAATCACAGCGGAGCTAAAGCACGCAAATATAGCTGCGCTGCCTTCCGACGAAGATAAAGTGAAGGCTCATTTTCCGTCCCGGTAATAAGGGTCCAATATTGTTGCTAACCTTACGGTGATCTACATATGACAGACATGACGGCGATGGCTCTGCCGGTCGAGAAGACAGCAGAGAACGAAGTCGATAAAGCCCTAAAATCGCTCCGCATGCACTTCATTGTCGTGGGTGGTTTTTCAAGCGCTATCAATCTTCTTTATCTTAGCTCGCCGCTCTACCTTATGCAGGTTTATAACCGCGTTTTGGTCAGTGAAAGCCTTGCGACACTTGTGTTGCTGACGCTGATACTCGCTGGCGCACTATTGCTGATGGCCATCTTGGATGCTGCACGCTCGCAGATGCTCATTCGATGCGGCATTGTCCTTGACCAGAAACTGGCAGGTCGGCTGTTCTCAGCTCTCGTCCAAAGGTCGTCTAGGCAGGGGCATTCATTGGGTGCGCAGCCACTTCGTGATCTTGACGATTTTCGAACTTTCGTTACGGGTCCCGGAGTTTATTTTGCGTTTGATCTTCCGTGGATACCGCTTTATCTCGGCCTTCTTTATCTTATTCACCCGATCCTTGGTTTGGTAGCGACGATTGGCGCTGTTCTGCTGTTAGGTCTCGCTTTCGTCAACGAGTTCGCCACCAGAAAGCCAATGGATACAGCTCAGACGGCTGCACGGCGGTCCTTTATCTTCACCGAGAATGTCATGCAGCATGCCGATGTCATTCGAGCCATGGGAATGCAGTCATCTGTAGAGCGCCATTGGCAAGGCAGTCGAACCAAGATGTTGTTACAGCAAGCGTTTGCCAGTGACAGGAACTCGGTTATTTCGGCAACCATTAGATTCGCCCGCCTTTTGCTCCAATCATTGATGTTGGGAGCCGGTGCTTGGCTGGCTATCGATCACGCCATCCAACCGGCAACCATTTTCGCCGCCAGCATCGTCATGGGAAGGGCGCTCGTTCCAGTGGAACAATCCGTAGTTGCTTGGAAACAAACGGCGGCTGCACGCAACGGTTATCGTCGGGTGCGCGAAATTTTGAAAGAGAATCCTAGTCCTGATCTGAAGACAGTCGTGCCAATTAGCCAAGTTGCTTTGGAAGTCAACGAACTGTCCTACTATATCTCAGGCAGGCAAAAGCCGGTTATCAATAATCTTACGTTCAAGATAGAAGAGGGAGAGGTCCTCGGAATAATCGGTTCAAGCGGCTCTGGAAAAAGCACGCTGGCCAAACTGTTAATTGGGGCACTACAACCGGCTTCCGGGGAAATTTCATTTGGCGGTCTAAATTATGCCCACTGGGATACTGACGAGTTCGGCCGCATAACTGGATATTTGCCTCAAGATGTGGGACTTTTTGCCGGCACGGTACGGGAAAACATTTCTCGATTTAGCGATGCCTCTGTGGCGCAGGTGATTGAGGCTGCGACACTTGCGGGGATTCATCAGATGATACTGGGTCTGCCGAAGCAGTATGACACCATGCTTGGGCCCAGCGGACTTGGTCTATCTGGAGGGCAACGTCAACGCCTCGGTCTGGCAAGAGCATTGCTCGGCCGGCCCAAACTACTTGTTCTCGACGAACCTAATGCACATTTGGACATTGAGGGAGAGAAGGCATTGAGTGAAGCCTTGATTGTCATGAAGGCGCAAGGCACGGCAATTGTTGTAGTTACTCATCAGCCGACCGTTTTGAGTGTTGTGGACACCGTCATGGTCCTCAGCTCCGGTAAAATCGAAAAATACGGCGCCCCTGACATTCTTGGCGCACCGGTACTGTTGTCGGAGGCGCAGTGATGGCCGTCTTCAGCGTCAAAGATCATTCTGCATACGAGGATGCATTTGCACCGGCTTTATGGGGTTTGGCGGCAATTCTGGTCTTCATATTGCTGTTCGTCTTCTGGGGATATCTTGCGCCACTGTCTACGGCAGCGATAGCGGAGGGCAGCCTGCAAGTACAATCACAACGACAATCGGTGCAGCATCCATACGGCGGCGTGGTTTCACGACTTCTTATCACAGAAAGCCAGCATGTTGAACGCGGACAGCCCTTAATTGAACTTGATGATACGGACACAAGAGCGAAGCTGGATGTGACGAAAGCAACTTTTGTAGCCCTTCTGGCCGAGGAGGCCCGGTTGCTATGTGAGCGCGATGGCGTTGGTACAGAATGTCTTGATGCATTCGCCGAGCATGAAAACCGCGAAGGCCTGGCGAATGCGATTGCCAATGAGCGTGCCGTAATGCTTGCAAGGAGGCAACAGTACTTAGCCGAAAAGGCTATGCTTTCATCCAAGGTTTCGCAGCTTAAAGAGAAAATTTTCGGCTTGGACGCACAGGTTGAAGGGCTGACAAAACAGGGCGAATTGCTGGACAGGGAACTGAAAGGAGCTAAGGAGCTCCAGGTTTCCGGATTTACGCCAATGACACGAGTACTTGCGTTGGAGCGGAGTAGCGCCGAACTACTGGCCAACAAAGGCTCCCGTATAGCGGAAACTGCTACGTCTAAACAGGAGATCGATGGAGCTGAGCTTGCAGTCGCAAGATTGGAACGTGAGCGCATTAGCGAAATCACGGAACAGATTCGAAAGGTACAAAGCGCATTGGCAGAGGCGGGCCCGAAACTTGATGCTGCCAATGATGTCATGAAAAGGACCGTGATTAAGGCGCCGATGAGTGGTTCTATTGTTGGGCTGACCGTTTTTACCGAGGGCGGAGTGGTTCAGGCGGGCGCAAGATTGATGGACATTGTACCGGACGACAGCCCCTTCATCGTTGAAGCTCGGTTGCCGCTCTCAGACATCAATGAAATTAAACCTGGCCTAGACGCTGACGTTAAGCTGACAGGTATTCCGCGCAACGATCGTCCGCACATTGGCGGAACGGTGATCAGTGTGTCAGCTGATAAGATTACTGATACGCAATCCGGCGCAAGCTATTTTGCTTTGCGGGTAGAATTGAACCAGAGCGATCTTCAAAATTCAAACATAAAGTTGCAGGCTGGGATGCCGGTTGAAGTCGTTATAGCAACCCGCTCGCGTACGCTCGCGAGCTATCTCTTCGGCCCGCTTCTTGATGAAATCGGGCATGCATTTCGGGAACAGTGAGGGTGGTCACATGGCTAACATAACAGGAAAATTTGGTGGGCAGGGCAGGCTGGCCAGTAAATCTAAGGCCGAGTCCAATCCTGGTAAGTCAGCGTCGCGGTCGAGTGAGAATGCAGCGTTTGCACTCGCTGCTGGCTCAATTGGTCTTGCGGTTACACTTCTCGATCAGGACAGAACCGAGGCCGCAGCCAAAGCCATTCATGAAAGTTCGGTTGGGCATACTAGTGCAGATGATATAGTGGCATCAGGTGACCCTTCCTCGAGTATCGATTATATCGCTACCTCAAGCACGCAAATCCACGAGGGACTGCACACTTCCAGTTCCGATGCTATTTCGCCCGCGGCAAAGAGCGGCGGTGAGGTAGCCGTCGGTCTGGGATTGCCCGGAGAACAGGTCGCGGATTACAAAGTCCATCAAGACGCAAATGGGGCTCCCGCTACAGTACAGGACAACATTGCAATGTCGTCCTCAAAAATCTCCCACGAGGCTTCTTTAGATCACACAAGCGAACACCTCACGTTGTTACAGGTTAACACTGTTGAAGGTATCAACCACGATCCGCAATCCCATGTTGATGGTTTGCAATTTCCAGCAGTGTCAGCACCCAGTGACAACGGCATATCACAAGATGTCGATTCGGCGGCTGATGGCGTCTTGGGTACAGTAGGTGATGTGGTAGACGGCGTTGGTGGACTGGTCGAGAACCTCCTGGATGGTGATGGAAAAGGCGTTCTAGCTGGCGTAGGCTCCACCGTGGGCTCCGTATTAGATACAGTCGGCAACGTCATTTCAGGTGTTGGCGGGATTGTCGAGAACCTCCTGGGCGGTGATGGAAAAGGCGTTCTGGCTGGCGTAGGCTCCACTGTAGATTCTGTATTGGATACAGTCAGCAACGTCATTTCAGGTGTTGGAGGGATTGTCGATAACGTCCTTAATACAGTTGGGGGCGTCGTTTCTAGTGTTGGCGATATTGTTCCTAATCTGTTAGGTGACGTGAAGGAAGGAGTTGTCCATACCGTAGGCAATGTTGTCGATACGGTTGCTGACGTGACTTCCAGTATTGGAGGGATTGTCAACGGCTTGATTGGTGGAGATAGCAAAGATACTCTGTCCGATGCTGGCTCAACGATTATCGAGGCTGTAGATACTGTAGCGGGTGCCGTTTCCGGTGCCGGAGGAACTGTCAGCAATTTGCTTGGTGGCGATGGCAAGGAATCCCTGACGGATGTTGGCTCTACAATAGACAATGCCTTGGATTCTGTTGGCGGCGCCCTCACTGGCGCAGGAGAGGTAGTTGGAGGACTTCTGGGAGGATCTGCATCCGCGCCAACAAATATGCTTGACGCGGCAACAGGGCTACTGAACTTCTCAGACGAGCTTTTTGGAGTTCTTACTCCCACGCTCTCGTTTCTGGGACAATCCATTTTCGTTCCGAACGATCCAGTTGACTTGTCCAATCACCACGGCACAACTATGCACGGCCTGACCTGGGAGGGTTGATAAAGGAGCATGGTAACAGTAAAAATAGGCTACATCTCATACAGAGTACCTCACTTATATTCGGCATAGCTTAAGGGGCTGTTCCAATAACTTTCAGCTTCACTACTATTGCTAGTGTGATAGTTATGGCCAATGGATGCTGTCGTCGAAGTTATGGAGGCCCTATGAAGTTTGGTGTTCTTACATTTGGGTATAATACAATTACGAGTTTTAGTGAAAACTTGAAGAAAAACGGCTACTACGACACCAATCTTGGCGATAATGCTCAATCCATAGCGATCCGGAATCTATACAGGCACCTTGGATTTAGCGATGAGCAAATGGTGTCGATCAATAGAGAGCTTCTCCCGCATTATCACGGAGACGATGTCATTTTGATCATGAACGGAGTATTCTTTAGATCGTCGTTTCCGATACCAGACAGCATCAAACCAATATTTATCGGGTTTCATGCGGCTGAAGAAGTGATCTCGGAACAAGCGGCATTTTTAAGAAAGCATGAGCCAATTGGCTGCAGAGATGATTGGACCACATCTGCGGTTCAAAAATTCGGAATTAAAGCGTACACCACAGGATGTGTTACACTTACCTTGCCACGGCGAAATCAGGAGCCAGAAAACAAGAAACTTTTAATAGTTTATGGGAGAGGAGCTGGCCGTCTGCCCATTTCTTCCTTTAAATGGATCCCGGATCATCTGGCTGAGAATGCGGAGCTAGTTTATCATCGTATGCATCAGAACAAGTTCCCCATGACGGATTCAATGATCGAAGCGGCCGAGCAATATGAGGCAGCGCTTTTTTCCAAGTATTGCAATGAAGCCACGTTGGTTCTGACTTCACTTCATCACGTTGCAACGCCCTGTATGGCTTTTGGCATCCCTGTCATTATTTGCAGGGAGAGTAATAATGTTCGCTTCAGTACAATTGAAAAGTTGACCAGAATACATACGCCAGCAACTCTATCCGAAATTGATTGGGCCCCCGCGCCTGTTGACATAACACCCTTACGATCGTCGCTTTTTGAAGTTGTTCGTGCCGGGGTGGAGAGTGCCCTAAGGCATTGATTGGGTTACGGAGAAAATACTGTCGATTGCGCCAACCCATAAATGCTCCACTTGCCTAAATCGGCTATAACTTGCCACGACCAGCGTAAGATCATCTAGTTGACCTGCTCATTTCAACTAGCCATTCTCAACTGAAATTTTCCAATAATGCCCCGATGACGGGCTGAGGAGAATTCGAATGAAAAACGAAGCTCACAAGGTGCGGATCGCTTTCATTCTGAAGCAGGTAGAAGATGGCGCGGCAGCGGCAGAAGTCTGTCACAGGGCGAGAATTTTCGACGCAACAATTTTACGATTGGCGTAAGAAATATGTGGGTCTAGTGCCGTGGGAGATGCGGCGGCTACAGCCGCTTGAGGAAGAGATGCCAAGCTGAACGGATCGTTGAGGATCCGGCGCTGGACAAGGCCATGTTGCGCACCTGTCCAATTGCTAAAGTTCGGTTATGGATGCATCATGGCTACACGTCTTGCCGCGGTGAGTCCGCGGCGAACCTTCGCCTTTACAAGGAGATAGGCCAGCAGCTGCGCAACGGCAACGCCACGCTCTTTCATTAGCTTCATCGCTTCAAGCTTGTGCTCGCGGCTGAACTTTCGTCGTTGCATTTATACTTTTCAGTTTCATACAGAACACCCGACCCAGCGCCTATAAAACCGGTAAAGGGCTAGGATCAGTTGTCCTAGGTGAGGCTAAAAAGTATGTCGATTGACAGCAATGCCAAAAGATTCGAGAAATTCGGCGAATGAGAAGGATTGAGCTTTGTCAGCCAAGGAATTTTTACATAGGCTACTTAAGGGCCGAAATAATGTTATAGATCATACCGCTGCTCGATCAGCGTCATTGAATCTGATAACTCCATTTGATCTAATTTCGATGTTTCCAGAAGGCCAACGTATAGCAATAGTTGGCAATGCACCGAGCCTCAGAGGTAGTGGCAGGGGCGAATGGATAGATTCACATGACGTTGTAGTGCGATTTAATGAGTGTGCCTTGTTGGGCCACGAGACAGATGTCGGACATCGCACGGACATACTGATCAGTAACCCTTACGCAGAAAAGAGAACGAGGCAAATTTTGGACGGCACAAGCCATCCAAAGGTTGTGCTGATACTCAATCCTCAGACGCGCCGGGGTGAAAAACAGATATTTGCGCAATGGATAGGCTCGCTGCCCGTATTGTTCTCTTATACGCCCGATTTAAAGATGATCTCGCGTCCGCGTTCTAATTTGTCACTCACCACAGGGACTTATTCATTGTCCTTGCTTGACAACCTTTTGAGGCCACGCGACCTGTCTATTTTAGGATTTACGATGTTTCTGCCAAGCGCCAACTACCATTATTGGACTAATGAGGTACCTTCGGGGCTTGCTGCTCACCAGCCTGTCGAGGAAGCAAAGATATTTATTGATATTATTAATTCGCTTAGAGCAAATGTAACGGTAGGGTCGGATGTTGGATGGGCTTCCGATCGAGTGGCGCAAAAATTAAAGTCAACTATTGCAGTTGTAGATCTCCAAGCAAATGCCCATTAGCGTAGCCCATCTCCAAACTCCATTTGGTATCAGATTTTAGCGTTCTCATGCCATATTAGGGATGCCAATTTATCGTGCCATCTGAAGGTAAAACGTTTATGATCAAACTTTCAAGTCGATATACCCGCCTTTGGAGCGGGATGAAAGCTTGTGAGCTCAGTCATTTGGAAGGCGGCTTGTTCCAGAGACTCTTGACCTTCCGGATGGGAGCTGTAATGCGCCATGATGTAGATGCAAGCATATCGTCTATCTTTTGGCGTTTTATGTGAAGTTCCGTTTCTAAGTGTCGGATACGCATAGTAGACTTTGACTGCTCTGCTGCATAAGCTTGCTGAGTAGCGCGCATGCTGCTTTCCGTGTTTACAATCAAAGTTTTCAGCTCTGAAATCTGTTTGGAACTATTGATGATTTCATTATTTCTAAGTATCTGCAGCTCCTCCAATTGGCGCTTTTGATCTGCAATTAAATGTTCCATTTTTTGAAAATCTTCATCGTGGCCTGCCTGCAATTCTGCAATTTTCTGACTTGCTTTTCTCTGTTGGCCAAGTAACTCCTTAGCACGGAGTTCTAAAATACTCTCTTTAAATCGAACTGAGCGAGGTTTTGCTGATGGCCGGAGTTTTTTCTCATTCCGCCCATCTGGAAAAGATCTAGTACTTGCTTCTTTGCTGAATAAGTCAGCAATGGTGGACCAATGTTTATCCAATGCAGTCTTTGAAGAGTTGCTCAAAAATTGTTGCTGTCCCGATAGGATGATGTCCGAAAAATGCTCCAGAGCGTTGATCCATGACTGGTGAAGCAATTGAGGCCCCTCGATGCTCTCAAGTAGACCAGTAAATTTATTCATGGATTTAGCGGCCACAATGACTGCAGGCTTCTTAAATGCGGAAGCTGTTATAAATCCGTGCATCGAAGATCCGACATAACCCATAGATCTCGATATGCATGCTGCCACTTGCAACAAACTAGCTGGTTGATCAATGATGAGCGGGTGAGATTGCATAAACTTGCCAATGACGTTTGCAAAGTTGTCGTCACCATGACAAGGGCCAATTGCGATAAGAATGACTGTCGCGTTCAGCCTTTCAGAAATGCGATCTAGATGGTTTGCCAAGGTCTCTGGCGTCAGTCCGCTAACATATCTTGAATTGGCATGAACTGCTATCGAGCGCTCGGGTGTAGACCGTTCGGAGAAAGTTTTTTTGTATTCAGTATCAAGTTCACCCTTGGTCCATAGTTCGTCTATGTCCCACGCTGTATCCGGTACAATCGTCACATCTCTGCCGGGCACCAGCTCTTTCAAAATCTGATGGCTGGGCTCATCCCTAACCGACAAATAATCGGTGAGATTCAGGCAACTAGTAAGAGGGGTTTTTAACATTGAAGGAAAGGTTGCAGGCACTCCTGGTGCGTTCCAGCATATCGGGCGGCGAAAATCGTTCTCTTCCGAAATACCAGCCCATAAATTGGAATATCCCAAAAGAGGGGTAAGACCATTCTTATAGGCTTCGAGATCAGTTGGATTAAGTCGGATTATATTGCCCCCGCCAATAAGAAATCCATCATAGCTATCCATTTTGGCAGAAAAGTCGTCGTATGAAAGGCTAGCGACCGTGTCACTCCAAACAGATGGACCTCCTGCAGGGGAAACAAAGTCAACGACTAATTGGGGGAAGTACTGGCTCAATCTTCTACGTGCGATAACTGGAAATAAAAGATCCCCATAGTTCTCCACATCAAAAGTTCCGAGATGAGCAATTCTCATCGTGCGATCATGAACCATTTTTGGCTTTCGTTTACTGATTTAATTGTAAAACTGGAGTAACAATGCAACCTTTTCGGCGATTTCTACGGCGATTGAGTGGCCACTTGGTGACATAAACTGCGTCTGAGAAGTAGTGGGGTTTTGACTTTTCACAAGACCCTACCCAATGAGCGGTCTACCGACTGAGTGATATTCGAGTCCTGCGCCTACGAGTTCTTGTTGGTTGAAGACATTACGCAGATCAAACAGAATATTGCCGCTCATCAGTTCTGAAACCTTTTTCAGATCGAGCGAGCGATAGGCATTCCATTCAGTCAGCAATACGGTGATGCCGGCACCTTCAATGGCCTCATAAGCAGAGGTGCACCAGATAACGCCCGGCAGTACCGGTTCGGCAGCGCTACGCGCTTCCGGGTCATGCGCCCGCACAGTCAGGCCTGCATTCTGTAGGGCTGGAATAATGTCCAAGGCCGGAGACTCACGGATATCATCCGTATTTGGTTTGAATGCGATGCCGAGAACAGCAATAGTCTTGGCACCGCTCTTGTTTGCGGCTGCCACAATCCGTTCAGCCATCGAACGCTTGCGCTGCTCATTGACTGTAACAACCTGTTCAATCAGCGTCTGAGGTGCATTCATCTTGCGTCCGGTTGCAGCGTAAGCTCGTGTATCCTTGGGGAAACACGAACCACCGAACCCCGGACCGGCATGCAGGAACTTCGAACCAATGCGATTATCCATGCCAATGGCACGCGCAACGTCCTGCACATTACCGCCACTCTTCTCGCAAAGGTCCGCCACTTCGTTGATGAAAGTCACTTTCATCGCCAGAAAGGCATTGGCGGCATATTTGATGATCTCGGCGTTTTCCAGTGTCGTTACAATCATCGGCGTTTCGCGCAGATAAAGCGGGCGATAAACGCGCTTCATGGCAGCGGCACCGGCATCATCATGCACCCCGACCACAACGCGATCGGGCCGGAGGAAGTCCTCTACCGCCGAGCCTTCACGCAGGAATTCCGGGTTGGAAACCATCGAGAATGGCACGCCCGGCCGCGCCTTGGCGATGCGATCACGTACATCGGCATTGGTGCCGACAACCACCGTCGATTTGATGACAATCACGGCATTCGGCTTCATGGCGGCAGCAATCTCTTCCGCCGCCGCATGAATATATTGCAGATCAGCCTCGCCATCACCGCGTCTTGACGGTGTACCGACCGCGACGAATATCACGTCGGCATCTGCAACTGTCTCGGCGAGTTCGGTCGTGAATGTCAGCCGACCGTCGCGCGCATTGCGCGCAAGCAGTTCATCAAGGCCGGGTTCAAAAATGGTGACTTCACCCGCCTGCAATCGTTTGACGATAGCCGGGTTTTTATCAACGCATGTTACCGAAAAGCCGAACTCGGCAAAGCACACTCCCGATACCAGACCGACATACCCGGTCCCGATCATTGCAATCTTCATCGAAAAGTTCCATTCCAAGGTTGCTTTGCTACCCGACGTGTTGCCGAGGACTAAGCATGCGATACCATTCGTTCTCATGGCTTTGCAATACTCAATGCTTGTGTTAGGAAGCCGCCAACATGCGAAACCACAAAATGTTTAAAATAATAAAAAGTGCGTTAGAAGACATTAAAGCAACAGCAAAACTACGTGCGCTTTGGGTCGCTTTTGCGCGAGAAGATATTGGAGATCAGCATAAGCGGACGTTATTGGGGCCGCTATGGCTTTTAATCAACTATCTATCATTTGCTGCAACGTTTATTTTTGTGTTCGAACGGGGTTGGACATCCAACTATGCGGCACACGTTGGCATAGGACTCTTGGTTTGGTTCTATATCATGGAGGTAATCACACAAAGTGTGACGCTATTTGTGCGGGAACAAAGTTTTATCAAAGGAACTACGCTACCCATCTCAATGTATGTAATGCGGCTCACAATGCAATCAGTAATGCGAGCTGGATATGCATTAGTCGGGTGTCTAGCCATCCTCTTTTTAAGTGGGACTGGATTGTCGATTGGGTGGCTGTGGGCTTCCGCGTCACTCTTGCTAATTATCTTAGTTACTCCTGCTGTTGTCACAGTCTTTGCATTTGCTGGCGCTTACTTTCCTGATAGTCAATTCTTAGTGAGTAACCTGATGCGCATAGGAATGTTTCTCACCCCAGTTTTTTGGTCATATGATGGATCGGGTGGCATAAGACACGCTTTGTACTATTGGAATCCATTTACCTACTTTTTGGAAATTGTTCGCGTTCCCATTCTAACGGATTCTATTCCGGTATATTCCTTCGTCCTTTGCATTTTGATGGGTCTTTTTTTCTGGACACTAGCAAGCCTTTTACTAGGAAAATTTCGAAAGAAAGTGGTGTTTGTCCTATAATGGTTCATATAAAGTCCGATAACGTAAGTTTGTGGTACAAGTTACCGCGTCGTTTCACCTTGGAACGCCAAGTTTCGCGGCCTTCAGTCGTTGGTGGCCGGATATCGCCAGAAGGCACAAACCGCAAAGTCATCGCGCTGGAAAATGTTAGTTTTGAACTTCGATCTGGAGATCGTCTAGGTTTGGTTGGGACGAATGGTGCAGGGAAAACAACCTTGCTCAAGGTTCTATATGGAATATTTGAGCCTACGAGCGGCTTAGTAGACATTACCGGTAAAGTGGACGCGCTTTTCAATATCAACTTGGGATTTCGGCCGGAGGCGTCAGGGCGCAGGAACATTGAGCTGAGAGGGCTCATTAACGGCTGGACTCTGAAGCAGATTGAAGAACGGATGGATGCAATCATAGAGTTCAGTGAGCTCGACGATTTCATCGATATGCCATTTAAAGCCTATAGTCAGGGTATGGCCGCACGACTCGCTTTCTCGATAGCTACAAGTTTCGACCCTGAAATTCTACTTATGGATGAATGGATCGGAGCCGGCGATCCAAACTTTCAGGAGAAAGCTCGAACAAGAATGAACTCCATGGCGGAGAAAGCACGAATAATAGTGCTCGCGTCCCATAGCCACGCCCTCCTAAAGCGAACCTGCAACAAGATTCTTGAGCTTGAAAAAGGACGCTTGGCCTATTTTGGCGATGCCGATAAATGGTTCGCCGATGCAGGTTCGAAGTAGTACCGAACCTGTTTGAGATATTACTATCCGAGCGATAGGTCTTCACTTGCTCTAGTCAAGTTTGGTGAATAATAGGGATCTCGATCAAAATTCCATTTTTCTTGCATGAATCGGGATTCTTGTTTGAAACGGGCCTTTTTTTCCAAGCTGTCGTCTTGTCCGCGCGACACGCTTTCATGATGGTAAAGTTCTGAGTAAGGCGTCCAAACATTCTCGTAACCAGCGAGCCTCGTTTTTAAACACAAATCTACGTCATTGAACGCCACGGCAAGATGCGTCTCGTCTAATCCTCCGACTTCTTCGTAAACGCTTTTCCGGATTAACAAGCATGCGCCAGTTACAGCCGACATGTTTTGATGAATTTTCAATCGATAAAAATACCCCGGATGTTGACCAGGGAAATGCTTATGCGCATGGCCGGCGATTCCCCCAACACCGAGAAGAATTCCGCCATGCTGGATGGTTCCGTCCCCATAATACAGCTTGGCTCCAACACAACCAACAGTTGGCTGGGTAGCCCAACTCACCATCTCGGAAAGCCAATCTGGTGATATTATCTCGATGTCATTATTTATCAGGCCAATGATTGAGCCGGAGCATTTTGCAACAGCAAAATTATTCAGTGCAGAATAATTAAACGGACCGCGATAGGTGTGTATGTGGATATTTTTCCTCTGTATCAGATAATCGAAGTATTCAAGTGTTTCGACTTCTTCTGAATCGTTGTCGACAATAATTATTTCATAGTTTGAGTATGTCGTCTTTTCGAGGATGGATTCGACAGCTGTCCGCAAGATTTCTACTTTATCCCGAGTGGGTATTATTAAGCTAACCATAGGTTCCGGTTGCGGGATGACGTAGCGGACGCGATAGCACGGAGTCTCCGGAGCACGGCTAATTCTCGCTGGCAGTTTTAATCTGTCCCGATGTGCTGTTAATGCCGCGAGTGCGCATTCTCCATTGGCGGAGAAAACCTCTGCGCGTGAATGATATAAAACTTTTGGTATATGGCGTATGCGCTTAGGCGACAATCTTTCTGCGATCCTAAGAGCTAGGTCGTAATCCTCGCTACCGCCGAATTCTCTCCACCCGCCGATCTCGGCGATAGTTGAATAGCGATATAGCGCTAGTTGTCCGAGAAAATTGTGAGTTTGGAGGAGCAGTAAGGAATAATCTGATTTGAAATATGGATCGTGCCGTTTGCCCGATGCATCAATTTGGTCTTCGTCACTGTATATGATTTCAGCTGTCGGAGAATCCGAGATGGCTGAGGTAATTTCGGCAATTGCGCTGTGATGCAGAAGGTCATTTTCGGCAATTACCGTGCACCATGCGCCAGAGGCGAGGCTAAAAGCGATGTTGCGTGCATTGGCAGCACTTGGTCGTTGAGTAAGATACTTAATCTTTATGCGGATTTCGCGTTTGCTGTATCCATCCAAGGCGTCTCGAACGGATGGCTCCACTGAGTGAGCGCATACAATAAGTAACTCCCAGTTATCGTGAACCTGTCCAAGAACGCTGTTGATTGTGTCTTGTAAGCCATTCGTCGAAGTGGCGAAGATAGGCAAGAGAATGGTAATCAGCGGTTTTTGATTATCGGCGTATGACTTAACGTCACGGGGTTCTTGGGCAGGGTACGATGCTGTTTCATTCGTCGCGATCCATCGTTCATAATTGTCGCGGTAGGTGCCCCGAGGATAAAGCGCCCGTTGTACGAAGACCCTAAATCCATGTTTTCGTATCAGACGAAATGCATGTCTTGCGATAGGCACGATTTCACTTCGGTTAACATAGACTGCAAATAGAATTCGCTTGAGTTGGGCGAAGCGTCGAGCGACATGCCCAACATGCTGTAGCATCCCAGTGGGGCACTCAAATAACGAAAACCTTGGTGAAAACCGTAATAACTTGGCTCCGTGGCTTAGTGCGATATCTGCGCAATTCTTATTCGTCTGGTCCCGGCTGAAGTGAACATACAGAGTTTCCCAATTGCCAAGCCCATTCTCGATAAAAAAGCGCTCACTTCCCAGCTTTTGTCGGTAACCATCATCTAGAGTTATCCGATAAATGCCCGGAATGATGGGGCTATCTGGACGCCAATCATAATCTTTCCCAGGCGTTTCTCGTTTGGGTGATTCATCGCCATCCTGAACGCTGTTTGTGAAGGCCGCCTTATATCTTGCGCGCGATGAGATAGCGCTTATTGCCCTACGAATTATTTCAATCAAAACGTCAACCCCATGCGAACCAGCCTACCGCATGCTCATTGTATCATGAATTGTCAACCGAGCTTCCCCGAGTGTTTTCCTAATTATCGCGCATCTTTTGTGCCACATATTGCTCCACGCAAGGGCAATGCGTACAAATAGATTAGGGCGCGAACTCATAAACGGGGCTTCCCGAAATAGCGTTGTTGTGATTCAAGTTCGGCAGCGTTTGGGAGCCTTGCTATGACGCGTCGCCGCTTTGATCTTACGGATTTTGAATGGGTATCATCGAGCCTTTGTTACCCAACAAGCCCCGGGGAGTGCCGCGTGTTAATGACCGGCGCATCATCAATGGGATTTTATGGCGGTTTCGCACGGACTCGCCCTGGGCAGATGGTCCTGAACGCTATGGTCCGCCCACAACCTGCTACAAACGGTTTGTCCGATGGCGCAAGAAAGGCGTCTGGGATCATATACTGCGGGGGCCTTCGATGGCGAGATCCTTATGATCGATAGTTCCTGTGTCCGGGTGCATCAGCACGCTGCCACAGAAAAAAGGGGATGTTGACGATGGCTCCATGGGACGTTCCCGCGGCGGCCTGACTACAAAGATACATGCTGTCGTCGATGCTGAAGGCAGGCCTGTCGAACTAATGCTCACCGCCGGCCAAGCTTATGACAGCAAGATGGCCGAGCCGATGCACGGCAACATCGGTCGTGGAACGATCCTGCTGGCAGAATGTGCCTATGATATCGATGCGTTGAGCGCTTTGGCAAAAGCTAAAGGAGCCTAGGCAAACATTCCGGCGGAAAGAACCCCTAAGGACACCTTTTCCTTCAGCCCGTGGGTCTATCGCCAACGCAATTTGGTGGAGCGGTTCTTAAACAAACTCAAACAATTCAGAGCCATCGCTACACGTTACGACAAAGACCCGCTTAACTTCCTTGCAGCCATCAAACTTGCCGCAGCACGTATCTGGATCAATGCGTTATGAGTCCGCACCCTAATAAAAACAATGTTGATGCCAAACGCAGACGCCTCTCGACCGCACCATCACTTTTCACGCTTCCCCTCACCCTTTGATCAGGACCCAAATTCATAAACGGGGTTTCGCGAGCGAAAAGATGATTATTCATCTGAGGCGTTGATTTTTAAGCCTTTGTGACGCGTCGACATTTCGATCTCAGCGATTTTGATCGGGCGACGGTTCAGCTTTGTTTCCACACAAGCCCCCGGTGTGCCGTGTTGATGATCCGCAGTTAATCATCCCCCGCATAAAGTTTCCCGAATCAACTGGCGTGTCGCTGTTGCAAAAGATGATGCAAAAATGTGGACTAGTTCGATTATCTCCTCGAGGTTTCAAGCATAGCATGACGGCATATCGCGACTGTTTCCCAACAGCGATTTATCTTTGCTGACCTGCCACCGGGTTTTCGACAATCACACGCCGACCCTTCGTTTGAGCCGCTCCAAATGCTCTCTGCAGATACTCTCGACAAGTTTATGCAGGGTTGCAGTTTGCTGGCCAAGCCAGTTGAGTGCTTCCTCGCCGATTTCGTAGTGCTCTGAATAGCGGGCCTTAACATAGGCTTCATTGATTGCGTGAAACCAGGCGCGATAGCGTTGTTGGTCGCGGGGCCAAGCCTCGGTCAAGCGCCGGTCACGCCCTTCCGCCATCGTTCGCAGGAAATTCAAGTTGTGGGAAGGAGGACTGTAGTTTGCGAGAGTAAGAAGTATGGTCGAGTAAGCTTGTTCGATAGCCTGATGGAGTAAAAATGCCGCGTGATTGTTGTCTTGCTCTTCTCGATAAAATGCAGCTCCTTTGTTGAAGACAGTACTTCGCTGAAAGGCAACCTCAAAATGCTGCTTTGCCACCTTGTACTCTTCGAGGGGTGTCAATGGCTTTGGCTCGGTTAATGGTTCGTCATCAAGCTCGTAAAGGACAATGCCTTCGCGGCGGATATCAGAGAAAAAATACTGGCCCTTTCGCAACGCAGTATTCACCTCCCGGCGTGAATGGACAATGAAACCGACCTGCGTGTTGACACCCTTGTCATGCAAAAGCCTGTCGGCAAACTTGTACCAATAGGTGGCAAAGTCGGTGAGCTTTCGGTTGTTGACAATGATCAGCAAATCGTAGTCCGAGCGATAGCCTTTCATGGTATGCGGTTCATCGACCCAATCGTTGCGGGCGTAGGAGCCAAACAGGATGGTTTTGAGAATACGGCCCTTCTTCTTGAAATCAGCCGTTGAATCTTTCAACGCATCTTCAAACTCCTCCAGCATGATTTCGACAATTCGGCCAAGCTCACGTTGTTTGCGTTCGGGCAAATGATCAATGCTGGATTTCATCATGACGCGCCGCGTCTCCTTGCAGATTTCTCATACCCAGGGGCAGAGCCGGACATCAACCGGTCTGCCATGTTTGCAGGATGCATTCAAGAGTCCTGGCCGAAGGGCAGTTGTCATATCCATAGTCAAAACGCAGCAAATTTTTATCCAGTCTTTGAACACTGTGTGTCCCGAAGAGTACATATAGCGTCTCTGTTCTTTCACCAGGTAAACGCGCTGTACTTCCCTGAAATCTACGTCATCTTCATGCAACGGTTGATGCGCAGGGAATGTGTGATCAGGCTTGCTGCTCCCAAGGTTTGATTGCTGTCTTCATTCACTCCGATGGCTTGTTGGAATTTGGACTTGGCTGGACGATAAAGATAGGCCGCGAAACGGTTTCAAAAGTTGTGGAGACCGTGGTCGCCTATTGCTTTGAAAGGTTCGTGCTTTTCGGATGCTATTTGATCGCGCTGGCGACCAGGCACTTATACGCCCTGCATGATCTGCTCTTCGAAGCTCGATTTACTCATATCGCTGACCTCGGATATTTCTCTGCAATTCCTCTGTGTCTTCGCCGTGCTGTCAGGCGTAGTCGATCAGCTCGCCTAAGGTAAATCGCTGCCCCGAGCAATGCGATGATCACAATTGGCAATGCCGGGCCACAGGCGTTTTGGTGAAACGATGCCTTCTCGCCGCCAGGAAGCCACTGGCGAAAAGGGATAATGCCCCCGAATAAACACAGGCTGAAGTGAAGCCAGAAATCAGGGCACTGCCGGGATTCTGACCTGCTGACAGGGTTGAGCCAACCGGTTCGCAATACGATTGGCGGGCGCGATAGCGTTCGCATCGATCTCTTTGATCAGAACCGCGGCACTTCAGCTGAGCCATGCAGAAAGCCAATCCCCAAATCAGTCTGATAGATCAGAAAAGCACCTAGCGACGGGGTGCGCGGGCTGGCAATGCACCGCCTGCGGTCTCGACTTGCGGTAAAATTCCCGGATTGTCAGATCAGCGCAGAAAGCCATCGCGATCGAATTCCTCCCAGCCAACCAGTTTCGCGCTCGCTTCGTGGGAGGCCGTTTTTGATGCTGGAGATTTCAAACCCTTTCGCAGCGACCGAGTCAGTTTCGCCTTGTAGGCAGCCCGCCGTCGGTTTTCGGCTGCCGCTGCCACGTCTTCCTCCCGCCACTGATCTACCAGGCCGCTGTCGAGGAGGTCTTCGACAACCCGGGGATCAAACACGTGGAAAGTGATCTGCCTTGCGCGCCCCGCTAGCCGTACGGTCCTTGTCCCTGCGCTGGGGAGGCGGCCGTCGGCGAGCCAACGATGCCTTTCTCCCGGCTTGATCGCCAGAATATCCTGAATTTCACGGGGGATCACCGGCAGGTTTTCGATATCCTTCATTGCCGTGGAGACAATGGCTGCTGCGGTTTTGAATTCGGTCTTGGCATTGGCGGGCATCGACAGCAGGAGCTCCGCGCCTTCGAGTATCAGCGATTTTCGTGACGACGCAGGGAGCCTTGCGCGCATCTCAAGAAGAATTCCTTTCGCGCGGACAGCGGAACCGAGGGTCGCTGCTGGCGGCAAGGCCCATGTTTTGAGGAACTCGATATTATTGTTGTCTTGCTTTGGCACGAAGCATAGATGGGTTTTCGGAACGGCTATGTCAACGTGGCCAAGACGTGCCACTTCTGGAAACAAACCTCACTCGGGTGCTGGTGCCTGAAGTCCACGTTCCAGTTTGAGTATGGCGTGTGCATGATCGCGCCGGGTTTCGTCACGGCGTGCATAATCACCGAACACAACTGGATTTAGATCGAGCTGCTGTGCGACAAATCCCAGCATGGCAGGGGGGATTTCAGATGGACCAAGAGTGCGACCTGGGTAGCGCATCAGGCAGCGTTGAACGGCAAACCCAAGCTGATTGTTTTCACCTCGCCGGACAAGCACACGGTCCATATCCTCACCACTCAACGTGAAGTGCCGGATCAACCCTTCTTCATCAGATGGAATATCCACCAGGTCCGACCATTGGGATGTTTTCAGCAAAGGACGATAACGCATCAACACGAACTCCGGATAAACACTGCTGCGCAGTTTATCGGCCAACACTGGGTTGTAAATCGAAACTGGTTCCTGGGAGTGGTGCCGTCAAATGTTTTGCGTCCAACGCCGTATACGGTGGAAATCTATCGGCCAGTACCTAGATCGGTTTATCTGAAAGTGCCATTGTCACTTCTCGACTAACGACATGGGTGGCCTTGCCGATGCAGCCAAAGAATCTGAACAGAAACCGCTCAAGACACGGCATTGCTTAGCATTCGCCGTGACTATGCTATTCGTCCTACTACTTGGAATAGCATGTGCGGGCTTCTATTTCTTCATTGCAAACCCTTATTACTTTTCGTCACCCGCACTGTGAACGATTATTTATGTCACGTCAGTTTTAGCTTCATGGTGTTTGATTCAATTTCCTGCCGGAGTTTCATACAATCATCAGATTCTAATCCAGCTTCATCAATGCAATTCACGTATGCCAGCTGAAGCTTTTGCCGTTTGGCGAAGAGTTTGACCCCATGACCTCCATCGTGTCTGCTAGTGCCAACGCGTTTTTGCATGCGAAGCCTCCTTGTAATTAGCCGCTTGCTTTCCCAGTGAGTAATATATGGATCAGTAGAATCCGTGGCTGATACAAACCATGCCTGTTCATGCCGCATTGCCCAAAGAATGACTATTGTGCACACGAGAAGTGACGCAGCTTGTAACGAACATTTTTCTGCCAACCAACATACATTCCGCTGATTACCAAAAATACGTTTCGCTTGATGTCAAACGAACCTAACGCTTTACTTGAAGCGAACATTTCGCTGAAATACTAACAAACATTTCGCGTCACATATAACATACATACCGCTGAATTTCGATTGACCTATCCATAAGCAATAAGCTATTGTACATATTAACGATTTTTGATCGAGGATGATCGTGCGATGGCCGAAACCCTGTATCAACGCCATTTGAAGTCAGAACTGAATGAGGCACTGGAGAGCGCCCGCGTTGTCAACCTCATAGGACCAAGGCAAGTCGGCAAGACGACGCTGGTCCGTGATATGTTCGAGTACGGCGTATTCGTAACGCTGGACGACCACAACGTTCTTCAGGCATTCGAAACGGAGGCGCAAGGCCAAGTCCAACTCCTGTTCGACAGAGCCGCAGGAAAACCGGTTATCATCGATGAAGTTCAGCGATCCAAACAGATTGCCCTCGCCATAAAGAGGATTGTCGACACGAATCGGCAAATGGGACAATTCATCTTGACTGGCTCTTCGAATATCTTCGTATCGGCAGACGTTATGGATTCTCTCGCTGGAAGAGTTCAGACATTAAGAATGCTTCCACTAAGTTCTGCGGAAATCCGCTCGTCAGGGCCTTGTCGTCTACTTGATTGGGCGAAAGAAAGCGGCGAAGTGAAAGCTCTGCCCGAGTGTATATCGGTTTCCAGGGAAGAAATGATCGATCGGATCATTCGGGGTGGCTTTCCGGAAATTCGACCATTGGGCGAAAGGCCACGGCAACGGCGCTATAGGGAATATGTCGATGCTATCGTCGACAAAGATGTCGCTGATGTCACGAAGATCAGACGTCCAGATTCTTTGCGGCGACTGATCAATCAATTGGCTGCTAGGACCAGCAACGAACTGAACACGGTTGAGCTTGGTGAGAAGGTGGGAATTCAGCGACAGACAGTCAGCGAGTATCTCGATATTCTGGAACGCCTGTCGATTGTGTATCGATTGCCCGCTTGGACATCGGGCGAGGCGGGCCGAGACGTTCGACACCCTAAGTACCACCTTATTGATACAGGGATTGCAGCAGCCTTGCGTGGAATAACCGCTGACGACTATACGCTTGGAAAAGACCAGACATCATTGGGTTCATTGTTCGAGAACTACATCTTCACCGAACTCTTGAAATCTCTTCCGCTTCAGCGCCAAGAGTGGCGTCCATTCCATTGGCGAGATCGCAACGGACCAGAAATCGACATTCTCGTAGAAAATGGAAATCTATTGGTAGGCTTCGAAATGAAAGCCTCATCGGCGGTGTCGTCCAGCGATTTCAAAAATTTCCAGACTTTCAAAGCTGGACCTGGAAAAAACTGGGATGTTATTGGCTTAGTGATCTATACGGGCGACCAAATCTTAGTGTTTGGAGACAAGCTTTTCGCCCTGCCGGCATCGATCTTCCAGTCGTTTCCGGTAAATTGAGCAGTCGGGCTGGAAAAAGCTTTTCCTTCCGTTCCTCCGCTTGCTGACGTCGGATTTCATCTGCTTCCGCCGGAAGGCGTGAGCTGCGCGGGTTTTCCCAAGGTATAGTATCTGGTCATCGTCCTCGCGAAGCCGTGATGTGGAGCCACAATCCATAGATCGCTGGTAACTCCGCGCTTAGTAAATCCCAATTCTGGATGACCCGAAATCTCACCCGTCAAACACGGGACGTCCGATAGCCAACAGACCAGTTTTCGATTCACGGGGATCCAGCCAAGGAACGCCTGCCTGGAAGCTGTCCGGACCTAATGTTTTCAAGGTCTTGAACAAGTTTCTTTAAGGCTTGAATCTCCATGGCGTGAGCAGGCGAGGTCGAGCCGGATTTTTGTACAACGATCATGATTTTTACTCCAAAAAATAGGGGCTTCAATATTTGACTTGTAGTCAGGCGAGAGAATCTTTGTCGGCTTCCGCATCCGATGCCGACAGCCCAGGCGGGCCTTTGAGGATTTCAGTGATTTCGCTGCCGCTTAAGCTGCCGCGATTGATTAAAGCGGCTGTCAGCGCATCTACCTCTCGGCGGCGGCTTTCAACGATGCCTTTGGCGATTTCGTATTGCTGAGCCAGTAGTTTCTCCGTTCGTATACGGACTTCGGGGTCGAACCGATAGGTGACGAGAATTTCCGCCTCGTCATGTGATGAAACATATGGTCGTGATCGCAAAATATGACGCGGACATACAGCTGATGGCGGTTTACCTGACGCAGACCGACCGCACCATGCTCAAGGCCAAGCGCCGAATGGCACCCTTGCCCAAGCAGAAGATCATGCCTGGCAATATCGGCAAAGTCGAAGCATTGCGGGTCCAGATACCGACCCCACGCTGGCGGGAGTCCATGGTCGAGGGAGACGAGCTTTTCAACGTGGCCGATATCGCTACGGCTGAAACGGCGCTGAATGCGTTCGTCGACTCGGTGAAGGCCGCAAACCTGTATCGGAACGCCGTCGGCACCATCACAGTACTGAAAAAAAATCAGTTAAAATCCGTTTATTATTGCGGTGCAAAGGAGCTTAATTTCTCCAGAAGTGTCTCGGAAATCTTGAACTGACGCGCCGTTCCACGCCCCATAGAGTTCTTCACAATCGTCTCCTGCAACATTCCTCGCTTCACCAGAAGGTCAACAGTCTCCTTCACGCCGCCGCGCGTTAAAGCCGTAATTTCCATGATGTTGGAAAGGGTTAGCTGCTGATGGGCCTGGTTCATGCTGTACAGAATTGTCATCATGCCAACCTGCTTCAACCTTGCCTGGGGCGTTTCGTCCTCAATCGGATGATCGAGAATTTCATGCAGGATCAGCCCTGAAAAGGCGAGATTGTGCCATTGCGATTTAAGTGCTCTTGCCATCTGATTTTACTGTGTTATATAAGTTAGTATAAACGAGCGTGATCGGAATGGAATCTCCGGTCTGTATTGTCTTCTACCGCTTGGGAGGAAGCTTTGCATGAAAAACCTTCTGTTCAGTTCATTGCTTGCGACTTGCAGCATAACACCACTCTATCTCGTCCCTGTTGTCAAAGCCCAGGCAAGTGACTGGGGATGCCAGGTTGTCCTGTGCCTCTCCAATCCCGGTGGTCCGACACAATATGGGCAATGCCGGCCGCCGGTCCAGAAACTCTGGCGGGAACTGGCAAAAGGCCATGCCTTCCCGACATGCAGCGGCGTTGGCTTTCATAGTTCCCGTCCAGGCTATGAGCCCTACTACTGTGAAACGGCATACCAACTGAGAAACGATTACGATGCGCGCGGACGCAAGGCAACCTGCGTATCAACTTCCTTGCAGCCCGTGCGCAGTGAAGTCTGCTCAAGCAGGAGTGATTCTGCGATCGATGCGGGTTCGGTTGTGTCGCCGCATTGGCGGCGGCAGGGCCAACGTTACCAGTGCGTCGGTTATCCGACCAGGCGTCCAAATGTGCGATCGCAACCGCACTATATCGATGTGAAGATTGATGGCGTCGGTGCGCAAAGGGTCTGGTACTGACCGATGGCCGCCGCTTTCATAGACATTGCGCAAAGCTGCGCGCCAATGATCGAAGTGCAGACGCTTGCGGGTGTCATCAGCCTGGAAAGTGGTTTTCACCCCTTCGCCATCCGCATCAACAGCGGCAAACCTCTTGCCGCACAGCCGACATCGAAAGCCGAGGCAATTGAACTTGCGACGTCTCTCGTCGCCGATCACCAGGATATCCAGATCGGTCTTGGCGCTATCAGCGTGGAGGAACTCGGCAAGCTGAAGCTCTCGATTTCCCAAGCCTTCGAACCCTGCCTCAACCTCAAGGCAACGGCCACTCTTCTCGATGGCTATTACCGGCTTGCCCTTCGGGGCGGCGCCAGGGCCGCACAGGCCGAAACAGTGATGCTCCAGTCCTACTATTCCCGCAATGATCCCTCCCTCGGCGCCATGGTCAGGTATGATGAACAGGTTCGCCAGGAGATGAAGCATTTGGCTCCAACGCTGGGTGCACTGGCCATTGCGGAGCCGCAGGAACAGGCCAAATCCATTCCTCAGTCCCCCAATCATGTTGCGCTGCCAGCGACCAAATCTCTTTCGCAAGCCACTGAAGCCACCTCATGGGATGTTTTCGGCTCCCAACGGCGAACATCGGTGCTTGTCTTTCCCAACAATCAGCCGGAGCAAAGTGAATGAATTCGAAAGCCAGTATTCGCCCCGTTGCAGCTGTTGTCACGGCGATCACAATTGTCGCCTGCCTGGTTGAACCGGCATTTGCTCAAGCAGCCGGTATCGAAACGGTTTTGCAGAACATCGTCGACATGTTGACCGGCAACATCGCCCGACTGCTGGCGGTCATAGCCGTGATCATCATCTGCATAGCATGGATGTTTGGCTACATGGATCTGCGCCGCGCCGGCTTCTGGATCATCGGCATTGGTGGAATTTTCGGTGCCACCGAGCTGGTCAACACCATCGTCGGGGGTTGAGCGATATGGAGAACGTTTCTCACCTTGAAGAAGATATGCTGTTTCTTGCCTGCACCCGGCCAGCGATGATCGCGGGCGTGACGATGGAGGCGATGGGCGTGAATATCATGCTGACCACGATCCTTTACATCACCGCCGGCTCCATCGCTTACGCGCTTGTCGGCATTGTCTTCCATTTCGTCTTTCGGGCCCTGCTCAAACACGATCACAACATGTTCAGGATTCTCGTCGCGTGGGTCGAAACCCGGGGGCGATCGCGCAATACATCCTACTGGCGTGGGTCCACGCTTTCGCCGCTGAAACTCACCAGACATTATGATGAAAGGGATTTGAACCTTGCCTAGTATCGCAACCTTGCGGTCTCGCGAGCTTGGGCCGGAGACCTTTATTCCCTATATCCGCCATGTCGACGAGACGATCATTGCGCTCGATTCCGGAGCGATGATGGTGATGATCGGTATGGATGGCGTCTCTTTTGAGACGGCTGATGTCCTGGATCTCAACGGTTTTCACCGCAGTCTGAATACGCTCTATCGCAATATCGCCGATGAGCGGCTGGCACTGTGGACGCACGTCATTCGCCGCCGCGACAACACCTATCCCGAGGGCCATTTCACTACCTCATTTTCCAATGCCTTGAACACTAAATATCGCGAACGGATGGTTGGTGAGGATCTGTTTCGCAACGATCTTTACCTGTCGTTGATATGGCACCCTGCTCGGTATTCAGCCAGGAAAGCCGCTGATTTTTTTTCCCGTCTGCGAAAGGCTCGGGGTTTCGAAACAGAACGCGACGAAGATGCGTTGAAGCTGTTGAGTGACAAAGTCGCCGATGTCACTGCAGGTCTGAAACGCTTCGAACCTCGCATTCTGTCGCTTTATGAGCAGGATGGAGTTGTGTTCTCCGAGCCAAGCGAAGTGCTGCACCAGATCGTTGGCGGACGGCGCGAGCCGGTTCCGCTGACAGAGGGAAAAATCTCCTCGGCAATCTATTCGGATCGGGTAATTTTTGGCCGCGAAACCGCCGAAATCCGTCATGAGGCTGACAGCCGATATGCCGGATTGTTCGGGTTCAAGGAATATCCGGCCACCACCCGCAGTGGTTTGCTGGACGGCATTTTGACCGCGCCGTTCGAGCTCATTTTGACGCAATCCTTCGCATTCGCCTCGAAAGCCGATGCCCGGTTGATCATGGGGCGCAAGCAAAACCAGATGGTCAGCAGCGGTGACAAAGCAGCGTCGCAGATCGACGAGCTTGGTGATGCGATGGACGATCTGGAATCAAACCGGTTTGTTCTTGGCGAGCATCACCTGGCCTTGTCCGTCTTTGCCCCATCTGTGAAGGCTCTCACTGACCATATGGCAAAGGCGCGAGCCTACCTCACCAGTGGCGGTGCGGTAGTCGCCCGAGAGGACCTGGGGCTTGAGGCGGGATGGTGGGGTCAGTTGCCGGGCAATTTCCGGTATCGGGCGCGTTCAGGCGCCATCACGTCAAGGAATTTTGCCGCATTATCTCCCTATCACTCCTATCCGACCGGCCAGAAGGACGGCAATGAGTGGGGCTCGGCAGTCGCCATCCTCAAAACCGCGTCCGGGTCACCATTTTATTTCAATTTTCATCACAGCGATCTTGGCAACACCTTCATGTGCGGCCCTTCGGGCGCCGGCAAGACTGTATTGTTGAACTTCATGCTCTCCCAACTCGAAAAGCACGATCCACATATGGTGTTTTTCGACAAGGATCGCGGGGCAGATCTCTTCGTGCGCGCTGTCGGCGGCACATACATGCCGCTGCGCAACGGCACTCCAACCGGGTGCGCGCCGCTGAAGGCACTCGAGCTTACTGCGCACAATAAAGTGTTTCTGGCGCAGTGGATCGGCAAACTGGCTGGATCTGCAAAGCGTGAGCCAACCGTTATGGAATTACGAGACATCGCTGCGGCGGTCGACGGTTTGGCTGATCTGCCGATGGAGCGACGCTCCATCGGCGCCTTGCGCACGTTCCTCAACAACACAGATCCTGAAGGCATTGCCTCGCGGTTACGGCGGTGGGAAAGGGAAGGGCCACTTGGCTGGGTCTTTGACAACGACACCGATGACATCGGGATCGGTGCCAAATTCATCGGTTATGATATGACCGATTTCCTCGATAACGAGGAAATCCGCACCCCGTTGATGGCCTATCTGTTCTTCCGCATCGAGCAGTTGATCGACGGCCGCCGTATCATCATTGTCATCGACGAGTTCTGGAAGGCGCTCCAGGATGAAAGTTTTCGTGATCTGGCGCAAAACAAGCTCAAGACGATCCGCAAGCAGAACGGCCTCATGCTGTTTGCCACGCAGAGCCCGCGAGACGCCATTGTCTCGCCCATCGCTCATACCATCATCGAGCAATGCCCCACGCAGATATTTCTCCCCAACCCGCGCGGCGATCACGCAGACTACGTTGAAGGCTTCAAACTGACCGCACGCGAATTCGAACTTGTTTCACGCGAACTCCCGGTCGAAAGTCGGCGCTTCATCGTTAAGCAGGGGCATAACAGTGTTGTCGCCGAGCTCAACCTTGGAGGCTTTGGCGACGAGCTTGCCATATTGTCCGGCCGCACCGCCAACGTCGAACTTGCCGATGCAATCCGTCGCGAAGTCGGCGAACGGCCCGAGGACTGGATGCCAGTGTTTCAACAAAGAAGGAGGGCTGAATGATCACCCTAAAGGCAAAACTGGCGGCGCTTGCGATGGCCGCTGTCATGCTCCCGGCAGATATGACGCTTGCGCAGGGCATTCCTGTCATTGATCAGACCGCAATTGCCAAACATATCGAGAGTATCACCCAGCTGAAATCTCAGCTCGACGCACTCAACCGGCAAATCAAACAGGCTCAGCAACTTTACGGAGCGCTAAACAAGATTACCAATATGGCCGATGTTGCGAGCCTGCTGAACGATCCTTCGATCCGCAAGGCATTACCACAGGATTTCAATGCTATCGAAGGCTTGTTTAAAGGATCGGGTGAGGGCGTTTTGCGTCAATCCGCCTCGAAGTTCCTTGAGGAGAATTCGACCTATCGCACGGGTGCCAATGATTTCTATGCTCAGGAATTATCGCGTTTGCAGAAGCAGAATGCAGGGCAGTTGAGCCTTGGTCAGCAGATTTACGATACAGCCACCAGGCGCATTGACGGCATCGATCAACTGCGCCAGCAAATTTCCCGTGCTGCCGATGCCAAGGATATTGCTGATCTGCAGGCGCGGCTGCAGGCGGAAACGGCTTTCCTGCAAACAGACGCGCTGCGCATGCAGGGCTTGCAGATGGTCCAGCAGGCACACATGCGGGTCGATGACCAGCGTAAAGCCGAAGACTGGCGCAAACGCATGGACGCAATGGGGGCAGCGCTCAAATGAATCGTGCAATTTATGCGGCAATGGTGCTGGCTCTGGCCGGCTGTTCAGGCCAGACAGAAAAAACCTATACCGTTGATGAACTGATGGCCGACGATGCTTTGCTGACAAAGATTCTTGGCAAATGCCGCAACAATCCAGGCGGGCTGCAAGCCACTCCCAACTGCATCAATGCACAGGCCGCTGATGGCAAAATGCGTCTTGAGCGCATGCGCAAATCGCTCGGAGGCTAGGCAATGTATCAAGTCTTCAGCTTCGTGGATGGTCAGTTCAAGGCGCCTTTGGAAAACTTCATCTCCTCTGGCACCGCGAACATCGCCGATTGGGTGAGTGGTCCACTCACTGCGGCGTTGACCCTTTACGTCGTCCTTTATGGCTACGTTGTCCTGCGTGGATCCGTGCAAGAGCCCATCCTCGAGTTTGCGTTTCGGGCAATCAAGCTTGCGATCATCGTCATGCTGGTGAGGAACGCCGGCCAATACCAGACCTATGTAACCAATCTGTTCTTCGAGACGCTGCCACAAGAGATTTCCCAGGCTCTGAACGCCGGTACCGCGCCAAGTGCCTCGACTTTCGACGCTCTGCTCGATAAAGGCCAGAAGTGCGCCTATGAGGTCTGGGCCCGTGCATCGTGGCCAGTCGATATTGTCACCGGAATCGGCGGGATGATGGTCATTGGCGCAAGTTTCATCGTCGCTGCCATTGGCTACATTGTCTCGCTCTATGCAAGGCTGGCGCTTGCCATCGTCCTTGCGATCGGCCCGATCTTCATCGCTCTTGCGATGTTCCGGTCTACTCGCCGTTTCACCGAATCCTGGATTGGTCAGCTTGCCAATTTCGTTATACTTCAAGTTTTGGTCATCGCGATTGGTTCGCTGTTGATTACATGTATCGATACAACCTTCACGGCGATCGAGAGCTATAGCGACGTTATGATGCGCCCCATCGCGCTCTGCGCCATCTGCCTTGCAGCACTTTACGTCTTTTATCAGTTGCCCGGTATTGCGTCAGCGCTCGCGGCAGGCGGGGCATCTTTGACCTACGGGTATGGTGCTGCCCGCGACGCTCACGAAGGTACCCTTGCCCGGACAATATCGCATAGCACGCGTGCGGTCCGGCGTGGTGCCCGCTCCGTGGGGCGGCGCTTTCGTGCGGGAAGGAGCCAATGATGCTGCTCGCTTCAAGATATCGGACAGGTTATCTGCACATGTGCCGTATCGTTTTATGGATTCTGCTTGCCGGGATACTATCCGCCTGCAGCTCCTTGACGCATCCTTTGCCCAAATGTGATGGCTATTCACGGCGACCGCTGAATCGCTCCATGTGGCAGTGGGAGGGGACTGGTCAGCTGAAACAGCCGACGTCGAAGGCCATTCCCGCGGACCCGGCAAGCCATGCTGCTTCCTATGCAGCCCAACCGTCTTTTGTGCCTCCAGCCGCCATTGCGCGTTTCCAGGCCGCAGCATCATACCTGCCATGCGAGGACGGGTGACATGATTACGCCGGATAATCTCAAAAGCTATTTCGACAGGGCGCGCCGGTTCGATCAGGATCGGTTGACCCAGGTGGAACGCTCGGCCCGTATTGCCTGGTTTATTGCCGGTTGTGCCGGCATTGCCGCGATTGTATCCGTCTTCGCCATTGCAGGGCTCACGCCCTTGAAAACGGTGGAGCCGTTCGTGGTTCGCGTCGATAATTCGACCGGGATCGTCGATGTTGTCTCCGCGCTGACGTCGAACCCCGGCACCTATGACGAGGCCGTCACCAAATATTTCGCGGCAAGGTATGTTCGCGCTCGCGAAAGTTACATCTGGAGCGAGGCCAGGGAAAATTTCCGCACAGTTGCCTTGCTGTCGGCGCAGCCCGAACAGACACGTTTCGCGGCGCTCTATCGGGGCAGCAATCCGGATTCGCCGCAAAATATTTACGGCCGCAGCGTCATGTCGCGCATCAACATCGCGTCCATTTCGCTGATCAATGCCAATGTCGCTTCCGTCCGCTACATGCGCACGATCACGCGGGGAGAGGATGTCCGCACCACGCACTGGGTGGCAACACTCACGTTTTCTTATGTCAATGCGCCGATGTCATCCACCGACAGGCTGGTCAATCCTTTAGGGTTTGCCGTTAGTGAATATCGGGCTGATCCGGAGGCCGTAAATTGAGACAGGGATTCCTGATCGTTTCTGTTTTGACACTTGGTCTATCCTCAGCCGGGCTGGCGCTGGAAATTCCCCGCGGCGCACCACAAGACAGCCGCGTCCGTTTCGTAGACTATCAGCCATACAATATTACAAGGATCGTCGCGACACTGCGATCCTCGGTTCAGGTCGAATTTGCAACAGGCGAGGAGATCGCTCATGTCGCACTTGGCAACAGCGTTGCATGGGAGGTGGCGCCGGCCGGCAACATCCTTTTCCTCAAGCCGCGGGAAAACCAGCCGGTCACAAATATTTCGGTTGTGACGAGCAGACGCGACGGTTCTACCCGAAGCTATCAGATGGAACTGACCGTGCGCAACGGCACCGTTGAAGCCGGACAGAACACCTATTTCTATGTGAAATATCGCTATCCGGCCGATGAGGCGGAGCGTCGCCGTTTGGAGGCTGCGGCGCGCAGGCAAGCAACCAATGCGGGCAAAGCAGATGAGGTGCTGGCACTTCATGAGACCTTTGGTCCGCGAAACTGGCGCTATTCCGTACAAGGCCCCGCCGCACTCGAACCGCAGACGGTCTACGACAACGGCAAGATCACCACTTTCGCCTTCACCGGCAACCAGGAAATCCCGGCAATCTACATGGAAAACTCCGACGGCACAGAAAGCGTCGTCCCGAAAACCACGGATGGCAACCTGGTGCTGGTCCATGCCATCAGCCGCAAGTTCATTTTACGCAAGGGTGGCGACGTGCTGTGCGTGTTTAACGAGGCCTATGATCGCCTTGGCATTAATCCGGATACCAATACGACGTCGCCCTCCGTCGAACGTGTCGTCAAGGCGCAACCATTCAGTCCACAATAGGGAAATTTCATGGTCGAGGAAGACGACACCCGGATCCCGGGAGAGCGCGCGGAAATATCGACCGGCGGCCCCAGGAGTAACAACCCGATCTTGAAGCGTGGCGCGGTTGCCATGGCGGTTGTCGCCTTCGTCGCTTTTGCATTTTGGTCGATGCGCGGCCAGAACAGGCCGGACGAGACAACCCGGCCGGAGCGGATTGTTATCCGCCAAACGTCGGATTTCGAACCGGCCAGAGAGCCAGCCCAACCGGTCCTCAAGCCGGCCGAAGTTCAGTTACCGACACCAGGCGTAAGTGAAAAAGAACCAGATGATGAGGATGACAAGCTCCTCGATGCTGCTCGGCGGTCGCCGGTTATAGCCTATGGCGGCGAAAAGACGCCGGCTACCCGGGGCCAGAATGATGAACAGGGCTCGGATCCGCCGTCAACCTACCTTCCATTCGACGCTGATCGCGGTGCTCTTGGTTCGAATGGAGAAAACGAAGATCAGCGGTTCAACAGGATGCTGACACCGACGCAGTTGGAAGGCTCGCGTGCGGGTATGCTCGGCAACCGAAACTTCATCGTGGCGTTGGGAACCTCGATCCCTTGCGTTCTGGAGACAGCGCTTTCCTCAGATCAGCCGGGCTTTGTAAGCTGTGTCATCAACCGCGATGTGATGTCGGACAATGGCCGTGTCGTTTTGATGGAGAAGGGCACTCAGATCGTGGGCGAATACCGGGGAGGTCTTCGCCGCGGCCAGAAACGCCTGTTTGTGTTGTGGAACCGTGCAAAGACGCCCAGGGGCGTGATTATTACGCTCGCCTCGCCGACGACCGATGCTCTTGGACGCGCCGGCATCGACGGCTACGTCGATACCCATTGGTGGGAGCGCTTTGGTAGCGCCATCTTGCTTTCGATTGTTGGTGATGCGACGTCCTATGCGAACAATAGACTGCGCGAAAGTGATGTCGAAGCACAAAACGCCACGAGTGCTGGTCAGCAGGCAGCTGCAATCGCCGTGGAACAGTCGATCAATATCCCGCCTACGCTTTTGAAGCACCAGGGTGAACTGGTTTCGGTGTTCGTGGCAAGAGATCTCGACTTCTCACAGGTCTACCGGCTTCGTGTCACGGAGCCGAGAAATCGGATTTACGATCGTGCCGTGCTCGGGGATTTCAGCTCGCCTTCAACTCTGGTCACCAAATAGATATGCCGATGACAGAAGGGGCAGATACCAATGTCGTGCGGACGCTTCTGGCGCCATTCTCGCCTTATCTTCGGGACGAATCGCTCTTTGAGATCATTGTCAATAGACCAGGACAGATCCTGACCGAGGGGACAGCGGGGTGGCAGAACCACGATCTGCCGGAATTGACGTTTGGTAAACTCATGCGTCTTGCACGCGCTGTTGCGAGCTGTTCCAACCAGTCGATCAACGAAACGTGGCCGATCCTGTCTGCCACCCTGCCAGGCGATGAGCGCATCCAGATTGTGATACCGCCAGCAACGGCCAGCGGAACCGTCAGTGTCACGATCCGAAAGCCATCATCCATATCGCTGAGTTTGGACGATCTTGATCACGGCGGCCTGTTTGACGATACGGTGAAAGCCGAAAGAGGCGTCGATGTGTCGGATCGCAAGCTTTTGGAACTCTACAGCAACAGAGCTTACAAGGCGTTCCTGCGGGAGGCAGTTTATGCAAGGAAGAACATTATCATCTCCGGTGCGACGGGATCCGGCAAGACAACGTTGTCCAAGGCGCTGATCCGTCATATTCCCTCAACTGAGCGGATTATTGCGATCGAAGATACAGCCGAGCTGATTATCCCTCAATCGAACCACGTACGTCTGTTTTACTCCAAAGGTGGTCAGGGTGTGGCGAAGATTGGCGCCAAGGATCTGCTGGAATCCTGCCTGCGCATGAGGCCAGATCGTATCCTGTTGCAGGAACTGCGCGATGGAACGGCATTCTACTACATCCGCAATGTAAATTCGGGCCATCCAGGGTCGATCACAACAGTTCATGCCGACTCCGCGCGCCTTGCCTTCGAACAGCTGACACTGCTGGTCAAGGAATCGGAAGGCGGACATGATCTTGAAAGGCATGATGTCCGCGCGCTTTTGAAAGTTGCCATCGATGTCGTCATACAGTGCAAACGCGCTGATGGTCGGTTTCGCGTGAGCGAAATCTATTATCGCCACGACGACGTGGGGAAAACCGGCAGCTCTGCAGCGCCGTGAATATCAACACGGCAAGGGTTCGAGTCTCTGCGCCGATTCACAACTTTTATCCCGCACATCATCGTGCGCTTGCCGCAATCTTTGGCCTGCCGCTTCTATAAGGGCAGCGCCAGATTACTCAAATGAGTTTTTGAGCGTATTAGCGTTTGCCCTGTCCGATTATGATTGCGATTTATACCTGTTCTGGTATATTTCCCGAATGAAGCAGGAAGAGCGCCCGCTTGAATGGATTGGCAGCAGCCACAAAGACCTGATGCAGCTCCCGGCAGATGTGCGGAAGTCGGTCGGGTTCGCGCTGCATTTCGCGCAGCACGGCGAACAGCATCCAGCGTCAAAGGTCCTCAAGGGCTTTGGCGGCGCTGGCGTACTGGAAGTAGTTGAGAACGATGTGGGCGGCACCTACCGAGCCGTTTACACCGTCAGGTTCGAGGAAGCGGTGTTCGTGCTGCATTGCTTCCAGAAGAAGAGCAAAAGCGGCATTGCCACGCCGAAAGCGGACATGGACGTTGTTCGGGCAAGGCTCAAGATGGCTGAGGCTCTAGCGAAGGAGATGAGAGATGCAAACCCGCGTCGTTAATGGGATCGAGGTTACGACCAGCTCCGGCAATGTTTTTACCGATCTTGGTCTACCTGACGCCGACAAGCTCAAGGTCAAATCGGGCCTTATGATCGAAATCACCAAGGCCGTGCGTAGGCTTGGGCTGACGCAGGAGGAAGCCGGGCGGCGCATGGGCCTTCGTCAGCCGAAGGTCTCGGCGTTGTTGCGTGGCGATCTCGCCAACCTGTCAGAGCGCAAGTTGATGGATGCCCTGAATCGCCTTGGTTACGATATCGAGATCACGGTGCGGCCTACGGCCGATCCGGTCGGCCACCTGACACTTGCCGTTGCGTAATTGAGCATCCGAGTGTTTAAGTTTTTGAGTGCTTGAGTATATGAGCGCGAGGAGCCGTGAGGCATGGCGGAAACCTGTTGTTGACATGCTCAGCGACGTGTTCCTCTCTGGCGTGTTGGCTTCGCGATGACGTCATCAATCGTGAGCTTCGATGGTGCAGGAAATAGCAGGGAGAACTCTTCTTCACAGCTGAGAGCGAATGCGATTTTCAATAGGGTTTCGAACGAGATTTTTCCTGTTCTCTCAAAAAGTTTCAGAGTGCCGAGAGGCACTCCGGACCGATCGGCCAGCCCTTGTTGTGTTAAATTGGCATCGAGGCGACGCTGCTTTTCCTTTCTGGCAACATCCTTCAAAATGCGATCTGGAGAGAGGAGACTAATGGTCAATATGTTATCCACTAGGAATGATATTGGCACACAGTAGATAATATTATACCCACTATGTAGTGTCCAATGAATCGTCGTTCATGTGCGAATAGGCGCACCATTGCATCTGACCATGACCCTTGGCACTCTTCGGCAGCCAAGGCTACGGACAGCGCGTTGGAAAGGCCACCGCTATTCGTTTGGCTGCAGCCGCCACTGCGCCATCCGTGGGCGCATTTCTCATGCAGCATGTGGGATCAACACTGGCCTTTATAATTGCCTCTGGCCTTGCTCTTGCAGCGGTCGAATGATCCGCAGCGATCAAACGTCCCACGACAGGAAACTGGTTCCGACAAACCTGACGTCTTTGAGGAACGAGTAACATTTTACCTCCGCGACCATTCCTAAAGTAACAGCCTCGCCGTAGTGTCCTGAAAGATATGGTGCTATACTATCGTGTATACATGAGTAAAACTCATTCTGTTTTTTGCTTCTTTGTTGGCAAATGTCGTTTGAGGCTCATGTCGGAGCGGGTCCGAGGGCGACATGGGGAGGGCAAGTGAGCCGGTAAGGGTGGCTGGCGGGAAAAAACCGGATCGGCAGATCATTGCTCTGGGATAAGGTCCATCATTAATATGGACTCATCCCTGGCAACCACCGTTGCCGCCCCCTTCTTTTGCCCAGGTCACCAGCCTTGCGGCCGCTATCAAATCCGCCAATGAATTGTTCCGTCCTGCGTGGGCAGCGATCGAAACTCAGATCTGCGAGGGATCACGATAGTCCCCCTTTGAAGGCAGCGGCGTGGGTCGCTTGTGGAACTGGAAGGGGTGCCCACAAAGCCTGCAAGGCGAGGCAGCACTGCTGCCGTTATCTTCCCTCTGGCGGTAATCGGATGGCCATGCGATTCCATCTCCTGCATCCGGCCGCTTCAATACCATTCCCTTTTTCTCGTGTCGCCTAAGGTGCCGGCCGCGATCAGCGTCAACCCCGCAAGGGGGTTCCCCTTCGCTTTCGCTTCGGTGACGCCTGCGGCGCGGCCCCTTCTTTGGGCGCCATCGGGAATGGTCCCGAGCAACCAAAGGAGTAAGTCACATGGCCACCACGATCGCAACGCTGACACAGAAGACTGACGGCAGTTTCGAAGGCGTATTCGCCACCATCCGGGTCAATGCCCCGATCGCCATCGTCCCAAACGCCAACAAGGCCACCGAGGAAGCCCCGGATTACCGCATCATCCACCGCAAGACAGGCTTCGAGATCGGCGCGGGCTGGAACCGTGTCGCCCGCCAGACCGGTGAAGAATACCTCTCCGTCAAGCTGGAGGCGCCAGAAATCGGCGTGATCTTCGGCAACCTTGCATCCGCCCCCGGCGGTGAGCCGAATCGAAAGGTCATCCTCTGGAACAATCCAGCCTGACCTGATGATTGCCGGCCCTGGAAACAGGGTCGGCATCATTTCCCACTCCAGGTCTGGCCACACTGCCGCTCGCGTCTCCAATAACAACCTCGCCCGTAGCGGCGATAGCAACGCAAGCTAGCCCGGCATTTGCCAGTTACGACTTTGGACGTAATGATATCACCCGTCCGTTTGTCCAGTACGACCCATAGTCTTTGACCGCAACATTCGACCACGACGACATGGACAGGGTCACCGAGCGTGAAGTTGCTTATCAAATCCGCACGAAACGATTGACTTTTGCTGCCATATCCATGTCCTTGCGCCGGAAATAGATCGCCCGGCCACAACGGATCGGGCTATGTCCCTGCACGATGATGATCTGCTCATCCGTGCGCATCGACTGGGTGATCTCGTGCGGCATAATCAGGGGCCGACGATGAAAACTGACGCTTTCCGATTTGCGCGTGCCGCCATTTCCTCTATTCCAGCCGATGTTACGAGATCGGCCCGGCACCTCTATGGTCATTTCCCCGCATTGGGCCGAGACATTGCGGGCCGTGTCGAACGCCTTGATCGCGGCATAGGAAGCAAACGCGCAACCATCGATCCAGGAAGTTGCCCCATCCTTCCCGAAATGCCGCTCCAGCTGACCGACCGATTGATACATCAGCATCATGCTGATGCCGTATTTCCGGCCGCGGTCACGTGCTTCCTCCAGCACGCGCATATAGCCAAGCAAATCGACCTCATCCAGCGCAAAAAGTGCGCGGCGCTCAAAACCACCGTCGGCCTGAATCATGGCGTTGACGAGTGAACCGATGATGACGCGGCCAACGCCCGGATAGGAGCGCAAGACCGAAGCAGGGATGTTGAGAAATACATCTTTTCGGCCGGTGGCGATATCACACGGCTTGAAGGCATTGCCGCAAACCAGCGCGGCATAACCGTCCAGCGACAGCCATTGCGTGTTGATAGTTGGCGTCAATTGTCGAAAGGCACAAAAATTATCCACATCGACATTGATCCTGCCGAGATCGGACGAACCTATGAAGCGTTGCGTCTTACAGGTGACGTTCGCGAGACATTGTCATTGCTTCGTACAGCTCTTCTGCAGAGTGATCTGACATTACGTGTTTTGTCACGGCAAGATGCGATCAACCGTATTGCGTCTTATTGGGACGGTTTTGAAATGGATAATCGGTCGAATGCTCTTTCTTCTTCGTCCCCGATACGTCCCGAACGCATCATGTCTGAATTGCAGGCGCTGCTCACGCCGCAAACCGTGGTCGTCGCTGACGCCAGTTATTCGTCGATGTGGGTGGCGGGACAATTGCGGGCCTTGGCGCCAGGGATGAGGTTCATAACGCCGCGCGGTCTGGCGGGGCTTGGCTGGGGTTTACCACTTGCCCTTGGCGCGAAAGCCGCACGACCAAATGATCCGGTCATCTGTATTGTCGGCGACGGGGGCTTTGGCCACAGTTGGGCTGAGCTCGAAACGATGGTACGGGAACGACTTCCCGTGACAATTATCGTGCTCAATAATGGAATTTTGGGGTTTCAGCGCGATGCGGAGACAGTCAAATTTGGCAAATACACCACGGCCTGCCATCTGGGCAACGTTGACCACACGCTTATTGCACAAGCATGCGGTTGCCCTTCAATACGCATCAGCGATCCTTCGGATCTGGCCTTGCAACTGCAACGTGGATTGCAAGGCAAAAGCCCGCTTTTGCTGGAAGTTATGACGGATCCAGAGGCTCACCCGCCGCTTTCGTTGTTTGCGTCGATGAACAGGGCAGCAGCATGATCGACCGGATGCAGTCCCGTGTTGCAGTTGTCACGGGTGGAACCACTGGCATCGGCTTCGAAACGGCCCGGTCGCTGCTGCGTTCGGGACATCGTGTTGGTATTTTCAGCCAAAGCGAGGAAAATGTCGTCTCCGCGGGTGCACACCTCAGCCGTGAATTCGGACCGGAGAATATTCTTGCCCGCACAACTGATATCGCAGATCCCGAAGCGATCGCGGCTTTTTTTGCCGAACTAAAAACAATATGGGCTGCGCCCACGGTCCTTGTGTGCAATGCCGGGATTTCGCCAAAGGGTGCAAATGGCGCCCTGCCGTTTTCTGATATTTCGCTCAGTGAATGGAATGGAGTGATCACCATCAATTTGACCGGTGCAATGCTATGCTGCCAAGCTGTGCTACGAGACATGGTGGAAGCGGGATTTGGCCGCATCGTCCTGGTCGGTTCTGTTGCAGCCCGTGGGCGTCCGAAGATTGCTGGTGCAAGTTATGTAACCTCGAAAGCAGCCTTGTCGGGGTTGGCAAGAGCGCTGATCGAACCGTACGCAAATCACGGAATTACAGTCAATCTTGTAGCACCCGGGCGTATCCTGACTGACATGTCAGGGCCTGTCGATCGTCCGTCGAACAAAGCGGCTCTTGAGCGAATTCCGTCCCGACGTTTTGGAAAACCGGAGGAGGTTGCAGCGCTTGTCGCGTTTCTTGCCGGTGAAGCTGCGGGTTTCATCAACGGAGCAACAATCGATATCAATGGTGGTGAAGTTGTCGCTCCCTAGAAAACAGCGATCATGCTCCCATCAACGTCCCTGGAAATAATATGTGGAACCTTAAATAGTAGCGTTAACGGAAAGAGAGCAATTCGATGGTCAAGCCAAAGGTCGCAGTTTGTTCCCACGATTCTGAGCTCTATGTGCTTTTAAAATACATTCTTGAAGCTGAGGGGTATGCAAGCGCCGTGGCCACTGAATTGCCGGAGATGAGACGCATTTCTTGCGAAGAAAGGCTCCACGCAATCATCGTGGACTGTTGCGACAATTATGATGCTGCTATCCAATTATGCGGGCAATTCAAATCTGATGATGCGACCAAGGACGTCCGGATTGCCGCGCTTCTAAGTCCTGGCGATGCACATCGGTTCGTCAAATTGATAAAGGCCGGTGTCGAAGATGGCTTTGTCCGTCCGCTTATGCCTGATAGATTACTGCACTTTCTTCGCGGTATCGCCCCAGCTGACGACGATGTTGCGCCCAGCAATCCAAAGCGCACCGTTCGAATTTTGCAGAAGGGTGATTTCGAGTTAAATCTGGACGCGCATTGTGCGACGTTCAAGCGACGCAGGCTCGATCTCGGCCCTATCGGTTTTCGGCTGCTTTTTCATTTGCTGCAATATCCCAATTGCGTCCACAGCCGGGAAGAGTTGGTGGATGTTGCTTGGCCCGACAATGAAAGCGCCGATCCAAGAGCGGTGGACGTTCATCTTAGCCGGTTGAGAAAAGCCTTGAAAACCGGTCTAGGCCGGCGTTGTCCGATAAAAACGGTGCGCTCATGCGGATACCTCCTTGAGATATCAAGCGTTCCTTGACGACATATCGGGCTTTTTCCAAACAGCGAGTTTATCTTTATTGACTTGCTTGGACGTTTTGAAGGGCCATAAGCCATACTATTTGCGCCTCATACTGGCTAAAGTAAGGCTCAAACGATTCAGCCGAAGAATGCTGATCTGAAGGAGCTGTAACTACAGCCTGAAGATGTGAAAGAAGTAGAGAACGGCATGGACGACACGATCACTGTTCAAACGAAACAATTCATCCTCCGCGAGTTTTGCGAAGCAGACAGGGCCGCCTTTGTAGCTTGCCAGTTGGATGAAAACTTTCGACGCTTTCTAGCTGCTGAGGAGCGCGGCCGGGCTCATGCGGAGCGGGTTTTCGATCTTTTTATCGCTGGCAGTCGCATCGGCCCCGCCGCAACATTCAACTTGCAGTCAGCACCAAAACTTGTCCTGAGCAGTATGTTGGAACAGTGGGTATCAGAACTGAGAACCTTTCTCCTTCAGTAGGTGACGTTGGTATCGAGTTAATCCCGGAATTGTGGGGTCACGGGGCGGCGCGAGAGATTGTTCTGGCCTTTGTTGCGTGGGCGCGAGAACATATGGGAATAATCACACTGTCCGCAGAAACGGCTTATGGAAACCGGGCCGCCGAACGGCTTGCCTTGACCGCCGGGCTGCGACTGGTGATGGAAAACAAGAAGCGTCATTGGCAAACTCCGGTGTAGTAAGGCGAACCCATCACCAGTTCATAACGATGGCTGTGCCCCTCAGTTCAATAAAACAGCAGCAACAGAAGGACTTGAGGAATGTGTGAGACAGTCGCCATCCGGAGCGATATTGCGGCTTACTGTTTGGAGCTGTCGTAAGCGCGACGATACTCCTGGATGGTGTACAGATTATTCCGAACCCAAAAATTGAACCCCTCAAGGGCGCGTAAAGCTCCACCACCCATTTCGGTCAGCTCATACTCGACACGCGGCGGCACTTCGGGAAAATAATGGCGCACGACGAGCCCGTCACGCTCAAGATTGCGCAGCGTAAGTGTCAGCATCCGCTGGGTGACCCCATCAAGCTCTTTTTTGAGCGTTGAAAAGCGGAGCCGATACTTCTGCGCGAGCGAAAGGCGCCAAAGGACCGGGACAGTCCATTTGTCGCTCATTAGCGTGCAAACGCCGTTTGACGGGATAGGTCTGAACAGCCGATCACCCTTTGAGCCTCTCAGCGTGTCGGCAGGGATATGTTTGTCCATGGGTATCATCCTTGTGCGTGATGCTGAAAAATGTGCCGTCTTCCGGCGGTCCTCCAAACGTATATATGGATACCCCATAGTTCAATGCGAGGGTTTCCAATGACAGTTGCCAAACGTCCAATTTTGATTTTCGGCGCTACCGGCCGCCAGGGAGGATCTGTTGCCAAAGCCTTATTGCAGGCGGGGTGGCCGGTTCGCGCCCTTGTTTTAAATGCCGCGGATGCCGCACCTTTAGCGCTGCGGAATGCAGGCGTTGAGCTTGTGCAGGGCTCCTTTGAAGACACGGATGTGATGCGTGTTGCCATGAAAGACACCTATGGTGTTTTCAGCGTATTGCCGGCCAACCTGACTGCAGAGGACGAAGTCCGCTATGGAATCTCGATTGCGGATGTTGCAGCCGAAATCGGCGTCGACCATCTCGTTTATTCTTCAGGCGCCAGCGTTGGGGATGAGCTAACGGGGGTCGCGCGTTTCGATGCCAAGCCTCGCATCGAAACGCATGTTCGAAAACTCCCCATCACCACGACCATCGTCCGGCCGATGATCTTCATGGAAATGCTCGTGCAACCTGGTTTCGGTTTGGATGAGGGACGATTGGTATCCCTGATCAAACCGGATCATTCAATTCAACTGACCGCCGTGGAAGACATCGGCAAATTCGTTGCTGCGATGTTTGCCGACAAGCTCCGCTTCGGAGACATGACTTTGAAGATCGCAAGCGACCGCGTGACGGGGCACGAGCTTGAAGCCACATTTACCGAAGTCGCCGGTCGCCCGATCGCCTACTCACGCTTTTCCGATGACGTTCTCGCAGCGAATGCTGACCTCGCGCACATGGCGAAGAGCCTGGAAGATGGCCCGCTTGCAGAACGTGTCGATCTGAACGCCATGCGTGAGATCAACCCGGAGCTATTATCTCTCAGGTCTTGGCTTGCCGGGAACGGACGCAGGGCACTCGACGAAGCCCTGGGAACAACCAACCCCTCGGCGTAACCCCGGCTTCAATTACACGGGACAGTGGGCGCGCAGGAAACCACCAAGCGGACGTCCCAGCCGGCAGACCGATTAAGTCAGTTACCTTGCCGGACCCAGCCCGCTTATGACGGATATAGGCCACCGCCGTGTATTGCACGCCATGCTCCCGCTACGATCCAAACTTGTTGAACCAGCCTTATTCTGGACTTTGTTGATCATTCCCGATCCCGAGGACCATCTGTTGCGTCCCTCCGAGATGGGGGACGACATGGCCTCCACTCACCAGAGGCAGGAAGCGCTTCAGCGCTGGCCGTGCCGGTCGCGCACCGCGCTGTTCGGCCCGGTCATAGCGTGGTTTCTGGAAGATTCCGCCATCGTCGAGGTGGTGCTAAATTCCGATATCCGGGTGGATCGCCTTCGCAGATGGACCGCATTCAATCTGACTGATGAACAACCCAGGCCCGATCGAAACGACGTGCCAGCAGTCGTCGCGGCGCATCAAGACATAGTAGGCCCCGCCACGCAGACCAACGGCTTCATCAGCGCCCACCTGCAAAACGAGCTTCCAGTCCGCTAATGGCACCGTGATGATGATCGAGGAAACCGGCTATGGCACAGCAAAGCGGCTAATTGCTGATCTTCCAAAGAAGCAACGATGAAACTTGGGTGATGCGTGAGTGGATAGAGCGAATTTGAGCATAGGGGGCGCGTGCCAGCCCCAGATAGCAACGATTTGCATAACTGCAGCAGCAGTTATGAAGCGTCCGGCATTCTGTGCCGATCTCCTGCGATAGACGACAATCAGCGCCAAGTGCAATGACGTTCATCAGCAGGATGTGGATTGTCATGTGCCCAGCGATTGGCCCCGAGTCATTCTCCCTCAACGGCTGCGTAGGTCAGCCGCTTCTGAATTATGGTTGTAACTTAACTCTTACCAAACAAACGAAAGGCTGATTTTGTTTCAAAAGATATGAAAAGTTTCATTTCGAGCTGACAACCCCGTCAGCATCAGACTACTCTGCGTCATCGAGCATGCAAAAAAGTTTCTTAGGTTACGTTGAGTCAGGGAACCAAAGCTTTCCCCGGGCGGTTCGGATGAACAACTTAAGGAGGTTCCAAATGTCAAATGGCGATAAATCCGATGGTAGTCGAGCTTTCGACAAAAGCAGCCCCACGACCTTTGGTCAATCAATGGAAAGCGAAGCACAGATTGCCGATGCCGCGAGCCGCTCGTCTGGTCTCGTGGGGCAAGATGAAACACTTCATGTCTATAGGCTTGTACCCACCGCATCGCCTGACGATCCCAGATGGGAGAATTCACCGTTTCAAGGTGAAGTCGTCGTCGTTGCCAGAACAACTGGCGACGCTAGAATTGTGGCTGCCGGTCGCGAACTCGATTTTATGGAAGTTGATGCAGCACCGGCCGATGATGTCACCACGTTCAATGCAAGTGCATTCCGCGACGACAAGCTTTATACAGTCATCAAGATTGAAAGCGACCGAACTGATCTAACGCGAGGCGTGATAATTGGTGATATTAACGTTGATAATATCCGGCCCCTGCAGTCTTTAAGTTAGCGTTCCATCTGCAAAGAAACACGACCTTACGTGCGCCTTAGCCCTAAAATTGATGACGGCGCGGAGACTTGCACCTTTCCGTTGCAATGACGCACAACCGCCTTCTGCGGTGAGCGAGACTACGCTTTGGGGTTTGTCTCGGTGACCAAAACCAGCACAAAATGGGGCTGCAGCCGAGTTCGCCTGTGTCGCAGCACTCAAGGGGGTCGATGGTCGCTAGCAAGTATGTGTTATTAATCAACTGGAGCAAACCGCGCTCTGCCAACGAACTGAGCGGGAGAGTGGCAAGGTCTTTTTGCGTGAATGAGAACGACTACCTTGGATCGGACGTGGACTCCCGCGCGATATTCTCCCCAATCGACTCTGCGGTGACAGCAGTTGGCGAGGCGGAATGGCGCGTATCCAAAAGTCAGATTGGGTTCTATCGGAAGCACCCATTTGCCGCGGTTTGGCGGCCGAACCAATATCTCAGTGGAACCCATCCACCACTGGTTTTGAGCGTTTTCCTCCAGCGAAGAGACCGATCTCCGCGCTGGAAGGAAGTAATCGAGCCCAAGCCTGGTCGCTTCACACATCACCTGGAGATCAATGGCGCCAGAAGTTGACCACCAAGTTCGGGAGTGGCTGCGGGAGGCATGGGCATCTGCTGCGTGAGTATCAGAGCCAGAAGATGACGGTCGCAGCTATGCAGATGGCGGACATGAAGGTTTGGGCGCATTGGTCGTAGCGGGTGTGGATGCGACGCCAGTCCTTGGGTTTGCCGAGTATGTTCTCGATCCTGTGTCGCTGGCGGTAGAGCACAGTGTCGTGTGGAACCGGGGCCTTACGGTTGACCTTTGACGGGATGCAGGGAGCAATGCCACGCGCGGTCAGAGCGGCACGGAACCAGTCGGCATCGTAGCCCCGATCGGCCAGCCGCGCCTTGGCCCTGGGCAAGGCATCGATCATCAGCGCCGCGCCTTGTAGTCGCTCATCTGCCCTTCGCTGAGCAGCATGACCAATGGTCGGCTCTTGCCATCGCAGACGGCATGGAGCTTGGAGTTTAGGCCGCCTTCGGTGTGTTCGATACGTCGGGGAACCCCTTTTTGAGCAGGCTGGCCGCTGTGCGGTGCACCTTGAGATGGGTAGCATCGATCATCAGTCGATCTGGCTTGCTGCCCTTGGCTGCCAGCGCCGCGAATATCCTGTTGAAGACACCCATGCGGCTCGAGCGGATGAACTGGTTGCAGTTAGTCTTCGGTGGCCCGTACTGCGCAGGCGCGTCACGCCATCGCGAACCATTACGGATCACGAAGATGATGCCGCTGATGATCCGACGATCATCGACCCGCGGCACCCCGTGCGACAGTGAAAATATGGCTCGATGCTGCGCATCTGCGCTTCGGACAACCAAATCAAGTTACTCATAGCAACGCCTCCTCGCGTCACCATTGAATCAACCGTCCACCGCCTCCGCAAGCAAATTGATAGGTCCTGAGCCTAGGATCATAGACCACCGTTTCTCGAAAACATTTTGAAGAACCGCGGTGCATTTATGACTTCTCAGCGCGCCTGCTCGCGGAAGAATTACTGCTGAAGGTCCCTGATCGAAAACCAAAACGGCTCGCAGCGGCTCTGCACTACTACGGAGCCGCGCATCAGATCCTGGTGTATTTCCGCCGCCGGCTAAAGCGTTTCCGGATTTTCGCAGGTACTTTGCCGATCAGTAGCGTTGACGAAAAGCACAGCCCGCTGCACACAATGCCTTTAAAATGTCCTAATGCCCGTTGAACTGTGGGCGGTCCGTTGTCGCGCCTTCACCTATGGATCTGTTTTCTTGCAACCTTTTCCGGACTGGAATCGTTGCACCAACGTTCTATCGCTGAATTTGCGGACGGGACAATCCGGCATTTTGTGTCGGTCAGGATTCTATTAAGGAGAGAAGCATGAACAAGACTCTTGCAATGGCGCTTGCCGTAGGGTCGCTGGCATTGGCCGGTACAACAGTGGCTAAAGCAGCCGATATACAAACCCGCACATATGAAGAGCAAGATGTACGCAATGGCGTGAAGATCGGCTATCTCGATTGCTCAATCGGCGGTGGCGTCGGCTATGTGATTGGTTCAGCCAAGGAAGTTGAATGTTCGTTCCGATCCACAATGGGCGGAGAGCGCATCGACAATTATACCGGTGCAATCAAAAAGCTTGGCGTTGACCTTGGCTTTACCACTCGCAGCCGTCTGATCTGGGCAGTGTTTGCACCAACCGCTGGCTATCATCATGGTTCATTGAGCGGCCTTTATCGCGGTGCGACAGCTGAAGCCACAGTTGGTGCCGGTATTGGCACGAATGTGCTGTTCGGCGGCACATCAGGCTCCATTCACCTTCAGGCAGTGAGCATCACCGGCCAGATTGGCCTCAATATTGCCGCTACCGGAACTTCCATGACGCTGGCGTCGGTTAATTAGTTAAGACATCCGGCTCCGTCCGCAAAAGCGGGCGGAGTCATTCCTCGATCAGGGTGGCCGAATCGCTGCAACTGTGAACATGTTCGAGTTCATTCAGCGTCAGCGAGGCCAGATTGAAACGACCCATTTTATTCTCTTTCCTGCTGACTGGCTTTCTTTGCGTATTGCCCGGCTTGGCCACGGCTCAGTGGGTCGCAGTTGAAAAGGTGGAACCTTATACAATTGCCGGAAAGTCGGGTGCGTCGCTCTATGCGTCCATGGGCGAAAGAGGCCCGCAATTGGGTGGTAGGGTCCGAGCCATTGCCCACACGAATTTCAAACTGACATGGACCAGAAAATATGAACGGCAGGCTGACAATGCCTGTAAATTGGTTTCTGCGCGACCCAAGCTGATAATCACCTATACGCTTCCCAAACCATCTGATCGCTTGCCGGATGCGGTCAAACAAAGTTGGGATGAATTCATCACGGGTGTCAAAAATCACGAACTGGTGCATGGCGAGATGATCAAGGACATGGTGCGCGCGATAGAGGCGGCGACAGTCGGCTTATCTGTCCCTGACGATCCCGCCTGTCAAAAAATCCGGTCCGAGATGCAGCCTCGACTTTCCGCTCTTTCAATAGCTCAGCGCCAGAAAAGCAGGGACTTTGACCGCGATGAAATGAGCAGGGGAGGCAATATCCAGCAACTTATTCTCAAGCTGGTCAACGGACCCTGATCACCCATTACCTGACTCTTGCCGTCAATAATAATCGGTGTTTTGCCGCCATGTTTTGTTTGGTAATCCTCCCGTTTTTAGTACGCGACAAGCTGCTACATCCGTTGATGGGATCCGCAGTCAGACGCCTTTAGTACATCGTCTGTTTGTAATCCTCTTCCAATCCTGCATCGATCTTTTGCATCTCTTCCTCCCCCGGTGCACCGGTCGTTTCATCCAGTATCATCTTGATCAACGACGGCATCTGTTTGCGATCCTGATGGTGAGCTGTATCCCAAATATGCGAGCGTCTAAGAGCTTTTGCGCAATGCAGGAAGACCTCCCGGACCTGCACTATTATCGCGAGAGTGGGTACGCGATTATTGACCATCATGGTTTCAAGAAGAGTTGGGTCATTGACTATGCGTGCCACTCCATTGACGCGCAGGGTGTCGTCGAAGCCGGGGATCATGAACATTAGCCCCACAGCAGGATTTGCTATGATGTTAGAAAGGCTGTCCAACCGGTTGTTCCCTGGACGGTCAGGGATAGCCAGCGTTCTGTTGTCCAAAATACTTACGAACCCGGGAGGGTCGCCGCGTGGGCTTACATCTGCCCGGCCGTCTAAATCTTGCGTGCCCAAACAAAGGAACGGCGAACGCCGGATAAACGCTTGCGCGTGTATTCCAAGACTTTCCTGAAACTTTTGAATAGCGAGGTCATGCGTGGCCGGGTAAAGTTCGCGCAACGCTTCCTCGCTGTCGATGACGAATTTGGGATCCATATCTCTCCTCCCAGAGACTTTGCACTTCTGAATGCCTCAAGATGAGGTGCGCACATCAATTTTGTCAAGCATCGATCTGTTAAGCGCGACTGCCCGACCCATGACGCATGAAAAGGTTTTCGCTCTCGCCGGATCACCGGCAGTCGGTGCCGCTGGATCGTTTTAGGCCGACATATGCGGATAAGTGGGAACAACCAGAGGTTTCCGGATGAGATGGATTCCTGCGATTGTGACTTTTCTAATGCGGAGCCATTAACAACGTAGGAAAAATGCTCTGAAATCAGCCCAGTTTTTTCTTTATCTTCTTGAGTGCTTAGAGCCGCCTTAGGCAGCAGAATGATCGAATGCGATCTGGGCCAAGCGGGAAGAGATGCCGTCAACCCCACAAGGAGAAAGTTGTCGCGATATATGATGGACCCGGATAGTCAACTTTCCTGGTCCTGAATGGCGCTCAGATTAATTGGCCCACATCGATGCGGTTACCTTCCGGGTCTTCAAATACGAAGGCACGTAGACCATAGTCCTTGTCTTGCAGCCCCTTTTATAATCCGTACGCCATGCTGCTTGCATCGCAAGTGTAGTGCGTCAACTTCATCCACGAGAATGTGAGCTATGTTAAAGCGCGCCACCGGACGATGCCGAGGAATGCAATACACTTTCGATGTTGTATCAGGAAGTACGGTGCCGACAGCGATGGCTTTACGGCAAAGCAAATCGGACCGCAACCCCATGAAAGCGATGTTCGCTGACCACCGCTTTGGCGCAAAGCTGTCATCTCATCACGCTGAAAATCTTCGACATCAATCCATTCCGATGGTCAGGTTGCGAGGGGCATCGCTGACTTCTAATAAATGTCGAAGGGGAAATATTTGGCAACGATTTTCTTGTGCGTCCCATTTGCCACGATAGCATCGATTGCTTTGTTGAACTTTTCCCTCAGTGCATCGTCGCCTTTGCGGATACCGATACCTGCTTCGGTCTCGGTTCCGGGGACGTCGCCAAGCATTTTGCAGCAGTCTTTTCCCGCGTTGTTGAGCCAATCCACGACGACGAATTTGTCCGAGATAAGCGCATCGATACGACCGTTTGTCATATCCGCTGCAGCCTCGTCCTGCGTGGGATAAAGTTTCACATCCACACCCGCCTTGCCGTAAACATCTGTGGCGTAGTTTGCTTGCGTCGTGCCTGCCTGTGCGCCAACGGTCTTGTCTTTCATGTCAGCGATAGCGACGCCTGCCAGAGTACTGTCGTTTGGAACGGCGACTGCCAAGGGTGTTGTGTAGTACTTGTTCGTGAAATCGATCTGTTTTTTTCGGTCCTCGGTGATGCTCATTGATGCAATGATTGCGTCATATTTGCTGGCCATGAGTCCGGGAATGATGCCATCCCAATCCTGAGCAACTATCGTACATTTGGCTTTCATCTCTTCGCAAAGAGCATTCGCCATATCAACGTCCAGCCCGGTTAAGGTCCCGTCAGAGTTCAAAGTGTTGAACGGCGGGTAAGCGCCTTCGGTAGCTATCCGTATGACGGGGGCGTCCTGTGCGCCTGCAGCCGATGTGTATGCAACGATAATAGCAGTGAATAAAAGCAGTTTCTTCATGTTCCATCCTCTGATTTGGCGGGAATTCTACTTCCGCAGGATCAGAGTAATGCAATCGCGAAAATTACAAAGCGCTTTCTCTACGTTGCGTCAAAAATCCAGCAGCACTTTGATTCTTGTTATCACTCGACCAAGAATGTACATCAGACATTCGGTTGCAAATGCTTATGGGTTTCGGAAATCTGTCTTGACATGTCCATCTTCCGGAACAGCCCGATGAGTTGAACGCTGGCCGCACATATGGGTTTTGGACGCGTGATCGCTAATCTTTCGAGCATTTTCGAGTATGCTGCAAAGCCCTGGAAAAGGCTGAAGTTTGGCTTGCCATTCTCACTCGCTTTGCATCTTTTGATAGGATTATTGCTGTGGAACGGGCTTTCTTTTGAAACAATGCCAGCACCGAAGGAAACAATTGACGTCAAGCTTGTTCCCCCTCCAGCCCCATCGTCGGAACCTGTAGAAAAATCTCAACTCAAACCACCGTCAGCTCCTGCACAACCGCCTGCGGGAGGCAGCCCTGCATTCGCGGCAGCCACCGCAAAAACCGAGCCGAAAACAGCAGAAAAAGAATTGCCCCCAATTGCTGCTCAAGAGTCGTCGGAACCGGACAATGCAGACGACGAGACCAAGCCGGAAAAACCCGCTAAAGCTGAAAAGTCGCAGGAACAAGAAAAATCACCGGAAGGCCTGAAACCTGCCTCGGAAGAAAAACCGCGCCCTGAAGCAAAGGAAGCAATAACTGCCGAACCCGCAAAACCCAAAGCAAATGAAAAGGTGAACAATCCCACTCCGGTCAAGGAGCTTTTCTCGCAAGAGGCACTCGCAAGCTTTCGGGTAAGGCAGTCTGCGCGTAAAATGTCGGCCAGAGATCGAATTATGCAGCTTTGTACGATCGAAGCATTGGAGCAGGTGAGGCGTCAACGACCCGGTTCTTTCCCCGACCTTCTCGTTCCAGGCGGGCGAATTTCGGAATATTCGTTTAACACCAGTGACGGAGCTTTTCGCAGCAGGGGAGATTGGTACAATATCAACTTCAAGTGCACCGTTGACAATAACAGGAGCAAGGTTGTCTCGTTCAGTTTTGCAGTGGGAGATTCTGTTCCCAGAAGTGACTGGAGTAGCCGCAGTCTATTGATAGACTAGCGAAAAAAGCAATCGTTTTGGGAGAAACGCCATGACAAAGAGTGAGACGAACCCGAAGGTCGATGCTTTTTTAAGCAGGGCGAAAAGTTGGAAAGAGGAGTTTGCGGAGCTGAGGTCTATTGCATTGGAATGCGAACTGACTGAAGAGCTGAAATGGGGCGTCCCTTGCTACACGTTTCAAAACAGCAATATCGTTCTGATACACGGGTTCAAGGCATATTGCGCAATGCTCTTTATCCAGGGCGCTTTGTTGAAGGATTCAAAGAACGTTCTGATCCAGCAGACGGAGAATGTGCAGTCTGCACGCCAAATCCGGTTTACCGGTCTGCCGGAAATAACTGGGATGAAAGCTATCCTGAAAGACTATATTCAGGAGGCCATCGAGGTTCAGAAGGCCGGTTTGAAGGTAGACTTCAAGACGACAAAAGAGTTTGCCGTTCCTGAGGAATTTCAAGCCAAACTCAATAATTTACCTGCGGTGAAAACAGCCTTTTACGCGCTGACTCCCGGAAGGCAGCGAGCTTATCTTCTTCATTTTTCGTCGGCAAAGCAGTCCAAAACCCGTGAGGCCAGAATTGAAAAATCTTTGCCAAGAATTTTAGAAGGAAAAGGTCTGGATGATTAAAACAACTCAAGGAAAACATAGCAGTTTCCCCTGCAAGGATCGCTACAGCGCAAGCTTGAAACCTTCATGAGTTGGCGTGAATCCAAGCGCGCTATAAAATCGGAGCGCATCCGGTCGCGTCTTGTCCGAAGTCAACTGCACGAGCCCGCAGCCGCGCTCTCTGAAATTTGCAATAGCCCATTCGATCATGCGGTGGCCGATACCTTGTCCCCGATGGCTTGGCGCAATTCTCACGCTCTCGATCTGACCGCGCCACATCCCGCTGCGTGATAATCCAGGTATATAGGAAAGCTGCATGCAACCGATGATTTTGCCGTGCTCCACGACAGCAACCAGCAGTTGGTTCTGGTCTTCTTCGACAGCTTTAAAAGCCCGAATATAGCAATCAGCTATAGGGTCCGATACAATTTCACGGCTTTGTCCGAGCTCATCATCCGCCAGCAGAAGGATAAGGTTATGCAAGTCCCTTTGTACTGCTTTGCGAAACTCGAGTGCTGGCATCAAATATCTCCTGTTTGCCCGTAAAGTTAGGTCGACGAGAATTTCAACAATTGGCCTTCCTCGCAACCCGTTGCAATTGAGCTATGCGGGATAGCTCGTAAATCAACAAGTTCCGCTTCTCATAGAAGATGGCGTGTTTGTTCCCAAGGCCGATTGTCATGTCGACATACCAAGCAGGACCATGGACTGAAAAGAACTGTCCATTGTCCGCAAGTTCTAGCCAAACTGTGTCAGACTATCGGAAATGCTGCCCTTACACGGTCCAGCTGCCATTGGGGGTAATGTTGCAGACTTAAGCACCGCCGTTTTAAGCATTTGTGTGAATGGGCTGAGGCGTGATGCTTGTTTCACTATTGGTTGATGGGTCGTTTGGGTGGACAGCTGGAGAAAACGGCCTATCTTGCCAGTATGTACGCAACATTCGGGGATTCCCTCGATCGCTCCATCACTAATCAGCACGAGCACAAATTCATGACAAAAGGTTCCGATCTACTTGTTGCAGCGCTTGAGAACGAAGGCGTTGATCGTATCTTCGGCATTCCGGGTGAAGAGAACCTGGATGTCGTCGAGTCAATCCGAAAATCTTCCATACAGCTTGTGCTGACCAGGCACGAGCAGGCAGCCGCATTCATGGCGGCTACTTATGGTCGCCTGACAGGCAAGCCCGGAGTCTGCCTGACGACATTGGGCCCGGGTGCCTTGAATCTTTCGACGGGCGCGGCCTATGCCCTGCTTGGTGCAATGCCCATGATCATGATTACCGGCCAGAAGGGAATATTGTCCTCCAGACAGGCCCGGTTTCAGGTGGTCGATGTGGTGGCCTCTATGAGGCCCTTGACCAAACTGTCGCGGCAGATCGTGTCACCGCAAATGATTCCAACCACAGTACGCGAAGCCTTCAGAATTGCACAGGAAGAACGGCCAGGACCAGTGCATCTGGAACTTCCTGAAGATATTGCAGCGGAGGAATGCCAGCCGGTTCCGCTCATTGCACCACATCCTGTGGAACTGCCGACGGCCAGTGATGTTTCGCTTGATCGCGCTGCTTCGCTCATAGTGGCGGCGAAGCGTCCCTTGTTGATGTTTGGCGCTGCCGCATCGCGCCCGCGTTCCACATCAGACATCGCGCAATTCGTGCTTCGTACGCGGATTCCGTTTTTCACAACGCAGATGGGGAAGGGCACTGTTCCCGGCGGCACTGAATTGTATATGGGAACAGCGGCACTTTCAGAGCGGGATTATGTGCATGAGGCTATAGAACAGGCTGACCTGATCGTTACCATAGGTCATGATACGATTGAAAAGCCTCCCTTCATCATGGGAGCGGATGGTCCGAACGTGGTGCATGTTGGCTATATGCCTGCAACAGTCGAGCAGGTCTATTTCCCGCAATCGGAAGTCATCGGCGATATAGGTCCCTCGCTCAAGGCGTTGGCTGACCGTATCGAAGGCAAACTCCCCAATGCCCAGGCTCTGCTTCATCTGAGAGAAGGCATCCTCAACAGGATTGCTGCACGCGCCACCGAGGACCGGTTCACGCCTCAGCGGCTCGTCCATGACATTCGCGAAGCCATGCCGCATGACGGTATCCTCGCACTCGACAATGGAATGTACAAGATCTGGTTTGCAAGGAATTACCGCACCAAAATGGCCAATACCCTGCTTCTCGACAATGCCCTGGCGACAATGGGTGCCGGTCTGCCCTCGGCTATGACAGCAGCAATGCTTTATCCCGAACGCCGCGTCATGGCTGTTTGCGGGGATGGTGGTTTCATGATGAACAGTCAGGAACTTGAGACAGCCGTTCGCATGAAGCTCAATCTGGTTGTTCTTGTCATCGAGGATGGCGCCTATGGCATGATACGCTGGAAGCAGGCGGTTGACGATTTTCCGGATTTTGGAATGACGTTTGGTAATCCTGATTTCGTGAAGTATGCGCAGTCTTATGGAGCCAGGGGAATACGGGTTACGGAAATCGGGCAGTTCAAACAGGTAATAGCGACAGCTTTTGCCGAAGGTGGTGTCCATCTGATCAATGTACCGATCGACTATTCGGAGAACGAGCGTGTTCTCGTGAAAGAGCTGCGTGAGCGGCTGCCTACAATACTGGAGTCATGAAATGAGGCTTGCGATGAAAGTGTATCAGGCGTTTGACCGCGCAATCATTCAGGAGATCCCAGCCGACGACGGTAATGCCCTGGAGCGCAAGCTGCAGATGGCTGCGCAAGCATTTGCTGATAAGGCAGGCTGGCTGCCAACGCATGAGCGGATGGCTGTTTTGCGCAAAGCCTCGGCGCTGCTTGAGGCAAATCGCGACCGCTTTGCCATAATGATTGCCCGTGAAGGCGGCAAGCCGCTGCCCGACGCCATCGTTGAAGTAACGCGGGCAATTGATGGGCTTTTGAACGCAGCCGATGAATTGCGCAATTTTGGCGGCAAGGAAATCCCGATGGGGCTTACTGCTGCGAGCGCCAATAGGTGGGCATTCACGACAAAAGAGCCGATTGGTGTTGTCGCGGCAATTTCCGCATTCAATCATCCGCTCAATCTGATCGTTCACCAGATTGCACCCGCGATTGCTGTTGGCTGTCCGGTTATCATCAAGCCTGCCTCCACAACGCCTGTTTCCTGTATCGAACTCGTGAAGCTTTTTCGGGAAGCCGGACTTGAAGAGCGCTGGTGCCAGACTTTTCTTACCGAGGACAATGCGCTGGCAGAGCAACTGGCAACGGACTCCCGCATTGCCTTCATGAGTTTCATTGGTTCTGCCAAGGTTGGCTGGTATCTGAAAAGCAAGCTTCCGCCCGGTACGCGTTGCGCGCTGGAGCATGGCGGTGCCGCTCCTGTCATTATCGACCGCGGCGTGGACGTCGACAGGATTGCCGCCAGCGTCGTTAAAGGCGGCTATTATCATGCCGGACAGGTGTGCGTTTCATCGCAGCGGCTTTTCGTGCATGAAGACGTACTGGCCAGTTTTACCGAAGCTTTCGCCGCTAAAGTCATCGCTTTACGTGTTGGTGATCCCGCCTTGAAGGATACAGAAGTCGGGCCATTAATTTTGCCTAAAGAGGTGGATCGCGTAGAAGCTTGGATCAAGGAAGCTGTGGATCAAGGAGCAACACAAATCGGTGGCGGCCGTCTGTCTGAAACAACCTTGCTTCCATCTATCCTGCTCAATCCGGGTCCTGATACGAAAGTATCCAGGTTGGAAGTGTTTGGGCCCTTAACCTGCATCTACGGATACAGCGATCTTGATGTAGCGATCAGTATCGCCAATTCACTGCCTTTTGCCTTTCAGGCAAGTGTCTTCGCTTCGGATATAGCGGTTGCATTGAAAGCTGCCAGACATCTTGATGCATCAGCTGTGCTCGTTAACGACCACACCGCGTTCCGAACCGACTGGATGCCATTTTCCGGTCGTCGCCAATCAGGTTATGGCGTTGGCGGAATTCCGTGGACAATGGAAGAAATGGCGGACGATAAAATGGTCGTGTTCAACCATGTAAGCTGAGTGCGTTAAATACTTCCCATAGTTCCGCTTGACATGCGAAGTCCTGTGCAAGATTGAGCACAAGGTTTCTTACCAGACTCTGGAGTCCACCATGTCCCAAAATCCATATTATGCGCCGCAAGGCGGGCATCCTGCGCAAAGTCAGCTTCTCACGGGGCGTGCGGTGTTTACCACGGCCTATGCGGTAATCCCGAAAGGGGTGATGCAGGATATCGTTACGAGTTCTCTGCCGTTTTGGGAAAAAACGCGGTGCTGGATCATTGCCAGGCCGCTATCCGGTTTTGCTGAAACTTTTTCACAATACATAATGGAAGTTGCACCCGGAGGGGGCAGCACACGCCCCGAAATCGACCCGCAAGCCGAAGGCGTTCTCTTTGTCGTAGAGGGGGAATTGCAACTGACAATTGAAGGCCAAGGGCACACCTTGCAGCCCGGCGGCTATGCCTTCATCCCGCCTTCGACCAATTGGCAGGTGTTAAACATATCGAACGCACACGTTCGTTTCCACTGGGTACGCAAGGCCTATGAGGCGGTGAATGGCATTGAAACACCGCCGCCGCTTCTTCTTAATGATAACGATATTGCCCCGACTGTCATGCCCGATACCGATGGACGGTGGGCAACGACGCGTTTCGTCGATCCTTCGGACATGCGTCACGACATGCATGTCACTATCGTCACATTGCAACCGGGGGCTGTTATCCCTTTTGCTGAGACACATGTCATGGAACACGGGCTTTATGTCCTTCAAGGCAAGGCGGTCTATCGCCTCAATCAGGATTGGGTGGAGGTCGAAGCGGGTGATTTCATGTGGCTGCGTGCCTTCTGCCCACAGGCTTGCTACGCCGGTGGTCCTGAGCCGTTTCGCTATCTGCTATATAAGGATGTCAACAGGCATATGAAGCTTGGTGGCGTGAGGCTCTGATTTCAAAAGAGCCTCGAGCCACCTGCCCGGTTAGTTCTGGTCGGACGTTCCCGGCATCCGGGGCAAAATGCGCTTGGTTCCGCCGACACCCTGCTGTTCGCGGATGGATTTTTGGGCATCAGAAGACAGGCTGCGCTCTTTAGTAAGCCGAGGACGCTCTGGTTTGCTTGGTCGATCAGATCGATCCGGACGCTCTACGACTGGCGGGCGCGGCCTGGGATTGTTATTATCACTCCAATTGGGTCGGCTAGGCCTGTCATCCCGGTCAGGGCGTTCACGCCGCGGGCGATCTCTCCAGTGGCGATCGCGTCTGCTTTCGCGCGAATACCTGTCACGGCGGTCATAACGATCCCTACCATAGTACCCATTATCGGGATAGCTGGAGATGTATCCTCCAGAACCACCATAATAACCGGTGCCTCCGTCATCTGCGACGCACCCGGACAGAACAATTCCAGAAAGACCAATAAGTGTAGCGACGGCGAGAGACTTTATGAACATCGCAATTCCTCCATGCTCATGAACTGGTAGCGCGCCTGAATGTTCCGCGCGTTACCTGAATTAATCTGTAAGGGCCTATTCATTCCAGCTCAAGAATCCCTGCAACTGTATACAGGATTTCTATCAGGCCACATTCCCAGGTCCCGCCCAGTCCCGGCTAAATTGCGCCGATTCCACAAGGGAGACTGACTGAGAGAAACCTGTGATTTTAATAGGACTTTTTTACTCATATTTATTGACGCACTTGATGGCCATGGTTTATACGGCGGGCATAAGGAACAGAATATGACATCATCGTTGCACGAGCCTCTACCCAAGTTATGGCATAATGACCTGCGTAGCGCGGCTTTGGAGACAATGAATCATCGCCGTTCTGTTCCACCCGCCCTCTTGAAGGCCCCCGCACCCAACGATCAGGAGCTGGCTGATATTCTTGCAATAGCCTCGCGTGTTCCGGACCACGGCATGCTGGTTCCTTGGCGGTTTGTGCTTGTGAGAGACCATCAGGCCGAAGAACTGCTCGAGGAACTTTTGCGCGCACACGCCCTTGAAGAAGAGGATGAGAAAGCCAGGCTCGCTATGGCTTCTCGCCTTCGCGCTTGGCTGATAGGGCCACCGCTCATCGTATTTCTAATATGGTGTCCCAAACCCACATCAAATTTTCCGGAACTTGACCAGCTTCTGTGTGCCGGGGCAGTTGCTACGACCTTTCTTCATGCCGCTTATGCCAGCGGATACGGATCAATATGGTTGACCGGATGGCCATCTGTTTCCGAAAGAGTGCGTCAAATTTTCGGTTTGGCAACAGAAGAAAGAATCCTTGGTTTGTTCCCAGTCGGAACGCCAATCAAGTGGCCAGCCGACCGAGCGCGACCGGATGTCAAACATCTCATCAGCACATGGGGCAATTAATTTTTAACAACACGGGGGCGTGCTATGCGATTAAAAAATAGTTTTTTTGTAACTTCAATATCTACACTTGCGTTAAGCTTAAGCTTGCAGTCTTCCCTCGCTCAGGATGCTTCTGAATCGGTGATGCTGGACACCATCACAATCAAAGCTGATCGCTTGGCGTCGTCTCCGGAAAGCATGACCCGCAATGTGACGGTTCTGGACAAAGACGAGATTGAGAAGCTACAAGCGAACTCCCGAGATATTACTGACCTGCTAGGCAAGGTCGTGCCGGGTTTTGGCCTCTCGACCGGTGCATTCACTACATTTGGTCAAGGTCTTCGTGGACGCAGCGCTCTGGTCGTGATTGATGGCGTTCCACAAAAGCTCAACCGTGATACGTCCCGTGATCTTTTCAATGTCGATATCTCTGCCATTGAAAAGATCGAGGTCGTTCACGGCGGCTCGGCACTTTACGGCAACGGCGCGACTGGTGGCATCATTTATATTACGACCTTGCAAGGCGGAGGAGAGCCTCGCTTCAAGACGCGTTTCGAGGTCGGCAATAGCCTTACCAACTTTGGTAGCGAAGGCATCAAAGGACGGCTTTCGCAATCTGTGCAAGGCAGTGTTAATGACACTGATTACGCCCTTTCTTTTTCTGGGGACATCAACAGGGGATTATTTGATGCCAATGGTGATCGGATTGCTCCTGAACCTAGCCAAGGCGATCTCTTTGATACTCTGTCGGGCAGTTTCTTTGGCCGGGTACGGCATCATTTTGATGATCAAAGCATCGGCGCTTCGCTAATTGTCAAAAAGATAAAGCAAGATAGCGACTATGCTGCGGATATCAGCGTTACCAGTGCGCCGCCAGGTGCGGTGCCAGCGCGTGCAATTGACGGGCTGGCACTTGATAAGCAAGGAGGCTTGCTTAACATTCAAGGAACGCTCGACTACAAACATGAGGACATTCTTGGCGGAACCCTGGACGCACAGGTCTTTGCACGGCGTGCGGAATCAAGGTTCTATCCTGCGGACGCCCGCAGAATCTCCAATCGTGCTGCAATCATCCAGTCATATTTCGAGAGCGATGTTTATGGTGGCAGTATCGTTCTCAATACACCTATTCCCCTTAGTGATGATCTTCCGATCAGCCTTATGTGGGGATTGGATACTCAGTTGGAAAAGTCGGTCGGACCCGCAGATCTTTTTGATGGAGAAGCTTTCGACAACAGTAACGGGCGAGTCTTTGATCGCACACGTACAACAATCTGGACGCCGCCTTTCAAACTTGACCAGTACGCTGTTTTCGCTCAATTGGAGGTGAAACCAACGGATCGGATCACAGTCCGAGGCGGCGTCCGCCAACAATGGGCGGATCTTTCGGTGGATCCTTACACGACAATTACCGGTACCCCCATCACAGGCGGCAATCTGGACTTTTCCAGTGCTCTTTATAACATTGGAGTCAATTACGAATTCGTGGATGGCATAAGCCTGTTTGCCGACTTTTCACAATCCTATGATCTTTCAGATATAGGCATTCAGCTTCGCCAGGCTCCGCTTGGTTTCAACCTGAGCGGTAGCAATATCAAGCCGCTGAGCTATGACAACTACGAAGCGGGTATTCGTGCGTCATACGGGGACTTCACCGGAAGTGCAGCTGTGTTCTTAAGCAAGTCGGAGCTAGGTGCGTTGCGTACGGTGGACTTCATTCTTGTTCAAAACCGCGATCCTGAAGAAATCAAAGGTTTCGAGCTGGCTGCCAATTATCGCTTCAATGATCAATGGGCTGTAGGCGGAACAGCGACATTCACGACCGGCGAACGTACAACGGCACAGGGCAAGCAGATTGCACTTGATGGTTTCCGAATCCCGCCAGTCAAACTGACGGGCTACGTCGAGTACATGCCAAAGGAATGGTGGACACTGCGTCTTGAGGGAATCTACAGCGGATCAAGGGATGACGCCTTCAAAGACGGCGTTGCTTTCGGTGGAAGAGAGGTCGATGATTTTGCTGTCTTTAATCTTTCAAGTGAGTTCAAGCTGGAGCGCGGCAAACTGCAACTTGGCGTAGATAATATCTTCAATGAGAATTATTATAATGTTTATGCGCAATTGTTGCGTAACTCCAACAACACCAGTCATATCAAATCACCCGGCACGACGTTCAAGATAGCCTACGAAACTGAATGGTAATGATCCCCAACACCGCAAAAACTGCCTCGTCCATGAATGGCGAGGCGGCTCTTGCCGGAGAAAATCTTTCATTTTCAGTTGGTGGCCGTCTTATTATTGATGCAGTCAGTTGCCGCATTCAACGCGGCCGGATCACTGCGTTGATTGGGCCAAACGGATCAGGGAAAAGCACATTGATGCGGCTTCTGATGCGGTTGGAGAAGCCGTCATCGGGCCGTGTCATGCTGTCCGGACATGATGCCTCGGGCATTGGTAATCGGGACTTTGCTCGATCCGTCGCCTTTCTTCCGCAGGACATGCAGACGCCGCCAGCAATGCTGGTACGTGATCTTGTTGCTTGTGGACGTCACCCTCATCGGTCGCTATGGCGGATGGAGACTGCGAGCGACAGGGCGGCGATTAACGAAGCTTTGTCTATCGCAGATCTGTCACATCTGGCCAACCGGCCAATGGGAGCGCTTTCAGGAGGAGAGCGGCAGCGGGCGTTGATTGCCATGGCTCTCGCGCAAGAAACTGAAATTCTGATGCTGGATGAGCCAACGACCTACCTTGACCTGCGTTATCAAATCCAGATTCTTGAACTTGTTCTCCGGTTGCATCGGGAACGCAACATGGCAGTCTGTTGGATTTTACATGATTTGAATGAAGCTGCAGCTTACAGCGACGACGTCATGGTTTTATCTCAGGGACGTTGTGTCGCCTATGGTGCTCCTGAAACTGTGCTCACCCCACACGTTGTCCATGATATTTTTGGCGTACAGGTGCTGAGCTTATCCCATCCAGAGGACGGTGGGCCGATCCTTGTTCCTTCTCGCGGCTTCAAACCGTTTCGATATCAGGATAAGCAATGACAATCATCGACCGTCGCCATTTTTTGCGTCTTTGTGCCGCGACGGCAACTTGGTCGGCATCGGGGGGAGCTTGGGCGGGCACCAAGGCGCCCCGCATAGTGGCGCTGGAATGGCGATATGCCGATCATGCCCGTTCGCTTGGCATAACCCCTGTTGGCATTGCCGATCTTGCCGAATACAAACGCCAGTTTTCAACCGATGAGATGGCTCTGGAGGCTCGAGGCACGCTCGATATGGGACGGCGGCAGGAGCCTTCTCTGGAAGCCATTATCGCGGCAAAACCGGACATCATCCTTGGCGTTAATTTTCGTCACGAGAGAATCCGGGCGCAGCTGTCCGAAATTGCCGAAACGGTACTCTATACATACACGCAGACCGGGGCCGGGAACAATGATCAGCTTGCACTGATGCTGGATGAGCTGCGTGAGCTCGCTCACAAGATCGCGCGCGATGCCGTAGCAACACGTGCGCAGTCTGAGCTTGATCAGTTTGTCGCGGAAAAAGCCGGAAAACTTGCAGCCAAAGGCATAACCGGCCCCATTGTATTTGCGCAGTTTCCAGCTGGCGTGAACAATGTCCGGCTGTTTACTCAAAACTCTTTGCCGGTGCGGTTGCTGGATGGGATAGGTCTCGTCAATGCCTGGCATGGCAAATCGGAGGGCTATGGCTTTACGACGATAGGACCTGAGGCACTCCTTGGCCTTGGTGATGTTACTTTTCTTGGAGTAGCCATAGGACCGGACAACAGCTACAGCAGACTTGCAAAAAACCCGTTATGGCAAAGTCTGCCTTTCGTTCGGGCAAATAAGTTCCATCCCCTTACTGACGTTGTATGGCCCTTTGGCGGAATACCGGCTGCCCAGGCATTTATTGGCCAAATCACCGAGACTTTGCTGCAATCATGAATTCTGCCGCTTCAGACAGGCCTACCGTTGGCTTGATGATAACTGCTGCGGGTGTTGCCGGGGTACTTCTGCTTATATACTGCCACATGCGGCTTGGCATTGATGCTTCGTTCTCAATAATCATTGGGAGCATTCTGGAGCCGTCGCACGACGATCCGGCTGGCATGTTGCTTCATTACCTGCGTCTGCCCAGAACATTGGCTGCTATTCTAACCGGCGCGTGCCTTGCAGTTGCAGGTACGCTTTTTCAAGCTGCCACGCGCAATCCTCTGGCTTCGCCGGGGATCCTTGGAGTAACCGCCGGTGCTCAGTTATTCGTTGCACTGGCTGCGGTTATTCCGGGAATTGCTCTCGTTCTACCACACACACTTGCAGCAACCGTGGGCGGCATTGCAGCAGGTTGCATTACGTGGATCGTTTCGCGGGGAAATGAAACGGGGCCGGTCAGGATTGCGTTGTCCGGTATGGCGGTGTCTCTCATGGCAGGTGCAGCTGCCGCCGCATTGGCTTTGCTGAACGAGACCGCTGGTGCCAGCCTTTACCTGTGGAGCGGCGGCAGTCTGGTTCAAACTGATTGGAATGTACCCATCAATGCTTTGATAGGGTTTGCGCCGGCTTTCCTCCTGTCACTGCTTTTTGCAAGACAGTTCGACATTCTTGCCCTGGGTGATGATACAGCCCGAATGCTCGGGCAAAATCTAGTCCTTGTGCGCGGTGCTGCTTTGACTATCGGCGTCTGGTTATCCGCCTTGGCCGTAACGCTTGCGGGTCCGGTGGTCTTTGTTGGATTGGTAGCGCCAAACCTCATGCGCATGGCTGGAATAACCCGGCACATGGTTCTTCTTCCCTCTGCCATGCTTGTTGGCATAGCTCTGACGATCGGAGCTGATCTTATCGTGTTACGGCTGTCTGCGAATGCTGGTGAATTATCAGTCGGTGTTCCCATTGCGATGATTGGAGCACCCGTGCTTGTTTTTCTGGCCTGGCGCCATGCGCGCGAGAACCATTCAGTTGTCGAGTTCGCAACACGGCGACGCTTAAGCTACGGCTTTCCGAAAGTTCCGAAGATTGCCACGCTTTTGGTTCTGTTTGTCGTCATCAGCACTCTTGGCCTCATGAGCGGAGGCCGGTTTTCCAATCCTCAGGAGCTATATGCATTCCTCACCGGTTCAGCCACGCCTGATATACAACAAATTCTGGAACTCCGTGCGCTTCGGATTGCAGGATCATCTCTGGGTGGTGCGCTTCTGGCGCTTTCGGGGCTTGTTCTTCAGGGGGTGATCCGAAACCCTCTGGCGAGTCCTGAGCTTGTCGGCGTGACACAAACCTCGGGTCTTTTCGCGGTCATCATGATCCTTGTTTTTCCGCAGTTTGGTTTTCTCGGAGTGCAGACAGGTGCAATAGTTGGCGGACTGGCCGCAGCTACTCTCATCGGTGTTCTGGGTTTGCGATTGCATCTTGCACCCTCGGCTCTGGCCCTGATCGGTCTTGGACTGGCTGCTTTTGCTGCTTCTGCTGCAACGGCGCTGGTAATCGGGGGTGGTTTTCAGGCCAGTCAAGCTGCTACCTGGCTGGCCGGTTCCACCTATGGCTTCAGCGCAGACGATCTCCTGGTTCTGACTGCCGGGTTACTGGTGATGGGGCCGCTTGCATATTTCCTGCTCGCTGTCACGGACATGCTGGGTTTTGGCCAACGGAAAGCGGCGAGCCTCGGCCTGAACGTGAAGATGACCCAATGGGCCCACCTTTTGATGGGGGCTCTGTGCGCCAGTTTGGTTGCAGCCGTCTTCGGGCCTGTTTCCTTCGTAGGCCTGATGGCACCCCATGTGGCAAGACTTCTTTCTCCTGGTCGCCACAGGAATCTGATGCCCGTGACATTGATCGTCGGGGCAATTTTGATGGTCACGGCTGATTGTCTTGGGCGCACAATATTTGCACCAGTAGAAATTCCCGTCGGCCTGATGACTGCCGTTATCGGTGCGCCCTTCATACTCCTTATCCTGCGCCGGGCCTAACAAGTTCCTGGAGCGGCACCTGGGCCGTGTCGACAATCGGGAATATATGCCGCGTCGACTTGTGCGGAAGGAGCAAGCCTCGCTGGGCACGATCCATAATCGTATCTGGATCAAAATTGATGCCCGCCCGCCAGCTGCCCAAGCGAACCTCTTGGTAGTCGAACTCCATGACGAGCACGAGCGTGAGCCCCAGGCGTAGCGCGGCCGCATGGCGATGATGTCCATCCAGAGCCACAAAGAGCGATCGACGTGATCAAACTGAGATGCGGGGTTTTGCAGAAGCTTCGCACTTTCAAGTATGCGAGGAAATTGGCGATGTAATCAAGACCTGCCACTGTTTTTATAATCGAGAGACGGCTTTTCGGGGAGAGTCGAGCGGTAGTTAAAAACATTCCTCTCCACGGTTAAGCTCACTCCAAGTGTTCAGCAGCTGCCGCGCTGGGCTCCGGGATTGTGACGTAGCTTAAGACAATCTGCTTTATATGCTCCAGTCGCTCCTTCCGCGCGTCTTCGCTAAGAAGGTTCCGTCCGAAGATCTCTGATAGCGTGTAGTTGTTTGAAAGGTAGAAGTACGACAACGCAGCTATCGAGATATAGAGCTGGACCGGATCAATCCCCTTCTTGAACGTACCTGCAGCCTCGCCGCGCTGGAGAATGGTTCCCAGCATGGAGACAAGAGGAGAGTTGAGGTTCTGGATGTTTGGAAGTGTCTGGATGTGTCTTGCTCTGTGCAGGTTCTCGCTGTTCAAGAACGTGATGAACTCCGGATTCTCGACATAATAGTTCCAAGTGAATTCAGCCAAGCGACAAATCGCTTCCGCAGGATCAAGTTCGGTTAGATGAAGGTCGGACTCTGCACTACGAATCTTGGCGTAGGCGTTGGCAATTACCTCTGTGTACAGCCCTTCCTTGTTTTTGAAGTAGTAGAAGATCAGTTTCTTGTCGAGGTTGGCCCGCTCGGCGATGCGGGCCATGCGGGCACCCCCGAGACCGTGCTCGGCGAACTCCTCTCCAGCAACATCCAGTATCAACTTCTTGGAGCGGTCGGCGTCGCGAAATTTCGTCAGGACATCTGTTGAGCTTTCGTCTTCAGACGCAGATGCGTTCAATTTACGTCGCGCCATTGGGCGTTAGCCTTTCGCATGAGATGATATCGGATCGATTTAATCTCCTCAGAGAATGGATCAATCTTAGAACTCGGGTTAACATTTTTGAGTATCTTTCCAAAGTCTAGTATGAATAAGGCCTTTGTCGAGCGCCAGATGCGGGCTCCATGGCACTCAGAACTGTGAATCGAAGGAAGACTTCGACAGAGCCTGGATGTTGTGGTGGCCGATTGTGGAGATTTCATCCTTCGACAGTCCAGCTGCGTTGAACGACCGAAGTGTTTCCCGGACGAGATATGAACCGCCCTCCGCGTCGAACGGGAAGTCAGTGGCGAAGACCACATGATCAAGGCCGAAGAAGTCCAGACCGCATTGAAGCGCCCCGGCGGCCCCGGACAGGGACGTGTCGCCATAGAACGCCTTGAAATATTTTGATACCGGATGTTTCAGACCACTGGGAAGCAGATGCGCATCGACAGGAGGTGTCCTTGATCCCATTTCGAAGCCCAGTCCCTGTTCGATGCGACCGGAGAAGAACGGGATCATCCCGCCCATGTGATGGGTGATGATCCTCAGATGCGGGTGGCGGTCAAACAATCCCGACAGTGCAAGCCGCGCCATAGACACGGTCGTTTCATATGGCCATCCGAAGCACCACCAGATCTCGAATTTAGATTTCTCTTCGGTGGGATAATCTGCCGTCGGTCCCCTGATTGGGTGAAGCCAGACCGGGCGGCCTGTCGCGGCGAGGGCATCCCAGATGCCGGAAAACCTCTTATGATCAAGAGCAACGCCCTGGACGTGAGTTGGCAACTGGAAACCGATGGCGCCAAGCTGGACTGCTCTTTCTATCTCCGAGATGGCCGCGCTTTCGTCTGTCATGGCAATCCCGGCCACGAAATAGGGAAACCGATCCGGAAAGCGTTGTGCAAGATTCGCTAACCCATCGTTCATGAGCCTCGCCAATGTTGCGGCTTCCTGTGTGTCAGCGATCTCGTCGAAGGCTGGCATGGATGGCGTCAGAACTTGCTGATACCCCTCAAATTTGGCCATCAGCCGAAAGCGTTCGCCAAGGTCGAACAGCGGTGTGAGGGTAACCCAGCGCTTTAGCGGTCCGGCAGCGGTTGAGAGGGACTTGATCTTCTCAAAGTACTCCTCGGGAAAGATATGAGTCCATCCATCAATCATGATCGGAACGTCGTTTGCGCCAGGTTCAAGGGCCATCGTCACTCTTCCTTAGGTACGGATTGCACGCTGATCGGCTTTATCATTTGGAGCTGACGACCGCACGGCGGTGGCAGGTGTTGGGGCTTCCGTTGGGACGCGACCTTCTGCACCGATAGTCTTAAATAATTCACCGTTTGATGAATTGTCAACTTGCCAAACGCGCTGATGTTTGTAATAAAGCGATTAATTCTCCAAATGGTGAATTGATCGGAAATATCGCAGGACAGGTAACTGTCAACACGGGAGGCCTAACAATGTCCAAGGACAGGAAGATTGGTATCGTAATGCACGGCGTGACGGGCCGGATGGGAATGAATCAGCATCTCATCCGGTCGGTGCTCGCAATCAGGGATCAGGGTGGCGTGGTTTTATCTGACGGCAGCCGCGTGGTGCCGGATCCAATCATCGTTGGTCGCGACAGCTCGAAGATCGAGCGTCTTGCCAAGACGCATAACGTCGAGCGCTGGACCACTGATTTCGACGCCGCACTGGCCGACTCTTACAACGAAATTTTCTTTGATGCAGCCTCGACGAAGCTTCGTCCAACCCTGCTGCGCAAGGCAATTGATGCCGGCAAGCATGTCTACTGCGAAAAACCGATCTCCGAAGGCCTTGAAGAAGCGGTAGAGATCGCGAAATACGCGAAGTCTAAAGGCGTGAAGAACGGCATTGTCCACGACAAGCTTGATCTCCCTGGCTTGATCAAGCTGAAGCGCCTGCGCGACAGCGGCTTCTTTGGCAAGATTCTCTCTGTGAAGGGGGAGTTCGGTTATTGGGTGTTCGAAGGCGATTATCTTCCCGCACAGCGGCCGAGCTGGAACTATCGCGCCGCAGATGGCGGCGGCATGGTCTCCGACATGCTTTGCCATTGGCGCTACGTACTTGACAACGTCATCGCCCCGGTCAAATCGGTTAGTTGCACGATTGCGACCCACATCGACAAGCGTTGGGATGAAGCGGGTAAGGAATACGCGGCCACCGCCGATGATGCTGCCTACGCGACGTTCATGCTGGAAGGCGGTGTCGTCGCACATATCAACTCGAGCTGGTGCACCCGCGTCCGCCGTGACGACCTGGTGACGTTCCAGATCGACGGAACCCACGGATCGGCTGTTGCCGGTCTTCACAAGTGCTACAGCCAGCATCGGGTCAATACGCCGAAGCCTGTTTGGAACCCGGACGTCGCTCAACCGCTCGATTTCTACGAATCGTGGGAGGAGGTTCCGGACAACGTACCGTTCGATAACGGCTTCAAGGTCCAGTGGGAGCAGTTTCTGCGCCATGTTCTTGAGGATTCTGAGTGGCGCTACACGCTCGCTGAGGGTGCGAAGGGCGTCCAACTCGCCGAAGCGGGATACAAAAGCGCCCGCGAACGCCGCTGGATCGATATTGAAGATCTGGAGTTATGACGATGGCATCGGTTATTCTTCCTACAAGAGATGGTGGACTCGAGAACTTCGAGATCGCGTCTGCGCCGACGGTTATCCAGGGAGCTGAGTGGAACCGGACGGCGTATGCGGCTGCCCATGTGGTCGTTGATCCCTTTGCCGATAATGATCCATGGCTCGACTGCGCCGTCGATTGGGACCGGACGCTTGCGTTCCGTGAACATCTTTGGTCCAAAGGTTTCGGCGTCGCCGAAGCCATGGACACAGCGCAGCGCGGCATGGGCATGGATTGGCCGACATCGCTTGAACTCATCAAGCGGAGCGTCTCTCTGGCAAGGGCTGGCGGACACCTGATCGCCTGCGGTGCCGGAACAGATCATCTCCCCGCCTCGGACACCGTGACAATTGAAGACGTTATCGCCGCGTATGAGCAGCAGTGCGAGGCGGTGGAGGCAGCCGGAGGACGCATCATACTCATGGCCTCGCGCGCGCTTGCGAAAGTCGCCAATTCTCCCGACGATTACCGAAAGGTCTACGGACGCATTCTGGGCTCTCTAAAGAAGCCTGCCATCCTTCATTGGCTCGGAGAGATGTTCGATCCGGCGCTCGAAGGTTACTGGGGCGACAAAGATCACATGGCGGCGATGGAGACGTGCCTCAGCGTGATCACCGAGAACGCCTCCAAGGTCGACGGTATCAAGATCTCGCTGCTGTCGGCGGAGAAAGAAATCGCTATGCGGCGTCGCCTGCCCGAAGGGGTGAGGATGTATACCGGCGACGATTTCAACTATCCGGAACTTATCGCGGGGGACGAGCACGGCTACAGCCATGCTCTGCTCGGCATCTTCGATCCGATCGCCACCGCCGCGGCTCAGGCGCTCGGCGCTTTGAACAAGGGAGACAAGGCGGCCTACCATGTCGCGTTCGATCCCACGGTTCCGCTATCGAGGCACATTTTCAAGGCTCCAACCCGTTTCTATAAGACGGGCGTGGTCTTCATGGCCTATTTGAACGGGCATCAGGATCACTTCACGATGCTCGGCGGACAGCAGAGCACGCGATCTGCCCAGCATCTTGCTGAGATCGTGCGTCTGGCAAGCAAGGCGGGTCTCTTCGACGACGCCGATCGTGTCGCCAAGCGCGCTGCACGGGTTCTGGCCACGTATGGAATCGGAGTGTGACATGCTGAGCGCACAACATCTGTCACTCAACACAGCGACCGTCAGGGCGCAGTGGAACCTTCGTCAAGCTATTGAGGGCTGCGCACGTCACGGTTTCGGCGGGATTTCCCCGTGGCGCGACAAGCTTGAGGAGCTCGGAGCAAATACAGCTGCCAGACTTATCAGTGATGCAGGCCTGTCCGTTTCGGGGTTGTGCCGTGGAGGTTGGTATACGATGGAAAACCCGCTGGACCAGAAGGCAATCGATGACAATAAGAGGGCCATAGACGACGCGGCGACGATCGGTGCGGAGTGCCTCGTCATGGTCGTCGGCGGCATCGTTCCCGGGTCCAGAGACATCGCCGGAGCCAGGCAGATCGTCGAGGAAGGGCTTGCTCAATCGCTGGAGTATGCCCGCACCTGTGGTGTCAATATCGCCATTGAGCCACTCCATCCGATGTACGCGGCAGACCGAGCTTGCATAAACACCATGCGACAAGCTCTCGATATCTGCGACAGGCTTGGTCCAGGCATAGGGGTGGCAGTGGACGTATATCACGTCTGGTGGGACCCGGAGGTCGAGGAGCAGATTGACAGGGCGGGACCGGAACGCCTGATGGCGTTCCATATTTGCGATTGGTTAGTGCCCACCACGGATCTGCTACTCGACCGCGGCATGATGGGCGACGGTATAATAGACATCCAGAAACTTAGATCACGGGTTGAGGTTAACGGCTTTAAAGGCCTCAACGAGGTGGAGATATTCTCCGCGAATAACTGGTGGAAACGAGACGCCGACGAAGTGATGCGCACAATCGTCGATAGAGCTGCCAACTGCTGACATGCCTGCAGGGAGAAATATGAGGATTGTGTCTGTAATCAGCGAGCGATCTGGCATGATCCTCATGCGAATTTCAATCGGATTCAACTGAAATCGAGGGGTGCCCTATTGACTTCCAACACGAAGTTGCACACTAATTCCCTAATTGGTGAATTAATGAATTATACGGGATGGTTGAGCCGTGGGAAGCTTGTAGAGGCGCGATCTGAGCGGGAGGAAAATCGCTACCCGGAGCGTTTCGAGGCCAGGATTCACCGGCCGCAGGTCCATAGATCTGCCTGGTTGGCCGACACCACAGAACTCTTAGAGGAGGAGATTACGTGATGAGTCATATCCAAAAAACGGAAGCGTGGAGGAAGTCCTGATGCGGATACTCAACTCCCCGCTCGTGAGGCCGGTGCTACTGGTCCTTTTCCTGATTGTCGTTTGGGACGTTTCCATTCGTCTGTTCGATATCCCTCCCTACCTCGTCCCAGCTCCTTTCGACGTCGCGGTACAGATGTATGCTCAATGGCCCATGCTGCTGTCGGAAACTGTTCCAACTTTGCAAGCAACAGTTGGCGGCTTTCTGCTTTCCGTACTGATCGGTGTGCCGTTGGCCATGCTCATTGCATATTCCAAGACGATAGAGAGTTATATCTATCCGCTGCTCGTGTTCTCGCAGAGCATTCCGAAAGTTGCCATCGCGCCTCTATTCGTTGTGTGGTTCGGTTTCGGTCTCTTCCCCAAGATCATCGTAGCGTTCCTGCTCGGCTTTTTCCCGATCGTGGTTTCCACCGTTCTCGGTTTTAAATCGCTTGAGTCGGACATGATCGACCTGGCGAAGTCCATGGGCAGTACCAGACTGAAGATGTTCTATAAGATCAGCCTGCCGAATGCCCTTCCGGCGATCTTCGCAAGCATGAAGGTCTCCATCACGCTGGCCGTTGTCGGTGCTGTCGTCGGCGAGTTCGTGGGCTCGAATTCGGGCATCGGCTACGTGCTCCAGCGGGCGAATGGCAATTTCGATCTGCCGCTGATGTTCTCCGCGCTGATCATACTGTCACTCATGGGTGTGCTGCTGTTCGTGATAATCGACATCATCGAGAAACTGATGCTGCCATGGCACATCTCCAACCGTCTGGCCATCGTTGACGCGCATTGAAATATTCAACAAAGAGGAGGAGAGTCTAATGAAAATTTCCACTATGGTTTTCGGCGCAGCCGTAGCCTTCGCAAGTGCCTTTTCCCAACCAAATCCGGCCGCTGCGCAGGGGCCTGAGAAGGCCACCCTGATGCTGAACTGGTATGTCACGGGGCTGCACTCGCCAATCATTCTTGGTGTGGAGAAAGGCTTCTTTAAGGAGGAGGGTGTCGATCTCGAAATCCAGGAAGGGCGCGGCTCCGGACCCACCGTTCAGGCAGTTGCTGCCGGCAACGTCATGATCGGCTTCGCCGACCTGACAACTATGATGGCTCTTGCCGTCAAGGGCGCTCCTGTCGTGTCCATCGGCTCGGCGCTTCAGCGCAGCCCCTTCGCCGTCATCAGCCTGAAAGAGAAGGGAATTGACACTCCGGAGAAGGTCAAGGGACTCACGATCGCCATGACGGCGGGCGATTCTCCTTCCCAGTCATGGCCCCTTTTCCTGGAGAAGAACAATCTCAAGGCCGATGACTTCAAGACGGTTAACGGTGACGCCAAGACCAAGGTCAACTCCGTGATAACAGGTCAGGCTGATGCACTGCTTGGCTTCGCGACCGACCAGGGGAGTCAGATCGAAGCGGCCACGGACAAACCAGTCACGAACATGCTGTTCGCTGACTTCGGCGTCAACAGCATCGGCTCTTCGTTCATTGTTAATACCAAGACCGTTCAAGAAAACCCCGAGCTACTCAGGAATTTCATGCGCGCAGCTACCAAGTCCTTCGAATACGCGTCCGAACATCCTCAGGAAGCGGTGGACGCCGTCCGCAAGGCTCATCCTAATTCCGGGACTTCGGAAAGCTTGATGACGGGTCTAAAGACAGCTATCTCGCTCTTCAAGGCCAAGGAAACAGAGAACCTGCGGCCTCTGCGCGTGACGCGTGAGCAAGTCGAAGAAACCATCGCAACGATGATCGCAGTTGGCACGCTCAAGGCATCGGACAATGATGTCGGCAAGTACTACACTGACACCTTCCTTCCGTGAGGGGCCGGTTATGAGAACGCTACGCGCATCCGAGGAAATGATGACAGACAAGTTCCCCAAGCCGGTGGAGAGACGGACACTGATCCAGTTGAACAGTGTCACGAAGAAATTCGGTTCTTTCGAGGCTCTTAAACCGATCGACCTCTCGATCAAGGAAGGCGAGTTCGTGTCCGTCGTGGGTCCATCGGGCTGCGGCAAGAGTACGCTTCTCAAGCTGGTAGCGGGGCTGGCACCGGTTACTGAGGGCGAGCTTCTACTCGCCGGGAAGAAGATCTCTGGGCCTCAGACCGATGTCGGCATTGTTTTCCAGAGCTCGGTGCTGCTTGCCTGGCGGAACATCATCGATAATATTCTCCTTCAGGCGGAGATGCGCAACATGAACAAGGGCGAGGCGCGCAAGCGCGCTGAAGCCCTGATCTCAATGGCTGGCCTGCAGGGATTCGAGAAGAAGTACCCGTGGCAGCTTTCCGGTGGCATGCAGCAGCGCGCTTCGATTTGCCGTGCACTGCTGCATGACCCACAGGTACTCCTGATGGATGAGCCTTTCGGCGCGCTTGACGCGATGACACGCGAAAAGATGAATGTCGAACTGCAGCGGATATGGCTTGAGTCGAGGAAGACCGTTCTGTTGATCACGCACAGCATACCCGAAGCGGTCTACCTGTCGGACAGGGTAGTCGTCATGAGCGAACGTCCAGGGTCGATCGCGGCGATCTACGATATCGATCTGCCGAGGCCCCGCGATCTCAGTGTAATGGGTTCAGCGCAGTTCGGTTCGTATACGAAGATGATCCGGCAGCACTTCTACGCTCAGGGCTCGCTCGACCACTGATGGGGCAGGGAGGCTGCTGGCCCCCGTGCGAGCCGCTTCCGTGACCGTCAGATAGCGTAGGGGCGCCGACAACTGCTTGGAGGATGCAACTATGATCGGTATGGAAATCCCATGGACCAGGGAAGCCTCTGACCTCACCTACAGCGAAGCGCTCGTCCGTGCGCAGTCCGCGCGTTGGTCGAAAGGTTCCTTTATCATTTTTTTTATTGACGGCTCGGAACACCAATTCTTCTTTAGCCCCAACCAATCCGAAGAGATGGTATTGACGGCGCTCAGAGCGCGGGGCATACCCTACACCTCTGCGGACGTTGCTCCTATCGTAGCTGGTTTGGCAACGCTTGTTGGCTTGATGGTCGTGTCACTTGTATTCGTGACCGAAGTTTCGATGTGAGGTCGCCCATAAGATTCACGGGCCTTAAGCGCAGCGAATAAGCCAAAACATCCGCTCCACTCACGAGAATTCTGCATGAAAAATTCGCGCATTGGTTGGGCGGTAAGAATCTCTCGCATTTTTTATCGGCGCTGCGATCGCGGCTTTGGCCTGCGTCATTCTCCTTGTGTGCAAGCCAAAGGCAACATCACCCGTCCCGGAGGAAATAGGCAATCCGTTCCTATATCTCACGTTGGAACCTGTAGCAGTTGGCGCATTTCGAGAGGTCGAACGTCCTTTCAGTCAATTCACCGATGTGCATATATTAATATCCAGGCCCACGTCAGAACTCGCCTGCGTTCAAGAATGTCGTGGATGCACTTTGCGTCTAGGCATGCGGTGCGGTTTGACAACTGGAACAGAAGTCATCAATTCGCTGTTTCATATAAAATACGTTACCCTCCACGCTTGAGATGGATGCCATGACGACCAACACGCTTTCACAATCAATTGTAGCTTTGCGCTCTGTGATTCCGGACGACGCCTTTACTGCATCTGCACTTGGGACAGTCAGAGAAGGTAGTGGTGTGGTCATTCGCGCAGACGGATTACTGCTGACGATAGGCTATTTGATTACTGAAGCCGAGGAAATTTGGCTGACCCGGCACGATGGACGTGTGGTTCCTGGACACGTACTCGCTTATGATCAGGAAACCGGGTTTGGCCTCATTCTCCCCATGACCCCTCTTGATCTTCCTCCGGTGAAATTTGGAGATGCTGATGCAGCGTCACTGGGCAATCAGGTAACCCTGATTGACGGGTTGGGGAGGGTGGTCAGGTCAAGAATTGTCGCAAAACAGGAGTTTGCTGGATACTGGGAGTATCTACTGGATGAAGCAATATTCATCGCACCCGCACACCCATCATGGGGCGGTGCCGCGCTCTTTGATGCGGACGGAAAGCTCCTTGGTATCGGCTCTTTGCATCTGCAGACGATGATGAATGGAGATCGCGCCGACATAAATATGGTCGTGCCAATCAATCTGTTGCTGCCTATCCTCGACGATCTGCTCGTTCAGGGGAGGGTCAATAAGCCACCGCGACCTTGGCTCGGAGCGTTTTCTGCTGAGAGCAACGGCAAGGTTATTGTCATGGGCATCTCATTGGATGGTCCGGCCGCTCAGGCCGGCCTGCGTGAAGGTGATATCATCTCTGAAATTGAGGGCGGTGAAATCGATGGTTTAGCCGATTTCTACCGAAAAGTCTGGAAGAGTGGCCCGGTCGGAACCGAGATGCCAATAAGGGTCATTCGAAATGGACGGGAGATATGGCTACGCATAAAGACGGCTGATCGCAACAGCTTTTTGAAAAAGCCTCAGTTGCAGTAGCTTTGATGATGTCAAATTTTCTTTTTGATGGCGACGACTCTGCCGATAAGACAATCTTACTCGCTCATGGGGCTGGTGCGCCCATGGACTCCGATTCAATGACAGCTATTGCAAATTCCCTGGCGCAGTCTGGGTTTCGGGTTGCACGTTTTGAATTCAATTACATGGCAGGCCGGCGGACATCCGCCGGGCGAAAACCGCCACCCCGCGCCGAAAGTCTTATTCCGGAATATCTGGCTGCGTTAGAAGTACTTCATGCGCGAGGACCTCTATTTATAGGTGGCAAGTCCATGGGCGGTCGCGTTGCCAGCATGATTGCAGATGAACTTCATGCGTCCGGCAAAATCGCGGGGCTCCTGTGTCTTGGATATCCATTTCATCCAATCGGAAAACCTGCGCAACAACGTACTGCTCATCTTGTTGAGATGAAAACACCAACACTGATCGTTCAGGGCACACGCGATCCGTTTGGGAACCATGAGGAGGTCGCCGAATACAGGCTCTCCGATGAAATCGAGATGCTCTGGCTGGAGGATGGCGATCATGATTTCAGACCGCGCAAAAGCGTCTCGGGCTTTGTTGTCGCGGATCACCTAAGAACGTTGGCTGCGCGGGCCGCGACCTGGGCAGACGAATTGAAAGACCGGCAGGGCGGTCTCATCGAACGTAAATCGCGCTAAAGGCAAGTTGGTTCGGTGAAACTATCCTGCATCCTATAAATTCATTGCGACCCGCGGCAATACAGGAAGCCGGTATCGATCTTGATCTTGCCGAAAGCGCAATCCTGGCAATTTCATATCAGGGTCGGCTTGCTGCCGATGAGCAGCAGCATGGCTTCAACGCCAGGCTTGGGGTCAGTTTTTGATATTCCAGTCGCGACGATGGCACCGAGCGATCGGGAGCCATCGTCGGGATTGGACGCTGGGGTGATAGATATATTGTGACACCGGGTGGGTGAAATCCAAACTCTCTGTAAAAAGAGTCGATGTTGATCGTACCCATTGCCGGCTGCGCCAATCAGAGATGACTAATCTGAAGCAACTGCGCTAAATAATCGACAAACGCCCGTACTTTCGCGGGCGGGAACTGATTTTCCTGCCAAAGCGCATGAATTGGAACTGGTTTGGGTTCAAATTTATCCAATACGATTTGAACCTCTCCGTTATCGACAAGCTGTTTGATTTGCCAAAGGGGCGAATAGCCAATTCCGATACCGCTCTTCACAGCAGAATAAACTGCTGTCATCGAGTTGGTGCGAAACGGGCCTCGTACGGGCACCGTAAACGGCTTGCCTGCAACTTGAAACTTCCACTGCCCAGTTTGTTGATCGATGGTCCTGACAATGCAAGAATGACGTTTGAGCTCGGACGGATGGGTCGGCTGCCCATGTTGCGCAAAGTAAGCAGGAGCTCCAAACACTACTCGCCGCAACTCACCCAGCCGTTTCCCCTGCAGTCCCGAGTCTGGCAAATCGGCTATGCGCAAGACGAGGTCGAGATTCTCTGCGGCCAGATCCGAAAACGCATCCGTTAATTGCAGCTCTACTTCAATTCGCGGATAGTCCTGCATGAATGCTGCGATCACCGGAACCAGGTAGTCTGGACCAAAAAGTACGGGCGCGCCGATGCGCAGCGTCCCCGATGGTTCAGCGCGTTGTTCGACAGCTTCGAGCTTCGCACTTTCGATCTCCGAAAGCGCTGGCTTCACCCGCAAGAAAAATGTTTGCCCCGCCTCGCTGAGTGTAGATCGACGCGTCGTTCGGTGAACAAGCTCAATGCCAATCTCTGCTTCCAACGCAGCTAACGATCTACTGACAGCTTGCAGCGATCGCTTCAATGTTCGTGCTGCTCCTGTCAAACTGCCATTTTCCGCTACTGCGATGAACGCTTCCAGATCCTCAATTCGGCCCATGATTATCTCGATAAACAGGATACTGCTTTGCATCTACCAGTAATTGTTACGCCAGTCGAGATATTCTAGCTTGTTGCCATCATGTCAGGTGAGGGAAGTTGGAATATGGAACGTGCAGACCTAAAAGTTCTCACTATCGGTGCCACTGGTAAATTTGCCAGTCTGGTGGTGCCTGAGCTGGTTAAACGAAACGTAACCGTGCGGGCCCTGGTGAGAGATGACGAAAAGGCATTCGCCGTCCGGTCCGCCGGTGCCTCCGAGATTTGTCTGGGCGATCTTCGCAACCGTGAGAGCCTTGCTCGAGCCGTCGACGGAGTCGACGGGATATTTCACATCGGACCCGCCTTTGCTCTGGATGAGGCGGCTTTGGGCGTTGCTCTGGTTGAAGCTGCAGATCAGGCAGGGGTTCGAAAATTTGTGTTCTCCTCGGTTATTCAGCCGACCAACACTCGCCTCAAAAATCATGCAAGCAAGATAGCGGTGGAGGATGCTCTCTACTCGTCCAGATTGGAATATACCATCCTGCATCCGGCAAACTTCATGCAGAACATTGGTTTGGCGTGGTCATCAGTTCTCGAAGATCGTGCCTTTGGTGAACCGTTTCCTTCAGACGTCAGGATCGCCCGTGTGGACTATCGGGACGTTGCGGAAATCGCCGCAATAGCTTTGACCGAGGATAGACTGACGTTTGCCACCCTGGAACTTTGCGCCGGCATGTATAATCGTGAAGAGATCGTGGCGGCCCTCACCGATGAGCTCGGATATCCAATAGCAGCGCTTGAACCAAGCTTTCCTGATTGGGCAGAGCATTCACGCCTTCCCTACAGCGACCATCAGCTGCATCTGCTTTCGAAAGTGCATGACCACTACAGGCAGTTCGGTTTGGGAGGGAACAGTCTGTCGCTCAAAGCTGCACTCGGACGCAAACCGCGCTCGCTTCGAGACTACATTCGGGATTTGGCACAGCGCCAAGCTTCGGCAACTTGAACAGAGAGGGAAAAAGAAATGCACAAAAATTCGCACTTGAAGCTTCCACACAGCTTCGCTCGGTTTATAGCGCCCTTACTTCTTTCGATATTCATGTCGGCCATAGTTTCCGCGGTAGCAACGATCACGGGTGTCGGCTTCGGTCCTGATTTCGGAGCAAGGTGGCTGAATGCGTGGGGGGCTTCCTGGATTGTTGCCTTCCCCAGTCTTCTTGTCATGATGCCAATCGTACGCCGCATCGTCTCATTGACAGTGAGACAGCCGTGATCGGTGGCTGGTAGCAGCTCCGCTCATCGCAAGGAGAATAAACCCCGCCTGATTGTCGGGGGCAAGCTCGCATTGTCGACACTGGGATACTTCTTCTGACAATGGTCGATACGGGCGAGTGGATACGGACAACATGTGGCGGTCGCCGCTCCTGACCTCACCACGCCCGGGAAGTGACAAATATAATCCTTCCTCAAACCTTGAAATGTTATCTCAAGTCGTCCGGCCCGGACCATTTATCTGCTTCTGGTCTTGTCATTGCATAAGCACAGCAGCTTTAGAAAACGCTTTGACAATAACGGGCAAGTTGATAGTGTATTATCATGGAATGTATTCCATAATAATAGCATAATGAGGAGGGATCTGGATGAGGTTGAAACTGGGATTGTTATCGGCGCTGACCGTTATGTCAGCTGTGTCCATGGCTTACGCGGAGCCCAGGAAAGGCGGAGTTATTAACGTCGCGACAATCGGCGAGCCTCCGACGCTCGATGCTATGGTGACCTCAACTGATCTCGTTGGTATGATCAGTCAGCATATCTTTGAAACGCTCTATACATTTGACAAGAGCTGGAACGTTGCTCCGCTTTTGGCCGAGAGCCTGCCCGAGGTCAGTCCGGACGGCAAGGTCTATAGGATCAAGTTGCGGGAAGGTATTACCTTTCATGATAACACTGCGTTCGATTCAGCCGATGTTGTTACTTCGCTAAACCGCTGGCTCAAGCTTGCCGGCCGCGGCAAACAGATTGCTCCTGATGTCAAACAGGTTGAGGCGGTCGATCCGCTGACGGTGCGCATCACGCTGACGAAGCCCTATGCCCCGCTTCCGGCATTGCTTGCTTTTAACAACTCCGCCGCGATCATGCTTCCCAGCGAGAAGCAGGCAGAGCCGATGGTTGACGTGGTTGGCACAGGCCCCTACCAACTCAAGGAACGCAGACCGGACCAGTATATTCAACTCATCCGCTTCGAAAGCTACAAGCCCCGTTCGGAAGAGGAGTCCGGTTATGCCGGTGTGCGGCATGCTTATCTTGATGAAATCCGTTTCGTACCCGCACCGGATGCATCCACCCGCCTGGAAGGCGCGGTCGCGGGGCAGTTCGACTACGTCGACTCGCTTTCGGTCGAACAGATGGGGCGTCTAAGTACCGCCAAGTCGGAGCCTGTCCTTTTGCAGAATTTCGGTTGGCTGATGATGCGTATGAACAGCAAACAGGGGGTGCTGGCTAACGTAGACGTACGCAAGGCGGTGCAGAAGGCACTAAGCGAGACCGATATGCTTGCGGCCGCATTTGGCGACCAGCAATTCTACTCTGTCGATGGCAACATGTACCCGGAGGGATACACATGGCACACGGACGTCAACGTCAAGGGCAATTATGACGTCGCAGATCCTGACGCTTCCAAGAAAGTGCTCGCCGATGCCGGTTTGGAATCTCCGGTGCCGCTACGTATTCTCACCAGCCGCCAGTATGAGTATCATTACAAGATTGCCCTCGTTGCTGCAGAATACCTGAAGCTCGCCGGATTCGACGTGAAGATGGAAGTCGTGGATTGGGCGACACTCACCCAGCGTATCCAGAACCCGGAACTCTGGGACATCTTCATCACCCATAGTCCGTTCCTGCCGGAGCCGGCATTGATCAACATCCTCTCACCAAACACAGTTGGCTGGTGGAACTCTCCTGAAATTGCCACCGCGATGACGGAGTTGACCGGCACCACCGACCAGGAGAAGCGTCTTGCCGCGTTCGGCACGGTCCAGTCACTGATCATGGATCAGGCTCCAATGATCAAGGTCGGCAATTTCAGCGCCCTTTCGGCCAAGTCACCGGCGTTGAAGGGCCTGTGGCCGTCTCCTTGGCCATCCTTCTGGAACGTATCGCTCGACAAGTAGGAAATCTGTCCCGGTCCGCGCCTTGGCGGGGACCGGGTGTTCCGGGATAATCGATGACCTCTTATTTCTCTGGAAATTTTGGACGTGCCGCGACCGACAGGCTTGATGCGCTTGTCGCCACCGCGGCCTCGCCAATGGCCCCTGGCCTGGCTGTCGCCGTACTTCACAAGGGTGAAGTGCTCTATAAACGCGTATCCGGACTCGCGAACCTCACGCATGATACGCCGCTCACAGATCGCTCGGTCATGCGCATCGCCTCGCAGAGCAAGCAGATTACCGTGATGATGATCCTGCTACTTGAGGCGGAAGGCAAGTTGTCGCTAGCGGATGACATTCGCAGTCATTTTCAATGGCTGCCCGACTGGGGCCACCGGGTGACCATTGGCCATCTTGCGTCGAATACCAGCGGTATCCGCGATATTCTGGACTCGATGATCATGGCCGGAATGCCGATTACTGCTCCGTCATCGCGAACAGCAGCGAAAGCGATTGTCGCCCGGCAGAGGGAGCTTAATTTTGCTCCCTCAAGCGATATTCTCTACAGCAATTCGAACTTCCTGCTTCTCTCTGAGCTCATCGAGCAGACCACCGGCCAGAGCTTCAATGAGGCACTGGCCCGATACATCACCAATCCGCTCGGTATGGAAGATACGCGCCTCATGGTGCGTGACGATGAGATTTACCCTCGACTGGCGGATCATCACCGCCGTGGCCCAAAGGGCGAATGGCTGAAGTCTGCCTGGGGAATCGCTATCGGGGGGGAGGGTGGGATCGTGTCCACCCTGTCCGATATGATACTATGGCAGCAGAACCTCCTCAGTCCCAAAGTCGGAACTGCCGCGATGGTTGAGCGTATGAGCCGGTCCTATGTAACGATCAACGGCGTTGCCTCACCGTATGGACTTGGTCTCGTGAACACGCAGCACAGGGGGGTGCCTCTTGTCGGCCATGGCGGTTGGATTGCCGGATCGCGCTCGGAATCCTTTCGGGTTCTCTCTGATGACCTGGCCATCATCGTCCTGTCCAATCATGACGATTTTTCGTCCTTCGGGCTCGCACGAGACATGCTGGACATCGTGACTGGACGAGAACCAGACGCGTTGATTTCCAGCGAAGGAATTGCGGCGCTCAGGACCGTCTACGGTTCCTGGCGCTCAGACGAAGGGGGTTTCTTGTTTCGTCTGGAGGAAGCAGATGGCCAGCCGGTGATGGTAGGCAGCATGGGTGTTTCGGCACTTGAAGAAATCAACCCTGGCATCTTCCGGGCCCGAGGTGCGCTTCCCCCATTCAGTTTCTCGATCACGCCGAACGACACGATCATGACGGAGAAACTGGGCCGTACCAGTCGCTATCATAAAATCGGGGCGGCACTTGCTATCGTCGGCGATCCGTCGGGTATCTATGAAAGCGACGAGACCGGAATCGTGGCCAAGATCAGTAAGAGTGACCAAAGGTGGTTGATGCAGATTTCTTCGCCGTTCGGTGCCGCGTGCCTGCAACTGGAGATCTGCGACAAGGATATGTTTCTTGCACATCCCGCTGAGAGCGATCTACACGATGCTTTGCGGACGGCACCCTGGATCCTACCCTGGCTTTATACCGTTCGCACTACTGTTGACGGATTAGTCTTCAACAGTGATCGCGGACGGGATGTATCCCTGCGAAGGCGAAGTTAATCCTGTCGCTTTGCCGGCACTGCGGCCGAACTTTGATCCGATGTGAGCGACAAATCGCTTCATGCGCCCAAGTTCATGGCGGGCTCACATGCGGCCTTGATCCGTCGCCGGGGGAAGCACCGAGGCTGATTTTAAATCCGATAGAACCTGAATCACTTGGATACGATTATGAAAGCTTGGCATGCCGATGAAAGGCCATTCTGATTATAGAGCAAGTGCCACACGGTTTCTGGAACCTCTGCTGTAGCTGGCCAATTTCCCCGCTCAACAATAAGAGTAGGACGCGCCTTGCCATTTGGCAATAATATGCTACTTTTATGCCAGAAAGAGAGGGTGCTATGCAGCTTCAGCCAATTGCCTCGACGCCATTCAACAGATCATCCACTGAAATCACTGATGTGGAAGCAGGCGCGCTTGCCCGCACAACGGTGAACCTCTTCAACGCCTGGAAACTCACAGACGCACAAGCTTGCACCTTGCTCGGTGGTTTGTCAGCCCGCACTTGGGCACGATGGAAAGAAGGCAATGTGGGGCGCATGGATCGAGACCTGAAAATGCGGATGGCTCACCTGATGGGTATCCATAAAGGGGTGCGGCACCTGTTTAAGAACCCAACACGAGGATATGAGTGGATTCAAACCCCTAATACGGCTTTTGGCGGTAAGTCGGCGCTGGATGTGATGCTTCAGGGCGAGCTTGCTGATCTTGCGGTGATGCGTGAATGGCTCGATGCGGAGCGCAGTGCATGGTAAGTGGCCTTGCTGCCCGAGCCCAGGTCCATTGGACCAGAACCTACCGCATCATTAGATCAATCTATCCGCCTATCGATTTGTTCGAGGACATAGCCGATCCCCGTGACTGGGAAGCACTTGTTGCAGTCGAGGCGAAAACCAATCCGCGTCTTCGATTTGAGGTGGGCGATCTTGGCAAGGTACCCGCGAACCGTCGTGTTTCGGGCGTTGGCGCTAGTTATGTAATGGCCCCATTTGTCCATTGCTCAACAGGGAGACCAGGTCGCTTCACGGACGGAAGCTATGGTATTTACTATGCAGGCGACAGTGAAGAAGTCGCTGTGGCCGAAACAATCCATCACCATCAGAAGTTCATGAGTTCAACACCTCAGCCTCCGGGGTGGACATCGGACTTCCGCGTCTTGGTGGGCAGCGTGGACCGCGCACTGGATGACGTGAACGCCGTGCCTGACGTTCTTCATCCGGACGATTACACCGCTTCCCAAGTCGAGGGGCGCGAACTTAGGGCGGACGGAAGCGAGGGCCTACTATGGAACAGCGTTCGCATGCCTGGTCAACGTTGTATCGGCATCTTCTGGCCGGACGCCATAACCATCCCGGTCCAAGGAAGGCACTACTGCTATCACTGGAACGGCACGCGGGTAGATTTTGTGCGTCAGTACGACACTGGAGCAGTCCTGGCGGTAACTTAGCCGGTGGCTTGTGGCACTCGCTCCATAGGGCCGCAGATTGAGTCATTGAACCAATAAAATGCAGGGTATCCAAGAGTTTGGTGGGTACGGCATAATTATACGCATGAAGATGACGACAAAACCCGCTGGGCCTTTGCGATGAAGCGCAAACGTCTCATCGCTGTGCGCAAGGCTTTCAAGGAAAACAATATCGAGCTGCCGGCACAAGCGAAGGGTGAGGAATCCGCGCTCGCGGCTGCTCAAGCGCTCACCGCACGGCGTAAGCATGGGACTTGGCAAAGGCCGCCGAGGACGCGGCCTAAGGTCAGGGTATGATCTTGCGCGTCTTCAGAACATCGAAGGCGCGCGTGAACATTTCTTCCGTGTCGATATACTCATGAAAACCGGCACAAACTGGCTTAAATTCAACGCGCCACGTCGTGACGTTCACCTGTCACCTCATGTGGATACCATGGCAGCTGGCCCTCAAGAATGAGATGGTACCAGGAGTGGAAACGCTAATTCCACCGCGCAAATCTGCACATGTCCTCCTATATATATCCCTTTGGGTTAGCGTTGGTTAGCCTTGCCCATAATCCATCGCGAATAACACCATACGGTCAGAGATCTACTAATCGGGCACGCCAGTCTCTGAGGACCAATCAGCAGCAGCCATCGGCAAAGCTCTCAGATCTCAAGTTGACAGATATCCTACAAGTGGTTATCTAGCTGTTGTTTCTTTATCTGGAGATGCTTCGTGGCACTGAAATCGCTCAAACCGCTTTACCGCGCGCCTCTGCTGCATGTTTCGGTGCAAGAAAGTTTGCGGTCCTACATTGACGACAATGGGTTGGAAGCTGGCGCTCCGTTGCCGACGGAAGGTGAACTAGCCAGTCAGCTTGGTGTTAGTCGCAATTCACTTCGCGAAGGCATCAAGGCATTGGAGTCAGTCGGTGTCCTCGAGACGAGACGAGGGGTCGGTGTGTTCGTCAAGGCTTTTTCGTTTGAACCACTGCTGGACAACCTCGCTTATGGCCTCGGAGGAGCGCTACGGCAAATCGAGGAGGTGCTGGAAATTCGCCGTACGCTTGAAGTTGGGCTCATCGGAAAGTCGTTGGAAAAGATCTCGGATCAAGACATCCAGGAGTTGAGACAGGTCGTCGCGCGGATGCGGGTTCATGCGGAACGCGATGAGGCTTTTGTTGAGGAGGACAGGCTGTTTCATAGGCTCCTGTTCCGCTGCCAGGAGAACGAGACGCTGGTTCGACTGATCGAAGTGTTCTGGCTTGCCTTCTACAAAGCTTCTGACTTCGTGAATCTCGAAAACACAGATCCGATGGCTACGTGGCGGCATCATGAAGCGATCGTGGATGCGGTCGAAGCAAGGAACCTCGAAGACGCACGCAGACGTCTGGACAGTCACTACGAGGGCATCGCCCGGGTGATCGAGCATAACAAGTCCAATACATCCAATGGGAGGATTTCATGAAACTAAGTAAGATGGCTTCGGCGCTGGCGTTATCTGTTGCGCTGATGGGAGGATTGTCGACGGGGCCGCTTCCGGCACAGGCAGCGACACTTTCAGGTGGATTTGACGTGGGACCGGGAGGGTTCCAGGGGAATTTCAATCCGCTATCGGCAACGGCGGGCTTCACTTGGCTCAACGTTTATTTCGAGCCGCTCATCGCCTATGACGAGAAACTGCAAAAGATCGTGGGCATTCTGGCAGATTCTTATGACGTCAGCGCGGATCAGCTGACCTATACGTTCAAACTGGCAGAGGCCAAGTGGCATGACGGCAAGCCCTTCACCTCCAAGGATGCAAAATTCACCATGGAGCTGGCCATGAATGCCAAGTCCGGCTCGGTTCTTGCCGCCCGGTTGAAAGCCATCTCATCGGTCGAAGCACCTGACGACCATACATTGATCATCAAATTGAGCGCGCCAAGTGCCAGCTTGGCAGATGCAATAACCAAAGTGATGATGCTTCCCGAACATGCCTTGGCGTCAATCTCTTTGGATCAGCTCGCCAAGAGCAAATGGTGGTCGACCACACCCATCGGCACAGGACCATTCAAGTTTACCAAGTATGTCGCCGATCAATATGTCGAACTCGCTGCCAATACCGACTATCGCGGCGGCAAGCCTGCATTAGAGCGGGTGATCAATCGCTATTTCGCCGATCCGGCGGCAGCTATCGCGGCACTTCGTGCTGGTGAAATCCAGTTCACCTATGTCGATTCCAACGATGTGCCGACATTCAAGGATGACGATGCATTCAAGGTGATTGAGGGAAACAGCTTCGTCGTCAACTATCTTGGCTTCAACCACGACTCGCCGATCTGGAAGGATCCGCGTATTCGCAAAGCAGTGATGTATGCGATCAATCGTGACGCGATCATCAAGAGCCTGTATGGCGGTGCCGCCACGCCAGCCAATTGCGCCTACATCGCCGAACAACTTGTCCCGAAGGATATAGATCCTTATGCATACGATCCGGAGAAAGCCAGGCAACTCTTGGACGAAGCCGGATGGGCTACGGTCAATGGCGACAAGCCGATCACATTGCTGACCTATTACACCACGCCACTGGCGACCAATGTGCTTGCTGCCGTTCAGGCCATGCTGGCGCAGGTGGGAATCAATGTGGTGCCACGTGCGGTCGATACGCCGACCTACAACAGTATTGTGTTGAATCCCGAACCTGACGTTGCGCAGTTTCAGTTGGTCTATGCCGGACTTCAAAACGGACCTGATGCCGGCAGTATCAATGTCGGTCTCAACGAAAACCAAATCCCGCCAGCGGGTCCAAATGTCGTGCGGGCACGCATGCCAGACCTAAACAAGGCGCTGGACACAGCCCTTGGAGAAACCGATGCATCGCAGCGTGACAGCCGCTATCAGGATGTCTGCAAGGTCATGAACGTCGATTTGCCATGGGCGACGCTATGGGTGGCAAACCGCTATGGCGTGGTTTCATCCAAGGTCAAGGATTTCATCTGGACACCGGCGCCGGGCGGCGGGCCCTATCGAGCCAATCCAGAAAAATGGTCGATCTCCGAATGATCCGTTCGATTTTGGCTCAGGCTGATTGGGTCTCCCCGATAAGACGGAAATAAAATGCTTCAATACAGTTTTCGCCGACTGATGATCGGAGTTGGCATGCTCGTAGCGTTGAGCATGCTGATCTTCCTGTTGCTCCGTCTCACCCCGGGGGATCCGATCGATGCCTATATCGACCCGAGTATTCCAATGTCGCCTGCGCAGCTCTCCGAGTTACGCAGCCAGCTCGGTCTCGACAAGACGCTGCCGGTGCAATATCTCGCATGGCTGCAAGAGGCCGCTGGCGGCAATCTCGGCTTTTCAATCAAGCGCCAGGATCAGCCGGTTCTGGACCTGGTGCTGTCTCGCATAGGTCCCACTGTGCTCTTGATGGGATCGGCACTGGTCATCGCCATTGTCGTTGGAATCGCTACCGGCGTTGTCAGTGCCGTACGTCGCAATTCGACTATCGACCTGTCATTGTCTGTCTTCGCGCTGGTCGGAATTTCCAGTCCGGCGTTTCTCAGTGCTCTCATTGGTCTTTATATTTTCGCCGTACGCCTCGGATGGGCACCCTCTGGCGGCATGCTGACGCCTGGAACGGAGTTTTCGATCGGTGATTTGCTTCGGCACCTAGTTCTTCCGGCCATTTTGCTTTCCATTGCCCAGGCGGCTTTGATCATGCGCTACATGCGCTCATCGCTCCTGGAGGTTCTCAATCAGGATTATGTCCGTACCGCACGCGCCAAAGGCATCAAGGAGTTCTGGGTAATTGCCAAGCATGCCCTGCGCAATGCCTTGCTGCCAGTGGTGACAGTTATTGGCTCGACGATCGGTCTGGCTATAGGCGGCGCGATTTTCATAGAGAGCGTTTTCAACTGGCCGGGTATGGGGCTGCTGCTGGTCGATGCAGTGCAGACCCGCGATTATCCCGTCATCATGGGAGCGACCCTGATCATCGGTGCCTGCGTGATCGTCGTCAACCTGCTGACAGACATCACCTATGCGATCATAGATCCGCGCATCAAGGTGAGCTGACATGAGCGTGCAAGCAGTTCCATACAGTTCAGGACCCATGGCGCGTGCATTGCATCGCTTCGGTCATAACAGGGCGGCGCTCTTCGGTCTCTGCATCCTCATCCCGATGTTGCTGGCAATCCTCTCCTATCCAGTGTGGTGGACATTCAAACCCAACGATATCGATCTGCTCGCCATGAATAGCGGACCGACTTCCATCCATTGGTTCGGGACGGACGGGGTCGGCCGCGATGTGTTTTCCCGCGTCATGGAGGGCGGGCGTATATCTTTGCTGGTGGCAGTAGCTTCGACCCTCATCTCTGCGATCATTGGATTTCTCGTCGGCGCAATTTCAGCTCTTGCGGGACGATGGGTGGATGCAGTGACCATGCGGTTTGTCGATCTGGTCATGACCCTGCCGCCGGTTATCTTCCTTTTGGTGCTTGCATCCATCGCCGGGACTGGTATCTGGCCGACGGTGCTGGTCATCTCGCTGCTGTCATGGCCGCTTTTGTCGCGCATGATTCGCTCGCGTCTGCTCGAATTGCGCGAACGAGATTTCGTCATGGCTTCGCGCGGCATGGGCGCAGGGCTCGGGCACCTTCTGTTCCGGCATGGCTTGCCGAACTCCATCGATATTCTCGTCGTCTATGCGACGCTACAGATTGCCAATGCCATTCTTCTGGAAGCCGGGTTGTCATTTCTGGGGTTGGGTATCGCTCCGCCAGCTGCCAGTTGGGGCAATATGCTCAATGCCGCGCGCTCGACGGCGGTTCTCGAACAATTTCCCTGGCAATGGCTGTTCCCCGGCGGGGCACTGGTCCTTGCAGTCCTTGCAATCAACTTCGTAGGCGACGGTTTGAGAGATGCCTTCGATCCTCGCGCCGAGTTAAACTGAACAAGAAAGAAAGTGAAAATGACTAAATTTCATGGTGTCGTTCCTCCTGTCGTGACGCCGCTCAATCCAGATTTCACAGTTGATTACCCGTCTTATACTCGGGTGTTGGAACATCTAGTCGGCGCGGGGTGTCACGGGGTGTTTGTATTGGGTTCCACCAGTGAAGTGGTGTTCCACAATGAGAAAACACGACAGGAAATTCTTGAGCATTCGGTAAAAGTGGTCAATGGCCGCGTGCCGGTCATCGCTGGTGTGATCGATGCCACTACCGATAGTGTCATTGATCATGCCAAGGTGGCAAAGGCCGCAGGCGCGGCTGCCGTCGTCGTGACCGCCCCATACTATACTGTCACCAGTCAGGCCGAGATCATCGATCATTTCCGCTTTATCAAGCACGCTGTCGATATTCCGCTGGTCGCCTACGACATTCCAGTCTGCGTTCACGCCAAGCTGGCCCGCTCAACAGTGACCACGCTGGCCAGGGAAGGCGCTATCATCGGCCTTAAGGATTCCAGCGGAGATGATGGCAATTTCCGCTACGCCTTGCTCGACTTGGCTGAACACAAAGACGTCTTCCTGATGACGGGTTCGGAGATCGTCGTGGATAACGCACTGCTGATGGGCGCGCATGGCGTCGTTCCAGGATTGGCAAATGTCGATCCGCACGGCTATGTCCGATTGTGGGATGCAGCGCAGCGCGGCGACTGGCTTGCAGCACGTCAGGAACAGGAACGGCTCTGCCGCCTGTTCGAAATCGTATGGGTTGCGCAAGGCCGCGTCAGTGGTGGCGCTACAGGCGTTGGCGGGTTCAAGACAGCCATGCGCAGCCTCGGCATCATCGACACCAATATCATGCCGCGGCCGCGTCAAGCGCTCAACGATGCAGAAACCGCAGAAATTGAGACGATCCTTCGCGCAACCGGCCTGCTGGGCTGAATCCGGCTATGGACAAGCCCATTGACCCTATTCTCGACATTCGCGGGCTGCGGACAATCTTTCGCACCCGCGGCGGCGAGATAACCGCTGTCAACGACATCGATCTGACCGTTGCTGCCGGCGAGACAGTGGCGCTTGTCGGCGAATCCGGTTCGGGTAAATCCGTGACCAGTCTGTCCGTGATGCGGTTGCTCACCCGCAACGTTGGGGTGATCGCCGCAGGCAGCATCCGCTTCAAGAGCAAGAATGGTGCTATTCGTGATTTGGTCACGTTGGATGATGAAGCGATGCGCAATATCCGGGGCGATGATATAGGCATGGTGTTTCAAGAGCCGATGTCCAGTCTAAACCCTGTGTTTACTGTAGGCGACCAGATCGCGGAACCCATCCGCATTCATCGTCATGCAGATCGCAAGAGCGCCAGGGAGGCCGCAATTGCGCTTTTGGATCAAGTCGGAATCCCCGATGCGAGAAGCCGGGCGGGACAATATCCGCACGAACTTTCGGGCGGTATGCGTCAGCGGGCGACGATCGCCATGGCACTCGCCTGTGATCCGGTGCTGCTGATTGCCGATGAGCCGACGACTGCGCTCGATGTAACGATCCAGGCACAAATCCTCGACCTTTTGCTCAAGCTCCAACACGAGCGTGGCATGGGTATGCTTTTTGTCACGCACAATCTTGGCGTGGTTGCCGAAATCGCCCATCGGGTCGCGGTCATGTATGCCGGGCGCATTGTGGAAGAAGGTCCCGTCAATGAGGTTTTCCGCAATCCGCGCCATCCCTATACACTCGGTCTCCTTGCATCCATGCCTCGGCTTGGCGAAGCAACGCGTATGAAGCGGGCCGGACAGAAACTGGCGGCTATTCCCGGCGTCGTGCCGAGCCTCGCGAATATGCCTGATGGCTGTGCCTTTTCGCCACGATGCAGCTATGCCATCGATGCCTGTCGGATGGCAGTCCCGGCGCTTGCCGAAGTGAACGCGGTGCATCGCAGCCGCTGTATTCGATGGCAGGAGGTGAGCCGATGAACAGTCCGCCTTTCCTTTCAGTCCGCGATCTTGCCAAATACTATATTTCGCGCGGCACAAGGCTCAATATTCTTGAAGGCGTCTCCTTCGATATCGCCAAGGGCGAAGTGGTTGGGCTTGTCGGCGAATCCGGCAGCGGCAAAACCACGATAGGCCGTTCAGTGTTGCGTCTGATAGAACCTTCTTCGGGCAGCGTGAGATTCGATGGGACGGAGTTGACCAAGCTCTCGGCCTCCGAGCTGCGGCGTGCGCGACCACGCATGCAGTATATTTTCCAGGACCCCTTCGCCAGCCTGTCGCCCCGTATGACCATCGGTGAAATCTTGACGGAAGGTCTGAAGATTCAGCGCATCGGTACCCGCAAGGAACGTCTCGACCGGGCAGCAACAGCGCTTGCGCAGGTGGACCTGCCGGCGGAAGCGATCAACCGCTACGCACACGAATTTTCCGGGGGGCAGCGCCAGCGCATCGGCATTGCTCGCGCCCTCACGCTCGCGCCCGAATTTATTGTTGCTGACGAGCCGGTATCTGCACTGGATGTATCGATCCAGGCGCAGGTGATCAATCTCCTGCGCGATCTACAGCAGCGTCTTGAACTGACCATGTTATTCATTTCCCATGACCTCGCCGTGGTCGAATATATCTGCGACCGGGTGATCGTGCTTTACCTTGGCCGTGTCATGGAGATTGCGTCGAGTGCTGACCTCTACGCCAGGCCGCAGCACCCCTATACGCGCGCTCTTCTATCGGCGATTCCATCGCCTGACCCCGATGCTGCGCGCAATCGACAAATACTGAAGGGCGATATTCCAAGCCCAGCCAATCCGCCGAGCGGCTGTGTCTTTCGCACCCGTTGTCCTGTAGCGCTGGCGGCCTGCGCCCAAGTGGTTCCGGAACTGCGCGAGATTGCACCGGACCAGTTCAAAGCATGCATACGCGACGATTTGAATTGAGCGGAGACTGAATTGAAATCACATGCGATCAAGGGCAATTGGGCCAGTCTGCTCCTGCCGATTGAGGCAGATGAAAGCATCGAATTCTACAAGCTCGGTGAGGAGATCGATATCCTAGTTGCTGCGGGTGTTGACGGTATTTATTCCAACGGTACCGCCGGCGAATTTTACAATCAAACCGAGGAGGAGTTCGACCGGATTCAGATGATGCTGGCCGAACGTTGCCAAAAAGCGGGTATGCCCTTCATTGTTGGAGCTTGTCAGCCTGACCCGGCAATCATGCTCAATCGCGTGCGGCGCGCAGCCTCGCTGCATCCGGCAGCAATTCAGGTCATATTGCCGGACTGGTGGCCACTGACCGATGGGGAAGCGATCGATTACCTCAACAGGGCATCGAAGACAGCAGAAGGAATTCCACTGATCCTCTACAACCCACCACATGCAAAACGCGTTCTTTCACCAAAGGAACTTGGTGCGATATTGGCTGAAGTGCCGGGTGTAACCGGTGTAAAACTCGCAGATGGTGACGCAAACTGGTACGCCGAGGCACGCGACCATCTGGGCGGCGTCTCGCTTTTCGTTCCGGGGCATCATCTGGCGACTGGAGTGAAGGCGGGTGTGGCGGCAGGGTCATTCTCCAACGTTGCCTGCCTCAGCCCACGCGGCGCGCAGCGATGGACGGAATTGATGAGCACCGACATTGGTGCGGCGTTGGAAATCGAGCGCCGAATTTGCAAATTCATGAACGAATACATTGTGCCTTACAGACACAGGTTCAGCTATTCGAATGCAGCTCTGGATAAATTGCTTTGCGCAATCGGTAACTGGGGTCCCGTTGGGACGCGTTTGCGTTTTCCGTATCGTTGGATTGATGAGATGGAAGCGGATAAACTCCGGATCATCGTGCGCAATGACATTCCTGAGCTATTTAACGAGCCACGAGCAGGAAAGATCATACCAACAGATCGACATCGCGGCCAGTAGTGGGCAAATGCAGCTAGTCTGACCAAAGGGGGAGCGGGATACTAATCCGTCGCTATGCGTGGTTGAGCGCGAAATCTCGGCTTTGCAAGCTACGACGGTATCGCAATCCGGGTTGAAGACTGAAGCCAATCGGGCCGTTCTTGTTTGATTGAGCTGGTTCGGAGGCCCGGTGGCAAGCCCGGATTCTTTGTAGCCGATGTTTTCGTCGATTTCATATTGGCCGAATATCACATCGAATATTTTGTTCGAAAGATCACCATGTCTCGATCGAAGTGTCCTACCCGTAGCGTCATGCCGATGCTGGTCGCTGATGGTTTTACCAGGCCCGCACTGACAAAGGCGCACGCTGTCGATGTATGCCTCGCGAACCAACCTGGACAACTTGGATCACAGTCCGATCATACACTCTCAATGGTTGTTAGTTGTTCAAAAATTGGCATCATCAGAGCGAAGAGTTCAGCTTGGGATGACAGATTGCACTTACGATAGAGTTGCTTGCGGAAAACTTTCACGGTTTGCGCACTGATACCCAAGTTCAGCCCAATGGACGGTGATGAGTGTCCGCGCAGTATCAAAAGTGCGACCTCTGCCTGCCGGTTGCTCAAGGTGACGTTGAACCGCGTTCGCATGGCGCTGATCAGACTTTCGGCGAGTGACAATTCTACCCGGTTGCGGGCGGGAAGCTCGCCCGACGGAGCAAGATGTGCCCGAAGAAGAGCCATGACAATTGACTGGTGCTTGCGCAGATTTGCGTCGGCTTTACTCGAGAACATGTCTCCTGATGAACTGTCTTTGCCCATGGAAATGGTCGCCGTCATATTTTTGCCGATCGTCAGGACAACCGAGATTTCATCACTGATGCCGATCCGGCCATAATACCATTCATAGTAGCGGCTTCGTTTGAACTGATCGGGAGCGACATCGAGCAGTCGATAGATTCCTGATTCCCCCCGTTCCAGATGGAAGTGGTAAATTGGGTCAAGAACATAGGCTCCCGTGAGATAATCGCTTTCGATGTATTTGAATACATTCGGACCGTAGATACGTTTGAACCGGATCGACGGGATCTCCGTTCCTTCAAAAATGATCACCACGATGTTGTCGAAGTCCATGCAGGCCCGCAAATAGGCTTCCATCTTTTCGTAGAAGTTGGTCTTGCCTACGGCGTCTATCGTTTTGGCCAGGCTTTCGAACTCGTCTAAGGCCATTCTGAATACCCCCTTGGGGGTATATACCCCTGCATAGACATTTTGTGAGTATATACACGAGAATTAAGGGGTATCCGATCCTAAATCAACAGATTGGGATCAAAGCCATACAATAGCGGAACCACCGCTAGGGGCAAAGGTGAAATGAAGAAGCGCGTCAACCATACCGCAATGCCGTTCATTGGCTACACGACACCGTGGAGTGCGGTTGCGGGTGGAACCGTGGATTTGCACCTTTCCTGCCTGTCTTCACCCGAGTCGGTTAGTATCCGCCGCTTGGACGATGCATCCGTTGGACCGATGGAGTGGCACATTGAGTCCCTGGGAAATCTCCCCATCCATCGTGATTTCGATCAAGGTTCGTACCTTGCGATCAGAAGTTACGAGTTGAAAAAGCTGGACCGCCTTACGGCCTTGCGCTTTGAACTATTCCTGACACGTAACGGCGACCTCCGTACTGTCCTTGATATGGGAGAAACTGTCCTGCAATTTGCTGATGGGCGGTTGTTCCTTGTCAAAGGCGACCAGCGACATTTTCTTGATGCCGACATTCCCCAGAAATGCTGGATCAAAATATGCCTGAGTGATCATGGCGGGCTGACGCGCATATCAATACAAAGTACGGATCCATTGTCACCATTCCATATTCAGGAAACACTTGCAGGATTAAGCTGGGAAGGCATCTCCGCCGATCTGTTGTTCGGGACTGAGAGAAGCTTTGTAAGTCCTACCTTGAATGCGCGTTTTTCTTCCATCGAACTGGAAACGGCGTCATCCCTTTACGCCTGGCAGCTCCCGACGCTCCTGCCTGACAGACCAATACGCTCCACAGGTGGTACGACGGCCTTGCTATTGGAGTTGGTCAATCTGCCGACATCCTGTGTAACTTCGTCAAGATGGGATGGCTCGGCGTTGGACCCGCGCCTCGTCCCAACCCACTATGATGCCGTGCATTGTCATGATGACGATATGGCGTCGCTCGACTGGCCCGCATCATACCGTGTCAAGGTGCCGGAAACAGCAGCTTGTGGTATCTATGCCTTTGAAATTCAAGGCGATGGCCACACAGAGCAGATTGTGTTCTTTGTTGCTTCGAAAGTTCGCCAAAAGCAGGTGGTATTTGTCGTTCCAACTGCGACCTATCTGGCCTATGCAGATGAAATCTTGCCCGAACATCTTTACGAGTGGAAATGCGATGATCGGGGTCACCGACTGGCTGTCGACAATAATTTCAAGTCACTCTACGACTATCACAGTGATCTGAGTGGGGTGTCGATCTGCTCTTATCAGAGACCGAAGGCGACGCTTCGCGCAGACTACCGCTATCCGCTTGGCGACTGTCCCCATAACCTGCCGGTTGATCTTCACTTTCTGCAATTCTGCCATAGGCATGGCATCGAATTCGATCTGCTGACCGACCATGATCTGCATCATCGGGGGGCCGAAGGCCTGCATGGATATGGCGTCGTCGTGACCGGAAGCCATCCTGAATATCTTTCCATTGAGATGGAAAATGCCTACAGGCAATTTGCGGCCAATGGCGGCAGCATCGCGTATATGGGTGGCAATGGCTTTGCGGGCACTGTCGCATTCAAGGATGACTTGCTGGAATTGCGCCGTTCGCCTCTTGAAGCTGGCCGAACCTGGGACGGCCCGATTGCCGAGCAAAATCTTGCAATAACCAATGAACCTGGCGGTCATTTGCGCTCGCGGGGTCGGGGAGAGTTTTCTCTGGTGGGCGGAGCAATATCGTTAATGGGGTTTGACGGAACGCGACCCTTTACCAGGACGAGCGATAGTTTTGATCCTGCTCATCAATGGCTGTTTGACGGTGTCGCGGCGGATACATTCGGCGACAGCGGTATCGTCCTCGGCGGTGCAGCGGGTTACGAGGTTGATGCAACCGATATCAGATTGGGCACATCACCAGACACGATTGTAGTTGCTCGGGCTAGCGGCTTTCCTGACAGTTTTTACCACGATTCATCGCGCTGGTATGAAGGTGGAGATAGCGAAAGGGATAGTCGGCGATGTGGCGAAATGACCGTCAGATACTTGTCTGCCGGAGGCATAATCTTTTCAGCAAGTTCTGTTGCCTGGCTTGGTGCATTGCCATGTGGGGATGAAATGAATGATGTCGGGCGGATAACGCTGAATGTTTTGCGTCATCTGTTATCCGGACCTGGGGAAGAAAAAGCAAAACGATAAATCAAAACAATCGAAAGAGGAGAGTTTACATGATCAAGAAACTGGCAGTGGCATTGGCCTTGATGACCGCTTCATTGAGTACAGCATATGCGGAAACCGTAAAGCTAGGGCTGCAGCCTTGGCTCGGATATGGACCATTGTGGGTCGCCGAAGAAAAGGGCTTCTTCAAGAAACATGATGTCGACGTGGTGTTGACGACGTTCAACTGGGATCAGGATATGACAGCTGCACTCGCCAGCGGTAATCTGAATGTAATCGCGAGTGCCACCAACGGCATGATCACCAACTACAACCAGAACGTGGATCAAAAAGGGTTTTTGATCATGGATCTGTCGTTTGAAGCAGACGCCATCATTGCCGGCAAGGATATTTCCTCCGTTAAAGACCTAAAGGGTAAGAAGGTGGCTTTTGAAGCCGGCGCAACCAGTGATCTTCTGATCAATTACGCGTTGAAAGAAAATGGCATGACCATAGCCGATCTGGAGCACATACCTATGGGCGCTTCGGAAGCCGGTCTCGCGCTGATTGCCGACAGGGTCGATGCTGCAGTCACCTATGAACCTTATATTTCCACGGCTCTGGCTCAGGGCGGCGGCAAAAAGGTGATTTATACGGCTGCGGAAAAGCCTGGCTTGATCGGCGACATGCTGACGGCATCATCCGAGTGGATCGACGCGAATCCAAAAGATGTGCAGGGTCTGATCATGGCGTGGGACGATGCGATCAACTTTATTCGCTCCAATCCCGAAGAAGGCAAGGCAATGATTGCCAAAGCTGTGGGAAGCCCCATGGCTGAGTTCGAACCCGCCTTCAAAGGCGTTCGTTTGTACAATGTGAAAGAGAATATGGAAGCGCTCAAGGGAGAGTTCCAGGCATCGCTACAAACTGTTGGCGAGATCCTGCATGCCACCAATCCCGACAACATCAAGACCGTTCCAGTCCCAGCGGACCTTCTGTCGCTTGAGGCTCTGAATGCCGTGGCGGCAAAACAATAACCAATTGGCCGGCCAACCTGTGGCCGGCCAAATTTTCAGGTGGGGATAGTGAGCGCTATGATGGACCAGACAACGGACAGAGGCAGGATAGCTAAAAAGAAGAAGGGACTGCTCAGGTTGCGGCAGGATATACCTGACAGTGTCTTTTCTGCTGCCGGTATCGTTATCCCAGCCGTCTTGTTTCTTCTGTGGTGGGCCGTTACGGCGATGGAACTCGTGCGTCCGCTGTTCTTGCCCAGTCCATGGAGCGTTCTCGAAGAGGGGTGGCGACAACTCAGCGAGGGCATCCTCTTTGCTGATGCTTCCGTCAGCATTTATCGCATCCTTATCGGCTGGCTGGCGGCAACTGTCGTGGCCGTCCCGATCGGAATATTGATGGGGAACTACAAGCTCATCGAGGGCTTGCTTGAGCCGTTGATTTCCACAGTACGATATATGCCCGTTGTCGCCTTGATCCCGCTGTCAATCCTGTGGGCTGGCATCGGTGACGGGCAGAAAATCCTCATTCTGTTTCTCGGGACGTTTTTCCAGCAGGCCCTGATGATCATGGACAACGTGAAGAACATTGATCTCAATCTCATCCGTGCCGGACAGACCCTCGGTTTCACAAATAATGAGATCTTGCGCCGGATTATCTTACCTGCTGCGCTTCCGGGAATTTGGGACACGTTTCGCATAACCATAGGTTGGACATGGACGTATCTTGTTGTGGCAGAATTGGTCGCGGCCAATGCCGGACTTGGCCGCCGTATCATGGATGCGCAGCGCTATCTTTCAACGGATACTATTCTTTTCGGCACGCTTTTCATCGGCCTGCTTGGCCTCCTGACCGACTACCTCTTCAAACGGGGCGGCAGGTCACTTTTTAAATGGAGCAGTCAGACCCGATGAGCAATCCCTCCACACAGGTCGCCCACAATGCGAAGGTATCAATCGTTGGTGTCGGCAAGAACTTCAGTGTCTCCGGCCGTGATCTCGTCGCGATCGAGAAGATCGATCTGGATATAGGCAGGAATGAATTTGTCTCGATTGTCGGCACGTCCGGTTGTGGCAAGTCGACATTGCTGAACATGGTAGGCGGTCTCGATGAGCCGACCTTCGGTGATATTCTCATAGATGGACGCCCGGTCAACGGGCCGGGTAGGGACAGAGGCTTTGTCTTCCAGACCTACAGTCTGTTCGAGTGGATGACGGTGGAGGGAAACATCCGCTTTGCACTGGAGAAGAGCAGCTTTTCCAAAGCGGAAAAAACAGAATTGGTTGCGCATTTCGTGCATGCTGTAGGTCTGTCGGGCTTCGAAAAGGCATTTCCAAAACAACTGTCGGGCGGTATGCGCCAGCGCGTGGCGATTGCCCGCGCCCTTGTTTACAAGCCGTCAATCCTTTTGATGGATGAGCCTTTTGGTGCGCTCGATGCGCAAACTCGCGGGATGATGCAGGAACTACTTCTGCAAATCTGGGATGACCATAAAGTCACGGTCCTCTTCGTCACGCATGATGTCGATGAAGCTGTCTTTCTTGCCGACAGGGTTGTTGTCCTTGCCAGTCGTCCCGGGCGGATCAAGAAAGTAATGCCGATAGAACTCGAAAGACCGCGATCTTTCGAAGTCCTGACAGACGCGAAATTTGCCGCCTACAAACGGGAAATCCTTGCCGATATTCGCGAAGAAACCCTGAAACTCATGGCTATGGATCATTCTTGACAGAAATAGCGGCCAACCAATGCGACAGACTTGTAGAAAAGACATCCAAATGACCGATGCAATAGCGCTTCACGATCTTGCTACCCTTACTGCCGATGAGCGTAACATCCTTCTGTTACGAACAGAGGATGATCTCACTTACTTTATCGAGAGGGTGCCGCCCATCATAGAAGCCGTGAAACGCGACGGCGATGTTGCGTTGGCGAAATTCGCTAAGGATTTCGATGATGTAATGCTTGATCCTGACAAATTGGCTGTGGAAGAGCACGAATTTGAAGAGGCTTTCCATGCTCTCGATCCGAACATGATCAAGACGCTCGAATATTCGGCTGACAACATACGCCGCTTCCATCAGGCCCAATTGCCTGGCGACATGTGGATGAAGGAAATCCGCCCTGGGGTGCTTGTCGGTGAACGCTTTACACCTATCGATAGCGTCGCCTTGTATTCTCCAAGGGGAAAAGGCTCATTTCCCTCAGTAACGTTAATGACCGCGATACCCGCTGTTGTTGCCGGAGTGAAGCTTCCTATCATTCTGACACCGCCAGGACCCGATGGTAAAGTGGATGCGGCGACGCTGGTGGCAGCGCGATTAGCGGGTGTTGAAAGGGTATTCAGGGCAGGTGGAGCGCAAGCGGTCGCTGCCGTCGCGTTTGGCACGGCAACCATTCCAAAATGCCACAAGATCGAAGGACCCGGCAGCCCGTGGTTTCTCGCTGCCAAACGCCTTTTACAAGGACACATCGCATCGCGGCTACCTGCGGGGCCCAGTGAAATTATTATACTGGCTGACGAGACGACCGATCCGCAGATGGCGGCGTTGGATCTTTTGATCGAGTCGGAACATGGCTCGGACAGTTCAGCTTTTCTGGTGACATGGTCTCGTGAATTTGCCGAAAAGGTGCGAGCTGCAGTGCCCGGCTATTGGAAAAGGATGAACAGCAAGCGGTCAGAATTCTCGGCTGCTGTGCTTGGAGGATCGAGTGGCGGAATCGTCCTCACTCCATCGCGGGAGGACGCCTACGAGTTCATCAATGATTATGCACCGGAGCACCTCCAAATTCTGTCGAAGCATCCATTCGAACATCTTTCCGAAATCCGTAATGCATCAGAAATCTTGCTTGGCGAATATGCGCCGGGATCCATTGCAAACTACATGATGGGTCCAAATTGCGTGCTGCCGACATCTGGGGCGGCGCACGTGCACTCTCCGTTGGGTGTCCATGATTTTATGAAGAGCGCATCCATCGGCCATATGACAGCTAAGGGCTATGCTGAAATGGCTCCGCATACTCACAGGTTTGCGACTTATGAAGGTTTCGATGCCCATGCGAACTCAGTATCTGAGCTACGAGAGTTTGCACGATAAGGCATTTGGGCGCTGTGCGCGAATTGCGGCAGTCGTTGGAACAAGTTCGAGCGTGAGGGTGATGTGCCATCTCGTTGCGAATAAACTTGCTGACCTGTCGTTCGAACCGGCCAGTGTTGGCGATCGAGATGCAGCGTTTCCCCTGCCGCACGGGCGCGGCGAGGATTTCCACCATCACAACCCGGGCCGGATGCGAGATCGGTATCCAGGGATGAAGCGCGCGATTTCTGTGATCGGGCACACAATCAAGGTGAAAACGGAGATTTAAGTAGTCTGGATGCACGGAGTGTCGGTCTGATGTTCATCCGTTAAAACAATACGGCGCTCAACTCGTTTCCGAGGAGCGCCGTATTACCCGGAGAAAAGCGAGCGTCATTTCTGGCTGCTCGATAATCTCGATTACGGGTGGAGGGCAAAGATGGGTACGGTGGGATGCATTTGCAAGCTCCGGGCTGACCTTCGATTATCAATAGGTGCGCAACTGGACCAACTACGGACTTGCGGAACACCTGCGCGACAGCGCCAAAAGCAATGGCACATCAACCTTCAAATGAGACGAAAATGATATTACATCCGTATCTTTGGAACGCAGGAGGTTTTGATGATCGAAACGCGCTTGCTGCGGCAATTTATTGCCGTCGCTGAGGAACTGCATTTTAATCGGGCAGCGGTGCGTCTCCATATGGCCCAGCCGCCGCTGAGCCAGGCAATTCGCCGACTTGAGGTTGAGATCGGGTTCCCCTTGTTCGAACGCACGAACCGAAGCGTTGCCTTGACGCCGGCTGGCGCATCCTTCCTGCAAACAGCGAGGGAAATCTTACTCTCGCTTGAAGACGGGGTAGCGCGCACCCGCCGCGTCGCCAAAGGTGTCGATGGCCACATAACAATGTCCTTCATCAATATTGCGCCCTATTCGTCGCTGTTGCAGGTGCTACGGACCTTCCGCAGCGCCCACCCTACGGTTGAGTTCACCATGCGTGAGGCTACGACGCATGAGCAGGTTAAGGCTTTGGAAGCCGGTGTGGTCGACATCGGAATCCTACGTTCACCGGGCACCACGACTCCCGAATTGTGCTATGAGATTATATTCCGTGAAGCTTTCGTTGCTGCATTGCCTGCAGGGCATCCATTACAGTCGTATGACTCCATCCCGCTGGATGCCCTCAGCGGTGAATCTTTTGTGGCATCGTCCAGACCTCTGGGGCAAGGTTTTCACGACCAAATCATCCGTCTTTGCCAAGCTACCGGTTTCTCACCTCAAATTGCTCAGGAGGCGCGACGGTTGCAGACGCTGGTAGCGTTGGTCGCGAGCGGTTTTGGTGTTGCACTGCTGCCAGAGTCGCTGGCATCGGATGCGCGCGACGACGTCGTATTTCGTCCCATCGTCGTCGATGCACCCGATAATATCCGTCACCTCGAATTGCTGATGGCGTGGAATGGCAACAGGGCCTCTGCCGTTCGTGACCGACTACTTAACGAGATCAGGTCCTGCATGATTCCCAGTCATGCAAAGTAAGACATAGAGCGTCTTGTTTAGAGACATATAAGATATTTTACGAACCGATCCTGAGCCGCTACTTCAACAATAATGGGTGTGCGCCCACGAAGTCGTTTTCTCAGAGGATGTGCTTATGCCTGCCGCCGTCTACATGTTTTCCCTATGCACGTTCGCGTTTGGCCTTTCTGAATTTGTCGTAGCGGGCCTGGTGTCAGCGGTTGCCGTTGACCTTCATGCCGACATCGGGATCGTTGGCACAGGAATTGCTTTCTATGCCTTTGGTGCCACGATCGGAGCACCTTTCATAACGGCGCTTGTCTCGCAATGGCAGGAAAAGCACGTTCTCGTACTGGCCATGATCACACTCGCCGCAGGAAGCCTGGCCATGTCTGTAGCGCCTGACATTTTTACGCTGCTTGCGATCAGGTTCGTCGTTGGTCTTGGCCACGGCGTTTTCATGGCGGTTGCTTCAGACGCAGCAACAAAACTTACCGATCCGGCAAAGGCCGGGCGAGCCGTTTCGGTCGTTTGGGTCGGATTGACTTTTGCGCTTGCCCTTGGTGTTCCGCTCGGGACTTACCTCGGGAACATTTGGTCGTGGCGCATCATTTTCCTATTCATTGGCGTTCTTGGTGTCTTGGGAAGTCTAGGGCTATTATTCTTCATGCCAAACAGGGCAGGTGATGGCGATGCTACAAGTCGCCTAGGCGCATGGGCTGCCATTAAAGCAATTGCCCATCCGCAATTGATGATTACGGCGGGCATCGGTATTCTGGTAAGCGTTGCGACCTTTTCATTCTTTACTTTCGTTGCCCCATATCTCCTGCAGATCACTGAGTCCGACATTAAATGGCTAAGTGCAGCAATGCTGTTATTTGGTTTATGTACAGTTGTCGGAAATCTTATCGGGGGCTATGTCGTTGATACGATAGACGTCAACCGGAGCGTGATCGTCGGGGTTGCAGGGTTGGGAGTGAATCTGACGTGCCTGTTTGTGTTCAGAGACTCGCCAGGTGCGATGGTGCTACTTATAGGTCTATTGGGGATCTCTTTCTTTTCCACCGTCACGATGCTCACACTTCGTCTTCTAAAAATGGCGCAACATTATATTCCTCAATCAACGGCAGTGGCCGCCGGCTTGAATATTGCGTCCTTTAATTTAGGAACGGCACTTGGCGGTGTGCTCGGCAGCGTGACAATTGCCAGCGGAAACTTGCCATTCATTCCCTTGGTGGGCGCACTCGCGGCGGTGATCGCAGTGATAATCCTTGCACTGCAAATACGGCATGCGCGGAGCGAAGGGAGCGTAATGTTACGCAGGAGGTTATAGGGAAGTTCGATTAGGACGCTACGCGAATAACTGCACCTTCGAACGGGCGCTCTATTGCAGATTTGTATGACGGTGCTGCATGGCTTTGTGCGCGTCCGGTATTCCAGCCGTTAGCTTCAGTATAAGGCTGTCGAGAATGATCAGGCTGCCTTGTTCGAAAAGGCTTCCACCAAACTGGGCAGTCGCGTCTACAGGTACGTGCAATATGACATCAGCAATCTCAGTTAGTGGACTGCCAAGTTGCCCGGTGAGTGCAACAACCATCGCTCCCTCGGATTTGGCTATCTGGGCAAAACTCAAACTGATGGGGGTTTTGCCTGAAGCCGACAGAATCAGCAGTCCGTCGTTTTTTCGGATCGATGGGGCAGATGCTTCACCCACAAAGTGAACTTTGCGCCCGATATGCATGAAGCGCATTGCAGCCATTTGCGCAGACAAACCGGAGCGACCTTGCCCGGCAAAGAACCAGCGGCGTTCTGAACTCTCAAAAATCTGTGCCAGACGGTCAAAGGAGTTTGCGTCTATTCGCGATAAGGCTTCTGTCAATTCTTGACCAACAATCAGCCAGGGAGCTTGAGAAACAGTCATCGGCAATACCTTAGTGGAAGCGCTCAGTTGGGGATCAGCTGCGCCTGCGAGATTGCGTTAATGACAACGGGTAACGGACAGGGTGATATGCCATTGAACTGACATTCACCGGGCGATATTCGCTATCGTAGGCAATCTGATCGAGAGTAAGCACAGCCGCAGGAAGATCAAGTTGCAGAAACCCGGCCTCAGGTTCTGTCGCAAGCCGGGCACTCAGCGTTGATTGACCACGCGCGGGAATGACACCATAGCGCTCTTTGAACTCGGCATAGAGCGACCTGTTTCCGGCGCTCCAGTCAATATCCAGAATGCCTGGTGTCAGGGCCGCATCAAACCAGTCACGCTGAACGACGACCGGCAAATCATCCAGGAAGCGTAGCCGCTCGATGAAAACAACATTTGAACCTGAAGGAAGTCCAAGAGGACGTGTAATATCTGCGTCGCCTCGAATAATGTCTGCGGCGAGCAATTTCATTCCCGGCTTGCGATTATTGGCCTCGGCAGTTTCGGTGAAGCTTCGTACGATCTCAATTTCATAGGTCGGTTGAGGCTCGGTAACGTAAATACCCTTGCCTGCGCGCGTTTGCAGAAAGCCGAGGTTCTCGAGATCCTTGACTGCTTGCCGAACGGTAATCCGGCTTACTCCGTACAATGCCACGAGTTCGCGCTCGGATGGCAGTTTGTCGTTAACCGAAAGCTTTCCGCTGTCGATCATATTTTTGAGGACAGTTCGCAATTGGACGTAGAGTGGATCAGGGTGGTTTCGATCGACCGGATTTATTCGGCCACTCCGGTGTGTTTCACTCATCTCGAATCTTCACCCGTTTTTGGCGTCTAAGCTATCTGGCAGATTGCTACGTCTGTTGTCGAGGCCATTGCATATAAGATGTTTCGATCATGTTGACATAACTGGTTATGACCAGTAGCAATAGCATAACATGAGCATTGGAGCAATTCATGAAGTTGACTTTGGTTGGCGGCGGCGGAGTTAGAGCGCCGTTGTTTGTGGGGTCGGCACTTCGCCGGGCAGAACAGAGCGGGCTGAAGGAAATTTGCCTGCAGGATATCAATGAGAAGAAGCTCGAACTATTCGGGCGTATCAGTCAGGAATTGGGTCGGCGTACACAATCGCCCGTTAAAATCTCCATGACAACCAGTCCGGAAAAAGCGCTGGAGGGTGCTGATTATGTTGTCACGACTGTCCGTCCTGGCGATGAGGAAGGCCGGGTCAAGGATGAGCGGATTGCCCTCTCTCACGGCGTGCTGGGACAGGAAACAACCGGGCCAGGCGGATTTGCAATGGCGCTGCGCAGCATCCCGGCAATTCTGGAATATGCAAGGCTTTTGAAGAAGGTCAGTCCGGATGCATGGCTCTTTAACTTCACAAATCCCGCTGGTCTCGTTGCACAAGCACTTCAGGATGAGGGATATCATCGCACAATCGGCATATGTGATGGGGCTAATGGAGCACAGGAGGCCCTCGCCAAGTGGTTCAAGGTTCCTCAAAATGATGTTCACGCAGAAGTGGCGGGCCTCAATCATCTTTCGTTTACGCGAAGCGCAACGATAAACGGGCGAGAGGTTCTGCAGTCCTTGTTGGATGACGATAAGTTTTTGAAGGCAACGTCTCAACGGATGTTTGATCCAAAGATCATCCGCAGGCAGCGGAATTGGATCAATGAATATCTCTATTACTATTATTACGCCGAAAGAGCTGTGGCGGCATTGAAATCCGATGTCCGTACCCGCGGCGAGGAAGTCAAAGACCTTAATCGAACGTTGATAGATACGCTTGGATCAATCGATCCTGAAAAGAATGCGGAAGAGGCCTTGAGCCGCTATTATGCCTATGAGCGCCGCCGTAGCTCGACCTATATGCATTATGCGCTTGAAGACGCTCCAACCATGGAAGAGGCTGACAGTCTGGTCGACACGGGCAGCCATGAGATCAATTCGGAAGAAGGTGAGGGTTACGCCGGAGTTGCGCTAAATCTTGTCGATGCGCTGCAAACAGGAAAGCCTTGCTACAGCGGCCTCAACGTCCGTAATGAGGGCTCAATCGACGGTTTGCGTTCGGACGATGTTGTCGAAGTAAGCTGTATCGTTGACAAGGAGGGCATTCGCCCTTTGCATATTGGCAAGATGCCGGAGCCGCAATTTCAGCTTGTTCAAAGCGTGAAGCAGTATGAAAGATTGGCGGTAAGAGCGATCCGCGAGCGCAGCCGTGACATTGCGGTTGAAGCCTTGATGGCCCATCCGCTCGTTCTTTCTTATTCCCGCGCAGTTCCATTGGTCGATGAATATCTTGCCGCTCATGCGCAATATGCCGGAGTATGGAAATGACGGAAACCACACGATCAGGTTACGAGGTGATGGTCGTCGGCGAGTATTATTTCGATCTCGTTTTTCGTGGTTTGCCGGATACTCCGCGAATGGGCGCGGATCTTTGGGCTCAGGAATTTGATTGGGTGCCGGGTGCTGCATTTTCGACGGCCTTGGTACTGACACGCCTTGGCGCAAATGCGGGATGGTGGTGTGCTTTCGGTAACGACATCTTCAGTCGTATGATCATGGAAGAGGCTCGAAAAGAGAATATTGACGATGGGTTATTTATCCACCTGGACAAGCCTTGGCGGCGGTTGAGCTCAGCTTTTTCGTTTACCGATGATCGCGGATTCATCAGTTACAGCGAAGACCGTGATCCGAGCCCGACACCGGCTGATCTTGAAAGAATCCGGCCAACCGTACTTCTGCTGCAGGGCTTCTCGCTTGACGACGAGCGCAAAGCGCTTATCAGCGCGGCTCGTGACCTCGGCATCAGGATCTGTTCGGACTGCCAGCACATAGAAATGGATTTGTCGGAGCCTGGCCTGATTGATGCTTTGCGTCAGATCGATGTGTTCCTGCCCAACGAAACAGAAGCCAAGGCGCTGACCGGCGAAACCGATGTCGAAGTCGCGCTTGGCGTGCTTGCTCAATACTGCAGAACCGTTGTGATCAAGCGTGGCGCGGAAGGTGTTATCGCCAGCGATAACGGCTGTGTCTACCGGCTGCCAGCTTTGGCGGTCGATGTCTTCGACACTACCGGAGCCGGGGACTCTTTCAACGCAGGGTTTGTTCACGGTCTGCTGCATGAGCCGGACTTTATCTCGGCCTTGGAAGTAGCGGTGATTTGCGGCTCGCTTGCAGTGACGGGATATGGTGGCAGGAACCTGCCATATCTTTCCGATCTTGCCCAATACCGGCGGCGAAGTGCCGCCGGCTGATGACTCCAGTCAATCAAGAAAAACAGGGAACGGACATGGGATACAAACTTAAACTGCTTACAGGCCTCGCTCTTTTAACAATTACTGTGGCGCTACCAGCCAAGGCAGAAACCATATCGATGTTCTGCTCGGCCACGGATTATGAGTTGTGCGAAGAAGGAGCTCAAAAATGGGCAAAATCCTCCGGCAACGAGGTCAAGATCAATCGCACGCCACAAAATCTTGATGACGCCATTCCGATCTATCAGCAATTGTTCGCTTCCAAATCGTCGGATGTCGATCTGCTCTACGTGGATGTAATTTGGCTGGGCATGATGAAGGACCACTTTTCGGACCTTGCCTCGCTTGTTCCTGAGGCAGAGGTAAAGGCCCATTTTGCATCGGCGACAGATGCCGCCCGTATCGACAACAAGCTGGTTGCCATGCCCTTCTACATTGATACCGGCCTGATGTTCTATCGTAAGGACCTGCTGGAGAAATATGGCAAGCAGGCACCGAAGACCTGGGATGAGCTAACAGCAACCGCCAAGGAAATTCAGGACGGTGAGCGCAAGACTGGTAATGCCGATATGTGGGGTTACGCCTGGCAGGGCCGCAGCTATGAGGGGCTTACCTGTGACGCCGTGGAATGGATCGCCTCAGGCGGTGGCGGTACAATTCTCTCCGATAAAGGAGAGGTGACAATTAACAACCCGGCAACGGTTGCCGCACTCACGCGGGCGCGGGGCTGGATAGATACGATTTCTCCAAAGGGTGTCTTGAACTACGATGAAGAGAGCTCCCGCGCGCTCTTCGAAAGTGGCAATGCCGTATTCCACCGCAATTGGCCTTACGTGTGGGGAACCTCTCAAGCGCAGGGTGGCAGGCTGGTTGATAATGTCGGCGTGTCTGCATTGCCGATCGGCGCAGATGGGCAAAAATCAAGTGGTGCTCTTGGTACAGCCTATCTGGCTGTGTCGAAATACTCGGCAAAGCAAGAGAAAGCTGCCGAACTATTGAGGTATATGGTGGGTCTTGAGGACCAGAAGATGCGAGCAATCAAGGGTGGATATAACCCTACGGTTGAAGCGCTCTATTCTGACGCTGACGTTCTCGCCAAAATACCGTTCCTGCCCATGGCAAAAGCGGCTTTCGAAGAATCCGTTGCTCGTCCATCTGCGGCGACCGGAAAGAACTATAATCGCGTTTCGCGCACCTTCTATCGCGCGGTCCATGACATAATCTCCGGGACCAGCGATGTTGCAGAAGAAGTTGCGCAGCTGGAAAAAAGGCTGAAGCGCGACGTAAAAGCCAACTGAAGCACAACCGTCTGCGGATCATGTTCGCAGGCGGTTTCTCGTTCACTAAAGTTCACGCATTGCGAATTACCGGTTAAGGCAAGAGCAACATAATGGCCTCCGTCACACTGAAAGAAGTCAGCAAAAGCTTTGGAGCTTTTGATGTGCTCCGGTCGATTGACCTCGACATTGCAGATGGAGAATTCGTGGTTTTCGTGGGACCATCAGGCTGCGGAAAATCAACCCTGCTGCGTGTCATTGCAGGATTGGTTCCTGTCTCGCAAGGGATTGTCTCAATCGATGAAGAAGAAGTTACAGACGTACCGGCATCCAAACGCGGCGTTGCGTTCGTTTTTCAATCCTATGCCCTTTATCCTCACATGGATGTGGCTCGTAACATCAGTTTCGCGCTGGAAACAGCGCGAATGACCAAGGCAGAAATCGGTCGACGCTTGGCGAAAGTCGCCGATATGCTAAAAATCGGCCATCTGCTTGATCGCAAGCCAAAGCAACTTTCTGGCGGGCAGCGTCAGCGCATTGCGATCGGGCGGGCTCTGGTCAGTCAGCCAAAACTATTCCTCTTTGATGAGCCCCTTTCCAATCTTGATGCTGATTTGCGTATGGAGATGCGTTTCGAAATTGCCAAATTGCATGCCGAAGTCAGTGCCACGATGATTTATGTTACACATGATCAGACCGAGGCCATGACGCTCGCCGATCGGATCGTCATCCTCAATCAGGGGCGCATTGAACAGGTCGGAACGCCTCGTCAACTCTATGATCATCCGGCAAACAAGTTCGTTGCAGGTTTCCTTGGTAGCCCCCGCATGAACTTCGCGTCTGTCAAAAATGAATCGCAAGGCGTGATAACCGGCCCCGGCTGCTTCAAGCTGAATCTGGATCAGTCAGGTGCAAAAAAACCAGTGACACTTGGACTTCGTCCGGAATCATTGGAAATAATCTCCGCAGACGCAGACCGTTGCATAAAGGGTGTCTTTGAACGTGTCGAGGATCTTGGTTACGAGCAGATCGCTTATATCCGCCTGGACGATGAAACGATCTGGACCGTACGCTCCGGAGGGGCCATTCCGGCATATGCTTCAGGGTCCAAGGTCGGATTGAGATGGAATCCCGAGGATATCTATCTTTTTGATGATGAAGACCAGCGCATCGAAACCTCAGGACCAGCAATTATTGGGATAAGCCGGTGAAGAACAAGGAAACAACCATAGCGTGGTTTTTTCTCCTGCCACTCCTGCTGGCACTTATGGCTGTTGCCGCATGGCCGCTGGCACGGAACATGTATTTCTCTTTCACTGATGCCTTTCTCGACAACCCTGCAGATTATAGTTTTATCGGCTTTCAGAACTTTGTTACCGTTTGGGAAGATTCCATTTTCTGGAGTGCCGTACGCAATACGCTTGTTTTCACTTTTTTCTCTGTGGCGTTGGAGACCCTGCTTGGTTTTGCGATCGCCTTGCTGTTGCATCGCGCTTTCGTCGGGCGCGGGCTGGTGCGGGCCGCTATATTGGTTCCATGGGCCATGCCGATGGTGGTATCCGCGAAGATTTGGGAGTGGATGTTCAATGACCAATTCGGCCTTATCAACAAGGCCCTGATCTGGCTGGGCTTCCTTGAAAAGGGCATCGCATGGACAGCTGATCCCTCGCTTATCCTCGGCACGGTCATTTTCATCGACGTGTGGGTCACGACCCCCTTCATGGTTTTGCTTATTCTTGCTGGTTTACAGTTGATACCGGAAGAAATCTACGAGGCGGCTGAGGTTTCCGGAGTGCCTGCATGGAAGCGTCTTTGGTCGATCACCTTGCCGCTGGCCACACCCGCCATTGGGGTAGCTGTTCTTTTCCGGACGCTCGATGCGCTACGAATGTTTGATCTGAGCTATGTCCTTGCCGCGAACAATGAGAAGGCGATGACGATGTCAATCTATGCACGGGATCAACTGATCAGCTTTCAAGACCTGGGTGTAGGTTCCGCCGCTTCAACTTGGGTATTCCTGATAATAGGGCTGATTGCAATCGCTATGGTGAGCATTCTCAGGCTCGACCGGAATACGGGTTGACCGATGAGGGAAGGTTCAAAACACTATTCCAACAGCACTTATCGAAAATTACGCTTGGCCAAACGTGTGGGGCTTTATGCAGGTGTAGTGCTGGTGCTCGTTTATATGTTGTTTCCTTATTATTGGGCCATTATTTCCTCCACAAAGTCGCGCGAAGATCTTTATTCTTTCAGTCTGCTGCCGTCGCTGGATTTGAGTAACTACATTGCCCTTTATCACAACCCGATCTTTATTGGTGCAATCGTCAACTCAGCGTTTGTCGCCTTTACCACCAGTGTGATCTCTCTCGTAATTAGCATCCTGGCTGCATACGCACTGGGGCGAATGCATTTTCAGTTTTCCCGCATCATTCTGATCTGCGTGTTGATGATTTCAGTTTTCCCCCAGGTTGTTGTCTTGTCCGGCATGTTCGAGGTTATCGGCTGGCTTGGTCTTTATAATCGGCCGACGGCACTTGTCTTCTCCTATCTCTTGCTGGTGCTGCCATTTACGACGTGGGTTTTGACAAGTTTCATTCGCGATCTGCCGCAAGAACTGGAGGAGGCTGCGCTGATTGACGGATGCTCCCGTCTGAGGATACTCACCCATGTACTCCTGCCACTTATGGGCCCGGCCATTGCAAGCACCGGCTTGCTTGCCTTTATTCTTTCATGGAATGAGTTTCTGTTCGCTTTGACGTTCATTCTCACCGATGAGAACCGCACGGTCCCTGTCGCTATGGGTCTGCTTACGGGTAGCAGCCGTTACGAATATCCATTCGGTCAGATAATGGCAGCTTCTGTCACGGTGACGCTTCCGCTTCTTATTCTGGTTCTGATCTTCCAACGCAAAATTGTTTCGGGTCTGACTGCCGGCGCAGTGAAGGGTTAAGATGAAATTCTGGAGACGTTAATGCTCGGTGGGGTTGAGAGATCTTCTCTCAAGTGGCCGTGTTGCACGGATCAAACCACGGGCGAGATACCCGGTACCCATGGGACGGCTGAGCCCAGTCATCCGATTGAGAACGCGGACGCCGATATACGCTTCGGTTTTCTGGTTGTCGAAGTTTCTCGCTCTGAGCTTCGGACCGAACACAACCTTCCACCGCCCCATTTGTGTCTCCACGCGGCTGCGCTTGTTGTAGCCGCTGAATTTTTGCCAAGCCAACCGGCCACGGGTCTCTATTTCGGCGATATGGCTGTCTCGAACCGATGGGTCCAGGGCGGATTGGGGACTGGCAACGGCGTTCTTCGGTGGCGCATCCGCGTAACCTGCCTGTGGTGCTGAGCCGCGATGAAGTTGCCCGGTTACTCAATGCCACCACCTGCCTCAAGCACCAGGCAGCATTGTCGGTCGCCTATGGCACCGGCCCACGTGTCGCCGAGGTCTCTATGCTGAAGGTCGCCGACGTCGACAGCAAGCGGATGCTGCTGCGCCAGTGGTGGAAGGTGGGGCGGCAGCAGGGTGTTATGCATCGCGACGGCTGGTTATTCCCTGGCCAACACGCAATGAAGCCAATCAGCACGCGGCAGCTCTATAGGATCGTCGTTGAGGCGGCCCAGGCCGCCGGCATTGCCAAGTGGGTCGGGCCGCATACGCTGCGCCACAGCTTCGCTACCCACCTGCTGGAGAACGGCACCGACATTCGGATCATCCAGGTCCTGCTCGGGCACGCAAAACTCAACAACACCGCCCTCTACGCCAAGGTGGCGACCAGGACGGTCCGCACGGTTACGAGTCCGCTCGACAAGCTCGGTCTATTCAAATCGTCGCCGACATCTTCCGTGCTGCCGGGGTGGCGTACCGGCGCGCGCATGCAGGACATCTGAGCCTGCCGCAACTGAAGGTAATGTCGGCGGTCGAGAACTGCCGCACTGCGGCGCTCGGCGGTCACGTCGAGGCCTGCGGGGATTGTGGTCAGTGGCGGATAGCCTACAACTCCTGCCCAATCGGCACTGCCCAAAGTGCCAGGGCGCGGCGGCACGGACATGGCTTGCCGAACGAGAGGCTGATCTGCTTCCAGTCGGCTACTTCCACGTCGTGTTCACACTGCCGGGCCGAGGTCGCCGACATAGCGTTCCAGAACAAGGCGCTCGTCTATGACCTGCTGTTCAAGGCGGCCTCGGAGACAATGCTGACCATCGCGGCCGATCGCAAGCATCTCGGCGCGCGCATCGGCATCACCGCCGTGCTCCACACCTGGGGATCGGCAATGACGCACCATCCGCACGTCCACATGATCGTACCGGGCGGCGGCATCACGCCAGGCGGCAGCCGATGGATATCATCGCGCCCGGCCTTCCTGCTTTCGGTACGCGTACTCGGCAAGCTGTTTCGACGGCTGTTCCTCGCCCGCCTGGTCGCTCTGCACGACGCTGGCGGCTCGGCTTCTTCGGCGTCCTTGCTCATCTCGCCGACCGGTGGGCAATCTACCATAGCCACGGTGATGTCGCGGGCATGAAACAGGATTTGTTGCTGACCGGACATCTGATGGTTGTTTGTGCACCGTCATTTCTGCAGCAACTGCCGCCGCAGCCTACCCCGGCCGACCTGTTGCATCAGCCACTGATAAAAATCGACTTTTCAGAACCGGGCTGGCACGATGATGGCTGGGAAACCTGGTTCATTGCAGCTGGCTTCGGCCATTTGGATTTGCATTTCAGCATTTCGTTCAATCTTATATTTCTGGCGATCGAGGCCTGTATCGCTGGGGCGGGTTTCGCTTTGATCCCTAATTTTCTGATTGAAAAGGAGCTTCGAGCGGCGCTCTCGTTGATCCGTTCGGAATTCATCTTTCTGTTCGGCAACCTTATGTTCTGATGATACCCGAACCCAGCTTGCATCGATCTGAAGTCGCCATTGTACGGCACCGGCTGCTTTCGTAGATATAAATTCAAAGCGGTAGGTTGACAGTTCTACGGTCGGGCATCGGTCAGGGACTGAGGCGCTCGCGCCAGGGTTATGGGCAATGCCCGCGCGCGTGATGTGCACGATAATTGCAAGTCTGGCCAATGCCAGCGTGACTGCCGGAAGAAGAATGTGCGACTGGCCACCCGCCGTGAAAATCCCTATGCGCAGCCCGAGAATCTCGATAGTCTCGCCCGCCCCGATGGCGGCAGGAACCGGTGGCGCACCGAGAAGGAGTATATCGGCATCATGCCGATCCGGAACCCCGGCAGCGAGTTACTGAAGGTCAAAGGATGGTAGGCTGTCGCGTCGTTCGACTCGATCGGATCTAAGACTTCCCGCGCAATGGTAAATGCAAAAGGAGCTGGGATGAGTCTGGTCCCAGACTCAGCGATGGATGGAAATTGCTCTGTCCGCTTCTGAGCCAGAGTGTGCAGAAATCGGACTGAACCGAGCTTGGAGATCATCGAGCAGCCATGCGCCTGCGCGGCCCGGGAAATGATCTCGCATATGCGCGGCATAGATGGTCAGAGGGCTCTGGGCACTGGCGGGATCATCCTCAATTTGCAGCGGGACGAGACGTTCTTCGGCTAGAAGCGGCATCACCAGATGTTCGGGCATCCGGCACCAGCCAAGTCCTGCGAGGAGGAAATCCAGTCGGCGCCCCAGCTCAACGAAGCGCCACACCTTCGTTCCAAGAATGCCATAGCCCGGACTGTCCGGTGTGGACGGATCAGACAGCACAAGCTGGACATGCTCATCCAGGTCCGCGCGCGTAACCGGTCGGCCGAGCCGGGCGAGCAGATGGTCTGGCGACACGACCGGAATCAGGCGCACGCCAAGCAATGGCAAAGCCACAACATCCTCAGGCACATCAGGCAGAAGCACGCAGAACGCGAGCGCAGCATCTCCCCGGCGCAATCGTCGCTCGGCGCCGCCCAGGCCCTCTGTCGAGAAGCTCACCGGCAGGTGAGGAAACGCATCGCGAAGTGCATGCAGGCTGTCGATAAACGAAGCTGTGGGTACCAGCGGATCAATTGCGACTGCAAGCTCGGGCTCCAGTCCATTCCGAGTGGCAGCGGCCATCGCCTCGAAACGTGCCGTGCCCGAGAGGACGACACGAGCCTGGGCGACCAGCGCGCGGCCTGCATCCGTCAGGTGCGGGCGATAGCTGCTCCGATCGAACAGGATCACCCCCTGCACGTCTTCCAGCGTTGCAACGGCTTGGCTGATCGCGGACTGCGCACGGTGGAGCTTGCGACCGGCAGCCGAGAAGCTGCCGGTTTCGGCGATCGCCACCAGCACGCGCAGCTGGTCCAAGGTCAAACTGCCCAACATTCCATCATCCAAACCGATAGAGATGATCGGATCATTATCTCTTTCAATTAATACCGTCCAGTGCGCAAGCTGTCCTCATGCTCTCGGCGCGCCGAACTTCGGCTTCCGCTTCGGCCAACTCAAATCCAAGGATACCATTCATGCCCCACCTTCTCGTTGTCGAAACCAGTCCGCGCGGTGATTCTTCGATTTCGCGCAATCTCACCCATCGCTTCGTCGCCGAATGGCAGGCAGCCCATCCCGGTGGGCAGGTGGTTACCCGTGATCTGATGGAAACGGACCTGTCGTTTGTGAACGCGCCGTGGCTCCAGGCTTATTTCACGCCGCCCGGGCAGCATTCAACCGAAATGAAAGAAGTGCTCCGGCTATCGGACGAACTCGTCGCGGAGCTGCTGGCGACCGACCATCTCGTCATTGCCACGCCCGTGTACAACTACAACATTCCGGCGGCGCTCAAGGCTTGGGTTGACCACATTGTCCGCAAGGGGTTGACGCTCGGGATGGATGGCAAGGGCCTTGTCAGCGGCAAGAGTGCGACTGTACTAATGGCTTCCGGGGGCGTTTACACCGAAGGTTCCCCAATCCGCGATCGAGACATCGCGACCCAGTATCTGTGCCTGATCCTGAACGTCATCGGTATCACTGACGTGACGTTCATTGCAGCAGGAGGGGCAAAGGCGGTTGATTTGGGCGAGATCGGGCGAGAGGACTTCCTGGACAAGTTCCAGGATGAAATCCAGGCTGGGGCTGCCAACGCAGCTTTAGGTGCGGGCTCTGCGGCCGCCTGATAACTGACCTGGGATCGAACACAGCGGATTGAGCTTCGCGCCAAGTGGAATCCAGTCCGCGTCTCTTCCATTGCAGAAGGGAGTAGGGAGATAAGCCGCCTCTTCTGTTTGGACTAGATTTATCCGGTGGGAAATTCGTCACGCTCTTCAAACTTATAAATCCTGATAAGAGCGAGGCGGCACCATCTCATGCAATCAGTACCTTCTGATCGTCTGTCATTCTCTTTTGTTGCTTGGGCAATTGAGAACGACAAGATATTGAAATCCTTCCGCAGAGTGCACTTCGGCGGGTTCCACCGCCGACACAAACGCCCGAGAAACTGTCGAGCGCGTGCACCAAGACGAAACGCAACGCTATATCCTGCTGCGGCTGAGCCGGCCTGCCCCAGGCATCGTGCTGATCGGGACGTATGGCGTCGGCGACACTACAAACGCCAGTATAACCTGCTATTGGTACGGCAACGATGCCGAACATCGGGCCACGACGAGTGGGCCCAAATGGCGCGACTGGCTGGGCGCGGCATTCAAGCGGCTTTAGGCACCGGCGGCAATGACGTCCTGAGAACGGCGACGACCACACAGCCCTGTCTGAATAGCAGGTTGACGGCATTCGCCTTCTTTGCTGTCCTTGTCATTGTTCCAATTCTTTCGAGAAGCTGCGAGACTCACTCGGAATCCTACCCCCAAAATGAACTGGTCAAACACCAACACGGTTTGGGAATTGGAAATCGCTAAACTGTCCATGCTTTCAAGGTTGTAGCAAAAAATGCATGGAACTTTCGGTACCTATGTTGGGTCGAACCCTATCCGGCTTGTATTTTCTGGATGCAAGGCTTTCTTCGAATGAAGCGAGATACTGATCAAGGCATGTATGATCGGATTTTTCCATTTCCGTGCTCCGTGTTGGTGGAGCAATATACTTCGCGCGGAATCCCCGCTTTGTGACCAGTCGATTTTCATCTGGGCACGTGCGGCCAAGGCCGTATTTCGACTTCACGACTTATATGCTGACGCGCATATAGAGTTCTTGACGTGCTGCCCGGTCTTTCGTATCTAAAATTATGGGGATTGCGAGCTCCCCACGAGGCGCCAGCCGAAGATCGCGTTCCACATTAACCCCGGAGACGGAGGAACGCATATGCCTGCGCCCAATGCCATTTCGTTCGATAAACTTACCCGCATCATCGGAACCCCTAGAGCTCCGCTCTTGCTCGACGTGCGGTCCGAGGAGGATGTCGCCGCCGATCCACGGTTGCTCCCTGGCGCCACCCGGATCGATGACCAGGCGCTCGCCGCCCTCGCGCCGCAGCTCGGAGGACAGCCGTCGATCGCCGTCTGTCAGGCCGGCCACCGGCGCAGTCAGGGCACGGCCGCCTGGCTGCGCGCCGAGGGTTGCTCCTCGGAATATCTCGAGGGCGGATTCGACGCCTGGCGCGCGGCCGGCCTCCCCTTGATCGACCCTGCCAAGCTGCCCGCGCGAGACGCGCAAGGCCGCACCATTTGGGTCACCCGGTCGCGTCCGAAGATCGACCGCATCGCTTGTCCCTGGCTGATCCGGCGCTTTCTCGACCCCCGTGCGATCATCCTGTTCGTGGCGCCCGCAGAGGTGGTGGGCGTCGCCGAACGTTACAACGCTGCGCCCTTCGACATCGAGGATGTGTTCTGGAGCCACCGGGGCGAGGACTGCACCTTCGACGTGATGCTGGCCGAGTTCGGCCTGAACACTCCCGCTCTCGACCGGCTCGCGACCGTCGTCCGCGGCGCCGATACAGCCCGGCTCGATCTCGCACCCGAGGCGGCCGGTCTCCTCGCGGCTTCGCTCGGCCTGTCGCGGATGTATTCCGACGATCTGGAGCAACTGGAAGCTGGATTGCTGCTCTATGACGCCTTTTATCGCTGGGCGCGGGATGCAACCGACGAGACCCACAACTGGCCCACGAACAAGCCGAAGGCAGAATGATGCAGGAGCACGCATATCCAACTCTGGCCACGGCCACTCGCATCTGGGCCCGCATCGGCTTGCTGAGCTTTGGCGGTCCGGCCGGCCAGATTGCACTCATGCACCGGATTCTCGTCGAAGAGCAGCGCTGGTTGGGCGAGAAGCGTTTTCTTCATGCGCTCAATTACTGCATGCTGCTGCCTGGCCCGGAGGCAATGCAGCTCGCCGTTTATATCGGCTGGCTCATGCACCGCACGCTGGGCGGCATCATCGCGGGGATACTGTTCGTGCTGCCGGGCGTCGTGTCGATCATGGCGCTCAGCTGGATCTATGCGCTCTACGGCAATGTCGGGCCGGTCGAGGCGCTGTTTTTCGGGCTCAAGGCCGCGGTGCTTGCGATTGTCGTGCAGGCGGTCATCCGCATCGGCTCGCGCGCCCTGAAGAACAGCGCGATGGTCGCCATCGCCGCGGCCTCGTTTGTGGCGATCTTCGGCTTCGCCGTGCCTTTCCCGTTCATCATCCTGATTGCTGGGTTGCTCGGATTTTTCGGTGCGCGTGCGGGCCTGGCCGCGTTCCATGGCGGCGGCGGACACGGCAAGGTGAGCAAGGTCCAAATCGATGACGCCGGCACCCTGCTGGGCGAGGAATCGCCGGATCACACGCAGGTTAACCGAGGCTGGGCGTTTCGCGTCTCGGTGGTGTTCCTCGTGCTCTGGTTGGTTCCAGTCGCCCTGCTGTTCGCCGTCTTCGGTCCGGCCAACGTTTTTGCCCAGATCGCAGGATTCTTCAGCGTTATGGCTGTAGTGACCTTTGGCGGCGCCTATGCAGTCTTGGCATATGTCGCGCAAGAGGCGGTGCAGAACTTCGGCTGGCTCGCCCCCGGCGAGATGTTGGACGGGCTCGGCATGGCCGAGACCACGCCCGGGCCACTTATCATGGTGACGCAGTTCGTGGGCTTCATGGGAGCCTTTCGCGAGGCGGGCAGCATATCACCGTTGATGGCGGGAACGCTGGGTGGCCTTCTGACGACCTGGGTGACGTTCACGCCGTGCTTCCTCTGGATATTCCTAGGCGCCCCTTTTATCGAGCGCTTGCGCGACAACAAAGTGCTGACAGCAGCCCTGACGGCGATCACAGCCGCCGTCGTGGGTGTGATCATGAATCTTGCAGTCTGGTTTGGTCTGCATGTTGTTTTCGGTGAGGTACGGACGATCACGTCCTTCGGCCTCAATATCGATGCGCCCGCCTGGTCCACACTGAACCTGCCTGCTGCGGCGCTGGTGCTGGCTGCTCTTATCGCGGTGTTCCGGTTCAAGCTCGGCCCGGTGACAGTTCTCGCTGGGTGCGCAGCGGTTGGCCTGGTTCTTGGGATGGCAAACCTTGCATAACGGTGTTCCGCTCTCGCGAGTCAATGAGAGAAGCCATGCCCGCAGATTACGCTCGGTTTGGAAGCTTGCGCGCTTTTCATAGGTACGAACAAGTGCATCATGCACGAGATCCTCGGCATCGACGTCGCCTATGGGTAAGCGAGCGGGCATAACGGCGCAGTGTCGTCAGATGGCCCATTACATCGAAATGGCGGTTTCTTGGCATCATGATCTGTATGCGGAGCCAATGCGGAAAATAGTCCATGGATCGAAACGCGAACGCGAGCACATCCGTAAAGCCAAACTTGGCTCAAGGCGACGTCAGCGGAAGCGATGGCAAAGCCGATGCCGATGCCGCCAGCACCTCCGATGAGCTCCCCTCAAGATTCTCAGTCGATCTCATTTGCTGTGGCCGATGTCGTTGAAACTGCTTGCAATTCAGTGGATTGTGCCGTGGCGGGGTCCTTCGTGACTGCAAAGTGATGTCTCGGAAAACACCGCAAGCTCGAACGGTTCGAGACGCCGACATCCATTGGCAGCCTTTGTGGTCGTCAGTTAAGTGCGATTGTCCAGGACTTTCACACCTCCACTGATCCTAGTCCCACCTGTTACCAGGTAACAGAAATCGCTTGCGAAAGGACCATTCAATTCACGTGGCTGTCACCGATCCGTTATACCTTTCGGAAACGAAATAACAGTGATGGAGCATGAAATGTTCAAGGCTCAGCTTGGCAACCACTTTTGCAGCCTTGATGGTGATCGTTGCCTTGTGGTGCAGATGATGTCTCGCTAACCCAAACGATTTCTTCACAGTCCACTAATAACGATTAGAGCGTGCTCTGTTCTCCCAGCGGGCAAGCTTTTTTATAGGCTAGCGATGGTAGCGTTCGATGACAAACTTAAGGGAACCCGACTTGACAGCCTTAACTGACGCCAATTCATTCAAGACAGGCCCCGACGAAGAGGGCATGTTCGGCATTTTCGGCGGACGGTTCGTTGCCGAAACCTTAATGCCGCTCATTCTTGAATTCCAGCAGGCCTATTATGGCGCAATGAATGATCCGTCCTTCAAGGCCGAGCTTCAGGAACTCTCGACCCACTATGCCGGACGGCCCTCAAAGCTCTATTATGCGGAAGGCCTGACCAAACATGTGCGTCAGCTGGCCAAAGATCAGGGTCTGGATGGCGGCGCCAAGATTTACTTCAAGCGCGAAGACCTGAACCACACGGGTAGCCACAAGATCAATAATTGCCTCGGCCAGATTCTTCTTGCCAAGCGTATGGGCAAGACCCGTATCATTGCCGAAACTGGCGCTGGTCAGCACGGCGTTGCTTCGGCGACCGTGGCCGCGCGGTTCGGCCTGCCTTGTGTGGTGTATATGGGCGCGACCGACGTTGAGCGTCAGAAGCCAAATGTCTTTCGCATGAAACTGTTGGGCGCCGAGGTCAAGCCCGTATCATCAGGTCATGGCACGCTGAAAGATGCGATGAATGAAGCCCTGCGCGACATGGTCTCCAATGTCGATGACACCTATTACCTGATCGGCACTGCGGCAGGTCCCCATCCCTATCCCGAACTCGTGCGCGACTTCCAGTCGGTTATCGGCACAGAAGCCCGCGAGCAGATATTGGAGCGTGAAGGCCGCCTTCCCGATACGATTATCGCAGCTGTTGGCGGTGGTTCCAATGCAATCGGGCTGTTTCATTCATTCCTTGACGACAAGAGCGTTGAGATTATCGGCATTGAAGCAGGTGGGCGCGGATTGGACGGCGAAGAACATTGCGCATCAATGAGCGCAGGCCGGCCGGGCGTCTTGCATGGCAATCGCACCTATCTGTTGCAGAACGCCGATGGCCAGATTCTCGATGGCCATTCGGTTTCCGCCGGTCTCGATTATCCGGGCGTTGGTCCTGAACATTCATGGCTGCGTGATACCGGCCGGGTTTCCTACGTTCCGATCCTCGACAATGAAGCGCTGGACGCCTTTACGCTGACAACCCGGACGGAAGGCATTATTCCTGCGCTGGAATCGGCGCATGCGATTGCCCATGCGGTGAAGATTGCACCCAAAATGGCTCAGGATAAAATCATGATCGTCAATCTTTCGGGCCGCGGCGACAAGGACGTGCATACTGTCGGCCAATTGCTTGGATTAGAGTGGGGGTATAGGCCACGGTGAGAGGGGCCTCAAGCGCGGGAACGTGGCTGGCGGCCGAGGTCAAGGCCATGGTCATGTCGTTGATGGAGCGGATGCTGGCCATGCCATAGCTGCGCGGACAGCAAACTCTCTGTGTTCGCAAAATGGATAAAATGTTCGAGATGGACGAAGTCTTGCCAGACGCTGGCTGTTGGCTCGGCCGAATAATCAGCCACATGCGCTACTCCGTGGCCTCGCATGTGAAGTAGATCAAATCCTTTTTTGTGATAGCTCTGCGACAGCTCCCCTGCGAGGAGAGATCGACATGTCTTCATCTTCTGGATCGGTCTCCAGTCCCTGTAATATCGGACAATGCGGGCGGCGGTCACCATGACAAGCATTCACCAGCATTGTGAGCGTGTTGGACATCTCCTGGAGACCCCTTATCTTCTTTTCCAGTTCTTCGATGTGACCTTGCGCCAAGCGTTTTACTTCTGCGCTTTGCCGGGTATCGTCACGCCACAGCCCGAGAAGATCGCTGATCGCGGCAACCGAAAAACCGAGGTCTCGCGCCCGGCGGATGAAGCGCAGCATATGGACATCGGTGCTCGAGTAATCGCGATAGCCGGAAGACTTTCGGTCCGCCGCCGGAATGAGGCCTGTCTGTTCATAATAACGAATCATCTTGGCCGAGACGCCCGATGCTTTTGATGCCTGTCCGATATTCATAAATTCTCTCCTTTAAAGAGCCGCGGTCGATCAAGATATGGGATCGACCGCTGTGGTCTGTTAGTCAGCCACTTTGAACGTGCGCAACCGAAGCGCATTGCCCAGCACGAACACACTCGAAAAGGCCATCGCGCCTGCGGCAAAGACTGGCGACAGCAAGATGCCATAGGCCGGATAAAGAAGACCCGCTGCAACCGGAATCAGGGCCGTGTTGTAGGCAAACGCCCAGAACAAATTCTGCCCGATGTTGCCGATCGTCGCCTTTGACAGCGCGATCGCGTTCGGTACTCCCTGCAGGCTGCCCGACATCAGTACGACATCCGCCGCCTCGATCGCAATGTCCGTACCCGTGCCGATGGCAAGCCCCACATCAGCCTCCGCCAAAGCCGGGGCGTCGTTGATGCCGTCGCCGACAAAGGCGACCTTGCCGTACGTCTCCCTCAGGCGGCCGACCGCATCGACCTTGCCGTCAGGCAGTACTTCCGCCACCACTTCATCAATGCCCAGCCGAGCCGCTATAGCCTTGGCCGTGCGGGTATTGTCGCCGGTGATCATCGCTACCTTGAGGCCGAGATCATGCAGGGCCTTGATTGCCGCAGGCGTGCCGTCTTTGATCGGGTCGGCAACGGCGATGATCGCCGCGAGCTTGCCGTTGATTGCGGCATACAGGGGCGACTTGCCCTCGTTGCCCAGACGCTCGGCAACCTTGGCAAACGCTGCCACGTCATAGCCGAGTTCGACCATATAGCGGTCTGCGCCGATCTCGACGCGTTTGCCGTCGACCTTGGCCTTGACGCCGAAGCCCGTCACCGATTCGAAGTTCGTCACGGCCGGCAGCGAAATACCTTCCCTGGTGGCGGCGTCCACGATCGCGCTGGCAATCGGGTGTTCCGACTTGGCCTCGACAGCAGCGACAAGACTAAGAACAATCGAGCGATCGAAGCCGGCGGCCAGTTCCAGATCAGTCAGGGCAGGCTTGCCTTCGGTCAATGTGCCGGTCTTATCTAGCGCCACAACCTTGGCGTCCTTCAGCAACTGGAGCGCTTCACCCTTGCGGAACAGAACACCAAGTTCCGCACCGCGGCCGGTTCCCACCATGATCGAGGTCGGCGTCGCCAGACCCATGGCGCACGGGCAGGCGATAATTAAAACAGCGACAGCATTGACCAATGCGAAGGTGAGCGCGGGAGACGGACCGAAGGTGAGCCATGCGGCAAAGGTCAGCGCCGCTACCGCGAAGACGGCCGGTACAAACCACATGGTGACCTTGTCAACCAGCGCCTGAATTGGCAGTTTGGAGCCTTGAGCTTCTTCAACCATGCGGATGATCTGCGAAAGCACAGTATTGCCGCCGACCGCCGTTGCGCGAAACGCGAATGCGCCCTTCTGGTTGACTGTCCCGCCGACGACTTCACTACCCACCGACTTTGAAACCGGAACCGGCTCCCCTGTGATCATCGACTCGTCTACATAGCTGTTGCCTTCGACCACCTCGCCATCGACGGGCAGACGTTCTCCGGGGCGAACCTCGACTATATCGCTGGTAACGACCGAGCCAATAGGCAGGTCGACCGTCTTTCCCTCCCTGCGGACGCGCGCTGTCCTGGCTTGAAGGCCTGCCAGGCGCTTTATCGCTTCTGAAGTCCTTCCTTTGGCACGTGCCTCAAGCAGGCGGCCGAGCAGAATAAGCGTAACGATGACCGCGGCTGCTTCAAAATAGACGTTGATCGTACCGGCTGGCAGAAACCCAGGGGCAAAGGTTGAGACCAGTGAATACCCATAGGCAGCAAGTGAGCCAACGGCCACAAGTGAGTTCATGTCAGGGGCAAGACGCCAAAGCGCCGGGAGGCCCTTTTCATAGAAACGAATGCCTGGAATGAAGAGCACAAGCGTTGTCAGTGTAAACTGGATGTACCAGCTCCACTGCATGCCGATCGTTGATTCGATGAGGCCATGCACGCCAGGAATGAGATGGGACCCCATCTCAATCAGAAAGATCGGCGCGGTAAGCACTGCAGCGATAATGAAGTCACGGGTCAGCTCGCGGCGCTCTGTTTCTTTCTTCTCTGCGCGGTCCGCGTTATCGTCTTCACCGCTCTTGCTGTCTGTTCCGCCGATGACCTGCGCCTCGTAACCAACAGCCTGGATCGCCGCGATCAGGTTCGCTGTATCTGCTGTTCCCTTGACCGTCGCGCGCTCCGTCGCCAGATTGACCACAGCCTCAGTCACGCCGGGAATAGCCTTCAGCGCCCGCTCGACCCGGCCGACGCAGGATGCGCAGGTCATGCCCTCAATGGATAGCTCTATCGAACCAGCCAAACTTAATGACTTTTCCGGCACGGAATAACCAACGTTTTCGATAGCCTCGATAAGCTTTGCGCGAGGGACGGCTGATTCGGTTGTGATGCTCGCACGTTCCGTCGCCAGGTTGACCGACGCGGCATCTACACCGGGGACTGCTTTCAAGGCTCTTTCGATACGGCTGACGCAGGACGCGCAGGTCATACCCTCGATAGGTAGCGAAATCGTCCCGGATAAGTTGGTCGTTCGAACGGGGGCATTCATAGCCGCCTCCTTTTTGTTCCGAAATTCAGGTTCGGACTCAAGATGGGGCTTCCAACCATGGGAAGGTCAATAGCAAAAATTCGACGTCGGTGCCCTTGACCTTGCCATGGTTGGAAGCCCCATTTCATGATCATGGCACTCAGGCCAAGGAGAACTTCTATGGAACTCAGAATTGAAAGTATGACTTGCGGGAGTTGCGCAAAATCCGTCACCAAGGCGATTCAGTCAGTCGATCCCGATGCCAAAATCGAGACCAATCCCGGCGCGCGCCTGGTCAAGGTCGAAACGTTTGCTACTTCGGCTGCCCTTCTAAGCGTTCTCGAAGAAGCTGGCTATCCAGCAGTCGTGAACTGAAGCGAAGCGCGATCATGAACAGGCTCACCCCCATCTTCATCGCCGGAGCGCTCGCCATCAGTGCCAGCCTAGCGATCGCACAAAGCCAAATGAAAAAGGACAATGCCATGCAAGATCATAATATGCCGGGAATGAACATGTCGACCTCCGGCAATCCGTCGACGAAAGCTTACATAGCCGTCAACGACGGAATGCATAAGGACATGATGGTCGAGTACACCGGCGATGCCGACATCGACTTGATGCGCGGCATGATTCCGCACCATCAGGGCGCGATCGATATGGCAAAAATCGTGCTTGAACATGGAAAGGATCCCGAGGTTCGCAAACTAGCCGACGAAGTAATCAAGTCCCAGGAAGGCGAGATCGCCATGATGAAGAAATGGCTCACGGCACGCGACGAGTAAGATCCGACATGTGACTATCAGCGTCGCGTTTGACAAAGAAAAACCGAAAGACATCGTCGAGCGGTCTCGCCGTAGACGGTCGAATAACTGAGAGGAAGAGGACAAATGCATCGGCGAACTTTTCTGGCGAGCCTTACGGGACTCGTTGTTGCCGGGCCTGCGACTGCCCAGATGAAGCATGATGTGGGTGGCATGAGCGGCCATGGTGATCACAATATGCCCACAACGGTCGCCAATCCCGTTTTGCCGGAGGGGCAGGCGCTGAAGGAGTTGCCACGTCTGGTCAATCAGTCGGGTGTGCCCGGACTATTCAAAGCTGAGCTCGTAGCAGAACCAGGCGTGATGCGGTTCGTTGAAGGACTTGATACGCCTGTTCTTCTTTATAATGGTACAAACCCTGTCGTCGAGGCAAATGAGGGCGATAAAGTCGAGATCATCTTCAAGAACAGGATTCCTGATCAACCCACAACGATCCACTGGCATGGCATGCCGGTCCCAGCCGATCAGGATGGTAATCCCGGTGACCCTGTTACCTCTGGTGGTGAGCGCATCTATGCGTTCGAACTGCCAGAGGGCAGCGCAGCTTCTTATTGGTTTCATCCCCATCCGCATGGTTTTACAGCCGAGCAGGTCTATCGCGGACTTGCCGGTATCTTTCTGGTCAAACCAATGGATGATCCTGTCCCGCCGCACTACGGCGACACGATCCTTATGCTCACCGACCTGAGGATCGCCGCGGACGGAACAATGCCGGATAGTACCATGGCCGATTTTATGAATGGCCGCGTCGGCGACCATGTGCTGGTAAACGGACAGAAGAACCCGACGATGACCGTAGCGCTTGGCGAAAAGCGCCGCTTGCGTCTCTTTAATGCGACGAATGCCCGGTTCCTGCGGCTCAAGTTCGAGAACGCCAGCATGACCATTATTGGAACAGATGGCGGCCTCATCGAAATGCCTGTCGCCGTCGACGAACTGCTGCTCACGCCGGCCGAACGCATTGAATTGATCGTTTCCTTCGACAAACCGGGAGCAGCAAAGCTCACTACGCTCGAATATGAGCGCGGTTGGATGGGATCCGGCAAGCCGAATGAGGCCGGCATGATCCTGCTGACGGCCAACGTATCAAATGAGGCGGTGGCTGCGACGCCGGCCATACCGGAAAAGCTGCGCTCGATCGAATTGCTCGGAAGCCCCGTTGTCACACGCCGTTTTGCGCTGACGGAAACGATGGGCGGAATGGATCATGGCAGCATGCCGATGCAGGGGATGGATCACTCCAACATGTCTATGCCTTCCGACAGCATGGAGATGAAGTTCCTGATCAACGGTGTCAGCTTCGACATGAACCGCATAGACGAAGTATCAAAAGTCGGGCAGGTCGAGCTCTGGGAAGTCGTCAATCAGGCGGATATGGATCATCCATTCCATGTGCATGGGACGCAGTTTCAGATCATGGAGCACGAAAAGGATGGGAAGGTCACGAAGCCATCCTATCGCGCGTGGAAGGATACTGTAAACATCGTGGCTGGCGAAACGGTGCGGATACTGCTTCGTCAAGACCTGCCGGGGCCGCGCATGTATCACTGCCACATCCTTGAGCACGAACAGCTTGGTATGATGGGTACGGTCGACGTGCAGGCCTAGTCTGTATCAGGCAATGAAATAAAGGCCCGCCGCGATTATATTCGCGGCGAGTCTTTGTCATTCCGCTCGAGTAAGGACCTTATTGCCCGGGGGCAGCACTACTAGGCCGGAATTGGCGTCGGCAGCTATTCCGGGGTAAAGAACACGTCGGCATGCATGTCTTCCTTGCGCAATCCGCGCGCAAAAGCGACCTCCATTGCCGCGTCTACCATCGGTGGGGGACCAGAAACGTAGGCCTTCCAGCCGTCGAGATCGGAAAGATCTTCTGCCACGGCCTGCGTGACGAACCCTCTTCTGAATTGAGTGGACTGCGCCTCGGACAGTACGGGTGCGAAGGTTAAGTTGGGATGCCGTCTGGCGAGGGCGGTAAAATGCTCGACAAGATAGAGATCGCGCTCGGCCCGGACGCCGAAGTAGGCATGGATTGGTTGCTTCATGCCATGGGCGAGAGCAGTTTTCACAATTGATTTAATTGGCGCTATCCCGGAGCCCCCCGCGATGCACAGGATCGGGCCGGAATGATGCTGGCGTAGGAAAGAAGAGCCAAGGGGGAACTCAAGCGTTGCTTTATCGCCGATAGTCAACGCGCTATGCACATGCTCCGAGGTGATGCCGCCGGGAACACGCCGAATGTGGAACTCCAAGCCATCATCGCCATGGCAGTTGGCCATGGAGTAGCTGCGGAGAGGGACTCCACTGAATCCCACCTGGGCATACTGGCCGGCGACAAACAGCAAAGGAGCGCCATCTTCGGGCGCAATCCGGACCAGTTTGATGTCGTGGGTGAGATCATCAAGGCAGGTCACAACGCCGTTAAGGCGTTGTGGAGGCGGGACCTCGTCGTCGTTGCCGAGCCATGCAACCGCCGCATCAGTCTGAGGCAACGCTCGGCAAGCCAGGATAAACCCGTCTTTTTTGTCCTCATCGGTTAGCGCGAAGCGCGAATGCTGAAGCAGTTCCACAGAACCCTCGATCAACCGGGACTTGCAGGAGCCGCAGCGTCCGGATCGGCATCCATCCGGATAGGGAATGCCGGCGGCAAGTGCTGCGTCAAGGATGGTCTGACTGTCCTGGACTCCAAAGGTGATTCGAGACTGGCGGATCTGAACGAGTTTGGCGGTCATGCCCGCTTCTCCACACGTCCTTGCGTCAATCCAAGCGCTCTGATGATACCCGGCTTCTGATTCTGGAATGTTCCGTAAAACATTTCGGAACCGACGATTGTGATCGGCGCTACCCGCACGCCAGTCCGCTCTTTTGCCTCCGCGGCGATCTGCGGGTTGGTAAGATCGCGTTCCTCGTAGGCGATTTCTTGCTGGTTAAGCCACTGCTTGAGTGCATGGCAATCTGGACAAGTTGGGGTCGTATAGATGAGAATGCTCCGTATGCTGACTTCCGTCATGTTCTTGCCTTCTATGAAACTGATGCGGGTTCACTCGCGCCGACCGTGTGGAGATCTGCCGGGTAGAGCACAGTGACTAGAGGGTGCGGCTTCCAGCGCTTGTAAGGTCAAGGGCTGTTTCAAAAGGCATTTGGCCAGTCCGGGAATATCGGGAGTGAATCGAGAGCTGGCCGGCCGGGAGGCACTTGCTGACGCATTGCGATTGCTCGTTCTTCCTGTAATGGTATTTCATTATCATGGTGGGCTGCGTCTCACTGTGAACAATTCAGCGAGCATCTTTTCTGTACAGGTAGTTTGAGCCCCATGACACCTCTTAAGCCTAAAGCCCACAAAGTGAAACAGAACGACATTGAAAGCTCCGCGACCGCCGGGGTGCCCGTTCAGTCGCTGGATCAATCCTCTTTATCTCCGAACGAAATTACGATTCTGGCGGAAACCTTTCGCCTGCTCGGCGATCCGTCTCGTTTGAAGATAATTTTGAGCTGTCTGGCCGGCCCGATATCTGTGAGCGAGATTGCAGAAAGATTGGATCTGTCCTTATCCCTTGTCAGCCATCACCTTCGCCTTTTGCGGGGAGCACGTCTCGTCAGCGGCGTACGTCAGTCAAAGCAGATTTTTTACGAGATAGCCGACCAGCACGTCAGCCAGGTGCTACAGGACATGGCGACGCACATCTCGGAAGATCATGCGGACGAGTGATCAGGGCGGACACCTGTGCTTGGGGCTTGACCTATTCCTGAACAGTCTGCGAACGTCATTCTCGATCGTGGGGTGCTGTCCAGACATACACGCGGACAGACCAGAGATATTTCGAATACCAACACTTGAATAGTTATTCATGTGTTGGTATTGATTCCCATTGAAGCCATGCAGGTCCCTAAAGGCGATACGCCCGACTGCTCCGGCGAGAAGGAGAATCAGAATGACGAAAAAACTTTCAACGGCGGGAGTAGGGGAACGGCTCGGCTTTCACGTCGACGGCATGGATTGTGCAAGTTGCGTCGGGAAGATTGAAACTGCGTTGGGTCGTATGGGTGGAATTTCAGACGTGGCCGTCAACTTCGCCACCGAGACATTGTCTTTTTCGCGAGACCCTGCCAGCAAGACGACAGCGAAGGACATTGCCAAGAAGATCCGTTCGCTGGGATTTGACGTTACGGCATTGCCGGCATCCGCCACGCCTTTAATGCAAGCCGAGCGCGGACACTCCCATGCCGGAGGATGCTCCGGCAACCATGATCATGACCACGACCAGGGAAAGAAGGACCCATCGTCCGGGTGTGGAACCGACGGCCACAAGCACGACCATGATCACAACCACGAGCATGACCACCACCATGGGCACGATCATGATCATGATGGGGGTGACTGCAGTGGACACAGTCACGCTGCGCAAGCACCCGTTCCTCACACGGACGCGAACTCCCTGCCCAATGTTTCGATGCGGATCGAGGGTATGGATTGCGCCAGCTGCGTCGGCAAGATTGAGGTTGCGCTGGCCCGCATCAACGACGTTTCGGACGTTCGCGTGAATTTCACGACAGAGATGCTTCAGCTTACGCTTGCTACCAATTCGGTCACGAAAGTCTCCGACATTGAGAAGATGATAAAAAGTCTCGGCTTCGGGGTGTCGGAAACACGCCAGCTATCATCATCATTTGATGCCGGCCACGACGTCGAACTTGAGGCGGCCACTGTACCGCCGATGCGCAATCAAAGCTGGTGGCAAACGCGTAAGGGCAGGCATGTTGTCGCTCTCGGCCTGCTGATGGGCTCAGCTTATGCGATCGCCCAGTTCATCCCGCTCTATGCTGAATGGATTTTTGCCGCTGCCGTCGTCGCAGGAGTCATCCCGTTCGCCCGCAAGGCTTTCGCGCTCGCAGTCTCCGGATCTCCGTTCTCGATAGAAACACTGATGTCGGTAGCTGCCGTGGGCGCTCTTGTTATCGGTGAAGCGGAAGAGGCGGCCGCGGTGGTATTTTTGTTCGCCGTCGGCGAGCTTCTTGAAAGTGTAGCGGCAGGTCGGGCGAGGGCAGGCATCAAGGCACTTGCGTCACTCGTACCCAAGACAGCGGTTCTACTCGACCCCAACGGCGGCCAGCGCGGCATTGCTGCGGCTTCCCTCCGCGTGAACGATCTTGTGCTGGTGCGTCCGGGCGATCGCGTACCCGCTGACGGGCAAATCATTCTGGGAACTTCCAGCCTCGACGAGTCTGCTGTTACCGGAGAATCCATGCCGCGGGAAAAAGCAAAGGGCGACAGCATATTCGCTGGCTCTATCAACGTCGACGGTGTCCTCCAGGTTCGCGTCGAGAAAACGGCGGCCGACAACACGATCTCGCGTATCATCCATCTCGTTGAACAGGCTCAATCATCCAAGGCACCAACGGCCCGATTTATCGAGAAGTTCAGTCGCTACTATACGCCTGCGGTGATGCTGATGCTGCTCTGATCATCACAGTGCCACCAGTAGCCATGGGAGAAGATTGGTACACCTGGCTTTATCGCGGTCTCGCGCTTCTGCTGATCGCCTGCCCCTGCGCGCTGGTCCTATCCACGCCAGCCGCGATTGCCTCTGGTCTGGCGGTCGGCACCCGCCGCGGCCTCCTTATAAAGGGAGGCCATGCGCTCGAAATTATAGGCAAGGTGACTGCCATAGCCTTCGACAAGACAGGCACGTTGACCGAGGGGAAGCCGCGCGTAACAGAAGTGTTTGCATTCGGGAAAGGTGACGAGATGAACGTCCTTGCCCTCGCCGCGGCAGTGGAGAGCGGTTCGAATCACCCGCTCGCGAAAGCGATCATAGGACATACGGAAGCCGCCGGGATCGCTATCCCACCCGCAACCGACGCTTCCGCCACAGCTGGCAAGGCGGTGCATGCCACAGTGAAAGGCCTCCGCCTGGCGGTCAGTTCGCCTACCCATGCCGCACAAGTGGCAAACCTCGGACCATTGGAACGCAAGACCATCGAGAAGCTCGAGGAAAGCGGAAATACCGTCGCCGTTCTGTTTGACGAACAGGCGAGGGAGGTGCTCGGCCTCGTAGCCTTGCGCGACGAACCCCGACGTGATGCGCGTGAAGGTGTTGCCCAACTCAAGGCAATGGGGATTCGCTCCGTCATGCTGACCGGCGACAATCGCCGAGCCGCGCAGTCCATCGCCAAGGATCTTGGGATCGACTGGAAAGCTGAGTTGCTGCCACAGAACAAGCTCGATCTCGTCAATGAGATGAAGCGGAAGGCCAAAGTGGCAATGGTTGGCGACGGCATTAACGATGCACCTGCTCTTGCGACCGCGGATGTCGGCATCGCTATGGGCGGTGGAACCGATGTGGCTATCGAGACGGCGGACGCTGCCCTGCTGAAAAGCCGCGTCACCGATGTCGCTCACCTGGTGGCACTTTCGCGCGCTACAATGGCCAACATTCACCAGAATGTTATTTTTGCGCTGGCGCTCAAAAGCCTGTTTCTCATCACAAGCATCCTCGGGATCACGGGGCTGTGGATCGCCGTGCTTGCCGACACCGGCGCGACGGCCCTCGTGACGCTGAACGCGCTACGACTACTCCGCTTTAAAGGCGCGAAACAGACCGGCAGTGGCACGGACGAAGGCAAGTCTTCGCGCCCCTTGGTTCCAGCCGAGAGCCATTGATTGGAGCCGATAAGCCCGGCTGCTCCCTCATTGCTGGTTCAGGGAACACCAATTCACGGTGTTCCCTGACACGAACTTCCTCGAACCGTATTGGCGAAATGGGTCACGTGCCGTCCGCTGCCGCGCATGACGACGTGTAAGGGTACCCTGTGGGAAAAAAACTTCTCAATGGGCTTGACCTTTCCATCGTTGGAAACCGCACCTTCGCAATAACCGAGCGCACTATCTCCCGCAAGTCTGGATCGCGCGCCTCCTACAAAGGTAAACGAAATGAATAAGAAAGCCGCCCTCCTTCTGGCGGGTGTTGTCATTGCCGCCGGCACTCTTGCCTACGTATATCGCGACGAAGTGGAGCCTTATACCAGCCGTACTCTGGGGCATGAAACGAAGGAACCCGTGTCCAAAGCTGCTGCCTCACCAGGCGAAATGCCAGCCCCGCAGGTGCCGGTGGCAGAGGTCGTCACGCGCAAAGTGGCGCTTGCCAGAGAGTTCACGGGTCATTTCAAAGCAACCAAGTTTATTGAACTTCGTCCACGGGTCGGAGGGGTTATTGACACGGTGACGGTTCCTGAGGGCGGACTGGTGCGCGCAGATCAGCTCTTGTTCCAGATTGATCCCCGACCATTTCAGGTTGCCGTGGACGCGGCAAAAGCTCAGTTGCAGCAGGCGGCTGTCATGCTCGATCAGGCAAAGATTGATTTCAAGCGCGTCGAAACACTGGCACCTAACGGGACGGTATCACGCAAGACTTTTGATGATGCCCAAACTGCGCGCCAACAGCGCCAGGCCCAGGTTGAGATAGCGGCCGCGGCGGTGGCCGCTGCCGAGCTCGATCTTTCCTTCACGCGCGTCACTTCTCCGATCAGCGGGCGAGTCGATCGTGTGCTCGTCAATGAAGGCAACCTTGTCGCGGGTGACAAGGCTGGAGCGGCGACAATACTCACCACGATCGTCTCGACCGATCCTCTTTATGTCTATTTTGATATTGACGAAGCGACCTATCTGGACCTCGTGGTACGGGCGCGGTCAATCGAAACCGGAAAGACTTCCGGCAAAATGCTGGTGCATGTGGGGCTGATGACCGACGCCGGTTTCCCGCATTCCGGAGAATTCGATTTTCTCGGCAACCGCGTAGACCGGAGCACCGGAACGATTCGCGCTCGGGCTGTGGTAAACAACCCTGATGGTCGTTTGGCACCTGGTCTTTTTGCACGCGTTAACCTCGTTACCGCCGAACCGGCCCAGACGGTGCTCGTCGATGATCAGGCGATCGGCAGCGATCAGGGACGCCGTTACGTGCTGGTACTCGGAGCTGATGACAAGGCTGAATACCGCCCGGTGGAAATCGGACCCATGATTGATGGTCTGCGTGTTGTGTCAGCCGGGCTTAATCCAGGAGACAAAATCATCGTCAAGGGGCTCGTCCGTCCAGGTATGCGAGTGGTGCCGCAAATAATTTCGATGGTGACGGGGCAATCCGCCAGTGTCGAACCATCCGCGACGATTACGCAGGAGGCGCGTCGATGAATATTCCTCGGTTTTTCGTCGACCGGCCGATTTTTGCGGTTGTTTTGTCTGTCCTGATGCTGATTGCCGGCGGTCTGACACTTTTGAAGCTGCCGCTGAGCGAATATCCACAGGTTACACCGCCAACCGTGCAGGTTACGGCGAGTTATCCGGGAGCAAATCCCGAGGTGATCGCTGAAACAGTTGCTGCACCGCTCGAGCAGGCCATCAACGGCGTTGAGAACATGCTTTACATGAGCTCGCAGGCTGCGACGGACGGACGTATGACACTTACGGTGACTTTTCAGCAGGGCACCGATCCTGACATGGCGCAAATCCAGGTACAGAACCGCGTCTCGCGGGTTCTCCCGCGGCTTCCGCAGGAAGTGCAGCGCATCGGCGTTGTGACCCAGAAGACATCACCCGACATTCTGATGGTCGTGCATCTCGTCTCGCCGGACGAACGCTACGATCCTCTCTATCTTTCCAACTATGCCCTTCTGCAGGTGCGCGACCAGCTCGCACGCTTGCCGGGTGTAGGTGACGTGGTGATTTGGGGTGCTGGGGAGTATTCGATGCGGATCTGGCTTGACCCGGCCAAGGTGGCGGCGCGCGGTTTGACAGCTTCCGATGTGGTGGCGACGATCCAGGAGCAGAACGTTCAGGTGGCCGCCGGCTCGGTCGGTCAGCAGCCTGATACCTCGGCAGCATTCCAGGTCACGGTTAACACCCTTGGCAGGCTTTCAAACGAAGAGCAGTTCGGCGATATCGTCGTCAAGACGGGAACCGACGGCCAGGTCACCCGTTTGCGGGATCTTGCCCGGATCGAACTTGGCGCGGACGCATACGCTCTTCGCAGTCTTCTTGATGGCAAGCCGGCACTGGCGATCCAGATCATCCAGAGCCCGGGTGCGAACGCGCTCGAAGTTTCCAGCGCCATTCGCGACACCATGGAAGAGCTACAGAAAGGTTTTCCTGAAAGTATAGAGTACCGCATTGCCTACGACCCGACGGTATTCGTCGAGGCTTCCCTCGAAGCCGTGGTCATCACACTGCTCGAGGCTATCGTACTCGTCGTGATCGTTGTCGTCCTCTTCCTTCAGACCTGGCGTGCTTCCATCATTCCTTTGGTTGCTGTGCCGGTGTCGTTGGTCGGCACATTCGCCCTGATGTATATGTTCGGGTTTTCGCTGAACACGCTGTCATTGTTCGGGCTCGTGCTGTCGATCGGTATCGTGGTTGACGACGCTATCGTGGTCGTTGAGAACGTAGAGCGTCATATTGCACTCGGCGAAACGCCAAAGGAAGCAGCACGCAAGGCCATGGATGAAGTGACCGGACCGATTATCGCCATTACGTCGGTGCTGTCGGCCGTGTTCATTCCGTCAGCTTTCCTGTCCGGTTTGCAAGGAGAGTTCTACAGGCAGTTCGCCCTGACCATTGCAATCTCGACCATCCTGTCGGCGATCAACTCTCTCACCCTTTCTCCTGCGCTTGCGGGCGTACTCCTGAAACCGCACCATGGCGACGTGAAGCGCGATCTGCTGACCCGCCTGATTGACACTCTGTTCGGATGGTTCTTCCGATTGTTCAATCGTTTTTTCGACAGCGCCTCGAATGCCTATGTCCGGTCGGTGCGCCGGGCTGTCAGGTTCAGCGGGCTCGTCTTGCTCATCTATGCCGGTCTGGTCGGAATGACATGGATGGGTTTCCAGGCTGTCCCCAACGGGTTCGTACCGGCTCAGGACAAGTATTATCTTGTAGGTATCGCTCAACTGCCGAGCGGAGCCTCGCTTGATCGCACGGAGGCGGTCGTCAAGAAAATGTCGGAGCTCGCGCTTGCCGAGCCGGGCGTAGAAAGCGTCGTCGCGTTTCCGGGCCTCTCGGTTAATGGCATGGTCAACATCCCCAACGCTGCCGTAATATTCACGATGCTCAAGCCGTTCGATGAGCGTAAGGATCCTTCCTTGTCCGCCTTTGCGATTGCAGGTCGTTTGATGGGCAAGTTCAGTCAGATACCCGACGGTTTTGCCGGCATCTTCCCGCCACCACCTGTTCCCGGCCTTGGTGCAACGGGCGGGTTCAAGTTCCAGATCGAGGACCGGGCGGGGCTAGGCTTCGAGGCACTCGCGCAGGCGCAGGGCGCATTTATGGCCAAAGCCATGCAGGCACCCGAACTCGCTGGCATGCTTGCTAGCTTCCAGGTGAATGCGCCCCAGGTGCAGGTGGACATTGACCGCGTTAAGGCGAAATCGCAGGGCGTGCCGCTCAACACGATCTTCGAGACCTTGCAGGTCAATCTTGGCTCACTTTATGCGAATGACTTCAATCGGTTCGGTCGCACCTACCGCGTGATGGTCCAGGCGGACGCGAAGTTTCGAATGCAAACGGAGGACATAGGGCAACTTAAGGTGCGGAATGCTGCGGGTGAAATGATCCCGTTGTCAGCCTTGCTGACCATCAAACACAGCACGGGACCAGATCGGGTCATGCATTATAACGGTTTTCCGTCGGCCGATATCAGCGGTGGCCCGGCAGCCGGATATTCGTTCGGGCAAGCGACGGCAGCTATAGAACGGATCGCTTCGGAGATATTGCCACCCGGAATGGCTTTCGAATGGACGGACCTCGCATATCAGGAGAAACAGGCGGGGAATACGGCCATGTACGTCTTCCCGCTGTCAGTCCTGCTCGCGTTCCTAATTCTTGCTGCGCAATACAACAGCTGGTCGTTGCCGTTCGCGGTATTGCTGATCGCGCCGATGGCGTTGCTTTCCGCAATCGCAGGTGTCTGGTTTACGGGAGGCGACAACAACATTTTCACGCAGATCGGCTTCGTCGTGCTTGTCGGTCTCGCCGCCAAAAACGCGATCCTGATTGTCGAGTTTGCGAGAGCGAAAGAAGATGAAGGTATTGACCCGCTGAAAGCCGTACTTGAAGCGGCCCGGCTTCGCCTGCGGCCAATCCTGATGACCTCACTTGCCTTTATCGCCGGTGTTGTCCCGCTTGTAATCGCTACCGGAGCGGGGGCAGAGATGCGCCATGTGATGGGTATCGCCGTGTTTGCCGGAATGCTCGGTGTCACTTTGTTCGGCCTCGTGCTGACGCCGGTGTTCTACGTTCTGGTGCGCCGCATGGCGATAGCTCGCCAGAAGCGGAGCGAAACCGCAGCTTTGGGATCATCACCCATGGCAGAGTGATGGAAGGCGGTGGCGCAGAGGAGACAATCTTCGCCACCGGTCGACGCGACCTGATCAAATGACAGGCGCTCTCCCTGTAGGGGATGGTGACAGAGCGTCAACACCGACGCGAATGGCTTGTATTGAAATTACAACGTCGAACCGATTGGTTCGGTCTGATATTGAGACATGAAGGGGTTTATAGTGTTCATAGCGGGTAAGCGATTACTGACCGCAGCGCTGATGTCAGCCACGGTACTATTGTCTTACCGACTGTTGTGAGGGACCAGTTATCACGAGCGTCCAGAGAAGCCTCCAACTGGATTTGCACGGATGCCTTATTGGTTAATTTGCATTAACTATAAAGTCCTTGACGCGACTCGGATATTCCAGCACCCTTGTTACGGTTTTTAGGGGTTTGCGGCAAAATAAACGTTACCAAGTCTATGCGGTGTTAGTGCTGGCTTACAACGTTATTTCTCTAACTGGCGTTACCCCTTTGGTTTTTATGTCGAATCGGCGCATGTTGTTATTGCGCTGAGGAATGACCTAGCGGGCGTACAGGAATATCACCTTGACTATGATGCATGCAGCACAGGCAAATCACCCCGACCCATCTTTGGTGGGCGATGCTTCCTTGCCTGTTGCTTTGCCAGCCGACAGGGCAATCGCTGCCGATGCGGAAATGCTTTCTGCGCAGCTTCAGGCCATGCGCAACCGGCTTTTCCCGCCGACCGCCATGAAAACATTGCGCAAATTCACCAGCGGCGAGGCTGCAAAGCTGATTGGTGTTTCCGATGGCTATTTGCGCCAGCTTTCAATAGCAGGTGAGGGGCCGCAGCCGGAGACGGGTAGCGGCGGGCGGAGGCTCTACTCGCTTGCCGAGATCAATGCATTGCGTCGTCATCTGGCTGAAGCCGGTGGTGCCAAGGCAAAAACCTATCTGCCGCATCGTGATCCTGCCGCCAATGAACATATGCAGGTCATCGCGGTTACCAATTTCAAGGGCGGCTCCGGCAAAACGACGACCAGCGCGCATCTGGCCCAGCATTTGGCTATGTCCGGTTTTCGTGTGCTTGCCGTTGATCTTGATCCACAGGCATCCATGTCGGCACTGTTCGGCTATCAGCCGGAGTTGGATTTGACCGGCAATGATACGCTCTATGGCGCAATTCGCTATGATGGCGAGCGGCGTCCGCTGCGTGATATTATTTGCAAAACCTATTTTGACGGATTGGATCTCATTCCCGGCAATCTGGAATTGCAAGAATTCGAACATACAACGCCGCAAATGCTGGCGGACCGGCAGCATGGGGCGGCGCAGACTGTCGAACAGCAATTGTTCTTCGCCCGCGTTCAGGCAGCCCTTGATACGGTGTCTGATGATTATGATGTTGTGGTCATCGATTGTCCGCCGCAACTTGGCTTTCTGACTCTCTCGGCGCTTTGTGCGGCAACGTCGGTGCTCGTGACGGTTCATCCGCAAATGCTTGATGTTGCCTCGATGAGCCAGTTCCTGTTCATGACGGCGGATCTGCTTGCTGTCGTGCGTGAGGCTGGCGGCGAACTCAATTTCGATTTCATGCGCTATCTGATTACACGCTTTGAGCCGAACGATGCGCCCCAGCAGCAAATTGCCGGGTTTCTGCGTTCGCTGTTTGGCGACCGGGTGCTGACTTCATCGGTGGTCAAATCCACGGCGTTTTCCGATGCTGGCCTCACCAAGCAAACACTTTACGAAGTTTCCCGTGACAGCTTCACCCGCGCGACCTATGACCGCGCGATTGAATCGCTGACTTCCGTCAACTCCGAAATCCAGGGCTTGATCTACAAGGCCTGGAAGAGGCCGGTGTGAGGGCGCGATGATGACTGGCAATAATCGCAGAGATCAGCTCAAGGCACTGTTCGGAACGGTGGAAAACATTCCGGTTCCCGAGCAAAAACCAATTGAGCCCGTAGCGCAACCGATCATCGGCAATGAGGCAAACAAGCCCCGCGCGGCATCAGGCGCAGTCAAGGCTATGGGGCTTTCGCTCGGTGGCATGTCGCGCGAAATTGAGGATGCGCGCCGCCTGAAGGAAAGTCTGGAAGGTGTCGAGCGTGTGGTCGAACTTGATCCTGCGCTGGTCGAGACCTCATTTGTTGAAGATCGGCTGAGCCATGCGACGGGGCTCGATGAGGATTTTGAAAATCTCGTGGAAAGCATCCGCCAGAATGGCCAGCAGGTGCCGGTTCTGGTGCGCCCACACCCGGAAAAGCCGGGACACTATCAGACGGCCTATGGTCATCGCCGTCTGCGTGCCGCTCAGCGCATAGGCAAGCCGGTCCATGCCATTGTGCGTGAACTCAGCGATGTGCAACTGGTGCTGGCGCAAGGCAAGGAAAACACCGAGCGCCGCGATCTTTCCTTTATTGAGCGTGCATTCTTTGCACGAAATCTTGTTGAGCGCGGCTTTGAGCGCGGGCTCGTTCAGGATGCGTTGTCGATCGACAAGGCTGAAATGACCCGCTTCCTGCAAGTTGCGGCCGCGGTGCCCTATCCAATCGTTCGGGCGATTGGTCCGGCCCCGAAGATTGGACGGCCGCGTTGGGTGAGGTTTGCGGAACTTCTCAAAACCAGCGAAGCACAGGCCGCCGCACTTAATGAGATTACGCTGGAGCCATTTGGAACAGCGGACAGCAATATGCGCTTCAATCGTATTTTCGAGCGATTGCTCAAGCGCGTAGAGCCGGTTGTTCTGGCTCCGCGCAATGCTGCGCCTGCTGTGGATAAAAAGAATACTGGTGCAAGCGCGATTGCACATCTGGATTCGAGTGATGGAAAGCAGGTTCTGACCTTCGCCGATCATATACCGCAAGGGTTTGCGGCATTTGTGACGGAGGAGCTGGAGACCTTGCTCGCCCGTTACAACAGCCGGACAAGTGAGAAATAACGTGGTGACTTATCCACGTGTCCACAAAGCCGGATAGTGTGCGTAAGCGTTAAGTAAGCCGGTTCGTAGCGAGCCGTACCAAAGGACCGAAAGAGAAGGAAACAGCGGCAAGAAAAAAGGCCCCCAGAACGTCACCGCCCCGGAAGCCCTCTTCAATGTAGCAATTTTAGAGAATCACTTCCACCCTGACTTGTCAAGAGTCGGACGCGTTCCGGCATACCTTTTCATTGCCTCAAATTGAGGTGAAAGAACATGACCGATCGTTTTGCAACGTCGCCATTTGGCGGGCGATCGCTGTCGCATGCCATATTTGCAGTGCAGGAAAAGACAGCGCGAGCCCGAGAGAAACTGAACGAAACCGGCGGAAGTCTACCGGAAAAATGGGCGCTTTTGCGCTCATTAACCGAGGCGCGTGCAGCGTTTTTCCTTTCAGACCGCACGATTGCAGTGCTGGAAGCGCTGCTGAGCTTTTACCCGGAAACCATGCTTGACGGCAGCGCGCCGCTGATTGTCTTTCCATCCAATGCGGAGCTGTCATTGCGCACACGCGGCATGTCTTCCGCGACAATTCGCCGACATCTGGCAGCCCTGGTCGAGACCGGATTGATCATTCGCCGCGATAGCCCAAACGGCAAGCGTTATGCCCGGCGCGGTGAAACCGGCGAGATCGAGCATGCGTTCGGCTTCGATCTGTCACCGTTGGCATTACGCGCCGATGAAATTGAAGCTCATGCGATTCAGGCACGCGATCTGGCGCGAGCGATCCACCGCGTTCGCAGTGAGATCACCATACATCTGCGCGATGTATCCAAAACGATCAATGCGGGGCTCAGCGAGGAGCGTCCAGGCGATTGGATGGGATATGCGGACGAGCTTGCGGCGTTGTCCGGACGAGTGAGCAGGCATTTGCCACTGGAGGTCCTCAAGGTGCGTTGTGATAGCCTGGCGAAGCTTCGTGCAAAGGTCGAAAAAGCCTATCTCGACACATTGTCAGATAAAGAAATGAGCGGCACTGACTCTCCTTTTGAGCACCATATTCAGAATTCAAATATAGACCCCAATATTGAAAGGGCCCAAGAAAAGGGCCAGCGGCAAAACCGCGAACCTGTGCTGGCAACCAATATGCCTGGACGAACGGTGGCAATGACGAAAATGCGGCAAAGGCTTGATAACGCCCGCCGGACTATGAAAACCGTCGGAACCGAGGGCGATTGGCCGAGGCTGGAAACGAAGTCGATCCCCATGCCGCTGGATGCCGTGCTGTCCGCCTGTCCGCAAATCCGCGATTATGCCCGCGACGGCATTCAGGACTGGCGTGATTTGATGCAAACGGCGGGATTGGTCCGCTCAATGCTTGGCGTTTCGCCCGATGCCTGGGAAAGAGCACGGGACGCCATGGGCGACATCAACGCTTCGATTACGATTGCTGCCATTTTGGAACGCGTCGGTGAAATCCGCTCGCCCGGTGGTTATTTGCGGGCTTTGACGGATCGCGCCGAGATTGGCCAGTATTCCGTCATTCCGGTGATCAAGGCATTAAACGGGGAGGGGCGAGCTTGAGCCGGGTCATTATGCTTGGGAATAGATGCAAGGTGCTTTCTGGCCGCATGATTGCGCTTGGCCAGCATCGATTTGTTCCGGATGGAAAAGGGCGCCGAAGCGCCCAATTGCTAGTGTTGAACAGGTTGTCCTACCTGGCAATCCAAGAGCACCGGTCCTTTTATGGTGATCATTTGTTGTATGGCATCGTCAAGAGCCTCTGGCGCATCGCAGCGAATGCCAATTGCACCAAAGGCTTCCGCCAGTTTAACAAAATCGGGAAGCGCTTTCGCATAGGAGCGGTAAACCGGGTGCTCACGATGCGCGCCGTGGATTAAACTCATTCGGCCAGTGTTCAGGATGAAAACTTTGACAGGAGCTTCATATTGAATTGCGGTGGAAAGCTCCTTCATGCTGGCCTGGGCGGATGACGCATCGGAAATGTCGATCACGAGACTTTCAGGATGAGCAATTTGCGTGCCGATTGCGGCCGGTAACCCATATCCCATAGTACCGAAGCCACTTGGTGCAATCCATCGGTTTGGATGTTCTACATTGTTGAACCGGGAAATCCAAATCTTATGCTGGTCCATATCCGTCGTTATAAAGGGCGAATGATTTCGGGTCAGGGCATGAAGGCGTTCAAGTGCATAGCGCGGGGAAATGGTCTTCTCGTCCATCTCTTCAGCAGGCATTTCGAATGATGGTAGATGATGATTTATTTCCTCGTGCCTCTCACTGTAGATTTCGCTCGAGGCAACAGCGCTTGGAGCCCTATAATAGCTGCTTTGAAGAAGTATATCCTTTGGCATGTCGACGAGAACCGGCCCGGGTCGGTCTGACTGCGCCAGATGAAACGCTTTGTGAATTGTGGCGGCGAGGTCCTTTACGTCTTTAACCAGCCAACTATGTTTGGTGCAGGGCCGTGTAATGCCAACAGTGTCGCATTCCTGGAAAGCATCCGAACCGATCAGATCGGTCGCGACTTGTCCCGTTAGGCAGACAATGGGAACGCAATCTGTCATGGCATTTTGCAGTGATGTCACCGCATTTGTTGCTCCGGGACCTGACGTGACCAGCATGACGCCGGTTTTGCCGGTGGAACGGGCATAGCCTTCAGCGGCGTGACCGGCGCCCTGTTCATGGCGAACCAATATGTGCTTTATATCAGTCTGCTGGAAAATTTCGTCATAGATCGGCAGCACCGCAGCGCCCGGATAGCCGAAAATGTGTTCTACGCCATTATCGCGTAGCGCCTGCAGAACGATTTCAGCGCCGGTGATTTCAAGACGTGCGGGTTCGTTAGTGTACTTGCCTGTCATGGCAGTTCCTTTGTGCAATGTTTGGAGTTGTGGTTGTGACGGAGCAGCGTGGGAACTAAATTCCGGGCATAAAAAAAGCTCCGTCAGGAGCTTGTTTTCCGCGCATGGGTGCTAATGCCGGATGGTTAAACCATCCTGCCCATGCGCGAACCCACCACCACGAGAACCATTGCAATTTTCATGACCGGATTCGTAACCGCTATTGATTGCCCGGTCAACACCATGATCCGCATAAGAAAAAGGGGCGCCAAAGCGCCCCGATCCTTCAAGCACTGGATTTTCGGATCAACGTGATGTGAGATCGTCCGGCAGGTCGCGGTGCTGATACTTGCGGAATACGTCGCGCAGTGTCCCATTGTCGAAATTGGTCTTCACCCATGTGTTGAGCCAATCCTGCAATGGCTTTTCGCCCTTTGGCAATGCAATGCCGAGATTGGTCTCGGCTTGCGTGAACTTCACCTCCAGCGGTTCCTTGCCTGCGCGTTTGGCATTGATGCCGCCAAGAACTGCCGACTGGCTGGAGATGATGTCGAGCTGTCCCGTAACCGCAGCAGTGATGAGCGTCGCGTCATCTTCGAAGCGGACGATCTGAGCGCCGGGCGCATTCTTGGTGATATCCATATCGTTTGTCGTTGCGCGCGTCACGCCGATGCGCTTGCCGGCAAGATCGTCATAGCTCTTGATTTCGATTTCTTTCGGCGCGATGACAATGATGCTGAGTGTTGCATAAGGCACGGTATAGTCGACGGCTTTCTTGCGCTCGTCGGTGATGCCGAGTGCCGAGACCAGAATGTCAGCCTTGCCGGTCTGAATGGTCGGAACGCGTGCGGCATTGGTAATTTCGATCAGGTCAAGATCGACGCCGAGATCCTTGGCGATGAGCTTTGCGGTTTCCACGTCCGAGCCTGTCGGTTTCAGGTTCTCGTCAACATAGGAATATTGCGGAATGCCCATGGCAACAGCAATGCGAACCTTGCCGGCCTTCTTGATGTTCTCAAGTGAATCCGCGTGAGCGGCCGATGCCAGCATGAGCAAGGCTGCACTTGCCGCGATGCCGAATTTTGTAAGAAGTCTCATTATTCTCTCTCCCTTTTTGATTATGAGATTGGTTGTCAGAGGTCGTTCGACAGAAAATCCTTCAGCTCCTGGGTTTGCGGACGAACGAGCATTTCTCCGGTTCCGGTCTCCCAGACCCGGCCGGTATTCATGTAGATGACGCGGTTTGCCACCTTGCGGGCAAAAGCCATTTCATGGGTGACGACGATCATGGTCATGCCGCCCTTGGCAAGATCTTCCATGACGCGCAGAACTTCGCCCGTCAGTTGGGGATCAAGCGCTGATGTCACCTCGTCGAAGAGCATGACCTTTGGCTGCATGGCGAGCGAGCGGGCAATTGCCACACGCTGTTGCTGTCCGCCGGACAATTGTTCCGGATAGGCATCAATCTTTTGCAGCAGGCCGACCTTCGAGAGCACTGCCTTGGCGGTTTCCATTGCTTCGCTGCGTCCGATGCTTTTGACGCGCCGCAGTGCCAGCATAATGTTTTCGGCGACATTCATATGCGGAAACAGATTGTAGCTTTGGAAAACCATGCCGACATCCTGCCGTAGCGCGCGGATGTCGAGGCTGGGCGAATCCACCTGGTGCCCGCAAACCTCGATTGTTCCGCCCTGAATGGTTTCGAGCCTGTTGATGCAACGCAGGGCCGTGCTTTTGCCGGAGCCTGATTGGCCGATCAAGGCCACAACTTCACCGGCTTCGATCTCAAAGGAAACGCCCTTGAGCACCTCGACAGTGCCGAAGCGCTTGATGACTTCATTGAGCTTAACGGCGGCCGACATTTAATTTCCTCTCAAGCGAACGGCTCCAGACCGAAAGCGGATAGCAGACGCAAAAGTAAAAGGCGGCTGCGATACCGAAGACGAGAAACGGCTGGAAAAGCGAATTGTTGATGACTTGCGCAGCGCGTGTCAGTTCGACGAAGCCGACAACGGAGGCAAGTGATGTGTTTTTGATAAGCTGCACCATGAAACCCACGGTTGGCGGTGTCGCAATGCGCAGCGCCTGCGGCAGGATCACGTCTTTCAGGGTCTGCCAACGGGTGAGGGCAAGGCATTCAGCGGCCTCGAACTGCGTGCGGGGCACAGACTCGACGCATCCGCGCCAGATTTCGCCAAGATAGGCGCTGGAATAGATCATCATGCCAATGCCGGCAGCCGCCAGCGGCGGAACCTCAATGCCGACCACGCCGAGGCCAAAATAGATGACAAACATCAGTATCAGCAGCGGCATGCCCTGAATGAACTGGACATAGAAAAGCGACACCCGCCGCAGCCAGCGCATGGTCGACGTGCGCGCCAGCATGACAAAGAATCCGGCAACACCGCCGAGAAGAAAGGCAAGTGCCGAGAGTATGACAGTCCAAAGCAGACCGTTGAGCAGATATACAAGATGATTTGTGGTGAAACCGCCGGTCATGTTCTCATCCTCACAAGGGTGTGCCGAGACGGCGGCGGCGTGGGAATATTCCAAGCGCAATGAGATGGAAACCGGCCCGTAAGAGATAGGTGATTGCGAGATAGAGCAGAGCGATGACGATGTAAGTTTCGAATGAACGGAACGTGTATGACTGGATATTGTTGGCGACGCCGGTCAACTCTTCTGCGGAAATCTGCGAGGTGATCGATGTCGACAGCATCATCAGAATGAACTGGCTGGTCAACGCCGGATAGACCCGCTCGATTGCAGGCATGAGGATAATGTCGCGATAGATCTGGAAGCGGGAAAGGCCAAGCGCTTCCGCCGCTTCGATCTGGCTTGGATGCACAGCTTCCATGCCTGCCCGAACAATCTCTGCCGTATAGGCTCCAACATTGATAACCATCGCGAAAACGGCGGCAAAGAAGACCGGCATAGTGATGCCGATGGAAGAAAGACCGAAGAAAATAAAGAAGATTTGCACGATGAAGGGCGTGTTGCGTACCATCTCGATATAGATGCCGACAATCAGGCGAAGCCATGCATAGGTGCTGCGCCGGGCGACAGCACAAAGCACGCCGATAACCAGTCCGATCGCCACCGCGACGACAGTCATTTGGACTGTTGTGATCGCCCCGGTAAGAAAATCTTTCCAATAAGGCAGGAGAGCAGCGAAATCGAATTGGTAATTCATGGCTTACCTATCGTAAGCACCAACTTACGCTCTATGCGGTTTTTCATCGTGCAAGCCAACCGCCATCGACAGGCAGAACTGTGCCGTGCACATAGTCGGAGGCTTTTGAGGCAAGGAAGACCGCAGCGCCGCCAATGTCAGAAGGCTCGCCCCAACGGGCTGCGGGAATGCGCGCCAGAATTTGCGCACTGCGGTCCTGATCTTCCCGCAAGGCTGTTGTGTTGTTGGTCACGAAATAGCCGGGCGCGATAGCGTTTACATTGACCCCCTTGGCGGCCCATTCGCAGGCGAGCAGGCGGGTAATACCGGCAAGTCCACTTTTCGATGCCGTATAGGAAGGAATGCGGATACCGCCTTGAAACGATAAAAGCGAGGCAATGTTGATGATCTTGCCTTGCCCCTTGCCGATCATGTGCCGTCCGGCTGCCTGCGAGAGAAAGAATGCTGATTTGAGATTGGTGTCGATCACCGCATCCCAATCCTCTTCAGTGAAATCCACGGCGTCATTGCGCCGGATAATTCCCGCATTATTAACGAGGATATCCAGACGTTCGAAGGATTGAAGCGTTTCTTCGATGATCCTGCCAACCGGCTCTATCGAGCCGAGATCGGCCTTGATCTCGATGAGTTGCGCACCCGCTGCTTCTATCAGATGGCGTGTATCATCCATGGAAGAACGCCCGACGGCGGCGATGGAAGCGCCCGCCTGTGCAAGCGCCAGGGCAATGCCTTGTCCAATGCCGGTATTGGCACCGGTGACAATTGCCACCTTGCCGTGAAGGTCGAAAAGATTGTTCATCGCAGCACACTCATCGGTACGTGATCCATGTCGGTAAAGCTCTTATTGTCGCCGCCCATTGCCCAGATGAAGGCATAATTGGCCGTGCCCACGCCGGAATGGATCGACCAGCCGGGCGAAAGGATTGCCTGTTCATTTGCCACGATCAGGTGGCGGGTCTGGGTTGGCTCGCCCATCATGTGAAAAATGCGGGTATCGGTGGCAAGGTCGAAATAGAGATAGGCCTCCGAGCGACGGTCATGCGTATGGCACGGCATGGTGTTCCACATATTGCCGGGTTCAAGCTGGGTCATGCCCATGACGAGCTGGCAGCTCTCGCAAATATCCGGGTGGATATATTGGTAAAGCGTCCGCTTATTGGCGGTCAGCTGATCGCCGAGAGTCAGTTTATTGGCTTGTTCAGGCTTGATAAGCACATTTGGATGTGAGGCGTGAGCAGGTGTTGAGAGCAAATAGAACTTGGCGGGATTTGCCGCGTCGACGCTTTCAAAGATCACATTGACGACGCCCTTGCCGATATAAAGACAGTCGCGGGTGGCGAGTTCATGCACAGTGCCGTCAAGTGATACGCGGCCAGCCCCGCCAATGTTGAAAACACCAAGTTCACGTTGCGCAAGAAAGAAATCCTGTCCCACGGCGGTCGGTGCCGTCAGCGTCAGGGGCATGGAGGCGGGCACTGCACCCCCAATGATCAATCTGTCAATATGACTGTAGGTGAGGGTGATCTCATCGACTTCGAAAAGATTTTCCAGCAGAAAATGACGACGCAAATCCTCCGTGTCAAAATTGCGTACGGCATCGGGATGGCAAACCTGTCTCACTTCGATCTTCATTTCAAAACCTTGCATGTCTGTGTTTTTGCCGCTTTGAAAGCGGTCGGTCAGTCGTCGTCGATGAAGAATGCCGGATCGACATTCTTTGCGTCTTTCACCTCGCTCAGCATTTGCCCGAGGTGAAAGCCCATTGCCTCTGTTGCATGCGCCACATCATGGCGGCGGATGCCATCAAGAATGGCTTCATGTTCGCTAATCACGCGGGTGAGGCGTCCGCTCATTGGCAATGTCAGCCGCCGGTAGCGGTCAATCTGCATCTTCACCTGCTGGATTACATTCCAGATGCCGGGAAATCCGGCGATTGAATTGATGGCCAGATGGAAATCAGTATCGGCGGCGTGAAAACGTTCATTGTCGCCAGATGCTTCGGCCGCCACGAGGTCAGCAATTGTTCGTTCAAGCTGGGCAATATCGGCTGCCTCAGCCTGTTCCGCAGCCAGCTTCACAGTTGTCTCTTCAAGAGATTTGCGAATGAGAATTGCTTCATAAAGCGCGCGTCGCGGTATGCGCGAAACGAAGGTTCCTGATTGCGGAAAAATATCGATCAGCCCGTCATCGGCGAGACGCAAAACCGCTTGATGGACAGGCGTGCGGCTGACGCCAAACTGCGCAGCGATTTCCTTCTCGAGGATGGGTTCCATTGGCTTGCGGCGCAGTGAAATGATGTCATCAAGCAGTTGCTTGTAAATATGGGTTGCAGCCCGGGGAGTGGCTGCCCGCTGCTGCGCGTAATCCGTATTGGATGTCGCAAGCGGATGCGTTCGGTCGCGCTTGCGCTCCGGGGAAATGGCAGGATTGTCTGTCACTGAAAGCTGCAATCGCCCGCAAGACGGGCTGTTTTCAGCGAAAACTGGAACTTTCGATATCTCATTGAAACCTCCTCCCAAAGGATTTGAAATATAAATATTCTAATATTTTAGTTTTGACAAGGGCTGCATTTGAACCTGATGCAAGGGTGCAGTATTGTTGTTGGAAAGGCGTTGCAATTATGCGTTGCACCGTTTACGCATATACACCGAAACGAGATTGTGGCCGGTTGTATTAACGATGAAGTACAATTTTTGGCTGCCACTGATATTTGACTTTATTGCAGCGTGCACGAGATTTCGATAAGAACGGGCAGGTCGTTCAAGACTGATAAAAAGCTTTGTGATATTAGGGCCAGAACCTATATGCCTTTAGGTTCATCATCAGGTAAGTATTGACGGCATTAGATTGCTCGTAGACCATTTCATTATCGATATTGTGCGTTTTTGGAAAGTTCCACGATTATGGAAACGGAATCTAGCAGATCACAGGATACAGCCCGTCAACGTATTTTTGGCGTTCCCGTGGTCGCGGTTATTGGCCTTCCACTTTTAACGCTTCTGATTGTGCTGTTCTTGGGGTTCGGGGTGATCCTGCAGAACCAACGTTCCGAATTGACAAAGACCTATGCGGAAAGGACAGCCGAATTTCTGGCCAGAGATATCGCCAATCAACTGGGCGATCTTGTCACACCGCTTGAGGACTATGCTGACAATCTGGCGGCGCGTGTAAAAGCTGCCGGATGCAACAATGCCGACTGTGTTTCTTCTTTTATCGAGGCGGATCAAGCCTCTGCCGACCGGATTCCCGAGCAGGTATCGGTTCTCCGTTTCGGTGCAACCAATGGCCACCTCTTCGGCATATTCAAAATTCAAGAAACGGATCGGGATTTCAAGGGCCTTGCGACCTCACAAGCGGATAACCCATCGCGTGTTGTTGTAAAGAGGCCTGACAGGCCCACCTATGAAATTGACTTCAATCTGTTTGAGCGAGGCTGGTATAAGGGTGGCATGATCGACAAGGCACCGGCCTGGAGCGCACCCTATGTGGTGAAGAGAACCAGCGATCTGTGCGCTTCCACGCAAGGCAGCGAATGGACCATGACCCGGGTGCTGCGCATTGATGGTCCCGATCGCAAGCCCTTAGGTGTCCTGTCACTGGACATGTGCATTAGTCGAATTGCTGCATTCCTGCAGGGGATGACAGGGAAAACTGTTCATGAAATCGGCATTTTCATGCCGTCGGGCGAAGAGCTGCTGGTTTCAGGTGGCCAGTTCAAGATGGCGTTTGATACCAGTAAAATCTCGGCGACGTTACAAAATGCCGTATCTCTGGACCGATTTGATCTTGCTGGCTGGCGTGTGGTCGCCAAGCTGGGCAACGAATTGTCAGCGCAGGCTGATTGGGACTGGTACTACACGGCAGTATGTCTCATTGGACTTCTGATCAGTATTGCCCTGACCGCCTGGGCCGCCAGTTTTGTCGTCAATCCTTTGATGCGGCTCTCAAAGGCTGTGACAGATGTTGGTAATCTCAACCTTGACAAACCGATCTCCGTTCCAACCGGCATCAAGGAAATTGGCCTGCTGGCCTCGGTGATTGAACGAATGCGTCTCGTCCTGCATCGCAATCAGACCCGGCTCGAATTTCTGGCCTATCATGATCCTGCCAGTGGTTTTCTCAATCAGGCAGGGCTGGCAAGAGAATATGACTTGCTGGCTGCCAGGGGAGGTCATATCGATCTCATTCTCATAAAAATATGCAATTATCATCAGATCGCCAGCATTTTTGGGGATGAGGTTCTGGCACGTTTGATGGCCAACAGGATCGAAACACTTCAAGCCGCGCTTGAAGGAGGGGTCGTTGGATGTCTCAACAATAATCTGATCGCCTATATCTACCCGAGCGATGAAGGCGTGGAAATCCCGCATATACAGAAGATGCTTGCAACAATACGATCGCCTTATGAAAATGAAGGCATCCGTATCTCGCCGGTCATTGCCTGCTCGGTCGCCCAGAAACAGGGGCAGATAGAGCAATTCGCATCACTGTTGCGCAGAGCCAACGGCGCCATGCATCATGCGGAGGACACGAAGAGCGAAGATGCGGTCTGGCACAATTCGGCGCTTATTCAGGATCTCCGCGCTACTCTTGATTTTGGCGGGGATATTACGCGAGCCATAGGGCGAGGCGAATTTTCAGTCAGATATCATCCGGTTGCAGACCTTCGGACAGGCCGGATTTGCGAGGCGCATTCGAGTGTTATCTGGCATCACCCGGAGTTTGGGGATATTAAATCCTACAGATTTACTCCAATTTTGGAACAAAACGGCTCGATTCGACATCTTGGACTTTTCATCATGTCCCGCTCATTCGAGTTTCTGCATCATTTCAAGGAGCGTTATCCCGACAATAAATTGCTGATCGGCGTCAATCTTTCCTTCGCACAGCTTATGGACCCGCTTTTCTTGGAACGGGTCAGGGAGTTACAAGCTGAATGGGGCGTCAATGCTTCGGATGTGAACTTCATCATTACGCAAAATGTTGCGATGCTTGAAGATCAGCAGATTTTCCGTGTCATGCGCAAGCTGCGCGAAATTGGCTACCGGCTGACGATCGATCACTTTGCCATGGCACATGCGACGGTAAACGGAGCAACCGCGCTGCAATATGATGCAATGATGATCGGGTCGGACGTATATCGGGGCATTGAACAGCCGGGCGTAGAGCGGATCATTCTGTCCGCGGCGTGCGAACTGGCGCGAAAACTGGGCATGGAAAGGATAGCCGTTGGAATTGATAACCATGCCATTATTGAGCCGCTTATAAAATGCGGCTGCAATTTTGGGCGAGGGCCATGGTTTGGCAAATCAGCGCACGAGCAGGAATTTTTGTCGCGGTATGATGAAAACGCTGCCATGTTCGAGCCCGCTAACGAGGAGATGCAGCAGCTCTAATCCACCCGCCCGCGTGCCGCCACAGGCGCAATCTCCACAACAGTGTCACCCGAAATCAGGACAACGCTATCAAAAAGGTTTGAGACGACACAAGCATGGTTGGGAATGATGCGAATGCGCTCGCCCACCTTTGGCTTTTTCTTGCATGAGGACAGGTCGATTGTGCCATGCTCTTCACTCAGCGAGGAAATGACGGCATCAGGATATTCGACCACCCGGCCGAAACCTTCCATGCCGAATGTGTCGCTTGAAAGCGCTTTTGAACCCGCATCAACAATGGCACGGTTTTCGGTGGGGCAGCTCACGACTGTGGCAAGAACTGTCAGCGCGCAATCATCCCAGGTTCCGGCGCCTTTAGCCACCTGAAAGCGGTCCATATAGATATAGGTGCCCGGCCGGTGTTCAGTCGCGCTTTTGACCTCATGCGCCCGCCACATGTCTGGCGACCCGCCATTGGAAATAGTGCGCGGATCAAGCCCTGCTGCAATCGCCAGCGTTTCCGCTTCCGCAAGAAAGGCCTCGGTAGCCTCGACTGCGCCAGTTTTTGGATAGGTCATGAAGCCGGCAAAGGTTAGCCCCTTTGACGCGTCGATCAACTTGGCCAGAACGACCGCTTCCTGCGGGGATTGAACGCCGCAACGGCCCATACCCGTATCGCATTCGACCAGAACGGTCAGCGGCTTGTCGCGCCCGGCAAAGGCTTCGGCATAGCCGCGAATGGCCGTTTCATTGTCAGCAGTCACGCTGACCGTGATGCGCTCATTAAGCTTGGCCAAGCGCTCCAGCTTGGCCTTGCCGATAATGTTGTAAGGAACAAAAATATCGCGCAGCCCTGCATCTGCCATAACTTCGGCTTCGCCAAGTTTTTGGCAGGTGATCCCGATAGCGCCCAGCTCCACGGCTCGTTTGGCAAAGCGCGGTAGTTTGTGCGTCTTGATATGCGGGCGCACGGTCAAGGAATGATTGTCGGCATAGGTCTGGAACTTCTGCAGATTGGCCTCGGCGCGGTCCGCGTCAATCAGAACAGCGGGTGTATCAATATCGTTCAGCTTCAATCTCAGTCTCCGAGCGGTAATGTTGTCGCGTTATTGGCATGCATGGCTTGCAGGTTCTTGATGCGGCGCATCCGCTCGACCGCTGGCGCGCCGATCTTTTCAGCAACAGTCATTGCCAGCATATCGGTGAGCGCGAGCAGGGCATAGCGGGCAGGCGAGGGCCGGTAGACATTGGTGCCTTCATCAATGTGAAAAGGCATGACAAGTTCTGCGGCGGCTGCCAGCTTGGTGCCGGGTGCCGTGAAGGCAATTGTTTTGGCGCCATAGCGCCGCGCGATCGTTACCGCCTCGATTAAGGGTTTGATCTCGCCGGAGAGCGAATAGGCGATGATGACCGTGTCCTGGTTGCTGGTCGCTGCTGTCATCTGCTGCATCTCGCCGTCAATATGCGATGAGGCGGCAATGCCCAGCCGGAACAGACGGTTTTCCATTTCGGTTGCTGCCATGGACGACGACCCGCCGGAGCCGAAGGCGCGCACCATGCCGGCCTTAACAATAAGCGAGGCGGCAAGTTCCAGATCGTCTCTGTTGATCAGATTGCACACCGTTTCGACCGCATCGATGGCACTGCGCGCGATGATCGATGTCACGCCGCTGCCGTTTTCATCCTGTGCAGGTCTCGGCGTTATGAATCGTCCGGCGATAGCCAATGACTGCGCCAGTCTTACCTTGAAATCCCGCGTACCCTCAAAACCGAGCATGCGGCAAAAACGGGTAATGGTTGGCTCGCTTACCCCTGCCTTTTCAGCCAGCTTGTTAATAGGCGCATGGGTAGCGAAATCCGCATCAGACAGGATCGCTGCTGCAACCTGACTGTCGGAGTGCTTGCCTGTATCGGCAACCTCTCTTAGCCTTGCAACGATGTCGAAATGCGGTGATGCCATCTGCGTGCTTTATCCAGTTTGTTTGCAATTCGAAGGACGAACCACGCACTATGTCAAATTCTGTTTCCGGTTTTAGCGTCAAAGACATGCACTTTTGACGGGTCAATCGTCAATGCCAATTGAGTCCCGGGCTCGGGGGACAGCCGGTCACGAAAGACACAGCGTACGCCGACACCGGAAATCGTGCCGAACAAATGCGTTTCAGAACCTGTGGGTTCCACAACCTCAACATTATAGGCAAATCCATGGCCGTCAGGTGCCAGGCGATAATGTTCCGGACGAATACCGATCTCGACAGGCTGGCCGGATGCCGCTGCCGTGTCGCCGACTTGTATGGTCACCCCGTCAGCCGTGCGAACCTTCGGGGGCCCATCGCCGCGCTCCAGAGTTCCGGGAATGAAGGTCATGGCAGGCGAGCCGAGGAAGCCTGCAACGAATTTGTTGACCGGCTTGTCATAAAGTTCAAGCGGCGAGCCTGACTGCTCGATACGCCCGCTATTCATCACCACGATACGGTCAGCCATGGTCATCGCCTCGATCTGGTCATGGGTAACATAGACCATCGTTGTCTTTAATTGCTGGTGCAACGCCTTCAACTCCGTGCGCATTTGCACGCGCAGTTTGGCATCCAGATTGGAGAGCGGCTCGTCAAACAAAAACAGATCCGGCTCGCGCACGATCGTACGCCCCATGGCGACACGCTGTCGTTGTCCACCGGAAAGCTGGCGCGGCACACGATCGAGATAGTCATGCAGGTTCAGCGTCTGCGCAGCCTTGCCCACTTTGGCGTCAATGGACGCTGTCGTTTCACGCCGGATTTTCGGGCCAAAACCAATATTTTTACGCACATTCATATGCGGAAACAGAGCATAGCTCTGAAATACCATCGAGATATTGCGCTGTTGCGGTGGCAGACCATTGGACAGGCGATCACCGATCCATAACTCGCCCGACGAAATATCTTCCAACCCTGCAATCATGCGCAGGAGCGTTGATTTTCCGCATCCGGACGGCCCGATCAGGACCAGAAATTCGCCGTCGCGCACGTCAAGATCGATCCCATGCAGGATATTCAGGGCACCATAGGATTTGACGAGTTGCTTGATCTGAAGTCCAGCCATATCACTTTTCTCCGGCAAGCACGTCATTGATGAAATGGAGATTGCCCGCCGTCAGTCCGCCATCGACGGTCAGCGTTGCGCCGGTAATTCCCGATGCAGCGGCGGAACTGAGGAAGAAGGCCGCTTGTGCCACTTCGCCGGGAGTGACGAGACGCCCGAGCGGATAATGCGGCAAAACCTTTGCCAGAAGCTCCGGGTGTTTTTCCAGACGATGATCCCAAGCGCGTGTGCGTACGGAACCGGGGCATACGGCATTGGACCGGATACCGAAGCGGCCGCGCTCGACTGCGAGTGCCTTCATATAGGCGATCATCCCGGCTTTCGCAGCTGAATAGGCAGGGTTGCCGAAATGGCTCAGCGCATTGACCGAGGAAATGAAGACGATATTGCCACCGCCTTTTGCGGCCATGGCATCGGCAATAGGGGCGGTGACGTGAAATGCGCCGTTTAGGTTGGTGGCAATCTCGCTTTCCCACACATCGCCATCCACCTGATCGAGGATTTCGCCACGGGTATAACCGGCATTGTTGATCAACACGTCCGGCGTGCCATGATCGGCTATAAATTTGCTGATTGCGTTGTTTGTCTGTGTCTTGTCGTTGATGTTGAAGACAAGGCCGTTTGCCAGAGGCAGTCCCGAAAGCAGGCTTTCATCCTGATCGGCGCCGGATACAACGGCACCCGCTGCATTGAAGGTTTCAATCAGCGCCTGGCCGATGCCGCCTCCTGCGCCCGTAATGAGGACCTGTTTGCCGTGCAAACCCAATACCCCGTACAATGTCTTGGAAGTCATATGGCGACCTTGTTTTGCAATGTTCCCGTATTTTCATTAAGAACGGTGTATGAAAAAAAGCAACATAAAACTGGCTTAACCCTTCATTTTTCGACTTGCATGAAATTAATTTACATAGAATGATGCTGAAGGTTTTAAAATTACGCCGGTGGGAAACAACGGCGTCTAAACAAGGGGAACATCATGACCATCAGCCGTAAACTGGGTCTGCTCGCGGGCCTTAGCCTTCTCGCTTTTTCAAGTGGCGCATTGGCCGATACCGTTCGCGTTACCATTGCGGAATACAGCAAGGGCACCGGGCCATATTTCGAAGAGGCGGCCAGAGCCTTCGAAACGGCGAACCCCGACACAAAGATCCAGATTGAAGTTGTCCCGTGGGACAACCTGCAGCAGAAGCTGACGACAGATATTTCCGCCGGTGCCAATGCCGACCTTTCCATCATCGGCACACGCTGGCTGCTCGATTATGTCAAGGAAGGCATTATCGCGCCGCTTGACGGGAACATCACGCCGGATTTCAAGGCACGCTTTATCGATACATTCCTGACCCCATCAATCATGGACGGCAAGGTCTACGGCCTGCCCATCGCTGCCTCAGCCCGCGCCATGTATTACAACAAGGACATCTTCGCCAAGGCTGGCATTGAGACGCCGCCAGCGACGTGGGCGGATTTCAAGACCAGTGCCGAGAAGATCAAGGCGCTCGGCACCGAGACCTATGGTTTCGGCTTGCAGGGCAAGGAGATCGAGACGGATGTCTATTTCTATTATGGTCTTTGGGCCAATGGCGGCGAGATCGTCAAAGATGGAAAATCCGGTCTTGATTCAAAAGCGGCCATTGATACGGCCACGCTCTACAAGAGCTTTATCGATGGCGGCCTGACCCAACCGGGTGTGACCTCCTACAGCCGCGAAGATGTGCAGAACCTGTTCAAGCAGGGCAAGGTTGCAACCGTCATCACCGCGCCATTCCTTTCCGGCCAGATCAAGACGGAAGCGCCAAATCTCAACTATGGCGTGGCACCTATTCCGGCTGGTCCTGATGGCGGCAAGGGCACGTATGGCGTGACAGACTCCATCGTCCTGTTCGAAAATTCAAAGAACAAGGAAGCGGCTTGGAAATTCCTCGACTTCCTCTTCACGACGGAACAGCGCACAAAATTCGACAAGCTCGAGGGCTTTCTTCCCGTCAATGCCGAAGAAGCCAAAGATCCGTACTTTGCCGATAATGCCGATCTGAAAGTGTTCACAAGCCTTCTTCCGGATGCGCGTTTTGCACCGGTCATTCCGGGCTGGGAAGACATTGCCCAGACAACCTCCAACGCCATCCAGAAGATTTATCTGGGGCAGGGCGAGATCGAGCCAACACTGAAAGAAGCCGCCGCCAGGATCAATGAAACTTTGAAGTAGTTTGTGGCAACTGCGCTCAGTTATCTCCCCCACAAGGGGAGAGATAATCGGCATGTTCACTCGAAGCTTCAATATTTGTGCTACCAAAGGTAATTCCATCGATGCAACGGGCTTCAGTCCCCTATTTCCTCATCTTGCCGAGCTTTCTTCTGGCGGCTGCCATCATCCTTTGGCCGCTAAAGGAGATCATCTCGCTATCGCTGCATGATGTGAACCGCTTTGGCATGTTGAAGGATTTCATCGGGTTTGAACATTATCGCAGTCTTTTCGCCAATGCGGACTTCATCGCTGCGACGTGGCGCACTCTGTTCTGGACTGCCGCCGTTGTTATCGGGACGTTGATTGTTTCCGTTCCTATCGCGCTCATTCTCAATGAGGATTTTTACGGCCGCGGCATTGCGCGCATTCTGATCATGCTGCCTTGGGCCATCTCGCTGACCATGACGGCGATTGTCTGGCGCTGGGCGCTGAATGGCGAAAGCGGTATGCTCAATTCGGCGCTGCGCGGTCTTGGCATTATCGACACCAATATTCAGTGGCTGGCAGAAGCCTCAACCGCCTTTCCCATGCAAATACTCATCGGCATTCTGGTCTCTGTGCCTTTTACGGTCACGATCTTCCTTGGCGGCCTGTCCTCGGTGCCGGAAGATCTCTATGAAGCCGCCGCAACAGAAGGCGCAGGGCGCTGGGACCAGTTCCGCCTGATCACGCTGCCCCTGCTCAAGCCCTTCATCAATATCGCCTTCGTGCTGAACACGATCTATGTGTTCAATTCCTTCCCCATCATCTGGGCGACGACACAGGGCGGCCCGGCCAATTCCACCGATATTCTTGTAACCTATCTTTATAAAACTGCTTTCCGCATGGGTAGGCTCGGCGAAGCCGCCGCCGTATCGCTGATCATGTTCGCGATCCTCATTGTCTTCACCATCATCTATGTGCGCCTCGCCATGCGGGAGGAAAAGCAATGAGCAAGAAACTCAAGCGCTCAATCCTGTTCTGGCTGTTTCTTTCGCCAATTGTCGTGGTGATCCTGTTTCCCTATGCGGTCATGGCCATAAGCTCGCTGAAATCCGCTACCGAGGTGCTCAACCCGACATGGTGGCCGGATGAGTTGCACTGGCAGAACTTTCCTGAAATGTGGCGCACCTCCGGCATAGCGCCGGCTCTGGCCAATTCGCTCTACGTCTCCGGCATGTCCACGGCCCTGACGATCCTCGTTTCCATTCCCGCTGCCTATGCGCTCAGCCGCTATCAATTTGCCGGACGCAATGTGTTCCGCCAGTTCCTGCTCATCTCGCAAATGCTCTCGCCCATTGTTCTGGTCATCGGGCTTTTCCGCCTCGTTGCCGGGGCGGGTATGATCGACAACCTCAATGTGCTCATCCTCATTTACACGGCCTTCAACATCGCCTTCAGCGTCTGGATGCTGCAAAGCTATTTCTCCACCATCCCGCGCGATCTGGAAGAGGCGGCATGGATGGAAGGCGCAAGCCGCACGCGCACGCTCTTCACCGTGTTTCTGCCGCTGGCTGTTCCGGCCATGGTGGTTACGGCGATTTTCACCTTCATTAATGCGTGGAATGAATTCGTTATCGCCCTGACTATGCTGCGCACGGAAGGCAGCTATACTTTGCCGATCCGCGTTTTCTCGCTCGTTGCGGGGCGCTATACGGTCGATTGGCACTATGTTATGGCCGCTGCCTTCGTGGCTTCGGTGCCGGTCGCCATACTTTTCGCCTGGTTGCAACGCTATCTGGTGCGCGGGCTTTCCATCGGCGCAGTGAAATGAGCAATTCCAGGAAAAGTGTGAAGCGGTTTTCCGTCCGGAAATGCGATAGAAAGGAAACAGACCATGACAAAACAGCATTTCGGCCAGTCGCATGTGCCATTATCGCCCGCTGTGCGGGCAGGGGATTTCATCTATATTTCCGGTCAGGTGCCGGTCGGCGCGGATGGGACTGTCATCATCGGCGGCATTGAAGCCCAGACGCGGCAGGTCATGGAAAATATCAAATCGGCGCTTGCTCTTGCCGGTGCCGAGCTTTCCGATGTGGTCAAGACATTCGTCATTTTGGAAGATGCACGCGAGTTCGCTGCCTTCAACAAGACCTATGCCACCTATTTCCAGCAAAACCCGCCCGCCCGCACAACAATTGAATCGCGGCTGATGATCGATATCAAGATCGAGATTGAAGCGGTGGCTTATAAGCCGCTTTAGCGCTGCCGTCTTTATCTCTCCCCCAGATAACCCGTATTGAACTGCCCTAACCACCCAACCGAAAGCATAAAATGCGCATTTTCACCGCGTCCTTCGCTACCGAAACCAACACGTCCTCGCCCGTGCCGACAGATCGCGCCAGCTTTGAGATGGCGTTTTATGCCGGCCCCGGCGAACACCCCGACACGCCGACATTATGCTCCGCGCCCATGGTGGTCCTGCGCCGCCGTGCGCGTGAAGAAGGTTTCGAGCTGATCGAAGGAACGGCAACCTGGGCAGAGCCTGGCGGCTTGTTGCAGCGCAAGGCCTATGAAGATTTGCGTGACGAAATTCTGGGGCAACTCAAGGCGGCAATGCCGGTCGATGGCGTTATTCTTGGCCTGCATGGTGCCATGGTTGCGCAGGGCTATGATGATTGCGAGGGTGATCTCTTGGAGCGCATCCGCTATCTCGTCGGGCCGGATGTACTCATTGCTTCCGAGCTTGATCCGCATAGTCATCTGACGAAAAAGCGCGTGGCCAATTCGGATATACTCGCGGCGTTTCTCGAATTTCCCCATACGGATTTCTACGAGCGCGGCGAACATGTGGTTGACCTTGCCCTGCGCACATTGCGCGGCGAGATCAAGCCTGTTATTTCAACTTTCGATTGCCGCATGATCGGCGTCTATCCCACAAGCCGCGACCCGATGCGCTCCTATGTGGATCGCATGAAAGCCCTCCACGGCAAGGATGGCATTCTTTCGGTCTCGCTCATCCATGGCTTTATGGCAGGCGATGTGCCAGAGCTGGGAACGCAGCTGATGGTGGTCACAGACAATGATCCGGCCAAGGGGGCTGAACTGGCGGAAAAGCTCGGCATGGAGCTTTTCGCCCTGCGCGGAACCACGGCCATGCCGATGCTCGATACGGAGGCCGGACTTGATGCAACCATGGCGCTTGTCGCCACGCGGCCAGGCAAGCCTGTCGTTGTTGCCGATGTCTGGGACAATCCTGGAGGCGGCGTCGCGGGCGATGGCACGCTGATCCTGCATCGTATAATCGAGCGCGGCATCGGCAATGTGGCCGTGGCAACCATATGGGACCCGATAGCTGTTACCTTTTGCCTCGCGGCAGGCGAGGGCGCGTTCATCCAGTTGCGGTTTGGCGGCAAAGCTGGGCCCGATGGCGGTGCGCCCATTGATGCGCGCGTTGAAGTGGTAAGAGCCGTCGAGGAAGGCTGGCAAAGCTTTGGTAAGAGCCGGGTTACGCTTGGACCGGCAGCGCTGATCCGTCTTGAAGGCACGGATATTGAGGTGATCCTCAACACAAACCGGACACAGACTTTCGAGCCTGACATCTTTTCCAATCTTGGCATTGATCCGTTGTCAAAAGATATATTGCTGGTCAAATCCACCAATCATTTCCATGCGGGATTTGTGCCGGTTGCTTCCGAGATCATCTATATTGATGCGGGCGCGCCCTATCCTTCAAACCCGAAAAAGACCGACTATCGCAAGCTCTCGCGGGAAATCTGGCCGAGAGTGGAAAATCCGTTCAGTTAGGCGGATATTTTGGTCGCTCATTTGTCTTCTCATCTGGAACCAAACGGGTAGTTCGCATGTTGGGTTGGGAAACCCGAAGCACCGGACCGAAAAGTGAATCCGATGCGAAGTCAAAAGATAGATCGCTTTTGCGCGCTTGAGGGTGTCTGGCGATCTGGAGCGAGGATTTCCCAATGGCGAAGAATGAAAGTTTCGATGTCAGTTATGGCAAGGGCGGCGAACTGCATCAAAAAGTCCCGCAAAGCGGAGCGATGAATCCGGAGGATACCCTGACCACAAATCAGGGTATTCGGGTCGTTGATAATCAGAACAGTCTGCGGAGCGGCGATCGCGGCCCGACACTGCTGGAAGATTTTGTTCTGCGCGAAAAGATCTTCCATTTTGATCATGAGCGCATACCCGAGCGTATTGTTCATGCACGCGGTTCTGCCGCGCATGGTTATTTCGAGCTGTATGAATCGCTTTCCGATATCACCAAGGCAGACATATTTCAGCGGCCCGGCGAAAGAACGCCGGTGTTCACACGCTTTTCCACCGTGGCGGGCGGTGCCGGTTCCGTTGATACGCCGCGTGATGTGCGCGGCTTTGCTGTCAAGTTCTATACAAAGGAAGGCAATTGGGATCTTGTCGGCAACAATATACCCGTGTTCTTCATTCAGGATGCCATCAAGTTTCCGGATCTCGTTCATGCGGTGAAGATGGAGGCAGACCGCGCCTTTCCGCAGGCGGCCACCGCTCATGATACATTCTGGGATTGGGCTTCGCTCATGACCGAAAGCACCCATATGCTCATGTGGGCCATGTCTGACCGCACCATTCCGCGTTCCTTTCGTATGATTGAGGGCTTTGGCGTTCACACATTCCGGCTTGTCAACGACGCGGGCAAATCCACCTTCGTCAAATTTCACTGGAAGCCGAAGCTTGGGCTTCAATCGACCGTCTGGGATGAAGCGCTCAAGCTTCAGGCAGCGGACAATGATTATCTCCGGCGCGATCTTTGGGAAGCAATCCACACTGGAAATTTCCCGGAGTGGGAACTGGGACTGCAGCTATTCGATCAGGAATTTGCCGATGCCCAGCCCTATGATGTTCTGGATGCTACAAAGATCATCCCCGAAGAGGTCATCCCGGTCCGGATCGTCGGCCGTATGGTCCTCGACAGAAACCCGGACAACTTCTTTGCGGAAACAGAACAGGCGGCCTATTGCCCTGCAAATATTGTTCCAGGCGTCGATTTCAGCAATGATCCCCTGCTACAGGGTCGGCTGTTCAGCTATCTCGATACACAAAAGTCCCGGCTCGGCACGGCCAATTTTCATCAACTGCCGATCAACGCCGCCAAATGCCCGGTGATGAACTTTCAACGCGACGGCCATATGCAGATGAATGTGCCAAAGGGCCGTGCCAATTATGAACCTAACAGTCTTGCTGCCCATGGCGAAGAGGGTGGGCCGAGAGAATGTCCCGTTACCGGCTTCAAGACTTTCGAAGGCAGACCAGACCGTGATGAACAAGGCGACAAGCTGCGCGTCCGTGCCGAGCTTTTTGCCGACCACTACAGTCAGGCGCGCTTGTTCTGGCGTTCACAGCAACCGGCCGAAAAGGCACATATCGCGTCGTCATTCGTGTTCGAACTGTCGAAAGTGGAGTTAGAGCAGGTGCCGCCGCGCATGGTGGCCAATTTGCGTAATGTCGATGAAGAACTCGCCAAGCGCGTGGCCGATGGTCTGGGTATTGAATTGCCTGCCAAGAGAGAGGCGGCCCGCGTGCCGTTTGACATGGAGCCATCTGCGGCCTTGAGCATCCATGCCAATATGAAAGCGACTTTGGAAGGCCGTAAGGTCGGTATTCTCATCGCCGACGTCAGCGATGCAGCCGCGCTGAAATCCCTGCAAAAAGACATTGCCGATGCGGGAGGCCAAAGCTTTATCGTTGCTCCGAAAGTGGGCGGGGCAAAGCTATCGGACGGCAAACTGTGCAAGGCCGATGGCCAACTGGCAGGTTCGCCTTCACAACTTTTCGATGCTGTGGCAATTCTCCTCTCGGCAGCTGCAACGCAGGCTCTCCTCAAGGAAGGGGCTGCTGTGCAGTGGGCGATGGATGCTTTCGGCCATCTCAAGGCGATCGGCTATAATGAAGAAGCAAAACCTTTGTTGGACAAGGCAGGGGTCGAACCGGATGATGGTGTTACGTTGCTAAGCGATAACTTCGTTGCAAAAGCATCCAGGCGCTATTGGGCGCGCGAACCAAAGGTGCGCATGCTCGCCTGATAGTGGCGTTGTGCGTGGTTCGCCCACCGACATGCTCAGGACGCTCACCATGAGGTAGGTGGGATTGTGCGGGAAAAATGATACATCGCCGTCACCCAAACTCTGCAACCCACACCCTCCCTCATTCTGAGCTTGTCGAAGGGCGTACGGCAGCGGCTCGGCCATCGAGATTATCCGTTGGGGCTGAATGCATTTGGAAAAAAACTTCAGGCCTAACCATGTAGTCCGACTCGATTGCGTGTGTTTCAATTCCAGCTCATGAAAACCCGCTTGCTTCCAAAAGCGGGTCGCCCAAGCGCAGTTCTTTTGAGCCAGACGGGCCAAAAAATCCCGAGAGGGTCAAGCGATTTCCCCGGGCCGGCAAAACCTCATGGACATTCGTGGATCTGAAGAGCAAGAGGTCGCCTTGTAGAGGAGCGTTGCGCGTGCTTTGTGTTGTGGTCGAAATGGCGTCCACATTGCTTTCATTATAAAAAATTGTCTCACCTCCCTCTTCACCTGACTTCAGATACACATTCCAGGCGAGTTGGTCTGTAATATTGTTTGCGAACGACAAGATGGTATTTTCGCCGGGCATCCAATCGCGATGGGGTGGTGCACTCGGCAGATCCCGAATGGTGCAGGACATCATTTGTTGGTGAGAACATCGACATCCTTTAAGATCAGGCTTTCAAATAAAACGATATCCACGCTTTGCCCTCTGGAAATATTCGTCAGGATTATCCTTGAATCGGAAAAAATTGGGGCAGATCTTGCCTTTTCGAGCTGATCGATCAAGCTTTGTCGAGGCTTGTCAAGTGCGCTGCGAAATCCTGACCGGCCTTATCATCTGACTTGACCGTGTCGATGCCTGCCCCGGGTTTGCGTGGTCTGAATCATCATCAAGCTAGATTGTCACGTCTGTTTCGGAGGCTTCGTTTACCCACGCGCTTCGATCAGGCAGTCAGCGAGCGCCTTGACGGCAATGTCGGGCCTTATTTTGCTCAGCATGCCGATCCCGCGGGTCAATCTGTGTTCTCCTATGGGGATCGTGCGCACGCCTGACGGTAGCGGCATATTGGATTCAGTAACAGGCAGAATCGCAACTCCCAGCCCCTTCTCGACAAGCGTGAGCATTGCCTGCAAGTCGTCGACCTCTATCGACTCCTGAACGGAGAAAGACTGCGACTTCAAGAATCGGTCCACCTGCCGTCCGCCAAAAGACGTTCGTTCGTAGCGGATGAACGGTTCCTGCTGAAGGATTGAAGTCCAGTCCTTGGTATCGAGCTCAAGGGGTACAGCCAAGACGTAGGGTTCCTCAACCAGTGGCGTCCACAGCAGCTCCTTCGGCACGCCATGGGAAGGTTTGATAACAACAGCAAGATCAAGCTCGCCGGCGTCGACCTGGTCGAACAGATTAAGCGATATACCTGGTTCGATATGAAGACGGTGCCTGGGGAAGCGAGCCCGAAACGCAACAAGAGCGCGGGCAAGCAGAGTCGACTGAACCGAGGCGATGGCGCCTATCCTAAGGTGGCCCGCCATCTCGTGTTCGCCGGGATTAGCAAGTTCGTCGAACATGGAGATAATTGCCTTGGCTTGTTCAAGTACCCGCAAACCTTCGGCGTTGATGACGGCGGATCGCCCGGTGCGTGTGAACAAGGCGATACCCACCTGCTCCTCCAGACGCTTAATCTGACCGCTCACTGCCGCTTGGGTAAGCCCTATTCGGTCACCTGCCGCCGAAAAGGTGCCGAACCTAGAGACTGCGACGAGAGTTTTCAGTTCCGGAATCATGATTCATAATTATTCCTGTTGCTCAGCCTCATATTATACAGTTTTTCATAATTTTCTACATGGCTTACATGTGGTTCGTCGCAGACAACCAATGGAGAACGACGAATGACCACTGCACCTCTTTACCCCTTCCATCTGGCTTTCCCCGTCAACGATCTCGCGGCAGCCCGCGCGTTCTATGGTGAGCTTCTCGGATGTTCTGAAGGCCGCAGCTCGCCTGATTGGATCGACTTCAATTTTTATGGCCATCAGGTCGTTGCCCATCTCGCGCCTAGTGAAACGGGGGAAGCCGCCACGAACGCCGTCGACGGTCATGGTGTGCCCGTCCGTCACTTCGGTGTCGTCTTGCCGATGGACGACTGGAACGCCGCTGCGGAAAAGCTCACCAAAGCCGGCATCGAGTTCGTCATCAAGCCCTATATCCGTTTTAAGGGTGAACCGGGTGAGCAAGCCACTATGTTTTTCAAAGACCCGAGCGGCAATGCCGTCGAGATGAAGGCGTTCGCCAACATAGAAAGCCTCTTTGCCAAGTAACCACCTAACCGTGGTTCAGGTAACATAAGCTTACGGCGTGACCACTGGACCTGAGGCAGCCGGTCACGCCAATGATAATGGCGACGGCGTTGGTGCGCGGATAAGGAAGGAGGCGCAATTCGATCTTTGATGCCGTCTGTTATGGTTGTCTTTTTTTGCGGCGGACGGAATCCGGGCGTCCGGTTGCCAGCATGCGGTTGAGAACGGCGCAACCGATGGCGACTTCAGTCTGCTAAGCCTTAAAACACCGTGCACGCAGACGCGGTCCGATCAGTGCCTGTAGCGCCCCATGGTGGTCTCGATCCGGGCGCGTTTGCCCTAGCCAGTGCAGCCGTCCCCGTTCTGCGATCATAGTGATGTGGCTGTCCCGCTGGCCGGGTGGTCCCGTATCGCCGCTTTGTACCGCCGTTGAGCGTGGTGGGATGACAACCTGCGCGGCATCGCTATGGCGCAGGACAGTCCGATATGTCGGCACGCCATCATAGGCCCCATCTGCGGTGAACTGACCAATCTCACCATCGATCTGATCGAGCAGGGTGCCACCTGCGAGGGATCGTCAATGTCCTGATCCGTGAGCGTATGGGCAACGATCCGGCCACTGTCAGCATCCACCGCCAAGTGCAGTTTGCGCCAGTTGCGGCGCGACTTCGCGCCATGCTTCTCCTGTAACCACTGCCCGGCGCCATACACTTTCAATCCCGTGCTGTCTGCCAGCACATGCAGCGGACCATCCGGCAAGCAGGATCGTATTCTGGTCGGTTGCTTCTGTGCCCGGCGGCTGAGGGTTGTGTGATCGGGAACAGGCAATCCAGTCCCATCAGGTCGATCACAGAATTCATCAGCCCTTCGGTCTGGCGCAGACGCAGCATTCCAAAGGTGCAGCCCCGCATCAGCGTTGTCTCGATCGCGAGATCGGAATAGCGGGGCTGCCCACCTGGAGTTGTGCGCCGGGGCGCACGCCATTTTGCAATGCTTCTGGCGTGATCCATAACGTCAGGCTCCCACGACCACGCAAGCCTGCTTCGTATTCCGCCGTTCGTCACCCGGAATTTCATCTTCGCGATGTGATGACGGTGAGCGGCATTGTGTTTGTTCGGCATGAGACCACGATTGAGATGGGAACTGCTCCTCCATCTATCGCGAGACCGTTCACAAGTTATCTACGGACCAACGCCGTACGCTGGGCATCTCGCCGACCTATAACGCCATTTCGAATATCTTGGCAGAGCTGCAACTTGGATGGTGTCGAGTGCCGACGGTATGGACCGCCTGATTTCATGAGCCTTCTCCGTTTAAGGCCCAAACAACGTATCAGTTTTTCCGTGTCCCCGTGGTCCAGCTCCAAGGGTTCACTCCAATACCGGGTCAGTTCCGAGCGGAAATCAACACCCAGACTACGACGATTTGTACCCAGCCTTCACCTTGTAAAATTCATCATATAACAAACAAAAATTTGTATATTGACATTATTTTCTAACATCCATATCGATGTTTGCTGCGGGAGTGCCTAGAAACGGGTGCATGTGCAGGAAATCTTCGGGAGGAGACCGGCTCAGCGACGTTTCTCAAGCTGGAATGCGCTTGGCTGGCATGTGCCCGCGAATAAAAGGGGAGGACGGAGTATGTATATTTCCAGATTGACGACTCTAGCTTTTGCAGTTGGATCGTTGCTTATCGGTTCGGCAGGTGCGCAGACGCAGTTGCGTTCAGCTGACACCCATCCAGATGGCTATCCAACCGTTGAAGCGGTCAAGTATTTGGGTGAGCTTATCAAAGAACGGACCGCCGGACGTTACGCAGTGGAGGTCTATCACTCAGCTCAGTTGGGCGAGGAAAAGGATACAATCGAGCAGACGCAGGCTGGAGTGATCGACTTCAACCGTGTGTCGATGGGGCCTTTCAATGGCATTGTTCCGGTGACACAGGTGCCATCTCTTCCTTATATTTTCCGCTCGACTGATCATATGCGCCGTACAATGGACGGACCTGTTGGCGAAGAAATACTTAAGGCATTTGAGGCGCACAATCTTGTTGGTCTGGCGTTTTACGACTCCGGCGCCCGCTCGTTCTACAACACAAAAAAGCCTATCACCTCCCTCGGTGATCTGAAGGGAATGAAGTTTCGAGTTATCCAGTCAGATGTCTTTGTGGATATGGTCAACGCACTTGGCGCCAATGCCACGCCGATGGCCTATGGCGAGGTGTATTCCGCGCTGGAAACGGGCGTTATCGATGGAGCGGAAAACAATTGGCCGAGCTTTGAGTCAGCGAAACACTATGAAGTTGCCAAGTACTACACGATCGATCAGCACCAGATTGTGCCGGAAGTCCTTGTCATGTCCAAGTCCAGTTGGGACAAGCTTACACCGGAAGATCAGGCGATTTTCCGCCAGGCGGCAAAAGACAGCGTCATCAAGATGCGTGAACTTTGGGATGCGCAGGAAATGAAATCACGAGAGATCGTCGAGGCAGCAGGTGTAAAGATCAATGAGATCGATAAGCAGCCGTTGATTGATGCAGTGAAGTCTGTCCATGAAAAGTATCTGTCAACGCCAGAACTCAAAGACGTGGCGGCTCGCATTCAGGCGACCGAATAAGCTGATGGCGTGGAGAGCGTAGAGCTCTCCACGCCATCAGCAGAAGATTAGCCGGAGTGGGGATTTACTGATGGCGAACATAAATGCAAGGGAAGGCAAGCAAGCACCTTCTGAAAATCGTGAGCGCCTTTTACGCTGGAGTGCGGTGCTTGCGAAAGTAAATGATTGCGCTCTTTACTTGTCAGCGTTTGGGCTTGTGCTCATGACAGCGCTGGTGGTCTATCAGGTCTTCTCAAGGTTCGTTCTCAATTCGTCGCCCAGTTGGACAGAAACAAGCGCTATTATGGTGATGAGCTGGTTTATCTTTTTGGGCGCGGCCATCGGTGTGCGCGAGAAATTTCACCTGGGTTTTGATGTCCTTCTGTACGTCCTGCCGAAGGGCAGCAAGGTTGCATTGCGAACAATTTCGGATGTTGTCGTATTGTCATTCTCGCTTGGAATGGTCTGGTATGGGGGCAAACTCGTCGCTCTTACCTGGAAGTCGACAATTCCATCCCTCGGACTGCCGGGCGGGTTCGATTACTTGCCCCTGGTTGCCGGTGGATTGCTGATCGGCCTGTTTTCGCTGGAAAGAATTGTTCTACGTTTTGCCGGTGTCGCCGTCGACAAGGACATCAACCTTGAAGACGTGCCGGACATGCCCGCTGTGCAGGAGGCATAGGATGGATCTCTGGATATTATTCGGTGTTTTTGCGCTTCTGATGTTTATCGGAACCCCGATAGCATTTTGTCTTGGCGCTGCAAGCTTTGCGACAGTTGTTTATCTCGGGCTACCGCCTCTCGTCGTGTTTCAGCGGCTGAATTCAGGAATGAGCGCGTTTTCCCTTATGGCGATACCGTTTTTCATCTATGCGGGTGATCTGATGGTTCGCGGCGGTATTGCGCAAAGGATCGTTTCATTCGCCGGGTCATTGGTTGGGCATTTGAGGGGCGGCCTGGGACAGGTCAACATTATCGCCGCGACGCTGTTTGGCGGCGTTTCCGGTTCCGCCGTTGCAGAAGCTGCAGCGGTTGGCGGGCTCATGATTCCGCAAATGAAGGCGAGGGGTTACGGCGCAGACTATGCTGTTAATGTAACTGCGATGGCAGCGTTAATAGCACTGCTTCTTCCTCCGTCACAGAACATGATCATCTATTCCATCGCTGGTGGGGGTAAAATTTCCATCGCTGATCTGTTTACGGCCGGTATTATACCCGGACTGCTGCTTGCCGCTTCCTTGATGGTGGCCGCTTACTTTGTAGCACGCAAACGCGGCTATCCCGTCGAGAAGTTCCAAGGTTTTGCCCGCGCCGGTCAGTTAGCAATAATAGCTGTTCCGGGTCTGCTGCTTATCGCTATTATTTTCGGCGGTGTACGCTCGGGTATTTTCACGGCAACCGAAAGCTCCTGCATAGCGGTGATTTATGCATTGCTCGTTACGGTTTTCGGTTACAAATCCATGAAATGGGATGATTTTGTCCATGCCACCATGGGCGCCGTCCGCACGACAGCGATGGTGCTTGTGATCATAGGCACTGCAGCCTCATTCAGCTGGTTGATGGCCTATCTCAAGGTGCCCTTGGCGTTGATTGCCGGAATGAATGCAATCTCTACGGATCCATTGATCGTTCTTTTGTTGCTTAATGTCCTTATGCTGCTTCTGGGCACATTCATGGATATGGGCCCGATGATCGTCATTTGCACGCCGATCTTCCTGCCAATTGCAACGCATTATGGCGTTGATCCCGTTCATTTCGGCGTCATTATGATCCTCAACTTGGGCATCGGATTGAACACGCCGCCAGTAGGAACCGTGCAATTCGTTGCATGTGCCGTTGGCAAGATAACGGTGTGGAAAGCCATGCGCTCCATATGGCCGTTCTACGGAGCCGGAATTGTGGTTCTGGGGCTTGTCACCTATATTCCCGCCATCTCGCTCTGGCTTCCGAGCGTCTTCAAATGAAGGTGGCATCTATATGGATATCCTGACTGATCTGAAGGTCGAAAGAAAGCCGAAGCTTTCCGAATCGGTTGTCGTGGCTATCCGCGAACAGCTACAGGCGGGGCTGATCCAACCCGGCCAAAAGCTGCCGACGGAAGGACAGCTTACCGAGACTTTCGGGGTCAGCCGCACAGTCATTCGTGAAGCCTTGGCGCAGCTTGCCGCCGCGGGTCTGGTCGAGCCACGGCAGGGAGCGGGCGTCTTTGTCATTGAACAGCTCTCGACTGCATTTGGTGCGTTAACTTCCGAGATGGGCACCAAAAATTCCATCGCTCTGAATGTGCTTGAAGTGCGACTTGCGATTGAAATTGAATCAGCGGGGCTGGCCGCCATTCGCCACAATGCTGCCCAGGAAGCAGAAATTCAGGAAGCGTTCTTTGAATTCGACATGCTGCTGTCGAAAAATCAACCCACCGGACCAGCTGACCTTGCCTTTCATCGCGCAATTGCGAGCGCAACAAACAATCCATTCTATGTCGAAATGCTCGATGTCCTCGGGCGCCGCGCCATTCCTTGTGACGTTACTTCACCATGGTCAACGGAAGTGGCGCAATCAGAGGACTATCAGCGCGGGCTGCAGCGCGAACATCTGGCCATCCTCAATGCAATTTCAGCAGGCGACGCTGAGGCGGCGCGCGGTGCAATGCGTGCGCATTTGTCTGCTAGCCAGCAACGATATCTCGGAAGAATCCAGGCGCGTCATGGATTTTATGAAGCCGGTTCCCGCAAGGAACCACAATCTAATCAGGAATAGTTTCAGGATAGCATGACCCAAGATCATATCGAATACAGTTCACGTTACGCCATCGATCCCGTGGCAGCTTCCGCGATGGGAACGGATGAGTTGCGCCATAATTTCCATATAGGCAATCTTTTCGAACCAGATAAAATCAACCTCACCTATACGCATTACGATCGCATGATCGTAGGCGGTGCGATGCCAGTTGATGGAAGGCTCATGCTCGAAGCAATCAAGCCGACCGGCACGAAGAACTTTCTCGATCGCCGTGAACTGATCATCGTCAATGTGGGTGGCAAAGGCATAGTGATTACCGCAGGGCAATCCCATGAACTTGCCGAGCGTGACATGCTCTATGTCGGCATGGGCGTCGAAGCAGTATCGTTTGAATCAGCGGACGGTCAGCAACCAGCAAAATTCTATCTGCTCAGCGCTCCTGCCCACCAGACTTATCCAACCCGGCACATCCGTATCGGCGATGCCAAGCGTGTCGATCTTGGCATTCATGCAACATCGAACGAACGCTCGATTTTCCAGTTCATCCACGCAGATGGTGTGAAAACCTGCCAGCTCGTCGTCGGCATGACGCAACTCGCGCAAGGCTCGGTATGGAATACTATGCCATGCCATGTGCATGACCGCCGTATGGAAGCCTATCTCTATTTCGATCTTCCGGAAACCGCCCGCGTTTTCCATTTCATGGGTGAGCCCGACGAAACCCGCCACATTGTCATGCGCAATGAAGAGGCAGTGCTTTCGCCCGGCTGGTCGATCCACTCCGGATCAGGAACGTCAAACTATGCGTTCATCTGGGCTATGGCCGGTGACAATATTGATTATACGGATGTTGACCCTGTTATCATGGATGATCTGAAATGAGCCGGGCAATCGGAAGCGGTATCTTTGTGGCTGCTGAAGACAGTATCTGGGAAAATACCGAGCCGGGCGTGAGGCGCCGCATCATGGCCTATCTCGATGAGATGATGATGGTGGAGGTTCTTTTTGAGAAAAACGCCGTAGGCAGCCTGCACTCACATCCGCATATTCAGGCAAGTTATGTTGCACAAGGCCGATTCGAAGTCACCATTGATGGCGTCACCAAAACGCTTGAGCAAGGCGATAGCTTCATCGTTCCAGGCAACCTCGTGCATGGAGTCCAAGCACTTGAGGCTGGTCGCCTGATCGACTCATTCACCCCGCACAGGGCAGAGTTTCTCAAGTAGTTCAGATTACCTTCCCGGGATTCATGACCCCGTTGGGGTCGAGCAGGACTTGAGCGAGAGCATCAAGTCCACGGCGGAGAACAGCGAAACGAAATGCTGTAAACCTCCGATTGAACGAAAGCCCTGGCGCATTCTCTCCTGTTTTCGAAACGGCAGATGCGAGTTCTCGGCTCGATTGTTCAAGCCCTTGTGCGAGCGATGCTCGACGCCTGGAATGATCTGACGCCTTGCCGCACCGTATGAGCCCAACTTGTCCGTGATCATCCGCTTCGGCAACATAACCTGCTTCTTCAGCAGGCGCATCAGCAAACGTCTGGCAGCCTTGGTGTTGCGGCGGTTCTGCACGATCTCGTCAAGAACACAACCATCTTGATCGACAGCCCGCCACAACCAGCATCGCTTGCCATTTATGCGCACCGCAACTTCATCGAGGTGCCAGATATCACCGCTGGAAGCTTGTTTTCGGCGAATGCGCCGAACATATTCCGGGCCATGTTTTCTGCCCCATCGGCGGATAGTCTCGTAGGATACTGCGATCCCGCGTTCAAGCAGCATTTCCTCAACGTAGCGCAGACTGAGCGGAAAGCGATAATAGAGCCAGTCAGCGCGAGCTATAATCTCTGGCGGGAAACGATGGTTCTTGTAATTGGCGACGGGCTGGCTCACGCCAATGATCAATATCGACAATTCATTAAGCCAACAAGGTGACAGCTCACGCCGGGGTGATTGGTGCTGAAGCCGCGCGAAGAGCGGCGTTGTTAACCACTGGTATCGATGACTTCGCCAGAGTGGCTTGCTCCGGACTTATCAAAAGGAGAACCGCTTGCTCGTAACCGTCAATCGGATTGGTCGCCAGATTGAGAAACGACGTCATGCCTCGACATCGAATGCCATCGAGCGAACCTGGTCGTCATCTCGCGTCAATGGCTTGGGGGAAGCATTTAGGCGAATGCAATATCGCTACGGGCATTCATCTGGTTCATTGTGTTGTGTGGGCGGCTTCGCTATCGAGAGCGGCGGATCTGGGTAAGGAGGGTTAAATGAACGATGGATATAACTTGCCTTTGCTGATTGGTGCCGGGCTGAGCCTGGCCGCCTCCTTGCTGCATCTCGGCGTCATTGCGGGCGGGCCCTCCTGGTATCGGCTGTTCGGAGCAGGGGAAAAGCTTTCCCGTGCCGCCGAGGCGGGGCGTCTTTACCCGACAATAATAACCATTTGCATCGCCTCGGTGCTGGCAATCTGGTCAGCCTATGCGCTGTCTGGCGCCGGGGTAATCCAGCGCCTACCACTGCTGCGTCCGGCCTTGTGCGCGATTACCGCTGTCTATCTTCTGCGCGGTATCGCTGGCCCTTTCATGCTAGCGGGCACCGGACACAGCCGCCGGTTTATCATCGTCAGTTCCGCTATTTGCCTGGGTTTTGGCTTGGTGTATCTGCTGGGGCTCATTCAAATGTGGAACAGGCTGGGTTGAAGTCCTGACCCTGCTTCCAGTCGAATTTCATCAGGCCTCTTGCAATTACTAGACGACTGGTCTATTATATCTTTATGAGCAAGATCGACACACGAGCAGTTTTGATTGATGAAGGCCTGAAAGCGCTTTTGTCCCATGGCTATGAGGGGGCTGGAATCGGCCCCATCCTCAAGTCAGCGGGCGTGCCAAAGGGTTCGTTTTATCATTTCTTCGCAAGTAAGGAAGAGTTTGCCTCTGCGGTGCTCTCGACCTATTGCGGTAACAATCAGAAGGTGCGCACGCGCCTTTTGCTGGAAGACAAATCGAAATCGCCGCTCCAGCGTCTGCGTGATTATTTCGACTATTACGAGACAATCTATAGCAGCGGAGATCCAACCTGCGGTTGTCTTCTTGGCAATCTGGCCCAGTCCATTGCGGCCCATAGCGAAGTGCTCCAGCGCGAGATACATCGCTCGTTCGCCGCTTGGCAGGAAGATTTCAAGACGGTGTTGCGCGAGGCGCGCGATGCCGGAGAATTGCCGGATCATCTTGATCCGGATGAGACTGCCGCCTTTCTGATCGATGCCTATGAGGGCGCACTGGTCAGAATGAAGGCAGACGCAAGTATCAAACCACTGCAGCGGTTCAGCACAATGGCGCTGGATGGTCTGCTGACACGCAAATCATAGGAGCATTTATTATGGCTTATGCAGAGACGACTGGTCTACTAGAAATTGATCGCAATTATCGTACAGGCCGCAGCTATTCTTTCAGGAATGCGGACAAGGCTGGTTTGCTTGAACGTTTTGTCGAAAGAGTACGCAGGAGCTTTGCCTCCGGTGGGGTGGTCGGTCCTGAAGATGCGCCTCTGGCACGCCTCAGCGACCGGATGCTTGACGATATAGGCCTGACAAGAGCTGAAGCTATCGAGTTGGATCGTCGGGCGAGAAAGGCGCGATGAATTTTCATGCTCACTTCAATGCGAGCAATGCTTCACCCGCAGCCACCAATGGCATCACGGTCACTTCATCCCACAGCGGAAAAGTCTCGCTGCCGGGATAGACCACGATGCGCCGTGCGGGTTGGAGGTCCTCACATGCCTGATAGAAGCCTCGCTCCGGTTTTGGGCTAAGACTGCGTTTGATCTCGATTGCCCAGACTTTCTGCCCGGGAAGTGTAAGCAAGAGGTCGATTTCAGCCCCTGTGGCTGTCCGGTAAAAGTTTGCTTGGGTCCCGTGCGGTGCGGCGGCCAGCAGCGTTTCGATCACAAAGCTCTCCCAGCTTGCCCCGGCCACCGGATGCCCAAGAATATCGTCAAGCGTGCCAAGGCCAAGCAGCGTATGGGTAAGTCCACTATCGCGCACATAGATACGCGGTGATTTCACCAGCCGCTTGCCCATATTGGCGTGCCAAGGCTCCAGCCTGCGCACCAGCAGCAGGTCAACCAGCAAATCAAGGTAGGATGCAACGGTCTTGCCGTCCACGCCAAGCGCACGGGCAAAATCTGCAGCGTTCAGCAGGCTGGACTGATGGTGGGCGAGCATGGTCCAGAAGCGCCGCAAGGTTTCAGCGGGGATGCGCGGCCCAAGGAGAAGAATATCGCGTTCAAGATAGGTGCGAATAAAATCCTGCCGCCAGCGTTGGCTCGCCCGATCGCTCGCGGCAAGAAAACTGTCAGGAAAGCCACCACGTACCCATAGCCGGTTCATATCCTCCCGCGGCACTTCCAGCCCGTCGATTGGCTGCATTTCGAGATAGGCGATACGCCCTGCAAGCGTTTCGCCCGACTGCTTCAACAGGTCGATGGAAGCAGAGCCAAGCAGCAGGAAACGGCCGGTTTTGTGGCCCTTGCGCCTGCCCCGATCGATCAGTCCCCGCAGGTTTTGAAACAGGTTTGGAAGCCGGTGAACCTCATCGAGAATGACCAGCTTGTCCTCGTGTTCGCCAAGATAAAGCTCCGGCTCGGCCAGCTTTGCCCGGTCAGCGTCGGATTCCAGATCAAGATAAATGGATGGTCGCTGCGCCGCTATGTCGAGGGCGAGTGTAGTTTTTCCCACCTGGCGCGGCCCAATCAGGGCGACAGCGGGGGAAGTATCCAGAAGTTCAAATAGGTCAGCTTCGATACGGCGCTTAATCATCCTTGTAATTATGGAGTCTAATTCCATAATTACAAGGATGATTTGCGAGTATCCAGCTAAAAAGAGTTATGTCGATAGGCGGAGTCTATGGCATCAAACATGTAGGCAATCGCTGGCATAATCCCGCAACTCAAGGCATCCAGTCGATTGTCGGCCATTCCTGTGTAGTTTCTGCCTGTACGGGCCGCTCAAGATATGTTGACAGGACAACATAGCTTCGTGTCGCCTTGACGCCGGGCGCTGCATAAAGCTGTGCCAGCAGGTGTTCGAGGGCCTGTGTTCCATTGGTGCGCACTTTTAGCAGCATGCAGGCGTCGCCCGCCACAGAATGAATTTCTTCCACTTCAGGATATTGGCGGATTGCCAGAAGCGCGGGGGTCTTTCCCCAGCCAGCCGTATCAACATGGACAAAGGCCAGAAGCGGTTTGTCCACGCTGGCCGGATCGATCAGGGTAGAGACAGTTTTGATTGCGCCGCGCTGGCGAAGACGCTTGACCCTTTCATGGGCTGCGGGCGCGGAAAGACCAACTCTCTTGCCAAGTTCAGTGTAGCTCAGCGTCGCATCCTCGACCAATTGGCCTAACAGCTTTCGGTCCATAGGGTCGGTGGCAGGCGTCCTGTTGCTGCCCTGCGGAATGCCATCTGTTTTTTTCATGCTTTTCTACTCTCCTATTGATACAGAATGTCATTAGCGTATTTTATGTTTATGCAGAATAACATAAAGCAAGATGATAAAGAAACCATATCAGCATTTCCACTGATCGTGTGGATGCTGACTGGATCTATCGGGCTGATCGGGTCAAACTCACTTGCTTTGGGACCGATTGCCCCGTCCATTGCCGCCAGTTTCGGCACGGAAATTCAGCAGGTCATGCTGGCCTCTGCCGCTTTCGGCCTGGGCACCGCGCTCGGCGCGCTTGCTTTGGGGCAGGTAATTGATCGAGTAGGCCCACGCAGAACACTGGCCTATGTCATGGTGATTATGGCCTTTGGGTTTTTCGGTTGCGGCGTGGCAAATGGCACAATGGGTCTTGTTGCATCGCAGTTTCTCGTGGGCCTGTCGGCGGGAGTTGCCCTGCCTGCCATCTACACACTGGCGGCAGTCGTCGCATTGCCCGGGCATGAAGGACGGACTATCGGCATCGTTTTGACCGGCTGGACAATCAGCATGGTGGCTGGCGTACCGCTTTCAACGTTGATTGCCGATAGTTTTGGCTGGCGTATGTTTTATTTCATGATTGCAGCGGCAGCTCTGGCTGCGGGTCTAGGCATGTTCCTCAACGGACGTAAACAGGAACAGCGCGCAGGGGCGGCGGCGGGCAGCCCGGTCACAGCCCTGGCGATCAAGGGAGTCTTGCCGCTATTGGCTGCTTGCGCCTGTTTCATGGCCGCTTTTTACGGCGTCTATGCCTATGTGGGCAATCATTTGCATGTCAATCTGGCATATCCGGTTCGGGCCAATGGACTGGCGGCGGTTTTCTACGGCCTCGGTTTTGGCAGCGCGGTGTTTCTGGACCGCCATATGGATGCCCATAGTGGCCGCCATATTCTTCTGCCTTTGCTCTTTCTCGTCGTTGCACTGGTTTTTGTCCTGATGGCATTGCTGTCGGGAAGCTATATCGGCATGCTTGCGGTCATGGCGATCTGGGGACTTGCGAACCATTTCGGGTTGAATGTGCTCATCATGCGTCTGACCGCGCTTGAACCGTCGCAGCGCGGGGCGATCATGGGCCTGAACAGCGCAGTGACCTATCTTGCGCTGTTTGCGGGAACCATTACGATGGGCAAGGTCCATGCGGCGGAAGGATTTGTTTTCCTCGCCCTTTGCGGTGCCGTGCTCAGCCTGTTGGCTAGTGCCTTTGCCCTGTTTGCGGCCAGAGCGCAGACAGGCATAAGGGCCTCAGCCTGAGGTGCCTTAGCCCAGTTCATTCCTCCATGGCGGGTTTGCGCCTGCACGTGAAACAGTCACTGCCGCTGCCTTGGCGCCGAGTGTCAATGCCGCGCTGATCTGCGCTTGCGTCAGCGAGGGGAGGGCCGCTTTCGTCAAAAGTCCACCTTCCTGTAAGAAGGCCAATACGCCGGCGGTAAATGTATCGCCAGCGCCGACCGTATCCACGACCTCGACACGCTGCGCATCGACATGCACGGCCTGATCCTGCGTATAGCCGGTAACGCCATCGGCGCCGTGGGTAACGAGAATAAGCTTCGGCCCCTGTTGACCAGCCGGAACGATCCAGCGTTTTGCAATCTCGTCCATTGTGCCCGCCTCGCCGAACCACCGCATATCCTCATCGGAAATCTTGACGATATCGGTCATCGCGATCATGCGGCGCATGCGGGCGAGATGCTTTTCCTTGTCCGGAATGAAGCCGGGGCGGATGTTTGGATCAAGCACGATGACACGCTTTTCGTGTTCGCGTGCCATCAGCGCTTCATAGGTCGCGCCGCATGGTTCGGGGATAAGGCTGATTGCGCCAAACTGCACTGTGGTGACATTGTCGTCCAGAACCGGCAAATGGTCTGTGGTCAGGGACCGTCCCGCACTGTTTTCATCGTAGAAAATATAGCTCGCCTGCCCATCAACAAGGCGAACGAAAGCCAGTGTCGTTGGCTGCGGCGAAATATGCGCATAGCGCGTGCCGACATGGTTTTGCGCCAGGCTGTCACGCAGCATCTGGCCAAAGAAATCCGAGGAAATGCCCGAAAAGAATTCGGTGGGAACACCAAGCCGCCCGAGCGCAATTGCCGTATTGAAAACAGCGCCGCCAACATAGGGAGCAAAAGCAGCTTCTCCGGCGCTGGTCTCGCGCGGCAGCATGTCGATCAGGGCTTCACCACAACATAAAATCATCGAATATCTCTCTGGAGTCAGGACTTCTTGGGATAAATCACACCCTTGCGGATGATGATATTGGCGTAAAGTCGAGGTTCACTTGTCGCAACGATGGTGTGAGCCTTTTTGATACGCGCATAAAGCGCCTCACCATTTAGCGCAACGAGTTCAAAACCGGGAGCCCGCTTTGAACAGACCGCCTGCATTTCGTGATGAATGGGGTCGGCGCGGTCAGCATCACCCATCACCGAGGCGCGAAACAATGCCTGCGGCACGAAATCATCAACAGGCAGCACCTGCAAAATGGCATCGAGCAACGGAATCAGTGGCAAACCGTCGGCTCGGATCAGCCGCCGTGCATCTTCCTGCGCCGGATAATTGCCATCAACGAGCGCAATCTCGTCGCCATGTCCCATGGCGCGCAAGGTGGCCAGCAGTTCCGGCCCCAGCATGGGGGAAATTCCAATCAGCATTTCTAAATTTCTTTCCTGAAAATCTTCTGGCCCAGCAGAAAGCGATCAGCCAGTGGCAGGCTGGCGGCGCCGAGGGAACGGGCATGAATGCCAACAGTCCCTGCAAGAATGGAAGGAAGCGCCAGCCCCTCCAGCCGGAACGTGCTTATATGTTGTTGCACAGCTTCCACCACACGGACGCGAACATTCTGCGGCATCCAGCCATCGATGATTGCGGCCTCAAAATCGACAACCGAAGCCGATGCCACGACGGCTTGGGCAATCGCCTTGCCGGCCGTGTCGATCCACGCGTCAAGTTCGGGTCCCATCGGCCCCCAATCGTCAGGCGATGCCCAGAGCGGGGAAGGATCGCGGCCAAGCGCGGTGACGACCCGCTCAAGGCCAGTGATTGAAGCCATGTCGATGAGCTGGCATATCTTGCCGTCATTTCCAAATACCGGCATAGAGCCGAGCGCACCTGCATTGCCGCTGCGTCCCGGATAAAGACTGCCATTGATGACGATCCCGCCACCAATGAATGAGCCGATGTAGAAATAGACGAAATCGTTGAGGTCTTTGGTTTGGCCAAAGACAAGCTCTGCGCCACAGGCGGCGGTCATGTCATTTTGCAAGTAGGCCGGGAAGGAGCACAGCTCCTGAATGCGGGCACGGATATCGCAGTCGCGCCACTGGTCGAGAACGTCCTGCGGCGCGCCGATGGCATCGGCCCATTTCCACAGCTCGAACGGAGCGGCAATGCCTATACCGGCAACCTTTTCGCGCTGTTTGGGCGTCAGTTCGGCCAGCATTTCCTTCATGCCGACAGCGGCGATGCGGAATATCGGGTCCGGGGCGAGATAATCATAAGGCGCATGGCGCATGGAACGGATGCGTCCGAGAAAATCAATCAGCACGAGATCCGCGCTGCGTCGGCCGATCTTGAAGCCAAAGAAGAATGCGCCTTCAGGATTGAGCGCCATGGGAATCATGGGCTGGCCGATCCGCCCGCGCAAAGGCTCTTCGCGGATCAGCAGTTCTTCGGCTTCCAGCATGCGCATGATGATTGAACTTGTCTGGGCGGAAAGGCCGCTCATCCTTGCTATGGCAGTCTTGGCAAGGCTCCCGTGCTGACGCAGCAGCGAAAGCACCACGCGCTCATTGTGATCGCGCATGCCGCTCTGGTTCGTACCGTGATGATGCGATGGCCGCGCTGCGGCGTCTCGCTCCGATACCCGAATGACCAACGAAATTCCTCCCGATTTCAAAACGACAATGGATCGGGCCCTGCCATCTGTCAATATTAAATCACAGTGATTTATTAATGTTGACAGGTTGCGGCGAGTGGTATTTGTTTGTGCGAGCACTTGGCCGGGAGGATAACTGTCCGAGATGTTTGAGAGAATTGAATAGGGCTCAATGCGGATGAATATGCGCTTGCCGCGCCCATAGGAGGAAGTCACATGCCTAAGAATCTCTATTTGAAATCCACGGTTTTCGGGGCTGCAGCTGTTGCTCTGGCCGCGTTCGCCGCGCCTGCTCAGGCTGCGGATGTCCGCGCTTGCCTGATCACCAAGACAGATACCAATCCCTTTTTCGTCAAGATGAAGGAAGGTGCTCAGGCCAAGGCCAAGGAGCTTGGCGTTGAGCTGAAGTCCTATGCCGGCAAGATCGATGGCGACAGCGAAAGCCAGGTCGCAGCAATCGAGACCTGCATCGCCGATGGCGCCAAGGGTATTTTGATCACGGCATCCGATACGGCTGGTATTGTTTCTTCGGTCAAGCAGGCGCGCGATGCCGGCCTGTTGGTGATCGCGCTCGATACGCCGCTTGATCCTGTCGATGCTGCCGATGCAACATTTGCAACAGATAATCTTCTGGCCGGCGAACTGGTCGGCAAGTGGGCCGCTGGTACGCTTGGCGACAAGGCAAAAGATGCAAAGATCGCTTTCCTGAACCTTACCCCTTCGCAACCATCGGTTGACGTTCTGCGCGATCAGGGCTTCATGAAGGGCTTTGGTATTGATGTTGCTGACATCAACAAGATCGGCGACGAGACGGATCCGCGCATCGTTGGCCACGACATCACCAACGGCAATGAAGAGGGCGGCCGCAAGGCCATGGAAAGCCTTCTTCAGAAAGATCCGGATATCAATGTTGTCCACACGATCAATGAACCTGCCGCTGCCGGTGCCTATGAGGCCCTGAAGGCTGTCGGCAAGGAAAAGGACGTTCTGCTGGTTTCCATCGATGGTGGTTGCCCGGGCGTGAAGAATGTCGAAGCCGGTATTATCGGTGCGACATCGCAGCAATATCCACTTGCAATGGCGGCTCTCGGCATCGAGGCTATCAAGAAGTTTGCTGATACCGGTGAAAAGCCAATGCCAACCGAAGGCAAAACCTTCTTCGATACGGGCGTTTCTTTGGTCACGGACAAGCCAGTCGATGGTGTTGAATCCATCAGCGTCAAGGACGGTCTGGCCAAGTGCTGGGGCTGATTTGAGCGGTCTTACCCTTCCCCTTGTGGGGAGGGACGGAGAGTAGCGACGGGGAAGGGTTTTTTCACTTTGCAAAGACCTCTTCCGGCTGCTCCGCAGCTTCCCTCCCCATAAGGGGGAGGGTCAGCGTCGCGCCAGCCTTTTGTTTCAAACAGAATTCATTACCCTGTTCTAGGGAGGTCACATTATGACAGACACAGAGCGAACACCGCATAAAGCGCAGGAGTTCGAAAGCGTGCTGACGCAAAGCGCGACGACCGTCGCCAGCTTTGACGGCGATGACAAGAGTGCGCTGGAAAAGATACGCAATTTCCTGCATTCAAGTCCGGCAGCCGTACCCCTCATTGTTCTGATCCTGTCACTGATCATCTTCGCGGTGCTGGTCGGATCGCGTTTCTTTACGCCATTCGCGCTGACGCTGATCCTGCAGCAGGTTGCGATTGTGGGCATTGTCGGCGCGGCACAGACCCTCGTCATTCTCACCGCCGGTATCGACCTTTCCGTCGGCGCCATCATGGTGCTGTCTTCGGTGGTCATGGGGCAGTTCACTTTCCGCTACGGCTTGCCTGTCGAGGTGGCTGTTGCCTGCGGCCTTGCGCTCGGTGCTTTCTGCGGCTTCATCAATGGTGTGCTCATTGCCTATGTAAAACTTCCGCCATTCATCGTCACCCTTGGCACCTGGCAGATATTCCTCGCCACGACCTATATTTATTCCAACAATGAGACGATCCGCGCACAGGAGATCGAGCAAAACGCTCCCTTGCTGCAATTCTTCGGTGACAAGATCAATCTCGGCGGCGGCGCTATGTTCACCTATGGCGTATTCGCCATGATCCTGCTGATCGCGCTGCTCTGGTATGTTCTGAACTATACCGCCTGGGGACGTCATCTTTATGCGATCGGCGATGATCCGGAGGCCGCACAGCTTTCCGGCGTGCGCACCAAGCGCGTGCTTGTTTCGGTCTATGTGCTCGCGGGCCTCATCTGCGGACTGGCTGGCTGGGCGCAGATTGGCCGCAACGGCTCCGTTTCACCGCAGATCGGTCAATTCGCCAATATTGAATCCATAACGGCTGTGGTTATCGGGGGCATGTCGCTGTTCGGCGGGCGTGGCTCCATTCTTGGCATGCTCTTCGGTGCGCTCATCGTCGGCGTTTTCTCCTTCGGTATGCGCATGTATGGCACGGATGTGCAGTGGACCTATCTCATGATTGGTGTGCTGATCATTGCAGCTGTGGCAATCGACCAGTGGATCAGAAAGGCGGCAAGCTGATGAGCACGACACAAACTTCTGCGACCCCGCTTTTGACCGCACGCGGTCTGGTCAAGCGCTATGGCCGTGTAACGGCGCTGGACCATGCCGATTTCGACCTTTACCCCGGCGAAGTGCTGGCGGTCATCGGCGATAATGGTGCGGGAAAATCCTCGCTCATCAAGGCGATTTCCGGTGCCGTGCATCCCGATGAAGGCGAGATCAAGCTTGATGGCAAAGTCATCAATTTCCGCTCGCCAATGGAAGCGCGCGATGCAGGCATCGAGACGGTCTATCAGAACCTTGCTTTGTCTCCCGCACTGTCCATTGCTGACAACATGTTTCTTGGTCGCGAATTGCGCAAACCCGGCATTGCCGGCAGCCTGTTCCGCATGCTCGACCGCAAGGCGATGGAAAAGATGGCGCGCGACAAGCTCAGCGAGCTTGGCCTCATGACCATCCAGAACATCGGCCAGACAGTGGAGACACTATCCGGCGGTCAGCGCCAGGGCGTTGCGGTGGCACGTGCGGCGGCTTTTGGCTCCAAGGTCATCATCATGGATGAGCCAACAGCTGCACTTGGCGTCAAGGAGTCGCGCCGCGTTCTGGAACTCATTCAGGACGTAAAAAAACGCGGACTGCCAATTGTGCTGATCTCGCATAATATGCCACATGTTTTTGAAGTGGCAGACCGTATCCACATCCACCGGCTGGGAAAACGCTTAACCGTTATAGACCCCAAGGAATATACGATGTCGGATGCCGTTGCCTTTATGACCGGAGCAAAAACGCCGCCGGCAACGAACAATTAGTACATTGCAGCAAAAGGACTTTTTGAGAATGAAGCGTTCCGAAATCAATGCGATCATCCGCGAGAGCGACAAGTTCATCCGCTCGTTCGGCTATGTCATGCCCCCCTTCGCCTACTGGTCGCCGGAAGAGTTGAAAGCCCGTACATCGAGCGATGCAAAGGCAATTCTCGATGCGCGCCTTGGCTGGGACATTACCGATTATGGTCAGGGCAAGTTCGATGAGCTTGGGCTGTTTCTCTTCACCACCCGGAACGGCAATCAGGAAGACCTGAAAATGGGTGGCGGCATGCTTTACGCGGAAAAGATCATGATCAGCCGCGAGAAGCAGCTGTCGCCCATGCATCGTCATATCGTCAAGGCGGAAGACATTATCAATCGCGGTGGCGGCACGCTGGTGTTGGAGCTGTTCAATTCCAACGAAGATGGCAGCGTTGATGAAAAGACCGACGTTGAAGTTGCCACCGATGGCCGTATCGTCCGCCAGAAGGCGGGCGGGCTTTTGAAGCTTCAGCCAGGTGAAAGCGTGACGTTGCTGCCGGGCAATTGGCATGCGTTCTGGGGTGAGGGCGGCGATGTGCTGATCGGTGAAGTCTCGACAGTCAATGACGACCTGACCGACAATATCTTCCGTGAGCCGATTGGTCGCTTCTCCAATATTGAAGAAGATGAAGCACCGCTGCATCTGCTCGTTTCCGACTACGACAAATGGCTGGCCTGACCCTATTGGACCACGGGCAGGAAGTCGTGACCACTCAGGAGTTGGTTACGGCCATTCTTGCCCGGGCGGCAGATACAAAGCGGCTTGTCGTGGCGATTGCCGGCCCCCCGGGTGCCGGAAAATCCACGGTTTCCGCTAAGCTCTGCGCTGCCATTAACGAGCGCGATCCGGGTGCGGCCGTTGTCGTGCCGATGGACGGGTTTCATCTCGACAATGCCATTCTCGATGCGCAAGACATGCGCAAGCGCAAGGGATCTCCGCCCACATTTGATTGTGCCGGTTTCGAGGTCATGCTGAAGCGGCTTCGCGAGGGCGGCGAGGATATCGTCATCCCGCTTTTTGATCGCAAGCTTGATCTGGCGCGGGCAGGAGCAGATATTGTCAGGGCCGATCAGCGAATCCTTCTTGTGGAAGGCAATTATCTTCTGCTCGATCAGGCTCCTTGGGATCGTCTGGAACCATTGTTCGATCTGACGGTATTTTTGCAGGTGGATCAACTTGAGCTGGAAAACCGGCTGGTGCAACGCTGGCTTGGCTTTGGCTACAACGTCGGCTCGGCACAGGCGCGGGCATTGTCCAACGATATGCCCAATGCCAACCTCGTCCTTGAGCATTCGCGGCCTGCGGATTTCATTTTGAAGAATTAAGAGCTTTTCTGACGCCGACCGATGGGGTAGTTCGAGCAGTGGCGGATGACATGACAATTGAAAAGGGCGGCGTTGGCCGCCCTTTTCGCATTGAAGTGGATTCTCAGAACTTCACAGTCAGATCGGCTTTGACTGCATTGTCTCTGGTGTCGCCGGAGAACTGGCCGGTATAGGCGAGGCCGAGCGTTGTACGCTTGCCGATGCCGACATCGAACCCGGCTTCCACCGCAAAGGCATCCTTGGCAATCGGCAGGCCTTCAATGGAGAAGGGTGCACCGCCTGCAAAGGCGAGGCTTCGTTCCGGTGTCACATCGCCAAAGGCGTGGTTCCAGCCCAGCATGCCGCGTGCTGTCAAGACGGTGGTCTCGCTGAGCGCGAAGTTCCGCGAAAGCCGAAGGCCGAGCGTTGTGGTGGTAACATCGCTGGAGCCGGAAAGGCCGGTCAATGCGCCATCGCCGCCATCTTCCTGGAAGCTGTCGGTTTTCAGATGCGTATAGCGGGCAGCGGCAAAGGGTTCGAGCGCGGCATATTGCGTGTCGATCTTGTAGCCGAGTTCGCCGAAGACCTGCACGGTTTTGGCATCATAGGATGCGTTCTGGCCGTTGGTAACACCGCCAAGCACCACATCGCGATCCGTGTCGATCTCATGATGGCCGAGATTGGCACCAAGGCGAAGCCCAAGCGCATCCCACTGCGTACCGGCATAGGCACCGATCTGATAGCTTTCGACATCAGCCTTGGCCCCGCCACTATGCAGGGATGTGTTGCCATAGCTTGCGAGCAAGCCAAAGCGCCATGTTTCGGCAATCACGCCATCAAGGCCGGTGACGAAGCCGCCCGTGTCGCGGCTATAGCCGGAGGCATTGCCGTCGCCGTCGGCATGGGCCCAGGCACCATAGGCTTGACCCCACAGGGCAGGGGCAAGATCAGCCGGAGCGACGTCGGCAAAGGCTTCGCTTCCCGCCGATTTGCTGTCCGGACCATAGGCGAGCGGATTGATTGTCGCCTGCGGGGTGACCGCCACGCCATCAAAGGCGGCGCGAAGTCGGTCTGTCGCCGCCTGACTGATGAAGTGCCCGTCCTCGATCAGAACACCGTCCAGCGTTGCATGGATTTCGCCGGTCAGGGACTGGTACGTGCCAGCAAGATCATCGAACACAGTGCTGGTTGCAATGGTGTCGTAAAGCATGCCGCCAGCACCCAGGGACTCAATGGCATTGCCAACGGCTCGCTGGTTGCGTGTTGCAGCATAATCGCCGAATCCAACCCCGTTGCGGTAGAAGCTCGCCTCAATTGCCGTCGGAGCATAGGCAAGGTCGGCGTCATAAAATGCAAAGGAGGAAAAGGTATCCTTAAACTCACCGCTGATGCCGCCCGCTGAGGTCAGGAACGTATAGGTCGCGTTTTCGAGGGCATTACGCATCTCCTGCGCGTTGATTTTTTTGCCGTCATCAGATTCCGGTGTGATCAGGACGGTGCCGCCGAGAAGAGACGTCTCACCATTGACAACAAGCCTGTCTGCTGCACCGGGTTTGACTTCAATGTGCAGGATAGAATCCTCCATGAAGGTTACATCACCATTGGATGTCAAAGTGCCTACCGAATTACCGGGGGCGACCGCACCCCCGCTACGGACGCGGATATCACCCACTGAGCCCACACCGCCAAGCGTACCGGAATCATTGATGTCAACGTTGGAAACGATGGAGCCGTCGACCGCAAGCAATCCGCCATTGATGATCGTATAACCCAGATAAGTGCTATTGCCTGTTAGCCGAAGTGTGCCTTCTCCGGATTTGGTCAATCCGCCATAATAGCTGTCCGGATCATTCAGTTTTTCGGTCAGTGTCGGAACAAGCGCTTCATAGGCAGTAAATTCCTTCAATGCTCCGGCAATGCGGTCATCAGTAATTGTCCCGCGAATTGTTTCGGCGCTGGCGTCGGACGTAGCCGAGAAATCGACAAATTGCTTCTCGCGTGAAATACTGGTGTTTGGTGCCGTTGCCACGAATGCGTTCCACAGGGCTGTTGCTGCCGGATCGGCCAACATCTTGGCATCAGCCGCTTCAAAAGCTGCATTGGCAGCCTCAAGCTGCTCATCAGTCAAAGGCGGGTTTTGAGGCAAGGTAATAATATCGAGCGCCGCATAGCGATCTGCCACCAGTTTGATTGCTGCCGGGAAGCTGGAATCCGGGAATTCTGATGTGACCTGCTGCCGGATATCTTCCTTGCTGGCTTCCGTTATACCGTTCTCCCAGCCATTGTTGATCTTCTTGGTTTCCCAATCAATGATTGTCTGCTGGTCTTCAAGGAACCGCTGGTTCAGCGCGTCCTGTGAGATATCATTGCTCCAGACCTCTTCATTGGCGCCGCTATAAGATTCGGGCAGATTTGCCTCGACCCGGCTCAGGAACTGGCCGGGGCCTTTCATCGCCTTGTCGAGATTGATCAGACCCCAGCCGAACACATCATCAACGCCGGCTTCACCAAGATCGGTGGATGTCGTCTTGAGGATTTCGTTGATGTCGCCGTTTGAAAGATAGGGGAAGCGTTGCTTCAGCACCATGAAAGCGCCGGTGGCAAAAGGGCCGGCCATGGATGTGCCGCTGAATTCGGCATAGTCGGATTTGAGCTTGCTGTCGTCGATCACGTCGCCGGGGTTCAGACCGGTGATGTCGCCGGTCGGTATGCTACTGTTGATATTGGTGCCCGGAGCGGCCACGCAATGATATTTTGAGTAGCCGCAAATGCTGGAAAAGCCACTTCTCGAATAGCCGTCCGGATTGGTCTCGTCTGCCACGACGCTCATTGTTGTCAGCCAGTTTTTCTCCAGTTCCGGGCGAAAGGTTGCAAGCCCGGCAAGTGCATCGGGCTCCAGCCCGCCATCATTACCGGCCGAGAATTCGACGACAATGCCGCTTTCGGCGGCCTTGATCGCGCCGTTATAGGCACCACCTTCGGGCGTTCCGAGAATGGCCTCGATCTCCTGATATTGCCCATATGCTTCGCCATAGCTCCAGGATGAGCTTGAAAGGCCAATACCCCAGCTATTGGTGATGATCGAGACGCCGCTATTGATCATGGCATCCCATGCTGCGCCATAGACCGCGCCGTCATTCCCCAAAACAACGCCATCTTCAGGACCTGCATCATAATTGCTGGCTGCGAAAATTGTGGCGTCGAAGGCTGCGCCCATCATGCCTTTGCCGTCGCGGTTGGCGGCGGCGATGCCCGCGACATGCGTGCCATGGTCGGAAATGCCGCCATAGCCGTCAATATACTGCCTGCCATCGGCCACGAAAGGGTCGCCGGCTTTCACAGGAATATAGGGGTCTGTGTAAAGGCGGGTGCCTTCGGTCTTGACGAAGTTCATTTTGCCATCACCGGCAAACTCCGAGTGGCCAGCATAGACCGGCTGGTCGATAACACCGAGTTTGGTGTCCTTGCCGGTGAAGCCCATCGCATAGGCGGCGTCGGCATTGATTGCCTTCAGGCCGTCATTGCCGTTGAACTCGGCATCATCGCGCCAGCTTTTCTTTGCGGCTTCGAAATCATCGGTTCGTGTGCCGTCGGCATTGTAGTATCTGGGCTGTTGCTGAGCGATCGCACCTGCCGTTGCGGCGGTGAGCAGGATGGTTGTGAAAACTGTTGTAACGAGATGTTTACGGAACGTTTTGAGATGATTTTTGCGGGCGGAAGCTGCCGCGCGAGAAACATAAAAAGACATATAATATCCCTCCGATACTCGGATAGACTAATCCGAAAGTATTAGGAGATTGAAGTTTATCGGCATCTTACGTCAAGTGTGGAAAAGGCCAATTGTGGAAACTTTGTGGTATCTTTTTGATTTTTATGACAGAAATTTGTCGGCAGTGATGCTCCGCATTGCAACGAAATTAATTCAAATTTTTCAGTATCTTAGCTACGTGGCGAGAGTTGTGTTCCCATGCTGGACATGATCGCGGATGCGGTATCGCGGGTGATATCGGCCCATGAAGCAAGCATTTCGGGCGTCACCCGGTAGGCAGGACCAGTCACCGAAACACTGGCGGTAAACAGCGGGTCTGTGCGAGACATGATGGGCGCTGCAACGCAGGCAATTCCCGTTTCATGTTCCTCCCGGTCATAAGCATTTCCGGTGCGTCTTATTGTGTCGATCTCAGATAAAAGGGCATCGACGTCAGCCAGGGTGTTTGGCGTAAAATGCCTGAATTCGATGCGCTTGACCCGTTCGCGCAATTCAATGTCGGGAAGCGCCGAAAGTGCGGCCTTACCAACCCCGGTGCAAAAGGCGGGCGCTGTGTTGCCGATCTGCGAAACCATGCGAATATTCCGGCGGCTTTCGATCTTGTCGAGATAGATCACCTCAATGTCGCGCAATATGCCGAGATGCACTGTTTCGCCTGTCGCCTCATGCAATTTCTGGATGTGAGGGGCGGCGACATTGCGAAATTCATTACCAGCCCACGCTTTGGATGCAAACTGCAACAATCTCAACCCAAGCGAATAAGAACTGTCTTTGTTGACGGCGATGAGTCCTTCTTCGATGAGATTTGAAATTTGCCGGTGGAGAGTGCCTCGCGGTTGGTCGGAGCATTGCAAGACATCGGTGAAACGGAGCGGCTCGGATGCGCTGGCTATGATGTCGAGCACGCTCATGGCTTTGCCGAGCGTGCCAGTGCCCTGACTGCCATATGATTTTTTTCCGGCACTGTCTTCCAATCGTTGCAGTTTGCTCATGCTTGCACCGTTCTCAAAGTGGTTGGGACGATTTTTCCACTTTCGCAGCGAACTGAAGCAACATGGCAGAAGAATCGTCTATTTTTCGGGTAAAATTTCAACCGCCAATAGAAATTTAATTGTACGAGATTGAAACTTCCGCCCATGCGCATTCCTCTTGACTTCTTGAAGCATAGGATGACAATTCAACATAGTCAAACACAGTTCCAAATAATGGAACTATCCTAATCCTGCGAGAATCCTGTCATGATGCCGTCCGCTATTTTCCCCGACCTGAAAAATCGATCTGTGCTCATCACTGGCGGCGGCTCTGGCATCGGTGCATCGCTCACAGAGGGCTTTGTGCGTCAGGGTTCGCGCGTTGCCTTTATCGATATTGCCGATGAACCTTCCAATGCTTTGGTCGAGCAGATGGAAGGCCAGTACGGAAACCGTCCGCTGTATATCAAGGCCGACCTTTCCGACGTGGCAGCCCTGCGGGCGGCAGTTTCGCAAGCTATTGAAAAAATTGGTATAATCACTGTTCTGGTCAACAATGCAGCTTGGGATGATCGTCACGATATTGATGATGTGACGCTGGAATATTGGGACAGGAATCAGTCCATTAACCTGCGCCCGCAGTTTTTCGCTGCACAGGCCGTCGTGCCTGGCATGCGCCAAGCGGGTGGTGGTTCAATCATCAATTTCACGTCGACTTCGTTCATGATCAACCATGGAGAAATGCCTTCCTACACGGCTGCGAAAGCTGGAATCATCGGTCTTACGAAAGGGCTGGCGGGGAGACTGGGACCGGAGAAAATTCGCGTTAATGCCATCGCTCCGGGCTGGGTCATCACCGAGCGCCAGCGGGAATTATGGGTTTCGGGAGACCGCCTGAAACACCATATTGAGCGGCAGGTTTTGCGTGAAGAAATTCAGCCTGGCGACATGGTTGGGCCTTGTCTTTTCCTCGCGTCCGATGCAGCGCGCATGTTGAGCGCACAGACCCTGATCGTTGATGGAGGCTATCTGTGAGCAAGGCCCCTGTCTATGCTCTAAGTGATTGGGGAACAACGCGTTTCAGGCTTTGGCTTGTCGATGGAGCGGGCAATGCTCTTGGTGAAAAGCGTTCAGATGACGGGCTTGATGTGTCACGTTCAAAGGGCTTTGCCTCTGTGCTTGAGGGGCATCTTGCAAGCCTTGGCGCGCCGTCCGATCTGCCAGTGGTTATTTGTGGCATGGCCGGGTCGCGTCAGGGTTGGGTCGATGCGAACTATGTGCCGGTTCCTGCCGATCTGAATGCTATTCTTGTTGGTGCCGTCAAGCTGCCGGATATGGCGCGCGACGTGCGGATTATCCCCGGGCTTTGCCAGTCGGATGATGCGCCAAATGTCATGCGCGGTGAGGAAACCCAACTGCTTGGCGCTATTCTTGATAAAAATTTATCCAATGGAATCATAGCGATGCCCGGCACCCACTCGAAATGGGTAGAGTTGGAAGAGGGCAGTGCAAAGTCATTCGGCACCTATATGACCGGTGAGCTTTATGCGCTTGTCAGCGGGCAGTCTATCCTGCGTCATTCCATTCAGGATGCAGCAGAATTGGCCTCGGCGGATCATCCGGAATTCATTGCAGCGCTGAAGTCCATGCTCGACGGAGGCTCACTCCTCGAACATTTGTTCAGTATTCGCGCGGCCATGCTCCTGAATGATTTGAAGCCGGAGGGGGCAGCCTCGCGGCTTTCGGGCCTGCTTATCGGAGCAGAGATCGCCGGGCAAAAATCCATATCAAACAATAAGATAACGTTAGTCGCGTCCGGTGCAATGGCCACTCTTTATGGCAAGGCGTTCGATATTGCCGGACTTGATTTTGATCTGGTCGATGCTGATGAAGCCGTACGCAAAGGACTGTTCGTTGCTGCTTCCGGAATCTGGCCTATCGCCAAAGGAACCCTTTAATGCCCCTTTCTTCTGCTCCATGGCCCAAACTCAAACGCGATCTGATTGCGATCTTGCGGGGCGTCCGCCCCGATGAGGTTCTTGCAATTGGCGAGGCGCTTGTTACTGCGGGAATTGATGTCATAGAAGTGCCGCTCAATTCCCCCGATCCGTTCCAGTCCATTGAATTGCTTGCAAAAAATATGCCGAAGCATGTTCTTGTTGGTGCTGGAACAGTGCTTGATGCAGCTGACGTAAAGCGGCTTGAGGATGCTGGCGGACGTCTTGTCATTTCTCCGAATATCGATCCTTTCGTGCTTGCCGCCGCTGCCAAGGCGCAAATGGTGTCCATGCCTGGCGTCTTCACGCCGACCGAAGCGCTCGCTGCTTTGAAAGCTGGGGCATCCGGGTTGAAGTTCTTTCCAGCAAGCGTTCTCGGCCCTGACGGGATAAAGGCGATAAGTGCAATTCTGCCTAAAGGAACAATTATTGGCGCTGTTGGCGGTGTCGATGAAAACGGTTTTGCGTCCTATGCAAAAGTTGGCGTGCGAACATTCGGCCTGGGCTCCAGCCTCTACAGGATTGGTGCCACAGCAGGTGAGGTTGGTGATCGCGCAAAAGCAACAATTGCGGCGTATGACCGGGTTTATGGGTAGATTTGATGATAGATCAGCCAAAAATCAGCGTTTTCTATGATGTTCCGTGCCAATTGGGCGAAGGTCCGGGCTACGACCCGCTAACGAAGAATGCCTGGTGGTTTGATATCGTAACGGGGCGCTTGTTCGAAAAACCGTTGGCCGGTGGTGATGTTGCAATCCATCAACTCGGCCAGATGGCGAGCGCACTGGCGGTGGTCGATGAGCAGTATCAGTTGATTGCTACGGAAACCGGGCTTGTGCTTCGTAACCGCCGCTCCGGCTTGCTGGAGATGTATCAACCGATTGAAGCTGATAACCCGCTTACGCGTTCCAACGACGCGCGTGTGCATCCGGCTGGAGCTTTTTGGATTGGCACAATGGGCAAGAAAGCAGAGGAGGGCGCAGGCGCAATCTATTGGTATCGAAAAGGAGAATTGCGTAAGCTATTCAGTAACATATCAATTACAAACTCGATCTGTTTCTCGCCTGATGGCAGTATCTCCTATTTTGCCGATACCGGCAAAAATGTAATATGGCGGGTTGATACCGACCCTGAAACCGGGCTTCCCACTGGCGAGCCGACCGAATTTTATCGCCATCATGAAAAGGGCGGCGTTGACGGTTCGGTTGTCGATAGCGATGGCAATCTGTGGAATGCCTGTTGGGGCCGTTCAGCCGTAGATGTCTATGCGCCCTCCGGCAAACGTATAAACTCCATTAAAATGCCTGTTAAACAGCCTTCCTGTCCTGCTTTTGTCAGCGAGGAGACGGCCAGCATAATTGTCACAACGGCGTATCATGACATGAGCGAAGCCTATCACAAAACTGATCCTGATGCGGGCAAGGTCTACTTGCTTGAGCTGGCTGGAAAAGGCCGTTTCGATCCGCCTGTGCAATTTTAGGAACCATTGCCGAGCATCCTCGTTACTTCCCTGTAACCAAATATCAGTGACCGCAAACGCAAGCCGATGGCTGCGAGTGATGGTCTGTGACTGAAATCAGGGAGAATGAGTATGGGATTTTTTTCCAAGGATATCAAATCGATGGACGATTTGTTCGTCCACACGCTCCGCGATATTTACTATGCGGAAAACCAGATCGCAAAAGCTTTGCCTGAGATGATCGACAAGGCCAAGGATCAGGCTCTGAAGGACGGTTTTGAGAAACATCTGCAAGAAACGCACGGGCAGATTGACCGTCTTGAGCAGGTTTTCGCCCAGCACGGCGTGGAAGTTAGCGGGGTGAACTGTCCGGCCATTGATGGCATTCTTGAAGAGGCCGATGATGTGGCAGGAGAGGTCGATGATGACCGTGTTCTCGATGCGGCGTTGATTGCTGCGGCTCAGGCTGTCGAACATTATGAAATTACCCGCTACGGCACACTCGTCGCATGGGCGAAGCAGCTTGGCCGCCCTGATTGTGCTGCCCTGCTTCAGCAAAATCTTGATGAGGAAATGAAAACGGACAAAGCTTTGTCCGGGATGGCAGAAAGCCGCATCAACGCTGCAGCAGCGTAGGTTCTTATGAGCCCGTTGGACCAGCCCTGCCGAGCCTACGTTTGAACGGGCTGGTCGCAACTTTCATGAATGAGGAAGTACAATGACCAAGAGGATCGAAGCGCAAAAAGCCAGGCAGGGCGAGAAAGGCTATCCGGTTCTTGTAGTCCTGGTTGTATCGCTCGGGCTCGCTACGCTCATCTGGTTGGGCGTAGAGGTTTATAGTCAATATATTGCCAGTGGCGGATAAACACAGAACAGTTCTACTGGCTTGCGGATCATGGCTGCAACGGAGTAACAAGGCTGGTGTTTGCCGTAAAGCAGGAGCGCAGCCCACAGCATGAACCAAGGAAAAACGTCCGATATCAAGTCAAGCTGGGCGGTCGGTCTTATGACGGGAACTGTTCTGGATGGTTTTATCGATATTGCAATGATACGCAGCGATGGCGAAACCATCGACGAATTCGGCCCTTGGGAACTTGCTCCCTATCCAACTGATATTCGCTCAGTGTTAGTGCAGACTCTTGAAGAAGCCCGTGAATGGCAATTCAAGGGGCCTGAGCCGGAAATCTTTCGCAAAGCCGAGATGGCACTGACCGAAGCTCAATCACAAGCCGTCAATCTGTTTGTTGAAAAGCATGGCTTCCGGTCGTCGGATATTGCGGCCGTTGGCTTTCATGGCCAGACGGTTCTTCACGCCGCACCTCAAGGCGGGAAACGTGGCTTCACACGGCAATTGGGCGATGGAGCACTCATGTCACGCATCGTTGGAACGGATGTGGTTTACGATTTCCGCTCTGCGGATGTGGAGGCCGGCGGGCAAGGTGCACCGCTTTCGGCGATTTATCACAAGGCTATGTTGCACAAGATCGGTGCTGGCGTTGACTATGCCATACTCAATTTGGGCGGCGTCGCCAATATTACATGGTGCGGTTCAGATGATATGATCGCATTCGATACCGGACCGGCCAATGCTCCCGTCAATGACTGGATACGCGCCAAAACCGGCAAGGAAATGGACCGGGACGGAAAGATTGCAGCAAGCGGCCAAGTTGACGAAGAGCGCTTGCTCGCGCTTCTCAGCCATCCGTTTCTCTATGCGCCATACCCGAAATCGCTTGACCGTTTTGATTTCCCGGCATCCATGGCTGACGGGCTAAGTCTTGAGGACGGCGCTGCAACTTTGACAGCATTTACTGCGGGTGCCGTTGGTAAAGCGCTGGATCTTCTGCCGGAAAGACCCAGGAATATTGTTGTGTGCGGTGGTGGCCGCAAGAATCCTGTGATGATGAAGGAAATTGCAAAGCGTGCCTCTGTCGAGGTAACACTTGCTGACGATATTGGTCTGCGTGGCGATGCGGTCGAAGCGGAATGCTTCGCTTATCTTGCAATGCGTTCACTCCGAGGCCTGCCGCTGAGCTTCCCCCACACAACAGGTGTCGCCAAACCGCAGACCGGCGGCAGAATTGCTCGAAGACCCGCATAATCGAGTTCCATAGATTACATTTTCGGCATTGTAGCTGGTGAGTGGTTAGGAGATTAGGATGTTGAGTTTCGCGTGAATTTGAACCAATTTTCCATTTCGTCCGGACCCTACTGCAAGTGCGAACTCGAAGTGCTTCCAAGAACTTACGTTCGAGTAACCGGATCACGGGTCAAGCGGAAAACTGGGTTAATTGGTGCCGCAAATCAACAGGAACAGGGCTCGGACATTCGTGAAACCCCCTTTTTTGCCGTACTCTACTATTTGGAGGGCGGTATCCCTGCCGGAATTCTGATCGACATCAAGTTCGAGGTCAAAGCTGTCTATCCGAGGCAAAAATCTGTGCTTCAGCAACAAGGGCTTTTGCGATAAATATCGCTTGTGCTCCATTGAGGAAGAAATGAATGAGCATCACGCTTGATGACGCAATTGCCAAGATGCGGGCGACTGGGGACTGGGAACACGAAGAAGGCACGCAGTGGTCTGACAAGGATATCGCCAACTTCGAGCGTGACACTGGCCTGCAGATTCCCGAACAATTGGTCCAGGTACTGAAACGATATGGATGGAACGGCTTCGGACGGCCCGACAAGAACGCCTTGTTCGTCGCTGCATTCGAGGATGATACGCGTTCGACTCACGAGGTTCAGATTCTGGTCTCTCCGCAGGAAGATATTCGCCAAAGCCACCGGATGTTCATTACCAATCCCCACTGGCGGGATCAGTTTACACTGCCCATGATTTTCTTCGGGACGGCAGACGGCGGCAACTCCCACCTGGTCATGGATGGTCGCGACCAGGCGAACAACAGGGTCTGGTTGTGGGAACAAGCTTCCGATCCCTTTGGTACCGGAAATAATGCACGGGGCTTGGGTCTGGCCGCGCCTTCCCTGTTTGAATTCTTCTATAACTTAAAGAAGGCGGACGAGATTTGATTGCAGTCCTGCCAAGGACACGAGCTGTTGGCGCTCGTTCTCAAAGCTGCCGCAGAAAGTCTCCCGAATTTTCGATGTCGGCAACATAGGTTGATTTCAGCACATTTGCCGGAGAATGGTTGCGGGATGCAGTCGAAAAAAGAGGATGTGTTGAACAAAGGTAAACTTGCCGTCCTTGCATTCTTGTTTTGTTTGATAGCGCTCGCCGTCGCCGTCGCCGTCGCCGTCGCCGTCGCCGTCGGATCGAAGGATCTGGCATCCGCCTCTTTACGGGATAGTGCTGTCCTGACGAGGGTACTTTGTGGCATGTTCGCTATTCTGTTGGCTCTCCGGATGAGCGGCCGCTGGACTGCTGGCAAAAGCTGGATGCTGGACGATACGCTTGTCACGACCGACAACCTAGCGACTGAGTTGGACCGGCTTTCGCGTGGCGACCAGAACCAGCGTGTGGTGGTACGTGCCCAAACAGAAGCAGGTTGGGATTCCATGATGTCGGCAATGAAAGCCCTGCGGGCTGCCGGCTATTTCAAGGTGGCGATCATTGCCCTGGAGACTGGAATGAGTCGTTGACAGATCGCGCCCCTAGCCACATCGAGATCGATGGCCGCTTGCGCTATGAGCGGTTACGGGACGTGACATCAAGTTTAAACACACGCAACCTTATTGAACGGAGGGATTCGTATGACCTATCGACTGCAGCGATGGATGACACGTGATTTCGTTTTCACCGCTCCGCCTGCTTTTCCCCATGGTGTTGCAGTCCAACCGGAACGCTTCGTCCTCCAACCGCATCCCGACAAGCAGCTTCCTTCGCTTTTCGTTCTCGCACTTGACCAAGTTCAGCCATGGTCTCTCGACGGGAATTTCTCGTCCATAGCGGCAGATCTCATCGGAGTAGACGATTCAGGCGGCTGGCCTCTGGTCGCCGTTCAACTCTTTGGACGCGAGGGGCGATACGGAACAGGAAGCCTAACCGCCGCCGCGGGGAGCGAAGAGGCTGCGGGCCTGGTGCTGGTGCGGGGTCGGAGGGATCGCATTTGGGCGTTCGGCTGGCGCGCGGCTGCAAACAACCGGCAAGCGGTCGAAGGAGAGTTCGGCATGATGATGCAAGGACTCCAGGCCCGCGTCGATGATGTCGGCGAAAAAACGCTGTTGTCGCAGTTTCACGGCCAGGAGAAGAAGCGTCGCGCGACGATCGAGGGAATCAATGCGGGGAATGCTGGCAGCGATGCCGAACTCGATCCGCACCACAAAGAATGGGATTACAGGTTTGCAGCGGCCTTGGGAGACCGTGATTCCTCTGCGGCCGAGCAATTCTTCGCACCGGCAATAGCATTGCTAGAAGAACCGTTTTCTGAAGAGGTACCCTTAGGTGCCAGCCGAATCGGCGGCGGTCCTGACCTTCCACCGGGCGCGTGGCCGAGCAACGAGCACGGAATGCGCCACCCGTTCCTGTTGCAGATAGACCTCGCTGAGGTCACGGCGGTGTTTGGGTCGACTGGCCTGATACCGGATGATGGTCTTTTGTCACTTTTCGTCCACGACGACGCTCTACTGGTCGATGTCGTCTATACTCCTCCAGGCACTTCTCTTGTCCGTTATCCGATGACCGAGGCTATCATTGAAGCTTCATCCGCTGCGATCAAGACCTCTAAGGAACTCGGCGCGAATACGTCTGCGGGACCTTTGCCGCATACGGAAGGAGATCTGGTAACGGCGGAATTGATGGTGGATGGGACGCTGCAGTTTGCCCATACACCGGATCCGGTCTGGGCGGAAGGCGAGCCAGGGGCAAGGTTCGAAGCACTCTCGGACGAGCGATGGGCCACCGCCACATATGCACGTCTGCGGCCCCTACCAACCCGAACGTTCGATGTCTCGGCTGCGGAAGTGCAAATCGACCAGACTGGCATCGGCTCGTTTGATGATCTCGTTGAAATCTATGAGGCCTTCGAACATGCACAGGCTGGACCGCATGCAGGAGCCGGGACGCCCCAGGTCCATCAGATGCTCGGCCACGCAACTATCCGAGGTGGGCAGGACTGCCGCAAGGAAGCGGCGGAAATGGCCGAATCCGCAGGTTGGAGCGATCTGGGTAATCCGGACGCCTGGATCGTCCTCTTTCGACTCCGTGCTGGCTCAGCAACAGGTCTCCTGTTCTGGGACGCCGCCGACCTCGTGATCATGGCTTCTGCTATCGACATGGCAGCCCGACGCTTCGAGCGCCTTCTACTTCTGTCGGGCTAATTGGAGCACCCGCCGGTACGCATGAGGCAGACACAGATACCGTGATTTCTTGGCTGAAACACGGTTCGGTCGGATGCGGCTGGAGGCGCCAGGCAAAGCTTGGACGCTCCACGAACTGGCGAGTACCGCATACTCCTCCCGCGCCAGTCTCGTTCGTATCTTCCGAAAGTCAGCGAAGGTGGCACAGCTGGCATTTTTGTCCGAGGTCCGGCTCGAGCTTGCCAGACGCAAACTGGCAGGTTCAGGCCGCCCTCTGGCCGACATCGCGGCTGAGGTCGGCTACCAATCCGAGAGCGCTTTCAGCCGCGCGTTTCATCTCCGTTATGGGAAGCGGCCAGGCGAGGCTCGACATGGTCTCTTGAGCCACGATTTCGATACCGGCTGATTGACCACTCATGAATATCGCAACCTTAGGCAGATGCCTTTAATCCGGTCTGGCGGCAAACAGCCGTTGCCACTCGCTGCCCACAGAGCGCTAAAGCTAAAATACCTTGGCAAAAAGGGTAAGCTTTTGACCAAAAATGAAATTTATCGTGGCCAGTGACAATTGTTGACGTTTGCCAAGGTATTTTATCCTCGAACGGCCCGCGATTGGTGGAAAGCTTCCTGTCCGCTTCAGGATTGGTATCAGAATCCGCCGTTGGCGGAGTTCCGCTACTTTTCCCGCAGACGATCAAGTTTCAAGAATCGACTCCGACGCTTGGCCAAACCTTCACGCCCTGCATGCTCGAAGCGTCTCCTTGAACAATTCGAATGCCGTCGTACCTCGCCGATCGGGGTAATAGAGGTGGTAACCTGCGAACGGCTCGCACCACGGCTCCAGCAGTCGCGTGAGACGGCCATCGGCAATCGGCGCCGCGACCAGATCCTCCAGGATGTAGAGGATGCCGAGACCCTCAAGAGCGGCGGCTACCAGCAGGTCGCCGTCATTGAACACCGGCCCGCGGCCTGGCGTGACCGTCACCGCACGGCCGTCGCGCTCGAACGACCAGGGAGACAGGTCGCCATGCGCGTCGCCGTAGGCGATGCAGCGATGCGCCGTGAGGTCGGAGGGCTCCATCGGCGCCGGATGGTTGCTCAGGTAGCTGGGAGCGGCCACCACCGCGACGCGAAGTGGGGGCCCGACCGCCAGGGCGATCATGTCCTTCTCCAGTCGTTCGCCGATCCGAATGCCCGCATCGTAGCGGCCTGCTACGATGTCAGTCATTCCGCCCTCCACACACACCTCCACCTCGATGCCCGGATGGCGGCGCATGAAGGACGGGAGCATCGGCCACAGCACTGTGTCCGCGGCGTGTTTGCCCGTCGTGATCCGGACGGTGCCGATCGCTGCCCCGCGTGCCTGCGACAGTGCCTCGATCTCGTCGTCCAACCCTGCCAGTGCAGGCGAGAGGGTGGCCAGCAGGCGCTCGCCGGCAGCGGTCGGGGCGACGCTGCGCGTCGTGCGGGAGAGTAGGCGAAACCCAAGTTGGCTCTCCAGCCGCTTCATTGTCTGGCTCAACGCCGATTGCGTGACTCCGAGCCGCCTCGCGGCACGCGTGAAGCTGCGGTCGGAGGCGATCGCCGCGAAGACGGCGAGGTCGCCGAGCTGATCCGGACGCATTGATGATTCCCGCTACTGGGCCCTATTAATAATTAGGCCATTATCTAGATTGATTAGCATGGCTACCTAGTAAGCAACAGTGGAAAAAACGAGGTGCAGGCGATGGGCAAAATTTGGCTGGTGACGGGCGCAAGCCGGGGACTTGGACGCGAGATCGCCCGCGCGGCACTCGAGGCGGGCGAAACGGTAGTGGCAACGGCGCGGTCCGTGGACGCCGCGCGCAGTGCCTGCGGAGGCGAACACGGCCGCCTGCACGCCCTCGCGCTCGATATCACCGACGCGGAAGCCGCAAACTCGGTCGCCGCCGAGGCCGTCGAGCGGTTCGGTGCGATCGACGTGCTGGTCAACAATGCCGGCTATGCCGAACTGGGTTTCTTCGAGACCTTCACCGATGCCGCGGTGCGGCGTCAGTTCGAGGTCAACTTGTTCGGCACGATGAACGTCGCGCGTGCGGTCGCCCCCCACATGCGTGAGCGTCGCTCAGGCCTCATTGTCACCATCTCATCCGTTAGCGGGTTGGCTTCCAATGGAGGTGGGGCGGTCTACTCGGCTTCAAAGTTCGCGGTCGAGGGATGGATGGAGGGCTTTGCGCAGGAGCTGGCACCGTTGGGCGTCCGCTCGCTCCTGGTCGAGCCGGGTATGCTGCGCACCGACTTCATAGATCGGAAGTCGGCGAGCTTCGGCAGCATCGACATTCCAGACTATGCAGAGGCGATTGCGCAGTATCGATCGTGGGTAGACGAGGCCAACGGCAACCAGCCGGGCAATCCGAAGCTGCTCGCCGCGCGGATCGTGGCGCTTGCTTCGCAGAGCGAGACGCCATCGCGGCTCATCTTCGGTGACGACGCCCGGCAGTGGGCTGGCGCGAAGGTCGACCAATTGCGACAGGAGATCGCCCAGTCCGCCGATCGTTGCTGACACGACAGACCTACGTACAGGCAAGGGAGGTGATTAGTCGGCCGGGCCAGACCGAAAGCATCACCGAAGCGGCCCTTCGGAGGAGACGTCGAAGGCCTCGGAACGGCGTGAATGGGGTCGACACCGGACATTCAACCGGGGGAGGGCAAAGTCACCGTCCCTCCGCGGTTGGCATTCAGATCAGAGATCACATGAATGCTCCCACACCGCGACCCCTTCACCGTCGCTGAGCGCGCGAGATTTCATGCAATCCCATAGCCGCTACATTTCCTTGACGGTTCAGGGTCCGATAGACGGTCGGCTGCGAGATCGAAATCACCCCGGCACGGTTGCTGATCGAATATTCGCCGGTGTCATGCATCCGGCGCAGCACCTTTTGCTGGCGATAGGAGAACCTCGGCTTCTTACCACGCAGCTTTCCTCCGGCGCGCGCAAGCGCCATTCCCTCGCGCGTCCGCAGGTTAGCAAATCTCGTCAGGAATAAAGCCACCGGTCTGGCGTCTCCACAAGCGGTGATGTTTAAACAATAGAGTGGCCGTCGTACTGTAGCGTACAAAGACAGGGAAACGGCGGGGTAGCAGACCTAAGCCTCAACCATCATTAGCATATTGTTGGTGCCCAGAACACATACACCCGCGCATCGCAATCGCGATGAACTCCCGAGCTATGCCGCAGGCGCGGTAAATGTGTCGGGAAATGCGCCGAGGACACAACTTCGAAACCAGCGCTGGGCAGGATGCGTATCATTTCGGCGGTGCCAGGACATCACGAACTGAACGGGCTCTAGTTCAAGCGGCAACTTCGACACCGCCAGCTGGTCTGCATGACCGGATGCGGACACGACACCCTCCATGACGGTGGCGATCATATCGGAAGACGCGACTAGCGCAGGTGCGGCGTACATATTTGGCAGCGTCAGGGCCAAGCGCCGTTTGAGGCCCATTTTCGCCAACGCGACATCAACAACGCCAAAGCGCTCGTTTTCCGGCGAAACGAGGAGGTGCGACAGCGACAGGAAGTTTTCGAGGCTGAGCACGGCGCCAGCCGCAGGATGGTTCCTTCGCATGATGCAGACAAAGCGCTCATCGAACAGGCGAACGTTGAGGATGCGACCCGTTGGAGTTGGCGGTACGCCTATTGTCAGGTCGACTTCGCCTCCATCGAGCCTGGCTATCGCGTCGTCGCGATTGGTGAAGTTACGGACTTGCAGGGTAGTGCCCGGCGCCTTGTTTCGGAGTATCGCGACTAGGCGAGGAAGCAGAAGGAATGTCGGGTGATCCGACAAGCCGATGGTCAGCGAGATTGTGGACGTCGATGGATCGAACTCATGGGTGAATTCCAAGGTTCGCTGAATCTCTCCTAATGCGTGCGCGATCGGTTCGGCAAGATCGAGGGCGCGCGGCGTAGGTTGCAGCCCGTTCGGGCTGCGCACGAATAATTCATCGCGCAGGAGCGTGCGAAGGCGTGAGAGCGCGGCGCTCATAGCGGGCTGCGTTCGCCCGATGCGCGCCCCGGCGCGGGTGACGCTACGTTCCGCCATAAGAGCATCGAAGGCGACGAGGAGATTGAGGTCGATACCGTATAGATCCATTCTGTGAATGTTGCCACATATCGCATATCGATTTCAAGTATGCGCGGCGTCAACGTATTTTCAGGGTCACTCAACTCAAGAGGTCACCCTGATGACAATGGAACAAGAGGCCGTGGTTTCGGGCCTAACAGCGGAGGAACGCACCGCTGTCGAGACCTTCTACAAGGCGTTCGAGGGCCAGCCGGAGCTTCTCAACGAAGCGGTCACAGAGGATTGGCGAGACATTCCGCTCGCTCCCGGTCAGCAGTCTGGGCGTGAGGGCATGAAGCCCCTGATCGACGGCTTCAAGGCCGCATTTCCCGACACGAAAGTTAAGGTGCATGAGATCATTGGCGCGGGCGGCCGCGTCGCTGTGCGTGCATCGATTTCGGGAACGCATCTCGGCGACTGGTTCGGCGTGGCAGCTACGGGCAAATCCTTCGAGATGCCCATCCACGAATTCCATCACATCACCGATGGGAAGCTGACCCATACATGGCATCTGGAAGACTGGCTTGGATGGCTCTTCCAAGTTGGCGCGTGGCCGGCTGGCAAGCAGGAGACGGTGTGATGAAGGCTGTGCGTATCAGCGGCTACAACGCCGCTCCGTCGCTCGAAGAGATCGCCAAGCCTGTCCCTGCCGCCGGCGAGGTGTTGATCCGAGTCAAGGCTGCCGGTCTCAATCCGCTCGATGTCAAACTGCATCGCGGATATATGGAGCAGTTCTTTCCTCTGCAGTTTCCGTACACGCTCGGCACCGATCTGGCCGGTAGCATCGAAGAAATCGGCCCCGATGTCTCGGGGTGGTCTGTCGGCGATCAGGTAATCGCGAGAACGGACCCAACGGCAGGCGGCGCGATAGCTGAGTATGTCGTGGTGCCCGCAAGTTATCTGGCGATGGCGCCGTCTAGCGTTCCGCTCGACGATGCTGCTGGAATCCCTACTGCGGCCGGCACGGCGTGGCAGGCGCTGTTCGAAAGCGTCAATCTGGCAAGCGGCCAATCTGTGCTGATCCATGCGGGCGCAGGTGGCGTCGGAAGTTTCGCGATCCAATTCGCTCGCGACGCAGGCGCCCGTGTGTCTGCCACTGCTTCAGGCGACGGGGTCTCCATTGCGCGGCAACTCGGGGCGGACAAAGTGATCGACTATCGATCCTCCGATTTCACGAAGAGCATCTCCGATGCTGATGTCGTGCTCGATACGATCGGCGGCGATACGCAGCAACAGTCCTACAGCGTGCTCCGCGTGGGTGGGAATCTTCTCGCCATCGCCATGCCGCCGGACAAGACGTTGGCGAAGGCGCATAAGGTCGAAGCCGGCTTTGTCTTTCACGCTTCCGACGGCGAACGTCTGCGGCGTGTGGTGGAGGCGATCGTCAAAGGCGATTTGACGATCCTGATTGACCGCAAGGTGCCTTTGGATCGCTTCGCCCAAGCATTCGCGCACCAGGCATCTGAACGTGCACGCGGCAAGATCATCGTCGAAGTCGACGCCTGATTTTCAAGGTTGGCAGCTGGCATACAGCCGGCTGCCAACTCGATCATCCGGTCAAAGGCAAATCCGCTCAGTGGCCGAACCAACCGGCAGTGACCGCTAGGCCAAGAGCGCGGAACACAGGAGATATGTGATGGAGACTGAACGCAAATTGCATGCAGATAGGCGCGATGTGCTGAAGGCGATGGCTTTGGCTGGACTGGTCGGTGGTGCCTCATTCCCCGCCAACGCTCAGCAGCAAGAGGTCAGTTTGAAATTGGCAACCCGTCCGTTGCCGGAGGTAGACACGCGATATCCCGCCGAGATAGCGCCGGGCGTCTTTCTTGTTCCCGATAAGCGGATTCCGCTGGTCCCCAACATCGGGATTATCGTTGGCACAGAAAGCGTACTTGTGGTCGATTGCGGGCTTGGTGTGGCCAGTGCCGAAAATGTGCTGCGACTAACGCGGGAGCTCGCGCCCCGGCGAAAGATTGTTCTCACCGTTACACACGCCCACCCCGAGCATGGGTTTGGTGCACAGGTATTCCGGAATGATGCGCGCATTTACTACAATAGTGCACAACGCGATTACTTCGCGCGGTCAGGGCAAACTTTGCTTGAAGGATTTAGGGCCGGCGTCTTGCCGGAGGGGCAGAAACACTTGCTGGATGGCATCGTCCTCATGCCACCGCATGAAACCTATGACACGCCGGAATCGGCTCTTGACCTCGGCGGTCGCACAGTTCGCCTGAAGACATGGGGCACCGCTCATTCTCCGGGAGACCAGATTGCTTTCCTGCCGCAGGAGCGCGTTTTATTCGGCGGCGATCTGATAGAGGAACGAATGTTCCCGATCGTGCCATACTTCCCCCCGATGATTGGCGCGGGAGACATCGATTTGGAGCGATGGCGAGTCGCACTCACCGATATCATCGGGTTGCAGCCACGAATAATTGTACCGGGTCACGGCAATCTTGGGGGGCTCGAGATTCCTGAGTCAATCCTGGACTATTTCCAATCACTCAGTGCCGCTGTGCAAGGTTCGAGCAGGTCGGATGCCGACGTGGAGCGCCTTCTACGAGATCAATATGCCACGTGGGAGAATCCCGAGTTCATAATGCCCGCGGTCAGGTTCCTTCGGCAGCGCGGATAGGCGCCTTGGGATAGAGCTAGGTGCCGGATCTATCGCTTGACCTCCGATACCTGAAATATGCGATCCTCGTCGCGGAGCATGGCAGCTTCAGGCGCGCTGCAGAGATTCTCGGTCTCTCTCAATCGACTGTGAGTCGTCGGGTTCAATTACTGGAAAGGCGGCTCGGCGCTCCGCTTTTCGACCGCGACAAAAGCGGGGCGCGTTTAACGCCCGTGGGCGCTCGCTTGGCCGATGCCCCTCGATCCGCCTGTAACAACGGCACTTTTCATGGCTTTCACCCGAGTTGTTGAATGCTCGGATCAGCCTAAGTACGCACAGCACATTTCAGTAATCGATAATTAATATGCTCAGTCATTAATGTTGTTTATGAATGTGGATCCTTTGCATGTGCGAGTGATGGACTGCCTGTTGGTAGGAGTCGGAGCCTGGGGCTGCGCTTAGTGAGTTGCTGCATTAAGTCAGCCATTCCCCGAAGGCGCACAGGTAATTAGGGAATAGGGGTTTAGCGCTGTTGAGTTTCGCGTGAATTTGAACCAATTTTCCACTTCGCCCGGACCCTACTGAAAGTCCGAACCCGAAGTGCTTCCAAGAACTTAAGTTCGAGTAACTGGATCACGATCAAGCGGAAAACTGGGTTAATTGATGCCGCAAATCAACACGCAGAGTATTTTGTCCCAGTAAACGCAGACATCGGATCAATCGAACCGGGCTTCATCGACGAGCCTGATTTCAAGATCAATCGAACAGGCGTCAAAGGGCTCGGCGAAATGGTAATGACTGGGGTCGCGCCAGCGATTACCAACGCCGTCTATCACGCGACCGGCATTCGCCCACGTCATCTTCCTGTGCGACTGGAGACGATGCTGAGGCCGTCGACGTGACAACAGAACGCTTCGCCCGGACCGAAGCAGATGCGGTACGAAAGAATCCCAATTCTTACCAAAAGGTGCCTACTTTCTAAAAGAGAGTGAAGCGCATATAAAGATAGTACATCTTCCAAACAAGGGATCTCAGATGGATTTTACGAAATCAACTATCCTTATTACTGGTGGCAATTCCGGGATTGGCCGTGGCATTGCGGAATCACTCTCGGCACTTGGGGCGCAAATTATCATCACCGGTCGCGACATCAGGCGGATCGGTGAGGTTCTCCAGGCCAACCCAGGCATGGCGGGCTATGAACTGGACATCAGCGATGCCGCGGATATCAAAAGTTTTGCAGCTCTGGTCACTGAGCGCCACCCGCCGCTCAACGCCGTGATTCACAATGCGGGTATCATGTTCATAGAGGAGGTTCTCGCCGAGTCCTATGAACTCGATATAGCGGAAAAAACAATCGCCACGAACCTCCTTGGGCCCATCCGTCTCACGGCGGCATTGCTTCCCCATCTTCGCGCTCAACAGGAGGCTGCAATCGTAACAGTTTCATCGGGACTTGCCTTCGTGCCGCGTGCCGACGCGCTGACCTACAGCGCGACGAAGGCGGCCGTCCATTCCTGGAGTCTGAGCCTTCGCCACGAGTTTCGGAGAACGAGTATTTCGGTTGTGGAGATCGCTCCGCCACTGGTGGCGACAGGTTTGACGCCTGGCCAAGAGCACAACCCACGTGCCATGCCGCTCACGGACTTCGTTGCCGAGGCAGTAGACCTCTTGTGTGCCAAGCCGACACCCACGGAAGTCCTGGTCCAGCGTGTCAGGCCACAGCGATTCGCGGAACAGTCCGGAGATTTCGACAAGGTCTTCGCCATGATCAACCATGCCTGAGCGATCGGGTGGAAAGCTTGCCGGAATTGAATGACCTCTTTTTTAGTAGGAGCAGTCTACAGTGACCAAATCTCATATCAACATCGTGTCGATCGCCTTGCTTACGGGCGTTGCGATAGCTTTTGTCTCCATCCCCTTGGCAACGGCCCATCACGGATTTCAGGGTAGATACGATCTGAGCAAGCCCATTTGGCTCGAAGGGACGGTCGTTCGATCGTATTTCGGAAATCCGCATTCGGTACTGACTGTCGAGATCGCCGACACATTGACAGAACCCGAACCGCATCCGGATCTCGGCCCTGCAGCGTCTTTCCTTGACCAGAACGCGCTTTCTGCCTCAGTTGACCTGCATGGCAAAACGGTACAGGTCGAGTTGCCTCCGACCAGCCAATATTCTCGACTGGGTGGCAGGATCGCCACCGGTGACCGGATCGCAGCGGTTGTCATCCGCAACTGCGAACCGCCCCACCAGCTGAATGCCCAGTGGCTTCGGCTTGCCGACGGAAGCGTCGAAAGTCGCCAGGCAGCAATGATCTATATGGTTGAGGCATGCTGACCGAATGGCTTGGCGCCATCGAGGGTATCGCTTTTGTTGGCCAGATACGGTCCTCGACCTTTGTCTACGCTGCAATCAACGGACTGCATATCCTTGGTCTTTCGCTGCTGGTTGGTGCGGTGCTGACATTCGACCTCCGGGCATCCGGACTTTGGAAATCGACGAGGTGGCGCGAGGGGCTTGAGGTGGCGATCCCGGTCGCAGGGGCTGGTTTGGGACTGGCCATCGTCACCGGCAGTTTGCTGTTCGCCGTTCGCGGGACGCACTATGCCAGCCTCCCGGTGTTCGCGGCGAAGATGGCATTTCTGATGCTCGGTATGATCAACATACTGGTCTGCCATGCGTTCATCAGGCGCTGTCAAACCGAGAGACCCTCCGGCCCCGTCCGGATCTGCGGCGCATTGTCCGCGGCGATTTGGCTGGGAGTCTTGTTCACCGGGCGATGGATCGCCTTCTCCACCTGACTTGGGAAAGGATTACAAGGTGCGACCTACGAGACGCTCACTCCTTCTGACACTGATGGCCGCTCCGCCATCACTGTTCATGCTGGGCCGCCGGTCCGCGGCATCGACTATTAAACGCACGCTGGCCCCGACGCCAAGTTGCAGTGGTGACGCCGTCGAAACACCACAGCAGACGGTGGGTCCCTATTACCGCCCTAATGCCCCTCGGCGCTCGACCCTGGGAGCGCCGTCCATCGACCAATCCGCATTTACTCTTTGTGGGTTCGTTCTCGATACAGACTGCGAGCCCATACCCGAGGCTGTCGTGGAGATCTGGCACGCCGATCACAGGGGAGCCTACGACAACCAAGATTTTGGGGGACGCGGCTATCAGTTGACTGACACCGGTGGGCGCTGGGGTTTTGATACGATCACCACCCATCACTATGCCTTCCGAACTGCGCATTACCACTTCCGGATAAAGGCTCCAGACAGTCCCGTGCTTACTACCCAGCTCTATTTTCCCGATCATCCGCGCAACGCCGACGACCCCCTTTTCGACGCCCGACTGGTCATGACGGTCTCCTCCGACCGCAGCATCGGGCGATACGATTTCGTGCTGCCCTCTGGAAGCTGATCTCGGAGAGCACTCAGCCTTTCTCGTCGAAGTCGTGACGGGCGGTACGGACGGCGTCGTGATTTTCCGCTGCCCAGATCCAGATGTTGCAGAAGGCAGCGCCGAGGCTCAATCCAAGCGGCGACAGCCTATATTCCACTTTGGGCGGAACGCATGCATAGACCTTACGAATTACGAGCCCATCACGCTCCATTCTGCGCAACGTCTGGGTCAGCATTTTTTGGCTAATGTCACCGATATGGCGCGCGAGGTCAGAGAAGCGCAACATTCCCTCATCCCACAACGTGTCGAGTATGATCACGGTCCATTTGTCGGCAAAGCCGGCAACGAGCTCGTGCGCGAAACCATCCAACTCGGGACCGACATTCTTGGGATATTCTTTTGCCTTGTATGATTGCGCGCGCGCGATTTCCTCAGCGGAGAACGCCGAGTTGTCGATCTTCCCCATTTCTCTCTCCTAGGTTACTACAGTACTTTTAGGTGCCTACTTTCAAAAATAGAGTATGTCAATATATTGGTTCTGCCAAGACCACGATGCTGATGAAACCGCCTCCATCCAAATCGGATGGTCTTGTTCCCTATGCCGGTCCGCAGGCCGCCATTGGGCATATGGACGAACAGGCGTTGGACGGTGTCGTCGACCCGGCAGCGCGTCAACTCACACGGCGGATACACCGGCTCGGTTTGCCGGCCGGCTTTTGACCAAGAAGGGAAACGATCATGAATACTGAAACGGAAAAGACTGTCTTTTCGCGCCGAAACGTTCTCGCTGTAGCAGCGCTTGCGCCTGCGGCACTATCCATCGGCGCCGCGTCAAATGCGCAGGCCCAGCAGTCGCAGGCTACCGCAAAGGTTGCCGTCATCACTGGTTCGTCGCGCGGCATTGGCGCCGCTACTGCGCGGCGGCTCGCAAAGGACGGCTATAGGGTGGCCGTCAATTGCCGCGTCAACCGTGACCTTGCTGCCGCAGTCGTGCGTGAGATCGAAGCGGAGGGAGGGATTGCCATCTGGGAGCAGGCGGATATTCGCGATCCAGTTGCCGTGCGCCGGCTCTTTGACTTTGCGGAGAGGGAACTCGGCAAAATTGATGTGGCCATTGCCAATGCTGGCGTCATGCAGTTGGCCCCTTTTGAAAACATGTCTGACGAGGATTTCGACCTGATGGTTGATACCAACGTCAAAGGCAGCTTTTACACGCTGCGGGAGGCAGCGAAGCGGGTCAAGGAAGGCGGAAGGATCATCACCACTTCGTCCAGCATCGTCCAATTGCGCACACCGACATATGGTCCTTACGCCGCCACTAAGGGATCGATGGAAATATATGCGAACGTTCTCGCTAAAGAGCTCGCTGGACGCAAGATTTCTGTCAACGCAATCGCGCCAGGTCTGGTAGCCACCTCGCTTTTCTTAGATGGCAAGACAGATGAGCAGGTGGCCGGCTTTGCAAAGCGTACTCCGCATGGTCGCATCGGCGAGCCCGCAGACATCGCAGAGACGATTGCGTTTCTTTGCAGTCAGGGCGGCTGGTGGGTCAACGGACAGACGATCTACAGCAACGGCGGCGTTGTCTGACAGCCTGGCTCCGGCCGTTCGGTCCGGCCGGGCCTCACCCGTATCATGCATCGTCGTGTTGCATGCGGAGGTCACTGCAATGGAACAGCCACAGTCCACGAAGCGCACATTTTCGCTTGCGGTTTCACTGCCCATCATCCTCGTCTTGCTTGTGGCGGCGCCATTGGCGGCAGCAGGAGGCCTCAGCTATTTCGTAACACGCCAAAGCTTCGGAGAAATGCTGCGAGATCGCAACGAACTGTTGATCGACACTGTGATCCAGCGCGCTCAGGCCCTTATTGACCCTGCACTTGAGGAGCTTCGGCGTTTGGGCGAAGGGCCGACAACGGGCGCCTTGGATATCAACAATTCTTCTGGCCTGCAGGATGCCTTGCGTGGTGCGATGTTGGCAACGCCACAAATATCGTCAGTTTCAGTCACTGGCGGGCAGAATGAAGAACACATTCTCCGTCGGACACCCGAAGGCAACTTTGTTCCCGAAATCAGGGCCACGCCCAGCGCCCAGCAAACGGATGATACCCCCGGAATATACATTGCAAGCGTCGCGGCTCGCGACGCGGACTTTCCCGCATTACTGTCGATCTCCTCAGGCATCAAGATCGACGAAGTTGCCTCCACTCGCATAACCATCCAACTGTCCATAGAGGTACTTGCTGCCTATCTCGAGGCCCTGCCGAATTATGGACATCAGACAAGCGGGTTCATTTTGCTAGGCAATGACGTGGTAGCACAACCGCTCTTCTTTCGGGATGGAGACATAGGTCCCACGCAACGGAACGGAGATATTGATCTTCTGGTGCGCACTTTCTTGCAAGGGGAACGGTTTCCGCTGAGTTCCGCTGCCTTCCGACGCGCCTCGGGCCATTGGTCGTTCGTTGGGAGCGAAACCTATGCCTTCGTCTATCGCGACGTTTACACCGGTTTAGGCCCACCGCTTACCGCTGTCATCTATTATCCAGGAACGGAAACCCGGACAGAGCGATGGATTGCACCCGCGATGGGTATCTTGTTCATCGCTGCGCTTATCGGCGCGGGATGGGTTGCATTGCATCTCGCGCGGATGCTCGATGGCCCCACCCTTGCACTGGCGGATGCGGCACGGCGGATTGAACGGTTCGATTTCAGCAGTGACACGGCGTTCGTGCCGAGCCGGTTTCGAGAGTTCAATGAGACTGGATCGGCGTTCTTCAAAATGGCCAGCACCCTGCGGATGTTCCAGGCCTACATGCCCAAGGCGCTGGTGCTAAAGCTCTATCAACGAGGCGTCATGCCGGCTGCAGAGTTGCGAACAGTAACGGTCATGTTCGCAGATCTGCAGGGGTATACTGCCTATGCGGCCTCCCGGTCTGCGAAAGATGTCCTTGATTATCTAAACAGCCTCTTGTCCGTGATCGGGCCGGCAATCGAAAGCCATCAAGGTACGATCGACAAGTACATCGGCGACGCCGTTCTCGCATTCTGGGGGGCGCCGGATGACAATTGCCACCACGCCGCATCGGCATGCGATGCGGCTTTGGACATCATGGAAGCCGTGCGCGCCTTTAATGAAGCGAAACTGGCAGCAGGGCAGGATGTCTGTGCATTGCGAATTGGGATACATAGCGGAGAAGTGATCGTGGGAAACGTCGGCTTCGAGGGGAGGATCAATTACACCATCGTTGGCGATGTTGCTAACCATGCACAACGGTTGGAATCCGGGGCTAGGCAGGCGCTCGGCGATAGGCAAGCGGTTACCCTCGTGAGCTACGCGACCGTGGAGGCGGCCGAAGACCGTTTTGAATTTACCGATTTGGAGATTGTGGGTCTGCAAGCTAAAGTTCTTAAAGCCAGAGCTCGGCATAGTATCGGGTCCGGGATAAGTACGTGATCTGCATGTCGACACGCTAATGGTCAACCGGCTCGACGGTTATGCCTTGGAACTCTTTCACAAATGTTTCTTCGAGCTCAGGCAATGATGGCTTGATCAGCTCATGCGGGGGCGACCGGGCCTTGCGACGTAGATGAGGAAGGTCCGAAACAACGCATCGGAAAGCCCTTCGTTATCGTAGAGCAGCTTCACGTCGAAGAGATCGCGCGGGTGCTGACAGTCCACGGCGGCATGAAGCTTGTCACCAAACAGATCCTCGAATGACACGACCTGCATTTCCACAAAGCCAAACGCCTCGGCCACTCCATCCGTTACCGCCCGCAGCTCTGGAGGGTGCATCGTTCCACGCACGACCGGCGAGGTCTCGATCTGCGATCTGTTGATATGCTTGTGCCACGCATGCGCGTGCTTGTCGGCATAGACGAAGAAAAGGCGTTTCACCTTTACGCTGCGACATGGCAAGGTCGGCCTTGAGTGCATCGATCCGAGCGAGATTGGCAAAGGTCTGCCCACCGTCCATCATTACCTTGAACTAGGAGGCATCATGGCTTCGCCAACCTCGCTCAAGCTCGATGATGAGCTGAAAGGGCGTGTACAACACCTCGCCGAAAGCAGGCGCCGCACGTCACACTGGATCATGCGCGAGGCCATTGCGCAGTACGTCGAGCGCGAAGAAAAGCGCGAGGCCTTTGCGGACGTTCAACGGCTATACCGCTTTCTCACACCAAAGGACACTGACGCCGCCCGCCGCGCGGTAAAGGCTATCCGCGCTGGGGTCAAAATCCTGGCGCATCAGCCGCGCATCGGACGGCCAGTCGAGGACATGGATCCCGAGTTTCGGGAATGGCTGATTGAGTTTGGGAACAGCGGTTATGTCGCGCTATACCGCCTCGATGCTGAGGCCGTGAGCATTCTTTCGGTGCGGCACCAAAGGAGATGGGATACTGAAAATGGTGACTATTGAAGACCCCGAACAGTATTTGGGTCATTTCATATTGGATGAAACCCGAAAGAATGGATGCCAGCGAAGCTGGAAATCGAAATCACATTGTTCCTCGAGAAGAGTGACTCCCCACAATTTACGGTTAACTGTTTGATTTCAATGGGTTGGTTCCATAATATGCATTATCTGATTTTTTCATGTAGCAGGGTGGGTTCAAGGATGAAGTGCGACTTGCAGCGCAGGCAGCATAAGCGAAAACCGTCGGCCAGATTTTGACCAGTATCATTTAACTTTATGGTGCCAGGTATGCTGTTCAGTTCCGGGCCTACGACATTGTGACAAGCTAGCCCCCGCACGTGCCAAGTATCGGCGTCATCGTTTTTAGATGCGTGTCGATCCGCTCAAGCACCTTTGCTGGAACGACCTCGCGCTCTGGCAACGACCACCAAATCTGATTCACGCGCTCAACTGTTTCGGTCACCGCTTTGAGAACGGCAGCTTCCGGCAGACGCGTGCGATTGGCAAAGGCTTTCCAACGCTGCGCGTTCATCGCTTTGAAGGAGCGCTCGCCAGCGAGCGACAGCGCCATGGCATCTGCCGGGATATAGGGTATGGTCGAGAGTACATCATAGACGGGCGCGAGTGCCGGCTTGTCCCCTACGCCACGATAGATCAGCGACCAGTTCTTGAGGTGCATGTCCCCATTGCCGGTGATGGCCGCCAAAGCCAGTCGACGGACGAATTCAATCGCGGCCGCGGACGATACGGCGATGCCGAGAGCAGCGGCGATATCGTGATAGGCTGCACCTTCGTACTTGCGCGAAGGATAGATGCCGAAGACCTGAGCGAAATCCTCGATATGGATACGCTTACCGCCAGCGCCGCGATCGAAGCGTTTGACGAGGAGGACTTTTCCATCCGATAGCGTCTCGAGTTCCTCAGGAATGCCCTTGAATTCCGATTGTTCGACAAGTTCACGTTCCGGCACGTCCATGCCGATCGCTTCCGCCAGAGCAAGATTGGCATATTCGTTTTCCGAGACACCGGGAAACGATGTCAACGGAAATTTGGCAATATAGGAGCTCTGCTCATCTCCCACTGGCAGTGTAAGACCACCACCCTTTCCTGTATCCTTGATGACAGAAAGCTTCATCTGCACGCCAGCAAGCGAAAACCGGGCCTTCGGTTTAAGGTGTGGCGGATTGTCGAGACGAAAAACCGTCCCTTCGCTTGGTACGGTGCGGACAGCACCCGGCAGATCCGACCCGAGCGCGACGAGCAAATCGAAATCGTTCCCGGCGCGAACGCTATCGACGTGGTGCTTCTCCATCGCCTCGCGCAGCTTGTCCTCCGGAAGAAGATTGGCAAAAAAGGCGGGCAAGGCTCTGGCAACGGGCTTGGGGTCTTTGCGCAAACCTCCGGTGGCCGCGCGGAAGGACAAGCTCAGAACAGGAAAGCCACCCGTCGCGCGGTAGCTATCCTCGAAGCTGAACGCATTGAAGTCGCCGGGCGTTCTGACAATCGTGCCGATCGTCAAGTCGTTCAGTACCACGTCAAGCGACGAGATGGATTTCGGATCAAGATACTGCTCAGGCATCTGTGCCACCATCCGGGCTGGCGATGAAAGCGGGAATATCATCGTCATCATCGTGCGGTTGCAACAGAGCATCGACCGCCGGGATCATCGCCTGAGGGATGAGCATCAGTTCAAGCCCGAGCGCCCGCGCAATATTGATCAGGGTTGTCGTGCGGGCAGCACTGCTTCCGGCTTCGATGTCGCGATATCGGGGACGCGATATGCCAGCCATATCGGCGACCTGTTCTTGAGTGAGAGCGAGCCCCTTCCGCGCCGTCTTCAAAAGGCGACCAATCTCCACCAATGAATCTGTTTTCGACTCAATATGAAACCTAAACATATCTTTTACTCTATAATGATACGTTAAGGTACCTTTGTTTTGTGACGATATCAAGAGATATGAATAAGGATCATTGTCCATTTTTTGATCTGGTTACAGATCATTTATAAGGCAATCACGGAAGTTGCCCGCGGCCGCGGCTACCGGCTGCCCCATTGCCCAAATTGAGTACTATGTGCATCATCAACAGGAGGCTTTGCCGATCGGTTCGGACGCCGATCAAAATGTAGTCGAACCCAAGGAAAAGCAGTCAATGAAGGTGTTTTACTCCTTGAGTTCTTTCATTGGAGACGATCATGTCTTACGACAAAGTAGATTTTGCAACTCCTCAAGTTGTTGATCGCGCCACGTTTCAAGCAGAATTGGACGCACTGAGGGTTCGAGAGAAGGCCCACACAAGAGAGGGTGATGCCATTGCGGCCGCCCGCCGACGGCTCTCCATGGTCGAGGTAGATGGTGCGACACCGCTTATGGGCGAAAATGGCGCGGTGACGCTATTGGAGGCGTTCGAGGATCGCCGGATGCTCATCGCCTACTACTTCATGTGGCACACCGGCAAACCTGCGCCTGAGCAGTGTGAGGGTTGCACCTTCTTTACCTCGCAGGTGCGCGAGCTGTCCAACATTCATTCCCGCGACGTGACCTACGCCACGCTGTGCCAAGGCCGTACGAAGAAAGCGTCCGATATCGCGATTTCATGGGCTGGGAGATGCCTTGGTACTCGGCGCAGGACTCGCTCGACACTCTTTTGGTCGGACGCCAGGTCGGCATGATGCACCTCATTTGCTATCTGCGAAATAGATCCAGGGTATTCGAGACCTACTGGACGTGGATGCGCGGCGTCGAGACGATGGACAACAGCTACCGATTGCTCGACCTGACCGTCTACGGGCGGCAGGAGGCCTGGGAGGACTCACCGGACGGTTGGCCACAGCAATCGGAAGACCAGCACCCTTTCCGTACCGGTGAACGCCCCATAGCCCAATGGGCACGCCTCAAGGCCGGATATTCGGATGACTTGGGAACCGGCAAGCGTCAGCGATTAGATCGTCAGTAACAGCCTTTGGCGCGTCAGTCGTTCAAACAACTTGACAGCGCCTCAACAGATAGGCGTCGTGATTATTGAGAAAGACCTTGAGGCGATCCGCATAGTCAGCCGTGACGGCTGCCTGCACGCTCGGCCGTTCTGCAAGTGCCCGACGCCAGTCGGACACGCGAGACAGCCCCGTGAATACCGCCGTTGGTGCAATGGCATCAAACACGTCGAAATAGCGGAGGATCGGCGCGAATACCGCATCAACCAGACTGAACCGTTCGTCGGCGAAAAACGGACCTTCGCCAAGCTCGGACTCAACGCGAATAAATTTGTCGCGCAGCGCCGCGTGCTTGGTTTCATAGGTCGTCGAATCCTTGGCCGTCTCAAAGCTCCAAAGGTCCGAGAGAATGGAGGAACCGAATTCGATCCAGCCGCGATGCCGTGCCCGTACCAGTGGATCGGCGGAATGGAGCAGAACGCCCGCCTGGGTTTCTTCGAGATACTCGCAAATGACTGCACTCTCGAAGATCACGGCCTCGGCGCCGTCGTCCTGGCGAACAATCAGCAATGGCACCTTGCCCAGCGGCGAGATAGACGTAAACCAGCCGGGCTTGTCTGCAAGGTCGATATAGACCCGATCAAACGGGACGCCCTTTTCCACTAGTGTGATCGCTGCACGCTGTACATAGGGGCAGAGGTGATGACTGACCAAGGTCAGTTTGGCGTTCGACATGATGAAATCTCCAGCTCTTGAACCTCAGCGCGAGGCAAGCGTAGTTGGCATGGGGGACCGGCGAAGGGGGCGAATGCCGTCGCCGAACAGAAACTGCGCGACTGATAGAACGATCAGATAGAGGGGGTATTCCCAGCCACCGTTCGGAGCATTGAATATCCAGCCATTGGCGCCATGTGCCCAAATGATCGCGCCGAGCAGTGCGGGAATCAGGGCAAGCGCTACCCATCGGGAATAGATGCCAAGGACGAGCATGCTTCCTTCGGCTGCTTCGCCCGCGAAGGTGACGAAAGCCAAACAACCTGGCAGACCGATGGATTCAAAATAGCCCGCTGTTCCGGCAAGGCCAAAAGTCATGAGTTTCAGTACGACGCTATGGGCGAGATACATGACGCCGAGGCTCACTCGCAGCAGCGTCACGCCATAGGCCGTCAGCCGGTCCTGGGCCATTTCCAATGGTCTCCATCTATATAAATGCAATTGCATCTATATAGGCCCTTGCATCTCTCGTCAAGATAGATGTAACTGCATTTATGCCAGATCGATCGCAGCCCCCCGCAGGAAACCCGTCTCCATCCGTCACACGCGCATGGGTGCGTCTAATGCGTACCCAGCAGATTGTGCTGGCGGCAATTGAACAGGATCTGAAAAGGGCTGGCCTGCCACAACTGAGTTGGTATGATGTTCTGCTAGAGCTATCGCGAACCGGCGACGGACGGTTGCGTCCGTTTGAGATCGAACAGCGAACCTTGCTTGCCCAATATAATCTGTCCCGCCTGCTCGACCGGTTGGAACGGAAAGGCCTCGTTCAACGTGAAGCGTTCGGTGATGACGGCCGCGGTCGCTGGGTCGTCATCACCGAGGAAGGCCGTGCCATGCAGAAACGCATGTGGAGCGTCTATGCGGCCGCTCTCCAGGCCCATGTCGGAAAGAAAGTGGATGATGAGACCGCCAATCTGCTCGCTGATCTGCTCGCTAAACTAACGCGCGATACCTAACTGTGGTGCAGGAATGACCACCCTCCTCCTTGGGCTTCTACCTCAACGTTCCGTGGCCCCGACAAGCGCGGTGGCGCGAACGTTGCGCGTATTCGCCTTGCGCCGCAAAAGGACTGGAACGTCAATGAGCCCGCCCACTTGGCGACGGTTCTTCAGAAACTCAAAGCGATCCAGAAAGAGTTCAATGCTTGGCAATCCGGGGACCGATTTGCCATGGAGCAGCGGCTGGCCCAAGGCGACGCGCCCAGAAAAAGCACACCCAGACCAAGAGCCTTCGGGGGCGACGCTGGTATTGTAGCTATAGGTTAGGCGGGCCGCAGACGGTTTGCTCAACAACGCAGCCATCTGCCATTAAACTATGCCCCCTAATCGAGCGCGCTGAATTTCAATATCGCGCTTCCGTCAGAATCCATAAGAACGAGTTTGGTGCCGTCTAGTTTCCACTTTTCAACCTTCTCAAGTGCACTGAAAAACTTCTGCTCTTGATCCATAACCGCAGCCGCACAAGCCATCTTCGTTGACATTGCGGGGCCAATTGAAACGGTGTCGCCTTCCACCTTGATTGCCGCGCTATAACGGTTGCAGCCGCCTCTGCCACTCGCGCGACTGTCGGCAATTTCCAGGGTGGTTTGTAAATTATCGACCACACCGCGACCACCAATATCCTCGGCAAGCCACTTACCTGCTGGACTAGGTGGCGCATCGGCAAAGGCTGGTACCATTGAAATGGTCAGCATCGAAATAAGGGCGAGCCCCTTCAAAGTGCGGTCTTTCATCGTATCCCTCGTATCAGCAAAACGTGGGTCGCATCCTATCGGCGACAAGATGAACGCCAGATGACCGCCCGCACTCAACACTGATTCAGGCCGTTATCAAGGGGCGACGCATAACATTTGTGATAGATTCTGAACATGTGCCCGCCTTTGAAGCGTTTACCCGAGAATCTGTGTATGAGATGTTGCATAGGAACGGAACGCGCTAACGAACTGCGCCATCCTGGAACCTGAACTTCGAGTGTTGAGTGCGATTGGGAACCAATCACTGAGGTTTTAATTATCTCCAGAACAGGAGGTAACGAACAATGACAGACGATAAGTCGAAGCAAGACAATCGCGACCGTTCGAAGGTTTCTGCAAGCGAAGACTATGAGATCGAGTATCTCATGAGCAAATTCGATATCAGCAGGAATATTGCATTGGAATTGGTCACCAAACACAACGGCAACCGCAAGAAGATTGAGGGCGAATTAAACTCTGTAGATATCTAAAGCCTAGCGTGGTCACTACGATTTGACCGGAACTTTACAGCCTCGTGATGAGATAGCCAATGTTAAAGATCCTTGGTGCGTTGTTGTTGATAGGCGGTGTGCTGTTTGCCGTTTGGACCGCGCTCAGTCGTCGCAAGCTCAGCCAGCCGCCGCACCAATCCGCGCGCAATGAAAACGAAGCTTCATTGGAACCGCCCAGACAAGGTCTACGGTTTCTTGGATTGACCAGAAACCTGCCGGCCATTGTGCTGGTGGTGACTGGCGCTGCTCTTCTCCTCTACGCACAGTGATTGGAAGCAGTCTAATACGTTCATCGAAAAATGCCGCCCCTGACAGGAGCGAATGGGAAGGGCCCTGTCGTTGCGTTGAAGGAACGTCGCCCGAGGAATTAACTGGCTGCCCGTTTTCAGAAGTGCTCGTTGCTGTCTGCCCGTTTGCCGAGGGCCAAGGCGGCAATGAGGCCAAGCGTCACTCCAAACATGACATAATAGGTCGGTGCCATGGGCGATCCGGTTTTCTGGATCAACCACGTTACGATGAACTGCGCAAAGCCACCGATCAGCATGACGGCAACGTTATATGAGATCGACAGGCCGAGAGATCTCACGCGTGTTGGAAAGAGCACAGCCATGACTGTACTGAACACAGCAAAGAATGCTGCCGCGCAAAGACCGGTGGCCAGCTGAACAACGATAAGTCTGCCGATTGTTGGAGCGGCTGTCAGCCACGAATAGAGCGGAAACAATATGGCAAGGTATACTGCCAGGGAGGTGATGAGTAGCTTGCTTCGACCGATCCTATCAGCAAGAATTCCCATCAATGGCGTCAGAACAACGACCCAGAGCGCTCCGAGCATCTGCACTTCGAAAGTTTCCTGAAGTGGCAGTTGAAGGATTTTCGTCGCAAAGGTTACAAGATAGGTGAAGGTTATGTAAACCGTGACCGTTGCAGCTGCGACGAGCCCGATACCCAGAATTGTTTCGCGCCATGAGTTTGCAAGCAATTCTCCAATGCTGATGTGAGTACCTTTAACTGCCTCTTCCCGTTTTGCGTTGCGAAATACTTCGGTTTCATCAAGGCGTTGCCGGATATAGACCGCAACAGGAATGATAATCAGACCGAAGAAAAATGGAATGCGCCAGGCCCATGCCTCGATTTGTTCCTGCGTGAAATAGACTGTCATCAACGTGCCAGCGGCGGCGCCGATCAACAGACCGATCATCTGGCCTGTCATTTGCCAAGAGCCGTAAAAGCCACGCTTTTCGCGGGGCGCCATTTCGATGAGCAATGCCGTTGCCGCGCCAAATTCGCCGCCCGCCGAGAAGCCTTGTATCAGGCGCGCAACAAGGATCAGCAATGGAGCCAGAATGCCCGCAGCCTGATAGGTTGGAGCGAATGTGATAATCGCCATTGAGACTGCCATGAGCGATGTGATCAACACCATGGCCGCCTTGCGACCATGCTTGTCGCCATAGAGACCAAGAATGATGCCGCCCAAAGGACGCATGAGGAATCCGACGCCAAAAATTGCGGTGGTCATCAGGATGGCATTCAGGTCGCCGCTTGGTGCGGAGGGATCGACTGGGAAAAACAACCGGGCGATGATGGGCGTCATAAAGGCAAAAACCAGGAAGTCATACCACTCGAGTGCATTGCCGATAACAGCAGCTGCAAGATTCCGCACCGGCACTTTGTGAGGCTGCTGCATGATTATTCCTTTTTTTGTCGGGGTTTTTCGTCAAGGGACTCGCATCTGGGGTAGTTGAACCTCTGGTGCCGGACTGGTCCAGTCCTAAAGAAACTTTTCCCCATGAACCAATCCTGAGTTGCAGAAGCGCCTTCGATATTGCGCCGGGCTGAGACCGGCATGACGCTTGAAGATGCGTCTGAAAAAGGAGGAATCTTCATAGCCGACCTCGGCTGCAATATCGTCTATTCCCCTATTGCTCGTTTCGAGCATCTGCCTTGCTTCTTCGATACGCAGTGCCTGAACATAATCGACCGGCGTATAACCGGTTGCCATTTTGAAACGACGCTTGAAAGTTCGCTCGGCCAAGCCCGACCGTTGCATCATACGCGTGACGGGTGTCGGTTCGGCATAATGGTAGGCGATCCATTGCTGGCAGTCTGCAATGGCGACATCCTCATGTTTGCGGGGGCGAGTCATTGCAGCAAAGGGCAATTGTCCCTCACTCCGATCACCGATCACAAAAATCTTTGCAGCGCGGACAGCCTCTTCAGCTCCGCAGAACCGGCCGATCAGGTAAAGCGCCAGATCTTGCCATGATGAAGCCCCACCCGTCGTAATCAATGTGCCGTTCTGGTTGGTTTCGCACAGAATCCGTTCAGGCCGGAACTTTACCGCGCTGTAACGATCCCGGAACAAGGCAGCTGCGCTCCAATGAGACGTTGCCTCCTTGCCGTCCAACAACCCCGCCTCAGCCAAAAGAACCGAACCGCTGCATGTCGAACAGATAACGGCACCTCTTTCCATCTGACCAGATATCCAGGAAATTTCTTTCCGCCAGCGACCATCCGGGCTGCCCTTCAGCGGCAGTTCAATGTCACAGACAATGACTACATCCGGATGCAGATTGTCGCCAATAGCCGCATGGGGAACAATGGGTATCCCGATGGCAGACATGACGCCCTCTGCATGCTGCGCTACGATTTTCGGCTTTATCGACCGGACATTTGTGGTTTCGCCGGTAAGCAGTGGCCAGATTTTGCCAACCGATCCCAGCACCTCAAACAAACCGAACACAGCCATAGGAGCCGTTTCTGGCAGAACCAGAATGCTGACTTTAAGCGGCGGAACTGGAATGTTTCTCGGGAGCATCCGCTTACGATGGCATGAATGCCCCGTTTTTGTCCATCTTGCCTCTAATGACGAGCAGGTTTAGGCGCTAATCTTGTGCCTGAACCACAGGAGGAACCGTGATGTCTCATGCAACCATAAGACATGCTACACTGAACATCGAACGCCGGATTGCGGCGAGTATCAAAAAAGTATTTGCAGCTTGGAGCAGGAAGGATGCAGTTCTCGATTGGAGTGCACCTGGAGACGGCTGGGAAATGTCAAACAGCGATTTTGATTTCCGTGCAGGACATAGGGATATCTGTACATTTGGACCCATCGGCGCGACGCCCTATGTCAACACTGTTCATTATGAAGAGATCAAGCAGGATAACCGGATCCTCTACAGTGCCACGATCTCGCATGATGGAATACTCATCTTCGTCGGCGTTGTCGCTGTCACATTTAAAGCAACCGGATATGACACACTGTTGCAATTGACCGAAACAGGCTTTTATCTCGGTGATGCAGACACTCCCGAGGGGCATGAAGCCGGGTGGAGCGCGATGCTTGAAAACCTTGCCAATTATGTGGAGCTTCCAGCTTCAGGTCAAAGCGAGAGGGCATAACCATGAAGTATTTCTATTCTCCCGATACCTGTGCTTTGGCCGGGCATATCGCCCTTGCGGAAGCAGGCCATACACCGCAGCTCATCAAAGTGGATGTGTTCACGCGAACGATCAAGGAACCCGGCGATTACAATGAGATAAATCCTAAAGGCTATGTACCCTTGCTGAAGTTTGACGATGGCCGGCAACTCGCAGAGAATGTTGCAATTCTTAACTGGATTTCACGCAACTCGGCTCGCTTTTCTGAAGGCGAACAGCCAGATATTGACAGGCAGACCGAGATGCTGGCTTTCATTTCGAGTGAGATTCAAAAGCCTTTTGTCTTTTCCTTTTTCCTTCCGGGTGAGGAAGCCAAACGTGATCTGAGCCAGATGGTTGCCGGACGGTTCGTGTATCTCTCCAACGTGCTCGACAAACCGTTTCTATTGGGCAGCGACTTCAGTGTGGCCGATGCATTTCTCTATGTCATGTTACGATGGGCGCGCATGTCAAACATGGATGTGTCACCGCGGCTTGTGGAATATCGGGATACGATCGAACGCATGCCGTCAGTACAACGAGCTTTGACCGAAGAAGGACTGGCGGCCTGAAAAGAATTCTCGTTTCCTGTTTACGAAGTCTCATACTATTGCGACCAGAATAATAGGTTCTGACCCTACACAGGCAAGTCTTCAGAATAATGAGTGTTGATCAACTGCCGGTTTTGTACATGTTGAGAATGAAATGGAATTAAGCATACTGGCAACGGGGATTGTGAGGATACTGGGCATAACTGCGCTCGTTATCCTTTCCTATTCAATAGTCATTCGTAATTTTCCGAACGGTTGGAAAAAGGGCGCTGCCGTTGGCATCCTGTTTGCAGTCGGCTCCATACTGTCGATGAATGATCCGCTCACGTTAGCCCCGGGCGTATTCTTCGATGGGCGTACAGCCTTGCTGGCAATTGTCTATCCCTATGGTGGACTTATTGGCACAGTCATTGCTGCATTTTTGATCGCTGCCTATCGCATATGGCTTGGCGGCATTGGTGTCGCACCGGCGTTGATGTCCATCCTCATACTGTGCTGTATCAGCTATGCCACAACACGTGTTTCGGTCAGAAAGATTCCGGTCGGTTTTGGTCGTTCCGTGCTGGTTGGCTTGGCTGCGTCGCTGTCGACCCTTTCGTTTGTGCTGCTGCCAGATGAGGTCGTTGCAACAATTATCGGCACCCCATTGATTGCAGTCACACTGGCCAATGTCGCCAATGTGGTCATTATCGTTGACTTCCTGGAAAGGGAAAAATCGCGCTTGAGAATTATCCGGGCGTTGGAGCACGAAGCTTCTGTCGATCCACTGACAAAGCTCCAGAATCGCAGGGCCTTCGATAAAGCGGCTTTGAGGGCGATGAATGACAATCGGGCCAAAGCAACCCATTGCTCCTTGATCATGATTGATATCGATCACTTCAAGATAATCAATGACAGGCTTGGCCATTACACTGGTGACACAGTGCTTGCTGATGTAGCGGCTATCATTCAGAAGAATGTGCGCCTTGGCGATGTTGTTGTCCGGTACGGCGGCGAAGAAATATTGCTGCTGCTCGCCAATACAGAACAGGATGCCGCCAACGCATTGGCGGAACGGGTTCGTAGCGAGATTGAAAGCACGGATTTCGTCTCGGGGACAGAAAGCGTCAATGTCACGGTGAGCGCCGGCGTTGCCAGTCTGGGCGAGAAATATGCAAGCATGGAAGCCTTGCTCAAGGCTGCCGACAAAGCACTTTACCATGCGAAACTCAGTGGCCGGAATCGCGTTGAGGTTGCTTAAGTTCGCTGCTTTAAATACCCTCGCCGTGCATATGGCCTTCATGGGTCAGCGTGGCAATGAAACGCTTTGTACGTTCATGTTTGGGTTGAGTGAAAATATCGCGTGAGGAACCCGTTTCAACAATTACGCCGCCATCCAGCACGATCACCTCATTGGCGATGCGTGAAGCAAGCCGCAAATCATGCGTGGCCATGACCATTGTGGTACCTTCTCGCGCCAACTGCGCCAAAACATCAACCACCTCGCCGGATAATTCCGGGTCGAGGGCAGAGGTTGGCTCATCACAAAGAAGAACTTTTGGTGATGGTGCCAATGCACGGGCAATTGCCACACGCTGCTGTTGACCTCCGGAAAGTGTCGAGGGCCAAACCTCCGCTTTGTGGGCAAGTCCGACTTTTTCCAAAAGGGCCATTGCCCGTTCCCTCGCCTTCTCTTTCGGCCATTTGAGAACAGTGGTCAGTCCTTCCGTGACGTTCTCGATAACTGTCCGGTGCGGGAAAAGCTGGAAGTTTTGGAAAACCATTCCGGTGTGACGTCGCAGCAGTTGGATTTGCTTCATCGAAGGCTTGATGCCTGGTTGAAATTCAAGACGATCGCCCGCGATTTCGACGCTGCCGGCAGTGGGTATCTCAAGCAGATTGATACAGCGCAGCAATGTGCTCTTGCCACCACCTGAAGGGCCGACAAGGGCCATGACTGCACCCTCCGCAACGTCCAGCGAGACATTCTTCAGGACTTGGAGATCGCTAAAATTTTTCTCGATATTTTTGAGTTGGATCATCATGAGCGAGCCTCCAGAAAGCCGCCGTAGCGATTGAGACGTGTTTCCAGTCTTGCCTGCAATGATGAGAGAACCGAGCTTAAAATGAGATAGATGATTGCAGCTTCAATGTAGAGTATGAGCGGCTCGTAGGTGGTTGCGACGATCCTCTGCGCCGCCTGGAATAGCTCTGGCACAGTGATGGCGGCAGCAAGAGAAGTGTCCTTCACTAACGATATGAATGTATTGGACAATGGCGGCACTGCCACACGTGCAGCCTGTGGCAGGATCGTGCGTCTCATGGCCTGTGACCAATTCATGCCAATGGAATAGGCCGCTTCCCATTGTCCTTTCGGCACGGAAGAAATGACAGCACGGAGAATTTCTGAGGTATATGCGCCGATGTTAAGGGTGAAACCGATAAGAGCCGCAGTGAAGGCGTCAAGAACAATTCCGGCACTTGGAAGGCCATAGAAGATCAGGAAAAGCTGGACCAAGAGCGGCGTGCCCCGGATGATCCAGACATAGAATTTGACGACGGCAGCGAAGGGTGCGGGAGCGAAAAGCCGTACAAGCGCTGCTATGAGGCCAACTGTCAGCCCCAGCACAAAGGACAAAAGCGTCAGTGGAATGGTGAAGATCAGGCCAGCCCACAAGAGTGAGGGCAAAGATTCGAGCATCAAACTAAGCCAGCTGGGCACGGCCTCTTCTCCTTAGAAAAATAAAAGGCAGGGGAACAGGCCCCCTGCCCTGTTAGAGCGTAAATTCTGTTTGCCGTAAACGGTGATTACTTGGAGACGTCCTGACCGAAATATTTGTCTGCGATCTGTTTGTAAGTGCCATCGGCCTTGATTGCTTCAAGTGCCTTGTTGATTTCTGCCAGAAGTTCAGGCTCGCCTTTGCGAATAATGATCCCGGAGAAGTCCGCATCGGCCTGTTCAGCTGCAATTTTCACATTGGCATCAGGCTTGCGCTTTTTGAAGTCAAGGAAGGAAAGGCTGTCATTGACTGTCGCGTCGGCGCGTCCGCTCAGCAAAAGCTGGATGGACTGGTCGAAGCCATCAGTGCCGATAAGCTCCGCACCATTGCTCTGGGCGATCTTGCCGAAATTGCTGGAGAGAGATTGCGCAGACTTCTTGCCTTTCAGATCGGCAAAGCCCTTGATTTCATCATTGTCGCCCTTGACGATGAGAACGGCCTTGGATGCGATATAGGGTTCGGAAAAGTCGTACTTTGCCTTGCGCGCTTCGGTAATGCCGACCTGATTGATAACAGTATCGTAGCGCTTGGCATCAAGACCCGCAATCAAACCATCCCATTTGCCTTCCAGAAATTCTGCCTTCACGCCGAGCTTCTTGGCAATGGCTTCGCCGATTTCCACATCGAAGCCGACCAGCTTGCCAGCGGCATCATGATAGGTAAATGGTGCGTAAGTACCCTCGGTACCGATCTTGATAACACCAGTCGATTTGATGTCTTCAAGGTTTGAGCCTGCGAATGCATGCACTGGCGCGATTGCCAGAGCACCGATAACGACGATTGATTTCAGCCAGTTCATTTTTGTTTCCATCCGATATCTTGGCGCCGCTGCGTGTCAGTACGCATCTGGGCTATTGATTGGAAAATGTCACTTTGCAGACCGCCTGTATAGGCATTCATGCGCGGTGATTTCAATTCTTGACGAAATCGATACCACATTATGGGCGATATCAGGAATAATATTCCGTCACCGTTGTTTTCTGCAATTGTTTACCTTTACATGAATGAGGGAACAACAGTTTGAACCTTTTTGCATGCCTGTTCTGCGCCCTTCGACAAGCTCAGTATGAGGGAAGTTGGAGATTGCAGGGATCTTGATTTGAGACCTCGCATATGGCTCTTTGCACGGGACTTGCAGCCAACCGACTCCCTCATGGTGAGCTTGTCGAACCACGCAAACACCTATGCCTCTATATGGTTTACCCGATCCGCAGTCCGGTTGTGCCATGGAAAAGATGGACATTGTCCGGCTTGATGCCAAGCCCGATCATATCTCCCGGATGCCGATCTGTTCGGCCCATTGCGAATATACAAGTTTGATGGCCGGACAGCTTCGTATAGAACTGCGTTGACAGGCCAAGAGGCTCGATCACCTCTATTTGAGCCTTGAGGCCGGTTCCTCCGCCAACTTCAATATTCTCCGGTCGAATGCCAATCGTCACTCTCTCGCTATCCGCAATCTTCAGTTCCGGCAACAGCTCAATCGTTTGGCCATCGCTCAGTTCTGCCCAGGCTTTATCGTCCTTCCGGCGAATGACAGCCGGCAGGAAATTCATGCCTGGTGAACCAATGAATCCGGCGACAAAAATATTGGCCGGATGATCGTACAGTTCCAAGGGCGTGCCGACTTGCTGGATAACCCCGTCATGCATGACCACAATACGATCTGCCATCGTCATTGCTTCCACCTGATCATGGGTTACGTAAACCGATGTTGTTTTCAACTGCTGATGCAGCGCCTTGATTTCCGTGCGCATGTGCACGCGAAGCTTGGCATCCAGATTGGAGAGCGGCTCGTCAAAAAGAAACACTTTGGGATCACGTACTATGGCCCGGCCCATGGCAACACGCTGGCGCTGCCCGCCGGAAAGCTGGCGCGGAAGACGCTGTAGGAGCACATCCAGACCCAGTCTCTTGGCGGCACTGCCAACGCGATCCAGAACAAGTTCCTTGGCCGTCTTCCGCAGCATGAGGCTGAAGCCCATATTGGAGGCCACATCCATATGCGGATAAAGCGCATAGGATTGAAACACCATGGCAATGTCACGATCCTTGGGCGCCACATCATTGACGACGCGGTCGCCGATCCTGATCTCGCCTGCGGAGATTTCTTCCAGTCCGGCAATCATGCGCAGCAGGGTGGACTTGCCGCAGCCGGACGGCCCGACAAGAACAACAAATTCGCCATCCGGGATATCGAGATCAACGGCTGAGAGCACATTCATCGCACCGTAGCTTTTTTGGACGTTGGTAATAGTGACAGAAGCCATATTGTTGAATCCTTTTTAGCCCTTCACCGCACCGGCCGTGAGGCCTGTGACGAGGTATCGTTGCAGGAAGGCGAAGAATAGACATGCAGGTATCAAAGCCAGAACGGAGGCAGCCATCATCTGTCCCCAGTCGACCGCAAATTTGCCAATGAATGTCAGCAAGCCGACTGCGAAGGTTTTCTGGCTGTCGCTGCTGATGAGCATCAACGCAAATAGCAATTCGCTCCATGCCGCAGTGAACACGAAACCGAGCGTTGCTCCCATTCCCGGCAAGGTCAGAGGAATGATAACGCGGCGCAAGGCTTGGCTGCGATTGCAGCCATCAATCATTGCGGCCTCTTCAAGGTCTTTCGGAATGCCGTCGAAGAACGATTGCATAAGGAATGTTGCGAAGGCGATGTTGAATGCCGTGTAGATGATAATGAGACCGGTCAGACTGTCCGTCAGGCCGAGTTGACCCATGATACGGTAGATCGGCGGTATCACCATCACCAGAGGAAAAGTCTGGGTCAGCAGCAGCGTGACAGCGACCGTTGTCTTTCCACGGAATGAAAAGCGCGACATGGCATAGCCTGCCGCAGAGGCAATGATTGTGACCAGCACTGCCGTGATAACAGAGACGATAACGCTGTTGACGAAGTAGCGCGGAAAATCGGTGGCCCGCAGAACGGTCTTGTAGTTCTCCCACGTCGCTGACGAAGGCCAAAGCGTTATGCCCTCCGAATAGAGAAGGGATTGTGGGGTTACTGATATTTTCAGGGTCCAGAATAGCGGGAAAAGAGCAAAGATCACATAGGCTGCGACCGCGCCATAAAGGCCAATCCCGCCGAGAATCCTGGTATTGCGTGAGCGACCGGCGATCATCAGGAATACCTCACGAGAGATTTGCGAATGCGGATCAACATGATTGCGTAGAGGATCAAAAGTGCAAGCAAGAATACTGCAACAGCCGAGGCGTAGCCCTTGTCCAGCGTCTTGAAAGCGCTGACATAAATATAGGTGGCAACTGTGTTGGTGGACCCGGCCGGACCGCCTTCTGTCATGACGTAAATCAGGTCGGCAAATGTGGCGATCCAGATGGTGCGCAGCATGACGGTGATCGCAATGGTGGGGGCAAGGAAAGGCAGGGTCACTTTCATGAAGCGCTGCCACGGGCTCGCCCCATCAATGGCCGCAGCTTCATGCAGTTCACCCGGAATGGATTTCAACGCAGCCAGCAAAGTGATGGCGAAAAACGGCACCCCGAACCAGACATTGGCGATGATCGGTCCCCACATGGCCGTTGCGGGATCAGCCAGAATATTGGTGGGTTCCGACATGAGCCCCAAAGCGAATAACCAATGTGGCAAAGGTCCGACGATAGGATTGAAAAGCCACGCCCATGTAAGACCTGAAAGGAAAGATGGAACCGCCCAAGGCAGGAATACAATGGCCTGAACCACTTTCTTGCCGTGAAAATTGCGATCAAGAAGCAGTGCCAATCCGAGGCCGAGAAAGAACTGCAAAACGAGGCTTGCTACAGTCCACCATAGCGTATTCATCAGTGCTTGGCCGAGATTGGCATCGTGCAGCAAGGCTTCATATTGGCCAAGACCGACAAATTCGGATTTGAAGGCCGAAAATTTGCGGAAAGAATAGCTGATGCCGAATATCAGTGGAACGACGAGCACGAGCAAAAGCAGAACAAGTGCGGGGCTCAGATAGAGCCATGGTTCGAAAACAGCGGTAAAGCGGCGCTTGCCAACTTCCCTTCCATTTCCCTGCGGCAGACCTGCCGCTGTTGATTGCATGACCATGTACGGGGCCCCTCAATAATGGAAATGCTCCGGCACAGCGCACCGGAGCATTCATTCAATTCAATTTACTGCTTGTTCTTGGCCATCCAGGCTTGCTGCTGTTCGGTAAGGAAAGCGGCCCATTCGTCAGCAACAGCTTTTGGAGTCTTCTGGCCCAACAACACTTCCTGAAAATTCTTGACTGAAACGGAGTCGTAAAAATTGCCGAGATTTTCCAGATGGGTTGGCGGCGTGACCAGTTCGAAGGTTTCCGGGTCGTTGATTTCCTCGAACCAGCCCTTGAAGGCTTCGGCGCCGAAATATGGGTCTTTGTCCGCACCATTATGGATCGGCAAGACGCCAACATTTTTGGCAAACTCAATATTGTCTTCAGGCGAAAGCAATGTTGCCATCAGTTTCCAAGCGTCGTCCTTGACCTCGGAGTCTGCGAACATGGCCCAGCCTGCATAACCCAAAGTCGGGTAGGATTTTCCATTCGGTCCCGTCGGCAAAGGTGCGACGCCGAAATCTTCCGCTTTCATCTTTTCAGCAATGCCAATCAAAGCGTCTGGATCTTGGTCCAGCATCGCACATGTGCCAGAGTAAAAGCCGGTGACAATCTCATTGAAACCCCAGCTAACGCTGTCCTTGGGTGCATAGCCGTTTTTGTAGATGTCAGCCAATAGTTCCAGACCCTTCACCGAGCCTGCTTCATTGATTGTGGCTGTACCATCGGCATTGAAATAGCCGCCCTTGCCATTGGCAATGTTCATGAACATCTGAACGCCGTTGAAACCACCTGGCCCACCGCGCAGGCAATAACCGTACTTGCCCTTGATCGCTGAAATCTTCTTGTTGGCTTCCATGAATTCATCGAGCGTCTTCGGCGCTTCTTTGAGGCCTGCCTCGGCGAAGAGCTTCTTGTTCCAGAACATGGCCCGGATGTAATAGCCGTAAGGGATCATGTACTGCTTGTTATCGACAACCGAACCGAACTGCTTGGCGCGATCACCAAGCGTACCGGCATCTTTCCATTTGGCGAGATAGGGGCCCAGGTCTTCAAGCTGGGCGTTATTGGCGTAAAGACCCATCCAGCGCTCAGGCATTTCAACAATATCGGGGGTATCCCCGGCCTGAACCATGGTCAGGAATTTCTCAAATGCCTGTCCCCAAGGCAGCGAGACCAGTTCCACCTTTATGCCGGGGTTGGCCTGTTCGAAGCTGGCGATCTGCTTTTTCAACAATTCAGTGCGAGGCGGGCTGGTGATGACCTCGACCATTTTGATTGTCGTGTCGGCAAACGCCGCCGATACGGTCATGGACAGTGCTGCGATTGCGCTGGCCAGAAATGTTCCCATTCTCTTTTGCATTATATGCTCCCTTTTTGTTTTGGTTCAGCGTTTTGCCGCGGTGAATGCGTGGGCGAGATCGGCCCAAAGCTCCTCGACATTCTCAAGTCCGACATGCAGGCGGATCGTTCGGGGGCTGACGCCAAAGCGCCCGATCGAATTTGCGTCCGGCGTTTGCTGCAATGAAGCAAGTGCCGGAACGACGAGGCTTTCATGACCGCCCCAGCTGACGCCGATGCGAAACAACTTCAATGCATCGACAAAGGTGGGTACGTCGATATCGTCGGTGACTGCGAATGAGAACAGCCCTGAATAACCAGTCAGTGTGGCTTTGCCGGGGTGGTTGGAATAGACCGGATGCATGACCCGCTCGACATTGCCGTGGGCTTTGAGCCTTTCAGCAATGATAAGGCCGCTCTTCATATGATGCGGCAGCCGCAATGTCAGCGTGCGCAAGCCACGCAACAGCAGCCAGGCCTCAAATGGCGAGAGCTTTGCGCCGAGATAGGAATAGGTGCGGCCATTGATCCGATCGATCATTTCGCGCGAGCCCGAAACAACACCGGCCACCGTATCGCTGTGTCCGCCGAGATATTTGGACGCGGAATGCATAACCAAATTAATGCCATGGCTGATTGGTTTCTGGAAAAGCGGCGTTGCCCAGGAATTGTCGATCGTGGTTACAACGCCATGTTGTTTGGCAAGGCGAGCATAATGGGCGATGTCCTGCAATTCGAACATCATGGAACTGGGGCTTTCGAGATAAAGCAGTTTGGCACCCGGCAGAGCAGCGGCGACTGCGTCAGGATCGGAGCCGTCAACATAGTCCACTTTGATGCCAAGGTGAGGCAGCAGCCGCTCGAACAGGCGGTAGGCATCGCCATAACAATTGCGAACAGAAACAATACGTTCGCCAGCCCCGACAAAGGCGAGCACCATAGCGCTGATCGCGCCCATTCCACTGGAAAAAGCCCGCGCCGCCTCCGCGCCTTCTAGCGCTGCAATCTTCTTTTCAAACTCCATGACGGTCGGATTATCGCCGCGGGAATACATAGGCTGGCGCTTGCGACCGGCAAAAGCATCGGCCATTTCGGCATAATTGGCAAAGGTGAAAAGCGAAGTTTGATAGATTGGTGGCACGACAGAACCGCCCGGAAACGGATCGTCATGCGCAAGCAACGTTGCGGCCTGCGCCATGACTTCCTGATCGTGGAAAAAGGGATTGTCACTCATTCTAGGTATGAACTCGGTTTTTTCTGGGTTTGTTTTTTCAGGTTGGCAGCGCCGCGTTTCAGGTCATCCTCGACCGTGGCTATGAGCTTCAATGCTTCCGCTCTGGCAGCGATGGGATCGCGCGCGGCTATCGCATTGTACAAAGTGCGGTGATAGGGAAAGCTGGCATGACCGAAGTCACGAACGCCCAGAGGATGCTCCCAGAAGCGGTGAAACATCTCATACATTGCAGCGATAATCTGCTCGAACAGAGGGTTGCCTGACGTGCGAAATACGGCCAGGTGGAAGTCCCAATCTTCATCGGCGGACATGCCGTGCCGCTCATGAAAAGCCTCTTCCATCCTGATCAGCTTCTGCTCGATCATGGCGATATCCGCATCGCTGACGCGCTCGGCAGAGAGAGCCGCAGCCTCCGCTTCAAGGCCCCGGCGAATTTCAAGCGTATGCATCAAACTGTTGAAATCATTGCCGGAAGCCAGCGTCAGAGGCATATGCAGCATATTGCGGGTAACGGCGGCTTTCAGGTAAGTGCCACTACCCTGCCGCCGCTCCACGAGCCCCAATTCCTGCCAGCGTGTGAGTGCTTCACGGACGGTTGTTCGGCTTACTTTCAGTCGTTCGGCAAGGACACGCTCAGTTGGTAACCGGTCGCCCGGAGCCAGCCCCTCCTCGGTCACAAAACCCACAAGCGCCTGCAACACCGCATCATCCCGCGAATGGGTATGTACTGGAGAAAGAATTGGACTGATCAAGCGGCGCTCTCTCTAAATTGGTTGGACCATTGTGCCAATTGAACACGAAAGAAACCGGGAGTCAAACGGCAATGTCGGCGACGCCTATCGCAATCTACCCATGCGTTTTTCAAACGAAGACTTGCCAAGTTCGAGCAACGTGCCAGATGCAGATCATGAATTTTCCGCATAACTCATGCCAAAAATGCAAAGCGCCCGCTTGCAGATACAAGCGGGCGCTTCAAAAGGGCTGACATCTGGAAATTGGGATTCACACAACTGCCAGCAACTGAAACACATGCGGCGGTTGCATTATTTCGGTAAAATTCGGCGGTTCTTCCGCCAAATTCCGGCCACTTGGTTTAAATCAATCGAGATCGAACGCAGCCCCTATGAGTGTTTTTGTATATTCGTGATGCGGGCTTTCGAAGATGTCGTCGGTGTGACCCTCCTCGACGATCTTGCCGTTCTTCATGACCACCACATAATCGGACATGGCTTTGATGACCGCCAGATCATGGCTGATGAAGATATAGGACAGGCCATGCTTTGCCTGAAGATCACGCAGCAGTTCGATGACTTGCCCCTGCACCGAGCGATCCAATGCGGATGTCGGCTCATCAAGGATGACGACTTTCGGCTTCAAAATGATGGCGCGGGCAATGGCGATGCGCTGGCGCTGTCCGCCGGAAAACTCGTGCGGATAGCGATTGCGCGCTGCGGGGTCCAATCCCACTTCCGTCAAGGCGGCAATTGCCCGTTTGTCGCGATCCGACCGGCTTAGTTGCGGCTCATGGATGAGCAGGCCTTCGGTGATGATTTCGCCAACAGTCTGCCTTGGTGAAAGTGAACCATAGGGATCCTGGAACACCAGCTGCAACTGTTTGCGCAATGGTCGCATCGCAGACCGGCCAAAGCTTGAAATGTTCTTGTCGGCGAAATGATAGTGACCACTGCTTGGCAAAAGACGCAACAGGGCCCGGCCCAAGGTAGACTTGCCCGAACCTGACTCGCCCACAACGCCAATAGTCTGACCTTCCTGCAAACGGATCGTGACACCATCGACGGCACGGAAAAGCGTATGAGCACTGGAGAGAAACCCTCCGCCTATTGCGAAGTCGACAGAAACATTTCGCCCTTCAAGAACGACAGGTGCAGTGTCTGCCGGTGGTTCCTTGCTGCCGCTGGGAACGGCAGCCAGAAGCATTTTGGTATAGTCTTCCTGCGGGCGTTCGAAGATATCCTCTACGGAACCATTTTCGACAACTTCACCTCTGCGCATCACGACCACACGTTCGGCAAAATGTTTCACAATGCCAAGATCATGGGTGATGAGCACGATAGCCATTCCGAACCGCTTTTGCAGATCGCGCAGCAGGTCCAGTATCTGAGCCTGAATTGTCACGTCGAGTGCAGTGGTGGGTTCGTCAGCGATCAAAAGGTCTGGCTCATTGGCAAGCGCCATAGCAATCATGACGCGCTGACGCTGACCTCCCGACATCTCGTGAGGATAAGAGTTGATGCGCCGCTCAGGATCAGGAATGCCGACGAGCTTGAGCAATTCCATGACGCGCACTTTTGCCTGCTTGAAGCTGATCCCTCTGTGATGAACGATAGGCTCCGCAATCTGCCGGCCAATCGTATAGAGGGGATCAAGCGAGGTCATGGGCTCCTGAAAGATCATCGTGATCTTCGAACCGCGGACCGTATTGAGCTCCTTGATCGGAAGCCCGATCAACTGCTTGCCGCGATATTCCGCCGAGCCGGTAACTTTGCCATTGGCAGCAAGCAATCCCATGATCCCCATCATGGTCTGACTTTTGCCGGAACCGGACTCGCCAACGACGGCAAGCGTTTCTCCAGCTTTGACGTCGAGGTCAATGCCCTTGACGGCATTCACATCGCCATCAGGTGTGGTGAAGTCTACTTTCAGTCCGCGAACGGACAATATGGTCTCATTCTTGTCCGTCATCTCAGCGGTCCTTCGGATCGAGTGCATCGCGCAGTCCATCGCCAATGAAGTTCAGCGAGAACAGTGTGACGACAAAGAAGATGGCGGGGAAAATCAGTAGCCAGGGTGCAGACTGCATCTTGTTGGCACCTTCGGAAATCAGCGCCCCCCAACTTGTCAAAGGCGCTTGTACGCCAAGACCGAGGAACGACAGAAAACTTTCCAGAAGGATAACTTTGGGTACCACTACTGTGACGAAAACGACGACGGGACCAATTGTATTGGGAATGATGTGACGGCGAATAATCTGCCAGTCAGTCAAGCCCAATGCCTGAGCCGCGCCTATGAATTCCCGGCGTTTCAAGGCCAGCGTCTGGCCCCGCACGATACGCGCCATGTCCAGCCACTCGACGGCACCAATGACGAGAAAGATTAGAATGAAACTTCGCCCGAAGAACACAACGAGCACAACGACAAGAAATACAAATGGCAGTGAATAGAGGATCTCGACAAGGCGCATCATAACATTGTCGACACGTCCGCCGAGATAACCGGATATTGCACCGTAAGTCACGCCGACTGCCAATGAGACCAAGCTCGCCAGAAAGCCTACGGCAAGAGATATCTGGCCGCCAAGCATGACACGGGCAAGCATGTCACGCCCGTTATTATCGGTACCGAACGGGAAATATTCGCGGTTGACATCGCCCGTCAATTTCAGCGTTGCGCCATCGTCTTCTGTGGCTGTGACCTGTGTATTTTCGAACTCATTGGCGCGGTCGAAATAGCGCGTTGAACGTGGGTCAATCGGCTTGTCGGAATGGATTGTTGCGGTGAATGTGTTGCCGTCTACAGCAAATTCGCGCAGCTCAACCCGGGCGCGACTTGCCACGCCCTTCATCACGTCCCCAAGACTGTCGGCCTTGGGAAGCGGTTCAATGCTTGGCGGCACCGCAACATAGGAGGAGAACACCTGATCATAGGTGTGGCTGATGACATAGGGTCCAAGGAACGAGAACACAGTAATCAGAAACAGCAGAACGGTGCCTGTCATCGCCGCTTTATTGCGACGGAAGCGCATGGCGGCGAGCTGAAACAGGCTGCGCCCTTTGGAATCTTCCGGTGGAATGATCGTTGCAGGAATATCAGTCATGACGAACCCTCGGATCGAGAAGGCCGTAGAGAATATCGACCACTAGGTTGAAGACGATGACAAAAATGGCAACGAGAACGACAGTTCCCATCACCAATGTGTAGTCACGATTAATGGCGCCGAGGACGAAGTAGCGTCCGACGCCGGGAATGGTGAAGATGCTTTCAACGACCGCAGACCCCGTAAGAAGTGCGGCAGCGCAAGGTGCCAGATATGAAACCACGGGAAGAAGAGCCCCGCGCATGGCATGGGTGATGACAACTGTTCGCGAGGGTAATCCATAAGCCTTGGCGGTTCGAATATGATCGGCATGCAACGCTTCAATCATGGAGCCGCGCGTCAATCGTGCGAAAACAGCAAGCTGGGGAAGCCCGAGCGTTATGACGGGCAATATCAGGAACGGCCAAGAGCCATCGCCCCACCCGCCTCCGGGCAGAAGCGAAAAGGTCAGTGAAAAAATCAGCAAAAGAACCGGACCGACAACAAAGTTCGGGACAGTAACGCCGGTTGTTGCAACCGACATGGTGAGAAAGTCAAAAAATGAATTCTGGCGCAAGGCTGCAAGGGTGCCGACGAGCACACCGCCAATGAGTGCGAAGAGAAGGGCAAAGCTCCCGAGCTTGATCGAATAGGGCAAGCCCTTGCCGATGAGTTCGGCAATCGTATTGTCCTTGTAGATATAGCTCGGTCCAAAATCGCCGGTCACGGCATTCTTCAGATAGTTGAGATACTGGTTCCATAATGGTTGATCCAGATGATAGGCCTTCATCAGGTTTTCCATCGTTGCCGGTGGCAATGGCCGCTCGAGATTGAATGGCCCTCCTGGTGCAAAGCGCATCAGGAAAAACGAAATGGTGACGACAATGAACAATGTCGGCACGGCACTCGCCAAACGGCGAAGGATGAAATGGAACATGGGGTTGCTCTCCAATCATGGACGCCATCCGTAAGCCGGATTGCGCACCAAGCTCTTATTCCGTGACGCTGAAATATTTGCTGAGGTGGTCGTTTGATCCGTTATCCACCCAGCCCTTGACCTTGTTTGACACCAGCCAAAGCTGTCCAAAATTCATCATGGCGTTGGAGCCGCTCCCAGCAACAGCGATCCAACAATGGCGGTTGTCAAAGTGAGTTTGGAAATGAACATAATGGGATAACTCCTGGTTCTGGTCGATCCATGCCCGTTTATCGATACGCTAAATCCCGTCGCATTGACGCAGTGCGTGGTTCGACAACTCACCATGAGGGAGGTGGTTGGTTGCAAAGCCTTTGCAGCGGCTCAAACCGGGCTCTCTGCAATCTTCAACCGTCCTCATGGTGAGCTTGTCGAACCACGCACTGCATCCTTGCCAATCCCCATATGAAATGAGGTGGCGGTCAAAGATATGCGGATTTAGGTTTTGTGGATTTGGCACGGACATCGGTAAGCGGATGTGGGTGACCGATGAGCCACCCACATTCAAGCTTCCTATTCGGCGATGCTCAGATATTTGCTCAAATGTTCGTTATTGGCGTTGTCACCCCAGCCCTTGACCTTATCTGACACGAGCCAGAGATAGGCATAGTTCATCAAGGGAGCAGTCGGTTGATCACGCGCGAGTAACGCTTCAGCTTCATGCAGGATTTTGGAACGTGCTGCCGGATCACGCTCTTGATAGGACTTCTTCATCAACGCATCAAATTCCGGATTTTCATAATGTCCGTAATTGAAGGTCTTGTTGGTGCTGACATTGAGGTTGAGGAAATTTTCCGCATCCGCATAATCGGCGACCCAGCCTGCGCGGGCGACGTTGAATTTGCCGCCTTCCTGCAGATAGGCGTAATGCGATGAGATATCGAGATTCATCAGCGTGACATTTGCGCCGAAGGTCTTCTTCCACATATCGGCAACGGCTGTTGCAACACGCTCATGGTTCGGATTGGTGTTGTAGCGGATTTCGATGTTAAGCGGCTTGCCGCCTTCACCATAGCCTGCCTCTTTCATCAGCTCGATGGCCTTGTCTTCACGATCAAGCTGGGACAGGTCGGCAAAGTCCGGTTTTTCCGGTTCGCCATAATTTTCAAGGCCGGGTGGCACCAATGCGTAGACGGGCAACGTTGCGCCGTTAAAAATCTCTGATGCGAGGAAATCTCGATCAACAGACATGGAAAGCGCCCGCCGCACACGGACATCATTAAAAGGTTCTACTCTTGAATCAAACGGATAGTAATAGGTTGAAAGAGCAGGCGTTACATGCACCTGATTGGCATTTGCCGCGCGCAGTCGCTCAAGCTGATCGGATGAGAAATTATAAACGAGGTCGAGTTCGCCTGCCTCGAAGCGACGGACATTGGCTGCCTGATCGTCGATTGGATAGAAGATTACCTTGTCGAGCTTGACATTGGCGGCGTCCCAATAATGCTCATTCTTGATCACAGTCAGATGATCGTTGGGCACATGCTCTGCGAGCTTGAACGCGCCATTGCCGACCAGCTTGCCCGGTTTGACGAAGTCTGCACCATTCTTCTCGAAGCTGGCCTTGTTGATGGGCAGCGCTGTCTGGTGCGAGAGCAATTCGATGAAGAATGGGGTTGCCTGTTCGAGGGTGATTTCAAGCGTTTTTTCATCAATGGACTTGACGCCAAGCTCTTCCAGCTTTGCTTCGCCCTTATTGACCTTCTGGGCATTCTTGATCGGATAGAGAATATTGGCATAGCCAGCGGCGGTCTTGGGGTCTTCGACGCGGCGCATGGAGAACACGAAGTCTTCAGCCGTTACCGGCGAGCCATCGGACCATTTTGCATCGGCGCGAATCTTGAATGTGTAAACGAGGCCATCATCCGAAACGGTCCAGCTTTCTGCTGCACCGGGAACAATCTTGCCATGGGCATCATAGACTGTGAGACCTTCATAAAGGTCTTTCACGATGAAGGCTTCAATATCGATGGAGGTTTGTGATTGATCGAGTGTTTGCGGTTCACCACTATTGCCGCGATGCAGCACTGCTTCAGCCAAAGCCGGGCTTGCGGCGAGCATGAGTGATCCAAGCAAAAGCGCGGTGCGGAAATTAAACTTCATCAGGGTCATTTCTTGTTCCTTCCCCTCTAAGAGAATTGTGAAGAGCTGAACAAATGCCAAAATTTGCTCCAAGGCAAGGAGGCTCTAATGCTTTCGGTGTAATATTTTGATCGAGTATAAGTGACGGTGACGTCAAAAAATATTGCACGATATGGACCCAAGGGCCTTTTTACGCCACTTTTGCGTGCGGTTGCGGCAATATTGGCGTGGCAACATTTTTTTTCGTTTATGTGGAAAACTTTTCAACGCGTGCGGGAATAGGCCTCCATAGCGCGTTTGCGGGCCACTCCATGCTCAACTATTGGACCGGGATAGTCGTTGTCCAACTCAATACTCGTCGATTGAAGGACAGAGCTTGGAGCGGTCCATGGTTTGTGCAGATACTTATCCGGTAGGTCTTTAAGCTCCGGGACAAAATGCCGGACATAATTCCCGTCGGGATCGAACTTCTCCCCCTGGAGGATAGGATTGAATATACGGAAATAGGGGGCAGCGTCCGCGCCTGATCCGGCAACCCATTGCCAACTGGCAGCATTGCTGGCCGGGTCGGCATCGACAAGCGTATCCCAGAACCATTTTTCGCCTTCCCGCCAATCAATGAGCAGGTGCTTTATCAGAAACGACGCAACAATCATCCGAACCCGGTTGTGCATCCAGCCCGTCTGCCAAAGCTGGCGCATGCCGGCATCGACGATGGGATAGCCGGTATTGCCGGTTTTCCATGCATCAAAATTCTTTGCGCTCTTGCTCCACCCAAAGCTATCGAAGCTTTTATTGAAATTAGCCTGATGCAAGTTGGGGTTGTTGAAGAGGAGGTGATAGGAAAACTCCCGCCAGCCCACCTCTTTTCTGAACGTCTCCAATCCGGCGCTGTGATCCCTTATTGCTGGTGATTTCGATGCATGCCAGATCTGAAATGGCGTGATTTCGCCATGGGCAAGATGCGGCGACAGGCGCGAAGTGCCCTCAATTCCGGGAAAATCCCGCTCGTTCTTGTAGGACGTGCCCCTGTTTTCTAGAAAGTCCGCGAGCTTTTGCTTCGCTCCTTCCTCACCGGGCGTCCAGTCATGTTGAAATGCCTTTGCCCAATCCGGCCTGGTTGGAAGCAATGCCCATTCCTCAACTTTGTCAGAGGAGACATCGCCGGCCCATGGTTTCAGTTCTGTTGGTGCAGGAACGGGATTGCGCGGCTCCGGACCCTCCAGGAAAGCCCGCCAGAAGGGCGTGAAAACGCGGTAATATCCGCCCGCTCCTGTTTTGAGTAAATAGGGCTCGTGTAACAGATGTCCGTCAAAGCTCTCTGCCGTCACGTTTTTCTCGAGCAACGCCGCCTTGAGCGCCGTATCGGTCTCGATGCCCGCTGGATCATATCGGCGGTTCCACAGGACCATATCAGCCTTGGTATGGCTTATAAGCTCACCGATAATGGTCTGGGGCCGGCCTTTTCGCAGGATCAGCTTTGCACCGATTACTTCAAGGGATTTGGCCAGTGATGTGAGGGAATGATGCAGCCACCATTGCCGGGCACCACCCAAGGGCCTTGCAGAGCTGGCTGTCTCCTCGTCCAGGATGAAGACTGGAATGACGGGCTTTCCGCTCTGCGATGCAGCATAAAGCGCACGATTATCCGCCAGCCGCAAATCATGACGGAACAGGACAATCACGGGGTTTTCGATTGCCATATGGTTCATCCTTCAATAGCCTGCGTATTGCGCAACATCGCTTCAAGCGTTTCCAGCCGGTCGGCCTCAATGGGCGGCTTGTCCCAACGCAGGCGTGATATGCGCGGGAAGCGCATGGCGACTCCAGCTTTGTGCCGTTTGGAACGGTTGAGACCTTCAAACGCAACCTCCAGTACAAGACCATGTTGCGGCTCTGCCCGCACAGAACGCACGGGGCCAAACCGCTCGGTGGTGTTATTGCGCACAAAGGCATCGAGCTGTTTCAATTCTTCATCGGTAAAGCCGAAATAGGCCTTGCCGACCGGCACCAGATGCGGATCTGCTTCGGGTCCGGTCCAGACCGCAAATGTATAATCGGAGTAATAGCTTGAACGCTTGCCGTGGCCCCTTTGGGCATAGACGAGTACGGCATCAATGATGAACGGATCGCGTTTCCATTTGAACCACGGGCCTTTCGGGCGACCGGGCACATAGGTGGATGAGCACTGCTTTAGCATCAGCCCCTCTATGATCGGATGCGGCGGCGTTTTGCGCAGCTCGGTCAGCTCTTCAAAGCGCTCATAGGGGATCAGAGGGGACAGATCGAACCGCGTGGGTTCAAGCTGTTTTACAAAGGCTTCAAGCCGTCTGCGACGTTCTTCGAATGGCAGAGTGCGAATGTCGTCCTTGCCATCGAAAAGCAGGTCATAGAGCCTGACAAATGCAGGGTAGCTTTCGAGTTGTTTGGTCGAGACGGTTTTGCGATTGAGTCGTTGCTGGAGATCGCCAAACGCACCGATCTCGATTGCGTTATCGACGCTTCGGGCCACCAGCAATTCGCCGTCAAGCGTGCCTTCAAATGTCATATAGTCGGCAATATCGGGAAAGGCATGGGAGATGTCATCGCCGGTGCGTGAGTAAATGCGGTGATGCCCGGCTTCGGATGTCAGCTGAACCCTGATACCATCCCATTTCCACTCGGCAACATAGTCATCGGCATTGATGCGTGAATAATCAGGCTCCTCCAACGGCGTGGAAAGCATGACAGGCCGGAACGGAGCTGCGGCCAGGCTTTCCGGTTTCTCGGCTGTCTTTTCCAGCCATGCAAAGAGCGGTTGATAGGGTGGGGCCAGTCCATGCCATAATTCTTCAATTTCGGTAATATCGACTTCCCCGAACTGGGCCAAGGACTGCTTTGCCAAGCGGGCGGATACGCCGATACGCAAGCCGCCTGTTACCAGTTTCAACAATGCGTAGCGCGCCGATGCATCAAGCTGGTCCAGCCATTTTTCCACCAGCCTGACGGCATCGCTCCGCGAAGCCCGTTCAAGAGATGTAACCACATCGCCAAGTGTAGGCACGCTATTGCTGCGCAAAGGCTCGTCGGTGGACCAGACGAGCGAAATGGTTTCTGCCAGGTCACCGACATAATCATAGGAATAGGCGAAAAGCTGCCCGTCCATGCGCTCTGCGATGAGGGTGCGCAACATGGCCGGTTTGACATTGGCGATATTCAGATCGCCAGTGATGGCAGCAAGCGCCAAACCACGATCAGGGTCCGGCGTATCGCGGAAATAGTCGGAAAGCAGGGTCAGTTTTCCATTGCGTGATGGCGTCAAGACGAGGCGGTCGAGAAGCGCGGCAAACTCTTCCATTAGTCACCTTCATCTTCGTAGCCGACAAGGTGGAGTGGTCGTGCTGCATATCCATTCAGCTCGCACCAACGAACCAAGGCCTCCTCGCGTCCATGCGTGACCCAGACCTGCAATGGATCAATCTCGACGATCGTCTCTGTCAGCTCATCCCAATCGCAATGATCGGAAAGAATGATGGGCAGTTCAACGCCACCTTGACGCGCGCGCTGGCGAATGCGCATCCAGCCGGAGGCAAAACAGGAAACAGGATCAGGGAAACGCCTTGCCCACCTGTCCTGAAAGGCCGATGGCGGCCCCACCACAATGGCACCGGCAAAGTCGGTTTCGCTGTCTTTTTCTATCGTTGCGGGGGCGAGCGGCCCGAGTTTTATACCTTGGCTCTCGTAATAGTCACAAAGCTTGGCCAGCGCTCCATGGATATAGATCGTCCGGTCATATCCTGCATCACGCAGCAGGCGGATGACGCGCTGCGCCTTGCCGAGCGCATAGGCACCCACGAGATGCGAGCGTTCCGGAAATTGCTCGACCGATTTGAGCAGCTTGGCTATTTCATCGCGGCTGTCCGGATGGCGAAAGACGGGCAATGCGAATGTTGCTTCGGTGATGAAAACGTCGCAAGCAATGGGCTCAAAGCTTAGGCATGTGGGGTCGGCGGCTCGCTTGTAGTCACCCGATGCGACGATACGCATGCCTTCTTTTTCAACGGCGATTTGGGCCGAACCCAGCACATGCCCGGCTGGATGAAAGCTGATGGCAACGCCATTGAGTTCGGTGGTTCTGCCAAGCTCCGCCACTTGCGTTTCGCCCGCAAAGTCCGGCCCATACCGCAGCGCCATAATGTCGAGCGTTTGCTGTGTCGCCATGACCTTGCGATGACCGGAACGCGCATGATCGGAGTGACCATGGGTGATAAGGGCTCGCTCAACTGGACGGACCGGATCAATGTAGAAATCTCCAACAGGCGAATAGAGACCAGCAGGCGTGGATCGCAGAAGTTCCTCGGGGCGGTTTAACAAGCAGCTTTCTCCATTCCATACCATGTTGCATTGCTGTTATGCGTGGTTCGCCCACGCTTGCAGTGATGCTGTGCGTGGTTCGCCCTTCGACAAGCTCAGGATGAGCTCACCATGAGGAAGGGAAGTTGATTGCAGGGAGCCTCTTACTGAGGAGTTTCAGGTAGTCTTTGCAATTCACAACCTTCCTCATGGTGAGCCCCGTCGAACCACGCATAGCGCTTTTGCCAAAGCATAGAACGAACATAGGGTGGATTTAGCTCCATGCAATCTTTGTAAGTGACCCACGATCTTGCATTGCTTCTGTGCGTGGTTCGACAAGCTCACCATGAGGGAAGTGATTTGATTGCATTGCGACAGCGTAGCCTTGGCTCCCTGCCATTTACACCCTTCCTCATGGTGAGCTTGTCGAACCACGCACAGCTTTCTTGCCAAAAGAAAACTTGGCGCATTGATTCTACAGCACTACATTCGCTGCAGTGAATATCAGCAACGCACCCATCGCCGAAACCGGCTCTGCTCTTTTGCCGACGCTTTTCCTGAACTGGTTTCAGAGCAAGGGCTGGTCCCCGCGTGCCCATCAGTTGGAATTGCTGGAAGAAGCGCAGGCGGGGCGTTCGGCCTTACTGATCGCTCCCACGGGTGCGGGTAAAACGCTGGCGGGTTTTCTTCCCTCGCTGGTCGATCTTGCCTACCGAGGCAAAAGCAATACGGCGAGCCGTGGCATCCACACGCTCTATATTTCGCCTTTGAAGGCGCTGGCTGTCGATATTCAGCGCAATCTTGCTAAACCTATCGAAGAGATGGGGCTTGGCATAAGGCTCGAAACCCGCACCGGCGACACGCCTGCCCATAAGCGCCAGCGGCAGAAGCTGGCCCCGCCCGACATTTTGCTGACGACGCCGGAGCAATTGGCCCTGCTCATTGCCGCCAAGGATGCAGGGCGGTTTTTCGAAGATTTGCGCTACGTTATTTTTGATGAGCTGCATTCGCTGGTAACCTCGAAACGCGGGCATCTTCTATCGCTGGGGCTTGCACGACTGCGCCGCCTGCAACCGGGATTGCAGACCATCGGCCTGTCGGCGACCGTCGCCGACCCTGACGAATTGCGCGGATGGCTTGTGCCGCAAACAGGGGGCTCGCCTTTGGCAAGCCTCGTCAAGGTCGAAGGCGGGGCCAAGCCGCATATCACAATTCTTCAGACGGAAGATCGTGTTCCCTGGGCAGGACATTCGGCCGTCTATGCATTGCCGGGCATTTATGAAGCGATCAAACAGCATGCGACGACACTGATCTTTGTCAATACGCGCAGTCAGGCGGAGCGCCTGTTCCATGATTTGTGGATGGCGAATGAAGATAATCTGGCGATTGCGCTGCATCATGGCTCACTTGATGTGAGCAAGCGGCGCAAGGTGGAACAGGCCATGGCCGCAAATGCCTTGCGCGCCGTGGTTGCAACTTCCACGCTCGATCTTGGCATTGACTGGGGCGATGTTGACCTGGTCATTCACGTAGGCGCACCAAAAGGCGCCAGTCGTCTCGCACAGCGGATCGGCCGTTCCAACCACCGGATGGACGAGCCATCGCGGGCAATACTGGTTCCGGCCAACCGCTTCGAGGTCATGGAATGTCAGGCGGCGCTTGATGCCAATTATATCGGTGCACAGGATACACCGGCTTTGGGTGAAGGGTCGCTGGATGTATTGGCCCAGCATGTGCTTGGCATGGCTTGCGCGGAGCCGTTTCAGGCGGATGACCTTTACGCGGAAATTACCACCGCCCTACCCTATGCCGCCCTGCCGCGCGATACATTTGACCGGATTGTCGATTTCGTTACGACAGGTGGGTATGCACTGAAAAGCTATGAACGGTTCGCAAAAATCCGGCAGACGGCGGATGGATCATGGCGCGTTACGCATCCACGGGTTGCACAGCAATATCGCCTGAACGTAGGCACGATCATAGAGGCGCCTTCGCTCAATGTACGGATGACCAGGCAGCGCGGAAAAGGCGGCAATGTGCGCGGCGGGCCTGTGCTTGGAAAAGTTGAAGAGCATTTTATCGAGGCGCTCAGCCCCGGCGATACATTCTTCTTTTCCGGTCGCGTGCTGCGCTTTGAAGGCATTCGTGAAAACGAATGTATTGTCTCCAAGGCGGATGGTTTTGACGCAAAGATACCGATTTATGCGGGAGGCAAGTTTCCGCTGACAACCTATCTGGCAGATCAGGTGCGCAACATTCTGGCCGATCCCGATCGCTGGGGCGCGCTGCCTGATCAGGTGAGCGATTGGCTGCGTATTCAGAAGGAGAAATCGGTGCTGCCGCAACCGGGAAGCCTTTTGGTGGAAACATTTCCACGCGGCGAGCGATCCTATATGGTGATTTACGCCTTTGAAGGCAGGCTGGCACACCAGACGCTTGGGATGCTTCTGACGCGGAGGCTGGAGCGGGCAAAGGCGCGTCCACTCGGATTTATCGCCACGGATTATGCGCTGTCGATATGGGGTTTGCGCGATATGGGCCGCATGTTCAAAAAGGGCGAACTGCCGCTCTCCGAGCTGTTCGATGAAGACATGCTTGGCGATGATCTGGAAGCCTGGCTTTCCGAAAGCTTCATGTTGAAACGAACCTTCCGCAACTGCGCGCTGATTTCCGGTCTCGTTGAGAAACGGCATCCCGGACAGGAAAAGACCGGGCGGCAGGTGACGGTTTCGACCGATCTGATTTACGATGTGCTGCGGGAACACGAGCCTGATCACATTCTCATTCAGGCGACCCGCGCCGATGCTGCGACCGGACTTCTGGACATTCGCCGTCTCAGCGATATGCTAGCCCGAATCAAGGGCCATATCGTCCATAAGGATCTGGACCAGATTTCGCCGCTAGCCGTTCCTGTAATGATGGAAATCGGCAAGGAACGTGTTCCGGGCGAAGCGCATGAAACCCTTTTGGAAGAAATTGTCGAAGAATTAGAGCAAGTTTTACGTATATAGAGTCATTCTGCCGGAGGGAATTTGTGGACAAGATCAAGGGATTTAGTGAGGCCGATGTTTATCCATCGGACGAAACTGAAGCCCGATGGAATTGGCCCGAATTCACCCGGCCCTTCGGGTTTCCGGCTGACGGCCAACCACTTTGTCAGGAAGCTTCGTCCGATGGATAAACATCGACCTCGCTACCTTCCGCGTGGATTGTCTCGTCATCCGAGAAACAGAATTGGCTCTATATACGTAAAATTTGCTCTAACCCGGGAAATGTCGGAACATTCATGAACCCGCAAATGACCAGAACATTTCCGCACGGGGCGGCCGAAATGGTTGTCGCCGGGCATAGATGCGTTTGCGACCCTTCCGGCGCGATGTATCTCGAAGATGAACGGATTCTTGTCGTGTCGGATTTGCATTTCGAGAAGGGCTCGTCCTTTGCGCGGCGCGGCATGATGCTGCCACCCTATGACACGGCAACGACACTTGCTGCCTTGGGAAAGGTCATCGGGCGTTATAATCCGGCCAGTGTCATCAGCCTTGGTGACAGTTTCCACGATGGAGAGGCGGCTGCGCGCCTGCCGGAGCAATATGCTGCGCAGCTTGGCTTGCTGATGGCGGGGCGCGAATGGGTGTGGATCACCGGCAACCATGACCCGGACCATCCTGCAGACCTGTCGGGAGAGACTTTTACCGAACTGGCTTTCGGCAATCTGATCTTCCGGCATGAACCTTCCAAACACCCCTGCCCCGGCGAGATTGCCGGACATCTGCATCCGGCGGCCAAAGTGGTGCGCCGCGGGCAAGCGGTGCAAAGACGCTGTTTTGTGAGCGACCGCTCCCGCATGATCATGCCGGCTTTCGGCGCTTATACGGGCGGCATGAACATTCTCGGGCGTCCGTTTCACGGGATTTTCGATGCGCAGGCGATCGTCGCCTATATGCTTGGCAGCAAGCGGGTCTATCCCATGACCGCCAAGGCGCTTTATATTTGAGATATTTTAGGTGACACATGCGAATAACGCTGACAATTGATGATGATGTGCTTTCCATTGCCAAAGAGTTGGCTGCGAGGCACCACAAGACTGTCGGAGAAGTGATATCAGTGCTTGCGCGGCATTCATTGCCAGCAAGTAGCACGCGCAATGGCGTGCCTTTGCTTGACGTAAAGAACAACACGCCAGTGACGATGAAATTCGTCAATGAGCTTTACGATGAACCGTCCTGCTCCTAGCTCTTCAATCGGTATCCTGTCTTGAAAATCCAGCGCAGGATCAGCATGCAGGCGATGAGGAAGGCTGCCGTCATGGCAAGACTCGTGCCGATATGGACATCGGACAGGCCATAAAAACTCCAGCGGAAGCCGCTGATCAGATAAACAACCGGATTGAACAGTGTCACAGTTCGCCAGAAGGGTGGCAGCATATCGATGGAGTAGAAGCTGCCGCCGAGGAATGTCAGCGGTGTGATAATCATCAGCGGTACGAGCTGCAGCTTTTCAAAGCCATCCGCCCATATGCCGATGATGAAACCGAACATGCTGAATGTAACCGCCGTCAGGACGAGGAACAGCAGCATGATGAATGGATGTTCGATGCGCAGCGGAACGAAGAGCGCCGCTGTGGCGAGAATGATCAGCCCCAGAATAATCGATTTTGTGGCCGCTGCCCCGACATAGGCAATGATAATCTCTACATAGGAAACCGGGGCAGACAGAAGCTCATAGATCGTGCCGACAAACTTCGGGAAATAAATGCCGAACGAGGCATTGGATATGCTCTGTGTGAGCAGCGACAGCATGATTAGGCCCGGCACGATGAATGCGCCATAGCTGACACCGCCGATCTCCGGGATACGTCCGCCAATGGCCGAGCCAAAAACGACAAAGTACAGGCTGGTCGATACAACAGGCGAAATAACGCTCTGCATGATCGTGCGCCATGTACGGTGCATTTCGAACAAATATATTGCTTTGACCGCATAGAGGTTCATTTGCGTTCTCTCACTAGGCTCACGAAGATTTCTTCAAGCGAGCTTTCTTTGGTCTGAATGTCATTGAAGCGGACAGATGCCTTGTCGAGGTCCTTGAGCAAGACGTAATGCCGGTCCTCTCTTTCTGCGTGTCGTAGGTGTAGATCAACTCGCCGCCATCCTGCGACAGTTCCAGACCGTACTTGGCCAGAGCTTCCGGGATATCCTGACGCTTCTCTGACAATTGCAGCCGCAACTGCTTCTTGCCCAAAGACCGCATCAGTTCATCCTTCTCTTCGATCAGGATGATTTCGCCGTGATTGATGACGCCGATACGGTCAGCCATCTGCTGCGCTTCTTCGATATAATGCGTGGTCAGGATGATGGTCACGCCGGATTCCCGCAATGCCCGCACCACATTCCACATGTCGCGGCGAAGCTCGACATCCACGCCCGCCGTCGGCTCGTCCAGAAACAGGATTTCCGGTTCATGCGACAATGCCTTGGCGATCATGACGCGGCGTTTCATGCCGCCCGAAAGCGTCATGATCTTGGAGTCTTTCTTTTCCCAGAGAGACAGTTCTTTCAAAATCTTTTCGATATGCGCCGGATTGGCAGGCTTGCCGAAGAGACCCCGGCTGAAACTGACGGTTGCCCATACGGTCTCAAAGGAATCTGTCGTCAACTCCTGCGGAACAAGGCCAATCTTGGTGCGGGAGGCCCTGTATTCCTTGATGATATCGTGACCATCGGCGAGAATAGTTCCCGATGTCGGATTGACGATACCGCAGATGATACTGATGAGCGTCGTCTTGCCCGCGCCATTTGGCCCAAGCAGGGCAAAGATCTCGCCGTGACGGATATCGAGATTGATATTCTTCAGCGCCTGAAACCCGGATTCATAGGTCTTGTTGAGGCTGGAAACAGAAATAGCTGATGACATGATTTGTATCCGGAAGGAAACTTTATGCGATTTGAACACGAACGTATGAATCAGATCGCCTGATGTGAGGCATCTTGGGAACGATGTTCCTTATATGGTGATGGAACGGGAATTTCAAACCACCCTGCTGACAAATGGCGTCAGGAGCGCAAAAGTGGAAAAGGGAAGCCCGCGAAGGCTTCCCCGTTTTCTTAGGCTTTAGCGGTTTCGCCCCGGACTTCCCGCATGCTCGGCAGGAAGATGGTGAGCAGCCCAAGGAAGGGCAGATAAGAACAAACCTGATACACAAAGTCGATGCCTTTGATATCGGCAACGAAACCGAGAACCGCCGCAGCGATGCCGGCCATGCCGAAAGCAAAGCCGAAGAAAATACCGGCAATCATTCCGACGCGACCTGGAACCAATTCCTGCGCAAACACGACGATTGCAGGAAAGGCGGAAGAAAGGATGAACCCGATGATGATAGTCAGCAGACCCGTCCAGAAGAGACTGGCATAAGGCATCATAAGGGTGAATGGCAGGACGCCAAGAATAGAGAACCAGATAACAGCCTTGGTACCGATCTTGTCGCCAATAGGCCCGCCGAGGACCGTGCCGACAGCGGCAGCACCGAGGAACAGAAACAGCATCATCTGAGACTGCTGAACCGTGATGCCGAATTTATGGATAACATAGAAGGTATAATAGCTGGAGATGCTGGCCAGATAGATATTCTTGGTGAAGACCAGCAAGGTCAGAATGATCAGCGAGGTGATAAGTTTGCCACGTGGGAGCGTTAACACCCGGCTTGCGGCGGCCTTGTTGGCATTGGCTGCACGGTAGCGCTGATACCAGTTGCCGACCTGATAGAGAATGATCATCCCGACCAATGCGGCGAGCGAGAACCACGCAATGCTCTTCTGGCCTTGCGGCAGGACGATGAAAGCCGCAAGCAGAGGGCCAAGCGCTGTTCCGAAATTTCCACCAACCTGAAAGAAGGATTGGGCCAAGCCATGACGTCCACCCGACGCAAGGCGTGCGACGCGCGATGCTTCCGGATGGAATATGGACGAGCCAATGCCGATGAATGCAGCGCCTACGAGCAGCATGACGTAATGCGTGGCAATGGAAAGGATGCCAAGACCAACAAGTGAGAACGCCATGCCTACAGGCAGAGAATAGGGCATGGGGTGCTTGTCTGTATAGGTGCCGACAACCGGTTGCAGGAGCGAAGCCGTGACCTGAAATGTCAGTGTCAGGAAACCGATCTGCTTGAAGTTCAGGCCGTAATTGTCTTTCAGCATCGGATAGATGGCTGCAAGAAGCGACTGCATCATATCATTGAGCAGATGGCAGAAGCTGACTGCGAAAATAACCGCAAAGACGGTTGTTTCAGCAGACGAACGCTGCGCGGGCATAGCTGTGTCGGTCATTAGATGAATCCATTGAAAATCGAGCGAGTAAACGCAGGTGGCAACGCTCTCACTCATCCTCTTATAGAAATTGTAAGAAACCTGCTTTCGTGGTTTGGTCCACTTCTTTCGTAAGTGGGCCAAATGCATCAGGATTAAACATGAAAGCGTACCGGGAGATACCCGTTGAAATCCAATTGGATTTGACGTTGAGTGGCTGCAGCTCGTTGGGGGAGCAATGAGCGATCGTTCCTGAAGCACATAAATTGTGACGGGGGAAGCAATTGGGGGGAACTATGGAAGATAGTCTGGCACTAACGATATTCCTGCCTGTGTCGCTGGGCATAATCATGCTTGGCCTTGGGTTGGCTCTGACATTGAAAGATTTTCACAATGTGCTCAAAGCGCCGAAAGCGGTTCTTGTCGCACTTGGTTGCCAGACGATCATACTTCCTGTCGCCTGTCTGGGCATTGTCTATCTGTTCAACCTCGAGCCTGCGCTCGCTGTTGGAATGATGCTGCTGGCGGCAAGCCCTGGCGGCACTTCCGCCAATCTCTACAGCCATCTGGCGGATGGGGACGTTGCGCTGAATATCTCTCTTACTGCAATCAATTCCGCACTTTCAATCATCACTTTGCCGCTGATTGTAAATTGGTCGCTGGCGCATTTCTTCTCGGAAGGACAAGCAATTCCGCTGCAATTTTCCAAAGTGATGCAGGTATTCATTATTGTGCTCGGGCCGGTGATCATCGGCATGTGGATTCGCCATCGCTATCCGGCTTTTGCCGACAGTATGGCCCGTCCCGTCAAGATATTGTCTCTGATATTTCTGATGGCGGTCGTATTTGTAGCGCTTGTACAGGAATGGGAAACGCTCCGGATCTGGGCGCCGATAGTCGGGCTTGCCGCCTTGGCTTTCAATGTCGTCAGTCTCGCTGTTGGTTATTTCGTGCCAAGGGCAGTAGGTATCGATAATCGCCAAGCGACCGCAATCGGTATGGAGATCGGTATTCACAATGGCACGCTTGCCATCGCCATAGCGCTTAGCCCGTTTCTTCTCAACAATCCGACAATGGCCGTGCCCGCAGCAATTTACGGGCTGATCGCCTTTGTTACCGCTGCTCTCTTCGGCTATTGGCTGAAGACGAGACACAAGGCTGCCGGAAAGGCGACCCTTGTTGATCATAGGTGAGCACGGCGATGTTGCACGAATTGTGAGGCATTTAGCAGTTGAGTCAGCTTCGCTTTCGTGGTTTGGTCCACTTCTTTCGTAAGTGGGCCAAATCCATGCGTTACAATACTTTTCCGGGTACAAGCTCTATCGGACTGGAGCTGGAAAGCCTGCATCAGCTCCGGTTGACTTGGCTCGATCAGGCGGATGGCGATGTTCTTGCACTTGCAACCGCATATCCGGCGGGACATCAGATCGCCCGGCATTACCACAACCAATCACAACTACTGCATGCGGTGACTGGCGTGGCAATGGTAACGACAAAATTCGGGCGCTGGATGGTTCCCCCGCACCATGCTCTATGGTTGCCAGCCGGGATTGAGCATGCAGTGGATATGTTTGGCGACGTGACGATGCACTCGATTTATGTGCGGCCAGAGGCTGTCGTTGGACTAAAGGAGCACCTCCATGTGGTGGGGCTGACGCCACTGATGGACAGCCTGATCCGGGAAGCCGTCAACTTGCCAGCAAATGCGGCTGCCAACACGCGCGCCGCATTTATGATGGGCTTGCTTTTGCATGAGATACCAAACCAGCCCGAACGGCCGTTGGGCTTGCCCTTTCCGGCTGATCGCCGTCTGGCGGCACTGTGTCATGATTTTCTCAAAAGCCCCTCGCCGCACACGAACATAGATCATTGGGCTGACGAGCTTGGTATGAGCAGGCGCACTTTCACCCGCATATTCAGGCGGGAAACAGGGATAAGCCTCTCCACCTGGCGGCAGCAGGCATGTCTGCTAGCCGCCCTGCCCCGCCTGACTGAGGGTGAACAGGTCACAAGTGTCGCGCTTGATCTGGGCTATAATAGCGTCCCGGCATTCACCACCATGTTCAAGCGTATGCTGGGGACTGCGCCCCGCAGCTATCTCTACAAACAGAGTTGAGGTTGCAGTCAACCGAACTTGATGAGTGTTTTGCCGGCAGAGCGACCCGCGCGGCTTTTCTCGATATTTTCAGGCACATCCTCAAGAGAGACGATCTGATCAATCGGGACTGTCAAACGACCTGCGGTCACATGATCGACAAGGCGGCGCAGAAGATCATGATCGGCGGACACCTCAAAGTTGCCGCCTTTGAGAGAGAGCCTTTGTAACTCTGAATCATCTGCCACAAAGGCTGTTGTAAAGGCGGTTCTGCCTTGTTTGACCTGTGCTGCAAGCGCGGAAAATTCAGCGGCATCGCTCATCAGGTCGATCAGCCCATCAATGCCATCAGGATAGAGTTGGCGCAGCTGTTCGGAGACAGGAGAGGCGGTGTGATCAATCGTGGCAATGGCACCGAACTCACTCATTTTGCCAGCTTTTGCAGCGCGAGCGGTGGCGATGACTTTCAACCCACGGGCGGCCGCCAATTGTACGGCAAAGGACCCAACGCCGCCGGTAGCACCGACGATGAGAACGGTCGATCCTTTTGGCAGATCGAGATTTTCAACCATCTGAAGCCCCGTCATCCCGGCAGTTGGAAGGGCCGCCGCCTGCAGCACGTCCAATCCATCAGGCAATTTTATCAGGAGGTTCGATGCAGGGACGCGGGCATATTCCGCGTAGGGGCCTTCGCCGAGCGGCATATGCAGAAACTGGCCAAATATCATATCCCCCACGGAAAAGCCGGTGACGTCCTCGCCGCAGGATTCGACGACACCAGCCGCGTCATTGCCCAAGATCAAGGGAAAAACATGTGGTGCCTTGCCTTTGAGGATGCCGTCCGCCACTTTCCAATCAAATGGATTGATCGCCGCTGCTGATATTTTGACCAGAAGTTGATCATTCTTGGCCTGCGGCTTTGGAACATCGACGAGTTCCACATGTCCGCCAAAAGCCTGGACGGCTGCTGCCCGCATGATAATCTCCAAACTATTCTGCCGCTAAAGTGCGGGGCTGCGGAACGTAGTTGAGAATTGGCCCAAGCCAGCGCTCAACATCTTCAATGGGCATGGACTTGCGCTGCGAATAATCCTCGACCTGATCGCGCTCTACCTTTGCAACGCCGAAATAATAGGATTCGGGATGCGCAAGGTAAATGCCGGAAACGGAAGAACCCGGCCACATGGCATAGCTTTCCGTTAATCGCACATTGATCTTTGCTTCTGCATCGAGAATGCGGAACAAAGTCTCCTTTTCCGTGTGATCCGGTTGCGCGGGATAGCCCGGAGCCGGACGGATGCCGCGATAAGGCTCGCCGATCAGCTCATCAGGGGCAAGTGCTTCATCGGGCGCGTAGCCCCAATATTCCTTGCGGACATTCTCGTGCATCAGCTCGGCAAAAGCCTCGGCAAAACGGTCAGCCAAAGCTTTGACAAGGATTGACGAATAGTCATCATTGGCGCGTTCGAAGCGCTCGGCAATGGCAATTTCCTCAATGCCCGCAGTGACAACGAAGGCACCCATATAATCCTGTTTGCCGCTATCGAGAGGGGCGACGAAATCGCTCAAGGCGACATTCGGGCGGCCGTCGCGCTTGGATAGCTGCTGACGCAGCGTATAGAAGGTTGCCAGATCTTCGTTTCTGTTCTCATCGGTAAAGACGCGAATATCATCGCCGACGGCGCCCGCTGGCCACATGCCAATAACGGCCTTCGGATTGAACCATTTTTCAGCAATGATCTTCTTGAGCATTGCCTGCGCATCGTCGAACAATTGCCGGGCAGCGGCTCCCTGTTTTTCATCGTCCAGAATGGCCGGATAACGTCCTTTCAACTCCCATGTCTGGAAGAAGGGCGTCCAGTCTATGTAGCGGGCGATTTCGGCCAGATCGTAATTCTCAAATATGCGGGTGCCGATGAAAGCCGGTTTTGGCGGCGTGTAAGCCGACCAATCAATCTTGTGGGCATTGGCCCGGGCTTTGGCCAGGGGCAATCGCTGCTTGTCAGCTTCATTGCGGGCATGCGCATCGGCAACTTTGGCATATTCGGCACGAATGGTGTCGATATAACCCGGCTTGATATCCTTGGATAAAAGGTTCGAAACAACACCAACCGCACGGCTCGCATCGGTCACATAGATTGTCTGCCCTTGATTGTAGCGGGGATCAATTTTCACAGCCGTATGCACGCGGCTGGTGGTTGCGCCGCCGATCAGCAATGGAATGTCAAACCCCTCGCGCTCCATTTCGGAGGCGACATGCACCATCTCGTCCAGCGAGGGAGTGATCAGGCCGGACAGGCCAATAATATCAACATTCTGCTCGCGTGCCGTTTGCAGGATTTTGGTTGCCGGAACCATCACGCCCAGATCAATGATCTCGTAATTGTTGCAGGCAAGTACAACGCCGACAATATTCTTGCCGATATCATGCACATCCCCCTTCACCGTTGCCATCAGCACTTTACCGGCGCTCTCGCGCTCACCTGTGCCACCATTGGCGAGCTTTTCCGCTTCCATGTAAGGAAGGAGCAAAGCAACAGCCTGCTTCATCACGCGGGCAGATTTTACCACCTGGGGCAAGAACATTTTTCCCGCACCGAAGAGGTCGCCAACGACATTCATTCCGGCCATCAATGGCCCTTCAATGACATGCAGCGGGCGTTCTGCCTCAAGACGGGCTTCCTCCGTATCCACATCGATGAACTCGGTGATGCCGTTGACAAGCGCATGTTCAATACGCTTGCCGACACTCCATTCGCGCCATGCAAGATCGCGTTCGCGCGCCTCCTTGCCAGCCGCGCCCTTATAGCGCTCTGCCAGATCAAGCAGGCGTTCTGTTCCATCGTCGCGCCGGTTAAGAACAACATCTTCGCAAGCCTCACGCAGTTCCGGATCGATGGATTCATAGACCGCCAACTGACCTGCATTGACGATACCCATATCCATGCCGACCTGAATGGCATGATAGAGGAACACCGCATGCATCGCCTCGCGCACCGGCTCATTGCCGCGGAATGAGAAGGAAAGATTGGAAATGCCGCCGGAGATGTGAACATGCGGCAAGGTTTCGGTGATCTGTTTGGTCGCCTCGATGAAGGCAACGCCATACCCATTATGTTCTTCGATCCCGGTTGCCACAGCAAAGACATTGGGATCAAACACGATGTCTTCCGGCGGGAAGCCGGCCTCTTTGGTCAAAAGTTCGTAGGCGCGGGTGCAGATTTCCACCTTGCGCTCCAGCGTATCGGCCTGTCCTTCCGTATCGAAGGCCATGACCACGACGGCAGCGCCATAGGCGCGTACTTTTTTCGCATAGGAGAGGAAGGCTTCCTCACCTTCCTTCATGGAAATGGAATTGACGAGGGGCTTGCCCTGCACGCATTTCAAACCTGCTTCGATAACATCCCATTTGGATGAATCGATCATCACGGGAACACGGGCAATGTCCGGTTCTGCCGCGATCAGGTTAAGGAACTCGATCATCGCTTTTTCGCTGTCGATCAAGCCCTCATCCATATTGATGTCGATGATCTGTGCGCCATTTGCCACTTGGTCGCGGGCGACGTCCAGAGCCGTCGCATAGTCGCCAGCGGTGATGAGCTTGCGGAATTTCGCCGAGCCGGTGATGTTGGTGCGCTCGCCCACATTGACGAAGGGAATATCCTTGGTCAGCGTGAAGGGTTCGAGACCCGATAAGCGCATGTGGGTTTCAATCTCGGGTATCTTCCGCGGCGGATACTTGCCCACAGCCTCGGCAATGGCCTTGATGTGTTCCGGTGTCGATCCACAGCACCCGCCGACCACATTAAGCAGCCCCTCGCGGGCGAAGCCTTCAAGCTGCGCTGCCATCGCCTCCGGACTTTCATCATACTGACCGAATTCGTTCGGGAGACCAGCATTGGGATAGGCGCAGACAAACGTGTCGGCTACGTTTGAAATTTCGGCCAGATGGGCGCGCATGGCATTGGCGCCCAGAGCACAATTGAGGCCGATGGTGAAGGGCTGCGCATGACGCACCGAATTCCAGAAGGCGGTGGGCGTTTGCCCTGAAAGCGTGCGTCCGGACAGATCGGTGATCGTGCCGGAAATCATGACCGGCAGGGTAATGCCTTTTTCTTCGAAGACCTCTTGGGTGGCGAAGATTGCCGCCTTGGCATTGAGCGTATCAAAAATTGTCTCAATCAGGATGATGTCCGCACCACCATCGATCAGGCCGCGAACCTGATCGGCATAGGCAATACGAAGATCGTCGAAGGTGACAGCGCGATAGCCGGGATTATTCACATCCGGAGACATGGAGGCGGTGCGATTTGTTGGACCGAGGGCACCGGCAACAAAGCGCTTGCGCCCATCCGTCTGTTCGGCTTTGAGCGCAGCGCGGCGCGCAAGCCTTGCACCATCCCGGTTCAACTCATAGACGACTTCCTCCATGCTGTAATCAGCCTGGGCGATGGTGGTCGAAGAGAATGTGTTGGTTTCCAGAATATCCGCACCGGCCATTGCATAGGCATAGTGAATATCTTCGATGGCTTGCGGTTGGGTGAGAATCAGAAGGTCGTTATTGCCCTGCAAATGGCAGGAGCAATCGCCAAAACGGTCACCGCGAAAGTCGTCCTCGTTGAGGCTGAGGCCTTGAATCTGCGTGCCCATAGCGCCGTCGAGAATCAAGATGCGTTCTTTCGCAGCCTGTGTCAGAGCCGCGAAAACTTCTCTGCCGTCCCGAGGAGCGCCCATGGGACCGAAGAGATTGTCAACCGCATTATTCATAACTCGATACGCCTCAAAACCACATTTAGATGAGGCTTAAGGTTCACATAAAGATATGTTTATGTCAACAAATCAATTCCGCAAGCGGCATGGAATGTCGTAGTTGGGCAGGGTCGTTTTCACCCGGGCTATGGAGAGTTTTACGTGGTTCGCCCTTCGACAAGCTCAGGAGCGGAAGAGGGCATGGATGTAATGCGTGGTTCGACGGGGCTCACCATGAGGAAGGTTGAGTTTGGCAGCGAGCCTAGTTTTGAGACGTGGCAGATATGATTTGCAACCCACCCACTTTCCTCATGGTGAGCCCCGTCGAACCACGCACAGCTTAGGGGCAACCAGCCCATCCCTAACGGTGAGCCCTCCTGAGCTTGTCGAAGGGCGAACCACGCACAGCACCAGTGCAATGTCGGTTAACTGTCAAATAGCGGCAGATTGAGGCAATATGAATGGCATCTGTCCGGCGGGAAGAACACCCACTTTGAGCGCGCATTCATAGACACGTAAAATGCGCTCATCCGTCAAGATGTCCTGCGGCGCTCCTACGCAATCCACATGGCCCTTATGCATGACGATGACACGATCAGCATACATGGAAGTCAAATTGAGGTCGTGCAGAATTGCGATAACACCGCCACCGCGTTTGGCAAAGGATTGCGCTATTTGCATTATGATCAGCTGATGCTTGATATCGAGACTTGAGACCGGCTCATCGAGAAAAAGAAAGCGCGGCTGGTTATCCAGTACCGGCTGCCAAACCTGGCATAGAACGCGCGCAAGCTGGACGCGCTGCTGCTCGCCGCCGGAAAGTTCCTGATAGAAACGGGCGCCGAATCCGGCGAGGTCAACCATTTCCAGTGCTTCATCAGGCAGATGCTCGACGCTCTTGGCTGTGCCAAGAGAGCGTCCGCTTGTCAGCCCAAGCTTGATGATTTCACGCACCGTGAACGGGAAAGCCAGCGAAGTGGATTGCGGCAGGACAGCGCGCATTGCCGCCATTTGCCAGAGCTTCAAATGTTTCAGGGAATGCCCGTTGATGGTGGCTGTCCCGCTATAGGGCAAATCACCGGAAAGAGCGCGCATTAGCGTTGTTTTCCCCGATCCGTTGGGGCCAACAATAACGGTGATCTCACCCGCCAGAGCATCAAAGCTTGCATTGTGCACGATTTGGGTCTTGCCCAGATGAATAGCTAAGTCTGAGACATGAATCATTGTCATAGATCCAGAATGCCGCGTTTGCGCAGCAATATCCAAAGAAAGACCGGAGCACCGACAGCAGCCGTGACGATGCCTATCGGCAGTTCTGCGGGCGCAACGATTGTCCGGCTGACAGCATCGGCCAAGAGCAGGAGGCTTGCTCCGAACAGTGCAGATGCGGGAAGAAGATAGCGGTGATCCGGCCCGATGACGAGCCGCAGCAAATGGGGAACAACCACGCCGACAAAGCCGATAACACCGCTTACAGCAACTGAAGCGCCGGTTGCTGCCGCAACGGCAATAATCGCTATGATCTTGAAGCGCTGCACCGGAATGCCGAGATGGCTGGCGGTCGCCTCGCCCAACGCAAGGCCATTGAGGCCACGTGCCAGAAAGGGTGATACGAGCAATGCAACCACGATGAATGGCGCTGTTGCAGCAACCTTCATCCAGCTTGCTCCAGCCAGCGATCCGAGTAGCCAGAACGTCAGATCGCGAAGCTGCCGGTCGTCGGCAATATAGGTGAGAACGCCCATATAGGCTGTCGCCATGGCACCAAGGGCAATACCTGCCAGAAGCATGGTGGCGATGGAGGTTTGTCCCCGCCGCGTCGCAACCATGTAAAGAATGAATGTGAATGCCAAGGCACTGGTAAAGGCGGCAAGCGGCAGCGCATAGAGGCCCAAAAGTGCAAGGACAGGAGCGAACACCGTGTTGCCGAGCACGATCACACTGAGTGCCCCAAGCCCGGCCCCGGAGGATACGCCGACAATGCCGGGATCAGCGAGGGGATTGCGGAAAAGCCCCTGCATGACAGCGCCAGAGACAGCAAGCGATGCGCCGATCAGCGAGCCAAGAATGACGCGGGGAAGGCGAATATCATAAATGATGATGCTGTCGCGCGCAGACAGGGCATCGGTGCCGCTATTGTCCGCTTGAAACCATGATCCGATAACAGAAACCACGGAGGCATCCGAGGCCCCGGCTGTAAGGCTGAACAGGAAGGTGACAGCGAACGCCACGCCCAGCAATGTAATGACGACCCTGGCCAGAAAGGATCGATCGCCATCGGCCCGGCCTTTCCTGCTGCCCTGTTGTGAACGCAGGGATGCAGGCTTCATGAGAATGGCCTCGCTCATTGGCTTACGGTGTCGCCATAGAACCGCTTGGACAAGTCGCGAACCGCGCTTGCTGTGCGCGGTCCAAATCCAAGCAGATATTGCCCGCCCATGCGTATGATCGCCTTGTTTTCACCAGCAGGTGTTGCGGCGATTGCCTTATTGGCAAGCAGTTCCGTGTCTATCGTCGCGTGGTTGTCACCGCGATCCATAACCAGAATGACATCAGGTTTTGCAGTCAGAATGCTTTCGTCGCTCAAGGCCTTGTAGCCGGTAAAGCCTTCAACAGCGTTCTCGGCACCTGCAAGTTTGATAATACCATTGGCAGCTGTCTGATCGCCTGCGGCCAGAATCTTGCCCCCTTGAATGCTGAGCACAAATAAAACCCGTTTACGGATTTTGATGTCCTTTGTTTCTGCCTGAGCAGCAGCAAGATCAGCCTCAACGTCATCAGAAAGCTTTTTGGCCTTATCATCGACACTGAGTGCTTTGCCGACGATCCGGATTTTTTCCGAAACGCTTGCGGCTGTGTAGTTTTCAGGAACGAAAACGAAAGGCACGCTGGCTTTCTTCAGAAGGTCAACGGCTTGTTCCGGTCCGCTCCCCTCCACGGCAATGATCGCCGTGGGATTGATCGAGAGCACGCCCTCCGGTGACAAAGCCCGCATATAGCCAACATCAGGAAGCGCGAACGCTTCCCTTGGATAGACGCTGGTTGTATCGCGCCCGACGAGACGGCCCTCTTCTCCGAGTGCATAAATGATCTCGGTGATTGAGCCGCCAATGGATACAACCCGGCTGGTATCAGGCAGAGGGCCTGCTACTTCCTCGGCAAATGCGTGGCTGGAAAGCGCTAGAATGCCGACCATTCCGGCAAGAGTCGCGAGCTTGAGAGACTTGGACATTCTATGCAGCCGCGCGCATCAGACGAGGCAGACTTTCCACGAGATTGCGCCAGTCAGGACGCTCATGGGAACCTTCATGACGCTTGCCGAAGAACTGGATAATCATCTCGCCTTCGGTTCCATAGGCTTCAAGGGAGGTGACATGACCATCTTTGGTTGGTTTGCGCACAGCCCAAAGCTCGGCAATATGGTCGGTCCGCAGATGTAAATGGAAGGTCTCATCCATGACATTGATCCAAGGCCCCATAGGCTTGACGTTCTGGATCGGTCCGGAGTGAATCTGAATGCAGCCGCGATTGCCAACAAAGCACATGATTGGCAGTTCTTCCTGCGCCGCATGATGCATCATAGCTGTCAGAGCATCATTATCCAGCTGCCAGGCATAATCCTGACCAATGATCTGAACGGCCTGATGCCGGGTCATTTCCAGCGAATTCAGGATGCCGAAAAATTCGTGCACATCCTTCATCCGGGTCCAGCGTTCGCGCAAGCTGGATGTGTCAAGTTCTTCAAGCTCCCGCTTTTTCTGCTCGGGCTTTGGCAGCTCGGTGGTCTCGATAGTCTGGGACTGGTCTTCCAATTTCAGCTTTGCCACCAAAGCTCGATAGGCTTCCAGATTGGAGGCCGGGCGCAGGTGAATCTTGTGAATGGCTTCGCCCGCGGCATCGAAGAATTGCAGGCTGCGGCGAATGACTTCACCATCTTCTTTTTCAACGGCAAAACCGTGGAGCCAGGATTTGGGAAACAGGCGCAGATCAATCTGCTCGCCAAGCATCATTGATGCATGTTTGCCGACGATGGGCTTGTCGTAGACACCGATCTTTTCATGAACGGCACTTTCATTGCGGGTAAGTGCCATGACTTCGCCAAGTGCTTCGATTTCCGTCAGGAATGTTTCAATCTGTGGTGTGATGCGGGTTGCACTGATACCGCAATAGGCGGCGACGAAATCAGCTTCGGATATGTTCAGTTGCTGCGCCAGATCGCGCTCGCGCATTTTGGGGTTGTCTGATCTTGCCTGACGGATCGCTTCGGGTGTCATTTTATTACCATTCGTAACGTTGGTGATCGAATACTCGGTCATTTATTCAAGATAAGTTTGCCTTGGCGGGTGATTTTCAAACGATAGAGAGAGCCGGCGTGTTCAATGCCAACTTCACTTGATCCGTCGAATAAAAGATCACTGCCGAACACGCGGATATCTGATTGTACGGGGCGGCTATAGTCTGCCCGCATGGGCGTCACGTTGGGAAGGCGAACCTGCAGATCGATGATTTGGCGTCGCGACATGGCAATGGCCTTTTCGTGCCTTTCTCAAAGAGGGCATGGTTGATCCAGAACCCCCTCATTTAAACTTGACTGTAAGCTTCATCTTTATTACTCAATGTAAAGAAGAGTCAATAAGTCATGTTTCAAAATTTGACAAAATGTGATCGGGGAATGGATGTCATGGCGCACAATACACAGGGCAATTTGACAAGATTTCTAGCGCGGCATTACTTTGGACTGATTGCCGCTACGGCGCTGCTTGTTCTTGCTGCATCAGATATTGCACCCGCGCAGGAAGCTGGCACGCAACCCGCTTTAACACTGGAATTGAATGCACTCCAGCCTTCGGAAAAAGGCTGCCGCCTGACCTTCGTCGTTACCAACAATCTGAGCGCAGCTTTGGACAATGTTGGGTTCGAGATTGCACTGTTCAATCAAGCCCAAGTCGTTGATCGGATCACCCTGCTGAATTTCAAGGAGCTGCCGCAGGGTAAAACCAAGGTCCGCCGCTTTGATCTCGGTGAACTTGATTGCACGAAGGTAACGCGTGTTCTGGTGAATGATTCAACTGAATGCACGGGGGCTGGAGTCGATCCCAAAGCCTGCATCCGACAGCTTATTGCAACTACAAAATCAGGCGTTCAGTTCGGAACTTGATATTGCACTGATGTACTGCGTGGTTCGCCCTTCGGCAAGCTCGGGAGGCGGAAGAGGGCATTGATCTAGTGCGTGGTTCGACGGGGCTCACCATGAGGAAGGTGGGTGAATTGCAAAGTCTACTTGCAACGTCTCAAAACCAGCTCCCTGCCAAATCTCTATCTTCCTCATGGTGAGCAACTGTGTTTATCGTTGTCATGTTTTGGCCTTGTTGGTCCATGGCGTGTCGGTTTTGATGATTGCGTTCAGGGTGACGATGAGCTTTCGCATGATGGCGACCATTGCCACCTTGAATGGTTTTCCCGCGGCCCTGAGCTTTTGATAGAAGCATGCCAGCGGCTGGCTTTTGGCCCGGATGATGGAAAGCGAAGCCATGTAGAGGGTTTTCCTGATGTGCGAACGCCCGCCCTGACACCTGCCGCTTTTGCGCGTGAGGCCGGATTGGCGCGGATGGGGTGCTACACCTGCCAGACTTGCCGCCTCCCGGCTGGAAAGTGCTCCCAGTTCAGGCATGGAGCCGATCAGTTCGGCGGCAAGAACCGGGCCTGCTCCGGGGACGGAGCGGATGCGGCAGGCCTTGTGCCCGACCTGTTCATCTGCCTTGATGGCGCTGGCAATGGAAGCCTCCAGCTGTTTCTTGATCCTGGCCTGTGTTTCGACAAGCATGGCAATGGCCGCCTTTGCGTCCGGGCTGGCCATACGGCTCATGAAGCTCTTCAACTCACTTTGCATGACGATAAGCCGGCGGCGCAGTGCAGTTAACTCCTTGATTGTGCTTTGCTGTCTGGTGCGTGCCACCGGCATGCGGTGGGCAACGGCAAGTGCCAGCGCCTCGCCAATGGCCCGGGCGTCAAGCCGGTCTGTCTTGGCACGCTTGCCTTTGAGGCGGGCAAAAGCGCGAATGTCGGATGGATGCAGGCACCAGACAGGCAGGCCTGCCTCACTCAAACAGATCAGAAGACAGTCCTCATAACCGCCCGTCGCTTCGCAGCCAAAGGCAATGCCCTCAGCCGAACCGATCCGGTGCAGCAATTGGTCAATCCCTTCAGGGCTATTGACCACCCGCAGCTCCAACCCATCGGGCAAACAATGAATGTCGAGGTGATCCTTGCTCACATCGATGCCGACAAAACGATCAAAATGTGTCATGATGAAATTCCCTGGCTTGTCATACGGGGTCGATGCCCCTTGCAACTGTTCGGGTGTCATCGAAGGACAGGGCCTTGCTCACCATCGGACTTCACAGTCCTCCCGTCGAAACGGCATCCTGTCCAGCGGTCCACGTGGTATGTAAGACACGTGGACCGCTTCACTATAACACCATCACAACAGACAAGCCCCGTCGAACCACGCAAAACGCTATTGCAACAGGACAGCAACTGCCAAGCCCCACCAATTTGCCGCCCGGTTTTACGTCAGGAATTGCCATAAAGAAAAGGCCCATGAGGGCCTTTTCAAGTTTCACATTCATGTGCGTTTGATCAGAACGGTGAATCCGGGAAATAGAATTCAGCGGCATTGTCTTTGGTGACAAGCGTTGCATCGAGAATATAGCTGCCGCGCACGGGAACCTGATCGTAGAAATGGGCAACGGTTAGTTCCATTGCAGTTGCAACCATTGAAGGTGGATAAAGAACATTGATTGGTGTCATTTCGTCACCATCAGCAACGCGCTTGATCATTTCCTTCATACCGGCACCACCGATAACCATTTTAATGTCGGTACGCTTTGCCTGGCTGATGGCTTCAAGAACGCCAACGGCCATATCGTCATCCTGGCACCATACGGCGTCGATCTTCGGGAACTTGGTCAGATAGTCCTGCATCACCTTGAATGCATCGTCGCGCGACCAGTTGCCGAACTGCTTGTCGAGAACCTTGATGCCGCTTCCTGCAATGGCTTCGTCGAAGCCCTTCTGGCGCTCTTCATCAATGACGATTGGAAGACCGCGAATAACAACAACATCACCGGTGCCCAATGTGTCCTTGAGGTAGTTGCCTGCAACGCGGCCAAGCTCCGGATTGTTACCGGCAACATATAGATCCTGCACTGTTGGATCGGACAGCGCGCGGTCAACAACCGTGACGAAAATGCCCTTCTCCTTGACCTGGCGAAGTGGATCGGTCAGCTCATCGGAATTGTGCGGCAGGGTTACCAGAGCATCCATGCCTTGCGTGGTCAGATCTTCCAGTGCATTGGCCTGCGAAGCACCGTCTGGCGAGGTCTTCACAGTGATCTTCAGGCCAGGATGCGCCTTTTCAAGCAATTTGGCAGCACGTTCCGCGTGATAGACAACACCGCCCGTCCAGCCATGATCTGCCGCCGGAATTGACACGGCAATATTGACCTGTTTGTCTTGAGCGTAGGCGAAGGTCATTGTCGAAGCGAGTGCCGCTCCCACCAGACCTATCATGAGTTTACGCATTTGTTCTCTCCCAATTTTTCGTTCGGGCCTTGATTTCGGCTCGGTGGGTGGCCCCTTTTCCCCCGTCCCGTCTCAAGAGGCAGCCTCCCGCCCCTATTCTTAATTACTTCTTCTTTTGCAGCGTCCGTTGAACGAGCATTGCAATGATAATGATCGTGCCCTGAACAGCGCCGATCAGATATTCGCTGACGATGTTGGACAGCACCATGATATTGCCGACGATCTCGAGCATGAAAGCACCGCAAATCGTGCCCCAGATACGCCCGACGCCGCCGCGCAATGCCGTGCCGCCGATAACGACCGCCGTGATCGCCTGCAACTCCCACAACATGCCTGTCGTCGTCGTTGCCGCACCAAGGCGCGGAATATAGACGATAACGGCGATGGCCACGCAAATGCCTTGCAGCATATAGGTCAGGGCGCGCACACGGTTGACGTGGATGCCGGAATATTTCGCTACGTCCTCATTGGAGCCAACGGCGATGACGTGCCTGCCGAAGGATGTTTTGTAGAGAATGAAAGCGCCCAGAATTCCGACAATGGCGATGATCCAGACAGGAATGGGCAGCCCGAGAAATGAACCGGTGTAAACCGGCCTGAACAGGGCGCGCATTGAAGTGGACTTCATGGCGATGGAACCGCCATCGGCCAGCCAGACCGTGACTGACCGGAAAATCGCCATGGTTCCGAGCGTCACAATAAAGGGCTCGATCTTGCCAAGGGTAATGATGGTGCCATTGAGCAAGCCAGCCAATGCACCCACGCCGATTGCGACGACCACGCCCACGCAGAGCATCGCCATGTCGCCGTCAATCGCCGCTGAGTTGAGAAACAACAGCATGACACCGGCAACAAGCGCAGCCATGGAACCGACCGACAAGTCAAGGCCGCCAGCCGAGATGACAAAGGTTGCGCCGACGGCGATGATCGCGATGAAAGACGATCTGGTCAGCACGTTGAGCAGATTGTCTATCGATAGAAAGTTCGGATTGATGAACGCACCAAGGACGAACAGCGCAGCGAGCGCAAGGAAAGGGGCAACGGCTGTCATGTCGAGATCAGCCAGTTTGCGGAAAGCACCGCGTGTGTCGGTATTTGTTGATGTATCGCTCATGCGTTCCCCGCAGTATAAAGCTCTGCTTCGTTGATCTTGACGCCTGTGGCGTGGACGACGATTTCTTCTTCAGTCATTGCCTCCCCTGTCACCTCGCCGACAATGCGTGATGACCGCATGACAAGGATGCGATGGCAAATGCCGATCAATTCCTGCATCTCGGATGAAATGACGATGACGGATTTGCCTGCCTTGGCGAGCTCGGCAATGAACTTGTAAATCTGTTCCTTGGTGCCGATGTCGATGCCGCGTGTCGGCTCGTCGATGATGACAACACTCGGCTCCAGAAGCATCATCTTGGCCAGCAACAGTTTCTGCTGGTTGCCGCCTGAAAGCTGCCCGGCCAGAAGATCACGGCGGCGGGCGCGAATATCGAAATCGGTAATCGCCTTATCGAGGCTTTGGTCCTCGCGCGTGCGCTCGATCAGCGGGCCTTTTGTAAACTTGCCCAGCGTTGCCAATGTGAGATTGGTCCGCAAATCCTGCGCCAGCAAAAGACCTTTGCCTTTGCGATCTTCACTCAAATACACAATGCCCGCTGCCATGCTGTCGCGCACCGTGTGAAACTTGACGGGCTTGCCATTGAGTTCAACTGTGCCGCTGGCAGCGCGCAGCCCGACAACGCCTTCGAGCAGTTCCGTGCGGCCTGCGCCGATCAGACCGGCAAAGCCAAGAATTTCGCCTTTTCGCAGCGTAAAGGACGCATCATTGGCATAGCCCGGAACATTGAAATTCCTGACATCAAGCACAGTCTGGTGAGCAGCCGTGTCCTCGCGTTCGGGGTAAAGCTTTGACATATCGCGGCCGACCATCAAGCGCGCCATATCGACAGGCTGCAATTCAGAGGCGTTACGGGTTGCAATGAGCTTACCATCACGCAAGACCGTGATGCGATCTGCAATTGCCCCCACTTCGGGCAGTCGATGCGAGATGTACAAAATGGCAACGCCCTTGTCGCGCAGATCGCGAATAACTTTAAGCAGCGCTTCGGTTTCGATAGGGGTAAGCGAAGCTGTCGGCTCATCGAAAATGACAACCCGGTGCGGCACCTGCAAGGCCCGGGCGATCTGTACCAATTGGCGCCGCGCAATGGAAAGCCGGGAGATTGGCGTCGTAGGATCGATATCGGCGCCAAGGCTGCGGACTGCCTCCGCCGATTGCCGGTTCATTTCGCGGTCATTGACCATAAGGCCACGCTTCAGCTCACGCCCCATGAAGATGTTCTGGGCAACCGTCAGGTCCGGCGCGAGCAGGATTTCCTGATGCACCAGAACCAGCCCGCGATGCTCTGCATCAACAGGTCCGGCAAAGCTGACCGGCTCACCATCAATGGCAACTGTGCCACGCGTCGGCTTGAGATGTCCGCTGAGCAGTTTCATCAGCGTGGACTTGCCAGCACCATTTTCGCCGATGATCGCATGAACCTCGCCGGGCCTGATTGTCAGGCTGATATCGGTCAGCACTTCGACAGGTCCAAACGCCTTGGCAATGCCTCGCGCTTCCAGTACGGGCACGTTTGAGGCGTTCAAAGGTTTGTTTGTTTCCATCACACCTTCGTCCAAACGCCGCCAGCCTTTGAAGACTTGACTGCCGCCTCGATGAACTCCATGCCTGCCAGCCCGTCCTGAACGGTCGGATAAATCACATCCTTGGGCTGCTTCTTGCCGCTTCGCGCTGCGAGAATGGCCTGAGCTGCTTCCGTATAGATATTGGCGAAGCCCTCAAGATAACCTTCCGGGTGCCCGCCGGGAACACGGGTGACGCGGGCTGCTTCCGGCGATGCGCCTGCGCCGCCGCGCGTCAGCAATTGCTTGGGTTTGCCGAAGGGCGTGTACCAGAGGTAATTCGGATCGGCCTGCGTCCATTCCAGACCACCCTTGGTTCCATATACGCGCAGCTTCAAACCGTTCTCATTGCCCGGAGCAACCTGGCTTGCCCAGATCATGCCCTTGGCACCGCCATCAAAGCGCATAAGAATTTGCACGTCATCGTCAAGAACGCGCCCTTCGCCAAAGCTTGTCAATTCAGCGCAAAGCTGCTTGAGCTTCAAGCCGGATACGAAGCAGGCGAGATTATAGGCATGTGTGCCAATATCGCCGATAGCGCCGCCAGCACCGGAACGCTTGGGATCCACCCGCCACTCAGCCTGTTTCGAGCCGGAACTTTCCGTCTTCTCGGTCATCCAGTCTTGCGGATATTCGGCCTGCACAACGCGAATGGTGCCAAGAAGTCCCTTTTCCACCATGGCGCGCGCCTGCCGCATCATGGGGTAACCGGTGTAATTATGGGTAACCACGAAAAGCTTGCCGGTCTTGTCGACCAGAGAGACAAGTTCCTTCGCTTCCTTGACTGTTGTGGTCAGCGGCTTGTCACAGATGACGTGAATACCAGCTTTGAGAAAAGCCTTTGCCGCCGGCGCATGCATATGATTGGGCGTGACAATCGAAACGGCTTCAATGCCATCAGGACGCTTGGCTTCGGCCTTGGCCATTTCTTCAAAGGATGTGTAGGCACGATCATCGGCAATGCCGAGCTCGCGGGCTGACGCCTTGGCGCGTGCGGGGTCAGAGGAGAGTGCGCCTGCGACCAGCTCAAACTGGTCATCCATACGCAGCGCGATGCGGTGGACCGCGCCGATAAATGCGCCCTGCCCGCCGCCGACCATGCCGATGCGAATGCGCTTGTTTGAGGACTTTTCTTTTGATGCTCCAATGGCCATTGCTCTACCCTCTTACTTCAAGCCAAGAATACGGCGATTGGCCGCGTCGTCGGTACCGGATCCGGCAAAATCATCAAATGCCCGCTCGGTCACGCGGATCAGATGAGCGTCGATGAATTGGGCCCCTTCGCGTGCGCCATCTTCAGGATGTTTCAGGGCGCATTCCCACTCCAGAACTGCCCAGCCATCAAAATCATAGGCGGTCAGTTTTGAAAAGACTGCTCCGAAATCAACCTGTCCGTCACCAAGGGAGCGGAAGCGTCCGGCACGGTTTACCCAGGACTGGAAACCGCCATAGACGCCTTGCCGCCCTGTCGGGTTGAACTCGGCGTCCTTCACATGGAAGGCTTTGATGCGTTCATGATAGATGTCGATATAGTCAAGATAATCGAGCTGCTGCAGCACGAAATGAGAAGGATCATAAAGCAGATTGGCACGGGAATGGTTCTTCACCCGTTCAAGAAACATCTCATAGGTTATGCCATCATGCAGATCTTCGCCGGGATGAATCTCATAGGCGGCATCGACACCCTGTTCATCAAAGTAATCGAGGATAGGTGTCCAACGTTTCGCCAGCTCATCAAACGCCGCTTCAACCAGCCCTGCCGGGCGTTGTGGAAAGGGATAAAGGAACGGCCATGCCAGCGCGCCGGAAAATGTAGGTACGGTTTTGAGGCCCAGATGTTTCGACGCACGCGCCGCGCGCTTCAGCTGATCAACGGCCCATTCCTGACGTGCGGTTGGGTTGCCGTGCACTTCCGGCGCGGCAAAGCCATCCATGAGCTCATCATAAACAGGATGAACGGCAACAAGCTGGCCTTGGAGGTGCGTGGCAAGCTCGGTGATCGTCAGTCCGTGGGATGCCGCTGTGCCGGCGATCTCATCGCAATAGTCCTTGGAGTCGGACGCTTTTTTCAGATCAATGAGACGCCCGTCCCAGGCGGGAATCTGGATGCCCTGATAGCCATGGCCAGCAGCCCAGCCACACATTGCGTCCAGCGTGTTGAATGGTGCTTCGTCGCCCGCGAACTGTGCGAGAAAAATGGCTGGTCCTTTGATCGTCTTCATGTGCATTCCTCCAATTCCAAAATGTAGACTTCAGGGCATGTTATCCCTGAGAAAGATATCGATGCGGATATGCTCCTGTCCCGAAACAATGGGTCGGCCTTCTTTGAGGGCGGTCAGGATACGTGCGGCGCTGCGGGCCATGTGACCCACATCCTGATTCAGAATTGCGTCGATTGTGCCGCGCACAAGGTGGCGACGTGTTGAAGAGGTCAATTCGTGGGCGACAAAAATCATGTCAGATGCGCGGTTTGTTGCCTCCAGTGCGGCAATGACGCCAGCCTGCCCGCCCCCCGCATTATAGATCGCAACCAAATCTGGATGATCCTGCAACAATGACTTCGTGACCGCTTCTACCCGCGCATTTTCATCGCGCGCCTCACGAACAGGCAGAACTTCCAGATTGGGATATTCGCGTGACAGGACTTGTTCGAAACCAAACTGTCGCTCGACATGATCGCGCAATGCCAACGAACCGGCAATCATGCCGACCTTGCCCTTGCGCGGCCCCACGAAGCGGCCGATCAGCGATGCGGCGGTGCGACCGGCGGCAAAATTGTCGATGCCGACATAATGCGCCCGCCGTGAGTTGGGCACATCAGATACAAGCGTCAGGACAACGACGCCGGAGTCAGCCAGAGCATTGATTGCTTCGGTGACGGCGGGATGATCCAGCGCGACAACAGCCACCCCATCAATCCCCTTGGGAAGTTTCTCCAAGGCGGCGGCAAGTGCTTCGCCGTCGAAGGTATCGACATATTGGATGGTCAGGCGCACCCGCTCCTGCAATTGACGTTCGCGCGTGGCGCGAAACTCGGCAGCAAGGGCCTGCATGAACTCATTTTCGCCTGTGGGGAGAATGATGCGGAAATCATAGTCACGTCCACGAGCCAGCCGTGAAGCATGTTGATCGGGAAGAAAGCCAAGCTGTTTGATAGCCGCATTGACGCGCTGGATAGTGCGCGCGTGCACACCTATCCTCCCGTTTACCACGCGATCAACCGTTGCAAGACTGACACCGGCTTCTCGGGCGACGTCTTCAAGCGTCATTTTCACCACGAGAATTCTCCTCCAGCTGATATACTAGTTCAGCCAAATGAGGTGTGCAACTCTTTTTGAGCTTTTTTGATGGGAATTCCTCTGGGCGTGCTCCTGAAATGGATAGTGGCGGGCCCGATTGATTGGCATGTCATTACGGTAGTTGTGACAAGTTTGTTGAATTTCTCAGCCTGACAACGGAGAAATTATTTCATTGGCTGCATGAGCAAGCCCGTAGCCAATGAGCGAAAGGCCTCGACTGCTTTCGCAAGTATGTTTTCCTTTTCATTGCTGGCGGCAATCCAGAGGGCAGCATTCAGCGCGGCACCATTGAGAAGCCGTGCGACGGCTTCGGCGTCCAGAGGCTTCAGGATGCCCACAAGGATCAACTGCTCGACGGTTTCCCTTGTCGCCTGTAGGCAATTGCTTTGGCTGGGCCATTGAGAGGGATCGCCGAGCACTGCCGGTCCATCAAGGAGAACGATACGTTGCACCTCCGGATCAAGTGCCATTTCGATATAGGCCGTGCCCTCCGCCAATAATCCATGCCACGCATCGCTGGCTTGTGAACCGATAGCTTTGGCACGAGAGGCCATTTCGGAGTCGATTTGATTGACCACTGCCGCCAACAGGCCCCGCTTGTCACCGAAATTATGATATAGCGCACCCCTCGTGAGCCCCACTTCAGCAGTCAACTCGTCCATGGACGCAGCGACATAACCCTTTTCCGCAAAGGCTCGTCTGGCCGCTTCAATCAGTTTGATCCGATTTTCTTCCATGGATTCGACACGACGCTTGACCATTTTTCCTCCATTTTGAAATACGCGGCGTATATGAAATTGACATACGCAAAGTCTTCTGCTAACCCAGATACGTCACGTATATGAAAAATGGCGGCTTGTGAAGCATCGCTCTTGCCTGTCGCCTTGATGAAAGAGAGCATAATGACAAAGCGCGAAGCAATCTTCCCCGCCAGGCGGCAGGACCTTTACGAAAAGCACACCTATTCGGCTGCAATTCGATCCGGAGACCTGTTATTTGTATCAGGGCAAGTTGGGAGCCGCCCTGACGGAACCCCGGAACCTGATTTTGCAAAGCAGGTTCAACTCGCATTTGACAATTTGAAGGCAACGCTGGAAGCGGGTGGCTGCACTTTTGATGATATTGTGGACGTGACAACATTTCACACTGATTCTGAAAATCAGTTTGAAACCGTGATGGCGGTGAAGCAGAAAACCTTTGCCACCAAGCCATATCCGAACTGGACTGCGATTGGTGTAAACTGGCTGGCTGGCTTTGATTTTGAGATCAAAGTGATTGCCCGCATACCTTGAACCAGAGCGCCCCTCCGAACCAGTGGACTGGTGGAGGGGCAATCTCTGCGCACGAAACGCGGGTCTGCTCTGCGAGGATCATACCATTGAACAATCATGCCTCACGCGCGTTCTAGAACGGGACACCCCGCATATTGAGGTGAGCAGTGGAAGAGGCAGTTCAGGCGTTTGATCTGAAGCGAATACTGATAGGCGATTTGCCGCTGCCTTTTCTCGCGGAAATCTTCGTAAGAACAACGATAACTGGCTTACGTATCAGGCTTTCCGCTCGATCTGGCCGTCCTTCAATTCGAAAACGCCATTCTGGCCACCTTGGCGATCAAAATCACGCGATAGATCGCTCCAGTAGCCGAGAAACATTTTACAGCTTGTGCAGTGAATTGAACTTGCGCCAGTAAGATCATCTGGAAGATCGAGATAGATCGTGCCGCATTTCTTACAGTCGAGTTTATGATTCAAGCGTTCCATGATGCCCTCAAGACGACCAGCCGCCATAGTTTCAATATAGACCTGTCATATTGGAACGGAAAGGGCTGCGAGGAACTTATGGCCAAGTGCGGCAGAACCAAGGTAAAAAATCACAGCTTTACCCTTGAATCGAGAACTGCGGGCGCTTAAGTCTTGGCCAACCCGCTGGTCCGGGCCCCTCTGGCAAGTGCCCCGGCGAACTTGTGATGTCGGACCGTTTTCCGACAACGCACGCCGGTGGAGAAATCTATCTTGGAAATCCCCTTTTTATTCATCGATTGGCTGGGTAAGCCAGTCTGGATGTGGCTGGGCTTTTTTGCCCTGGTCCTTGCCATCCTCTCATTCGATCTTGGAGTATTGCACAAGGAAAACAAGGAGATAAGCATCTCCGGAAGTTTGAAGCTATCGGCTCTCTATGTTTCGCTCGGCCTCGCCTTTGGCGGTTGGATCTGGTGGTATATAGGCGCCGATGCCGGTATGGCCTACATAACGGGCTTCGTTGTTGAGAAGACCCTCGCGCTGGATAATGTTTTTGTCATCGCTTTGATTTTCTCCTTCTTCGCAGTCCCCCGTCTCTACCAGCACCGTGTTCTGTTCTGGGGTATTCTCGGTGTCATCGTGCTGCGTGCCATCATGATAGGTGTCGGCGCGACTTTGGTCGCCGAATTCGCGTGGGTGCTCTATATATTTGCGGCATTCCTGATTTTCACGGGCCTGAAAATGCTGGTCATGGAGGAATCCGAACCGGACATTGGCAATAATGCGCTGGTCCGCTTCATGCGCCGCCGTTTCAATGTGACCGAGACCCATCATGGCGAGCATTTCTTTGTGCGTCAGGCGGACCCAAAGACCGGCAAACTGGTCTGGTTCATAACGCCGCTGTTCATGGCCCTCGTCCTGATCGAGATTGCGGATGTGATCTTCGCCGTTGACTCGGTGCCGGCAATCTTTGCCATCACCACCGATCCATTCCTGGTCTACACCTCCAATATCTTTGCCATTCTCGGTCTTCGCGCGCTTTATTTCGCGCTCGCAGCGATGATTCATCGCTTCCGCTATCTCAAGCCTGCGCTCGCTCTGGTCCTGATTTTCATCGGCTCGAAGGTTTTCGTTGCCGATTTGCTTGGCCTCGAAAAGTTCCCTGCGGCCCTGTCGCTCGGCGTCACCTTTGCGATCATCGCCAGTGGCGTGGTCTGGAGTCTGGTCAAAACCCGCAAGGACGAAGTGGAAGCCTGACGGGCGACCAAATCCAGGTGGGGGCTATGCCCCCACTTCCTTACGGATATCATCCAGATCATTATAATCGTCAGTCCTGCCGAAGATCTCGTCCATTTTGTCGGCGATCTCCTTGCTGAACTTTCCTTCCGGGTGCGCAATTTCATAAAGACCCGTCAGATAGTCAATGATGGAATCGCGCGTTTTACGATCTGAGTCATCGCCGGCGGATGAATTTATAATCTGCTTCACGCCGTCTTTGACGAAGATCACGCGCCCGTCATCAAGCAATTCAATCGAGGCTACATCGACGCGGTCGACATCTTCCTTGAAATCTTTAAACGTGCCGGGGATGCCCCCATCGCCAAAGAGTGGCAGGCCTGAGGGATCACTGTCCAGTCCCAGCTCAATCCTGAGAGCGTCCAGATCATTATACTTATCTGATTTGTCGTGAAGGGACGTGATCTTGTCGATGAGATCCTTGTCGCGGCCACCATCTTTTTGGGTGATGATGTAAAGGTCTTTCAGATAATCGAAAATAGCAGATGCGTCCTTGTCAGAAAGGCTGCCATTGTCGTTCTTGTCCAATTGCCACCGCTTGCCATCCTTGACGAAGAATATGGCATCGCTGTTGGTGGGGTCCAGTTCGATTGAGCCTATGTCTACCCGGTCAATATCCTCCTTGAAGTCGGAGAATGTGCCTGCCTTGCCCTCCCTGCCAAGCAGCGGAGCCTTGGAACTGTCCAATGCGCGTTTCAGGTAATCAATGTCATTGTGACGATCGGACTCATCATGCAGCTTGGTAATCCTGTCGATGATTTCCTGATCGCGTTTGCCGCCCGGATGCGAGATTTCATAAAGGTCATTCAGATAATCGATGATCTTCAACCGTTCTTTTTCACTGGCCTTATCGCCAATGATCGGATCAATCACCTGCTTGACTCCATCCTTTGTGAAGATCACGCGGCCATCTTCAGCCAGTTCGATTGAACCGACATCCACCCGGTCGATATCTTCCTTGAAATCACCGAATTTTCCGGGTTTGCCATCATCGCCGAAGCGTGGCAGGCCCGATGGATCGGGACTTCCTTCGCCAATGCCGGACTTGTGATCCTTGTCCCAATCCCTGAACCAGTCATCGGATATCTTGCCGTGTTTATCGACATATTTGGTGAAATCTTCATACTGTTCCGGCCTTGCCTCCCACATTGGCTTGTCTTCCGGATAAAGGTCATAATATCGGTTGGAGCCGTGATAGTAATTGTAATTGTAGCGCGAATGGCTGGTGTAATTGAGCTTGTCGCCCCAATTGTCCTCCGTAACGCCCAATGTGCTCCAATCATTGAAGTCCTGGCGAACCTCATCGGCTTTTCGCTCCTGTTTCTGCCTGGCGATCACGCCTGTGACTATGGCGGCGATTGCGCCAAAGCCCACCCCTGCAATTCCCAGAACGCCAGAGGCTATGCCCAAAGCCGCAGCGGTCGCAGGTCCGGCGATCATGCTGGCCAAACTCGTGCCCGCCATACCGGCAATGCTTATGCCGCCCATGAGCTGCATCGTCGCAGCCGCATATTCACTGGGCAGAGCGTCAGGATTCTTGCGCAACTTGTCGATGGACATGCCGCCAAGCGCCAGATCGAGTACACCGCCAGCAACATCAGCCATGCCGCCGACCGTGCCTAAAATGGTTCCGACCAGTCTGAGCTTGCTGGGATTGTCAAGACTGTCGGGATCCAGTCCCATACTGCTCACACGGTCATCCACCATTCCCATGAGGCTTGACCGGCGTTCACCTTCGAAATTGTCAAGAATGTCCAAATAGTGGGCGTTGGACTCCGTTGTTACCTTTGTTATCCGCTCATTGGGATCGGACATGACCACTTCGACACTGATATCGGTCGTGTTCGGCGTCCGATCGCTGGTGCTGCCCTTACCCTCAGCAATATTATCGAAATATGTTTCGAAGCGGCCAGCCCAATCTCCGCTCGATTCGCCAAGATCCAGTTCCGGCAGGCGGCCAGAAATCGCACTGCGCTGTTCATCAAGCGAAGCCAGTTCAATATCCTGCGATCCGGCGACAGATGCAGGCTTGTCCGCATCAGGAAACAGCTCCAGATATTTTTCTCTCAGTTGGGTATTCTTTTCCAGACCCAACATGGTGGCCGTGCCAGGCTTGCCGAACAAGGTTGCGAGCGTTTGCGTCAAGGCAGGCATGGTTGCAACGCCGATCAGAAGTCCGCGTGCAGCGCCCATCCTCTCTTCAACCGTATCGCCCATATTCTTGTTGAGCGTGTAGATAGCCGCTGTTGTGGCCAGAATGCCGCCGATAGCCGGGAGGACACCATTCTTCATGCTGGCCTGCAGGAGTGCTGCTGCGCCATTGCGTGTTCCTGTCGGGATATCCGCATTATTGGCTTTCAGCACCTGAGATATGCGTGAAGACACATCCTTGATGTCAAAGCTGCCCTTCGACTTGAAGGAGTCGAGAATCGAATTGGTGGCAATCTTGACGGCAGCCTTGTAACTTTCGAGCCCTTTCTTGACATCGTCCGGCAGCTCGGCCTTGCCATCCTTCAGATAGTTTTGAACTGCCCTGTCGGCAAAGGTGATCCCGAAAATGCTGGAGAATGTGCCCTGCAGGCCCATCTGCACCTGATCACTGACGGCCGTTTTCAGAGCTTCATCGGAAAACTTGCCGCTCTCAACGATGCTGGTGATCTCATCGACCAGCCCCTTGTCAAGGATCTGGTTTCTGATCTGGGTGGCCTTTTCGGTGTCCAGATAATCCAGTGACTTCAGATCATTGGCGAATCTGGTCTTGGCACCATCGCTGTCCATCGATTTGAGCATATCCGTATATTCCGGGCTGCTCATGGTCTTGTAGATATTGTTTACCAGACTCTTCTTGTCTTCAATTTTGGCAACGGTGTCCTTCATGAGCTTGTCAACGCCGTCGACGACCTGCTCGTTCTTGGAAACTTCCGCAAGTTTTTTGGAAATCTCCTCCTCTTTCAGTAGGCCATAAATGCTGGCCTGATCCATGACGACGGTATCGGGAAGGTAGGAAGTGCTGGCCGTGCCGAATATTCCTTCGCCCGTTTCATTGGGCAGATATTGATAACCGCCGACCAGTGCTGCTTTGGCTTGCAGAAGTTCAAAATACTGGCGGCGTGGATCCTTGATATCCAGCTTGCCCCATTCCTTTTTCATCTTGTCATTGAACAACTCGCCTACTGTCTTGCCATCTTCAGTGGTCTTGGCGTTCATAAAGTCTGTCGCTTCTGAATCCGCGACCTTGATATCAATATTGTTATCGGTCTTGCTGATCTCTGTACCGGCGATTTTATTTTCAAGTACGGAGAATTTGAACGGGGTCAGATGCGCCGATACGGCATAGGTCTTCCCCTCATAGTCGTAGGTTATTGTGGTGGTATCGACCCGTTTTGGTTTCAGATTATTGATCGGCGGCAGGCCATTCTTCTCCTCAACGACTGTCCATTTTTTATCTTTGGCTGTTGCACGGAAGTCCTCTGCGCCTGTCGGATCGTCAGACTTTTCTTTCAAAATCTGCACCGGAGGCTTCCCATCGAAAGCATGCAATGTCAGCGGTGTCGGCTTTTCGGAATTTTTGGGAGGCGCAGCTTTGTTTGATGCTGCTGTTACTGCACGGTCGAATTCGTGCGATGAAGTGGGGACGGACTTGTCAGGATTTTTGGACGCAATACCTTGAACAGCCATATCGTAACCTCCCTTACGTTGAGCTCATTCAAGTGTAGTGAATATTTGCCCAGCAGCCAAGCAAATATTCACTGAGGGTTCAATCTATTGTTTTGGCAGATTTTTAAGCCGTAAATCATTCAGGAGGCGTAGCTGATTGCAGGCTTGCTACGGATGTTCCGAAACAAGCTCCGTCATGGCTTTGCGGAACTTATGCTCGATCTGAGCGCGATGCCTGTGGCGGCCATGTTCAACCTGCTTGACGCCCGCGACCCAGGTGGAGTTCACTTTCGCGCCATTGGCAAAGATCCAGGAGTCCAGCGCAAGGTCACCGGAAAAGATATCCGGCGTCAGCGGCTGGATGCTGGTGAAATCTGCGGGCTTGCCAATGGCAAGACCTGTCTCGACCCCGAGGGCAATTCCACCGCCACTGACAGCGTGGTCAAACAGGGCCCTGCCCGTTGACCCGCCCGCCGGTGCAAGCACGTTGCGCGATCGATGTGCCAGACGCTGCGAATATTCCAGCTGACGCAGCTCGTCGGCAATGCCTATGAGAACATTTGAATCAGAACCAATGCCGAAGCGCCCGCCCGCTTGCATAAACAATTCTGCTGAAAATGTTCCGTCGCCCAGATTGGCTTCCGTGATCGGGCACAGACCGGCAATCGCGCCACTGCGCGCCATGGCCTGTGTTTCATCATCTGTCATATGCGTTGCGTGAATAAGGCACCAGCTTTCATCAAGATCGGCATTTTGCAGCAGCCACTCGACCGGGCGGCTACCCGACCAGGCGATGCAATCTTCCACTTCCTTGACCTGTTCGGCGACATGAATGTGTTTCGGATTTCGTCCGGCGATGGCTGTCACGGCTGCGAGTTCGTCCGGGGTTACTGCCCGCAGACTGTGCGGCGCTACCCCGACTTTGCCATGAGGCAAGGCTTTGACCGCGCGCTGGCATCCGGCATGGAGCTTTTCATAAGCCTCCAGCGTGTTGATAAACCGGCGCTGTCCCTCTGAGGGAGCCGCACCACCAAATGTGGAATGCGCATAGAAAACGGGTAAGAGGGTGAGTCCGATGCCGGTCAAGCTTGCAGCAGCTGCTATACGCTCGGCCATCTCCGCGATGTTTGCGTAAGGCCGCCCGTCAATATCATGGTGGAGGTAGTGAAACTCACCAACGCGGGTGAAGCCCGCTTCCAGCATTTCCATGTATAGTTGTGCAGCCACCGCTTCCATCTGCTCAGGCGTCATTGTCAGGGCGAAGCGATACATGACATTGCGCCAGCTCCAGAAGCTGTCGGCACCGGGGCCGCGGCTTTCGGCGAGTCCCGCCATTCCGCGCTGAAAGGCGTGGCTGTGAAGATTTGGCATGCCGGGGAGAAGAATCGAATGGCGTTCATCGCCCGCAAGCGGGGTGCTGTCCGGCTGCATGTCGGTAATACCGGCCGCCTCAAAGCTTATGCGGACGTTCCGCTGCCAGCCGGAAGGCGTCAGTGCAGCCTGTGCAAAGATGTGCGTCAATGGTGAATCCTCCCGAAGCGACAGAAAAACCGTTTGCGTTGATCTCAATTATGTCTATACATATTGGCAGGAGAAGAAAAGGCGTAAGCTCATGGGTGGAAATTTTATTTCAGACGAAACGACAGCTCCGCATGCGGGTGCTGAGGTGTGGCGCAATATGCGGCTCGTTACCTGCCAGCATGATGCGACCACCATCATCGATCAAGCGGCAATCCTCGTAAAGCATGGGCGCGTTGTTTTTGCGGGTGCCGAAGCGGAACTTCCAGCTGAAGCGGAAGCGGCCACATCCTTTGACCTTGAGGGTAAATTGGTGACGCCATCGCTGGTCGATTGCCATACGCATCTTGTCTATGGCGGCAACCGCGCGCGGGAATTTGAGATGCGGCTTGAAGGGGCAAGCTACGAAGATGTGGCGCGAGCAGGCGGCGGCATTGTTTCCTCGGTCAAGGCAACCAATGCGTTAAGCGAAGAGGAGTTGATCGCGCAAAGCCTGCCGCGTCTGGATACGCTGCTGGCCGAGGGCATTTCGACCATTGAAATCAAATCAGGCTATGGGCTTAATATTGAAGCCGAGTTGAAAATGCTGCGTGTTGCGCGCCGTCTGGCGACCATGCGGCCGGTGCGCATCCACACCAGCTATCTTGCTGCCCATGCGGTGCCGCTTGAATATCGTGGCCGCGCCGATGATTATATTTCCGACATTGTATTGCCAGGTCTGGAAGCTGCAAAGGCTGAAGGGTTGGTCGATGCAGTTGATGGATTTTGCGAAGGCATTGCGTTTTCTCCGGCGCAGATAGCCCGTGTTTTTGACAAGGCAAAAGCGCTTGGCCTGCCTGTCAAACTCCATGCAGAGCAACTCTCCAATCTCGGCGGCGCCAAGCTTGCGGCGTCCTATGGCGCACTTTCCGCCGACCATCTCGAATATCTTGATGAAGAGGGCGCGAAGGCCATGGCCAGCGCCGGAACGGTCGCTGTCCTGTTGCCGGGGGCCTTCTACACTTTGCGCGAGGAGCAAGCCCCACCTGTCAAATTATTGCGTGAGGCGGGGGTCCACATTGCCGTAGCCACGGACTGCAATCCCGGCACATCGCCGCTCACTTCGTTGCTGATGACGATGAATATGGCGTGCACGCTTTTCCGCCTGACAGTCGATGAGGCACTTTGCGGTGCAACACGTGAGGCGGCGCGTGCGCTTGGCATATTGAATGAAACGGGCACGATCGAAGCGGGGAAGTCAGCGGATTTCGCGGTCTGGAATGCGACGACCCCGGCCGAGCTTGTCTATCGTATCGGATTCAACCCTCTCCATATGCGCATATTTCGGGGACAAAGGATTAGTCAATGACCATCATACTGCATCCGGGCAAAGTTTCGCTCAGCACACTTGAGACGATTTACTGGCAAGGCGTTCCGGTAAAGCTCGATCCTTCATACCATACCGGGATTGAGGCTGCCGCACAGCGTATTGCTGAAATTGCCGATGGCAATGTCCCTGTTTACGGGATCAATACGGGCTTCGGGAAACTGGCTTCCATCAGGATCGATGCCGCTGACGTCGGAACGCTCCAGCGCAATCTTATTCTTTCGCACTGCTGCGGTGTCGGCAATGCCCTGCCGGAGAATATTGTTCGCCTGATCATGGCTTTGAAGCTGATATCGCTTGGACGCGGCGCATCCGGCGTGCGTTTCGAGTTGATCATGCTCATTGAAGCAATGCTGGAAAAGGGCGTTATCCCAGTCATTCCGGAAAAGGGTTCTGTCGGCGCATCCGGCGATCTGGCACCCTTGGCGCATATGGCGGCGGCGATGATCGGTGAAGGCGATGTTGTCTTTGATGGCGCGCAAATGCCTGCTGGCGAGGGTCTTGCCAAGGCTGGTCTCAAGCCGGTTGTGCTTGCGGCCAAGGAAGGACTTGCCCTGATCAATGGCACGCAAGTCTCCACCGCGCTGGCTTTGGCGGGGTTGTTCCGCGCCCATCGGGCCGGACAATCGGCTCTGATTACAGGTGCCCTGTCGACTGATGCAGCGATGGGGTCTTCTGCGCCTTTCCATGCGGACATACATTCACTTCGGGGCCATCGCGGCCAGATCGACACGGGCGCGGCATTGCGGCGCCTGCTCGAAAATTCGCCTATCCGCGAGAGCCATATTGAGGGCGATGAGCGGGTTCAGGACCCCTATTGCATCCGCTGTCAGCCGCAGGTTGACGGTGCCTGTCTTGACCTGCTGCGAATGGCAGCGCGCACGCTGGAAATCGAAGCCAATGCGGTCACGGACAATCCACTGGTCTTAAGCGATGGCTCGGTTGTTTCAGGCGGTAATTTCCATGCCGAGCCTGTGGCTTTTGCCGCTGACCAGATTGCGCTTGCCATTTGTGAAATCGGATCGATTGCCCAGCGCCGCATCGCATTGCTGGTCGATCCCACATTGAGCTATGGCCTGCCGGCCTTTCTTGCCCGCAAGCCGGGTTTGAACTCCGGCCTGATGATTGCGGAAGTCACGTCTGCGGCCTTGATGTCGGAGAACAAGCAAATGTCCCATCCGGCCTCTGTCGACTCAACACCCACATCGGCCAATCAGGAAGACCATGTTTCGATGGCCTGCCATGGTGCACGGCGTTTGTTGCAGATGACGGATAATCTGTTTTCGATTATCGGGATTGAAGCCCTGACTGCCGCGCAGGGAATTGACCTGCGGGCCCCACTCCAGACCAGTCCGGAACTCACGCGCGCGCATAGCGTTATTCGAGCAGCGGTGCCTACATTGGACGAGGATCGCTATATGGCTCCCGATCTGAAGGCTGTTTCAGATGTGGTTGCTTCCGGCAAGCTGAACGCCGCGATCTCATCCGACATCCTGCCGCTGCTTGATACAAGCTTGTGAGGATCGGTCAATGAGCGCTGTTGAAGTAAAACAAGGGACATCCCCGATCATTCTCGGTTTTCCGCATACCGGCACGGACGTGCCCGCGGATATTCATGCGCGGCTTAACGAGAATGGCCAGATGCTGGCGGATACGGACTGGCATATTGATCGGCTTTACGATGGTCTGCTGCCGAATGTCACCACAGTTCGCGCGGCATTCCATCGATACGTCATCGACGCCAATCGCGATCCTGATGGGAACAGTCTTTATCCGGGCCAGAACACGACGTCTTTGGTTCCGGAAACGGACTTTGATGGTAAGCCGATCTGGCACGACGAACAACAACCCACGCCAGATGATATCAAGCTGAGGCTGGAGGCCTTTCATCGTCCCTATCATGATGCACTGGCAGCAGAAATCAAACGGGTTCATGAACTGCATGGGCTGTGCATTCTTTACGATTGTCATTCGATACGCTCGCACATTCCCTTTCTGTTTCAGGGCAAATTGCCGGATTTCAATATCGGTACAAATGAGGGCAAAAGCTGCTCACCGGAAATTGCTTCGGCAGTGGGACGTATAGCCTTTGCCGCTTCCGGTTATGACGCCGTTATCAATGGTCGCTTCAAGGGCGGCTGGACAACGCGGCACTATGGCGAGCCGGAGAAAAACACCCACGCCATACAGATGGAGCTGACGCAATCATCGCACCTTGCGAGCGAGGCCCTGCCCTTCGACTATGATGAAGCCAAGGCGGAGAAGCTGCGCAAGCATCTCAAAGAAATTCTCGAAATTCTTGAACAGACCGCAATCAAATTGGGAAGCAGATATGAATAATCCAAGGCATAATATCCGCGAAATCCGCAGCCCTCGCGGCAATGAACTCAATGCAAAATCGTGGATGACCGAAGCGCCCTTGCGCATGTTGATGAACAATCTGGACCCGGATGTTGCAGAAAATCCGAATGAGCTGGTTGTCTATGGTGGCATAGGCCGCGCTGCCCGCACATGGGATGATTTTGACAAGATTGTCGCCACCTTGAAAACGCTGAATGAAGACGAGACGCTGCTGGTGCAATCCGGCAAGCCCGTCGGTGTGTTCAAGACGCATTCAAATGCGCCGCGGGTACTGATTGCGAATTCCAATCTGGTGCCGCATTGGGCGACATGGGATCATTTCAATGAACTGGATAAGAAGGGTCTGGCCATGTATGGCCAGATGACTGCCGGTTCATGGATTTATATTGGCACGCAAGGCATCGTTCAGGGCACCTATGAAACCTTCGTCGAGGCAGGCCGCCAGCATTATGGCGGTAGCCTCAAGGGCAAATGGATATTGACCGGCGGGCTGGGCGGCATGGGCGGCGCACAGCCGCTTGCTGCTGTCATGGCAGGGGCTTGCTGCCTTGCTGTCGAATGCAACCCGGACTCAATCGATTTCCGCCTGCGCACCCGCTATGTCGATGCGAAAGCTGAAACGCTGGATGAAGCATTGGAAATGATTGAACGCTGGACCAAGGCTGGCGAAGCGAAATCAGTTGGCCTTCTTGGCAATGCCGCGGAAGTATTACCGGAGCTGGTTCGTCGCGGCGTGCGTCCGGATATCGTGACCGATCAGACCTCGGCGCATGACCCGATCAATGGTTATCTTCCCAAGGGTTGGACCATGGCTGAATGGCGGGCCAAGCGCGAGAGCGATCCGAAAGCCGTTGAAAAAGCCGCCCGCGCCTCCATGCGTGAGCATGTTGAAGCGATGATTGCTTTCTGGGAACAGGGCATTCCCACGCTCGACTATGGCAATAATATTCGTCAGGTGGCCAAGGATGAAGGGCTGGAAAATGCTTTCGCATTTCCTGGCTTTGTGCCTGCCTATATTCGCCCCTTGTTCTGCCGTGGTATTGGCCCCTTCCGCTGGGCCGCGCTTTCCGGCGATCCGGAGGATATTTACAAGACGGATGCCAAGGTCAAGGAACTGACACCCGGCAACACACATTTGCATAACTGGCTCGACATGGCGCGTGATCGTATCGCCTTCCAAGGCTTGCCAGCGCGTATCTGCTGGGTGGGTTTGGGGGATCGGGACCGGCTTGGTCTGGCTTTCAACGAGATGGTGCGCACGGGCGAGTTGAAAGCGCCGATCGTTATCGGTCGTGATCATCTTGACTCCGGCTCTGTTGCTTCTCCAAACCGGGAAACGGAAGCGATGAAGGACGGTTCGGATGCGGTGTCGGATTGGCCGCTGTTGAATGCGCTTCTTAACACCGCATCGGGTGCAACATGGGTGTCGCTGCACCATGGCGGCGGTGTGGGCATGGGCTTCTCGCAACATTCCGGCATGGTGATCTGCTGTGACGGTACGGACGACGCTGCGGAGCGCATCAAGCGGGTTCTGTGGAACGATCCGGCGACCGGCGTCATGCGTCATGCCGATGCGGGCTATGACATAGCGCTCGATTGCGCCAAGGAAAAAGGCCTCAATCTGCCGGGCATATTGGGCTGATGCATATTCTTCGGGCCAGTGATCACAAGCATATGCCGTGGAAAAACGGCGGCGGCGTTACGACAGAGCTTGCCGTCGCTCCCGCTGGGGCAGAGGTCAGTGAATTTCATTGGCGCGTCAGTATGGCCACTGTCGCTTCGGATGGACCGTTCTCCTCGTTTGAGAATATTGATCGCATCCTTACCGTTCTGGATGGTGCGGGCATGGATCTCGACGTGGCGGGAATGGCACCCGTTCGCCTGACGGATACCTCTGCGCCTTTTTCGTTTCCCGGCGATGTTGCCACATCCGCCAGACTTGTATCGGGCGCGATCACTGATCTCAATGTCATGACCCGGCGCGGTGAGTGGCATGCGACAGTGGAGCGACTGGGAGTAAATGAGCCGTGCTTTGTAAGAGCGGGTCCCGGTGTCGGCATTGTTTTTTGCACTGAAGGCAATCTGGAGCTTGCCGATCAATCGGTGCTCAACAAACATGATGCGTTGTTTGTCGGTGAAGCAGATGATAAGGCCACGATCGCTGTCACGGGTATTGCGGATATTGTGATAATCCGTCTATCGCAAAATCAGCCAGTTCTTTAACGAGGCCGTTTTGAACAAGGTCACCCTCCCCTCATCTGTTGAACCTGACCAATCCAAAGGTCAGCTGTCCGCGCGTATTCGCAGCGATATTGAGCGGCGCATACTTTCGGGGGAATGGGCGCCGGGATATCGCATTCCGATAGAGCGCGAACTGATGGACACTTATGGTTGTGCGCGCATGACCGTAAACAAGGCGCTTGTCGCGCTGGCGTCATCAGGATTGATAGAGCGCCGTCGTCGTGCCGGAAGCTTCGTTTCGCAGCCGCTCGTTCAATCCGCCGTCATTGAAATTTCCGACGTCAAAGCCGAGGTCGAAGCCATCGGTCAGGTCTACAGGCTGGAGGTTCTCTCGCGACGTCAGCGTACCAGCACGGCGGCGGATATGAAGCGTCTCGACGTCCAGACCCCTCGCCCGGTTCTCGCTGTGCTGTGCCGACATCTGGCAGGTCGCCGCGTGCATGCATTTGAGGACCGGCTTATTGATCTGGTGAGTGTGCCGCATGCCAGTGACATTGCCTTTGAAAATGTTCCGCCCGGAACCTGGCTTCGCGAGCATGTGCCGTGGTCGGAAGCGGAGAACCGCATTAACGCTTTGAATGCCGATGCGGCCTTGTCCTCTCATCTGGGGATCAAGGAAGGCGCTGCCTGTTTGCAGGTCGAGCGTTCGACATGGCGCGGGACGCAGCCCATTACAGCCGTGCGCATGTACTATCCCGGCGACAGCTATCGCTTGATCGCGCATTTTAGCCCCAAAGGTTAGGGTTCTGACCCTGACCTTTGAACCTGCTGTTTCACATTCATTTTTTAGCGTGTGAAAATTTTGCTTGTCATCCCGCTGTTATAAACAGACAGTACAAAGAAAAAATTGCGCAGCTGTGCAATAGGGGATGAAAATGGACGGGCAGGCTTTTCTGAAAGTGGCTGGAATGAGCGTCGGCTATGGTCCGACGACTGTTCTGGATAATCTTGATCTCGACATTGCGAAGGGCGAATTTGTTGCTCTGCTGGGTTCGTCCGGCTGCGGCAAGACAACTTTGCTGCGCACGATTGCCGGATTTGCAAAGCCGTTTTCCGGAAGGATCGAAGTTGCCGGACGTAACGTAACGGAGCTTCCGCCTGACAAACGCGGCATGGCTCTTGTGTTCCAGTCCTACGCGCTGTGGCCTCACATGACTGTGGCGCAGAATATCGGTTACGGCCTGAAGCTTCAAAAGCGCACGCGCGAAACCATTAACAGTCGCGTTGCCGAGATGCAGGAACTGCTGGGGCTGTCGGATCTGGGCAATCGCAAGCCGGGCCAACTTTCGGGCGGCCAGCGCCAGCGCGTCGCCCTTGGCAGAGCTTTGGCGATTGACCCGGAAATTCTCCTGCTTGATGAGCCATTGTCAAATCTCGACGCGCGCATTCGCCTGACTGTCCGCCATGAAATTCGCGTCCTGCAAAAGCGACTTGGCATCACTGCCGTCCATGTGACGCATGACCGTGAAGAAGCCATGGTCATGGCTGACCGTATCGTCATCATGAATGCAGGACAGATTGAACAGCAGGGGCCGCCCGAGGAAGTTTATAACAAACCGGCCTCACCCTTCGTTGCAGCCTTTATGGGGGCGGAGAATCTTCTGCCCATGCAGGCGCGCGTGCAAGGGGACGTGATCGAACTGGCGGAAGGCGCCTATAACCAGACCTCGGTTACGTCACGCTCCGGTCGCCCCTTGGCGACTGGTCCTGTGGAATTGCGGTTCCGTGCTGAAGCTGCCCGACTGGCGCGCATTCAGGACACCGCCATGCAAGGCACCGGCCATCTTGAACTGCGGGGGCAGATCGCGAGTGTGAGCTATCCTGGGGGGCATTGGCGCCATGCCGTGCAGCTTGGAGACCGCGAAATACTTGTCGATGCGGATACGCCCTTCAATCAGGGTGAAACGGTAAAAGTGCATATACCGGCAGACTCACTCTTTATCTTCAATACCTCAACAAATACGGCAAAAATATCATAAAAGCGAAGCCAAACCATGCTTAGCTTCTGCTGTGTCTTATACCGATAAATTAACCATCTTGCTCAGGGAGTTACATATGAAAACGATTATACAGGCTTCTCTCATTCTGGGACTGGCGACTGGCCCGGCTGTCGCTGCGGATCTGACCGTTTTGACAGCAGGCGACCAGAACATGGTCGACTATATTAATGATTATCTCGGGCCGCTCTTTGAAAAGGAAAACCCGGGTACGACAGTTCGGGTTGTGGGCACAGGTCCGGGCGATGCTGGCTCACAGAAGATCGTTGAGCGCTTCGATGCGCAATCAAAGGCCAATGTTGAAAAGTGGGACGCGGATGTTGCCGTTGTCCACGAAAAATTTGCCGGACCAATGGTGAAGGATGGCTATCTGGAATCTTACCGTTCCAAAATTCCTTCAGGCGAGATGGTGACAAGCGAAAAGGCAAAAATGGCGCTTGGCTCCAATGTCGATGGCTATGTCATGCCCATGTTCTCCAGCCAGACGGCAATCGCCTATAATCCAGCGCTCATCCCGACGCCGCCAAAGAGCTATGAGGAGCTTGTCACCTGGGCAAAGGAGAACCCGAAGCAGTTCGGTTATAACGGGATCAAGGGTGGCGCTTCCGGTGTCAGCTTTGTCATGGGCTGGATCTACGCCTTCGGCGACGGCGATGCGACCAAGCTGATGAATGGGCCGTTCGATGAGGCTGAAACCAAAAAATGGGACAAGGCGTTTGCCGGTCTGAAGGATTTCACGACGAACGCAACCCTTACGCCGGGTAATGCCGGTACTCTGGACATGCTGAGCCGCGGTGAAATAGCCATGGGGCCGGTATGGGTGGACATGTTCTATTCCTGGCAGGCAGATGGCAAATTGCCTCCGGAAATGAAGCTCTTCCTGCCTGCACCCGGCATGCCTGGCCAACCAATGCACTATGTCATTCCGGCAAAAAGCCCGAACACTGAATTGGCCGAAAAGTTCGTTGCGCTCGCAACCAGCCCGAAGGTGCAGGCAGAAGGCATTGTTAAGCGCTTCAACTGGTATCCGGGCATTGATGCCAAGTTTGTGCAGCCGGAGCTGGACAAGGCCAGCTGGGACAAGCTCTTTGTCGATATCTCACCGGAGGATCTTGCAACCAAAGCCAAGCCTTTCCCGATTGCCCCTTATAACTCGGCAATTCTTGAGGCCTATGAGAAGAACGTAGCCAACTGATCGAACTGGGGCCGTCGTTACGATGGCCCCTCCCCTTTCCTATGCAGGTAATAGCCATGCGGAAAAACCTCCTCGCCATACTTCTCGTCCTGCCAGCGCTGGTGATGATAGTGCTGTTCTTTATCGTGCCGCTGATTGCATCCATTTTTGGTGCGTTCGAGGTGGGCGATGCCTGGGGGTTGGGGAATTTCCGTAAATCGTTCGAGCTTTATTCGAGCGACATGATCTTCACGGTGGTTATTGTCACCGTTTCGACGGCTTTGATCGGTATGTTTTCCATAGCAATCGGCGGATATCTGACGCTTGGGGAGAACCCGCGCGCTGTCGCCATCCTGCGCTGGCTTTATCGTTGGCCCATGTTCATTCCCTTTATCGTTGTCGGGCAGATACTGCGCACGTTTCTCGCTAAAAATGGCCTGATGAATAACATTCTCGTCAGTCTTGGCTTGCTAACTCCGCTGCAAACGGTCGGTTACCTTGACTGGCGCGGAATTGTGATTGCTTTCGTCTGGAAGCAGACGCCTTTCGTTACGTTACTGGTGGCTGGAGCCATGGCCTCGTTGGATAGGAGCACCATCGAGGCAGCGCGCAACTTGGGTGCGTCACGCCTTCGCATACTCATTGAGATTGTTCTTCCCCAGATCGCCGGGACGCTGCTGGTCGGGCTGATCCTCTCCTTCGTCACCATGATGTCGGTGCTTTCCGTTCCTCTGATGATCAATGCGCAGTCTCCCACCATGCTGACCGCCGATATCGCGTTCCGGATCAATGCCCATGGTGATTATGGCGTGGCCAATGCGCTGGGCATGATATCACTGATCCTGACGATGGGCGTCGCTCTGATATATCTGAGGCAGACGATGAAGGAGCGTTCATGATGGCACGCTTTGATCTTTGGTGGCTGCCGCGCGCGGTAATTCTGGGGCTTTTGGCCTTCATCATTTTTGGTCCATTGAGCAATCTGCTGCTTTGGACGGTTGCCGAGAAATGGTACTTTCCTCACATGCTGCCGCTGGAATACGGCTTCAGCTTTTGGGAGCGAGTATTCTCGCCGCGCGGTAATGCCATGAGTTCTCTGGCCACCAGCATCCTCGTCGCTTCCCTTACAGTCGTTGTGTCACTGGCATTGGCTATCCCGGCAGCCTATGCCCTATCGCGCCTGAAACTGCCGTTTCGCGGCCTGATCCTGCTCGCTTTCCTCATTCCGCAAGCCTTCCCTAACCTTCCCGTCTACGTCAATATTGCCCGGTTCTTCTATCAGATCGGGTTGAATGGCACGATTGCCGGTGTGGTGATGGTGCATGTGACACATGGATTGGTGTATGCGGTGTGGATTGCGACTGCGGCATTTTCTGCGGTTCAAATTGATCTCGAAGAAGCCGCACGATCGATTGGCGCCGGACCATTGCGTGCTTTTCGTGACATAACGCTCCCCCTCGCCGCCCCGGGGCTTCTGGCGAGCGCAATCTTTGTATTCCTTGAATCTCTGGACGAGTTTACCGGCAGCTATTTTGTCGGCGCGCCTGATGTGAATACCCTGCCGCTTTTGCTTTATACTGCAAGCTCGGGAGGAAATTATCAGATTGCTTCCATAACAGCCTTGCTGTTGCTCATACCATCAATAGGTTTCATGCTGGTGGTAGAGCGATTCTTGCGCGCCGACGTGCTTTCGAAAGTTGGACATTGAAAATGACATCCAAAAAGAAAACCTTCGAGAAGGAAAGCAATCAGTATGTGAGTGCATTGCAGGTTGCAAAGCGCGCCGGTGTTTCGCGTTCTGCCGTCTCCAGAGCATTTACACCGGGAGCCAGCGTTTCCGCCAAGAAGCGTGAGAAGATTCTGGAAGCGGCGGAAGCCCTTGGCTATCAGGTCAATGATCTGGCGCGCGGTCTGCTGGCCCGTAAAAGCCGGCTTGTCGGCCTTGTCGTAACAAATCCTGAATTGGGTTATCGCTCCCATCTCGTTGCCGCATTGACCAAGGCTCTGATCCATCGTGGAAGCGTACCTATCGTCATCAATACCGGTCGTACAGAAGAAGAACTGACGGCGGCTCAAAAGACCTTGTTCGGCTATCGTGCCGAGGCAACCATCATATTGTCAGGATCGCCCCCCTCCTCCTTCGTTGAACTGGCCAGCCGCAACGGCCAGCCGCTTATCGTGCTCGGTCGGTCGGAAACAGGTGCCGACGATGTTAATATTGATAATGAAGGCGCTGGACGCGCCGCAGCCCGTTTCTTTCTGGATAGCGGCCTGAAGAACTTGGCTTTTGCGGCCACGCAAGTGCGGACACCCACTACGATCGAAAGGGAATTCGGATTTCGCGACGAGGCCGAGAAGCACGGCGCCACCGTACTGGCTGGGAACGGCAACAATTCAGACTATCAAGGCGGGCAGGATGCAGCACGACAATTGTTCGGTGGGAGTACACGGCCGGACGCCGTGTTTTGCGTGAATGATCTTGTTGCCTTCGGTTTGATTGATTACGTCCGCCACAACACCAAACTTTCCATACCAGACGATCTTTCAGTCATCGGATTTGATGATATTCCCGAAGCTGCCTGGGATGCCTATAACCTTACGACATTCCGACAGGACGCTGCCATCATGGCCCAGCATGCTGTTTCACTCTTGGAAAAGCGTGAAGCAGACCCCGATCGCCCGCCTGCGCATGAGCGGCTTGCCACGAACCTGATCTTGCGTGGAAGCGCGCGTTTGCCGGCCAAACATCGTTCGTAGAGATCCAAGGCAACAAAACCAATGAAAATCATTCAAGTGACCGACCTGCACCTCGTCAAGCCGGGTGAACTGCTTTGCGGTCTGGATCCTCTGAACAGGCTTGAAAGATGCATTGATAACATCAATGCGCATCACCCCAATGCGGATTTGGTAATTTTCACCGGTGACCTGAGCGATACCGGCGGGGAAGACACCTATCAAGCGCTTGCGCATGAACTGAAAAAACTGGTGGTTCCTTATCGCCTGATGCTGGGAAATCATGATGATCGGGAACTCTTCTTGAAGGCTTTCCCCTCCGTCGTTCCGCAAGATGGCTTTGTTCAAAGCGTGGTCGACACCCATGAGGGACGATTAATCCTGCTGGACACGCTGGAGACGGGAAAAACAGAAGGTCGGCTAGACGGTACACGGTTGGCTTGGCTGAAACAGCAATTGGATGCTGCGAAAGCTGAACCGGTTTATATTTTCACGCATCATCCACCCTTTCCTATCCATATGCCTCACCTCGACCCAATCGGCCTTATTGAAGCTGATGCAGTTTTTGCGCTTCTGAAGGAACATGGAAATGTCCGGCATGTTTTTGCCGGTCATGCCCATCGCCCTGTTGCTGGCAGTTGGCGGGGCATTCCTGTGAGTGTGTTACGTGGCACCAATCACCAAACAGCGCTTGGATTCGCACCAGACAGAGTTGCCGTGACGCACGAGCCGCCTGCATATGGGGTGATCTTTATTGATCGCGAGACAGTGATAGTCCACGCGCACGATTTCCTCGATACATCGGCAGCATATTACTGATTTGTTTCTGCTGGCGCGGTAGCATTGGCTCTGCCTTGCCGTATCTCCTGCGAAGGCGTGCGGGAGTGAAATCTGCGATACAATTTCGAAAAACGCGCCGGGTTGGAGAACTGAAACCGAGCCGCAACGTGCCTGACAGATAGCGCTTCACCATTCAGGATCATTTCGCGGGCAAGGGCGATGCGCTTTTGCTGCAAGACCTGCGTCGGCGTTGCGGCATAGGTCTTGCTGAAAAGGCGCTGCAATGCCCGCACATTAACCCCGGCAGCCTCTGCTATATCCGTTGCCGCAATGGGGTTCGACAGGTTTTCCAACATGAATGTTTCCGCCAGGGCGAGGGGGCTGTGTTCGGCCTTTTGCGCGCTTGCCGTATCGGCAACGACTATTTTGGCCTGTGAGAGAGCAACAGAAGAAGACATGATCGAAACTTTTAGAATATGGGTTGTGGGTGCAATCGGTAGTTGTTGTGCAAAAAAATGAACTCTTGAATAGCAGTATGTACTAGCGCAGTTGTTTTTGGATTGAAATTGGACCTTTGGCTAATGATTTGCGGGTGCGTTGACAGCTGACAACCGAAGCAACTTTCAAAGGTTGGCGTTGACAGCTGTCAACTGATCAGGGCGCGATGCGTTCACCCTTTGTAAACCACATTTCCTTACAATTTAAGAAATTGCATTCATTGTAAGCGAGTACGATCTTGTCCCAGCGTTCCAAGGCAATTCCATCCAATTTGTCTGTTCCAGCCATTTCACGGCGACACTTGCTGCTGGGTTTCGGCTCAATGGCCGCCCTCAGTGCTTCGGGTTGCACGCAAACATCGTTTGGTTTGTCGGAAATGAATATTGATCCCATCTCCACAAGCGGTGTGCGTCCGCAAATCAGCATCGATAAGACGGTTACTGTTCCGGATGTTATGTATGCGGCGGTGCAGGAGGGGCCGTATTACCTTCCTGCAGTGCCCTATCAAAAAGTGCCAGCCCAATTCCGCAGGCAAGTCGTTGTCGACCCCACCGGTGAACAGCCTGGAACAATCGTCGTGCATCTACAGCAACGGTTCCTCTATCTCGTTCAGCCTGGCGGTGATGCAATCCGTTATGGCGTAGGCATTGGCAAGGAGGGTTTCCTCTGGAATGGGCGCGCGAATATCCAGTACAAGAAGGAATGGCCGCGCTGGACGCCGCCCCGTGAAATGATCCAACGCAAGCCGGAGCTGATAAAATATCAGAATGGGCAGGAGCCGGGGCCGGATAATCCTCTGGGCGCGCGTGCTTTGTATATCTTCAAAGACGGAGCGGATACGGGCTATCGCATCCACGGCTCGCCGGAATGGTGGTCGATCGGACAGGCCATGTCTTCGGGTTGCGTCCGGCTTATCAATCAGGATATAATAGATTTGTACAATCGTGTACCCGGCAAGGCGACTGTCGTTGTTGTTTAATGCTGCTGGCACGATCAGATCGAAGAGAAGCTAAAGCCCTACTATCTTCCGCTTTACCAATCATCTACCATGATAACAATGGTTTATGATTCTACGCACTTATCCATCAATGATCTATTCCGCCCGGTCGTTGCTGCCGAGGATGCCTTGGCACGGCTCGACGAAAGGATTGCGCGAAAAAGCGATCTGAATGAATCCTCCCGTCGTTCCGGAGGCGGCCTGATGCGAGAGAACGAAGGCTGGATTGCGCGATCGCATTTCATGGAAGCGTGCAACGCCCTGTGGCTTGCCGGTGAACTTGTGCATGTGGAAGATCTGGTTCTTCACGATGCTCGCATGGATATAAGAACACCGACGCACGAGTTGACGCGGGCACATAACATCTTGCGCATCCGACGGCAGATTGCTTCAAACCCGCCTGCCTGGGCGTTAAGCGCCAAGGGCATTGCAAGTCTGAGAGGGCGTTGGTTCAACGATCCGGTCGCGCCCGGAATTGTTCCTGAGCCAGCCGAAAAGCCAGAAGTCTCGAGTGACACCAAAACAGAGGCCGAGAGTGCATTTGAGGATGAACTCGCGCGCTTTGATGCGCTGCTCGAGCGGACCAGCCATAGGTTGTTGGTTCCGGCAAGCGCTCCCGCCCGTGTGAGAGGGGAGGGGGCGCTGGAGAGACAATCTGTTTCCGAGGATGTAACTTCCGATGGCGATCCCCTGGTTTATGATCCCGATTGGGGCGAGGATGAACGGATTGGACGATGGCTGGCCGTGCACGACATGACACGCGATCTGCCACCGCTTTTGGCTGCGGCATTGTTATGGGATGCATGGGAGGACATTGAGCCGCTTCAGCACCAGCATTGGCTTGGGCCCATGCTGGTTTCTGCAATGCTACGGGAACGCAGTAAAACCAGATCGCACCTTGCGGCGTTTAATTCCGGCCTGCGCAACGTGCCGCGAGACCGTCGCCGCGCCAAAGATCGGGGAACCCGTCTCATCGCATTTCTTGGAGCAGTTGAGGCTGCCAGCATTGCGAACCTCAAGGAAATAGAGCGATTGGGGCTCGCCAGAATACAGATGGAACGCAAATTGAAGGATAGACGCTCAACATCCAGCTTGCCGGGAATGATTGACCTTGCACTGTCCCGGCCTATGATCTCCGCAGGTCTGGTCGCCAAGGAATTGAAGGTCTCGCAGCGCGGCGCTCTCAATCTTATCGCGGAACTCGACCTGCGGGAGATGACAGGTCGCGGACGCTATCGCGCCTGGGGCATTATCTGATTTCTACTCAGCGCAACCAAATTGCATCCTGAGCTTGCAATTTTTCCGCCAAATTTTGCGATTCTTCGGCATTTTCCTTGATGTTTGGTTCACATCGTCCCGGCTGATTGTTTTTTCAGATATGCAAGCAATCCTTTGCGGTGAGGATTGATTTTCGCCAGATAATACTTGATTATTAAAGTCATAAATATTAAGCCGCCCATGCGATTGCGCTCCGCGCATAAACCCGTTCGGCAATCGGGACGAGCCGCAGAGACAAAAACAAGGATACCCGGAGATGCGAGCAATGACCAAGATGCGTATACCATCAGGCTCAATATTGTATGGTCTGAGAGCCGTCGCTCTTGGTCTGGCAATGATCGGTCTCCTCCCATCGATCTCAACAGCTCAGGAAAATCCGGCACCGATAGAATCTCCCGCGCAGCAACAATCACAACAACCTGCTACAACTCAGCCCGCAACGCCGGCTGTCGTGCCTTCTCCGTCCATGCAGGCAACCCCACCGGCGGGCACTGCCGCACCAGCGGCCGCGTCAACCGCTCCGGCAACCGATGCCGAGGCGACATTGCCGCACAATCTTTCGCCATGGGGCATGTTCATGGCCGCCGACTGGGTGGTCAAGGGCGTCATGATCGGCCTGGCTTTTGCCTCGCTGGTCACATGGACAGTCTGGCTGGCAAAGTCCCTCGAACTCGCCGGAGCAAGAATGCGCGCCTATCGCGCTCTCGATGCCATTGGCAATGCGCGAACCCTTCAGGATGCCGAGCGTACGCTTGAGGGCCGGGGAGGGCCGGGTGCATTGCTGGTCAATGCCGCACGCGAGGAAGTCCGTCTTTCCCAGGAGACGCAAGCCCACACAAATGCCGATGGTTTGAAGGAGCGTGTCTCGTCGCGTCTGTCACGCATTGAGGCGCAAGCAGGCCGCCGCATGAGCCGCGGCACGGGCGTGCTTGCGACCATCGGTTCAACCGCGCCCTTCGTTGGCCTTTTCGGGACGGTGTGGGGTATTATGAACTCCTTCATCGGCATTTCCCAATCACAGACGACCAATCTTGCCATTGTTGCACCGGGCATTGCCGAGGCGCTTCTGGCAACCGCTATGGGTCTGGTTGCGGCTATTCCGGCGGTTGTCATCTATAACGTCTTTGCACGCTCGATCACCGGCTACCGGCAGCTGCTCGCAGACGCTTCGGCAGGCGTCGAGCGGCTGGTCAGCCGCGATGTTGACTTTGCCTGCGTGCCTTCGGCTGCCACAGCGGCAAGGCAACTTCGTCATGCAGCTGCCGAATAGGAGCGAAAAATGGCTGGCGGTATCAGGCACAATATTTCCGACGACGAATTGCAGGAAAATCACGAAATCAACGTGACACCGTTTATCGATGTCATGCTGGTCCTGCTCATTATTTTCATGGTCGCTGCGCCATTGGCGACGGTTGATATCAATGTTGATCTGCCAGCCTCGACCGCGACACCCGCGCCGCGGCCGGATCAGCAGATTTTTCTGACGCTCAAGCAAGACAAGACAATCGCTATCGGCAATGACACATTATCTGCGGATATGCTTGGCAGCTTTGTTGATCAGCAGACCAAGGGCGATAAGGAAACCCGCCTTTTTCTGAGAGCAGACAAGGCTGTCGACTACGGCTCGCTCATGGACCTGATGAACAATCTGCGCTCCAACGGCTATCTCAAGATCGCACTGGTCGGTCTTGAAAGCGCGCCGCTCGCTGCGCCCGGCGGAAACGCACAGTAAATGACTGGCCAGCCAAGCATCCTCCTGGGCGGACTGCTGCACCCCAATTGGCGTGAGGTCGGGCGCTGGACAATCGCCGGCATTGTTGTTGTCGGTGTCCATGCTGGTGCGGCTATGGCAATTCACACCTACCAACCGGAAGATGAGGGCGGCGACATTGCCGCTCCGATCATGATCAACATGGAGCCCATGCCGGCACCTGTTGTTGCTGAGCCGGTAAAGAATGAGCCCGCAATCGAGCCGGAGCCGATTGAACCGGAAGTTGTGGAACAGGAAGCGGCAACACCAGAAGTGGAGCCGGAGCCGCAGATTGAACCTGTCGAAGAGGTGGCTGAGGCTGAACCGGAACCCGAAGAGGTCGAGCCACTCGAAGAGCAGACGGAAGAGCTTGTTGAGCTGCCAAAGGTTGAAGTGCCTCTGCCGGTGGTGCGCCCTGTGCAGGAGAAACCGAAAAAGCCTGTAGAGAAAAAGATCGTCCGCAAGGTTGAAAAGCCTGTGGTTGCCAAGAAGGTGCGCGACAAGCCTGTTGAGGAGAAGCGGCAGGCTGCTCCAAGCGCGGCTTCGGCGCGTCAGGCGGAAAGATGGCAATCGCGGGTTCAAGCCTATCTCGCACGGCGCGCAAAACGCGCCAAAGCGGATGGAACCGGGACGGTAACTGTCAGGTTTGTCGTTTCACGTTCCGGCGACATTGTCGCATCAAGCGTCGTTGGAAGCTCCGGATCGAGTCAGCTGGACCAAAGTGTGCTCAATACCGTTCGCAATGCATCGCCGGTGCCCTCTGCTCCAGCTGAAGTAGCAGTCTCTCGGCAGAGCTTCACTGTGCCCTTCCGTATTCAATAGTGATGAGCCGCCGAATAAATATTTCCAAGGAATTTTCAATGATCGAAAATCGCCAGGCCAAACAAGATGCAGCTGGCCTCGCCTGACATGAGCGAGGCTTTGCTGGAGCTGGGCGATGTGAGCTTCGCCGTCGAGTCGCGAATATTGTTGCAGCCCCTTTCGCTCAAGTTGCAGTCACGCCGCGTCACGGGCCTTATCGGTCATAATGGTTCGGGGAAATCGACGCTGGTGAAGATTCTTGCCCGGCAGCAGCCACCGAGTTCCGGCACCGTCCTGTTTGAGGGCAAGGCCATTGAAGAGTGGGGCGCTCGACCCTTTGCGCGCAAGGTTGCTTATCTTCCGCAATATACGCCGCAGGCTGATGGCATGCTGGTCAAGGAACTGGTGGCCTTGGGTCGTTATCCTTGGCATGGCGCGCTCGGCCGCTTTGGCAAACAGGATCGCGAGAAGGTCGAGGAAGCCATTGAGCTGACCGATATTGGCGGCTTTGCCGATCGTCTGGTCGATACGCTTTCCGGCGGCGAACGCCAGCGCGTCTGGCTGGCAATGCTGGTTGCTCAGGATGCGGAATGGTTGCTGCTTGACGAGCCAATCTCCGCATTGGACGTTGCCCATCAGGTTGAAATCCTGTCGCTGGTGCATCGACTGTCACGCCAGAAGGGTCTTGGTGTTGTGGTCGTTCTGCACGATGTGAATATGGCCGCGCGTTATTGCGATGAAATCATCGCGCTGCATTCCGGCAAGTTGATCGCTCGCGGTACGCCTGATGAAATCATGACATCGGAAAGCCTTGGTGCAATTTATGGCATCGACATGGATGTCATCCGACACCCGTCGTCAGGCGTGCCGGTCAGCTTTGTAAGATAAGGTTCCTTACCAGCTTTATTGCAGCCCTCAAATGTAAGTCGCAGGTAGCGTCAGGTTAACGGAATAGTCTGGATCGATTTGATATTCGATGGCTATGACCGAACCCCAGCCTGCTCATTTTCGACGTCACCGCTTTCCCGCCGAGATAATCGCCCATGCGGTCTGGCTCTATTACCGGTTTCCGCTCAGCTTTCGCGACATCGAAGATCTACTGGCCGAGCGCGGTATTGAGGTTTCGTTCCAGACCGTCTCGGAATGGGCTGCAAAGTTTGGCCTAAATTCGCCCACCAACTCCGTCGGCGCTCGCGAGGCCACTTTGCTGACAAATGGCAGCTTGATGAAATGGTGGTGACGATCAAGGGAAAGAAATACTGGCTCTGGCGCGCCGTTGATGCCAATGGCTACGTCCTCGATGCCTTGTTGCAAAGCCGGAGAAACAAACGTGCAGCCCTGCGGCTGATGCGCAAGCTACTCAAAGGCCAGGGCATCTCGCCACGGGTCATGGTCACCGACAAGCTGCGGTCCTACGCTGCAGCGAAGGCGGAACTGCTGCCGGGCGTCGAGCATCGATCCCACAGGGGCATCAACAACCGAACAGAGAATTCACATCTTCCCGTGCGACGACGGGAGCGGCGGATGATGCGGTTCAAGTCGACCCGGCAATGCCAGCGTTTCGTCTCAGTCCATGGCCAGATCGCCAATCTCTTCCTTCTTCACCGCAAACATCTCTCCGCCGCAGATCATCGAAAACTTCGCTCCCACGCGATCGCAACATGGCAAGACATCGACATGGCGATCAGCGCATGAAAGACGGCCTACGGGAAGAAGTGCGCCCGGTCCCAGATTAAGGCGACGCCACCTGGCCCAATTCAAATCGCCCGGCCAAGCACAGCTCTTTTTGTCTGTCCACGATCAAGTCCAAACCGTATTTCGCCCTCGCCGCCACAAACTATCCGCCCCAGCATATCGGCAATCTCGCTCGGATGCTCACAGCATTTGGGACGGCATCACCTGTGAGTTGAAGGCCGTTTGACCAGACGTGTGGAGCTCCTTTTCGGCAAAAACCGATAAGTTGACGATTCCCCATATTTTTCCCTTACCTGCAAACATCAGGAATGCGGCTTGAACGTTCTGCACGGCGCGGCCGCCTTCTGGGCAAACCGCGGCGTGTTCCGATGCAGACCGGCAAGCATTGTAGCCTTCAGGCAAAATTGGCCAATGTCAATGAAGGCTGAGCATTCGATGTGGTAGTGATCATCCTCAATAAGAATTTGAAAACGTGCCAACGTCGAATTCGGAGTTTGCAAGGAGGCCAGCTTGGCTGGCCGACCTTGACACTTACGGTTATCATTGCTCTGTCTTTCTCCGCCATCTCCCTGCAATAAACTCATGCCAGCGAATTCTCCGACATGCAGACGGTCACGATTTCCGTCTACTCGCTTGATCCTGGAAGATCGAATGATGGCCTGTCGTGGAGCGGTCTACCAACGCCCCGACTATGCGGTTATGCGAAGGCAGGCGCGGGTCTGCAAGCCTCGCGACAAATGAAGCCGGGGTTGAGGTTGCATTTTGCGCATCACAGGAACCTAAAGTGATTCCGGGGGTTGTTCTGGTTGAGAACAAATCAGCCGGACGACAAGCGACCTTTACGCGCGGAGGATCCGATGGAGAGGCTTGAAAAACCCGTTATAGTCGTAACCGGGTCGAGCGGGTATTTGGGGTCTGCTGTGGTGCGGAGGCTGCATGAGCGCTACCGAGTCGTCGGACTTGACCGGCATTCGCCGCCCCACCCGCCGCACCAGGCCGAATGCGTCTGTTTCGATATCACCGATCAGGCGAGCGTCGACAAGGCGCTCGCCCGCGTGCGCCTTGCCTATGGCGACCGCATCGCCGCCTGCGTTCACCTCGCCGCCTACTTCGACCTGACGGGGGAGGAAAGCGGCGCCTATGATGCGGTGACGGTAGAGGGGACCAAGCGTCTCCTGGCGGGACTCCAAGAGTTCGAGCTGGAGCAGTTCGTCTTTGCCTCGACCATGCTCGCCCACGCCCCAACCGAGCCGGGGCGACCGATCGCGGAGGATCATCCCTTCGACGCGAAGCTGCCCTATCGCGCCTCGAAGATCCGCACTGAAGCCATGTTGCGCGCGGAGCGGGGCAAGGAGAAGCTTGTGCTGATGCGTCCCGCCGGCGTCTATGACGACGCCGGCCGTTCGACATTCCTCGCGCATCAGATCGCCCGCATCTACGAGCGGCGGTTCAGCGGCAAGGTCTATCCCGGAGACCTGGCACGAGGGCAGGCCTTCCTGCATCTCGAAGACCTGCTCGATGCGGTGGAGCGGATCGTCGACCGGCGCTCCGACCTCCCGGACGTTCTGCCGGTGCTGCTGGGCGAGGAGAAGCCCGTGCCCTTCGGCGAACTCCAGCGCCTGATCGGCCGGGAACTGCACGGCGAAGACTGGATCACCTGGAATGTTCCGCCCCGATTGGCCAAGTTGGGAGCCTGGATCGAGAACCGGGTTTTCGGGGAGAACGCGTTTATCCGCGCCTGGATGGTGGACATCTCCAGCGATCATTACGAGCTCGACCTCACGGCCGCCAAGGAGCACCTCGGATGGACGCCGCGGCACAGCCTGCCCGACGACGTACCCCGCATCCTTCAGCGGCTGAAGGACGACCCCTTCGGCTGGTATCGCAGCAACGGCCTGAATGCTGCCCGCGTCTCGGCAGCGAAGGTCGAGAAGGCCGCCGCCGGGAACGAGGCTGACGAGGCGCCGCCCCCGGCCGAGCAAGACGCAGCAAACCGTGAGCACGCGGCTCACATGCGGCAGATGCATTTCTCGATGCTCTGGGTGCACTGGCTGGTCATGGGGCTGGGGTTCTGGCTCGCCACCGCGCCGTCGGTTTTCGGCACCTTCGGCCAGACCGAATTCAGCGCTGCCGTCCTGCGCGTGACAGAAGATCGCGGCCTCTGGGCCGCCGAAACGCGCAGCTGGCTAACGGCTTGGAACAACGTCTTCACCGGACTGCTCATCATGGTCTTCGCCGCCCTTTCGCTCCGCCCGGGTATGGGCTGGGCGCAATGGGCGAATGCCGCGCTTGGCGTCTGGCTTTTGGCCGCACCGCTGGTCTTCTGGACGCCGGATGTGGCGGTATATGCCAACGACACGCTGATCGGCGCGCTGGTGATCGCGCTGGCTATCCTGATCCCGATGATGCCCGGTATGTCGCGCGAAGGGATGATAGACGACAGTGACATCCCGCCGGGCTGGACCTATTGCCCCTCGACCTATGTCCAGCGCCTACCGATCATCGCACTGGGTGCGGTGGGCTTTGTCCTGTCGCGCATCCTTACGGCCTATCAGCTTGGCCACACTGACGGGGTATGGGAGCCGTTCTTCTCCTCGCCCTCGGCACTCAACGGCACCGAATACATCATCACCTCCGAGGTTTCGAAGGCTTGGCCCGTGGCCGACGGAGGGCTTGGCGCCATGAGCTACATGTTCGAGATCCTAATGGGCGTCATGGGAAGCCGCCTGCGCTGGCGCACCATGCCATGGATGGTGGCGCTCTTCGGATTGGTGGTGGGGCCGCTCGGCGTCGTAAGCATCTATTTCATCATCATCCAGCCGATCGCCATCGGTACGTATTGCACGATCTGCCTCATGGCAGCGCTGGCGATGCTGATCATGATTCCCTTTTCGCTCGACGAAATTGTGGCGATGCTCCAGTTCATGGTCTGGAATACCAGGCGCGGCCGACCCTTCTGGCGCGCCTTCTTTCGAGGCGACGCGCTGCCCGGCAGCCGGACGGGTGGAGAGATGAGCTTCGACGCGGGACCCATGGAAAGCTTCCGGCAGAGCGCACGCGGCGTCACCGTGCCTTGGACCCTGGGGCTGAGCGCCGGGATCGGCGCTTTCCTGATGCTCGCGCGGGCGGTCCTCGGCAATGATGCGGTCCTCGCGAATAGCGATCACCTCATGGGTGCGCTGGTGCTGACCACTGCCGTTATCGCCTGGTCCGAGGTGGCGCGGCCGCTGAGATTTCTCAACGTTCTCTTCGGCTTGTGGCTGATCGTCGCGCCGTTCATTCTGGACGGCGGAACCATTGCGGGAAGCGTTGTCGGGATGGCTCTTGGAGTTGCCTTGATTCCGCTGAGCCTGCCGCTCGGACGCCGCAGCAAGGAGCACTATGGAAGTTGGGACAGATACATCGACTGATGAGGCATCTCCATGCTGAGCATGGTTCTTCCTCACTTTGTGTGGTTAATAGATCCTTAACGTCGCAGTTGCTATCCACGGTGATGCGCACGAAATCAAAATGGTCACCCGGCCCAAGCGTCAACGTTCTGGGCATCTCTCTCGAAAGCGAAGCAAGTTGGGTTGTTTCCGCGGTTGCCAAACCAATCGGAATTTGCCCAGATTGCAGAACGCGAAGCCGTCATAGGCACGGTTGGCGCAAGCGCACTCTTCAAGACTTGCCGGTTCAGGGCCAAGTTGTGAAAGTTCAGCTCGCACTGAATCGGTGGCAATGTAGAGACTTGGGATGTCAGCGTCGAACGTTCACCGATCGGCTTCCCGAGATTGCTTCACCCCATTCGCGGCGAACCGCACGGATGGCGGCGGTTGTAGACATGATCGGCCACAGCATGGGCGGCCGCCCCGCTGAATATCTGATGGGCCGGCTTGGAATGCCCATTAGCGATGACACGATCCTTCGCCAGATTAAACGAAGGGCTTCCACACATAGTACAGGATTGAAAGATGCCACCAGCAATATTCCTGATTTGATGCTTGCTGATCCGACCGAGGTGCGATCGGCGGCATCCGTGACCGTATCAGTTTAACGGAAAGTATCATAATATCAGTCGTTTTACGCAAACGATGAAGACTCATCCTTCGATGCATACTCACAATGAAGCACTTTAATGTCTGGATATATATGGCCTCCTTCCGGAGGGAAGAGACCATATAAGAAAGTGAATACGAGTCCCGGCAGGGTATTGCTTGGGGTGCCGGGACTCGCGGCCCGGAAAGGTATTCGGGCAACTTGATTGATAAAGTGAGTCGACCTGTCTTGCAGTTCAATTAGTGCAACCTTCGGACACATCGCGATAGCAACGATGTTTTTACGGATCGGGTTGATCGAATATTTCCTGCTTGATGCCGATCATGAGACGGAGCAGGCGTATTGTGTTGGCCGCTTCGAGCATTATCCCGTTAATTTCAATTGCATATTTGAATTCGATACCATCTGCGAATTGGTCGAGCTGACAGGCGATATCAAGATCATCGTCACTTGCCATTACTCCCGAAAAGGCGATGAGCGCGCGATAATAGCGGATAGCAGCGGCCGCCTCGCGAAGGAGTGCCTGCTTCTCACTGGTCGATAAAAACAGCGTATCGTTCGCCGATCTTACCAGATCACGGTTGAGGCCGTCCCGAACCTGCATGGCTACGCCCTGTTCGTCCGGTCAATTGAAATATGATCGTCGGTGGCCCGTCGCTCCACCCCTCGGCTTGAGCAGGTCTGCTCCAGGCAATCACGTCGGCATGTTCTTCCGCCAATTTCCGGGCACTGCGAAGGGCGCGTTCCTCGCACTCAAACTGCATGGGATCAAAGGCAGGGACGAATTCCCCGGTTTCCGTACGATTGAATGCCAGAACAACGACAAGATGGGTGGGTTTGGTCATCATAATTCTCTATCTCCACCGAGATGGCGCATCAACCCTTCGCAGTGCAATTGATCTCTGCTCTTCATAAACAATCTATGGCAGGGAGACTAGCTGGTTTTAACGTATTCGCTGCACGCTTCGGAACGGCATTCCTGGTAGAGTTTTACGTGCTCTTTTCATGAAACCGCATCATGGTGTAGGGCGTCATACCGTATGCCTGTCGATAGAGCGACGAGAAGCGGCCGGGACTGGAAAACCGGAAATGCATGGCAAGATCGGAAACATTGCGTATGCTGCCGCTCACAATGGCTTCATGGGCTGCGGATAGTCTATATTCGCACAGCACATGCATCGGGCTCTTGTCGGTGTATTCCTTGAACATGCGCTGGAGCGCGCGAACACTGCAACCGGCTACCTCGGCAACTTCATCAATGGTGATTGCATTATGAATGTTTTCGCGCACGAAGCTTTCGGCGCGCAGCACATAGCGCGGCTTGATACGGTGCTCCGGTGTCCTGTTCGCGCCGGTGGGATTATCGGGCTTTGTTATGATGAGCTTGGCCAAGAGCAGCCGCTCATAAACATTGGCAAGGGTCGGACGGTTGGCGTTCGTTGCGGTGCCGATGTCTTCGCTGACATGGCATAGGGTCTGGTAAAGGGCTGACGCGCTGCCGGTGCGGAAATCATAAAGTGGCGCAAAGCCGAGGTTTTGAAAATATGGCCGGCGCATAACGCGCTCGAAATAGTCACGCAACGTTGTTACAGGTACGCGATATGCGACCCAGGAGCTACCCGGCTGCAGCTTGATTCTCAGACCAGGATGATCGATGACGCTCGTCGCGGTGCCTGCCGTCACGCTTTGTATCTTGCGCTTCCTAGCGTCGATGAGATCAAGCGCACCCATGAGAACAAAGATGAAACTGAATGTCGAAGAGGCACCCTTCGAACTGATACTCAGGTGGCCATTCGCCTCGCCGTATAGAATGGAGGTCTGTTCGAATTCGCAAATGTCTCGTTTAAAGGCGTGTTGCCCGGTATCCATGGAGTGGGCCAACCAACGCCATTTTTCATCAATGGCTTCAGCATGCTCTATGGAATCATGCGTTAAAGGTGATGATCCGTTATTTGCCAGAGCTGCGCAATAATCGTCCATATTTGCCCCACGAAAACAACTGGTGATTATAAAATTCAAGAGAACCCTAATGGTTAGTTAAGGTGAGTATTTTCTGCCGCTGTTACGGGGTTCGATCCTGCTTTAAATAAGCCATCAACAAATACGATGGCCCAAAACGGGTTTGGGACATCGTTTGTTTTTTCAGTCCTGATCAACCCAATAGAGATCCCAGAACAAGGCCAGGTGTCGTTGCGATCCCTGTGTAGGCACCGGCAACCAGCTCGGCAGCTCCCTGGCCAAGATGAGCCCCGCCCTGGATGAACGTTGCAAAGGCTTCAGCGAATGACACGCCTCCATCGGTTCCGCCTGGCAGGCCAGGGATTCCTGGAAGCCCGGGTAGTCCAAGAAGGCCGCCGGCGACACTGTCGATTTCAACGTCGCTTAGAGCGCGAAGCGTAGTTTGTTCCATAGTAGTCATCCTCTCTCCATTGAGTATAAATTACTTGTACAACGTCAAAAAATTTATACGTCGGAATTCCATTGTCAATGTACTTCAAATTGTTTCAGAAAAAATTCACATTACTTTAGACAAAAAACGACATTTACTAGCAATTATTTATCAAAATATAATTCAAATATTTTAACAAGTAATATTATTCAATGTAATATTTTTGTGTATTGCCGATATGCGGCTGTTTAATGCAGTTATCAATATAATATTCCCATATTTTAGAAGAAAATCTTGCCGCGGCAGAGCTGATTTTTTGAAGAATGACGGAATGCAGATCTTGAATTCGAAGAATGTAATGTCCTCATGAGGCCTGGGTGAACAGTAATACTCCGTTGTTTCGACCTGAATCACTTGAAGCTAAACGTCTGGCCTGGCTGGGTAGACCAACCATCTTACAAAATATTCCAACAATCCTCACAGCTTTGGTATCCATCGTCATGGTAATCGCCACAGTGTTGTTTCTCGTGTTCGGACAGTACACAAGGCGTGTAAGGGTATCGGGCACCATCCTGCCGATCGAGGGCCTGACACGTATCGTAGCGCCGGGTTCGGGCTGGGTTACTGAACAACTCGCCAAGGAAGGAAGCCGGGTCCAGAAAGGCGATACTCTGTATGTCATAGGCCTCGACAGCACGACATCGGTTGGAAATACTCAAGGCGCGATCAATGAACTCCTTCGCAAAAAGCGTGACCAGTTTCGCACAGAAATCGAGCGCCGCCGGGCAATGGATGTCAAGGACAAGGATAATCTTGAGAGCCGGAAGAATGACCTCGATCGCGAACGCAGCCAGATCGACTTTCAAATTGATCTCCTTGAAGATCACGTGCGTACGTTGAAACAATATGCGGATAATCAGCGCGATCTTCTTTCACGTGGTGTTTCGGTTTCGATCGAATATGAAAGCCGAATGCAGGCCCATATGAGCCAGCAATCACAGCTCGAAAGCTTGAAACGGGAGCGCATCCAACTAGAAGCCCGGTGGCAGGAGACTGTCAACCAGATCATCGGATTCGACCTTCGTTCGGCATCTGCGATCGGAGATTTGCAACGTCAAATTACGGACGTCGAACAACAGATTGCAGAAGGGGAGGCGCGCCGCGAGCTTCGTACCATTGCCCCAAGAAGCGGGACGATAACGTCTGTCATCACTCAAGCTGGTCAGACAGTTTCTGCCGGAACGCCATTGCTTACCATTCTGCCCGACGATGCCAAGCTTGAAGCGCAACTATTGGCTCCAAACCACGCTATAGGCTTTCTTCGAAAAGGCGCGCGCGTGTTGCTACGGTATGAGGCATTTCCCTATCAGAAGTTTGGCCAATATCCGGGGATCGTTTCTGTGATCTCGCGAGCAGCTCTCAGGCAGGATGAAGCAGAGCTTCTGCTTGCCGGAAGTAGCCAGTCGCAGACCGCGTCCGCTCTCTACCGTGTTACCGTAACACCCGAAACGTCCAGCGTCCTGGCTTATGGGCGCAAGGAACCATTACAAGCCGGCATGCAGGTTGAAGCACATATTCTGGCAGAAACACGTCCACTTTATCAATGGATTCTCGAGCCTTTATATGGGCTTCGCGGAGCCTTCATTTCCACCAAGGCGGCTCAATGATGTCCTTGAATCTTCCCCAGCGTCTGCTTGGTGGTCTTGTCTCGCGCACCCCGATCATATTGCAGACCGAAGCTGCCGAATGCGGGCTGGCATGTCTTGCAATGATCGCAGGTCATCATGGGCATATTCTTGATATGCCCGCTGTGAGACGCCGATTTTCGACATCGCTCAAAGGCATGACGCTGCGTGATCTATTGGCGGTTGGCAATAAATTGGAACTGGCCACCAGGGCGTTGCGGCTTGAGCTTGCGGATCTGCGTCAATTACGGCTGCCTTGCATACTCCATTGGGATCACAATCACTTCGTTGTTCTCATCAAGGCCGGGGCCAATTCGATAACGATCCATGACCCTGCAGTCGGCCGGCGAAATCTGCCGCTGGCCGAGGTTTCACGGCGGTTTACCGGCGTTGCTCTTGAAGCGTGGCCCACAGAACGATTCACCGCGAAGAACGAGCGTGTAAGCATCCGCATATTTGAACTTGTAAAGAACACTATTGGTATCAGACGGGCCGCCACGCAGATTTTTGCTATTTCGCTCCTCCTGGAAGCGGCCACAATCGCCATGCCCATCGGATTTCAGCTGGTTATCGATGAAGTGGTCGTGGCAGCGGATTATGATCTTCTAACTCTCATTGCGCTCGGCTTTGCACTTATATTGATCCTGCAGGCTTTCGGCAGCTTTGTAAGATCGTGGTCGACAATGCTGATTGGTTCCAGCCTGGCATTACAGTGGAAGGCCAGCCTTTTCGACCATCTGATGCGCCTGCCGTTTCCCTTCTTTGAAAAACGTCACGTGGGCGATGTTGTATCTCGCTTCGGTTCGCTTGATTCTGTGCAGCGCACACTGACGACAAGCGCCATTGTCGCAATTCTCGACGGCCTTATGTCGATCGGGCTTATGGTGATGATGTGGTTCTATGGGGGCTGGCTATTGGCCATCTCTGCTGTTGCCACAGCGCTTTATGTCCTTTTGAGATTATTGGCATATTCGACCTATCGGGGACTGTCGGAAGAAGCCATCGTCTATTCTGCACAGGAGAGCTCCCATTTCATGGAAAGCGTACGCGGCATCGCCAGCCTCAAGGTGCTCAATCTTGAAGAACGCCGACGCAGCGTTTGGATCAACCACCTCGTTGATCGCATCAATGCAGAACTGCGTGTGCAAAAGTTCGATATTGTCTTTCAAACTGCCAGTCGGCTGCTTTTTGGGGCAGACCGTATTTTCATTGTTTATTTTGGAGCCCGGGCTGTCCTTGGAGGGGATATGTCGGTTGGAATGCTGCTTGCATTCCTGGCTTATAAAGATCAACTGACCGCCCGCATCGACAACTTCATCAATTCGACATTGCAACTCCGGATGCTTTCACTCCACGGAGAACGCATTGCCGACATTGCATTGGCTGCTCCGGAGGAACGCCCGCCAAATATTGTTCCATTGCAAAAAGAATCGCAACTCGAGAAAGCCGGTCGATTGAACGTTGAGAATGTCAGCTTTCGTTATTCGGACAATGAGCCAGAGGTCTTGTCCCATCTGAACATAAGAATAGAGGCTGGTGAGTGCGTTGGTATTGCCGGACCGTCCGGCTCCGGCAAAACCACTTTTCTCAAGATACTTGCCGGTCTCATTGTGCCGACGGAGGGGCGCGTTTCTATTGATGGCACTCCTCTATCCACAATAGGGCCTGCAGCATACCGGAATAGAATTGGTTGTGTTCTTCAGGATGATCGTATGTTTGCCGGCTCTATTGCAGAAAATATTTGTGGATTTGACCCGGCACCCGATGCTGCCCGACTACAGGCAAGTGCAGTGTTTGCGGCTGTTCATGCCGAAATTCTCGCCATGCCCATGGGCTATGAAACATTGGTTGGCGACATGGGAAACACTCTGTCCGGCGGCCAGCAACAACGTATCATCCTCGCGCGCGCGCTCTACCGGCAACCGTCTGTTCTTCTGCTGGATGAAGCGACCAGCCATCTTGACCCGGCAAACGAAGCCGTGATCAACGCCGCCATAGGTCAACTGCCCATTACACGCATCGTAATCGCCCACAGGCCTTCCACACTTGCGATGACAGATCGAATAATCGAGTTCGGGGCTTCTTAGCCGCCCCGGCAACCATAGATTAGCCGGGTTTACGCATTGGGGGTAATGCAATGAATGATAATGACAACGAGAAAGAATGGTCAGGTTACCGGGCTTTTGCGGTCTACAGTGCCGTATTCTTTATCGGCATCACTATTGCGGCTGTTATTCGCTGGCTCTTGCGTTAACAGTTTTGCCCTGCCACATAGTTTAGGCAGAAATCTGTGCCAACTGCGCAAAGTGGCGCGATGCGCGGATATGAAATCGAACGCACTCCGATCCCAGGTTTGTTGGTTATGCCTGCGATTGAAGACTTTTCGGGCAAGAGTTTAATGGGGCATTGTAGACATTATCGCTACAATCGAAAACGCTTCAGATTCGCCCATTATCGGCATTTTCAAACGAAGGTTTTCTCGTGCCTACAAATTTGTACAAGCGTGCTATGTTTCGAACGCACGGGCAAATTTCACGTCGCAAAGCTTGTGCATCGCGTCGGATTGTCGATCCTTTCAAGTCGAGCCCAACTTAACTGCGCGCGCCGTCTGTCGCAGTTCACTGAACTCATTTTTCAAAAGGTATATTCAATGTACGCCACACGTGCCCGCCGTGCAGAAACGTGATCAACGAAACAGATACACTGGAAGGTCTGGGATGGTCAGATTTCTTCCAAAGCCAACTCGAACCCCATGACATAGATTGCGTACCTATGCGCATTTCCAAAGTTCATCGCGCGCGTCTGGTTGCAATATCGCCCACCGGGTCGGTTAACCTCATTCCTTCGGCTCAAACCAACACTGCGGATTTTGCGGTGGGAGATTGGGTGCTGATTCGTCCGGAAGATAACTCAGTGCAACGCTTGCTGGTCCGAAAAACTTTGATCTCACGTCAAAGAGGAGAAGGTGGGCCCAATCAACTTGCTGCTGCCAATGTCGACACGCTTTTTATCGTCACCTCATGCAACGATGATTTCAACTCGGCCCGCCTTGAACGATACCTTGCTATGGCGAATGAATCCGGGGCTGATCCGGTTATCATCCTGACAAAAGCCGATACCGTGGCAGATGCCCGAAAATATGAGGAGCAAGCAGCTCTGTTACAGCGTGAGCTGCCTGTTGTAGTACTCGACGGGCGTTCGCCAGACTGTGTAGACACCTTGGCGGTTTGGTGCGGGCCGGGGCAGACAGTAGCACTGGTCGGTTCGTCAGGTGTCGGTAAATCAACGCTCGTAAATGCATTGATCGGCGGTAGTGCGCCCCAGCTGACCGGCGACATACGTGAACACGATGGAAAGGGCCGCCACACCACTACTTCGCGGTCTCTGCATTCCATTGAGGGGGGCGGTTGGGTAATTGATACGCCGGGAATTCGCACGCTCAATGTCAGCGATGTGAGCTACGGAATCGATATGCTCTTTGCTGAAATCACGGAGCTTGCCCCTCTTTGCCGGTTTCGAAATTGTACTCATTCTCATGAACCGGGTTGCGCGGTACAGGCGGGGGTGAATGCAGGCACTATCGATCCTGAACGTCTGACACGCTGGCGAAAACTCCAGGTAGAAAATGCTGCAAACACTCCTGCACCGAGTCAGTCAAGGGGCGGCGGTGAGAAACCGAACCGTAAAAATCGATGACACATTGAAACGTATGAAAATGTCGCGATACGTGCGTCTCACATCGGAATGATTGTCAGGACCTGCGTATTTTCCAAAATTTGCTTCTCGCCTGATACCGTGTTTTCAGTTTTGCAACGTAAGTGTGATGAGGTTCGATTGAGCCATAGTCGATAATACCCGCCGATATTGTCTGAAGGTCGCTCAATTGACGTGCTGCATTCCTGTATCGTGCTGCTCGACTCCAAACTAGGGCAAAGTTGATCATGGCCCGGAGCGCTATAGTTGCAGCCACTGGAAAACTGTTCCGGAGCGTGTCTGCGGCACGACTTAAAAGTTCATAGTCTTCACCGTTCAAATCTTTCTCTCTAGAAATTACGAGCCGCGCAGCTTTTTCCAGATTGGGCCAAGTCAAAAGAAAACGCAGCGCCTGATGGGCGTCGGGATAAGCCGCAACGGTAGCGTCGGGTTAACGGAATAGTCTGGATCGATTTGATATTCGATGGCTATGACCGAACCCCAGCCTGCTCATTTTCGACGTCACCGCTTTCCCGCCGAAATAATCGCCCATGCGGTCTGGCTCTATTACCGGTTTCCGCTCAGCTTTCGCGACATCGAAGATCTACTGGCCGAGCGCGGTATTGAGGTTTCGTTCCAGACCGTCTCGGAATGGGCTGCAAAGTTTGGCCTTAAATTCGCCCACCAACTCCGTCGGCGCTCGCGAGGCCACTTTGCTGACAAATGGCAGCTTGATGAAATGGTGGTGACGATCAAGGGAAAGAAATACTGGCTCTGGCGCGCCGTTGATGCCAATGGCTACGTCCTCGATGCCTTGTTGCAAAGCCGGAGAAACAAACGTGCAGCCCTGCGGCTGATGCGCAAGCTACTCAAAGGCCAGGGCATCTCGCCACGGGTCATGGTCACCGACAAGCTGCGGTCCTACGCTGCAGCGAAGGCGGAACTGCTGCCGGGCGTCGAGCATCGATCCCACAGGGGCATCAACAACCGAACAGAGAATTCACATCTTCCCGTGCGACGACGGGAGCGGCGGATGATGCGGTTCAAGTCGACCCGGCAATGCCAGCGTTTCGTCTCAGTCCATGGCCAGATCGCCAATCTCTTCCTTCTTCACCGCAAACATCTCTCCGCCGCAGATCATCGAAAACTTCGCTCCCACGCGATCGCAACATGGCAAGACATCGACATGGCGATCAGCGCATGAAAGACGGCCTACGGGAAGAAGTGCGCCCGGTCCCAGATTAAGGCGACGCCACCTGTAGCGCATTATTGGGTCGGTATCGCAATTCTATTTCTGGTCGCTACCCGCGTCGTGGTGCGCCTCATTCAAGGTGCTCCAACGCCTGCAGGATCTTACGGCGTCTTAACCTATCTAGCCAGAACAACACATTTTTTATTTTATCTTTTGCTTGTTGCGATACCTGTCACAGGGCTGTTGACAATTTATGTGTCAGATAGCTTTGGAGATATTCATGGGCTTGGCAAACCAGCTTTCATTGTGCTGATCGTCCTGCATGCGACCGGAGCGCTGTTCCACCAGTTCGTTCTGAAGGATGGCACGCTCCGGCGCATGTTCATTCCAGCACGATGATTGATGATAGTCCAGTTGTGTTGGGGGCTTCCCTCTCCGCCGAGAAATATTGTGTTCCATGACCGGCGCCATTCATGGCATTGAGGTGGATATTGTGCGCCACCCATCGTAAGGCGTGCCGCTCATATCTTGCGGTTAAAGGCCTCGATAATAAGTTTGATGCCCAGAAAGCCCATGACTGTTCCTGCCGTATAATCAAGCCATTTTTTCAGGCGGCCATATAGTGCGCGCATGCGGAAACCGGAAAACGCCAAGGCGACGATCGAATACCATCCTGCTTCGACAAGGAACAGAGAAACCGGAATTGCAAAAAGCAGCCATTTGACGGGATCGGCGGGCAGCACCGCAGCAAAGATACTGGCGTAGAAGATGGAGGTTTTCGGATTGCTGAGCTGGGTAAGCAATCCGACGAAAAACGCGCGTTGCACCGTTATTTCTTTGGTGCTGCGCACGGCTTTACCCGTATCCAAAGGCGCTGAGGCACTTCGGCAAATACGATAGGCCATATAGAGCAGATAGCTGCCGCCGATTATTTTAAACGCCAGGTAAAGCCATTCAAACTGCATCAGCAGCGCTGTAAGCCCCAGCACTGCCAATGAGGCGAAGATCAATCCCCCCACACCCATGCCCAACGCGGAGGCGAGACCATGGGCGCGCGAGCTGGAAAGAGCTATGCGCGAGACCAGCACGAAACTTGGGCCGGGACTCATGGCACCAACCGCCATTGCCGCGACGATACTGACGAGAACTGCAAGGGCGTCCATAAATCTCCTCCAAGCTTCTTGGCGCACACCATCATAACGCTGTGAGGCGGTGGCTTGTCAATTCAGAATTACCAGGCCCTAAGTCCTGCTCCTAGGGGCAGGGGAAATGCGCTGGCCGTGTGTTGGTCAGCGCTGGCGCTGCGACATTACTTTCCTGCCCGGGCTTTTGTTCCGAGGGAGGCGTTATTGCCGGTTGGGATTGTTTGAGGTCGTTCCGGTTGAACGGCTGTTCCTCGGCAATGGAACGGAACAGGCGTTTAGAGGGACCATCCAGCAGTTCAACCCGGCCGGGATAATTGGGGGAATCGCGCCATGGTGTTGTCAAAAAACGGATATTGTCGGACGATATCACGCGAACGGCGAGCGCCAGTTTTATCATCAGCGCGGGCGTAAATTCCGGGTCAGTGGTGACAGATTTGCTGACAATGTTCAGGAAGTTGATCACTCTGCCGGGATTCAACAACATGCCGCCGCCCATGACCTTATTGCCCAAGGCGGACAGAAAGTGTTGCTGGCGCTGGATGCGCCCTATATCGGTTCCGTTGCTCAGGCCATGACGCACCCGCACATATCCGAGTGCCTGTTCGCCACGCAGAACCTGTAAACCGGATGGCAGGTCGAGCGGAAGATAGGTGTCGTGGATTGGTTCGGGGATACAAACCTCCACCCCACCGGCAGCATCCACCAGCATTTTGAAGCCGGTGAAATCGACTATGGCAAAGTGATCGATATGGATGCCGGTAAGTGTCTCAATGGTTTTCCAGATGCAACCAATACCTCCGGCACTGAATGACGAATTGATGATGCCGCGCTGCGCCCTTTGTCCCGGCAAGCCGTTGCGCGGGATGCATCCGGGTAGCCGAACCCGCAAATCCCGCGGGAAGCTGATGATTGCCAGTTCATTCCGCTCAGCTGGCAGGTGCGCCAACATGATTGTATCGGAGCGCTCGCCAAAACGGGCGGCATCGCTTCCCTCTCGCCGGTCGGAGCCGACCAGAAGAATATTGATTGCGGACGGTGATGCTTTGGCGGGACGGTTGTCACCCAGTTCATCGGGGGTGACTTTGATGTGTCTGACGTTGGAGATCATTGTGAAATATGTGACGCCAACACCAAGGGCCATGAACAATGGAAGGGCAGCAGCAATCAGGATCGACCAGAAGATCCAGCGGGGCATCCGCTTCGGCGGTTTCTTTCCAGAGGGAGATTCATCGGTCAAATTGATTGCCCATGCAGTGGTATAGCCTTGAGCATTACGATACATCGGGATGTTGCAAGTGTAATCCCCAATCTAGCGCTTGGCCTCTCTTGATATTGTATAGCATAAATGCGGGTGGGTGATCGTTTTGCCAGCGAAGCTCTTGTTTTTGCCAAGGATAAATTGAACTAGTCCGGAACCTTGAACCGTGTGGGCGGTTTCTTTTCAAACAACCACCAAAAGGTTCTGAATTATGACGCTCAAAGCACTTGCCATTAATTGCACGCTGAAGGTCGATGGACAGTCATCGACGCAAAAGATGATTGATCTGATTGCTGAAGCCTTTGAGGCGTTTGGTGTTCAAACGTCCTCTATTCGTCTTGCCGAATTCAACGTTAAACCGGGGGTGAAATCCGATGAGGGCGAATTGGATGACTGGCCCTCCATAAGAAAAAGGCTTCTAGAATCCGACATACTTATTCTTGGTACACCGATCTGGATGGGGCAGCCCTCGAGTGTTTGCAAGCGTGCGCTCGAACGCATGGATGCCTTCCTCAACGAAACGGATGATCAGGGCCGTATGCTCACCTATGGCAAGGTTGCGACCGTGGCTGTGGTTGGAAATGAAGATGGCGCGCATCATGTTTCTGCCGAACTTTATCAGGCTTTGAATGATGTGGGTTTCTCTCTTGCGCCAAATGCCGTGGCTTACTGGGTGGGGGAAGCCATGGGCAGCGTGAACTTTGTGGATTTGACGAAGGTGCCCGATACCATTGTCAATACGGTAGCGATGATGGCACGAAACACCGCACATCTCGCCAATAATCTAAAGACCAATACCTATCCGGGCGAGAAATCCAGGACATAACCGGCTTGTCCCGTCTCGCGGGATACCAAGGGTTTCATGGTGGCTCACCATGAAACAATAAGTGCTGTTGCTAATGCAAGGGCAGTTGATAGTGTACCGCAGCCAACGCCACGCAGCGCCTATGCTGGCTAAATCTAATGGAGACCTACTACGTGAGTGCGGATGAAAATCACCAGCTGGTAGCCGCCAGGTTGGCTGCCATTGTCGATAGTTCGTTCGATGCAATTGTCAGCAAGGATTTGAACAGTATCATTACCAGCTGGAACCCGGCGGCCGAACACCTTTTCGGCTACAAGGCGGACGAGGTATTAGGCAAGAGTATTCGCATTCTGATTCCCGAGAGCCATCAGAGTGAAGAAGATGACATCATTTCCCGTGTCCGGGCCGGTGAGGTGGTTCAAAGCTTTGAAACTCTTCGTGTCAGAAAAGACGGTTCATTCGTTCCCGTCTCGCTGACTGTTTCACCCATCAAAGACGATCACGGCACGATTGTCGGCGCTTCGAAAATTGCGCGTGACATCACTGCTTCGCGCGATAATGAGCGGCGCATACGGCTCTTGCTTCGCGAAGTTAATCATCGCGTGAAAAACCAGTACGCGGTTATGATGTCCATCATCAGGGAAACCGCCAAGCGAACGCAGAGTGTGGAAGAGTTCCAACGCCAGATCAATGAACGCATAGCATCGCTTGCCAGCTCGCATGACGTGCTGGTTTCAACCGACTGGAAAGGCGGCGATCTGAAAACCTTGATAAACGATCAACTGCGACCGTTTAAGCATGATGGACTTATAACGGTTGCAGGACCTCCATTGGTGCTTGGAGCATCCGCCGTATTGCATATCGGCATGGCAATGCATGAGTTGGCGACGAACTCCGCAAAATATGGCGTGCTGGCGTCTTCGCTGGGAAAGATCACCATTTCCTGGACGATTGACAGCAGCGGGGACGAAGAACTTTTAAAACTCCGGTGGGACGAAACAAACAACGGGCCCGCTGTTAAAATAGATCACAAATCCGGCTTTGGATATGTCGTGTTGCAGCGCGCTACACCGCTGGCGCTGCGTGGCAGTGCCCACATTACCGTGACTGATGAACGTCGCATGTGGGAGCTTGTTGCCCCGTTGAAAGAATGCGTTTCCGATCTGGCGGATCATGATCTTTAGTCCGCCAGACCGGTTGTTAGACAGAAGGGGATAAGGATCAACCTATTGCTTCGCGAGCGAATCTATTATTAAAGGATAAGCTCTTTTCCTTGCGGCGAAACGTCCAACGCGGCAAATGTGGTCATGGCAGCCTCCAATAATGTTGCACATCGCAGTATGCACCAAAACGTGAAGAGAGCGCTGCCGCGATTACCTCATGTTTCCACCGAAGATCGGGCCTATGACGCTCAGCTCATCGAACTGAAAGCTGCGGGCTGTCATGCTATTACGAGGAACACGGATCTGGTGCATCTCGCACTCGCCCGGTTGGCACGGCTGACCGCATGCCAGTTGTAAGGTTCTGACACTGTCAGCCCGAGGCTGCGATCTAGAGCATTTTCGGCAAAACGGAGTCGCCTTCAATGCTCTATCTCTTTGTTTTTACGCAATTCCGGACGCAAAACCGGTTCCCACTTTTGCTGGAATTGCTCTAACATCACCGCATTCTTGATTCAGCTTGTAAGTAATGAGAATTTCAATTACTATCTATCCTACAAAAGGAGATCTCCCATGACTTTACTAGCGGTAACGATGAAAGGGCAGGTCACGCTAAAGCGGGACTTACTACAACACCTTGGCATCAAGCCGGGCGAACGGATCGAGTTTGACAAGCTGCCGGGCGGTGAGCTTCGGGTGAAGGCGGCGAGGCCAACGGGCACCATTGACAGTTTCATCGGTCGACACGCAGGTAAGGTCAAGAAGCTGATGACGATTGAAGAAATGAACGAGATTGCCGCCTCCGGTTGGGCAGGGGAAAAATGAAAATTTCTGTCGATACAAACGTATTGGCTCGAGCGGTTTTGCAGGATGATGCAAAGCAAGGCCGCGCTGCCCGCAAGCTGCTAAAAGGAGCTTCCCTGATCGCGGTGTCCTTGCCCTGCTTGTGTGAGTTGGTTTGGATATTGCGCCGGGGTGCGAAGCTGTCGAAAGAAGATGTATCCGTGACAATCCGCGATTTGCTGGATACTGAAAATGTCGTGATGAACCGACCCGCTGTTGAGGCTGGGCTTGCGGTCCACGAGGCTGGCGGCGATTTCGCGGACGGCATCATGGCCTATGAGGGCAATTGGTTGGGGGGCGAAACCTTCGTCTCATTCGATAAACAGGCGGTCGAACTGTTAACACAACAAGGCGAGGCGGCGAGGCTCTTGTCCTGAGCGACCAACCTTCACCACATTCCCCGCAGCAAATTCACATCATCAGCTCACCGCCAACTTCGCCAGGCTGTCATGCACGCATGGCCCGAAGTCGCATACCTCAAAAACGCTTATTCAAGAGATCAAAGACCGAAACGGATCTAAACGAAAGTTAAGGTAACTGTGCCAGCCGCTATCTGTCGCCGAAAATCCGCGTCTTCGTGGATTTTATGGCCGACAATTTATTCGCCGGTTAAGAGCCGGAAAACAGCACCGATATAAGCAATGGAGTGGGCAATCAACTCCACTCTGTTCCCCATTCCTGCACCATATGATCAGGCCCTATCTGTTTGAACTGGCGGATCGGAACCTGATAATCCACGGCACGGATCGGGCTCTTCAATTCGTCATTGACCAACCGTTTTTTTCCGGCGCGCCGGCTTGGATCGGCCATTGGCACCGCAGAGAGCAACCTGCGGGTATAGGGATGCTGCGGATTGCCAAACACGCTGGCACGCGTTCCAATCTCGACAATCTCGCCGAGATACATCACCGCCACCCTATGGCTGATCCGTTCGACTACCGCCATATCATGGGAAATGAAGAGGAAGGCCAGTTTCAGCCTTTCCTGTAGGTCCAGCATCAGATTCACCACCTGCGCCTTGATCGAAACATCGAGCGCGGAAACGGCCTCATCGGCAATGATGAGTTGCGGTCCCAATGACAGGGCGCGGGCGATGCATATGCGCTGGCGCTGGCCACCGGAGAACTCGTGCGGATAGCGGTCATAAACATCACCGCTCATACCGACACTATGCAAAAGTTCGCTCACGCGTTCGCGGGCACGTTTTGGCGTTTCCGTGCCATGGGCAATCATTGGTTCGGCTATGCTCTCGCCAATGCGCATGCGCGGGTTGAGGCTGGCATAGGGGTCCTGAAAGATCATCTGCATACGCTTGCGCATGTCTCGAAAGGAAGATTTTTCGATGCTCAGAATGTCGTCCCCGGCAAGCCGGATTGACCCGCTGGTCGGCGTGGTCAGCCGGACAATAGAGCGGCCTGTGGTTGACTTGCCGCAGCCGGACTCGCCAACCAGAGCAAGCGTTTCGCCGGGATATATATTGAACGAGACATTCTCGACCGCATGCACGCGGCCAGCCAGCCCACGCAAGACGCCTTTGCGGATGTCGAAATATTTGGTCAGGTTTTTTACTTCGAGAATTGGCTTTGTAGCCTCAACCGTATCAATGCCCTCTGGCGGCTCAGCTGCAATACCTGTCTGCTGATCGACCAGGGGAAAGCGAAGCGGCCGGACCTTGCCGATCATCGACCCGAGCTTTGGTACGGCAGACAAAAGCGAGCGCGTATAGGCATGCTGCGGATTGGCAAAAATATCGGCGGTATCGCCGGTTTCGACTACATCGCCGCGCAGCATGACAATGGTGCGGTCGGCAATTTCGGCGACCACGCCCATATCATGCGTAATAAAGAGAACGGCCATGCCTTCCTCTTCCTGCAAATCACGGATGAGCTCAAGAATTTGAGCCTGAATGGTCACATCCAGCGCAGTGGTGGGCTCGTCGGCGATCAGGAGCTTTGGCTTGCACGCCAGCGCCATGGCGATCATGACGCGCTGGCGCATGCCACCGGAAAGCCGGTGCGGATAGTCGTTGGTGCGCGATTTTGCTGAAGGGATGCGCACACGCTCCAGAAGCCGGATGACTTCAGCCTCGGCTTCGGTCAGGCTCATATTGCGATGGCGCATCAAGGCTTCAGCGATCTGAAATCCAATGGTCAGGCTCGGATTGAGACTGGTCATCGGCTCCTGAAAGATCATGGCAATTTCGTTGCCACGCACATTGCGCATTTCTTTCTCGGGCAAGTCGAGAAGCGAGCGCCCCGCCAATGCAATACTGCCTTCAACCTTGCTGTTGCCGCCAGGCAGCAATCGCATGATCGACAGTGCGGTCATGCTCTTGCCTGAACCGGATTCACCGACAATAGCCACTGTCGTCTTTGGTGCGATGTCGAACGAGATGTCGCGAATGACCGGCGTCCATACCCTGTCATTATAAAAGGAGGTGCGCAGCTTGGTGACAGAAAGAATGGGGGGCGTCATCTTGTATCTCTCATCTGAAACTTAAAACAGCACGCTGGCAAGGAAGCGAAGGCAGATCAGCAGAAGGAAAATGCCGAAGGCTATCTCCAGCTTTGATTTGGACCAGGAATGCGCAAGCCTGACCCCGAGCGGGGCAGTCAGGACCGTGGTTGGAATGAAAAGGGCAAGCCCCAGCAAGGAAACAAAGCCGATGGCGACCGGGAATTGCAGCGCGACGACATCTGGAAACTGCGACGCGCGGGGCCAGCCTGCATACATATAGCCAAGTGTTCCGGGGATTGAGATCAGTATGCCGAGACCCGACGAGGTAGCGACCGCCTGGTGGATCGGGCGGCCATAAAACGTCATGAACAGATTTGATAATTGCCCGCCGCCAATGCCCATCAGAGACGACAGAATGCCGATCAAAAGCCCGTAGCTGCGCATGAGCCAACCTGCCGGAAGGTCATCGGCAATACGCCACTGATCATTGCCGAACAGCAAGCGGATGGCGGAGACACCGGCGACCACGACAAACACAATCTTGAAGAGGTCAGCGGGCGCATAGCGGGCGACAAAACTGCCAAGAACGACGCCGAGGACCACGGGAACAGCCCATTGGCGGAGGATTGTCATATCAACTGCGCCCTTGGCCTTGTGCGCGTAAAAGGAACGCAGAGAGGTCGGAATGATGATGGCCAGAGAGGTGCCGATGCATAGTGGCATGCGCACTTCTTCCGGTACGTCCATGAAGCGGAACAGCTCGTAAAGAACCGGAACGGCGACAGCCCCGCCACCAACGCCAAACAGACCGGCAAGCAAGCCGGTCACCGCGCCCGCCACCAGCAGGCCGACCACCAAAAAGGACAACTCAAACAGAGGAATGCCAAACATATTCTATGCCTTTCACTAAAGGCCGCCCGGTTGCGATGGCCGGGCGGTAAATCCTCAACGTCCGATTGCGTAGGCCTGCATAAGGCGCGGCGTAGCGGCTGCCCGCAAAATGCCATCCGGTTCCCGCTCGGCGGCGGTCAACCGACCGACTGACCATTGCGGAACGATCTCAACATCATGGCCGCGTGCCTTGAGCGCATCGATGGTTTCACGGCCAAAGCTCTCTTCGACGACGAGGCGACCCGGGATCGCCTCTCGCGGATAGAAGGAGGAGGGGAAATGCATGGTGTGGAACAAAGGCAGGTCAATGCTTTCCTGCAAGTTGAGACCATGATGGACCCGGCGCAGGAACATCGCCAGTTGCCACTGGTCCTGCTGATCGCCGCCCGGCGTTCCGAAAACCAGACGCGGCTTTCCTTCATAGTGAGCCAGCGAAGGGGTCAATGTTGTGCGCGGGCGCTTGAGCGGCGCCATGCTGGCTGGAAGTCCCGGTTCCAGCCAGAACATTTGCGCGCGCGTGTTGAGCGCAAAGCCAAGCTCGGGAATGATCGGCGATGATTGCAGCCATCCGCCCGATGGCGTGGCGGAGACCATGTTGCCCCATTTGTCGATGACGTCGATATGAACCGTGTCGCCACGCTTTTCAGTGCGCAAATGCGCCATGGTCGGCTCACCTGCGCCCGGTCCAATATCGCCGCTGGCACCGGCATAACGCACCTGCGACATTGCCGTCTTGAGCTGTGTCTCAAAACCCGGAATCGTGCCGGGCCGTAACTCTATCGATGCTTCGTTTGTGATGAGCGCACGTCGCTGATCGCTATAAGCGTCAGACAGCAGCGCTTCCATCGGAACATCAACAAAATCCGGATCGCCGTAATAAACCTCACGGTCAGCGAAGGCGAGTTTCATGGCTTCCGTTACAGTGTGTATGAACTCGGCGCTGTCCGGCTTCATGGCAGCGATATCAAGCTTTTTGAGGAGCGCCAATGTTTGCAGGAATACCGGTCCTTGTCCCCAAGGCCCTGTCTTGGCAACAGTCCAGCCATGATAGTCATAGGTCAGAGGGGTTTCATATGTTGCGCTCCAACGCGCCATGTCGTCGCCGGTCAAGAGGCCCTTATGGCGACGCCCGCTGGTGTCCATGGCTTCGGTCTGGCGGCAGAAACGGTCAATCGCTTCTGCCACAAAGCCACGATAAAAGGCATCGCGTGCCTTTTCGATCATCGCTTCGCGATTGCCGCCTGCTGCCTCCGCCTCATCGACAATGCGCTGATAGCTATCGGCAAGGACAGGATTGCAAAACAGTTTTTTCGCTTCCGGAGCCTTGCCGCCGGGCAGCCAGGTCGCCGCCGATGTTGGCCACTCCTTGGCAAAGAATTCCGCATTGTCCTTGATCGTATTGGCAACACGCGGCAGCAGCGGATGCCCGTGCCGAGCATAATGGATCGCAGGTTCCATCACATCCCGCAGCTTCATGGAGCCGTGATCACGCAGAAGAACCATCCATGCGTCAAACGCGCCGGGCACAACGGCGGCCAGAAGCCCGGAACCGGGGACGAGATCAAGATCCAGCGCCTTGTAAGCGTCGATGGTTGCGGCTTGCGGGGTAACGCCTTGTCCGCACAGGACTTCGGTCTTTTGTGTCCGGGCCGAATAGAGAATGATCGGCACTTCGCCCGAAGGCCCGACTAGATGCGGCTCTACAATCTGCAGCACAAAGCCAGCGGCGACCGCAGCATCGAAGGCATTGCCGCCGCGTTCCAGCATGGCCATACCGGCAGCTGACGCGAGCCAGTGCGTGGAGGTCACAACACCAAAGGTGCCCAAAATTTCCGGTCTCGTTGTAAACATATTTGTCATTCCTGCTACGTATGGATGTTTAGTATTCACGCGGGTCGATTGCGTCGCGCAGGCCATCGCCAAGAAGGTTGAAACCCAAAACGGCGAGGAAGATCGCGGCCCCCGGCCACAGCGACATCCAGGGCGCCTGCGAGATGAAATTCTTGGCGGTGTTCAGCATGGAACCCCAGGAAGGGTTGGGTGGTTGTTGGCCAAGTCCGAGGAAAGACAGGCTGGCCTCTGCGATGATGGCCGCGGCTATCGTCAGCGTAGCCTGTACAATGACCGGAGGAATTGAGTTCGGCAGGATGTAGCGCAGGATAATGCGCGGGTGCCGCAGGCCAATGACCTGTGCTGCCTCGACATACTCTTCCGCCTTGACCGAGAGAACCTGTCCTCTTGTGAGGCGGGCAAAGATCGGCGCGGCTGACAGGCCAATGGCGATCATCGCATTGGTCAGGCTGGCACCCAGAAATGCCGCGAGCGAAATTGCGAAAATGAGGAAGGGAATGGCCAGCATTGCATCGACCAGACGCGAAATGATACCATCAATCCAGCCACCGAAATATCCCGCAAGCAGGCCAAATGGCACGCCGACGATGACGGCAATCACCACGGATACGCCGCCCGCCATCAAGGATGCGCGAGCGCCATAGATCATACGCGAGAAAATATCGCGCCCCAGCTCATCCGTTCCTAGCCAGAATTGGGCAGAAGGCGGCTTGCGTATCGTGGTGAAACTCGTCTGAAAAGGATCATAGGGCGCAATCAAGGGAGCAAAGACCGCGAGCACGACGAAGACACCGACAATGATAGCCCCGGCAACGGCCGCCTTGTTGCGTGTGAATTTAGATAATTGGCGGCCGAAAGGACTATGGCGAACGGAGGTGACGGCACTCATGTGGCATCTCTCAGGCGTGGATTGACGACGATATAGAGAATGTCGGCGAGGAGGTTCATCAGGATGAATCCGACGGCGGTGCAAAGCACCACACCCTGCACCACGGCATAATCACGGGTGAATACGGCATCGACGATCAATTTGCCAAAGCCGGGAATGGTAAATATCTGTTCGGTCAGGACAGCACCGGCGAGCAATTCGCCAAACAGCAGCGTCGAGAGCGTGATGATCGGAACCAACGCATTTTTCAGCGCATGGCGCAGAATTACGGTCTTTTCATTCAAGCCCTTGGCGCGGGCTGTTCGCACATAATCGGAGCGCAGCACGCCGAGCATGGCTGATCTGGTGTGGCGCATCAGAACGCCCGCCAGTCCCGTTCCCAGAACGAAAGCGGGCATTATCATCGTGCGCAGGTTCTGGCCGAGATCTTCAAGCGGGGAGGTGTAGCCGGAGGCGGGGAGCAATTGCCATTGCACCGAGACCAGCAGAATGAGCATAAGACCAAGCCAGAAATTGGGAATCGAAAGACCGGACAAGGCCACGACATTGATTGCGTAATCCGTGGCCGTGCCTTTGCGTATGGCAGAAATAATGCCGGCGGGCACGCCGATGATAAAGGCTATGACCATGGCGAACGCCGCCAGCTGGATGGTGACCGGCAGCTTCTGCGCAATCAGGCTGAGGACTGGCTGCTCGGTACGCAGCGAGATGCCCAGATCGCCCCGCAAAATTTGTCCGAGCCAGGCGAAATACTGAACCGGGATCGGATCATTGAGATGATACTTCTCCTGTAGATAGGCAATGGTCTGCGGATCGCGGTCCTCGCCAGCCATGGTGAGAATTGGATCGCCGGGAAGAAGTTTCTGCATACCGAATACGATAATGGAAACGAGAAGCAGCGTGGGCAGGACGACGATGCATCGTCTGAAAACAATCTCGATCATGGGGAAACACTTTAAAGCTGGAAACGGAAGGGCAAGGGAGCGCCACGGATTGGCCACTCCCCACCACGAAAATCAGCCCTCGGACGAAACGCCTTTGAGGCGGATCATGCCATCGGGATAAGCAGTGAAACCCTTCACATTGGCCCGCGCTGCAAATGGCCATGGCTGATAGTAGAGATAGACGATGGGCAGTTCGTCCTGGGTAATTTCCTGAACCTGATCATAAAGAGCCTTCCGCTTGGCCGGATCTGTCAGGCTGCGGGCCTCTTCAAGCAGGGCATCGGCCTTTTCACTGCAAAAATGCGCGTCGTTGAGATTGCCCTTGCAGCTGACAAATGGGTGAATATTGCCATCCGGATCGGCACGGCCTGACCAACCGCTCTGGCCCGCTTCAAAGGACCCATCCTTCAGCGCCGATTGCAGCGCGGCAAACTCTGTCGGGCGCAGCGAGATGTCAAAACCGGCCTCGGCGGACATTGCCTGGATCAGCTCATAGATTTGCTGGGAAGCGGTATTGTTGCCAAAGGCGATTTCGAGTTTGACGCGCTCATGGCCAGCTTCGGCCAATAGCGCCTTGGCCTTGGCGACATCACGCTGGCGGCTTTCGAACTTCTTGTCATAAGCAAAGCTGGTTGGTGGAAACGGCTGGTAGGCAGGCTGGAAGATGCCTTGGCCAACGACATCATTAATGACGTTGCGGTCGATGGACAGTTCAAACGCCTGACGGATGCGTTTGTCATGCCCGATCGGAAATGTATCCTTGTCGCCCTTCTTCATGTTGAAGGTCAAAGCCTGATAGCCGGTTCCGGTAACTGGATAGAATGCCAGATTGGAATCGCCCTTCACAGCTTCAATATCCGAGGGGGCGATACGCTCAATGAGATCAAGATCGCCCGAGCGCAGATTTGCCAGACGCACTGTCGAATCCGAGATCGGAATGAAGGTAAGCTTGTCGTAGTTGAAGTTCTCTGCATCCCAATAATCCGGGAATTTTTCCAGAACGATGCGGTCGTTCTGGATACGCTCGACAAATTTATACGGTCCGGAACAGACAGGGTTTTCGCCAAAGTCGCCACCCTCGAAAGCTTTGGGTGACAGGATCATGCCAGCACGATCCGAGAGCTGCGACAAGAGTGATGCGTCGGGCTTGACCAGCTTGATCACGAGCGTCGTTGCATCAACAACCTCTACGGAATCGATCGAGGCAACTTCGCTCTTGCGCAGCGATTCCGGCAATGTCTTGGCGCGCTCCAGATTGGCCTTCACCGCAGCAGCGTCAATCGTCGTGCCGTCATGAAATTTGCCGTTGTCGCGCAGTTTGACGGTAAGCGCCTTGCCATCTTCCGACCATGACCATTCCCTGGCCAGTTGCGGCTGGATTTCGAGCTTTTCATTGATGTCAAAAAGCTTGTCGCACAGGGAGGTGAAGACGATGCGTCCGACGAAAGTTCTGGCGCGATGCGGATCCAGAACATCCGCATCGTCCTGCAGACCTATGCGCAGGTCAGCGGCAAAGGCCGCGGAGGCCGAACCAACAATGGCGGCGGTTAAAAGGAGTTTCTTTATGCAGTTCATTTTATTCCCTCTTTAGTTGAACTTTTTTACTGCTGATTTCATCATCGGGCGCTGAGTCCCAAACTGGCGGCACACTGTCTGTAAGCTGCATGGCTTCGATCACCGCGCTGCGAATGGAAACCAGATGCCTGCGCATGGCAGCTTCTGCCTCGGCGGGATCGAAACGGCGAATAGCTTCGATCACGGCGTCGTGCTGCTCTACAGAAAGCGTGGTGCGACCAGAGGACCGCGTCCGTTCACGAAAGTGGCGCCAGGCATCGTTTTGGCGGATCTGGTCAATCATGCCCATGAAAAGGATAAAAAGCTGATTACCGGCCGACTCTGCGATCTTGCGATGAAAAGCCCCGTCCCAAAGCTCCCAGGAATCAATGTCTGTCGCATCCTTTGCCTTGGACGCCAATCTTTCCAGTTGTTGGATCAGAACGGGTGTGGCCTTGGTGGCAGCCATGCGAGCAAGCACCGGCTCGATTTCAATGCGCACCTCCATCACTTCAAGCGGATTGGTGAATTCTGCCAGATTGCTGACGCGGAGCGTGCTTGAGACCTGTTGTGAACCGGCAAAGGTTCCTTTCCCTTGCTGACGCCATATGAGGCCTTCATCTTCCAGAACTTCGAGCGCCCGGCGAAGAGCACGCCGCCCGACGCCGATTTCCTCAGCCAATTCCCGCTCAGGGGGGAGGCGGAGTTCCCCACCCAATGGAACAGAGCTCAACAGTGTGCGCAGCCGCTCAAGAGCGTGCCCGGAATTTGCAGCAGGTTTGGCACGAATGGACATGGAAACCCTAGAAAGCGGATCAATATTGGCAATGGTTCACTATGTGAGAGATAGAGCTTGGCGCTAAAACAAAAGTTTAGGGGAAGATTTTTGAAGCCAAGCGTAGTTTCGCACATTATTGAGCGTAATTAACAACAAAGCATGACGCAACCAATTTCTTTTATGGTTCACTTTATTAACAGCCCGCAAGGACGGTTTCATATGCCAGATTGTTGGATCGGAATTATCCTGCTCCCAACACGTTGCTTGGCGACCTGAGGCCTTTGCCTCGAAGGTTCGCCGCGTCCTGCTTTCAGAGGCGACAACCTCTTTGCTGAAATTGGTGCCAATCCTACGTAAAATTGTCGACAATATCGTTGACAAAGAGAAATCCTTATGGCCCTATGCTGTCAATAAAAGCGCGGTCAAGCTTGCAAAAGGCACTCGCGGAAGAGGGAAACATTGATGATGAGAATGCGAAAATCCGCCCTGGTGGCAATGACATCAATTCTGTTGTTTGGAGCGTCCGCAGAGGCGGCGACGCTTAAATGGGCGGGGCAGCGGGATATATTCTCCGTTGACCCATACTCCTACGGCTCGACCTCAAATCTCGCTTTTCTCAATCACATTTACGAAGGCCTGGTGCGCTACACGCCGGAATTTGAAGTTGTGCCGGCATTGGCCACAGAGTGGGAGCTGATGGACAATAAATATTGGCGCTTCAAGCTGCGCCAAGGCGTAAAGTTTCACGATGGATCAGATTTTGATGCCGACGACGTCATCGCTTCTCTGAAGCGGGTCAGCGCCCCGTCTTCTCCCTTGCGAGGGAATATTCCGCTTTATGTCGGCTCGAAGAAGGTCGATCAGTACACGGTCGATATCGAGGTTTCAGCGCCATCGCCGCTGTTTCTCAATGATATGACAAATATCTTCATGTTCGATGCGCAATGGCTCGTCGATAACAAGAGCGAACAACCCACCGATGTCGGTGCTCAGGTTGAGGGTTATACAACCTATCACGCCAATGGAACCGGGCCCTTCAAGCTGGAAAGCCGTGTGCCGGACAGCAAGACGACACTTGTCGTGAATGAAGGCTGGTGGGACGAGAAGAAGCATAATCTCGACCGTATTGAATTTACCCCAATTACATCGGCGGCAACGCGTGTTGCCGCTCTCCTGTCCGGCGAAGTTGATCTCGTCGATGCGGCACCTATTCAAGACATTAGCCGCCTTGAAGCAACGCAGGGCATAAAAGTCGACAAGCGTTCGGACTTGCGCACGATTTCCATCGCATTCAACCGCAAGGAAAGGCTGGCTGATGGCCGGGAAAACCCTTTCAATGATTTGCGGGTCCGGCAGGCATTTGACCACGCGATTGATCGGAACCTGATCAACAAGAAGGTGATGCGCGGACTGGCGCATCCAGCCGGGGCATTGGTTGCGCCTGAAATACCCGGTTATGACGCCAAACTTGATGAGCCAGCAAAGTATGATCCGGAACTGTCGCGCAAGCTGCTTGCTGAAGCCGGGCAGACTGATCTCGCCTTTACCTATCTTTGCATGAACGACGAAAGTGTAAACGAGGAGGACGTTTGCTCAGGTGTTGTCAACATGCTGAGCCGGGCCGGCTTCAAGCCGACGCTTGATATTGGGCCGCGTGCGGTGCAGACGCCCAAGCGCTCAAGCGGCAAGTCCGATGTCTATATGGTCGGCTGGGCAAATGAACCTACACTTGATGCCTATTCGATTCTGGTTCAGGTGCTGTCCACCCGCAATGGTGCTGATGGCGTGGCCAATTACGGCGGCTGGTCCTATCCCGAACTCGACAAAATGGTGAAAGACGCGGCCAAAGAGCAGGATCGCGAAAAGCGGTTGGCCATTGAAACCGCGGCGCTGAAGCTTGCCAAGGATGAGGCAATCATGATCCCGCTGCATCAGCAGCCCATGGCATGGGTCACCAACAACAAGATCGAGAGTGTCGTCATCCGGGCTGATAACAAGCCACGGCATTGGCTGACGCGCATGACCGAATGATCGGTAGCGCCTTGAGCGCTATCAGATAACCAAGGAAAGACCTCCGTTCAAGGAGGCGACCAACGTCCAGAAGCGGAGCACAACCAAAATGTTTAAGCGACTAGGCCTTGCGGCCACAGTGGCATTGGGTCTCATTTTACCCGCCCATGCCGAAACTCTCAAATGGGGCGCGCCCCGTGATATCTACTCGCTCGATCCCTATTCCTACGGGGATAGCTATACCATTGCCTTCCTGAACCATGTTTATGAAGGCCTCGTCAGATATGACGCGAAATTGCAGATCGAGCCTGCCCTGGCAACCTCATGGGAAGTTGTCTCGGACTCTATCTGGCGATTCCACCTGCGTCAGGGTGTCAAATTCCATAATGGCGCCGACTTTACATCCGCAGATGTACTGGCTTCACTCACGCGTGTCAGCGATCAGACATCGCCCCTGCGCGGCAATCTGCCAGCTTATAAATCGGCCAAGGTTGTTGATGATTACACGATTGATATCGAGTTGACTGGACCTTACCCGCTGCTCCTTAACGACCTTACCAATATTCACGTCTTTGACGAGACATGGCTGACCGAAAACAATTCGCTGAAGCCGACCGATGTAGGTGCAAAGCTTGAAGGTTATGCGACTTATCATGCCAATGGCACCGGCCCTTTCATTGTCGAGAGCCGGGTGCCTGACAGCAAGACCATTTTGGTGAAGAATGCGCAGTGGTGGGACAAGTCCGAAAGCAATGTTGACCGCATCGAGTTTACGCCCATCGTGTCGGCGGCAACCCGGGTAGCGGCATTGCTGTCAGAAGAGATAAATTTCACCGACAATGCGCCGTCGCAGGACATACCTCGTCTCGCGGCCCAGCCCGGCCTCAAGGTCATGGAGCGTACCGATCTGCGCACCGTGATGATCGGGTTCAACCGCAAGGAAAAACTCGATAACGGCGCTGAAAACAAGTTCAACGATCTACGCGTGCGGCAGGCATTCGCGCATGCGCTTGATCCGCAATTGATCCAGAAGCGCGTCATGCGGGGCAAGTCGCGAACCGCCGGGGCGATCATCGCGCCGGAGATTCCAGGCTATACCGAAGCGCTTGACAAGCCGGTGGCGTTCGATCCGGAACTATCCAAAAAGCTTCTGGCAGAAGCCGGTGCGACAGACCTGCCTTTCACGTTCGTCTGCACCACTGATGCTTATGTCAATGAGGAAGAACTGTGCCAGGGTATGATCAACATGCTCAGCCGTGGCGGTTTCAAACCCCAGCTCGATATTGCGCCAGCGGCCGCACAAACGCCAAAGCGCGCAAATGGCAAGGCGGACGTCTATCTGATCGGCTGGGCCAATGAGCCAATGCTCGACAGCTATTCCATCCTGCTCCAGATGATCCAGACCAAGACGGACAATGCCGGGGTCTTCAATTGGGGTGGATGGACTTATCCTGAAATAGACAAGCTTATTGTTCAGGCATCGACGCAAATGGACAGGAACAAGCGGCTGGAACTTCAGACCAAGGCCCTGCAAATGGTCAAGGACGAGATCATAATGCTTCCTCTCCATCAGCAGCCCATGGCTTGGGTCATGACGGACAATATTGATCGCATCGTCCAGCTGGCGGACAACAAGCCCCGTCATTGGCTGACACATATCGCCAAATAGGTTTGGCGGTCGGCTTCGTCAGCGGCGAGGCCGACAGACTTAGGAGCGCTACATGCTGGTTTTTATTGTGAGGCGTTTGGGAAACGCAATTCTGGTTATGCTCGCAGTAGCCATGCTGGCCTTCCTGATTTTCCGGCTCGCCGGTGACCCGGTGGAGTTGATGGCGAACGAACAGATGACGCAGGCAGACCGGAACGAGCTGCGCGAGCGGCTTGGTCTCAATGATGGTTTGCCAACGCAATATGTTCGCTTCGTCGTCAATGCGGCACAGGGAAATTTCGGGATTTCCTACCGCAATGGACAGGATGTCCTGACACTGATTGCCGACCGTTTTCCAGCAACGCTTGAGCTTGTGCTGGTGGCAACGCTGATCTCCCTCGTGCTGGGAATCCCGCTTGGCGTGCTGACAGCAATCAAGCGTGGTAAATGGTACACTGAAGGATTGCAGTTTCTGTCAATCGTCGGTGTATCATTGCCCAGTTTTGTTGTCGGTATTCTGCTTATCCTGGTCTTTTCCGTCAGCATGGGCTGGCTGCCCGCTTTCGGGCGCGGTGATGTGGTCAAGCTTGGCTGGTGGTCGACAGGGTTTTTGACTTCATCGGGGCGTTTGGCGCTTATCCTGCCATCAATCGCGTTGTCGCTTTATCAAATCACGCTCATCATGCGGCTGGTGCGTGCCGAAATGCTGGAAGTGCTTCGCTCTGACTTTGTGAAGTTTGCGCGGGCGAGGGGTATTCCGCGCTGGCGGATCTATTTCCGCCACGCATTGCGAAACTGCCTGATGCCCGTTGTCACGATGACCGCCATGAATATCGGCTCTTTGATTGCTTTCGCCTTGATCACCGAGACGGTATTCCAGTGGCCGGGCATGGGCATGTTGTTTATCCAGGCGGTGACATTCATCGATATACCGGTCATGGCCGCATATCTGTGCATTATTTCTTTCATTTTCGTTGTTCTGAACATGCTGGTGGATATTGCTTATGCAGTGATTGATCCCCGCTTGCGCAGTGCGCGCTAGAGCAAGGGCCGGATCAATGACTGTTGATGTATCCAAGCCACCCAAACTGCCAAGACCAGCACGGCCACCTCTGCTGCGGCGTATGCGTAATAGCGACCTGTGGTGGTCGTTCAAGCATAGCAAGGTTGCAATTGCCGGTGCGGTGATCTTGGCAATTCTCATCCTTACGGCCGTTTTTGCACCGCTTATCGCCATGCAAAATCCTTATGACGGCGCGCAACTCGATATGTGGAAAGCTGAACTTCCGCCCTATTGGCAGGAAGGTGGCGAATGGCCCTATCTGCTTGGAACCGATACGCAGGGCCGAGATATGCTTTCTGCGATTTTGTACGGGACACGCATTTCCATTTTTATCGGCATTGCCTCCGTCGCGCTGTCATTGCTGATCGGCATGAGCGCTGGACTGGTTGCCGGTTACTTTGAAGGGTTCATTGACAATCTTCTGATGCGCATTGGCGATATCACGCTGTCTATTCCCACGATTCTTGTTGCCATTCTGGTTTCTACGGTGGTGAGACAGATGCTGCCGGCAAATTTTCGTGAGATGGGCGCCTCAGCCGTTCTGGTCTTTGCTATCGCCCTGGCTGCGTGGGTCCAATATGCAAGAACAGTACGCGCCCAGACGATTGTGGAATGCGGCAAGGACTATGTGCATGCGGCGCGGCTGATCAAAGTTCCCGCCCGCCGGATCATGGCAAAACATATTCTCCCAAATACGCTGACGCCTGTCCTCGTCGCCGCAACCCTGAATTTCGGCATGGCTATTTTGACGGAAGCGACGCTCTCTTTTCTGGGTATCGGTATGCCGCCAAGCCAGCCATCGCTTGGCACACTGATCCGCATTGGCAACCAGTTCCTGTTTTCCGGTTCGTGGTGGATCGTGCTCTTCCCGGTGCTTCAGCTGTGCCTGCTTGTCGTTGCAGTTAATCTGATCGGCGACTGGTTGCGCGACGCCCTGAATCCAAAATTGAGGTAGATGATTTATGACCGACTTACTGCTGCGCAATGTGCGACCCATGGCTGGCGAGAATTGCGATATTCTGATCGAGAGTGGCAGGATTTCCGATTTCGGTCGCTTTGAGCCCAAACCCGGCATGCCGGTGGAAGACGGTGGCAATGCCATCGTGGTTCCTGGGCTGATTGATGCCCATACCCATCTCGACAAGACCACATGGGGCATGCCCTGGCATGTGAACAATCGGGCCGCGATCCTGCGCGAGCGTATCGACTTTGAACGGGAACATCGCAGCGATATCGGAATTGACCCGCATCGCCAATCCATGCGTCATGCGATCGGACTGGCGGCTCACGGTGCAACGCATATACGCAGCCATGTCGATATTGATCCCACGCACGGACTTTCCATCGTGGAAGGCGTTTGGGAAACACGCGAAAAACTACGCGATATTATCGACATCGAGATTGTCGCATTTCCGCAATCCGGCCTCATGGTTATGCCCGGCACCAAGGAACTGCTTGATGAAGCGCTTGCACAGGGCTGCGAGGTTCTCGGCGGGATTGATCCTTGCGGTATTGACCGCGATCCGAAGGGTCAGCTGGACACAATATTTGCACTGGCAGTCAAGCATCAGCGGCCGATCGACATCCACCTGCATGAAACCGGCGATCTTGGCGCCTTCACGATGGAGCTGATTTTCGAGCGCATTCGTGCCAATGGCATGCAAGGGAAGGTGGCGATAAGCCATGCTTTTGCGCTCGGCATGAATGATTATCTGCGCGTGGGCAAACTGATAGAGGAGCTTGCCGCTCTGGATGTGGCAATCCTTACGACCGGTGCACCGTCGGCGACCGTGCCCTCGGTCATGAGGCTCAAGGAAGCGGGCATTCGAGTTGGTGGCGGATGCGATGGCATTCGGGATACCTGGGGACCCTGGGGTCAGCCCGATATGCTTGACCGTGCCAAGATCATCGGCATGAAAAACGGAATGCGGAAGGATCACGAGCTGGAACATCTCCTGCACATTGTCTCGCAGGGTGGGGCCGATGTCATGCGGATCGAAGGGTATGGCCTGAAAGCCGGATGCAATGCGGACCTGACATTGCTGACGGGCGAAACGCTGGCCCACGCCGTTGTCGACGTTGCGCCGCGCCCATTGGTCATCAAACGCGGGCGCGTTACAGCCCGCGCGGGTCAAGCCATCATGGAAATGCCATGACAGGCAATCCGGAGAATTTGCAACTCGGTGTCAGATCCAGCGGCAGGACATTGCTGACTGCCGATTGGGTGCTTGGACACCGCGACGGAACACATCGCCTCTTCCGCAAGGGAGAAGTTGTGTTTGAAGACGGCCAAGTGGTGTTCGTTGGCCACGACTTTTCGGGCGAGGTGGCGCGCCGTGCTGATTTTGGCAAGGCGTTGATCAGTCCGGGCCTGATTGATCTGGATGCATTGTCTGATTTGGATACGACTATTCTGGGCATCGACAATCATCCCGGCTGGGCCAAAGGCCGTGTGTGGCCGCGCTCTTATGTCGAAGCCGGTCCCTATGAAATGTATACGCCGGAGGAATTGGCCTTTCAGAAGCGGTTTGCCTTCGGGCAATTGCTTTTGAACGGCATAACGACGGCGGCTCCCATCGCCTCGCTTTTTTATCGCGAATGGGGCGAAACAGTTGCCGAATTCGAAGCGGCGGCAGATGCGGCAGGCGAGATGGGTCTGCGCGTCTATCTCAGCCCTGCCTATCGTTCCGGTGGAATGGTGCTTGAAAGTCCCGGCCAGATCGTGCCCGTCTTTGATGAAGAACGCGGTCTGCGCGGTCTGGATGATGCAATCCGGTTCATCGCGGATCAGTCGGGGCGTCATGATGATCTCGTCAGGGGAATGCTGGCACCGGACCGGGTGGAGACCTGCACAATCGGATTGCTGGAACGCACGGACGCTGCCGCGCGGGAACTCGGCTGCAAGATACGCCTGCATATGGCGCAGGGCATAATGGAAGTCGATACGGTGCGGGCGCTGCACGCAATGACTGCACCCGCCTGGCTTGCCAAGCACAAGCTGCTCAGCGAGCGGCTGATTGCGCCGCATGCGACGAACGCAACCCTGGAAGATTTGCGCCTCTATGCCGAGAGCGGTGTTTCAATTGTTCACTGTCCGCTGGTATCGGCCCGAGGTGGAAACACGCTCAATTCTTTCTCGGCCTGTCGCAGCCGCGGCATCAATATCGCGATGGGCACCGACACGGCGCCAGCGGATATGCTGATGAACCTTTTGGCGGGTTTGATCACCTCCCGCATCAATGATGGCGTGCCGGACCGTGTGCGCTGTGCGGATCTTTTCGACGCGGCCACCCTTGGCGGCGCAAAGGCATTAGGCAGAACAGATATCGGCCAGCTATCGGCGGGTGCGCGCGCGGATATTGCCGTGTTTGCCCTTGATGATGTGATCATGACACCGGCAATTGACCCGATCACAACGCTTGTTACAGGCGGATCTGGCAAGGTGACACGCGCTACTTTCGTGGACGGACGGCTTTCAATGCTTGGCGGCAAGGTTGCGGGTATCGACATGAAGTCCGCCCAGCTACAGGCGCAGGAACAGTTTGACCGCCTTGTCGGGAAGTATCCCGAGCGAAGCTGGGCGCACCCGCCGCTATCTGAAATCTTCCCTTCCAGCTATCCAATGGAGAGCAGCGCAAATGGGTGAAGCAGCTAACCAACTCATTCTTGACGTACGCAACCTCAAGGTGGAATTTCCCGGTCGCCACGGCACTGTTACTGCGCTTTCGGATGTCAGCCTGAATATCCGGGCCGGCGAAATCCTTGGTGTGGTTGGCGAGTCCGGTGCAGGAAAGTCGATGACCGGTCTGGCAATATTGGGGCTGCTGGAGCGTCCCGGTCATATCAGCGGCGGCGAAATCTGGCTTGAACAACGGCGGATCGATACCCTCAACGATTATGAGATGGAGAAGATCAGGGGACGGAAGATCGGGGCGATCTTTCAGGATCCGCTGACCTCGCTCAACCCATTGTTCACCGTTGGCGCGCAATTGAGTGAAACAATCCGCCAACATCTGGATATGAACAAGGCACAGGCGAAAGCCCGGGCGATCGAGCTTCTGGGTGAGGTCGGTATTCCGTCACCTTCCGAGCGCGTCGATCATTATCCGCATCAGTTTTCCGGTGGCATGCGGCAAAGGGTGGTCATCGCCTTGGCGCTCGCTGCATCGCCCCGGCTGATCATCGCCGATGAGCCGACAACGGCGCTTGATGTTTCCATTCAGGCACAGATCATCTCTTTGTTGCGCAGGCTGTGCAAGGAAAAGCAAACCGCGATTATGCTTGTCACCCACGATATGGGCGTCATTGCAGAAGCGGCGGATCGGGTAGCTGTCATGTATGCCGGCAGACTGATCGAGGTCGGTCCGGTGGAACAAGTGCTGCACGCATCAAAACATCCCTATACGAGGGGTCTTATGGCTTCCATTCCAGCACTCGCTGCCAGGGTGGAGCGCCTCAACCAGATCGATGGCTCGATGCCCCGGCTTGATGCCATTCCTGATGGCTGCGCGTTTAATCCACGCTGCACATCTGCTGGGCCGCGTTGTGTTCACGAACAGCCTGAACTCATGCCGGTCGGCGCCGGGGCCAGCGCCTGTTGGCTTAACGCGGGAGGAGTCGCATGACAGATACTCAACAAAGAATGCCGGCTTTCACTGCCGAGCGTCTTATCAAGACATTCGATGTTTCAGCGCCTTGGCTCAGCCGTGTCCTGGATCGGAAGCCGCGCCAATATCTCCATGCCGTCAACGACATCAGTTTTACTGTCCCGTCCGGTGGATGTCTGAGCATTGTCGGCGAAAGTGGTTGCGGCAAATCCACAGTAGCACGCCTGGTGACGGGGCTGCACAAGCCCAGCAGCGGCGAACTGCGCTTTGCCCCAGGCGCAAAAGGGGCTCCGCTGTCCGTGCAGATGATTTTCCAGGACCCCTATGCATCACTCAATCCACGCTGGCGCGTCAAAAATATTGTCGCCGAACCAATACGTGAATTGAAACTGCTTAAGACACGGGGCGAGATTGCAGAACGTGTTGAGGAACTGCTTCAGACTGTTGGCCTGTCGATCTCGGATGGCGAAAAGTTTCCGCATGAGTTTTCCGGCGGGCAACGCCAGCGGATTTCCATCGCGCGTGCCCTCGCCAGCGAACCGGAATTTCTTGTTTGCGATGAACCGACCTCTGCGCTCGATGTGTCGGTACGGGCTCAGGTTCTCAACCTTATGCGGAAACTGCAGGACGAACTCGGCCTGACATACCTGTTCATCAGTCACGATATGAGTGTCGTCCGGCACATGTCGGACCGGATTGCTGTGATGTATCTCGGGCGGATCGTGGAAGAGGGCGATACGGAAAAGCTCTTTGCCGATCCGCGCCATCCTTACACCCAGCTTTTGTTGCAGACGATCCCGAATGTGCAGAACCCGAACCGAAATCGAGCGCCCGCCAGTGGAGAAGTGCCCAGCCCGCTCAAACCGCCATCAGGCTGCACGTTTCATCCCCGCTGCCCCATTGCAACAAAGCGATGCTCAGTGGAGATTCCGGAAGTCCGCATGTTGAACAATGGCACCCGCATCGCTTGTCATCTGGTTGATGAACGAGCAGCCAATGTAGCGGCATGAGAAAGATCGTTTATGCCAGTGCCGAGCGAAGGTCATGGGGCTGGTCGCGAATCTCGCTCAGATCAAGCTCGGTTTCAACATGTTCCAGATGATGCTCCATGAGCCTTGTCGCGGTTGCGGGGTCACCTTTGGCAATCGCTTCAACGATTTCCGCATGCTCGTCCGGACCGCAATTGAAGCGGTTGGTGTTGCGGTAGACCGCAGTGATCAACGAGCTTCTGGAAATCAGATCGCGCATGGTCGCAAAGAGGAAATCGGAACCGGCGACTTCGGCAAGCAGCAAGTGAAAGCCGCCGGACAGTTTGATGATATCGGTCGTAATATTGTGCGCGTTGGCAGTTCTTTCCTTGGCAACGTGGGTTCGTAGCCGTGTCACATTTACCTTGGAGATGGATTTGCAAAGCCGGTCCACGATGCACCGCTCGACAGCTCGCCGCACAAAGAATACGTCGCGCGCTTCCTCTACCGATGGCTGGCATACAAAGGCGCCGCGATTGGGAATGATCGTGACAAGACCGTCGCGCTCCAGCCCGGCAAGAGCCTGGCGAACGCGCGCGCGGCTGACATCAAAAATGGCTGCAAGTTGCCCTTCTTTAAGCTGTACGCCTGGCCGCAATCGCCGTTCGGCAATGGAAAGCCAAATCCGTTCAACGATATCCTGTGCAGAAACCCCTGTTTGTTCAGTCATTCGCGCGTCTCCCAATCGACACAGACAATCGCGATCAGACGAAAAATGTCAACTTATTTTGTCTGCATAATTGTAGACAATTACTACCAATAATTGTACACGATAATAGAATATGCGGGAGGTTGCAATGCAGTTTGATTTTACGAAGTTGGAACCGGACAGCCGGTATCGCCTCCTGACCAACTTTATCGGCCCGCGACCCATTGCGCTTGTGACCACCCGCTCGCAGGCTGGACACAGCAATGCGGCGCCCATGAGCTTTTTCAATGTTTTCTCCCATGATCCGCCGATTGTTGTTCTCGGGGTACAACCGCGTCAATCCGGTGAAGAAAAAGACACGATGGTCAATATCCGGCGCACGGGTGAATTCGTCATCAATATGGTCGACATGGCCATCGCCCGGCAAATGCTTGTTTGCGGTCTGGGCTTTGATAGCGAGATCGATGAACTGGAAATGGCAGGTCTGAAAGCGGCGAAGTGTGCCAAGATAGATGCCAATTATGTGGCGAATGCGCCATGTGCTCTGGAATGCCGCGTGGAACGCCTGATCGAATATCCGCGCCGGGTGCTCATTCTGGGCGAGGTCGTTCACATGCATGTTCGCCGCGATTGTCTCGACGCCGAAGGGCGTTACGTCAATCCTGAGGCCTATCAGCCTATCGCTCGCCTCCATGCTGACAACTATATTACATCTGATCGACAGTTCGTTCTCGAACCCCCGTCAATCTCCGATTTCATTAAATCCCGGCGCGGCTGACGCGATGAAGGACTCGATCATGCATATTTGTCTTGTTAATCCAAACTCTACAGCCTCGATGACTGCTCAGGTTCTTGACAGTGCAATGCGGGTCGCCAATCCAACCACGCATATTACTGCGGTTAACCCGCTGGATACGCCAGTCAGCATCGAAGGTGGCACTGACGAGGCAATGGCGGTTCCGAGCATGCTGTCGGAGATTCTTAAAGGTGAAGCACTGGGTGTCGACGCCTATGTTATTGCGTGTTTTGACGATCCGGGCCTGCATGCGGCGCGGGAAATAGCGCGCGGTCCCGTTATCGGTATCTGTCAGGCTGCTGTACAAGTCGCAATGACCATCAGCCGCAGGTTCACAGTCATTACAACTTTGCCCCGCTCCATTCCTATCATTGAAGATCTGGTGTCCGCTTACGGCGCGGATCGTCATTGCCGCAATGTTCGCGCGATCGATCTGCCCGTGCTCGGAGTGGACAGTGATCCTGCCGAAGCAGAGCGGCTTTTGATGATACAAATTCATAAGGCGAAGCTGGAGGATCGCGCCGAAGCGATTGTGCTTGGTTGTGCAGGCATGTCCGCATTATGCGAGCGGCTAAGCGCTGCGACCGGTGTGACAGTCATTGACGGTGTTACCGCTGCAGTCAAACTCGCCGAGGCGCTGGTGGGAGCAGGCTATGCAACCTCAAAGGTGAACGCCTACGACTTCCCCCGCGTCAAGGCGCCGTCGCAAGTCAAGGTCATCGAACAGGCCTTAAACAGGTAACCGGGCATTTCTTGGCATCGATCGCAGTATACCCTTGTCTCGCTGCCGGCCTTCTTGTTACGCAAAAACGGACCGCGTCAATTGTAGGGTGCCCAGCACTGTTCATGCGGACCGGAATGGGTTGGAAGGTATCGTCGCATGCACGGTGCGTTCGATACTGTGAGAAACACCATTCAAAATTTGCCGCAGTCAACCGATGGGTCATCAGCGCTGGATGAGACAAAATTCGATCGACAATCACGCCGGTGGCAAAGGCGGCGGGGACCAGATTCCCGGTAAAAGCGGCAACAACGACCTGACGATGCCACGATATCCGTTGAGTGGTGAACGTCACGAACCACGACAAAACCGTGGCGGTGGTGACTTCTTGTACGATGCCGGTTGCTGTCGGCATGCAAAAGACTATCAGGAACGAACTTGGCAAATACCGCCCTCGCAATTAGCTCGTCACCATTCGCATCCATTCGGCGCCTGATTACGCAAGCCTTCCACGGTTGCTCTTTGAAATCTTCCGCCCTCTCTCACACGTAGGAGGGCGGCCAACGCCCATGGAGTTTATCAGGCTCCAACATGCCCCTGTATCCGCTCTATTGCGCGAAGCTCTTGTCGATTCAGTAATTGGTCATATATAAAGCAATATAGGCTTATAATTGTCGTATCTGGATTATTGTTATGGGATCACCGAAATCAATCTCTGTCCTCAGAAGGCTTGGACACGACATCCGTGGCGCTCGTCTGCGGCGCGGTATCGCTGTGGCCGATCTGGCGGTGCGCGCGGGCACGTCGCCGAGCACAGTCGCGCGCTTGGAAAAGGGGGATACCGGTGTCGGGATCGGTACGCTGGCGGATATCCTGGTTGTGCTTGGTCTTGTCGACCGGCTGGCTGATCTGATTGACATCCGCAAAGACGATCTGGGTCTGGCATTAGTCGCTGAGCGGCAACCGCGCCGTGGACGATCATTTGCGACCACACTGCGCAGGCAGAAGGCCAAGGGTGAAAGGACACAGGATGATACGGATGTTGTCGATCCGGACGGTGCTTCATTCTGATGCCTGACTTCAACGCCCATGTCGTTCTCGGCGAGAGTCTGACACCGGTTGGTCAGCTGCGGTTCACGCAGGCCGGGCCGCGCCAGTTCTCGACCTTCGCCTATGACCCCGCCTGGATCGAGAACTCCCGCGCTTTTGCCGTACAGCCAGCCTTTCCCCTTGAAGCTGGGCCATTTTACACATCTGGTCAGCCCGGAAACATGCGAGACGCGCTGGCCGGGGTCTTCGCCGACGCCGCACCGGATAGCTGGGGCCGCAGGCTTCTCGAGCGGGCCTATGGTAATGGTCTTTCCGAATTCGAATATCTGACCCTGTCCGATGATACTTGCCGGCAGGGAGCTCTGCGATTTCTCGACGATGCAGGGCAAATCATCCGGGGCGGAGCGTCGGACGTAGTTCCGCGTCTGCTCGACCTGCAGGCGATCACCGCCATCGCGCGGGCGTATGAGCAGGGCAAAGATATTTCCTCCGATGAGATGCAGGTGCTCGCCGGAGCGGGCGGTTCCGGCGGTGCCCGCCCCAAAGCCAATGTCTACGATGGCGAGACGCTTTGGCTTGCCAAGTTCACCTCGGTTCACGACCAACAGCCAATCGAATGCGTCGAGGTTGCAACGCTCCGCCTGGCCCGAGCCTGTGGCATCCGCACACCGGAGGTCAGGCTGGAACTGGCCGATACGCCATATCCGGTCGCTCTGATCCAGCGCTTTGATCGGCGCGGAACTGCCCGTATTCCCTATATCTCGGCGCGTACTGCTTTGGGGAAGACTGGAACCGAGCTCGGTTCCTATACGGAGATCATCGACTTTATGCGGGCAAATGCTGCTAACCCACAGGCCGATTTCCGGGAACTCTTTCTGCGCCTGATCTTCACGATCCTCGTGTCAAACAAGGACGACCACCTGAAGAACCACGGCTTTCTCTATGTGGGAGCCGGCCGCTGGCGATTGTCTCCGGTTTTCGATGTGAATCCTGCGCCGGATCGCAATCCGCATCTTGAAACGGCGATCCTTGAGGGCGACGTGCATGATCGGTCTATCCGTTTGGCCCTCGAAGCGTGCGAGTTCTTTGATATCGCCGAAGCAGAAGCTCGTCGGATGATCCGCGAGACGGCGCTGCGCATTTCCAATGATTGGCGAGAGGGGCTTCGACGGGTGGGCGTCTCGGGTACTCTAGCGCGCGAATACGAAGCCGCCTTCGTCAATGAGCAAACTGACGTCGCTCTTGCAGTATAAGTGTCAGATATGCGTTATTTACTGAATTAATCAATCATATATGACATATTGGGTTTCTTGATTCAAGGCAGTGTTTGGCGCACACGCGCGCTGTCCAGGGCTTCTTTTTCAGGTGCTCGACGAAACGCGTATACATGGTAATTGGAAGTCAACAGTCTGCTCGTTGGGAGTCTATGTGTGGAAATCCGGAGCTTGCGGGCAGCCAAGGCGTCCTGCTGGATTACCAGGAAAGTGGCCAACCTCGCGTCGGTCTCGCGTATTGCGGCAAGTATGACAATGATCCACTGGCTGGTTGGGAAACAAACAAGTTCACATAATGGCGGCAGAACATGACACCGAGATTTGGTGCAGTTGAACGATTCAAGGAAACGTGAAACTGCTTCAGCCAATCGGCGTCACGCGTCGAATTCTCGCAGCAGTTTTTCGCTTTTCTCGACAGGTGTCTGGAAGCGGGAAATCGAAAATACCGCAAGATCGACGGACGGGGTCTGATCGCAGATCATTTGCGCCAGGCACTCGCCCACTGCAGGCGCGATCTGAAATCCGCCGCCACTTGCGCCAAACGCGTGAAAGAGACCCGGCGGGCCGGGCTGCGACCTATCATGGCAGATTGCGCGAGCTCCTCCTTGAAGAAGGATCGGACCACGCAAATGGTTTCGACCTCGCGGATCTGGAAAGCGTGTGCTCCGATCTGATGGAACTGCGCGATCGGCTTATGAAACTTCCCAGCGTGAAGTAGCAGCGCCGGCAGGGCATCAATGACCGCGACTCGCCGTCCAGCTTCAGTTGCTTGCCGCCAGAATAAATTTTCATGCAATTCCAATTAGTTAAATAATCTTAATAATAGAGTGGAAGTAGGGAGGCATCGGCTGCAATAGCGTAGTTTTAGGGGTGATTTGCGCGGCCAATCCCCTCCGGTTCTCACTTTCTCTGGACTGACGGTCTCCCACCAGCTGGCTTTTCGCGCTGCTTTGTTCTCATGAGATTCAGAAGACCAACCTGAACGCGGTTCCGAAGTGATGTAAAGTGCTTTTGGCATGCCGCCGGCAGAATGATGGCGTTGTAATGCAGACTCATGCGCCGGGATGTCCGGTATAGCGGTTCATGCCGATATCTATAGACGTGGCGCGTCGATGGATTTCGGCCATAGTGGAGTGGAAGACTGCGTTGCGTGCCTCCAGTTCAGCATGCGCGGCGAGGTGCGCCGGGACAAGTTCACGGATCTCGGCCAGTATCGCAGCTTCGTTGATTAGTTGCAGGTGGCCCGCATTGAAAACAACCTGTCCTGCAACCATCACCATTTCAATCGAAGAACCATTTTCTGTATAGACAAGCTGCTTCGCGATATCGTTGAGGGGCGTGAAGCCGAGTGTCGTGAGGTCAAGGATCAGCAGATCAGCGGCTTTGCCGATTTCGAGCGAACCGGTCACATTCTCCAGCATGGCACTGCGTGCCCCGCCGATCGTCGCCATGGTGAGAATCTCGTCAGCCCGGATCCACTGATCATGATCCGGGCCGGAGACGCTGTGGATCAGCCCGGCCACCCGCATGACGTCGAAGATGCGAGCAGTGTCATTCGACGAAACGCCATCGGTTCCAAGACCAATGGCTACGCCCGCATTCATCAGGCGGCGAATGGGAGCAATCCCTGCCCCAAGTTTTTGGTTAGAAATGGCATTATGGGCAATTGAGCATCCGGCATCGCCCATAATTTCCATGTCGTTCTGACTTACCCAAACAGAATGGGCGATTGTCGTGTTGCGCGACATCACGCCGAGATCACGCATATAGCCGATCAAGCTCTTGCCGTAGCTTTGATGCCCGGTTACGGCCTGTGTCTTGGTTTCCAGTATATGCGTGTGCAACGGCACGCCCATCTCGACAGCCAGCGCATGGCAAGCCTGCAGCAAGTCCGGGGTGCAGCGTTGCGGCGCCGAGGGTGCGATCATGAAGTTGAGCCGACCGGCCTTGCCATGCAGTGACGCAAATGCGGAACGGCAATAATCGATATAGGCCTCGGCTGACATGGGCGGGCCGAAGTCAAGCTTTTCCTGCAGATGGCGGGGCATGATCTCGCGGGCGAAGGGCAAGGCGTCCAATGTGTGCACGTTCATGGCCGCGCTCGACACATTGGCGCGAATACCTGCGTCCTCATAGGCCCTGAAGACTGTTGATAGCCGTGAGAGATCATGCACCGGCGGATCGAAGAAATCGTCGCAAATCGTTGTAACGCCATTGCGCAGCGAGTCCATGGCAAGAAGAAGGCTGCGCAGGTAAAGCAACCTGTCATTGATGACCGGCCCCATCAATAATGGGTAGGCGTAGAGCAACCAGATTTCCAACGGCATGCCTTCATAGCGCCCGCGAAAAAACGTTTCGCTCGAATGGGTATGCGCATTGATGAGACCCGGCATGACGAGACGGTTTTGGCCGTTGATAAGGGTGGCACTCGGATTGGCAACGAGATTTTGGCCGATGGCAGCGATGCGCCTATCCTCAATCAGAATGTCGCCTTCGAACGGCTTGCTTCCGTTCTGAGGACACATCGTCAAAAGGGTGGCATTCTTGATTAGCGTCTGGGGCATGGGCGTGTCCTATTCGTCGTGTCGTCGCGCCAGGTCCGATGTGGAGCGACGCGAAGCCGGTGTCTATTGATCGCGTAGCTCGCCGAAGCCGCTGGCAGCTTTGGTACCTCCACGCAGGTGCGTGCTGAGCCAGATGCCGAGAACAGTGGCCAAATAGGGCAAAGCGAGCAGCAGGTCATGGGGAACACGGTCGCCGAAAGCCAGCTGAGCCCTGATGCCGAGTGCGCCAACAATGGCAAAGAACATGGCTGCCAGAGCTGCTCCGACAGGATGCCCAGCCCCGAATATGACCGCAGCAAACCCCATGAAGCCCCGGCCGGCGGTCATGTTTTGAGCGAAAATCTGAAGGCTGCCTGCAGCAAGCTCTGCACCCGCCAGTGCACAAAGCACGCCGCCGACCATCAATGCAATGAGGCGCATGACGGCCGGATTGACACCGACACTGCGCGCGGCAAAAGGGTGCTCGCCAGCAGCGGCCAGACGCAGGCCGAAACGGGTACGGCGCAATATCACCCACATTGCCAAGACGATTGCAGGCATGATCAACACGAGGATCGACAAAGACCCGAATGATCCAAAAGCGGAGCCGATGCGTGGCAAGCCGAATGGCGCGCTCACGGCCGCCTGCGTGCCGAATATGGATTGCACGGCGAGTGCTGTGCCGCCCAGCCCCAAACCTGTCAGCCCCAGCCCCGCGATAATCTGGTTGGCCTTGAGCTTCTCCACTACAAACCAGAACAGGATTGATCCAAGCACGCAGACGATAATTGCCCCCAGAAGGGCGAGCCAGATCGATTGTGTTAGCACAATGCCAAGAATGGTCGTGCAGGCGCCAGCGATCATCAGACCTTCAAGGCCAAGATGCCAGACGCCTGTTCGTTGAGCAATCACACCGGCAAGTGTTACGTAAATCAAAGGAGTGCCTGAGCGCAGGATGGCGATTACGAAGTCTTCCATATCCGTCCTCCGATTTTCGCTATCCGGTCGACGGCACTGGATTTTGCGGTGATGAAAAGAGCGATGGCTGCGTTGATGATGTCAATTGCCGAAGAGGGCAGACCAGCCATAATGGGCAGGTAGAGAGCGGCAGACGCAAGCCCGCCAAAGAAAAGTGCCACGAAGGCCGTGCCGACAACCGAGAAGTTGGCAACGAGCGCGATAAGAATCGCGGTGAAACCGTGACCGGGCAGGAACCCCCCGGTCAGCCGTCCATTTGGCCCCATGAATTCGATAGTTCCCGCAAGACCGGCAAGCGCGCCACTGAGGAGAAAACTTGCGAGCCCTATGCGCCATGTTCTTGCGCCCTGCCACTCGACCATTGTCGGGTTGCGACCAGCGAGGCCTGAGAGTACGCCAAAGGCAGTTCGATTGACCAGAAACCACATCGCAAGACCGACGATAACAGCGATGATAATGATCGTCGGAGATAGTCCAAGTGAGTCACTGATCCGGTAGTCACTCGCAATTGGCCGACTTGATGCCTGCTGTCCGGTTCCTGATGGATCTTTAAGAGGGCCGGCCGTGACATAGAGCAGGATAAGACCTGCGATAAAATTTCCCATAAGGGTAGTGATCACTTCGTCAGCACCCGATTTCAGCCGCAGAAGTCCTGGCCAAAGTGCCCACAGCGCACCGCCTGTCATGCCTGCAAGGAAGCAGGCCGTGAGAAGGATAGGTGCCCATACGCCATTGAGCCATTCCGCCATGAAAGCGGCTGCGATGGCTCCCATGTAGAACTGGCCCTGAGCACCGATATTGAAATAGCCTGCTCGAAAGGAGACAGCGACGCCCACAGCGGTGATGAACAGCGGAAGTCCCCAGCGAAGTATCTGTTGCAGTGCGCCGGGTCTGAGGAAGGCGCCATCAGCGATAGACTGGAACATCAAGGAAGCTGAATAGCCAGCGGCCTGAAAGATGATGCCGCAAAGCGCAAGACCCAGCACGATGAAGATCAGCGCACGGAAAACGGTTGCGAACCGATCGATCATCTCAGCACTCCTGTCATGGCTGCGCCGACTGCGGCAAGATCATAGGGGGGACGGAATTCGGCGACGATGCGCCCGGACAGCATGACAATGATGCGATCCGAAATATCGAAGATTTCGTCAAGATCCGACGAGATGAACAATAAACCACAACCACGCGCTCGCGCATTGCGCATCGAGTCCCATACAAAGGAGGTCGCGCCGATATCCAGACCACGTGTGGGCTGCGCCGCGAGAATAAGACGAGCGTCTTCATCCATCTCGCGCGACAGGATGACCTTCTGGGCGTTTCCGCCCGATAAGGAACCCGCACGCTGACTGACGTCGGAATAGCGGACATCCCATTGCTTGAGGGCGCTATCGCATTGCTTGCGAATTGCAGAGGGGTTGATGGTGGATAAAAGCGGTGTCTGAAGAAGACTTCGTGCGGACCAATTTTCCCAAAGGGAACTTGTCATGCTAAGCCCTTCTACATTCCGCTCAAAGGGAATGACGCGCAGCCCGATCGCCCGTCTTGCGGCGAGCGGGGCTCCTGTCACATTCGTTCTGTCGATGGAAATGTCGCCGTTGACGACATCCGCCAATGCTGAAATTGCGCGCACCAGCGTCCTTTGTCCATTTCCCTCAATGCCCGCAACACCGATAATTTCTCCAGGATGAATGTCGAGGGTGATCCCATCGAGCGCAGGGCCTTCGGGGTCGGGTCGCGTGGAAACGTTACGCATCTTGAGGACCGGCGCCGCAATGATGTCCGCTTGCTTTCCGGCATGCGAGATCAGCGCTGTTCCGGTCAAAGCGGCTGTGTCTTCCGGGTTGAGATTGCGGGCAGCAGCTGGCCCGATGATAAGCTCTGCCAGCCGGTTCGCATCAATCCCATTGCTGGCAAGAGGTCCATCAACGAGCTTGCCGCCACGCAGAACCGTGACGGTATCTGCAATTGCCAGAACTTCTCGAATTTTGTGCAGGATAAGGATCACGGTCACGCCGCGCTCCTTGAGATGTCTCACTCGTTCGAAAAGCTTGTCGGCACCTTCGGGAGCCAGAACGGCGGTGGGTTCATCCAGAATGAGCAGCTTTGCGTCCGAAACGAGAGCTCTTGCGATTTCAACCCCTTGCTGGGTCTCAACCGGCAGGTCGCGAATGCGCTGCTTTGCACTCACCTTCACGTCCAGCGCGTCGAGGTGGAGCTGCCACCGCTTTTCAAGTTTTGCCTTTGTAAAGAACCTTCCACCTTCCGCGCCGAACTGCATTGCTTCAGCGACCGTGAAGGAAGGCGGTAGCGCGAAGCTCTGGTGGACGAGTTCAACACCTGAACGCCGGGCATCCCTGACGTTGCCGCCCGCAAGCGGGCAACCGTCGATCTCGATCTGACCCGATGCAGGGCGAACCAGACCGGCCAGGACGCGGGCAAACGTCGTCTTGCCCGCGCCATTTTGGCCGACTACGGCGTGGATCATACCACGTTCGAAAACGGCTCCGACATTAGACAGCGCGAGGACATGGCCGTAGCGAACGGTCACGTCGCGGCATTCAAATATTGGGGGGCTAAGTTTTGTCATCGCGGCATGATCCAGTCGAAGCTCAGAGCTTTGTATCGAACGGAACCTTCAACGATCCGTCGAGAATTGCTGCTCGTGCCGCTGCAATCTCAGGCTCTACTTCCTTTGCCTTGGCAACAATGTCAGCCGGCCCCTGTTCGGCGAAGAGCGGCGACGGGATGAAGTCAATAACGCCTGTTCCCAAACCGGTATGCTCATGGATTCCGCCAGCAAATTCGCTGCCAAATGCCTTCTTTACCTCGTTATAGAGCGAGGTTCCAAAGTCGAGGCCGACGATTGAAATCACGGATTTGGGACCCTGCGGGAATTGAGCAGGATCAAGGACACTCACCAAACGGCCTTCCGTCTCTTTTGCTGCGGCAATGATACCGAAATCTGTTGCTGCGGCATCAGTCTGGATGAAGTCAATGCCACTTGAATACATCTGTGTAGCAATCTCCTGACCCTTTGCCGGATCTTGAAAAGATCCTGCAAAGGCGATTTTGACCGATGCATCCGGACGCACGGACAAGGCACCTGACTTGAATGCATTATAGTCGGCATTGATTGGCGGAATGGATACGCCCCCGATGAAGCCAAGCTTGCCCGACTTGCTCACACGCGCGGCAAAAATGCCGGAGAGATAACAGCCGAGATAGTAATCATAGGACACTGTCACGACATTGGGGATTGCTGGCTCGAAAGGATCAGCGAAAAGTTGAATCCACTTTGTCTCGGGGTAGGAAGGAGCAAGCGCTTTGAAGGGTTCCGCCACCTCATTGAAGGTCGAAACAATCACTGCCGCGCCAGCATCGCCGAGAGTGCGGAAAATGGTCTCATAGGTCGCTGGGTCCTGAGCGTATACGGCGCGATATTGGAAGCCCAACTCTTTGGAGAGTTGTGTGAGCTTGGCAATCATGGAGTCCACTGGACCGGCATCACCCGCCGCTTGCGTGTGCACAAGCGCAACGAGACCGCTTGCAGCGCGTGCAGTGGCTATCAATTGACCACCTGTAATTGTAAGGGCGGCCAATCCTGCCGAGGCCTTGAGTAGTGTGCGACGGCCGACAGGCCGGTGCAGCATATTCATTTCATTTGAAGTCTTTGTCATGTTCCCATTTCCTTGCTCTGGAGGTTGTATATCAGCAACTTCTTATTGGGGCGGCTTCGTTTGCCGCCCGGTCGTCATCGGGGTCCAAGATTGTGGACCCTTCTCACTTCAGACATCCCCCGTCTCAGGCGCCGGGAGAAAATGGTGCCGGATTCATAATCATCACGTCCTGACTCTGAATGGCATCGAGAGACCAGACCCCGGAGATGAATGCCTGCCAGTCCGGGTCAGCATACATGGCTGCCCGCCTTGCCTCCCGGTCGGCAAGACTGTCATAACGCCACATCAGAACTGTTGTGTGCAGGTGGCCGATCTCGCTGACATAAAGGCCGAGGAATGTGTTGAGGTGCCGCCTCTGGATCGGCAGGCCCTCGGTCTCGTATTTTTTCAGCCAGCCGTCGACTGTTCCAGGGCGGAATGTATAGGTGCGATGTTCAACGATCATATGGATGGCTCCTTGAGAATGAATTCAGCGGCCCGCTCCCCGATCATGATCGCCGGGGCATTTGTGTTGCCGCTTGAAATGATTGGCATGATCGAAGCGTCAGCAACGCGCAGGCCCTTTATGCCGTGAACTTTCAATCGAGAGTCGACGACGGCCATTTGGTCACTGCCCATTTTGCAGGTGCCGACCGGGTGGAACGTCGTCATGGCATTGGCACGCAGCCACTTGATCATTTCCGCGTCGCTTTCGACGGCGGGACCTGGAGCAAGTTCTTTGCCGCGATATTTATCGAAAGCTGTCTGCCTGATGATGTCCCGCGTCATGCGGATCGCATTGATCATCGTTTGAATATCAAATTCTGTTTGCAGATAGTTCGCGGTGATGCGTGGCCTGTCCATAGGATCGGCCGAGCGCAGTCTGATCTCCCCGCGGCTCTCTGGATTGACTGGCCCGACGCGCAATGAAAAGCCGTGATTGGCCTCCACACGCTCTTTCTTGAATGGATTTGGAAAATGCAGGTTCGCGGTTTTTTCGAGAGCTGGCATGAAGTGAAGCTGGATGTCGGGTGCAACCAGGTCTTGACGCGATTTGACGAAGGCTCCGGCTTCATAGGGAAACGTCGTCGCGATTCCTTTCCCGAACAGCATGCCCTGGATCACCGACCAGGTAAGCTTGTCGGCGCGCAGGTCCGAATAGAGTGTGACCGGCTCCCGGCACTCATAGGACATGACACAATCGACATGATCCTGAAGGTTTTTGCCTACACCGGGAAGGTCTTGGACGACCGGAATATTGTGTTGTGCGAGTTCGTCTGCAGTGCCGATCCCAGAAAGCATGAGAATCTGCGGTGAGTTGACGACACCGGCAGACAGGATCACCTCACGGTCTGCAAAGACCTGCGAAATATTGCCCTTTCGATTGAACTCGACGCCGATAGCCCGGCCATTCTCGATCAGGACGCGCCGTGTATGAGCGCGTGAGATAATTGTCAGGTTCGGGCGTTTCTTTGCCGGGCGCAGGAAGGCATAGGCCGCCGAGCAGCGTTTGCCCTTGGCTATGGTGAAGTCATAGCGACCGAAACCTTCCTGTTCGTCGCCGTTGAAATCGTCATTGAGAGGAAATCCCGCTTGTCCGCCTGCCTCGTTGAAAACGTCCAGCAGGCTGTTCCAGCCGCGTGCCCGGCAGACCGTTAGTTCGCCTTTGGAATTGTGGTAAGCGCCATTGCGTTGCACGTGGCTCTCGGAACGGAGGAAGGCGGGCAATACTTCATCGTATGACCATCCCGTTGCGCCAATCTGCGCCCAGCGATCATAGTCGTGGCGGTTTCCGCGAACATATATCATGCCATTGATGGTGGATGTTCCGCCGAGCACCTTGCCGCGAGGCCAATAGAGGGAGCGTCCGTTCAGATGCGGCTCCGGTTCGGTGTGGTAGTGCCAGTTATAGATGCCCGAATGAAATAGCTTGCCCATAAGCATGGGCAGCCGAAACAACGGGTTGAGATCCCGTCCGCCCGCCTCAAGCAAAAGCACTTTGTTGGAGGGATCGGCGGATAAGCGGTTTGCCAGGACGCAGCCTGCCGAGCCGGCGCCTATGATTATGAAATCGAATGTTTTCGTTGCCGCCATGGTTACCACGCGATGGGACGGGCGCCCATCTCCTTCAGAGAGTCGTTGCAAAGAATGAATGGATTGGGTTTGGAAAGGACGGCTTCAGCATGGGCGGGATGATTGCGCAGAATGCAGCGAAGATTCCCACTGGCCGACTCGTCAATGCCAGCGTCTGCCAGCGCGTCCGCGGAGGCGCCACCGAACCCAATGAAAACCAGTGGCTTGCCCCGGGAGGCGAGCGCGCGCAGGGTTTCCACGATCAGTGGATGCCAGAGTCGCAGATGGCCCTTCGTCTGATGCTCATCCATATTCACTTTGAAACGGGTCAGTGTCAGCGAGGCATTCAGGAGCAGAACGCCATTTGAGACCCAGCGGTCCGCTATAGCGGATGGATGTTCGATGTCGATTGCACCGCTTTCCATGGCGGTAAGTGTCTTCGGCCAGTCTTCGAAGCTGCGGGCGTATGATAGATCGCCCGTTCGCGCTGCCACGATCATCTGCATATAGGCCCGAATGCTCTTGGAGAACATCTTGTTAAGTTCGTGCCAACCCGCAAGATTCCCAGCCTCAAAGGCCCGTCCGGTAGCAAAACCCGGTTCGGGGTAGGGGTCCTGACCCAGAATGACACAATGAATATCGTGCGGAGTAATACCGTCAAATGCCCTCAGGCAGTGCGCGCCGGGAGGCATTCCCGGAAAATGCTTGCCGAAACGAACGGGGAAAATCGGCTCCCAGACTTCAAGCTCGAGTTCGGGCGCTATCGCTTCAATGTCAGGCCCCGCATGCCCGATCAGCGCGCGCCATGGTGCAGTCAGATCGGCGGACCAATCTGACAGAAATTCCTCCATGGCGGCCTTTAACAATATTGGCATTCCCGCGTCCCCCGACTGGCCGACTCTGGCAGGTCTTTTCGAGAACCTGACCATTTTGTCAGCTTTTCATGAAAAAACTTGACCAAATTGTCAACTTCTTTTTTAGTGGCGCCACGATTCTTTACGGACCATTCAATGGGACAGACGTACCTCCGAAGCGAAAAGGAGTGTTGACGTGGGCGATTATTCAGACAAAACCTTATGGGAAATAACGGGATACCAATGGCAGAAGAACTTAGCGCAACTCATGCCGCCGCCGAAAAAGGGCTTACAGCGCAGGCCGCGTCGGATGAGCCGATCAGAGCACGTAATGTGCTCAAGATCTTGACTGCCGCTGTCGAGATATTCTCGCGCAAAGGTCTTGATGGGGCCCGCATCGTTGAAATCGCCAAGGCTTCGGGTCTGCCCAAGGGCAATGTCTATTATTATTTCTCGTCCAAAGAGGAAATCTACAACGCTGCCATAGATCACCTGATCCATAGTTGGGATGATGCGTTCCGGCATATTTCTGCCGATCGTGAGCCCGGCGATGCGATCGAGGCCTATGTGCGCGCAAAGCTGGACAATGCCAGGGAGAACGCCGCGGAGACGCGCCTTTTCGCAAATGAGATATTGCAGGGAGCTGAACACCTTTCGGTTGCAGCACGCGATCACATGCGAACTGTTACGTCCGAAAAGGCGAAGGTAATCGATGCATGGGCAGCGGCTGGAAAGATCAAGAAACTCGATGCGCGCCACCTGTTCATTCTGTTGTGGTCAGTGACGCAATTCTATGCCGAATTCGAGGCACTGGCCTGCGATGCGCTCAATGTCAGCGAACTAACAGCAGTGGACTATGACATGGCTGCAAAGACGATCACGCAGACGGTATTGGGGGGGCTTCTGACCCGACCGTCATGATGATTCAGTAAAGGCAAGATGGTCTGCCATCAGTTGACGCGGCCATTCTTTCCGGTTGCGCCGATTTTCCCTTTGAAATCAAAAGCGTAGCATTTTTACAGGCGCAGCGCCGAAACTTTCCCGCTGTCAAAGAATAAATTTGTAAGCAATTTCAATTGCATGTATTTTGCATAATCGCTGTTAATCAGTATGATTATATTTGATTAACAATGAGGCGTTTATGGAAACCAAAGTAATCACGGCACATGTGCCACTGCCTCTCGCTCAGAAGGTGGATGAATTGGCCGGTCGACTTGATCGTTCGCGTGGCTGGATTGTAAAGCAGGCCTTGTCAGCATGGATCGACCAAGAAGAAGAACGGCATCAACTGACGCTTGAAGCGCTTGCCGACGTGGATGCCCGCAACGTCATTGACCATCATGCAGTCCGGACCTGGGCAGCAAGCCTTGATACAGAAAAGCCGCTGCCCTTTCCGCGTTGATGCAAATCGACTGGACCATAGCAGCGTTGTCCGATCTGGCGCGGCTCTACGATTTCCTGCAGCCGCTCAATCCCAATGCGGCTGCCCGAACGGTGCAATTGCTTACTGCCGCGCCAGAGCAATTATTGCTCCATCCACGCCTCGGCGAGGAACTGGAAGAATTTCAACCTCGCGAAATTCGCCGTATCCTCGTTGGCCGGTATGAGATGCGCTATGAAATTCAAAGTAACTCGATTTATATCTTACGGATCTGGCACACGCGCGAGGATCGATAGCGGAGTCTCCACATTATTGGATCTGTCGCGTAGTCGCCTACGATCCTGGGCAGGTAGTTCGGGATAGGACTGGTTAGGACCTATCGCTCCCTTTGCGGACAAGCCTGGTCGCACTTCGGTGCTAGGTTAGCCTCTGCGTAGACTCAATCCCAATCTCAACCACCGCATTGCTGCTGCTGGAAACAGCTCGGCCTCGCCACGCCCCCATCCGCACGCATATGCCACCCTGCGACGAGGCGAGATCACTTGGCCGGACCCGTCACCGCCAAGCACATTGGACCGAGCGCACTGACGGAGGTGTAGCATCGCTTGCTCAAAGCCACGAGAACCGCGAAATCCCAAGGTAATCTCAGTTCCAACTAACGGCCATCATTGTCAAAATCTTCCTTGTGTTGACGTCTTCGCATTTTTAAAGACCCATAAGTGTCGAAGGGTTCTTACGCCGCACCACTGAGGCGCAGACCGACGACACCACCGACAACGAGAAGAATGCCGAGGGTCTTCTTCCAGTTGAGCGTTTGACCGAAGAACAGCACGCCCAGAACGACGATCCCGACGCCGGCCGCTGAGGTCCAGATGGCGTAACCCACGCCGACATCGAAGGTGAGAAGGGCAAGGCTGAGGAAGAACGTGGCGACAGCCCCGCTGAGCCTGATCCTACGAGCGGCCCGAGAGCACATTAAAAACCGCTGGCACGACATTGCGCGCCTCGTCCAGTTGTCTGCGGACGCTGGCATCGGGGCAGCCTTTCCCGCGTTTGCCGCCAGTATTTTTGAGAAGGGTATAGACGCCGGCTTCGGACCTGAGGAGCATTGCGCAATCGTAAAAATTCTCGGAGCGGCATAGCGTCATTGCAGATCGTCGAGGCTCTCCTCCGGAGACCTTAGGCCGATGCAACCGGCGCCGGGAAGGGCGATGCGAGCGTGGCTCCCCTTTGCCAGCGTTTCACTCGAAGGTGATCGGATTGCGGGTATCAGTCAATCTGGTTATTCGATTCTGCCGTATCGCTTCGCAATCTCTGCGACCGTATTCTTGCTGATAGCAAGATCATGGGCATCAGCTGATCCGACAGCGTGAGAGGATCATGAAACGCTTCAAGTCAGCGAGGCACCTTCAATGCTTCGTTTTCATCCACGACCCGATCACAATCTCATTCATATTCCCAGCCACGACATCCCAGCCATCATCGCGAGCTTCGAGCAATTGCCATGAGAAAATGGCACCAGGTCGCATGCCTGCGCTGAAGGTTGGCTTCGAAGCGTTAAGTTTACAATGCCGAATTTCCGCATACGATTGACACAAGCAAAACTATCTAGCTTACTGAGCAGACGTAACGGCGGGGATGGTGTGGAGGCCTCCATCGATGCGTTTGTGAGATATGCACGAGGACTCGCCTGCTCGGCGACCGATCAGCACTTTTCGTCAAACAAAGCTGAAGACTCTTTTCAGGCGTGGGGGAATAAAATCAATATGAGTTCCGTAGATAAGGCCGATCTCGTTTTGCATAGTGGCAAAATTTGGACTGGCTACGGCAATCCGATTGCGGAGGCAATTTCGGTCCTTGGCAACAAGGTGCTGGCCAGCGGGTCGAACACCGACATCAAGGCGTCGATCGGCCCGGATACCAGGGTAGTCGATCTGGCCGGGCGTTTTGCCATGCCCGGTCTGAATGATGCGCATCTGCACCTGATCTCGACGGGGCTCTTGCGCAGCAAGGTCGATGCGACACCGGATGCTGTGCCGACCCGCAGCATGCTGCTTGCCGCTCTTCAGGCGCGTGCCGCCGAAACGCCCAAGGGAGAATGGGTGACTGCGCGCGGATTTGACCAGACCCGTTATCCCGACGGCCGGATGCCCACGGCAAGGGAATTGGACGCGGCTTTGCCCGATCATCCGGTGTCGGTTACGCGTGCCTGCGGCCACGTCACGGTCGTCAATTCGCTGGCGCTGGCGCTGGCGAAGATCGATATTGATACCCCCGATCCGGATGGTGGGCTCATCGGGCGGGAAGCCGGAGAACTGACCGGAATGCTCGCGGAGAACGCCCAGAATCTCGTCTATAATATCCAGCCAACGCCTTCTCTTGCCGATATTGTCAGCGCTATCGAGACGGGCGGCCGTCACCTGCTGCAGTTCGGCATTACTTCCTGCATGGATGCGGCTGTCGGCCAGGTCGATGGGATGACCGAGATCGAGGCCTATCGGCAGGCCGAGGGTAGCGGCCGACTGCCCGTCCGGGTCTGGGCGACGCTGCTGGGTGATCCCGGTTCATCCATCGTTGAGCCATGCCATGCCATGGGACTCGTCACCGGCAGCGGTAGCGACATGTTCCGTATTGGCGGCGTGAAGATATTCACGGACGGCTCGGCGGGCGGGCGAACGGCCTGGATGCGCCGGCCCTATGTCGGCCAGCCCGACAATTTCGGTATTCAGATGCTGCCTGACGCCCAGTTGTTCGAACTGGTCGATCGCTATGCCGCGTTGGGCTACACGCTGGTCTGTCACGGCATCGGCGACGCGGCCATCGATCAGCTCGTACACGCCTATGAGCGCGTGCGTGCAGCTAATCCGCAACACACGAGCCGTCACCGGATCGAGCATTGCGGCTATGTCGATGATGCAATCAACAAGCGCATGTTGCAGGCGGGCGTTCTGCCCGCGCCGCAGCAGGCCTTCATCTACGATTTTGGCGACGCCTACGTCTCTGTTCTCGGAACCGAGCGCGGATTGGGCTCCTATCCGATTGGGACCTGGGATCGTCTGGGAATGAGGCCGTCCACCGGCAGCGATTCGCCGGTCTGTTCGCCCAATCCCTTCCCGGACCTTTATGCCATGCTGACGCGCAAGACGCACAAGGGCACGGTGATGGACGCGTCCGAAATACTGACGTACGAACAGGCTTTGCGCGTCTATACCGAAAATGGTGCCTATTCTCAGGGGGCGGAAAAGCTCAAAGGTCGGCTGGAGCCGGGTATGCTGGCAGACATCGCTGTGTTTTCGAGCGATCTCCTGACGGCCGAGCCTGAAAAAATACTGCGGCAGACCCACTGCGAGATCACGATCCTGGACGGGCGTATCGTCTATGACAGAGGTTGAGTCGTTCGTTAAGGCGAGTCCGGGTCCAACAGGAAGACAAGTAAAGAAACCACACAGGGAGGAAACTAGGATGTGGACACGATTTGGCCTGATAGCGGTGCTCGCGCTCGGAACGGCGAGCGCTGCGCTGGCGCAGAACACGCCTCCGAAAGACGGCGGGAGATTCGTTTACGTCGCGCCCTACGGCAATTCCATCACGTCGCTCGACATAACGGCGACACCGCATACGCAAGACGAGATCGTCGCAAAAGCGATCAATCGCTCGCTCTACGAATGGAACCCTGAAAGCGGCAAACCCGAACTTGCTCTGGCAGAATCGGTAGAGAAGTCGGCAGATGGCAAAACCTATACATACAAGCTCCGGGATGCGGCCTTTCACAACGGCGATAAATTCGACGCCGATGATTTGATCTGGTCCTACAACCGTCTGGCCAACCCCAAGAAGGCGCTGCCAGGTGCCGAGCAGATACTGCAGATCGCCGGCGTCGCCGAATTTCAGGCAGGCAAAGCCGATCATATTTCAGGGCTGAAGAAAATCGATGACAAAACGGTCCAGATCACCTTCATCAACCTGGCCGAGCCGGGCTGGAACCTGATGTCAAACTTTGCGCCGATCTATTCCAAGGACTATCCGGAAGATCAACTCCCTTCCAAGCCGAACGGCCTCGGCCCATTCAAGCTCGCCAACTACGTTCCAGGTTCGAAGATCGAGCTGGAAAAGTTCGACGACTATTACGAAGACGGCAAGCCCCATATAGACACGCTCGCCATCATGCTGATGGGGGAAGCGTCGGCTCGTGACGTCGCCTTCCGCAATGGCGAAATCGACACCAACGTTCTCGGACCTGTGCAATATGAAGCTTATGGCGAGGATCCGGCGCTAAAGGACCACGTCCTCGAAGTGGCGGAAGTCTATACCCGCAATATCGGCTTCAATCCGAACGTCGAAGCATTCAAAGACAAGCGCGTCCGGCAAGCGATCAACTATGCGATCAACAAGGATCTGATTGTCGAGAAGCTGCTGAAAAACAAGGCTTATCCCGCAGTCTCGTGGCTGCCGATTTCATCGCCTGCATTCGACAAGGATGCCGAACCCTATGCTTATGATCCGGAAAAGGCTAAGGAACTGCTGAAGGAAGCGGGATACGAAACCGGCCTGAAGTTCTCGGTCACCGCGACCTCGAATGAAAGCTGGGGCGTGCCGATCGTCGAGGCGGTCATCCCGATGCTGGCAAAGGTGGGCGTCGAAGTCACAACAGATCCTGTGGAAAGCTCGGTTCTGTCCGACAAGATCTTGTCCGACGCTTTTGAAGCCTATATCTGGTCGAACTCGTCAGGTCCTGATCCGCTGAAGTACTTGACCTGTTTTTATTCGAAAACCCCACAGACCGCCTGCAACTACGTCAAGTTTTCCAATGCCGATTTTGACAAGTTGATCGACCAGGCGGGCAACGAAACCGATCCGGCCAAGCAGAACGAATTGCTCAAGCAGGCAAACAACCTATTGCAGGAAGAGGCGCCGATCTGGTTCTTCAACTACAACAAGGCCGTGATGGCCTATCAACCGTGGGTTCACGGTTTAAAGGCCAACGCCATGGAACTGGCGATCCAGGACTACGAAGACATCTGGATCGACGACAGTGCACCCGCATCGCGCAAGTAGCGCGTAACTTGATTGGCGGGCGCGACCGACATATGCGGTCCCGCCCCCCTCACGGCGCCCGCCCATTGGAGACAGAACCCGCTTATGTTGCGCTTCATTTTTCGTCGCACGCTGCAGATGATACCGACCTTATTGGCGGTCGTCCTGATCATCTTTGTGATATTCAGCGTGGTTCCGGGCAGCTTCATATCAAGTTTAATGGCTGAAGGGCGCAACGCCACGAACGCGGATGTTATGGCGCATCTGAATGCACAGTTCGGGCTGGACAAACCTCTGCCTGTCCGTTTGTGGGACTATCTGTGGGGCCTGGCGCATTTCGACCTTGGAATTTCCTACCGGACCCGCGAGCCGGTGTGGAACGTGATCGAGCCACGGCTCTGGCCCTCAATGAAACTCGCACTGGCAGCCATGAGCTTTGCCGCAGGCATCGGTATTCCTCTGGGGTTTATCGCTGCGCTGAAGCCGGGCAGCTTGTTCGATACCGGCACGATGATGGTGGCGGTTTCGGGCCTGTCGGTTCCTGAATTCTGGCTTGGCTTGCTTCTGATGTATGTCTTCGCGCTGCAACTCGGCCTGTTGCCGAGCTTCGGCTATCAGGCCGGCAGCATCCTCTACGTCATATTGCCCGCCATCGCCCTCGGGGTATCGCCAATGGCACTTTTGGCGCGAACGACCCGCGCGGGCGTACTAGACGTGATGAACGCCGATTTCGTGCGCACTGCGCGCGCCAAGGGGTTGTCCGAACCGCGTCTGGTGCGCGCCCACGTGATCCGTAATGTGCTGGTCCTGATCCTGACCACGCTTGGCCTTCAGATCGGTTCGCTTATGGGGCAGGCGATCGTGATCGAGAAGCTGTTTTCCTGGCCAGGGGTTGGATCGCTTCTGGTCGATAGTGTATCGGCGCGTGACATTCCCGTGGTCCAAGGCACTGTCATCGTGATTGTGTTATGGTTCCTGGTCATCAACATGCTGGTCGATATCGCCTATGCGGTAATTGACCCGCGCATCAAGGTGGCTTGATCTATGAGGCTGCGCTTCAATTTAATCCTGGGACTAGTGCTGGCGTTACTCGTGGTCGTCGCGGCTATCAGCGCCAGCTGGATCGCCCCGTACGATCCCATATTCGACGCCGACCTGATGAATTCCGAGATGCCGCCGAGTTGGGATTATCTTTTAGGCACGGACGGACAGGGCCGCGATGTCTTTTCCCGCGTCCTCTATGGCGCAAGAGTATCGCTCACCGTGGGTCTTGTCTCTCAGTTGATCAATTCGTTCATCGGTACGGCACTCGGCGTTTCGGCCGGCTATTTCGGTGGCTGGTGGGACGATTTGGTGAACGGGCTGACCAATGTCATGCTGGCAATTCCGTCTCTGGTGTTCGCGCTCGCCATCATGGCAGTGCTGGGACCGGGCTTGCCAAGCCTTCTGATCGCGCTGGGCCTGACCAATTGGTCCTGGACCTGCCGCATCGCCCGCAGTGCCACGCTGTCGCTCAAGAACCAGGGCTTCGTGCAGGCCGCCAGGGCGGCGGGCTTCGGCGACATCAACATTATGCGCACGCAGATACTGCCGAACATCCTTGGTCCGGTCCTGGTCATCGCGACGCTCGGCATCGGCGGTGCGGTTCTGGCGGAGGCGGCGCTGTCCTTCCTCGGGGTCGGCATCCGTCCGCCGCAGCCGAGCTGGGGCAACATGCTGACTGATGCACGCGACCTGATCCGCACCGCCCCCTGGGCCTCAGTGTTCCCCGGCCTCGCGATCTTCGCCACGGTTCTTGGCTTCAATCTGCTCGGCGACGGGCTGCGCGACATGCTCGACCCCCATATGAGGACCCGGAAGGCATGAGCGTGATTCTTCCCGATCCGGTCCTGTCGGTGCGCGATCTGCGCATCGGCATCGGCATGCGGCACCAAATCCTGCATGGCGTCTCGTTCGACATCCTGCCTGGGGAAACCTACGGACTTGTCGGCGAGTCCGGCTCGGGAAAAAGCATCACCGGCCTGTCGGTAATGGGGCTGCTGAAGCGTCCACTTGGCGTAACCGGCGGCTCGATCCTCTTTCGGGACCACGACGTATTGAAGCTTGGCAGCCGCGCTAGGCGCCGCCTGCGCGGCGACCGTATGGCGATGGTCTTTCAAGAACCAATGACGGCGCTCAATCCGCTGATGACGATTGGCCGGCAGATCGCGGAAATGTTTGTCATTCACCGGGGCCTGGGGTGGCCGGATGCACGCAGGAAAGCCGTCGAGGCGCTGGAAAGCGTTCGCGTGCCGTCGCCCGCGGAGCGCGCCCGGTCCTACCCTCATCAACTTTCTGGAGGGATGCGCCAGCGCGTCATGGTTGCGATTGCGCTGGCCTGCCGTCCGGACCTTTTGATTGCAGACGAGCCGACGACTGCGCTTGATGTAACGGTACAGGCAGGCGTTCTGGAATTGATCGCTGAGCTTTGCACGGCCGAGGGAACAGCAGTGCTGTTGGTCAGCCACGATCTGGGTGTGATCGCCAATATGTGCCAACGCGTCGGCGTCATGGATCAAGGGCGGCTGGTTGAGGAACAGGATACCAGGGCCCTCTTTGAAAATCCGATGCATCCTTACACCAAGGGCCTGCTCGCAGCGCGCCCGCGTCTGGGCTCGCGAACGCTCGGCGAACGCGGTCGTTTGACCGAACTTGACCAGATCGTGACCGACGAGGAGCGTGGGCGAGACGTGCCGACGCTGACCACGCAGCGCGGCCTCCATCGGGAGGGGACCGCATGAGCACGCCCTTCCTGGAAATCCGCGATCTCAACGTCCATTTTTCACTGCCGCGCCAATCGCTTTTCGGACCGAAGCGGACACTGCGCGCCGTTCGGGGAGTTAACCTGACCCTGAACGAAGGAGAATGCCTGTCCATCGTCGGCGAATCCGGTTGCGGAAAATCCACCACCGCGCTGACCGTGATGGGCCTGCAAATGCAGACCTCGGGAGACATACTGTTCAAGGGAAATCCGTTGACGGGACCAGGCGCGCCCGGCAGAAAGGATCGAGCCCGTATCGCGCAGATGGTGTTCCAGGACCCCTATGCGTCCTTGAACCCGCGCCAGACCATCGGCGGTATGCTGTCCTCGCAGCTTGCCTTGCATGGTATCGCCAAGGGCCGCGAGGCCAGCCACCGCGTCGCCGAAATGCTGACGCGCGTTGGTCTGACACCGGATCATGCAAATCGTTATCCACACGAATTCTCGGGCGGGCAGCGCCAACGCATAGGGATTGCGCGGGCGTTGATGCTGGATCCGAAAATTCTGGTGTTGGACGAGCCGGTGTCGGCGCTGGATGTGTCCATCCAGGCGCAGATCATCAACCTGCTCATGGATCTGCAGGAAACGCTGGGTTTGAGCTATATCATGATTTCCCACGATCTGAGTGTGGTCGAGCATGTCAGCGACAGGGTCGCTGTGATGTATTTCGGCCAGGTGGTGGAGGAAGGCGACTGGCATTCGATTTTCAGCCACCCGACACACCCCTATACTCGTCGTCTTGTCGGCTCCGTTCCCGATCCGGATGCGGCCCTGACCGACAAGCGTGCCTTGCCGGAAGCTGCCTCCGTCCCCAACGCGACGCGCTTTTCGCCCGACATATCGCGTCGCCCGACGCCTGACGAAGATCCCGAGCCAAGCGAGCTTGTCCAGATTGGCAGCAACCACCGTGTCCGTCTTGCGCTATAGAGAGTTCCAATGAGGCTTACCGTCCTGACCGCCGAATTCATGCACGAGAGCAATACGTTCTCGCGCTGCCGAACCGACCTGCCGCAGTTCGAGGTAAACGCCCTGCACTACGGCGACGAGGCGATCCGCGTCCGACGTAACGCCAACACCGAACTAGCCGGGTTCATGGATGTGGCGGAGCGGGCGGGTTGGAACGTCGTTCACGCGATTTCGGCACACGCCGTACCCGGCGGCCGCGTAACGAAGGTGGCCTATTATCATATCGCCGGTGTTATTTTGGAGGCGGCGCGTTCGAACAAGAGCCGTCTCGACGGCGTGCTTCTCGGCCTTCACGGCTCGATGGTCCCGGATTTCTGCGATGACGGAGAAGGCTATCTACTGGGCCTCCTACGGACTGAGCTTGGCGCGGAGATTCCCATTGCGGTGACGCTCGACCTTCATGCCATGGTGTCCGAAGACATGGTCCGGGACGCGCAGATCCTTGTCTCATACAAGACCTATCCGCATGTGGACATGCGGAAGACCGGTGCGCATGCCGCCCGTATACTGGATCGCGCAATGAGGGGTGAAATCGCGCCGCGAACCGTCAGGGCGCATGTGCCGATGCTGGACGAAGCAAACTCCGGCCGCACCGACATTCCCGAAACGCTGGCGCTTTATGAACGTGCACGCGAGGCAGAGGCCGAGGGCTTGCTCGCGGTTTCCGTCAATTGCGGTTTCACGGGAGCGGATGTGGTTTGCGTCGGACCAACAGTGCTTGCGACCTATGACAGCCGAAATCCGGAAGCCGAGTCGTGCGCACGGCTTAGGGCGGAGGAACTTGCAGACCAGATCTGGAAAGGCCGGACCAAGAAGCGCACTCTTTTCATCGAAGTCGACGAGGCCGCCGCCGAGGCGCTTGCCTGGCGCGGCGACCAGCCGCTCGTTATCGCCGATTATGCAGATAATCCGGGCGCCGGCTCCTATGGCGACTCCACCGCGCTCTTGAAGGGCCTGCTTGATGTGGGGGTCAAAGGTGCCGTGTTCGCGCCGATGGTCGACGCCGAGGCAGCGGCGGAACTGCACCGTCACAGGCAAGGCGAAACCGTGAAGGTGACGTTGGGCGGCAAGGGTGACGCCAATTTCGGCGGTGGTCCGCTGACGGTGACAGGTGTGCTGTCCAGACTTTCGGACGGCGCCTATGTCGGCGACGGACCTATACAGGGCGGCCTTAGCCATAGTTTCGGACCCACCGCCGTAATCGAAGTTGACGGGATCGAAGTCCTGGTCGTTTCAGAAGCGCAACAGATGGTCGATCTTCAGCAATTGCGCGCTTTCGGAATAGAACCAACAGATCGCCGCGTGTTAGTTCTTAAGTCGATGCAGCATTTCAGAGCGGCATTTGAGCCGATAGCGGGCAGGATCATTATCTGCGATGCGGGCGCGCTGGCAACGCCGCGAGCGGAACGACGTCTCTATACCCGCACGCCGCGCCCACTCTGGCCGCTCGACAAGGACTTCGAGCGCGTCATACCTCTAGTCTCGTGACCCAATCTGTAGATGGCAAGTTTAAGGCACCAAGAACCATTCGGTGTACGGAAAAAATTCCTGTTCGCGGCAACGTCGGCGATATAGCATTGAAAATGTCACTACGTCCGTGACCGAGGTATTTACACGTGCAACCCGAAAACTGTCGACTGACGCAGCAACAACCCGCTCTGGCGCCCAGGTCTCTGCATCAGAAAACCAGGATCATGCCAACCCGTCTGTTGGGATCGAGACCTTTTTCAGCTTCGGAAGCGAGAATGTCCTGCAGGCGAGGCGAGCATTTCGACCTATCGAGGAGCTGGAACCCCAGCGATGCGTAAAATGGAGCATTGAACGGCGCAAACCGATCCGTCGTCAGCGTTGATCCAATCAGTCTCTTCGAGCGTCCCTCACAAAGCAGCGTCTCCATCAGCTTCCGACCCACTCCCTTCCTTTGCCAAAGAGGATGAACATCCATCTCGCCGATGTGTAGCCAGCCCTCTGTGACGTATCCGCCGCAGTAACCGACTGGCACATTATCCTGATCATAGGCTGAATAAAGTAAACCATCGTCAAGGTACTGCTTCAATTCATCCTGGCTGCTTGCCGAAGGTTCGCCGCTTACAGCATTTACGCTGCGCAGCGTCTCAAATGACGCCCGTTCGATCGCTTGCAGAGCAACGAAATCGTTATGGGTTGCCCGTCTGATTAACATTTCCGTTCGACCTCTTGCCAGTTTTTTAGATTGTGGCATCCCTTGTGCGGACAGGGAAGTCTCCCTTCGAGCCGACCGCACTGGGGATCTTCATAACGCCTCTACATGGGACCTTAGCTTTTGGTTGTAGGCGGTCTGCGTTAGAAAATCGTTCACGAACGCATCTTTGTCTACTTTGCCAAATCCGACCGAACGGCTCTTATTCTGCCCCTTACAAAAATGGCCGTTGCAACACTGTCGTACAAACTCGAGTTCTCATGACAGCAACGTGGATCCCCCCTCAGTCATCAGCATGATTGTTCGCTATGCGCGGTGCTCGGCTTGCTGCGATCACAGGCAATTGTGTGCAAATGCTGCTCGGTAAGTGTTCACGCTATGGTTTGGCATGATCTTGACGCTCGTTGGCACTTTCGCCCGTTGCCGTTTCAGATTGACGTACGGCATAACGCAGCCAACCAAACCGGAGCAGAAATGGCCATGTCGAATACAGAACTTCTAAGAGCAGTGCAAATCTATTTCGATGCCCTGTATACCTGCGACTTAGTTTTGTTTGACCAAGTTTTCGATAAACACTGCAGTCTTTTTGATGCCGACGAAGGGGTGATCGCGGTTGATACCATTGCCCGGTACCGCAACGTCATCGCCAAACGGATTCCACCATCAAGCAAGGGACAGATACGGGAAGACGAAATTATTATGATCGACTGGTTATCGAAAGTCTCTGCTCTCGTCAAAGTCAGGCTGCGCATCCATCAAAATGTTTTTCTCGATCATCTCTGTTTCGTCAAGGGAGTCGAGGGTTGGCGCATTGTCGCCAAAGTTTGGCATCTCGAAAGTGTCAGAGATCCAGCATTATAAGCGACGGCAAGGCTCAGCTGGGTCGGGCATTTGGTTCGACCCTGTCGTTGTACATCGCTGATTGTGAAAGGTCCAAATGAGCGATAGCTGGCGATATCGTGGTCACGCCGGCCAATGTGGCACACCGATTTAGAATCCCACTCCGGCCGCCGTTGGATCGACATTCGCGCCAATCCGTATTTAGGACGGCGTGGTTGTAGAACAATATTCGTTGGTCAGGCGTGACAACCTGACAGCGCTGCTGAAATCACTATTTGTTACCCCTCGATGCCCGAGGTGCGGGCGATGAAACACTCTGCTCTGATCCACAACATCTGGAGGAAGTTCAGGAGTTCAGGTCGACTCCCCACCTCGGGCTTCGCTCGGAAAGCAACTGGATTACTGCGGCTGATCAAACATCATGTCTCGTATAAAGATCCACTGTGAGCATAATGAGCAAGGCCTCCGCCGATAGTTATTGCACTCTATGGAAGAACTAAGAGGGTGTTTGGAATTAAGGTTTTTCCAGGCGATTGAGCACGAGCCGGTCGTTACTGCCTGAGAAGGAGCCAGACCAACGCCTGCGAAGGATATCAGCTCAACCAATAGGCAGAAGTGGCGGCGCTGCACCCGCTCAAAAAATGATTGGGCGAAATACTTGCGTCGAATTGCCTGGCCTCTTGATTCGTCAACGATTTTTGTTTTGGCAACTTATCTGCTCCTAAAACAACCCTTTCAAGTAAGCTTGACGCTCCGATACGATTTGAAACAAAAAGGGAACGTCAACAATTTTTGGAGGCATGAAGTCCTGTTTAACGCGAGCCGGAGAGGTCCGGGAACGATGTCACACGCCTTCAATCCTCGGGTTATTGAGGAGTTGAGCGACCGTATCGCTCACCTTGTAGGTAGCACTGAAAAAAGGCCATCGTGCTGTCCGTCGGTGTTCGCGAGATGGATGATCGTTTGCCAGGAGGCGGCCTGCCTTACGGAGCTCTCCATGAGATCGCTGGTGGCGGCCGGCACGGTTGTCGGAGCGGCAGCCGCAAGGCCCGTTGGCACCAATCTGAAACTTTTCGGGGTCTGGAGGGTTTTAGCTGCATAAATCTTTGGAGATCATCATGTCCACGTGCGAACTCATCGATACCGGCACCGACAAACGCTACCTCCGGCGCGACGAAGAGGGCAAGTTCAAGGAATCCGTTGACGTCGGCCGATCCCACTCTGCCGACAAGCGTCACCAGGCGAAGAACGACGCCAAGCCCGGCGAGAGCGACCAAAAGTCCAAGTGAAAATCGCGACCTACAACGTCAATGGCGTCAACGGCCGCCTCCACGTCCTGCTCCGGTGGCTGGACGAGACGAAGCCGAACGTTGTCGTTCTCCAGGAGCTGAAGGCGCCGGATGCGAAATTTCCTGCCAAAGCCATCGAAGCTGCCGGCTATGGTGCGGTCTGGCATGGACAACAATCCTGGAATGGCGTCGCCATCCTGGCGAGGGGCCAGAAGCCGCACCTCACACGGAAAGGTCTTCCGGGAGAGCCAGAGGATGAACAGAGCCGGTTTATCGAGGCCATCGTGGACGGCGTGGTGGTTGGCGGACTTTATCTTCCGAACGGCAATCCCTATCCCGGCCCGAAGTTCGACTACAAACTCCGTTGGTTTCGGCGTCTACATGAGTATGCCGCCGAATTGCTGGACCTTGAAGTACCCGTGGTCCTGGTCGGCGACTACAATGTCATGCCGACGGAATTGGACGTCTACAAGCCGGAACGCTGGACGGACGATGCCCTGTTCCGCATTGAAGTTCGAGAAGCCTTCCGAGATCTGGTTGATCAAGGCTGGACAGATGCACTGCGAGAGATGCATCCCGGAGCGCGCATCTACACGTTCTGGGACTATTTCAGGAATGCCTATGGACGGGACGCCGGCTTGAGGCTCGACCATTTCCTGCTCAGTCCCGACCTTGCCGAGCGACTGAAAAAGGCTGAGGTAGACAAGCATGTCCGCGGCTGGGAGCACACCAGCGATCACGCGCCAGTCTGGATCGAACTATCAGACAAACAGGTCAAACGGAGGAAAACGAAGTGATTGATGACTGGCGCGACGAATTTCGAAGCGGTCTGGCGAACCTGGTCGATCAGGCGGTCGTTTCCGGATTCAGGCAGGCCGATGTCTTCAAAGCCATGATCGAAGAAATAGAGCGTTCGCGGATTGCGAATGAACGTGATCCCGATCCTGCAGACGATGTGTCGGAAGAGGCAGTCGAAGAGCCGGCAAACGATTGGCCCGCCGCAGGTGCCTGAGTAAGCCGCGCTGCAGAATTGTCTTGAGAAACACCTTCGAATAACGGGGTCGGCGGTTCAATTTTGTTCAAGGCATTTGAAGTGAGATTTCCAATGCGTCAATTACTCGTCTTTGCGGCAGCTGAACTAACGCCATCAATGACGAGTTCCGACTGTCCGCTTCGGCGACACTCAACAGGAAAGCGGACATCGAAGTTTTTGCCAACGGAGTCTGAGTAGGGCTCACACGGGTTATTGATCATCGCAAAAGCACGCCGGAAAGGTCCAACTTTTGCAAAAGAGATTTGCGGCGAGAATCCTCGGACGCTTTCGGGAAAACCAACGTGCCGCAGAAGTCAGAATATTCGCGACGATCCGTCAAAGTCAGCCCTTGACGGCAGCTTATGCAATGGCCGGTTCACCTGGCAGAGCACGTAATCCCGGCACTGGTGAAACCAGGATGATGAGAAACTGGATCAAAAACCCACACGTTGCCACGAATAGACAAGCCGCAACGCCGAAATAGGTCGCCACCAGGGCGCCGATTGCGGCCCCAAGTGGTCTTGAACCATAAGTGGCTGTCATGATGAGGGCCGAAACGCGACCAAGCATAGCGTTGGGCGTAACCGCTTGGCGTAGCGTCATCGTCGTGATGGTCCACAGGATTGGTCCGATTCCAAACAGGAAAAAACTGACACATACCAACCAGAATGAGGGAAACCACAGAGTTAGCAGCATGATGCAGGCTCCACAAAATCCTCCGAGCGGCCCCAGAACAATCATGGCACCAATCGAGAGGCGCCGGGCGAGGATGGGCACGATCAAGGCTCCTACAATCATGCCGACGCCATCAACTCCCAACGCAATGCCAACCTGAGTTGCACTCATGCCCAGATTCTGGACAGCATAGGCAACATAGACAGCCATCAGAACCACCCACGCGGTATTGAAGAAAATCGCAGTCAACAGGATCGGAAGCAAGAACTTGTGATGTGCAACGAATGCTGCTCCTTCCTTCAGGTCTTGTAGCGGATTGCTGAAAGGGCGTGACGTTACATTGTCTTTTGGGATGTTTGCCAGGTACAGCGCCGCCAGAATGGAAAGTACGGTTGCAAGCACATAGGCAGTAGAGGCGCCGGTCCAACCGACCAATGCCCCGCCGAGAGCTGGGCCAGCGGCAAAAGCGGCGCTGCGCACCAACTCAAGCCAGCGATTCGCATCGCCAAGTCGTGCACGGGGTACAATTAAGGGAATAATCGCGGGAGCCGCCACGCTGTAACAAACCGTCCCGATAGCCCCGATGAAGCCGAGGACCGCGAGCAGCGGTACATTCAGCAGCCCAAATGTCAAAAGCAGCACAATTACCATAAGTGAAAGACTGCGCAGAACCTCCGATCCCAGCATCAACGTTCTGCGCGAGGCGCGATCAACTGCCAGCCCGGCCGGAATTGAGAGCAACAAAAAGGGAAGGGTTTGTGCCATTTGCAGCCAGCCTGTTTCAACCGGTCCCGCACCAAGCAACAAAACGGCAGCCAAGGGAGCGGTTGCCAATGCGATCTGTTCGGAAAACTGTGCAAAGAGATTCGACCAACCAATGCGTCTGAATGCAGAGGGTAGCGGAACAGTCTGAAAGGAGTGGGACATGGATATCCTCAAGTTGAATGCATGAGGACACATGACCTGATCTACAGAGCCGCAAGCCACCCGTTTCTTGCGGTTAAATTCTCTTTGTCGCAAATCTTCCACAAACTGTCTAAAAACCCGGAGTAGGCGTCGACGATATGCATGAGTTCGATGCGATGTCCAGGGTCGTTTACTTGCTTCCGTACATGTCCCTCCAGTGGCTGGTCGGAAACGACTGTGAACCCGGCGCTCTCTAATTGACAGAAGCATTGCCGGAGCGCCGTAGTGCTCGGACACGAGGGATGCCGCAAGCGATACCATCACAGCTATGGAGGGCCGGGAAAGATGGTGCGAAGGTATGCGGGAAAAATGGTCTTCACCATCTGGTCGCGGGCGGCAGGTTCGGTCGTGAGGTTCTGGGTGTCCTGATTATGGCGGGAGGGCGGCGCGGGTTTTTCCGTACCACCCCGGTTTCTCAGTTGAGATCGGCGGCGCGCTGGGTGTTGACCGTCTTCTGCGCTTCGCTGACGGCCGACCCGAAGAGGTCAAAGACTTCCTGTCCGCGCGTTACATTGCCCTTGAACCACTCGAAGACCGGTTCGACGGCTGCCTTGAACTCCGCCTTCTCGCCATCAGTGGGAACGTAGACCTCGCCGCCAGCCTTGGCGAATTCGGCATAGGCACCGATCTCCTTGCGCTTGGGGCTGGCGAACGTCGCCTGCTGGAGGGCTGCGAACCCGTCAATCACGATCTTGCGCTGGTCTTCGCTCAGTTCGAGGAAGCGGTTGTTGGACATCCACCAGAAGGCGCCCATGTAGCTGTGGCCGTCCAGTGTCAGGTACTTGAGGCCTGCATCCGGAAACTTCATGCTCATGATGTCGGTGATGCCGTTGGCGGTTCCTTCCACAACGCCGGTCTGCAGCGAGGTGAAGAGTTCCGGCCACGGAATGGGCGTCGGCGCGGCACCCACGGCGGTGGTGATCTTCTGCGGCAGGTCGGCCGGAACCGTGCGCATCTTCAATCCATTGAGGTCGGCAGACGTTTTGACGGTCCGTTGTGTATTGGCATAGTTGCGCCAGCCGCCGGTATTGCCGATCGTCATGAGACGGATCGTGTTGTCACTGTCTTCAAGCGCCATGTCCCGCAGCTTCCGGGTGAAGTCGCCTTCCAGAACTGCCTCGGCCACGCGGTCGTCGCTCATCAGGTAGGGCAGGTCGAGAACCTGGATATAGGGGAACAGACCGGCTGCGCCGCCGGAGGTTGAGATATAGATGTCGATGGAGCCGTCTCCAACGCCCTGAAGGCACTCCTCGCCGGTCGCGCAGAGCTGCGTTCCGATGAAGAGTTCGACCGCGATTGCGCCATTGGATGCGTTCTCGATGTAGTTCTTGAAGACCACGAGGCCATCGTAGTCCTCGTCGTTCTCGTTGGAATTGGCGCTCGCCCGCAGGGTGATGTCGGCGGCATGCGCCAGCGTCGTTGCAGCCATCACCAGCGAACTGGCGACCAGAAGTGTTTTCATCAGATGTTTGAGCATTTTGTTCCTCCCTTATGTCTCAATCTCTTGTTTCGGTTCAATCGATAAACCCTGCCAGACGGGGAACCGTCAGGCTTATTGCGGGGAAATAGGTAATCAGGAAAATGGCCACCACCTCGACCAGCAGGAACGGAAGCGTCGCGCGGGCGATCGTCTCGACCCTCAGGCCCGAGACGGAGGAGGTGACGAAAAGCACGAGCCCCATGGGTGGCGTCAAAAGACCGACGGTCAGGTTGACCGCCATGATGATGGCGAAATGGACCGGATCGACGCCGAGCGATGTGAAGATCGGCCCGAGGATGGGTCCGAGAATGATGATCGCCGGGCCGGCATCCAGAAACATGCCGACGATGAACAGCAGGAGGTTGATCAGCAGCAGCAGGATCAGCGGATTGTCCGACAGTGTCAGGATGAAGGCTGCCAGCATTTCCGGCGTGTGCGCGAGGCTGGCGACAGTCTTGAAGGCCATCGCCGCGCCGACGAGCAGCAGGACGACGGCCGACGTCATGCCGGCGCGGATCAGGATGTCGGGCATGTCGCCGGCGCGAAGGCTGCGCAGCACGAATACTCCGATCAGCGCCGCATAGCCCGCGGCGATCGCGGAGGCTTCGGTGGGGGTGAAAATGCCGCCGAGAATGCCGCCCATGATGATGACCGGGGTCATCAGCGGCCAGAAGGCCTTGAGGCTGGCATCGCCGCGCTCCTTCCAGCTTGAGCGCTGGGTGGCCGGCGGCAGGTTCTCCCGGTTTGCCAGCAGGCGTACGACCACCATCAGACTGACGCCGATGAGGATGCCCGGCACGATGCCGGCCAGGAAGAGGGCGGCGACGCTCTCGCCCATGACATAGGCGTAGATGATCATGATGCCCGACGGCGGAATGATCGGCCCGATGATCGAGGACGCGGCCGTGACGGCCGCGGCAAAGCGGCGCGAATATCCCTGCTTTTCCATGGCCGGGATGAGCATGGAGCCGAGCGCCGAGACATCGGCGACCGCGGAGCCCGAGAGGCCGGCAAAGAGCATCGACGACAGGATATTGACATGGGCAAGGCCGCCGCGCAGATGCCCGATGACGGCCTGCGAGAATTCGACCAGCCGGAGGGTGATGCCGGCCCTGTTCATCAGTTCGCCGGCCAGCATGAAGAACGGAATAGCCATCAGCGGGAAGCTGTCCATGCCGTTATAGACATTGCGGTAGAGCAGCACGATGTCGCGCTCCTGGCCGTTCAGCCAGAGCAGGATGGCGGGTGCGGCGATGAGGCCGAACATGACCGGCAGGCCGAGCATCAGGAAAACGAGGAAAAGCGGCAGGAACAGTCCCAGCATCATTCAGCCCCCAGGGTGGTGCTCATCGGAATCGGAAGCAGTCGCGATGCGGCGCCGAAGAGGCTTGCGACGCACCGCAGGATCAGTTCGATGTTCACGGCAAACATCACGGTCACGCCGGTTGCCAGCGATGCCATCATCCAGCTTCGCGGCACCTTCATCCATTGCGCTAGGTCGAGCGACACGGGGATGCTGAGGGACGGCATGGTGAAGCGTCCGCCAAGTCCTGTTACCTCGTTCCAGCCGATGCGCAGGCCCCACCACAGGACCACTGCGGATATGAGGAGAAGAACAAGGTTGAGGATGGCTGCAGGCAATCTCGGAAGAACGGAGACGATCAGCTCGATGCTGACGAAGCCGCCGCGGCGGAAGGCCGTCGGCGCCATCAGGCCCGTCATCCAGAGCATCAGGAAGCGGGAAAGCTCCTCCGTCCACGGCAGGGCGTTGCCCAGGGCGTAGCGGAAGAGAACCTGAACGAGGATGACGATGACCATGACGCCAAGGCAGGCGCCGCCGAGCCACCGGCCGATCGTCAACAGGGTGGCATTCACTCTGCCAAGAAGTCCGGCAGCCGCCAGAAGTATGTCCATATAGTCCTCCCGGGCGCATCCGGCTTCTCCTCCGAAGCTGGATGTGCCAGCCTCATGCCATCTGAGCGAAGCGTCCGAAGCTCCCCTTCGAAAAGCAGAGCGGTTCACCCTCCCGGTGTGCCGCCCGCAGGACACGTCCGAGAAGGATCGTGTGGTCGCCGGCATCATAGCGGTCGGCGCGCGCGCATTCGAAGCGGGCCAGCGTGCCCCTGATCACCGGCACGCCTTCGGAATTTTCCTGCCATTCGATGCCGTCGAAACCGCGTCCGCCGCGTGTGAAGCGAGCGCTGAGTTCGTTCTGGTCGGCGCTCAGGACGTGGATGACGAAATGGTCTGCGGCCGTGAACAGTCCATGACGGCTGGAACTCTTGGCCGGTGACCACAGGACCAGGGGCGGATCAAGGGAGACGGAGGCGAAACTGTTGACGGTCATGCCCGAGGGACCCTCCGGCCCGGACACGGTGACGACCGTGACACCTGTCGTGAAACTGCCGAGTGCGTTGCGCAGCGACCGGGCGTTGGTCGGTTCGGGTATGAAGAGATGTTCACTGTTCGAAGTGGCAATATTGGCAGCCATCATCACGCGACCTCCTGTCCTGTCGCCAGAGTGTAGAGTTCAAACCAGGTTTCCCGGTCCATCTCGATCCTCGCCGCCTCCGCGATCCGCGCGATGCGATCGAGCGTGTTGGTGCCGAGAACCGGTAGGATCCGCGCCGGATGACGCAGCAGCCAGGCAACTGCGGCCGCTCCCGCATCCGTTCCGAATGTGGCGCCGAGCCTTTCCAGCGCGGCGATCAATTCGCCGTTCGATGCCGAAAAGAGCGTTCCGCCGCCGAGTGGTGACCAGGCCATCGGCGGGACCTTCCGTTCCTGCAGAAAGGCCAGATCCCCGTTGGTGAAGGCTTCGGTGGCAACCAGGCTCATTTCGATCTGGTTGGTCGCAAGCCGCGTCTGCATGGCCGATTGCAGCAGCGAGAAATCGAAGGGCCGGAAATTCGAGACGCCGACGGCTCTGACCTTGCCGGAGGCGACCAGCGCATCGAGCGCCGAACCGGTCTCCTCGGCATCGATCAGCGGATCGGGGCGATGGATCAGGAGCAGATCGACATGATCGGTCGCCATGTCGCGCAGCGAAGCCTCGACGGAGGCCGTGATGTGGGTACGGGTCGTGTCGTAGTGCTTGACGCGCGCGCTCGCATGTCGGCCGGCCGGCGCGATGATCCCGCATTTGGTGACGATCTCGATCCGCTCGCGCAGATGCGGTGCCGCGCGAAGGGCGCCGCCGAGAATGGCCTCGGCGGTATAGCCACCGTAGATGTCCGCCTGGTCGATCGTGGTGATGCCCTGTTCGAGGCAGCGCTCGATCTTCGCCTGAACATGTGCCGGCGACGTGTCGGCATCATCGCCGATGCGCCACATGCCGTAGACGAGGCGGCTCAGACTCAGGTCGGGGGAAAGGGAAATGCGGTCCATCAGCGGCGAACTCCTTTGCCAAGCGGGGTTGCCGGCGTTTCATCGGGAACGCGGCCGTATTCGTGCGGGAGAGAGCAGGTCTTGAGCTGAGGCAGAACCTTCGTGCCAAAATGCCCAGCCTCGTCGAGATGTGGGTATCCGGACAGGATGAACGCGCGGATGCCCATTTTCCGGTAGGCTTCCAGCTCGCTGAGGATGCGATCGGTGGAGCCGACGAGGGCCGCGCCGCAGCCGGAACGGGCCCGGCCGACACCGGTCCACAAGTTCGGCTCGATATATCCGAACTGGTCGGCAAGTTCGCGGGCGCGGGCCTGATGCGCGACGCCGAGCGAAATGCTGTCATGGGCCCGGTCGCGAATGAGCTTGCCATATTCGTCGTCGAGCCGGGAGACGAGATGCTCGGCATATTCGCGGGCTTCCTGTTCCGTGTCGCGCACCACCATGTGGACGCGCAGGCCATAGTCGAGCGTGCGGCTATGGGCCTCGGCGCGCGCGTGGGCGGCCTTCATACGGCCGGCAAGGGCCTCGCGGGTTTCCGGCCACATCAGGTAGACGTCGCATTGCGCGCCGCACAGTTCGAGTGCGTCGGGAGAATAGCCGCCGAAATAGAGAAGCGGGCCGCCATTCTGCTGGTAGGGCCTTGCCGGGTCGGTGGAAACGCCCGTGAAATTGTAGATCTCGCCGTCGTGATCGATCGTGTCGCGGGTCCAGGCCTGACGCAGGATTTCCACCACTTCATGGCTGCGCCGGTAGCGATAGGCGCTGTCGGCGGTCTCGCCGGGAAAATCCGAACTGATGACGTTGAGCGTCAGGCGGCCCTTGAGCATGTGGTCGAGCGTGGCGACTGTGCGCGCCAGCATGATCGGCTGCATCTCGCCGCAGCGTATGGCGGCCAGGAAGTTGATGTCGCTGGTCAGCGGCGCGCAGCCGGCAACGAAGCTCAGCGTGTCCTGTCCGACCTGGTAGGAGGACGGGCAGAGAATGTTGCGGAAGCCATGCTTCTCCGCCGTTTTCACGATGTCGGAGCAATGCTCGAAGCTTGAGCGCAGCGCGCCGTCAGGGACGCCGAGATAGGCGTAGTCATCCGAGCAGAGCGCTGCGAACCACGAAACTTCCGCGGCGTCCAGGTCCGCCGATGTCACAGGGACGATGCTCATAAATCTCCTCCGGTGCTGCAATTTCCTCTTGCCTATCATTCGCATTGATGTAGATCAATGGTGTATCAATTTTTTCTGCGCAGCGTCGCGACGGTTTCGGAGCCCATGAATCAAACGAACGGAAGTCTGCCAATCTATCTCCAGATCACGGAGCTCCTGGTGCGCGATATTGCGGCCGGCCGGCTGATCGACGGGGAAAAGCTAGCGCCGGAGCGGGACATGGCGGAAAAACTGGGCATCGCTGTCGGGACATTGCGCAAGTCGCTTGCCGAATTGCAGGCGCGCGGGCTTCTGGAGCGGGTTCAGGGCTCGGGCAATTACGTGCGCGCGATCAGCGATCCGCAGAGCGTCTATTCGTTGTTCCGGCTGGAGCTTCTGGGCGGCGGCGGCCTGCCGACGGCGGAAGTCCTCGATGTCGCCCGGCTGGAAAAGCCGGCGGAGCTGCCGGAATTTGGCACGTCCGCACAGGGGCACCGGATCCGCCGTATCCGGCGGCTGAGCGGAAAGATCGCCGCGCTGGAGGAAATCTGGCTGGACGGTTCCTTTGCCGATGTAGTGACGCGCGAGGATCTTTCGGAATCGCTCTACCTTTACTACCGGACGCGGCTTGGCCTGTGGATCGCGCGGGCCGAAGACCAGGTCTATCTGGACAGCGTGCCCGACTGGGCGCCCGAGGTCTTCGCCAAGCGGCCGGGCGCCCCCATCACCCATGTCCTGCGCATCAGCTATTCTCAGGACGGAACGCGGGCCGAAGTATCCCGCACTTGGTTCGATCACGATGTCGCGCGCTATGTGACGCGGCTCAAGTAGAGAGCAGAGAGGAAGACGGTCTTGACACCCAGTTACGGCATTATCGGTTGCGGCATGATGGGGCAGGAGCACCTGCGCAACATCGCATTGCTGCCAGAGGCATCGGTCGCCGCGATTTTCGAGCCGGACCCCGCCATGCGGGCGCTGGCCGCCGAAAATGCGCCGGGTGCCCTGCTGGCGGACAGCATCGAGGCGCTTCTTTCGGTGCCGGAGGTGAACTGCCTGCTGATAGCCAGCCCCAACCATCTCCATGTGCCGCAGATGGAGGCGATTGCGCGGATCCGGCCGCTGCCGGTCCTGGTGGAAAAGCCGCTCTTCACGGCACCTGCCGATGCGGCGAAGCTGGAAGCATTGCGCCGCGTTTATCCGGCACCCATCTGGGTGGCGATGGAATACCGCTACATGCCGCCAGTGGCGCGCCTCATCAAAGAGGCGGATGCCGCGACCGGCGGCATCCGGATGCTGACCATCCGCGAGCATCGCTTTCCCTTCCTCAGCAAGGTCGGCGACTGGAACCGGTTCAACCGCAATACGGGCGGCACGCTGGTCGAGAAATGCTGCCACTTCTTCGACCTGATGCGCCATATCCTGCAATCGGATCCCGTCCGGGTCATGGCGTCCGGTGGCCAGGCGGTCAATCACCTCGACGAGCGCATCGGCAACGAGCGGCCGGACATCTGGGACAATGCCTATGTCATCATCGACTTCCAGTCAGGCGCCCGCGCAATGCTCGAACTGTGCATGTTTGCGGAAGGCGCGCGCTATCAGGAGGAAATTTCCGCGATCGGGCCGAAGGGCAAGATAGAGTGCCTGGTTCCGGGGCCGGGCCGCTTCTGGCCAGAGCACCTCGGAGAGCCGCCGGTCGCACAGGTGATTGTCTCGCCACGCGCGCCGAAGGGGCCCAAAATGGTGGAAATCCCCGTCGATCCGCGGCTGCTCGATGCGGGCGATCACAACGGATCGACCTTCTACCAGCAGCTCCGCTTCCAGCGCGTGGTCATGGGATTGCAGGACGTCGAGGTCACGCTCGACGACGGCTGGTGGGCCGCGGCAATCGGCATGGCAGCCCAGAAATCCGCCATGACCGGGCGCGCAGTGGACTTTGACAGTCAGTGTTACAAGATGGCTATCTGATCGTTAATTCAGTGTATTTAGGCCACCACCGATGGCCGAACGACACGGGTGACCTTCCGAAATTCTGGGAGGGGGAAACTGCCGGAAGAAGAGCCGCCCGAGGAGCTACAATTCTTGTGGCCGGTGCATCTGCAGGTTCTTCTTCTGGCCAGTGCTCAGGCGATGTTCCGCGGAACGGCGCTTTGCCAAAGTTATTCCGGGAATGATCAAGGTGCGCCTTATTGTTCCTGTCTTGGGACAGATACCTGAACTGTCCGAACAGCCCAGCAGGCAGCAGTCGAGAAGAGAAGGTGAACCACCCCGGCGTACCAAGGGGAAGGTCAACGAAGGTGTCATGTATCTTTTCCATGCTCAGGCCGCCTTCTCTGCGGAGGTGGTACGGATCCAGTCACGCAGGGCAGCATCGTAGTCGTTGGCTGCGGCCTCAAGCTCAGGAGGTGTCAGCTTGTCCGCCTTATAAAGCACAAACGGCTTTCCCCAGAGCAAACCGCATCGGTGCGCCGTGGCTTGCAACGGCGCGAAGAGTTCATTCATGGGGAACATGTTGCGGCCGCCAAAGCGATAGGCGTCGGGACTGTTACCTGCCGTTGCAGCGATCATGAGCTGCGTTCCCTGCAGACGGCGCCCCTCTGACTCGTAGACGAGGTAGAACATCCGTGTGAGGACGGCATCCTGCCAAGCCTTCAAAAGAGGCGGCGTCGAATACCATTGGACCGGGAATTGCAGCACGAGATGGTCTGCGGTCAGGAGTCTTGCCGCCTCTCCCTCGCCATCTCGAACCATGTCGATGCCCGTGGGGTAGGCGGCATACATGTCGACAACCTCTGTAGCAGGCCCGGCGGCGGCAGCACGAGCTAGCGCTGCATTGGCCTTGGAACCGGGCAAATTCGGGTGAAATAGAAGAACAAGGGTTTTGGACATGACCGTCTCCTGCATGGATGGATGCAGCTACGATAGGGCACACAAAAAGATCATTCCAATCGATATCTTATATAGTCTATTATCCGTACCATGAATTTACGGTCGGTCGATCTCAACCTTCTGGTGATCTTGGATGCTCTGCTGGATGAAGCCCATGTCAGCCGCGCTGCCGACAGGTTGGGGCTGTCGCAACCTGCAACGTCAGCGGCGCTACAACGCTGTCGTCATCTGCTCCAGGACGATCTCCTTGAACGCGGACGCGGCACGATGCGTTTGACGCCCAAAGCAGCGTCACTGCGTGCGCCTTTGAAGTCTCTGCTGGCGGGCGTGGCTGATTTAGTCGATCCCTCGGAGGTTTCTCTCCCCGACATCCGACAGACGCTTCGGATTGCCATGGCTGATTATCCGGCACTGTTCGTCATCGGCCCCCTGCTCAAGAACTTGCGAGATACTGCACCGGGTATCGATCTCGTGATTCAACCGTGGCAAGGAGCCGAAGCGATTAAAGCCGCTCTTCTCGACGGCATTAGCGACATCGCCATTTCTGTGTTTCCCGATATAGACGAGGATATCCACCGTGAGGAACTGTTGACGGAGCATTACGTCGTGGCGATGCGTCCGGGTCACCCTTGCGCCGGCAGCTTCAACCTCGAAAGGTGGCTCAACTATCCGCATATCCTTGTATCCGGGCGTGGAGATCAGCGCAGCCCCATAGATGCTGAACTTGCTAAAGTAGGTCGTTCGCGACGTGTAGGTCTCGTGGTGCCCACATTCCAGATGGTGCCTGACCTGCTGCGAACTTCAGACATGGTTGCCATGCTCCCCTCACGTGTCGTGCCTCCAAGCGGAGAATTGAAGACTTTCCCGACACCAATCCCCTTCAGCAGCTTCACTCTGCACCTCGCCTGGCACCGACGCCGGGTGAATGATGCAGGGCTACAGCATGTGGCCAAGTTGCTGACAAACCTGCTGCGATGATGGTGATCGCCCTTTCAGTGCGGCCAAGCCCGAATCTGGCTTATGGCGCTGGGCAAGTGCGAGCTTCCGCCTCAGAAGGCTCGCAAAGTTTAGGCCGTTACGCCTGCCGACAGCCGCCATGGCGAATTGATAGCGAGTAAGCCTCGGATGCTCAGCCGGGGTTATAAGTGAAACGTTACACGGGTCACTCGGCACTGGTTGTCTCTGATCTGGATCACAGACAACCAGTGCCGGGAAACCGCCAGCGATCTCGCGACTTCCTCAGCGTAAGGCAAAAGGGTTGCTCGGAACCTCGTTAGAGGTCGATATCCAAACGCTCTTTGTCTCCAGAAATTCGTAGATTGATTTCAAGCCGCTCTCACGGCCAATACCCGATTTCTTCATCCCGCCAAAAGGCATCATATAGCTGACTGCGCGGTATGTGTTGACCCATACCATTCCCGCTTTCAACGCTTTCGTCATCCGGATTGCCCGGCCTATATCCTTGTCCACACGAAAACCTCACCGGTATAGGGATTAAAGCTTTCAAACCATTCTCCGCCGTCAGAATCATAGTTGTTTCCGCCGATAAAGAGCTGACATTTTTGCATTTTGTCCTGTCAATTGCTGGCTGATCTGCTGTTGCCGGCCATCATCAGAATGCGGCCTCGTAGATCGCCAAGGCATCTTTTTCGGCCAGTTGCGAGCTTGACGCCAGTTCCATAAGTCCGGTCGTGATCGAGACTAGGTCCTATTGAATGATCGGGCGCCAGATACACAGTTCGATTCCCGTCAGGACAAGGAATACCAGGTTCAAACCACCGCTGCTCACACCGGATACCAGACGATAGCGACTGAAAAACCAGTTAAGGAGGGCGAGGTGGAGTACGCTAAAGACTTAGATTGCGGCTGGATCATCGTACACCTCAAGGACATCTAGGTCATTATTTCCATAATGGAGAGCACCAAAATTGAGTTAGCCTCTATCAACAACTCCTGTAGATGCCGACCACTTAGGTGCAGAGCGGACGCGATCAATATCTCACTTCAACGTGAGGCTATTTGCCGTTGTACGAGTTCGATCAGCGCGCGCAATGCTGGTGAAGCCTGACGCCTGCTCGGATAGTAGAGGTAAAAGCCGGGAAAACGCGGTGCCCAACCCTTGAGGATCAACTGGAGGCGACCCGCAGCCACCTCGTGCTTCACCTGGTCCTCCAATAGGTAAGCCACACCCAATCCAGCTACGGCGGTTTGAACCAGAACCTGCGTGTCGTTGACAACGATCGGTCCATCCACCGCGATCTCGAACTCTTTGCCATCTCGCTCGAATTCCCAACGGTAGATATTGTGGGTGGTCGGGCCGCGATAATTGAAACAGCGATGATGCCTTAAATCATACGGCGTTTCGGGTGTTCCCATCCGCTCAAGATAGGCGGGCGCTGCTACACACATCAGGCGTTGGGGTCCACTGATGGGCAGGGCGACCATATCTGCATGCAGTTTCTCGCCGAGGCGGACGCCTGCATCATATCCCCCCGACACAATATCGATGAGCCCTTCCTCAACCGTTATGTCCAGTATCAATTCCGGATGAGCATTCAGCAATGGCGCCAACAGCGGTGCCAGATAGTGGGAAAGGGCAATCTGAGTAGTGTTTATACGCAAGGTTCCCGCAATAACGCCGCGTGAAGACACGACATCACTGATGGTCGCATCAAGATCGGCAAGAATCGGACGCAGTTTCTGGATGAGGCTTTCACCCGGCGCGCTCAGGCTGACGCTACGCGTCGTCCGATTGACCAGTGTTACTCCCAAGCGGGCTTCAAGTTTTGCTATTGTCTGGCTCAGAGCAGATGCTGACATGCCAAGATGCGCGCTGGCGCGGCGAAAACTGCGGTGCTCTGAAAGCATGGCAAAGGCGCGCAATTCTGCATAATCCGATCCCCGCATTATATCTCCATTGCTTAATGACCTATAGAGATAATACACGATTATCAAATCAATGGAATGCGTCAGTATAGATCCGAAAGGAGACTGACATGACACTTGCACTTGATCATTATCGCCTGCTTGGCCGCTCTGGCCTGCGGGTTTCGCCTATAGCGCTGGGTACAATGACTTTTGGCACCGACTGGGGCTGGGGCACAGAAGAAGCCGACGCGCGCCGCATTTTCGATGCATACGTCGCTCGGGGTGGTAATTTCATCGACAGCGCCAATCGTTACACCGAAGGCACCTCTGAACGCTTTGTCGGGAACTTTGCCAAGGGACGCCGCGACCAGCTCGTTATAGCGACAAAGTACACTTTGCCCATGCGCCCAGGCGACCCAAACTCCGGCGGCAATCATCGCAAGTCTATGGTTCGCTCGGTGGAAGAGAGCCTGAAAAGGCTCGGTGCGGATTATATCGATCTTCTTTATTTGCACGCATGGGATTTCACTACGCCGGTTGAGGAGGTGTTGCGCGGCCTGGATGATCTCGTGAGATCCGGCAAGGTGCTTTATACCGGGGTTTCGGATATTCCCGCGTGGCAGGTATCACGCATGCAGGCTATTGCAGATCTGCGCGGGTGGACGCCACTTGTCGCATTGCAAGTGGAGTACAACCTGATCGAACGGACCTCCGAGAGTGATCTCACTCCGATGGCGCAGGAGATGGGCCTTGGCGTTATACCATGGTCACCATTGGCAAGCGGTGTTCTTGCCGGAAAATATTCAAAGGCCGACCTTGGCAGGATTCCGCGAGGGTCTGCGGCAGAAGGCACGCGCAGAGACGTTGCGGTGGGCAATGGTTCCCTGACCGAGCGGGGGCTTGCAATTGCCGATGTGGTAAAGAAGATTGCCGGAGAAACCGGTAACACACCATCACAGGTCGCACTTGCATGGACATTGCTCAATCCAGCAGTGACAGCACCTTTGATCGGTGCACGGACATTGCAGCAGCTTGAAGAAAATCTCGGCGCTTTGAATGTGGTTCTGGATGAGGAACATCGCCAAAAGTTGGAACAAACAAGTTCAATTGATCTCGGCTTTCCACATGAATTCCTTGCCCGCCCGATGACGCAAGCCATTATGACAGGCGGGTTAAAAATTGACCGCCGGATTAATAGCTAGGTGGTGTTTTCCGGCATGGATGGGGCATGTCTTATAATACAGACCTATCTGTTGCTACGATGATTTACGGGATTTGGATCGCCTCTGAACCGGTCGACCTTTCAATGCTGGCCCTTCGCCCATTACGAGGGCACCAGTATTCTGAGATGTGCGAAATGCTGTTTCAATATGCGCTTGACTGACCAGCGAACGGACAGTCATTCAGTGTTATCTTCAGTTAAGGAGGGAGGGAGAGATGCAATCCAGGCTGTTCGTTACCTCCTTAACTATTCCAAAAAAAGCGGCCGGGGACGCATTCCATGCGTTCTGTTTGGCGCCAGATACTCATCAATAATGATAAGAGACGGGCACTATATTTGACGGCGAATGACCTGGCCACTTCTGCCCGGGAAACCCTTGCCGATATTCGAGTAAGCAATCTTGCCATTGACGAAAACTGTTTCAAGGCCCATTGCAGCGGCGATCGGCTTTTCAAACGTAGCTACATCCGCGATCAGAGACGGGTCGAACACCACCAGGTCTGCAAAATAGCCTACCGCGAGCTGGCCTCGATCTTTCAGGCGGAATTTTGCCGCAGGCAAGCTCGTCATCTTGCGCACTGCTTCCTCCAGCGAAAACAGCCCGACATCCCGTGAATAGTGGCCGAGCACCCTGGGGAATGTGCCCCACAAACGCGGGTGCGGATGCTGGTCGTGGGGGATTCCGTCAGAACCGATCATCACCAAGGGGTTGCTAAGGATGCGCCGGACGTCGTCTTCATGCATATCAAAATAGACGGCGCCAGCCGGCATAAGCCGAGCGCTGGCCTCTTGCTGACTTATGCCCCACTCTTTGGCGATGTCGACAAGGTCGCGCGCTGCCATCTCGGGGTGGGTTGTGGACCACGTTACCATCACGCGAATGCTCTCATCCACCCATTCTGGGAGCAGGATCGTTGAGCAAGCTGCATAGGGATATACGTCCACCCCAACCTCTTGCCGGCTTGCTGCGGCTTCAATTGCCTGCAAGGTCTGGACACTTCGTCCCCAGTTCTTCCTGCCCGCGCATTTGTGATGCGACACAATAACCGGAACGTCGGCTCGACGACCGGTCTCAAACGTCTCTTCGAGCGATTCCATGACGAAATCATCTTCATCGCGCATATGGGTGGTATAGACGCCACCCGCCAACGCCACTTCGCGGGCCAGAGGTACCACTTCGTCGATCTCGGCTGCACGGGCCGGAGGATAGTAGAGGCCGGACGACAGTCCTATGGCCCCGTCTTCCAGGGCCAAAACCAAGGTCTTTCGCATTTGTTCGATTTCTGACTCATTCGCAGGTCGATCGAGATCGTCCATCACCGCTACGCGCAAGGACGAGTGGCCGACGAGGGCGGCGACATTGATCGCTGGCGACGCGGTCTCCACAGCGTTGAAATAGTCAGCCATGCGGTTGAAGCGAAAATCGCTAGTGCCGCCGAGCAGGTTCAAAGGCTGAGGTGGCTCCCGGCCACCCAGAAGTAACGGTGCAAGGCTGATGCCGCAATTACCGACAATCACCGTCGTGACACCCTGACTTACCTTGGGGGTCATCCGGGGATCGTCCAGAACCAGGCGATCATCATGTGTGTGAACGTCGATGAAACCCGGACTGATCGCCCGTCCGCCCAGGTCCAAGCTTTCGTTGCCCAGCAGGGTGTCTTTGTCACCGATGCCCGTAATTCTATCGCCCGTTATGCCGATTTCACCCTGGAAGCCGGGGGTCCCGGTGCCGTTAATGATCAATGCATTCCTCAGTACAAGGTCGTGTGTGGTGGTGAACATCGGTTGGGCACCTTCAATTGTATCGTTGCGTGGAAATGTAAGAAAATAAAAATCAATTGACAATAGTTTAATAAACTAACAAATTCTCCATACTCAAAATCGATGAAGGGTGCCAGTTGCAAAAGCGTTTGATTGAATATCTGGCCTCCTCGGAAGCCAGCAAATCCGAGAAAGCGATCGGCAGCTACATGCTTGCGAACATGAATGGCATCCCTTTCGAAACAGCGGCATCGCTGGCTGAAAAAGTGGGAGTCAGCGAGCCAATGATCGGGCGTTTCTGCCGTTCCTTGGGCTACCCACACTTCAAGGCGTTCAAGGAAGTCCTGAGGGAAGATATAGGTGATCGACCGTGGTTGATCGGGGACCGCCTTCAGCAGTTCCGCGAACGCAACAAAAACGGGCGCGACGAGCTCGCGCACAGCCTGGACCTCGAGATCGCGGGTTTGGTAGCAATCTATGAGATGGCACGATCCTCGTCATGGAAGCGGGCTGTTGAACTTTTGTCCCGTTCGTCTGAGGTTTATGCTGCGGGCTTTCAGACGGAACGTGGTGTTGCGCAAATATTTGTCAATCAACTGCAGTATCTGCGCCCGGGTGTTCGTCTCCTGGACCTCGCTGCCGGTAATTTTTCCGAGCTGCTCCTGGCCGATGCCGGAAAGTCCTGTGTCGTCATTTTTGAGATGCGGCGCTATTCGAGACTTGCCCCGCTATTGGCCCAGCATGCCAGAGCGGCCGGTATACCGGTCATACTGGTTACCGATGAGTTCTGTACCTGGGGGCGGGAAGTGGCTGACGAAATGTTCGTCGTGCCCACGCAGTTCAACCTGTTTTGGGATTCGAACTCCCTGATGGTCAGTCTCACCAATCTGCTCATCAACGGTGTGTTCGCGGCTCTGGGCACAACGGTCGAGGACCGGATGAACCGCACCTCCGAGTTGTACAGTAATTTTACCGGATATGTGGGCGACCCGAGCGGTCCGAAAAGCCTTTCAAACGCATTATCAAAAAGAAAAAAGGGGAAATAAATGAAACATATTCGCAATCTACTCACGGGCACGGCATTGCTCGCCTCAATGGGCGGCTTTTCCGGCGCGTTACTAACCACAGCGCAGGCGCAAGAAGCCACCTTCGTCATTGCCTCGTCCGCCGTTGGTGCGCCTAGCTACTATCCGCTTAAAGCAACGATGCTGAACGTTTCCAATTATCTCATTTATGACCGTCTGGTCGAGCAAGACGAAAAACAGCAGTTCCATCCCCATCTGGCCGAATCCTGGGAATCGGCCGCCGATGGGATGAGCTGGGTTTTCAAACTCAAGCAGGGCGTCAAATTTCATGACGGCGAACCCTTCAATGCCCAGACAATCGTGGATTGGCTGCCCCTTTTTCAGGGGACAGAAAACCAGTTCATGGTCAATGCCATCGAAAAAGTTGAAGTCATCGATGACCATACTGTCAAGTTGGTAATGAAACAGCCTGATCCGAATGTGCTGTTCAACTTCGCCAGCGTATTTATGGGAGTTCCGAGTCCCAAGGCAATCAAGGAACTGGGAGATAGTTACGGCATTACCGGCGCCGTCGGAACAGGGCCCTACAAGCTCGAGAGCTTTGCTGTCGGCCAAGAAACAGTCCTGAGTCGCAACGATGACTACACATGGGGATCCGATCTGTCGCAGAACAAGGGACCTGCCAAGATCAAAACTCTGACGATGCGGGAAATTCCCGAGCAATCAACGGCCTTCCTTGAGCTGAAGACCGGCGGCATAGATCTGCTTTACGACGTGCAAACCGATTTCTTGCCGCAGATCGGTGCCACAGCAAATCTGGCAACGCTCAACCTTCCTGGACTCGTCGTCATGTATATGCCGATAAACACCAGCGTCGAGCCGTTCACCGACGTGCGCGTCCGTGAGGCAACGGCACTGGCTGTCAATCAGAAGGAAATACTGGATAACATCTTCCACGGCGTCGGTACCGAGGCCCACAACTTCCTGATCAGCTCGTTGGCTGAAGCCAATGTCGATCCGAAATTCAATGTCTCCTATGATGTCGAGAAAGCCAAAGCCCTCCTGGACGAGGCGGGATGGAAAATGGCGTCCGACGGCATCAGGGTGAAGGATGGAAAGCCACTCTCCGTCACACTCTGGACCCAGGGCGATACCGAGTTCAAGCGGGTGTCAGAGGCTGTTCAGGCGCAGCTCAAAGCGATCGGTATGAAGGCCGAGATCACGATCTACGATTCTAGTACCATTCGCGATCTCTATAAAAAGAACGCACATCAGCTCGCGGTACGCAGCTACGACTGGACCAATGCCGACATCCTCGATTGGTTCTTCAGCGCCCAGCGTCTGGGTTATCCCAATATTTCGATGTGGAATGATGCACGATCAGAAGAACTGAACAAGAAGGCGATGACTCAATCCCGCACGTGGGAGGAACGAGTTGCAAATTTCACAACCTACCACGAGTACATCCTCTCCCAGTGGCTTTTTGCGCCGATTTATCAGCCGGTGCAGAACATTAGCTACAACAAGGAGCGGCTTTCCATGCCCGACCAAATTCGTGGTCCAGGCCTGAGAGGGCAAACCATCCTCGATATGAACATCGTTCAATAGAGTGTGATGGGAGCGGGGGAAGAAGTACATGTTTGCATTTACCGTGAAGCGCTTGCTACTGCTTCTCCCGGTGTTTTTCGCCGTCTCGCTGACGATTTTTCTCATCGTCCATCTCGTTCCGGGCGATCCGATCGACAACCTGTTACGCATAGGCGCGACGCCACAACAACGAGCGGAACTTGTGGCAAAATATGGACTTGATAAGCCGCTTCTCCAACAATATGGAATCTGGGTCGTCAAACTTTTCCGTGGCGATCTTGGCGAGGCGATCGTGCTTCGACGCCCGGTGGCGACCTTGATAGGTCAGAACCTGCCCTACAGCCTTACACTCGGAAGTCTGGCGCTGTTGTTTTCAACATTGGTCGGTATCACAGCAGGTGCTTTCGCTGCAGTCCACAGGGATAGTCTGGCCGACCGTGGCATTATGGGTTCCGTACTTCTGGGCTCTACAGTTCCAGGTTTCTGGATCGGCCTCCTTCTGATCCTTGTTTTTGCTGTTCAACTCGGGTGGTTTCCGGTTTCCGGCGCGCGCAGTTGGGATGCGCTCGTCCTGCCGGTGCTCACGATTGGGCTTGGCGGAACAGCCCTGATTGCCCGTGTGACGCGCGTCGCCATGATCGATATTTCACAAAAGGATTTCATTCTTCTGCTGCACGCCAAGGGCCTCCCGAATTGGCGCATACAGATATTCCATATCCTGCGGCATGCGCTGATTCCGGTCATTACAGTTCTGGCGCTGCGCATCGGCTGGGTTTTGGGTGGTGCAGTCACAGTTGAATTCGTCTTCGCCCGTCCGGGTCTGGGCACCCTTCTCATCAAAGCGTTGAACCAGCGTGATTACCCCCTCGTGCAGGGGTGCCTGCTCATGCTTGCAATTGCCGTAATGCTTGGAACGCTTGTTGGAGATTTGCTTCAGGCCGCGATGGATCCACGCTCAAGGGACGCAATGAAATCATGACATTCAACAAAGATAACACTCTTTGCCGCGTGGTATCTTCGCCAAGCGGTGCAATCTCTACACTGTTTCTTGGGGCAATCATATTCACAGCACTGTGCGCAGACTGGATCGCGCCCTATCCATACGATATCCAGAACCTTCCGATTGCAAATATGGCTCCATCGGCATCACACTGGCTTGGCACTGACGAGTTTGGACGGGATGTTTTCTCGCGCATTATTTACGGCGCCCGGACTTCGTTGAAAGTCAGCGTTGTGGCCATATCGGTTTCGGTTTGCGTGGGCATGTTTCTGGGTGCCATGAGCGGCTATCTGGGAGGCGCATTCGACCGCGTGGTTACCGCCGTTGTCGACCTGACATGGTCGTTTCCGGAAATACTGATTGCCCTGATCTTTGTTGCAATTGTCGGTGCAGGAACGTACTCCACAATGATGGCCATAGGCATAGCCTATCTTGCCCAATTCACCCGGCTTACGCGTGCACAAATACTCAGTTTGAAAAACGAGACCTATGTCGAGGCCACTGTCAGCCTTGGTGCGGGCCCGTGCCATGTCGTGTTTGGTCACCTGCTGCCCAATGCAATGCCCCCCATTATTGTCGCTGCAATGCTTGCTACGGGAGACGGTATTATCCTGGAAGCCACTCTGGGCTTTTTTGGCCTCGGCGCCCAGCCTCCGGTTCCCAGTTGGGGTGGCATGATGAGCAATGGTACGGCGCAGATGTTTACTGCGCCGTGGATCATCATTTTCCCCGGTTTGACGGTGGCGCTGGTGGTGATCGCGATCAATATGCTCGGAGACAGTCTGATTCGCGCGCTTGATATCCGCACTCAGGTAAGGTCAGCTTGATATGCCGCTCCTCTCGGTCGATAATCTGTCCATTTCCATTGGCGAAGTAAACCCTCTGAACGGCATCAGCTTTGCCATCGACAAGGGCGAAATTCTTGGCATCGTGGGCGAATCCGGTTCTGGCAAATCCCTTACCGCCCTGACTGTAATGGGACTTCTGCCGCTTAGCCGGGGGAGGGTTCGCAGCGGATCGATCGTCTTCGATGGCATCCAGTTGACCACGTTGCCCGAGCCTGCATACCGAAAGCTCCGGGGCTGCCGGATTGCCTTTATCGCGCAGAATCCGATGACATCGCTCGACCCGGTCATGTCAGTCGGCAACCAGATTGATCAGGTTCTGCGGCTCCATTTGAAAATGACGCGCAAAGCAGCCCGGCAGCGCAGTATCGAACTTCTTTCCCAGCTTCGTATCTCCGAAGCGGCTGAAGTCTGCAACCTGTACCCCCACCAGTTGTCAGGCGGCATGAAGCAGCGCATCGTCATAGCGATGGCGCTTGCTGCGGACCCTGACCTGATTATCGCCGACGAACCAACAACAGCCCTCGACGTAACCGTCCAGGCCCAGATCATTGAGTTGATGGTGCAGCTTGTGCGGCAACGCGGCATGGCTTTGATGCTCATTACGCACGATATGGGCGTCATTGCGCAGGCCTGCGATCACGTCGTCGTGCTCTATGCAGGTCGAGTGGCCGAAAGCAACGGCGTCCACGCCATATTCACCCAGCAAAATCATCCTTATACGCAAGCGTTGATTCAATGTATTCCACGTCCGGACATGGCGCGAGGCAGCCTCAAGGGCATTCCGGGAAGTGTCCCCAGCGTTGCTTCATATGACGCGGGATGTCGCTTTCACCCCCGTTGTGCGATAGCCGCTGACATTTGCCACACCACAACTCCTTCGCTGACAAAAACTTCTGGTGGAGGCCTCGTCGCCTGCCACTTCAGCCCGGGAGTACAGGGATGACTGACGCTCGCTCGCCCGCCTTGGTTTCGCTTGTCGGTCTCAACCGAATGTTTGGCGGCAGTCGCCGTCTTTTTAGCAAGCCGCGCACGATGTATGCCGTCAGCGATGTCTCGCTTCAGATCGAGCGTGGCAGTGTAACCGGCGTAGTGGGCGAATCCGGATGCGGAAAGTCTACTCTTGCGCGTCTGGCCCTGCGACTGATTGATCCGACCTCCGGCAGCGTGATGTTCGAGGGCATCGATGTCAGCACACTGCCGCCGAAGGCGATGCGGCGCATGCGGCAGCGCATGCAGATGGTTTTCCAGGATCCCTACTCGTCAATCGATCCCCGCTACCGGTTGCGCGATGCCCTCATCGAGCCATTTCGCCTGCAAGGTATCAAAATGTCCAAAGCAGAATCGGATGCCAAGGTTGCGGAACTTCTGTTGATGGTTGGCCTCAGCCCGGAGCTGGCTCACAGCTATCCGCACCAACTGTCCGGTGGTCAAAAGCAGCGGGCCGGCATTGCACGCGCCCTTGCCCTTCAGCCAGACTTTCTGGTTCTCGACGAGCCGACAGCTTCGCTGGATGTTTCGATACAGGCCCAGATCGTCGGCTTGCTGGAAAAACTGAAGGAAGATCTTGGTCTTACCTATCTCTTCATTTCCCATGATCTCGGGCTCGTCCGATATTTTTCGGACACGGTCGTGGTGATGTATCTTGGTCGCGTGGTTGAACAGATGCCGGACTCCAAGGCCATGCCACGCCATCCCTATACAAAAGCGCTTCTCGACAGCACATTCGAGCCGGATCCAAAGTTGCGACGGCTGGTCGCGCCTCCGGTGGGCGAAATTCCCAGTTCCTTCGATCTTCCGCCAGGATGCGCTTACTCTTCACGCTGTCCCTATGCTCAGGACCGCTGTACGCAAGAGCGCCCGCAACTCCTCCCACATGTTGAGCGCAGCGATGAACCCACCAATGCGGCTTTACCTGCGAAGGTGCATCCCGTCGCCTGTCATTTTCCGTTGTCGCCCAATGTCATCTAAGGAACAAACATGCCCTTCCAGGTTCTGACCGCAGAGTTCAAGCACGAGTCCAACACCTTCAACCGAAATCTGACGGGCTATCAAGCATTTAGCGACAAGTTCCTGTACTTCGGCGATGAAGCCATCGCCAGGCGTTGCGATGCCAACACAGAGCTGGCGGGGTTTCGTGACTGCGCACAAAAGTTCGGCTGGAAACTCGAGCATGTATTGAGCACCACGGCTGAGCCGTCCGGGCCTGTTACCAGGGAGGCTTTCGATCGGCTCGCAGGCCACATTATTGAAGCGCGAAAAAGAACAGGAACAGCATTTCAGGTGTGCTGCTGGGATTGCATGGCGCAATGGTGACTGAGTTTTGCGAGGACGGCGAGGGTGAGCTGCTTTCGCGGCTGCGTGCCGTGCTTGGCCCGGACATCCCGGTGGCAATTACACTCGATCTTCATGCAAATGTCACGCCGAGAATGTGCGAGCTCGCCAACATCATCGTGTCCTACAAGACCTATCCTCATGTCGACATGCGCGAGAGGGCAAGGCAGGCGGGACAGATCCTGCAAAGGACCATGCTGGGCGAAATCAGGCCTCACACCATCCGGGCACACCGTCCCATGCTTGACGAGGCAAGCACCGGTCGCACCGATGTCGGCCCGATGATCGGATGGGTAGCGCGGGCAGTAAAATATGAAGAGCAACCCGATGTCTTTGCCGTTAGCGTCAACGCGGGTTTCGGTAGCGCCGATATATCGGATGTCGGGCCCACGGTCTTGGTTACCTTTCAGGGTTCGGACCCCGCTCACCGGACGTTTGCAGAGGGTATCGCCGACGAAATTTGGGAGGGACGGCACCAGTCCTACAATACCTATTATTCCGTCGAACGCGCAGCAGCCATATGCAAGGAACATCGACATCCAGACAAGCCGATCATTGTGGCAGACTATGCCGATAATCCGGGCGGCGGCGGTTATGGAGATTCGACCGAACTGTTGCGCGCGCTTCTCCAAGCGAAGGTCGAGAACGCCTGCTTCGGTCCCCTGCTTGATGTGGAGGCAGCGCACGAACTTGCGGGATGCACAATCGGTGAGACGGTGACGATGAAGATCGGAGGAAAGACTGATCCTCGGTTCGGCGGTGGGCCACTGAGGCTGACCGGAACGTTGATGCTGGTCAGTGATGGCCTATTCACCGGCAGTGGCCCGATGATTGGTGGATTGCAGCTCAGTTTCGGTACGTCGGCCGTGTTACGTGTTGAAGGTATCGACATACTGATCGTTACTCGTGTGACGCAGATGCTGGACCTTCAGCAATTCGCCGCGTTCGGGATCGATCCGACACGAAAGTCGGTTGTTGCGCTCAAATCCATGCAGCATTTTCGGGCTGCCTTCGAGCCGATCGCCGATAAGGTGATCGTGTGTGACAGTGGTGCACTGTGCACATTACAGCTCGACAAGCTTCCCTATCGGAATGTGCCGCGACCCATCTTTCCGCTCGATAGAACCATGGAATATGTCGCTGGCTCGTGACGTGTAATTGGTGCTGTCAGCCGCTTTACTGGTTCTTTTTAGGAAACGATTTTGATTATTGATAGTGATGTTATCGTGCTCGGAGCCGGAATTGTGGGCGTTTCCACCGCCCTGCATCTACAGGCCAGGGGGCGTACGGTGACCCTCGTTGATCGCAGAGGTGTCGGCGAGGAAACCAGCTACGGAAATGCTGGTCTTATCGAACGTTCCAGCGTCATTCCATATGCATTTCCTCGCCATATACCGACCCTTTTACGTTTGGCTCTAAACCGCTCGTCGGACGTACGTTATCATTGGAATCATCTGCCGCGCATCGCACCCTGGCTGTTCCAATACTGGCGCAACTCTTCACCGAAACAATTGGCTGCCCTCGCACGGGACATGCTGCCCTTGATCGAGCAAAGCGTCAGCGAGCATCAATCCCTGTTAAAGGACGCGGGCGTTACTCATCTTGCCCGCGCGACAGGATGGCTGGAAATATGCCGCTTGCCGCGAAATCTTGCGGCATCGACACAGGAGGCTGAGCGCCTGGGCGAATATGGATTGCGCTACGACATTCTGGATAGCCGTCAGCTCCGGGAACTGGAACCTGAGCTGAGTCCAGACCTTGCGGGCGCTGTTCATTGGCGCGATCCAGTTACTGTCTCAAGCCCGGGCGATGTCACAAAAGCCTATGGTGCACTGTTCGTGAAGCGCGGAGGATTGGTGCTCAATGCCGACGCGCGAAATCTGCGACAGTCCAACGGACGATGGTGCCTTGCGACAGATCGCGGTGACGTCCAGGCGCAGCACGCTGTAGTCGCGCTCGGGGCGTGGTCGACGGATGTTGCGAAGCCGCTTGGATACTCTTTTCCAATGGCGGTAAAGCGCGGTTACCATATGCATTTCCGACCATCCCGGGAGGCTGCCCTTGCCATTCCTGTCGTGTGTGAGGAAGGAGGCTTCGTTCTTTCGCCGATGCGCGACGGAATTCGGCTGACGACGGGCGTCGAGCTGGCCGCTCGCGATTCCGCGCCTACGCCCGTTCAACTGCACAAAGCCGAGGCGATCGCAAGAACGATGTTCCCATTAGGCGAGCGCGTAGACGATCAGCCTTGGCTGGGCGTGCGGCCATGTCTGCCCGATATGAAGCCAGTTATAGGACCAGCCGGAAACCATGGAGGCTTGTGGTTCAACTTCGGCCATGCCCATCACGGATTTACCCTTGGACCCGTCAGTGGACGTTTGCTGGCCGAGCAGATGACGGGAGAAGTGCCTTTGACGGATCTTTCACCATACCGCTGGGATCGTTTTTGAGGGCCGCTACGGTGACACCGCGGCGACATGACGAAGCTTGCGCGCCTCGTTGGCGCTTTGATAAGCCAGTTCTCAATAAGAGCTTCATTCGTTCCACATGTAAATTTTTCGAAGCGGTTGCTCGAACTCACTTTTCAAGGCGTACTACTGAGTAGGTTGCCACAATAGGCTTTTAATCGGGGTTGTAGATCTTCAGGCTACAATCAAAAACGCTCCAGAATCGCCCCTTATCGGCATTTTCAAAGGAAGGATTTCTGGCAACTTCCGGTATCACACAAATGCCGAATTCCGATGAGGGCGTGGCAAGATTTCAGGTCACTCGCGTGTTCGTTTCGATTCGTCATGCGAGGAAAATGCATATCAGCGTGGAAACTATAGTGCGCTGAATGCTAGCGCCGGGCCGACTTTCCCAAGTGAAACGTCACTAACCGATGAGGACACCTCTTGCCGCAGTCAGCCAAGACGATCCCGTCAACCATAAAGCTGGCGCGATCGGATACGAGAAACGCCACAATCTCGGTAGCGTCAGCCCCGGCGATCGGCGCGCCCTTACCGTGCTAGGTCAAACGACGACTCATTGTTGACTAGTATGGAAGTGTGAAGGTATATAATTTAATGGGGGAGATCGTTATGTCGTCGTTTCTATCGCAAGGCCAAGAACTGGAGCGCAGTGCGGCTGTAGGGCCGCAACTGCACCGTCTGTTGCGCGAAAAGATCATTCGGGGCGACCTGCCGCCGGGAACTCGTGTCTCCGAAACAGAATTCGCTGCGGCCTTTTCCGTCTCGCGCCAGCCGGTGCGCGAAGCCTTCATCAAGCTTGCGAAAGAAGGTCTCGTAGCGGTTTTGCCCCAGCGCGGAACCTTTGTGACTCGTATTTCCGTTCCCGCCGTGATGACCGCCCGCTTCATCCGCGAGGCGGTGGAAGCCGATATCGTTCGCTGCGTCGCCGAAACGGCAGATGCCAGCGTCCTTGCCGCGCTCGATGCCCAGCTTTCCCTACAACGCGCCGTGCGGGACGGAGCCGACCCCTCGGTCTTCATGCGGCTCGACGAAGAGTTCCACCGCATGCTTGCCGAGTTCGCGGGCCAGCGCAACGTATGGGATTACCTCGAGGGACTGAAAACGCAGATGAATCGTGTGCGCCACATCAGTGCGCGCCAATTTGCGCTGGACAAGCTCATATCGCAGCACACGGCTGTCGTTGAAGCGATTCGAAACGGTGATGCCGCGCTAGCCGAGGATGGCATGCGTGTGCATCTGCGCGAAATTATCCTGGACCTGCCCGACATCGTTCGAGCCGTTCCGAGCTTTTTCGAAAATGCGGAGGGCATCCTTTGACGGCTTTATCCGATCCTCTTGAGCCGATTGCTTCCTCCCCTGCATACCCCTCGAATCATGGCGCGCAGGAGTGGGCGGCCTGGTTCTGGCAGGCATTCCTACCCGGATGGATTGCGCGTGCATCCGACCCAGCAAACGGTGGTTTCTTTGACACTCTCAATGCGCAGGGTGCACCGGTCGCAGATGCGCCCAAGACCGTGCTCGCCCAGGCTCGCCTGCTGTTCACGTTCTCCCATGTGGCTTTGCTGTCTGGTGACACTGCAATGCGGGCAGCGGCCCGATCTGCCCATGCGTTTTTGCGGCATTTTCGCAAGGCGTCAGGTCTCTATCGTCATGCTGTGACGAGGGACGGGCGTCCTACCGGCACGCCCCATGACACCGTCGCGCGCAGCTACGACCAAAGCTTCGTCATTTTGGCGCTCGCCACCTGGGGAAGACTGGCGCCCAGTGCTGAAACGGCAGCGGAAATGGAGGCCTGCTGGCAGGCAATTGAGGGCCACCTCCACGATCCTGCGTCCGGGCTGCTTCTGGAGAACGACAGCGTTGTTGAACCGTCGGCGCCCGAAGCGCCTCCGCGTGCGCAGAATCCGCACATGCATCTTTATGAGGCCGCGCTACAGGCTTTCGAGATGACGGGCGAGACCCGATGGATGGAGCGGGCGACACATGTCCGCGACACTGCCTTGCATTTCTTTCTCGACCGACAGAGTGGCACGATCGTCGAATTCCTGTCGCCCGACCTGCAGCCCCTACCGGAGCCGGACGGAAAGCGGCGTGAGATCGGCCATCAGTGCGAATGGGCCTGGCTTTTGGACCGGGAAGCCCATCTGGGCAGCGATGCGGCCATGCGCGCTACGGCGGCTTCACTTATGGCATTCGCGCTTCGGCACGGGTTTGCCGAAAACGGCTTGATGCACGGTGCCGCCTACGATGCGGCGGCAACTGACGGAACATGGCGGGAGGAACGCTTTCTCCTCTGGCCGCAGACGGAAGCAATCAAGGCATATGTCGCGCGCCACCTCAACGGCGACGCGCAAGCCGGCGCGAATGCGCAGGCGCTGCTGACTCTGATATTCGTCCGCTACTTCGCCGGGCGCCCGGCTTTCGTAAACCAGCTTGACGCAACCGGCGCAGTGCTCTGGCCCGATGCACTGAGCCGCCTGCTTTACCACCTTGTCCTTGCGCTGACCGAGGGCGCAGGCGCAGGCCTTTGGCCTGGACCAACCCGGATACCAAATGGAGGAGTATAATACATGTTCAATCTGAAGACACTTAGCCTTGCTGCTGCACTACTCGCCTCGACCGGTGCAGGCGCTTTCGCGGACGTGAAGTTTGCCTTGTCCACGTCGCAGAACGCGCTGGACCCGTTGGCGATGGCGATGGAAGTCGCGGCTACCCGCATCGAGGAGCGCTCCAAGGGCGCGATAACCGTTACCGTCTATCCGTCCTCGCAGCTCGGGTCGGACAACGACGTGCTCGAGCAGATCCGCAATGGCGCAGCCGTTGCCGTGCTGGTCGATGCGGGCCGCCTTGCACCCTTCAAGAAGGAACTCGGCATTCTCACCGCGCCCTATCTCGTCGACGATTACAAGCAGTATGCAGCAATTACAGCATCGCCGGTCTACGGTGAATGGATCGAGGATCTCGCGTCCTCGTCGGGTATCCGCCTGCTGAACTACAACTGGTTCCAGGGCACCCGCCAGATGTTCACCAAAAATCCCGTCACCAAGCCGGAAGACCTGAAAGGTGTTCGCGTCCGCACGATCGACGCGCCGGGCTGGCTGGCAACAATCAATGCACTTGGCGCTACAGCCGTTCCTCTACCCTGGTCCGAGGTTTACTCGGCTCTTCAGCTTGGAGCGATCGACGGTGCCGAAGCGCAGTTAACCGGTGCCTATGGCATCAAGCTTCATGAAGTCACCAAGAACCTTGCCTTCGTCGGCCACGTCCAACTTCTGACCGGGTTGGCAACCTCGGAAGCTTGGTTCAAGTCGCTCTCGCCGGAGCACCAGGCCATAATCACCGAGGAGTTGGCGAAGGCTGGTGAGGAAGCATCTGCCGGGACGGTCGCTAAAATCGACACCGTGTTGGCGGATATGAAGGCGGCGGGCGTGGTGATCAACGAGGTGAATGTTGATGACTTCAAGGCGCTCGTGCCGGGCGTTTATGCCGAACTCGACCTTGAGGAGGCCCGTGACGCACTGAAGCCCTTCATTGATGCGGCAAAGCCTTGAAAGTTTAAAGGAAGGCGCGGCCATGCTGCGCCTTCTTGTTAATGCGCCAAACGGAGCCGAACATGTGGAAAATTCTTGACCGAACTGAGGAGATGCTGGCCGTCGCCTTCCTCACCGGGACCGTTCTCGCGGTCCTTTTGGGAGCGATCGGCCGTGCAGCCGGCGTTCCAATACCTGCCGGCCCGGAGATCGCACAACTTCTTCTGATCTGGACGTGCATGTTCGGCGCAGATCTCATCATGAGACGTGGCGAACACATCCGCATTTCGGCGTTGCCCGACTTGTTGCCACCCCGCGGCCGCCGGGTGCTTCATCTCCTATGCGTCGTCAGTATGATCCTCTTCCTCAGCTATTCCGGCTGGCTGGGCTGGCATCTCGCCATATCCAACTGGGCGCGCGAGATGGGGGCGTCGGGGCTGTCCTATGGCTGGGTAACACTTGCTCTGCCGGTAGGCTGCGCCCTGATGATCGTCTCACTCTGCCGACGCATTGTCGAATATGGTCTCCTTCTTGCCATAGAACCTGAAACCGCTGAAGGCAGGGAGCAACTGTTGTGATTTCCTTTTTGCTCCTCTGCCTTGCACTCGGCTTCATGGTTGTCGGGATGCCGGTGGCCTTTTCCATCGGTGTGGCCAGCCTCATCTATTTCCTTCTGCCATCCACCTTCATGCCAGATACGACCGCGGTTCAGCGCATTGTCGCAGCAAGCCAGTCCTTCCCGCTGCTGGCCGTGCCACTCTTCATTCTCGTCGGCCACCTTATGAACGGTTCGGGAATAACGCCGCGGATGCTGATACTCGCCACCACACTGGCTGGCTGGATGCGCGGCGGGCTTGCGCAAACCAGCCTCCTGCTCTCCGCGCTCATGGGTGGCATCTCCGGCTCGGCTGTCGCCGACGCCGCGATGCAGTCCCGCGTGCTAGGCGAGCCGATGATCAAGCAAGGTTATTCGCGTGGCTTCACAGGGGCGCTTCTGTCTGTCGGCGGCCTGATCACCGCGACAATCCCTCCAAGCCTCGGCCTGATCCTCTACGGCTTCCTGGGCGAGGTTTCAATTGGCCGTCTCTTCATCGCAGGCATCGTGCCCGGCGTAATGCTGGCGATCGCCCTGATGATTGCTACGGCGTGGATTGCGCGGCGACGCGGCTACCAGCCTATCAATGAACGACTGCCGACATTCCGCGAGGTGATCGCCGCCGTTCGCGAAAGCTTCTGGGCTATTCTCTTCCCTATCTGGCTGATCGTCGGCATCCGCTTCGGCATCTTCACACCTTCCGAGGCTGGAGCATTTGCAGTGGCCTATGCGATCGTGGTCGGCGCGTTCATATATCGTCAGCTCAGTTGGGCCGCCATCATCGACGCTCTGCTTCTCAGCGTGCGCGACATCGGCATGATCATGCTGATCATCCTGTTTTCGGGCGCCTTCGGTTACGTTATTACCTTCGAGCGCGTTCCGCAGACACTTGCCGAATTGACGCTCGGGCTGTTCTCCAGCCAGGCCATGCTCCTGTTCGCCATCTCAGCCTTCCTGCTCGTCTTCGGCATGCTCGTCGAGGCGACTGTAATCGTGATGCTGCTAACACCCATCCTGGTGCCCGTCATCACCGCGGCAGGTATCGACCCGGTGCATTTCGGTCTCGTCATGATGACGCTGGTCACCTTTGGCGGAATGACACCGCCCGTCGGCGTTTCCATGTTCACCGTCTGCGGCATCCTCAAATGCTCATACAAGGAGTACACGATCGAGATGGTTCCGTTGGCGGTCGCGGTCCTTGCCGTCGTTGTTATCATGATCCTGTTTCCGGATGCTGTGATGTTCCTGCCACGCGCCATGATGGGGTGACGTGTAATGCCTCATCCCGATTGTCTGAGCGGCAGGCGCGATTGCAGCCGCCTTTACCGGCGAGGCCACATTTCTCTGAAGGGCGTCGGGCCATTTGATTTCCACTGACCGCCAGATTCCGCAACAAGCGTGCTCGGCAGGCGTGGCGCGACGGGAAGAAGGCTTCGGCGGTCGATGTTGTGTGGCAGGTTTTCTGCCGTGCCGTGCTCGGCCGGCTCTAATGATGCAAGACCTGCATATTCTGGTACCAAACACGGCGGATCAACTAAATTCGCCTGCAATAGGCGATTTTACAATGTTACCAGTTCAATGCCGGATGGCACGCGCAGCTCTTGGCCTCAAAATCGCGGAACTCGCAGAGCTGGCTTGCCGATAATCCAGCAAGCTAGGCCGCTCGGCTGTCATTGCTCAAATTCACGACCTGAACGTCCGCAGAACCCGTTTGCCGTTCCTGAAACAGTGCTGCAATCAGGTCTGATTGCGTGACGATCCCAACGACACGGTTGTCGGCATCAACGATGGGAATGTGATGCAGGCCCATGTCTGCCATTGACGGCACGAGCTTGGCTATCATGGTTTCGGGCGTGACGGACTGGACCTGGCTTGTCATTATTTCGGCCACCGTATGCTTGGTCTTGCGCGTCAGTCGAAACCTGTTCCCGCTCCGGACGCGCCGATCGAGGTGAGGGCGTCCGTCATCGGCGAGAAGCGATGCCTGCATGAAGTCGGTCTGGGTGATTATGCCGACCAGCTTGCCATCCGGCGCAGTGACGGGAAGTGCTTTGACCCGGTGATTGATCAGAAGCTTCCAGGCGTCACGAAGGTCTGTTTCGGGGCGTACGGTTGCAACGTCCCTTGACATGATCCGGCCGCAGGTGATTTCACCGGACCGCCTCTGGTAGGCGCGGATCTGGGCCCGATGCAACAGGACGTCGAGTTCGTCCGGGCTCACATTGACGATCTCGTCATACTGAGCCAGCACGTCCTGCAGATCGCCGGGGACAAATCCTAACCGGGCCGTAGGGGGCAAGTCTGCCGTTTTGTGAATATTGGCTGGGGTAGCCGGTGCAAGATGAGGGTAACGGCGCCCCGTCAAATTGTTGAACAAGAGCGCCGAGAGCAGCAACAGCAGGGAATTGAGGCCGACCGGCCACAGGATGAAGCTGTATCCCTCGGCGTGCAAGGCCGGACCACCGAGCACGGCTGTCAATGCGATGGCCCCGCTTGGGGGATGGAGACAACCCATCAGCAGCATCAGGCCTATGGCGACAGAAACCGCCAGCGCCGATGCAATGATCGGGTCTGGCACAACGAGTGCGAATGAAACGCCGACAAATGCGGATACGACATTGCCACCGAGTATCGACCAGGGCTGTGCCAATGGGCTTGTTGGAGCTGCAAAAAGCAGCACTGCCGATGCACCCATGGGAGCGATCAGGAGAGGAAGATTGACGTCTGGGCCCAGCGCAAGCTTGCTCACGATACCTGTTATTGTGATGCCGACCAGTGCACCAAAACATGCCCGGAAGCGTTCAAGGTTGCTGGTCGGCGCAATCGCAGGAATTAAGCGCTTGAGAGTGCTCCAGGGCATCGTGAAATTATCCGTCTGTTGAATTGATTGCAAACAGGTAGCGCCTGAAGCCTAACGTGTGCCTAAATGTGTAGCAGTTGGCTTATATTTTAGGCAACGAATAAGTTTTCTCATAAGGTATAAACTGCAGAACAGAGTTCCGCTTTTATCGGTATAGGAGGCAGCTTTTTCTGGCGAGGCGGCATCAGGCCAACAAAACCGATGCGGTAGCTCTGCTGAGACACCAGCATGGGATATGCGGGAAGCTGTTTGGTGTGTCTTGGAATTGGCGAGGCGACCAGGCTAGCGTACAGCTTTGGCTGCTGGCTCGGATTGGGAGACGCTCCCAATTTCTTGAGGATTGTCGATTGTGCAACTCATCTTGTGGTGATCGAGGCAGCGAGATGCAGTAATTCATCCCAGTATTTCAGAATGAGATCAATATTGAGGACCGCGCCAATATGCTCCTTGAGCACGGGATAGGTTTCAGGCTTTTCGAATGGGTAGCATTTCCGTCTTTTTAGGTCTCGTAGTCGCGGGGAGATTACATTAGAGATAACAATAGGGGCGATGATAGCTGGATTATAGTTGTGATTGGTGGATGTGTTGCACCCGCAGCAAGAGATTCTCGGTTTTTTTGGGTGAATGCAAGCACTGGGCAGTTGAGCCCATCAGCAGCTAACACCTACATACCGGTCCTCAGCGTAACCGACAGAGCCAGCGAATCTTTCCGACATGAGCGTCATTATGGTTTCCGCCATCGGCTCAGAAACGATGTGGGCGGCTTGGCACGCGAAATGCGGAGTCATCCTTGCCATTATCGGCCTTGGTTATTGGTTAAAAAGCTCTCCCAACACGAATATTGAAGCCGGAGGGGGCGAGAGGGAAACGGTGCGACTCGATTGCCGATTTGATTTGGAACAGAATCGAACTGATTTCCACGCCAGGATGCCATATTTATCTGATAATCGCGCAATGGTTTTGAGATAAATGAGCATAAAATGACTTCGTCCCCCAGACCGCCAGACATCATCGACGGCAAGGCCGTCAAAAGTCTTGTCGATGCACACGCGATACGGGGTGCTGTCGTGCTCGGCCAACCCGGAGGCTTTGCCATCCTCGTGAAATACGGCACCAATGAGCGAGCTATTGCAGCGCAACGCTCGCGGACCATGCGCATCTGGCGAAATTTGACCACCGCTGCCGCCTATGTGCGCGACGAATTGGGGGGTCCACGTTTTGAGATCGATATGGTTGACCATGATCCGGCCGCCGTGGAACGCAAGCGCCCCGATACCGCAGAACGGCAGCGTCAAATGCACGAAGCGATGGAGCACGACGCATAGTTCCGGGCTGAAGCGCAAAAGACGTTGGATGGCATCGCGGATGGTACCGTTGGCGTCCCCTCCGATGACGAACACCGAAGCCGCTGGCAGAAGAAACGTGATGAGTAGTTGGCTCGCACCGGACGTGCCGGATGACACGGCTGGTCTGGTCAGAGGACGCCGAAACTGATCTTGACGCCATCATAGATACATCACTCGCGATGAGGTAATGGCGGCGATCGATGTGTGTGATGAAATCGAGAGCCAGGTCGAGCGCTTGCGAGATCTCCCATTCTTCGGCCGTGAAGGTCGGTTGCAGGGTACGCGCGAGTTGGTCGTTACGGGCCCGCCGTTCATTGTCATCTATACTGTAGGCGAGGCTGTCGTTCTGGTGCGCGTGCTGCACGGGGCGCAGCAGTGGTCGAAGAAAGGCAAGGATTGATGCCAGATCCGGATGATTACAACGCGATTGATAAGGTCCCACACTCGAGGAGCATCTCTTCAACCGTGCGCAGGGGTAACGGAAACCGGAAGTACAACCACACCGCGTGAGCGATGATCAGGGGTGGGAAACGGTGACGTTTATAGCTGACGGCAGGCTGGCTCATCACTCCTGTCTATGCCAAGGACGATGATCAAGAGTTAACCTGACAAAGTCCTGTCGACTGCCCCCCGAGATACTAGCCGCCGAAGCCAAAGCCCACCGGCATGTCGGTGAGGGTAATGCCATAAGTCTCCAGGCTCTTCAGGATCCAGGTCTGGTTGTTGCCAATGCGGCGATTGTATTCGGCCCAGGCGGAAACAAAGCTCTTGAAGGTTTCGTCAGCACCGTAGTTCAGGGCAATGACCGAAGGTGTGGACAGGACCGGTGTCGGAACCTTGACGGCGCCGATCGTCGGCGCTTTCTTGGAAATCACCAGACCGTTTAGCATGGTGTTGACCAGAGCGTCGGCTTTGCCAGTCGTTACGGCAACAATCGCCTCGTCGCGGGTCTTGAAGCGCAGGATATTGGCCCTGGACAGGTATTGCTGGGTTATTAGGTCCTGAGCGGAGCCGAGGTCGACGGCAAATGTATATTTTGGGTCGTTGAGTTCAGTCCAACTCTTGCCCTCCAGCTCCGCCTTAGCCGAGATCAGTACGAAACTGTTGTAGTAGGTCGGGTCCGAGAAGGAGACAGATATGGCGCGGACCGGTGTCGCCGTAACCGCAAAGGCCATATCAACCTTGCCGCTCTGCACGTCGAGGATAGCGTTGGCCCAGCTGGATTCGACCACTTCGAGCTTCACATCGAGCGTCTTGGCGATATCATTCGCCATGTCGAGCACGAAACCCTCCCATTTGCCAGTGCGAGGATCCTTGCTGAAATACGGGGTCTCGTTGAGGATCGCTGGAATGCGTAGCACCCCGCTGGCGCGGATGTCATCGATGGTTCTGGCCAACGCCGCTGTGCCAGTCAGCAGCGAAAGCCCAACTGCCGCCACCCCGCAGATTTTCGAAAGCATATTCATCTTCTCGTTCTCCATTGTGCCCCGGAATCTCTTGATGGCCATCTCCCCGCATACCGAGGATCTCGCACGTGGGCATATCGGCCGAACACCAGCCTATCCGCGAATTGATCGGGAACAATGCTAGAGAGTCCGAGCCACTTATCGGCTTTTTTATATGTCTCGATCACAACGGTGGCACGGAGAGCTCGTTGCTGCGCGGCGGATCAAGCACGGGTCCGACCAGCTCGTGGCGACAGTCCTCAAACAATTGCTGCACCATGGGATGCTTTTGCAGGAAGCCCGCATTGCCAAAATACACACGCACTTCCGGCAGATTAGTAAGCTTGGCACTGCGGATCGACACATCTTCCGGGCCAACGCACCAGGAAGGAATGATCGAGAAGCCAAGACCTTCCTCCACGCAACGCTTGACGCTGGAACTGCCGGAGGTAGAAACAGCAGGCTGTATGACGGCACTGTCCCGGCCAAGGAAATCCACAGCCAGGTTTCGAAGCGTCTGCCCTGGCTCGTAGGTTATGAAGGGGCGGCCGTTGGCCCAGCTAGGGATATCCTGTTGCTCGGGCGGCTCACCCCAAGCCTGCGGATAGACCAGGCTCAAACGGTAGCTACCGAGCAATCGTTGTGGCACAACCGGGTCGCCGAAATAGCGTTCCGAAATGCAAACGTCGAGGCTGCCGTTCTTGACGAGTTCGGCCAACACAGTATCGCGCTCGCAGACGGCAAATTCCATTTCAGGAAATGTCTCGCGAAACCGCGAAAGAACCCTCGGGAACAGATAGAAGAAAATCGCCTGGGGCATGCCGACGCGCAGCGACGATCGCTGGTTCTCAATAAGCTTGGTCAGCCTCTCCAGCATGATGTCGAGTTCGGGATGGAGCAGGCTGTAAAGCGTCTGCCCGCGCGGGGTGAGCGATATCCGTTTGGCACCCTGCTCGGAATCAATTAGCTTTCCCTGCAGGATCTGCTCCAGCCGCCGGACATGGTTGGCAGCCGACTGATAGCTCAGGTTGAGATCGCGTGCCGCACCAGAAAACGAACCGTGTCGCGCCACCTGGTAGAAGGTCTGAATAAGTGTGAGGCTGATCTTGGCCATGTCGTTGGTCTCCCTCCATTCTGTGTTAAAGGGTCGGGGCTCTTTAGCGGATACAAATTTCGTGAACAAGCAAGGCCGTCATCTTGTATCGACGGTCAAGTCCCGCCGCCGTCATTATTGGTAGACAACCAACAAGACCGGCTTCGAAAATCATGCAGTCCCGCCCCCCGTCCAGCGCCATCGTCATAGGTTCCGGTATCGTCGGAGCCGCAACGGCCTATTTCCTGGCTGCGCGTCATATCGCCGTTCGACTGATCGACGCGTCGGCGCCGGCTGCCGAAGCAACGGGTGCCGCAGACGGTGCCGTCTCGGTTGCCAGCAAACGACCGGGGCCCATGATGACGGCGGCCCTCAAGGGTGTCAGGCTCTACGGAGAACTGGCGGATGCGGGTCTGTTTGCCGGTGCCTTCAAGCGTCGCTCGACGTTCATCGTTGCGGTATCAGATGAGGAGTGTACAGTCCTCGAAGCCCACTCGGCCGCACTCGGCAACGCTGGCGTCAGTGTCGAGATGCTGTCGCAAGCCGACCTGCGCCAGGCCTTCCCTGTCCTCTCGCCACAGGCGAAAATGGCGATCGAGGTGCACGGCGAGGGCCATGCCATTGGCTACCAAATCGTTCACAAACTGTTAACCGCAACCGGCATTGCAGTCGACCGGGATACGCGGGTTGAAGGACTTCGATTCGAAGAAGGTGGCAGACGCATCATCGGGGTAGTGACGAGCCGCGGTTGCCTGACCGCTGAGGCGGTGGTGATTGCTGCCGGCAACGGGTCGGGGGAACTACTTGGCCTCTCCGGTGTGCTTACGCCGCGCAAGGGCCAATTGCTGGTGACGGAACGGGCGCCGGCCCTTAACGCCGCCATGCCCGGCGCAATCATGTCTGGCCGCTACCTGCTCAGTAAGGGAAGCCAAAAAGCCGGTCATGCGCCGCCGCAACGCGGTCTGGGACTGGTCATCGACCCGCTCGTCACCGGCCAATTTCTGATCGGCGGCACGCGCGAGGATTTCGGCGATCGTGCGACCAACGACATTGATGCGATCTCGCGAATCCTCGTCGAAGCCGTGGCGCTCGTCCCGGGTCTTGCCGACTACAGACTGCTAAGGAGCTTTGCGGGGGTGCGTACCGCCGTCATTGACGGCCTGCCACTGGTCGGGCGTATCCCCTACCTCGAGAACGCCTATGTCGCAACCGGCTTTGAGGGCGACGGCATCTGCCTTGGCCCGGTAACCGGCAAGTCGATCGTCCAGCTGATCTGCGGCGAGGAACCGGAGATAGATCTGGCGCCTTTCGATCCGGCCCGTTTCGCTGGCTATGGAGCAGTCGTATGACAGCACAAATCTTCGATTGGATGGGGCATGGCATTCCCTTCCGCACAGGGGAAAGCATCGCAGCAGCCTTGGAGGCGGCCGGCATCAGGACCTTCGGCCCCGACGCTGTGGGCCAACAGACCCGCTATTTCTGCGGCATCGGCGCCTGCCAGTGCTGTCTGGTGCGCGTCGACGGGGTCCCTCGGGAAGCATGCATTACCCCAGCAAATGCTGGATTGCATGTCGAAGCACTGGAGCGAAACCATGATTAATCCCGATGTCATCATCATAGGCGGCGGACCGGCCGGGCTTGCGGCAGCAACCGAAGTTGCGCGTTCCGGCTATACGGTGGAGGTGGTCGAACAGCGTGAAACCCTCGGCGGCGCAGTACATCGCCAGCCGATCGAAGGCGTTTTACCCATCAACCAGGCAGCCGGCCCTACGGCGCGCTGGCGCACAATCGCAGAGGCCTTTTCGACGGCGCGCATCCCGGTGCGCTATGCATCTGTCTTCCTCGGCGTCGATGGCGACGGAAGGGTGCTGATCGAAGACCGCCGGGCAAAACGGGTCGAGCATATCAGGCCCAAGGCCGTCATCGTCGCAACCGGCGCAGTCGAGAACATCTATCCTCGGCCCGGCTGGCAGTTGGCCGGGGTTTCCACGGCAGGCGGATTGCAGGTGATGATGAAGGAAACCGGACGAGCACTTGAGGGCCGTGTCCTGCTCGTCGGCAGTGGGCCACTGCTGATCGCGGTTGCAGCGCAGATGGCGCGGCTCGGCAATCCGCCGGCAGCGATTGTCGAGGCGGGCGATCCGCTGCGACGCGTCAAACCAGGGATCGCGATGCTCGGCCATGCCGTACTCTTGCGCGAAGCTGTGAACTATCTCAAAGAAATCGTCCTCAGGCGTATTCCCTGGTTGCGCGGAACGCAGCTCGTCGCAATCGAGCAAGACGGCCCAAGCCTTCAGGCTCTCGTGCGGCGCAGCGACGGCCGCGAGCAGCTGATCGCGGTTGATCGCATCGGCCTGCATGACGGCATTCGTCCCAACGATTTCGGTCTGCCGAACGAAACGACCGAACTGACGTCATCAGGACCTTTGATCCTATGGGCTGGAGATTGCAGGCAGGCACTTGGCGCCTTCGCCGCCGAGGCGGACGGGCGACGCGCGGGCCGCCAGGTCGTTGATATCCTATCGGAGAATCGAGACCGTGCAGGCCATGACCAGGCGGTCGAGCGCGCCCGCATGGCGCAAGCGACCCTGGCGGCCCTGTTTGCTCCCGTCCTTGGAGCCCCTCAGCTCTCATCCTTGCCGGACGAAACCATCCTTTGCCGCTGCGAGGGCAAAACGGTCGGCGATCTGCGCCGGCTTTGCAACCGGGCGGACCGGCTGACGGGCCGGGAAATCAAGCACAACGGCCGCTTTGCCATGGGTGCCTGCCAGGGGCGATTTTGCGCAGCCAATACTGCGGCGCTGATGGCTGAGTTAAATCCCGGCGCTCCCCTGCCATCGACCGAGGACCTGACCGGCCGACGCTGGCCGCTACGTCCGGTTTCAATCGCGGCTCTGGCCGGCGCCATCCCAATAAACAGTGAAAACAAATGACGAGGTTTAACGCCATGACGCAACCCCAGCGCCTGACCCATGAGACGACAAACGCAATTTTGGTCTACAACCCCTTCGATGGCGCGCCGGTCGGAGAAGTAGCAACGAGCACATCCGCGGAAATCACTGCGGCCGTCATGCGCGCCAAGGTCGCCCAGCGGGAGTTTCGCTGCTCGACGCCGGCGGTGCGCCGCTCCATGCTGAATGGCCTGGCCGTGGAGATCGCCGCCGATGCCGAGAGCTTGGCGCGCCTCATTTCCAACGAGATGGGCAAGACGATTCGCGAGGCTCGCAACGAGGTGCGACGTGCCCAGAACACGCTGAAGCTCTCTGGTGACGCCGCGACCTTCCTCGACGGCGAGGCCCTGCACTGTGCAATCGTCGAGGACGGCGCAGATCGACTGGCGACGATCACCTATGAGCCGGTCGGTGTTGTCGGCGCCATCACGCCGTTCAACTATCCGCTCAACCTGCTCTGCCACAAGCTCGGCCCGGCGATCGCCGCCGGAAACGCCGTGGTCGCCAAACCGTCCCCAAAGGCACCTCTTGCCGCGGCGCGGCTGTGTCAACTGGCGCTGAAGGCCGGCTGGCCGGCCGACCTGTTCCAGGTTGTGCATGGCGCGGGGGAGGTTGCCCTGTCACTTGCCCGGTCAGCGATTGACCTTTTGTCCTTTACAGGCGGCCCGGGTGCCGGTCTCGCCCTCAAGAACGCCAGCGGGCTCATTCGCTGCCTCATGGAACTGGGGGGCAACGACCCGCTGTTCGTGCTTCCGGATGCAGACCTCGACAAGGCAGTCGCCACCACCATTGGCCACCGCTTCGAGATTGCCGGGCAAAGCTGTGCGGCGGTCAAGAAGCTTTATCTGCACCAGGACATAGAGAAAACCTTCACCGACAAGCTGCTCGTCGCCGTCGCTGCCGTCGCGTTCGGTGATCCATCGAAAGACTACACCGACATGGGGACGGTGATCGACCTTGCCGCGGCAAACACCGTCGCCGAGCGCGTCAATGCCAGCGTTTCCAGCCATGGCGGCAAGCTGTTGACCGGAGGCACCCATGACGGCACCGTCTTTGCTCCGACCGTCATCTCGCAGGTTGCGGTCGACGCGCCTGTCATCGCCGACGAGACGTTCGGCCCGATCATTGCGATCCGCAGTTTCACCGACCCCCGCGAGGCGATCGCAGAGGTCAATGCCGGAGCCTATGGGCTACAGGCAGGCGTCTTCACGAATGATCACGCGCTGATCAAGACCTTTTCACGCGACCTGCTCGTCGGGGGTGTGATGATCAACGAAGGTCCCGACTTCCGTGCCGAGCACGTACCCTTCGGTGGGGTCAAGCGTTCGGGCATCGGTCGCGAGGGCGTCCGCATCACGTTGCGCGAAATGTCCGAGACGAAGGTAGTGATCGATTGAGGAGTCAAGCCATGCGTATCGCCGTTGTGGGAGCGTCGGGCCGGGTGGGAACCCGGCTTGTCGAACTGATTCTTGCCAATCCGGGGCTGGAACTGGCAGCTGCCCTGGTCTCCCCCAGCTCCAGGCTCTCGGGAACGCCGGTCGCCGGTGGCAGCATTGAATACCGTCCAGCGGAGGCGGCGTTAAAGAACCGTTGCGACGTGATGATCGACTTTTCCACGCCGGCTGGAAGCCTGGCATTGCAGGAAGATATCGGCACGAAGACTATCCCGACGATAATCGGCACCACGGGCTTTACGCCTGAGGAGGACGAACGGCTCACCTCCTTCGGGGTCCATCGCCCTTTGCTGATCAGCAACAATTTCGCCCATGGGTTCGAGGCATTCCGGCGCGCGGCTGTTGAATTCGCCCAGCGCATGCCCGATGCCGATGCGATTGTCGGCGAAACCTACCATATCCGCAAGAAAGCGGAACCGTCCGGCACCTCACGCTTGCTGGCGCTTCAGGTGTTCGAGGCGCGAAGCCGCGCTATGGGTTTTGCGGCGCCTGAACCGGCGATCGTCGTCAAGCGCGAGGGAGACACGGTCGGCGCCAGCGAAGTCCGCTTCCACATGGACTCGGTCGAGGCCGTCTTCACCTACCGCGTCCACACGCTCGCAGCCTATGCCGAAGGGGCCATCGCCGCTGCCCAATGGCTGGTTGCTAAACCGCGTCCCGCCGGCCGCTACGCCTTGGCGGACAGCATGAACGACTGATGATAATAGAGAGGAACATGATCATGCAAAACATTAGTAACCGCTTCAACGGCGTATTCACCGCCCTCATCACACCCTTCAAGGACGGTGCTATCGATACCGCAGCATTTGACGCACTGGTGGAGCGCCAGATTGGCGCCGGCGTCGCCGGCCTTGTTCCGGTCGGCACAACGGGGGAAGCAGCGACGCTTTCGGACGAAGAGGCCGATGGGCTGATCGCGCGGACCGTGAAGCTTGCCGCAGGGCGCGTCCTGGTTATGGCGGGTGCCGGCGCGAACGACACGAAGAAGACGATCGAAAAAGTAAGGCGCGCCGAACAGGCCGGCGCCGACGCCGTGCTGATCGTCACGCCCTACTACAACAGACCAACGCAGGCAGGCATCATCGCGCACTACGGCGCAGCGGCGGGGTCAACCTCGCTGCCGGTCATGCTCTATTCGGTCCCCGCGCGCTGCGGTGTAGAGATAGCATCCGACACCTGCGCGATCCTGCTTGAGCGGCACGACAACATTATCGCGATCAAGGAGGCCGGCGGATCGGCCACCAGGGTCACCCAACTGCGCGCCGCCTGTGGCGATAAGCTGATCATCCATTCCGGCGACGACGGCCTGACCTTACCCTTCCTGTCACTCGGCGCTGTCGGCGTCACCAGCGTCGTTGCCAATGTCGCGCCGCGCGAAATGGTCCAACTGGTAGAAGCCTGGAACAGGGGCGACACGACCCGTGCTCTGGCACTGCATGAACTGATCGCCGAACTCACCGACGGCATGTTCATCGAATCCAATCCCGGGCCAGTCAAAGCAGCGCTGGCGCTGACCAACCTCGCCGGGCCGGAAATGCGCCTGCCGATGGTTCCGGTCTCGTCGGCCAACCGCGAGCGGCTCGCCGGTATTCTCGGACGCTTCACCTCAGCCTCAGCTGCCTTCCAAGAAATGCGGTAAGCGACGGCATCAGCTTTGCATTGTCCTTGACAAACGGGCGTAGGACTATCAGCCGTCGGCTCCCGGTCCGACTTGAAACCGACACAAGATCAGGGGAACAAAAATGAAAAACAGAACTGTCGGGAATCTGTGTCCAGGAAACGGGCATCATCCGTCTTGCCCAGCGGACAAGACCGCAAGAGGTGGGCGATGAGTTACAACTGGGACTTCCATTCCGTATGGCAATACTGGGACCTCTTTTTATGGGGCCTGTGGCTCACCGTCGTCTATACTTTTGGCTCCATTCTCTTCGGTGTGCTGATCGGCCTCCTTACTTGCGCTGCACGGCTTTCCGGCTGGCGGATCTTTTCCGCTATCGCCCGGGTCTACCAGGAGATCTTTCGCTGCACGCCTCTTTTGGTCCAGCTTTTGTGGTTCTATTATGCATTTCCGTTGCTCGTCGGCGGCTCGATTGACAATCGCGTCGCGGCAATGCTCACGCTGTCGCTTTACGTCGGTGCCTTCTATGCGGAGATCTTTCGCGGCGGTATCGTGTCGATTGACAAGGGGCAGCGAGAAGCAGCCGCGGCCATTGGCATGAGTTCCTGGCAGTCAATGACACGGATCATCCTGCCACAGGCGATGAAGCGCGTGCTGCCGTCTTTCATTAATCAGTCGGTTATCCAGTTCAAGAACACGTCGCTGGTCTCCGTCATCTCGGTCGCCGACCTTGCCTATATGGCGGCGGTGGTCAACGGCCAGACCTACCGGCCGCTCGAATCCTACACTCTTATGGCTGGCCTCTACATTGCCATACTGTTGCCTATCACCCAGGCAGCGGATTGGATCGAACGTCGCCTCAGGGTCAGTGACTAACTGAACGGATCCAATGACATGACACAGAACTTAAAAGCCAATGCACCCGTCATCGAAGCGGTCGGACTGCGCAAGAGCTACGGCTCGCTCGAAGTCCTCAATGGACTGGATCTAAGTCTCGAGCGCGGCGAGGTCGTGGCTCTGATCGGTCCTTCCGGATCGGGCAAATCGACCTTCATCCGCTGCCTCAATATGATGGAAATCCCAACTGCTGGTACGATCCGCTTTCGCCAAAAGACCGTCGTTGATCGGTTTTACGACAAGGGTGACGAGATCGGTATCGGCACGCTTCGCCGCCATGTTGGTATGGTGTTCCAACACTTCAACCTCTTCCCGCACAAGACGGTATTGCAGAATGTGACGGAAGGCCCGATCGTGGTGTGCAAGCGGCCCAAGCGGGAGGCGGAGGAATTTGCCATGGATTTGCTCGCCCAAGTGGGGCTGTCCGACAAGCACGCCGCCTATCCGAACCATCTTTCCGGCGGCCAGAAACAGCGCGTGGCGATCGCCCGTGCACTCGCCATGGAGCCCGAAGTGCTGCTGCTCGACGAGGTAACCAGCGCGCTCGATCCGGAGTTGGTAGGTGAGGTTCTGGCCGTCATCCGCGGTTTGGCCGACAAGGGCATGACGATGGCAATCGTTACCCATGAGATGGCCTTTGCTGCTGATGTTGCGAGCCGTGTCCTCTTCCTCGACCTGGGTGTGATCGCCGAAACGGGTACAGCCGAATCCGTGATCCTCAATCCGCAAAATCCCCGCCTTCAAGGGTTCGTTGCGCGGTTCAAAGGCTGAGCGTTGCCATGGACAAGCTAAAAGTCAGCATATTCGGCGCCGGCGAAATCGGCTCGGCGCTCGCCCTGGCCCTGTCGGCAAGCGATGACTTCGCCGTGCAGGTCATCGATCGTTCGGAGAATGCACTCGATCGCCTGCGATCAATGAATATCAGGGCAGATCTGCGAGCCTTTGGACACAGCCAGGACCTGTCCGGACTGCTGTCAGGACAGGATGTCGCGGTCGCAGCGGTGCCTGTCGTCTCCATCAACGAGATCGCAGGCGCGGCTGCGCGGAAAAATGTGCACTACCTCGACTTTTCCTGTCCCGGACCGCAGACGCGGGCTCTCCTCGCGCCACTCGCCGAACATCGCGCCGTCTTCAACGGATGTGGGGTCTCACCAGGGATAATCGGCAATGTCGCCTGCCGACTTCTGGAAGAATTCGCCCCGGTTACTGACCTTACCATCCGGGTCGGCGCCATACCCCGCTATCCGACCAACCGCCTTGGCTATGGCCAGATCTGGAATGTCGACGGACTTATCGATGAGTATACGCGTCCGAGCGCCGCCATTCGCGATGGGAGAGAAGTCAGCCTGTCTCCGCTCGAAAGCTATGGTCAGCTAAGTATCGATGGTGTGACCTATGAGGAATTTATCACATCGGGCGGGATCGTAGATCTTTCCATGTTTTCCGGATCGTCGCCGAAAAACGTCACTTTCAAGACGATCCGTTACCCCGGCCACCTCGACTATATACGGTTCCTTCTCGATGACCTTGGGCTTTGCACGCGTCGTGACATGCTGCGGTCACTGCTTTGCAACGGATTGCCGGTCATCGAGGACGACATCCTGCTCCTGGTTGTGACCGCACGGGGCCATCGCGGCCGTCAACCCACCGAACGCACGGTTTGCCATCGGTTCGCCCCGAATCGGCAACTGGGACCCTTCAACGCGCTTACCTCGGTTGCAACCGGCTATGCTGCCAGCCTGCTTTCGATGCTCCACAATGGGAAAATACCAGCAAAGGGATCTATCGCCCACCACCGCATCGATATCGAAGCGTTGCTGTCAGGCCCGTTCCTCAAGCCGCTCCTTGAGTCATAGCGAAACCGCGTCAATTCTTGCGCGAGACGGCCCATACTTCGCCCGCTAAATCACTCAGCCCGCATATCGGCCACGCTGTAGCAATGGCTCGCCTGATCGGCGTTCCGTATCGGGTCAGTCTTCGTTCTGATGGTGAAAAGGCTGCGCGAAAAGGGGCAAAACCATTGTGGGTTCTTATGTTGTTTATACTTTCGATAGCATAAGCAATATTATTTTGAAGCGTCGACCGAAAGGAGGAAGCCCATGTCGAGCAGCATGGATCAATTACCACGATCTCGCTTTCCCGGACCAAGAAGGGTTATTCCAAGTATTATCTCGGATACGCCAATGGTGTGCTGTGGCCGCTTCATTACCGGCTTGATCTCGTTCAGTATCGGTCTTCGCATTTTTCCGGTTGTAACCGCGTCAATCGCAAGTTTGCCGCCGCGTTGATGCCTTACCTGAAGCTCGATGACACCATTTGGGTTCAAGATTACCATCTCATCACATTTGCCAGAAGTCTGCGAAATCTTGGCTGTCGGCAGCGGATCGGATTTTTCCTGCATATCCCGTTTCCGCCGCCCGAAATTCTTGACAATGGAGACGTCCGTATCGGCCAGAACGATCAAGGACGAACGTTTCCCGATCGGCATGGACGTCGAAGCGTTCGCAGAAATGTCACAGCGCATAACAGAGGATGTCGCAGTCGACACCAAGCGCCGCGAGGTGTTGGGGCGAAAGCAGGTTATCGGTGTTGATCGTCTCGATTATTCCAAGGATTTGCCGTCACGCGTCAAAGCATTCGGCCGGGTGCTTGCCAAGTATCCGGAGAGCGCCACCGAAGGCTTCACCTATTGGTTCATGAAGTTCGATGGCATATCGAATAATCGCGACAAGGAACTGGCGGACCCGCAAGGGTTCGGCCTGATCGAATACGGTTTCTATCTTCTCGCCATCGATGCCGGTATCGACATGAGCGAATGCCGAATCCACGAGGAGGGTGGTCGGTCGCATTTCATGACGCGGCGGTTCGATCGTAATGCAGGTGGCGAGAAGCTGCAAGTGCAATCACTCGCAGCGTTACGTCATTACGACTTCAATGCGGCCGGTGCCTATTCCTGCGAACGCGCTCCTTTCCAGCCCCAACAGACAGAGGTCGGCATCGGTTGCGCCATTCTCAAGAGAATGCTGGCGTGTGGGTGCCCCGGAGTCCGTCCGCAGACCTCATCGCAGATTGACCTGCGCCAAATGTCCGATCGATGCACCGCGCCGTTTTCCACCACACTCACTATACGTCCTCTGCTGGCTTGCCACATTTGTAAGCATGCTCAAATGATAGACAAAACCGTCATTGACAATATATCGATAAAATGATGATATAAAATCGTTAAAGAGGAGGTGAGTGCAATGACGGCCGGGCCGAAGGATAAGGAAGCAGCAGAGGTCAAGCAGTTTGCGAAAGCGCTGCCAAAGCACCTCAAACCTGTTGCATCGATCGGGCCCATCGTGTCTTCAGCGCATCTTGCCGATGGCGGTTCGCCGGGACTTTCCGAAGTTGAGTATGGTTTGATCCTTGCCTCCCATGCCTTTTCACGCTGGATGGTTCGATGCATGGCTGCTGCAGGACTACCGGGGCTTTCAGCAACAGAAATTCTTATTCTGCACTCGGTGCGTCATCGTGATCGGGAAAAGAAGTTGGCAGATATCTGTCTGGTTCTTGATATTGAAGACACCCACATTGCCACTTACGCTATTCGCAAACTGGAAACTGCCGGATTGGTCACGACCGGCAAAATTGCCAAAGAAAAAACCATCAAAATTACGGACAAAGGCGCTGATGCCTGTGCGCGTTATGCCCAGATACGAGAGCGGTTGTTCGTAGCATCAACGATCAATGCGCGTCCTGCAGAAGAGACTCTTTCGCAGATCGCGGCAGTCTTGCGGTTCCTTTCAGGCGCCTATGACCAGGCGGCGCGCGCCGCCACCACGCTTTGAGGATTCTCGTTTGACCGCTTCCAGTTTTTCTCCGCTTCTGACTGTAGACAAGCTTTCAGTTGAGTTTGGTTCATCACGCGTCGTCAACGAGTTGAGTTTCTCAGTCAGTGCAGGACGCACGCTGACGATTGTCGGCGAATCCGGATCAGGCAAGTCGGTGACATCTCTGTCGGTGATGCGTTTGGCGGATATGATGGGCGGGACGTTTCCTACCGGCAAGATCATATTTGAGAGCGGCAATGGTCTGATCGATCTGACGACTGCCACACAGAAAGCCATGCGGAGCATTCGCGGCAAAGAGATCGCCATGATCTTTCAAGAGCCGATGACATCCCTCAACCCGGTTTTCACCATTGGTAATCAGATTGCCGAAGTGCTGATGTTGCACGAAGGCATGACCAAGACTGTAGCACTTGCTGAAGCGAAGCGATTACTGGACATGGTGCGGCTGCCAGATGCGGTTGAACTGCTTGGCCGTTACCCGCATCAATTGTCTGGCGGCATGCGCCAACGTGTGATGATAGCCATGGCGCTCGCTTGTCGGCCAAGGCTACTCATAGCTGACGAACCCACCACTGCTCTCGATGTGACGATTCAGGCGCAGATATTGACCATCATCCGTGAGCTGCAAAGCGAGCTTGGCATGGCGGTTATATTCATCACGCATGACATGGGTGTGGTTGCCGAGATGGCGGATGATGTCGTCGTCATGTGGAAGGGCAACAAGGTTGAGGAAGGGCCGGTTTCTCAGATATTTTCCAGCCCCAAACATCCTTATACACAAACACTTTTGGCCGCAGTCCCCAGGCTTGGCAGCATGACAGGGCATGATTTGCCCAAACGCTTGCCCTTGACTGTTATGGACGGCGAGACGCCGCGTTTGGTTGGAACGGAGCACTTGCAGGATACTGCCCGATATGATGCGCCGCCTGTCATATCAGTGCGCGATCTCGTAACCCGTTTCGATATCAAAAAGGGCATCTTTGGCGGTGTTACGCACAGAGTGCACGCAGTCGAAAAGGTCAGCTTCGATATTCACCCCGGTGAAACGCTCGCTCTCGTAGGCGAGTCTGGTTCGGGAAAATCGACGATAGGTCGGACGATCCAGCAGTTGCAACGGGAAACGTCGGGTACGATCCTGTTCAATGGGATTCCCGTTTCGGCCATGAATCGCGCTGAGAAGCAACGACTGCGACAGGAAATCCAGTATATTTTCCAAGACCCTTTTGCTTCGCTTGATCCACGCAAAACCGTTGGCTTCTCGATAGCAGAACCGATCTGCACTCATGGCCTGATTGATGGCAGCAAGGGCATTCACAAGCGGGTCGACGAATTGCTGGAGCGGGTTGGGCTGACCAGCGCCCACGCAACACGCTATCCCCACGAATTCTCAGGCGGACAACGGCAAAGAATCTGTATCGCCCGTGCTTTGGCCTCCAATCCGAAACTCATTGTTGCAGACGAGGCACTTTCGGCATTGGATGTTTCCATTCAAGCGCAAATTCTCAACCTCTTCATGGAATTGCAGGAGCAACAGGGCCTCGCCTATCTCTTCATCAGCCACGATATGGCGGTTGTCGAAAAGATGAGCCACCGGGTTGCTGTTCTTTATCTCGGACAGGTTGTGGAGATCGGCACAAGACGGCAGATTTTTGAGACGCCGGCGCATGCCTATACACAACGCCTTCTGTCTGCGGTTCCGGTGGCAGACCCTTCGCGCACCCGCAACCGCGCCATGCTGGAAGGTGAGATACCGAGCCCCATCCGGCGCGCCGATGAGGAACCATTGATTTTCACGCACAAAGAAATTGCGCCCGGCCATTTCGTTGCCGGGGCAATTTAAAGCCGTTTTGACCAAACTGATTTGCAAGAGGAGCAAACACAATGACAAAGAAAAAAAGGGGAATTCACGCAGCGTTTCTGGCGCTTGGCCTCGCCGGATTTGCGCTGGCTGCGACACCTTCCTGGGCCAATGGAACGCTGACGATTTCGTCGCCTCAGGACCCTGGAAGTTGGGATCCGATTGATACGTTTCTCGTCAACTGGGCGTCTGTCGGAACAAATATCTATGACGGCCTGACCTATCGCGGTCCCGATCTGAAACTGGTTCCCGGGCTTGCAACCGCATGGGAAGAACTGGACGAAGGCAAACGCATCCGGTTTACCTTGCGCGAAGGCGTGAAGTTTCACAATGGCGAGCCGTTCAATGCCGAAGCGGTGAAATTTACCTTTGATCGTCTGCTCGGTGAAGAGGGCAAAAAGGGTCCGCAGCGCTCCAATTACGTTGCAATAGAGAAGGTTGAGATTGTCGACGAGAAGACCGTTGATTTCCATCTTTCCGCTCCAGACCCCGTGCTTCTCACCAAACTTGCAGGATATGGCGCGATGATCGTGCCGCCCAAATATATTCAGGAAAAGGGCGATGATTATTTCAACGCTCACCCGGTCGGAACAGGACCTTTCAAGTTCGTTTCCTACGAACCGAAAATTGCTATCAAGCTGGAAGCTTTTGCTGATCACTGGGGAGGTGCGCCGAAAATTTCAAATCTGGATTATCGCTTCATTGCCGAACCCGCAACAGCGGTCGCGGAATTGCAGGCCGGACGTGTCGATCTGGTCATCCCGCCTACAATCCCCGTTGGCATGATCCCCACCATTCAGGCGGACTCGAAGCTTGAGGTGGTCAGCACTGCCGGTCCCACAGTCTATGCGCTGCGCTTCAACACGAAAAGCGGGCCGACGGCAGACGAAAGGGTGCGCAAGGCATTGATCCTCGGCATTGACCGCAATGCCATTATCCAGTCGATCCTTGGCGGAGAGGCGGAACCGATCGCCAGCTTTCAGGGTTCTTTGTCTTTCGGCAATGACCCGGAAATGAAGCCACTTCCTTATGATCCGGAGCAAGCCAAAGCGCTGTTGAAGGAAGCGGGTGTTGCTGCCGGTACGACGTTACAGATCGATGTGCGGGGTAATGACGCGACATTCAATGAAGTGTCGCAAGCGATTGCCAGTTACCTGCAGATCATCGGCATTAACGTTACAATTAAAGCTTATGAAACCAACGTTCTTCTGAACGACATTATTCCGGCCGGGAAGACGGGCGCCATGTTCCAACAGTCTTGGGGTGGCTGGACGCTCGATTACGACAATACCGCTTACTCAATGTACCATTCGGGTGAAAAGTGGAATCCCTATGACAGTGATCCAAAGCTCGATGCCATGCTGGAATCGCAGCGCTCCATCACGGACCGGGCGAAACGCGAAGAAATTCTCAAGTCGATTGCGCATTATACAGCCGACAGAGCGTTGGAAATCCCACTGTATAATTTCAACGCGATCTTTGGCGTGAGCAAACGCGTGAAGAACTTCACACCTGTCCCGGACAGCCGCTTGCGGCTCACGGATGTCACTGTCGAGTAACAACATTTGCCTGTCATCGCGTTTGTGATGGCAGGCAATCTACCTAAGGATTGAGACTTGGCTGCTTTCCTCGTCAAACGTCTGTTGCAGGCCGTGTTTGTCGTTATTGTTGTAACGCTGACCGTGGCCTTTGCAATCAGGCTCACCGGTGATCCCGCATTGATGCTGACCCAGGGCGCGGGGAGCGTGACTGAAGCAGATCTCGCACGCATTCGCGAGGCTTTGGGGCTGAATCAGCCATTTCTTGTGCAGTATTTCAACTTTCTCAAGGGGCTGTTTACGCTGGATTTTGGTCGCAGCTTTCTCGGTGGTACACAGGTTTCCACTTTGATCGCGGCAGCATTGCCGGCAACATTGCTACTCGCCTTCTCCTCATTGATTGTCTCAATCCTCATCTCGATACCGCTCGGTATCAAAGCTGCGACGTCGCGTGGAACTTGGCCCGATCAGCTCATTCGGATTGTTTCTCTTGTCGGCCTGTCATTTCCAAACTTCTGGCTGGCTTTGATGCTTGTGCTGCTCTTTGCGATCAATCTGAAATGGTTGCCGCCAAGCGGCATGAGTGGATTGGAAAGCTTCATCATGCCAGCTTTGACGATGGGAATTATTCTGACGGCAACGAATGTGCGGCTGGTGCGAACCACCATGCTCGAAACACTCAATTCACAGTATATTATGGTGGCCCGTGCCAAGGGGCTGAGCGAAAATGTTGTGCTTTACAAACATGCACTGCGCAATTGCGCAATTCCATTGATTACCTATTTCGGCCTGCAGTTCGGGGCTCTGCTTGGTGGTATTGTCGTCGTCGAACGGGTGTTCAACTGGCCGGGTCTCGGCACATTGGCTTTCGATGCAGTAGGTGGCCGCGACTATCCGGTTCTGCAAGCGGTTATTACTGTGCTGTCGCTGTTGATCATTGGTGTGAACTTAATCGTTGACATAGCTTATGGCCTTGTCGATCCGCGTATCAGGACGGAGTAGAGCCATGTCTTCAGTAACTGGTTCCAGCTCCCGCTTCTCTCGTTTCCGCAGCTTCGAGTTCATTCTCGGTGCTGTTCTGGCCGGCGGGATGTGTCTGGCCGTGATTTTCTCCAGCTACATCTTTCCAGGCGGCGCGGAGAAGATCGATTTGATGGCGCGTCTGCTGCCGCCATTTACCAAATGGGTTCACCCGCTGGGTACCGACCCGTTAGGGCGCGACGTCCTGGCTCGCGTGATTACGGGGGGGAAAATCTCGCTGCAAGTCGGCTTCATATCGGTTGCCGGTGCCGTTGTGATCGGGGTGATCATGGGATTGGTCGCGGGCTATTATCGCGGCTTCTGGGACATGATCCTGATGCGCTTTGCCGATGTTCAGCTGGCAATGCCCTTCATTTTGCTTGCAATCACATTCATCGCTATTGCGGGCGGCGGTCTCACCAATATGATCATTCTGCTGATTGTGTCGCAATGGGTCCAATATGCGCGTCTTGTTCGTGGCTCGGTCCTGTCACTTCGCGACAGGGAGTTTATTTTGTCAGCGCGGGCAATAGGTGTGCGAGACTACCGGATATTGTTGCAGCACTTGCTGCCCAACCTTCTTGGACCCGTCATCGTATTGATGACGCTCAATGTCGCCACCAATATCCTGCTTGAAAGCAGCCTGACCTTTCTCGGGCTTGGCGTTGATCCACTTATCCCAAGCTGGGGCGGTATGTTGGCCGATGGCCGCACCTATCTCCAGAATGCGTGGTGGGTGAGCGTTTTTCCCGGCCTTGCCATCCTGCTGACCGTGCTTGGTCTTAACCTCCTGGGTGACTGGTTGCGTGACAGCCTTGATCCCACGGGCCGAACATCGCGATAGTGAACAAGCCATGACATTGATTTACAACGGCAGCGTTGATCGTACTGTGGATCAGCTCCTGGCGACCTATGGCAAGGAAACCGCGCGGGGTATGCGACTGGAGGCATGGTCGTTTGACGATGCCCCAAACCGGCGGGCAACGGAGGCAAAACTTCGAGAATTTGGCGTGGATGCAAAATTGCGCTCTGCCTACAAGCCGCTCTTGCATTTCTTCCTTGAAGAAGTGGATCTGGTTGATGTGAAAAGCATTGTAATCGGCTATCCCGTGCATGAATTCTGCCCCCATAACCGCTTTTTACTTGAGAGCTACCCTCTCGCCGCTTTGACGGGAACGGCTGAAATCGCATTTGAAATCGGTAGAATCGATGACTTCGTCTACGACGTTACAATGGTCTACAAGGATGGTCGCAAAGTAGAACACGCGATATTTGCACCGAACCGCACTCATACTGATTTTATTGGAGAAACGCTGGTTTCTCCTACCGGCTGGGTCAGACTCAATGGTGAACCGGAAGGAACGCGCGTCGAGACTGATTATGAGGTGTTGTTCCATACAGCAATGCGAATGATTGCGGAATATGACTGGGGGAACAGCGAGCCTTACTTTGAGGAACTCAATATTCGCGCGTCCCTGCCAGTAGCAGATCAGACATTGCCTGTTGGCGAAGAAATTATCAGTCTGCGCGAGGCGCTGCACGAAGACCTCTATTTCTCGCTATTGGAAGTCTTTCAGAAGAAATCCGGCCGACCACTCGGCGACAGGGGATTGCAGCCGGGTCAGATCATTCCGGAAATTACCTTGAGTACAGATTCGCTCATTACGCTTGAAATCGAGACCGTTCCTTTGAACACGGTCCAGCGGGACGGTGAGTTGCAGCCAATGGCAACAGCATCGTCTCCCATTTCGTTTTCGCAAGTAAGCAGTGAACTGGCGAAAATCGGGGGAGATGCGTTCAAAGCCTATTCGCGTGCGGGAAGGGTGGTCGAAGCCCGATATCGCCGCGGTTCTGATGCCGCCATGATGATCAGCGGTGGCCAACATCCGAACGAAACAACCGGTATTGTTGGCGTGTTACGGGCAGCGCAGGAGCTTAGCCTTCGCCCCGGCGCTCATTTCACTGTCTCGCCCTTGGAAAACCCCGATGGCTACGCCGTTCATCGGCGCTTATGTTTAGACAATCCGCTTCATATGCATCACGCTGCCCGCTATACCGCGCTTGGTGATGATCTGGAGTACCGCACTGGCACTGATCTATATGAGAAGGCCATTCGCCTAGAAGCTGAGCGTATCAGTAAAGCACGGCTCCATGTTAATTTGCACGGCTATCCGGCCCATGAATGGACCCGCCCGATGTCTGGCTATGTGCCGCGCGGTTTTTCGATGTGGACTTTGCCGAAGGGTTTCTTCCTTATCATGCGTTACCGGGATGGATGGGAAGAACCGGCGGAGCGTCTGATCGATGCTGTGACACAGCGCCTGACGGCAGTTCCAGGACTAACGGAACTCAATGACAGGCAAATCAGGCTTTACGAAATTCATGCTGGCGAAACAGGTTTTCGAATTATCAACGGGTTTCCGTGTTTGATCTCCATGGACAATCGTCATGCCGTTCCACTGACACTGATCACTGAATATCCCGACGAAACCATTTATGATGAGGCTTTCATAGCTGGCCATACAGCACAGATGCAAACAGTTCTGGCAGCCTATGATGCGTTACAGACTTGTGTCCTGCCGAAAGCTGTTGCCCCGTCCGTTTAAGCGATAAAAGGCGGATTGCACCCTGGCGCTATCCGAATGAGCCGGAGCATTCCATACAGGGCTCACTTTGGGATCGGTCTGCACCTGTGAACTGTGATCTGGCCGTGTTGATAAAGAAGGTCGTGACCGGCCGCCCGCGCGCTTTGCCGGAATGAACGACCCGGCCCACGACCAGTTCTGCGTCGATCAATCTGCGAAGAAGCAAACTGATGGATACGGGGTGCAGCGACAATCGATCTGCCAATTGTTTGCGGGTAAGCCCATCGGTATTTTCCAGAGCTTCCAGGCATTCAAGGAACCGACCGCGATGCAGGGTATGTGCTACGCTCAACATTCTTCTCATTACATTGATAGAAATCACACTGGGGCGGCGGGATTTATTCTTTTCCTACGACCCGATTGTCGGGCCGTCGTCATAGCCGGGCCAATCCTCGTCTGGAATATCGGAGGTGTCGCCGTACGGGACGCCATCAATCTCGTATTTTGTTAGATAACTGCCGAGCAATGTGCCAAAATTATCGGCTCTCGTTTGCTGTTTGCCCTCTTCAATCAGGCCCGGCAACAGCATGGCTATGGCACCCACGCCAGCAGCGGCCAGCCCAAGCACACCGGCTGCTCCGGCAATTGGAAGTGTTCTCAGGACGCTTGGCGCGAATAATCCCAAACCGCCTTCTACAGCCGAAGCAAGACCGGCAAGCGCCCCGAGGGAGCCTGCGGTGATGCTGATACCGCCGCCAACCGTGTCACCCTTGCGGATCGACTGAACACCATCGAATATACCATAGGCACCGGCGACAATACTGGCGAGACCGCCAATGCCCTTGGCGGCATTTTCCGCACGGGTCCAATTGTCAGTCAGTTTTTTGAAGTTATCCTCGGACAGTTTGCCGATTCTCTTGCCGATGGCGGTGTCAGGATGTTTGTCGGCTACGTTATTCAGATATGTCTTCCACGCCTTGATGCCGCCTTCAGTCAGGAGCGTCGCGGTCAGCACCGAGCCGGTGGTTATGTCGACTTTCTGCCGGTCGGTCGGATTTCCGCCACTCTGAATGCCTTTGGAGATCGTGACACCGGCCATGAAAAGACCGCTGACACCATGCAGAACGCCCTTGTCGGCTGCCGCCTTGGCCGAGGGGTTCAACCAGGTCGGGCCAAGCTCGGCGAGCGATTTGGTTCCCTGACGCAGCACATCCCAACTGCCTCGGAAACCGGTCAGAATCTGGTCGGCTGTGGCAACCGTTCCATTCTCGTTGACCAATAATTCCGGATTATCCTTGCTGATCTGCTCGAGGTAGGACTTTACTTTCTCTTCGTCCAATTGATCGCCGCCATCCACGCCGAACGCTCGCTTCAGATCATCGAAAGAGGCATTCTTGAATGCATTGTCCTGCGCAATATTGGAGAAGTTTTCGTTCAGTTTGGTATCGAACGTCCCAGTAAATTCAGGGTCGAGCGCAGCATTGTAAAGCGCAATTTCCGTGCTGAATGCGCTTGCTGCTTCCTCAAACGTATTGTCCTTGAGCAGTTCCTTCAGGCGATCGCCGGATACGAGCGATTTCTCGTAGAAATTCTGGAAATCATCCTTATGTTTGGAATTGTTGACGGCTTTTTGAATCTCACCCGGCTTGTCGATCCCCAATGTTTCCTGGAACAGTTTTGCCGAGCCGTAGAATTCGGCGAGCGCTCCCTGCTGATCGGTTTTGCCGTCCTTGGTATTCGTTTCCCACAGCTTGTCGAGGGCCTTGCCGGACTTGATGTCGTCGTCATAGGTTTTCTGCAGGGCGTCCTTTAAACCCTTGTTCTCTTTCAGCAGCTCGGTCATTTGCTTGGCGCTGTTTTCGTTGAGGTATTTTACCACCTCGGGGTCCTTCTCAAGGATATTGATCCGCTCATTGAGGTCCTTGAGCACTTCCTGCGGGTCCGGATGAGTACGAGCCCGGTTGGCGATGCTGACCTTTGAATAGTCATCCTTCCACATGCCCGACTCGGCACCCTTTATGATCAGTTGCTGGGCGGTCAACAATTCCTGGAGGGCGGCGGCTTTTTCTTCCTTCGAATGCTTGTCGGGGTTTTCGAACAGGTCCTTGTTCAACTTGCTGGTGTCGGTGCCGTCCACCACATTTCCATTGGTGACACCGGACAGGAAGGTGATAGCCGATGCAGCATCCTTTGGAGCCTGTTTTGAAAGCCAGTTCTTCACATCATCCTTGCTGAGATCGCCATCAGGCTTGAACTTCAGCGGATCTTTGGCGGTCTCGATCTTATCGAATGCGCCCGGCTGCGACCAGAAATTGAGCGCCTCTTTGAAATCGTCGCTGATCTGCGGATTTTCATCCTTGTATTTCTTGAGGTCGTCAGCAGTCAGACGGTCGCCAGCGCCGGTTTTTCCCTTGATCGCATCGTAGTTTTGTTCAAGGAGAGCGGCATATTTGGCGATGGTCTTGGACGTATCGTCGGCGTCAGGATTTGCCTTCAGGAAGTCTTTATAACTGCCGATATCCTCGGGTTTCGTCACATCTTTTATAACGTCAAAACCATATTTGCCGAAATCCTGGAGACGTCCTGCCTCCGTACCATGCTTTGCTTCGCCGCTCTTGGTGAAACCGTCAATGCTGGTATTGGAGACGTCGCTTCCGGAGAGGGCGTTTCCCTTGTCGTCATACATTGTGACGCGATCAAGGATCTGGCTCGCTCTATATGCAGCATTGGCGTCTTTTTCAAAATCACCAACGCGTTCCTTCAGCATATCCTTGACGCCGCTCTGGTTTCCCAGATTGGCGAGCAGCGGCGAATCTCCAATGATGTCCTGCGCCGAACGCTTGTCGCTTTCGGGCAATTCCCATTTTATGCCGACTTTCTCGGCCTGCTCACGGGCTTCCTTGTTGTCGCCGACAGACGACAAGTCACTGAGTTCGCCCTTGAGGTTCGAAAAGCCGTATTTACCAAAATCCTGCAGGCGGCCGGCTTCAGTGCCATGCTTCGCTTCACCGCTCTTGGTAAAGCCGTCAATGCGTTCATTATTGACATCCTTGCCGGCGATCCTGTCTCCCGTCTGGTCAAACTGCTTGACGTGCTGAAGCACCTGCACGGCCCGGTATGCAGCATTGGCGTCTTTTTCAAAATCACCAACACGTTCCTTCAGCATATCCTTGACGCCGCTCTGGTTTCCCAGATTGGCGAGCAGCGGCGAATCTCCAATGATGTCCTGCGCCGAACGCTTGTCGCTTTCGGGCAATTCCCATTTTATACCGACTTTCTCGGCCTGCTCACGGGCTTCCTTGTTGTCGCCAACAGACGACACGTCATTGAGTTCGCCCTTGAGGTTCGAAAAGCCGTACTTACCAAAATCCTGCAGGCGCCCGGCTTCCGTGCCATGCTTCGCATCGCCGCCCTTGGTAAAGCCGTCAATGCGTCCATTATCGACATCCTTGCCGGCAACCCTGTCGCCGCTCTCGTCAAACCGCTCGACGTGTTCAAGCACTTGCACTGCCCGGAACGCAGCATCGGCATCTGTTTGGATATTGCCGCCAACCCGCTCCTCCAGCATATCCCTGACGCCACTCTGGTTGCCGAGATCGCGTAACAGACGCGTATCGTTGATAATGTCCTGCGCCGAGCGATTATCGCCCTTCGGCCGCTCCCAGATTATGCCCGCATCTTTGGCGGATTTCTGAGCCTGTTCCCACTTATCAACTGTTTCAGGATCTACGGTGGCCAAGTTTGAACGGTTAACCGGTGCGCCGACTTTCGACATATGACACGCCTTTCCTGTCTCTGTGACGGTTAGGGTCCTGCTACTGAGGGTTGTGTCTAGCTTAAACGCTCCTCTGTGAAGTGCATGTGACAGGCAGTGCGGATTATTGGCGGTCTCTGCCGATCATGGTCTTTGACCCGGGAAATGATCAGCGGGTTTCGAGCAGCGTTTCGATATAGAGTTCGCGCAATTGCATGGCCAGCGGGCCGGGCTTGCCATCACCAATGGGTTGACCGTCAATGGAGATCACGGGCATGACGATGGTGGAGGCGCTGGTAAAGAAGGCTTCGCGCGCCTGTAGCACTTCCTCCACCGTGAAAGTGCGTTCGACGAATGTCAGGTTCTTTTCCTTGACCAGACGCAAGATCGCACGGCGTGTCACACCGGGCAGAACCGCATGGGAGAGGGGACGTGAGACGATTTCGCCAGCTTGCGTAACGATGAAGGCTGTCGATGACGCTCCTTCGGTGACGAAGCCGTCAGCGACCATCCAGGCCTCATTGGCACCGGCTGCGGCTGCTTCCCGCTTGGCCAATACCTGTGCCAGCAGCGAGGTCGACTTGATATCGCACCTTGCCCAACGCATGTCGGGTACCGTGATGACCTCAGCGCCTTTGGAGAGGGCTGCATTGGTCCGCACCGACTTTGCCTGCGTAAACATCACGACAGTCGGTTTCAGATCAGCAGGGCTGAGGAAATCGCGCTCGGAGACGCCACGTGTCACCTCAATATAGATCAGCCCTTCGGTCAGGCCATTGCGCGTCACCAGTTCGTGCTGGATCGCCGTCCATTCCTCCAGTGAATGCGGATTGGGAATTTCGATCTCGCGCAGGGAGCGATCGAGACGCTGCAGATGCGCCTCATTGTCGGCCAGACGGCCTTCGATCAATGCCGTCACCTCATAGATGCCGTCACCAAACAGAAACCCGCGATCCATCACCGGAACGGATGCTGTCTCGATGGGAAGGAATGCGCCATTGATGTAGACGACGCGGGACGGGGATACATCTGCCATGGGAAAGACTTTCTTTTCGTTGGTGAGGTGAAGGAGCTGCCTTAGGATTATCGTAGCGCTGCGGACATTGCCGACAGGCAATTGATAATGCGTACCGCTGCCTCGACCGTCGGCGTGTGAAAACTGATCTCGTCGCCAGAAAGTCGGTTAAGATCAGGCCATTGGCAAAACAGATCAGCCAATGCTGGCGTCTGAACCCGGATATGCACCTGGATAGGCCCCGGTATGTTGAATGGCTGCGCTGCTTCCGGCCGGTTGAGCGCCTCTTTCATTCCGTTCCGGATCGCCTCGCGAGCATGAACCGGAGACAGGCTGGTTCCGCTGTTGCAGCCATGGGCGCGTTTGGTTTCCACGAAGACGGTGCGTGGGAAGAGGTCGCGATTTTCAGCAATGAATACGTCGTCGCCACTGGCCAGTATGACGGGAACGCCATACTCGCCGGCCAGAGCCCCGTAAATGCCTGCCTCGCCGAGTTCCATCCCGTTGAACGCGATACTGGCAAAGGCAAAGCTGTTGATGGTGTGGGCGAGAATGCCGCGACCATGCGCCCGCGAATGATATCCGATCAGGCACACGGCGCTCACGTCCTGTTCGATGCCCGCCATCATGCTCAGATAACGCGGCTTTCCCTGCACCACCAGGGCGCGGGGATCGAGCAGATCAGCAGGCATATTGCGGAAGGCTGAATGGGAATCATTGACCAGAACCTGTTTTGCACCCGCATCAAAGGCACCGGCAATGGCGGCATTGGCCTCCTGCGTCATTAAAAGGCGTGCGCGTTCATATTCACTATGGCCGGGGCGGGTCTGTTCGGTGTGATAGACGCCGGCAACGCCTTCTATATCGACGGAGATGAGAATTTTCACTGTGGTTGCTCCGGGTGAGTCGTTATGTAGTCGGACATCAGATCAAGAAATGCCTGCCTTCGGTGCCCCATGCGTCCAACCACCGTTTCAGCGTGCCACAGCGAATGAATGATCGCCTGTTCAACGCTATCGGCTACAGCCTGAAACAGCGGGTCAAGCAACGCCTCGTGCAGCATTGCGACATTCGGCATGGAACACGCTGGATCCTGCGGCAAGGTATAGGCGGTGGAGAAGGCAAGCGCGATATCCCCGCTGCCATGACCGAATACCGAGCCCGTGCGCGCCAATCCCGCGCCAGCGCGCATCGAAAGGCGGCGCAGCTGACGCGCGTCGAGGGGCGCATCGGTGGCGATGAGAAGAATGATGGAGCCCTTTTCCGGTTCGCCGGTTTCATTCGCGGAAGCGGCTGCCAACCTGTCAGCGAGGAGCGGACCGATTGGGCGGCCAGCGAGGATCAACTGTGACGGTCTTCCGAAATTCGACAAAACCAGCGCGCCGACAGTGTATTTTGAACCGTTTGCAATCAGCGCGTGGCGCGATGCACTGCCGATACCGCCCTTGAGGCCGAAACTCGACATGCCGCGTCCGGCACCTACCGAACCTTGTGAAAAAGCAGGGCCCGCTGCGGCACAGGCGCTGAGATAGTGCTCCTCGGTGACGGCCATCGCCTGAATGTCGTTCAGATAGAAGTCATTGCACTCGAAGACGAGCGGATTGACGGTCGGCAATTTTTGCCCGCATTGCGGATTGGCCGCAATGCATTGACGGATTTGCGCCTGCGCGACGCTCGGGACGCTAAAGGTGTTGGTAAGCGCGATGGGCGTTTCCAGAACGCCCAGCTCCGCCACCTGCATAAGACCGATGCTCTTACCAAAACCATTCAATATTGTAACCGCAGCCGGGACCCGATCGCGATAGATATCTCCCGAGTGTGGACGCACCACGGTTACACCGGTCTGGATCGGGCCTTCGGCCAGTGTCGCATGACCGACATGGATGCCCGCCACGTCTGTAATAGCATTGCGCGGGCCAGCGGCCAGCGCGCCAATATGTGGTGGAGTAATGGCGGACCCTTTCACATGGCCTCCTATGTACGGTCTATCTTGGGATCAAGCGCATCGCGCAGCCCGTCTCCGAGCAGATTGAAAGCCAACACGGTGAAGAAAATGGCGAGGCTGGGAAAGAGCGCCACATGCGGTGCATTGACCATGTCGGCACGGGCATCATTGAGCATGGCGCCCCATTCCGGCGTTGGAGGTTGCGCGCCCATGCCGAGGAAGGACAGGCTGGCAGCGGTGATGATGGAGGTGCCCAGACGCATTGTGAAATAGACAACAATAGAGGAGATCGTTCCAGGCAGGATGTGACGCACGAGAATGGTCCAGTCCGATGCGCCAATGCTCTTGACCGCCTCGATATAGGTCATGTGCTTGAGCACCAGCGTATTGCCGCGCACGAGGCGGGCAAAGGCCGGCACCGAGAACACCGACACAGCAACCACCACATTGATCATGGAACTGCCGAGAATGGCAACGACACCGATTGCCAGAAGAATGCCGGGAAAGGCGAACAATACGTCGGAAATCCGCATGACGATACGGTCCCACCAGCCCTCATAATAGCCTGCGAGCAATCCGAGCGTGGTGCCTATCAACCCGCCGAGAGCCACCGACAACAGGCCGGTTGCCAGCGAAATGCGCGCGCCCACCAGGATTCGGCTGAAGATATCGCGGCCGAGGGGGTCTACTCCGAGCCAATGCGACCAGGAAGGTCTGGCATTGATTTGATCGTAGTCGAAATAATTCTCTGCATCGTAAGGTGCAATCACCGGCGCGAACACCGCGACGACGACCAGCAACGCCACGAAGGCGAGTGCTCCGAGCGCCACCGGCTGTTTGCGGAACTTGCGCCAGAATTCGCTCCAGGGCGTGCGCACGGGTTCCGCTTCGGTTACGGCGGCGGGGTCGAGTGAAATGGTTTGCGTCATCGTCGGCTCACTTGTAGCGGATGGTTGGGTTGATGAGGCCGTAAAGCACATCCACGATGAGATTGATCAGGATGAATTCCAGCGAGAACAGAAGTACCAGCGCTTGGATCACGGGATAGTCACGCTGATTGACGGCATCGACGAGAAGGCGTCCGAGCCCTGGCCAGTTGAAGACAGCTTCGACAACGATTGACCCGCCAAGCAGGAAACCAAATTGCAGGCCCATCATGGTGACGACCGGGATCAACGCATTGCGCAGGCAATGCTTGGCGATGACGACGCGCTCGTTCAGACCTTTTGCCCGTGCGGTGCGTACGAAGTCTTCCTGGATCACATCGACAAAGGAGGCACGCGTGAAGCGCGCCATGACGGCAGCCACTGCCGCGCCTAGTGTCAGTGATGGCAGAATGTAGTTTTTCCAGCTATCGGCACCGACGGTGGGCAGCCAGCCGAGTTGAACAGAGAAAACCTGCATCAGAAGCATTCCCAGCGCAAAGGCTGGAAAAGAAATTCCCGATACCGCCAGCGTCATGCCGATCCGGTCCGGCCACTGGTTGCGATAGACTGCCGACATAATGCCGATACCCATACCGAAGGCTACAGCCCAGATCATGCTGGTCAAGGTGAGCAGCAGCGTCGGCATGAAACGCTCGGCGATCTCGGTTGAAACCGGACGGCGCGTGCGTATCGAATGGCCAAAATCGCCCTGCAACATATTGCCGAAATAGGTAATGAACTGTTCGGGCAAAGGCCGGTCCAGCCCCAATTCGCTGCGTACCAGCGCCACGGTCTGCTCGTCGGCGTCCTGTCCTGCCGCAAGCCGCGCCGGATCACCCGGAAGCATATGCACGAACAGGAATACGAGCACCGAAACAATCAACAGCGTGGGAAGCAAGCCAGTCAGCCGTTTCAGAAAATAATAGAGCATGGACCAACAACCGATCTGTACAATGAGTGGACAGGAGCCCGGCGCGCATCATCCAATCGATGCGCGCCAGGCAGTAGGATGACGTTACTCGGAAACGGCTATCTCGCTTGCCTCGATGTTGCCATCAGGCATTGCATAGACGCCGGACAGGCGCTTGGAGGTGGCGTAGAGATTTTTCTCTACAACCAGCGGGGCCCAAGGTGCGTCCTTCATGATTTCTTCCTGTGCCTTGCGGTACAAGTCAGTCTTCTCATCATCCTTGACCGATTTCAGCGCGTCGGCGATGTAACCATCGACGGTCTTGTTGCTGTAATAAGCCGTGTTGTTGAGCTTCGGCGGCCAGGCTTCAGTGGCCAGCAGCGGGCGCAGCGCCCAATCGGCCTCACCAGTCGAGGACGACCAGCCGGCATAGTACATGCGAACCTTGGCGGTCTGTGGGTCCGGCGCTGACTGAACCCATTCCGTCCGCTGGCCGGGCTCCAGGGCCTGAATCTGCACCTTGATGCCGACCTGAGCAAGCTGCTGCTGGAGGAACTGAATCGTTTTTTGCGAGGTTGTCGTGGTGTAGGCGCTCCAGATGAGGGATTCGAAACCATCGGGATAGCCAGCTTCCTTCAGAAGCTCCCGTGCCTTGGCCGGATCATAGGGCCAGGGGTCCATCTTATGGGCATAGAGAACGCCCTGCGGCACGATACCCTGCGCTGGCTCAGCAAAGCCATTAAAGGCCACTTTAGCAAGTGCTTCCTTGTTGATGGCGTAGTTGATCGCCTGGCGTACACGGATATCATCGAAAGGCTTGTGCAGCGTATTGAAGCTGAGATAGCGCTCGATAATCGAGGGGCCAACCGTCACGGTCAGCTTGTCATTGGCCTTCAATGCGTTGACCTGTTCATAGGGCAGGGGAAAGGCGAAATCGGCCTCTCCCGTCTGGAGCATGGCAGCGCGCGTATTGTTCTCAAGTACTGGCTTCCAGGTCACGTTGTCGACCTTCGGATAGCCTTCCTGCCAATAATCATCGAATTTCTTTACTTTGACAAAATCCGTCTGTTTCCATTCCACAAAGGTGAAGGGGCCGGTGCCGACGGGATGGAACGCGATATCCTTGTTGCCGTATTTGGCAAGTGCAGCCGGTGAGATAATTGCCGCTGAAGCGTGGGCCAACGAATTGATGAAGGGCCCGAAAGGCTCCTTCAGTGTGATGCGCAGTTCAAAGGGAGAAATCGCCTCCACCTTGTCAATGCGGTTGAACTGGTTGAAGCGGGCCAGCTTGTTTTCGGGGTTCATGACGCGTTCCAGCGTCACCTTGACGGCTTCCGCGTTGAAATGGGTACCGTCATGGAATTTGACGCCTTCCCGCAGCTTGAAGTTATAGACGAGGCCGTTATCGGAAACAGTGGAGCTTACGGCCAGGACCGGACGCACCTTCAGGTCTTTATCGAACTCGAACAGGCCCTGGTAGAACGACTTGGTGACAGCGGTGGTCAGGGTCGTATTGGTATTATAGGGATCAAGCGTTTCGGGTTGGCCGCCGATGGCCAAAACGACATTGCCCGCAGCAAGCGCCGGTCCGGCGCTGAGCGCTGTCAGGGCGAGAAGACCCAAGGCCAGTTTTCGGCCTCGGTAGAGTAGAGTTTTCATTGTATGGTTCCCTCTGTTGTTGATGGTTGAGTTTAGGTCAGAGTCCAAAGACGCCGACGGGGTGACGGGCGACGAAGTGGCCGGGGCCGATCTCCACGAGAGGCTCTACTCGCGGCTCGTCGCCAAGTGCACGCATTGGGCTGGGAAGCTCCTCCGCCATCAGCTCACGGCGCAGATGGCGGCGTGCCGGATCAGTAACCGGAACGGCTGCCATGAGCTTGCGCGTATAGGGATGCTGTGGATTTTCGAAGATCGCGCTGCGCGGCCCGATCTCGACGATCTGGCCAAGATACATGACCGCTACGCGATGGCTGATACGCTCGACGACCGCCATGTCGTGCGAAATAAACAGATAGGCGACGCCCAGTTCGCGCTGCAAATCGAGCATCAGATTGACAATCTGCGCCTGGATCGAGACATCCAGCGCCGAGACCGCCTCATCGGCAATCACCACTTTGGGATTGAGCGCCAGCGCGCGGGCAATGGCGATGCGCTGACGCTGGCCGCCGGAAAACTCATGGGGATAGCGTTGGGCATGGGAAGGCGGCAGGCCGACCTTCTCCAACAGCCATTCGACCCGCTCCCGGGCCTTGGAACCGCTGGCGATACCATGCACCAGAAGCGGCTCCATGATGGAGAAGCCAACCGTGACGCGCGGGTCGAGTGAAGCGAACGGGTCTTGAAAAATGAACTGGATGTTGCGTCGTAGTTCGCGCAATTGGTTTTTCGGCAAGTCGAGAACGTTGCGGCCGTCAAATTCAATCGCACCGCTCTGGCTGTTGACGAGACGAAGGAGCGAGCGGCCCGTGGTGGATTTGCCGCAGCCGGATTCTCCAACCAGCGACAGCGTTTCTCCGGGGTAAAGATCGAAACTGACACGTTCGACCGCATGAACCCGCCGCCTGACGCGATTGAAGAAACCGCCATGTATGTCAAAGCGCGTTACCAGATCTTTCACACGCAGGATCGGCGCTGCATCCGGCTTCACTGTATCTTGCGGTGACGCTTCCTCGGCGGGAGCATCGGTTTGCGTGTATAGTAGGTCGAACTTGCGCGGCAGGTCCATCCCTGTCATCGCGCCGAGCCGGGGCACAGCCGAAAGAAGTGCGCGGGTATAGGGGTGGTGCGGCGCTGAAAACACCGATTCAGAGGGACCTTCCTCCACTTTGTCGCCGCGGCGCATCACCAGAACGCGGTCCGCGACCTCGGCGACGACGCCCATATCGTGCGTGATAAACACCACGCCCATTTTCATCTCGTCCTGCAGGATGCGGATCAATTGCAGGATCTGCGCCTGAATGGTCACATCGAGCGCAGTCGTCGGTTCGTCGGCGATGAGCAGCGAAGGCTTGCAGGAGAGTGCCATTGCGATCATCACACGCTGGCGCATTCCACCCGAAAGCTGATGTGGATAACGACCGAGCACGTTGCGCGCCTCAGGAATGCGCACCAGGTCCAGCATGCGCAAGGCCTCGGCACGGGCCTGGCTGGTGTTCATGCCCTGATGCACCCGGATTGCCTCGGCGATCTGGTCGCCAGCGGTAAAAACCGGGTTGAGCGATGTCATCGGCTCCTGAAAGATCATGGCGATATCGGCACCGCGAATGGAACGCATCGTCGCATTCCCTGCCTGTGCCAAATCCAGAACTGCACCAGAACGACGGCGAAACAACATGCTTCCCGCATTGATGCGACCGCCGCCATGTTCCACGAGGCGCATCAGGGCGAGGGAGGTCACAGACTTGCCGGACCCGGATTCGCCGACGATCGCCAGGGTTTCGCCATGCGCGACGTTAAAGGAGAGATCCCGCACTGCGGTAACAGTGCGCTCCGATGTGGAAAAGCGCACCGACAGACCATTGACCTCCAGTACCTGTTCCGCAGCCAGAACAGACAGATTAACTGGAAGGGGGGCGGTTAAGCTTGCGGAAGACGACATGGATAATCCCACTCGATCAGGACGGGGAAGCATCGGAGGGATGCTCAAAGATTGCTGTATGGGGGACTTCGCCGACGCGGGCATAACCGCGATACATCCCCTCTGTGTTGAAGCGTAGCGAGACATTGCCTGCCGCATCGACCGCGACAAGGCCGCCACTCCCGCCGACGCCAGGCAGTCGCTCCATCACGATCTGACCCGCCGCTTCGTCCAGTGTCGCACCCCCATAGGCCATGCGTGCACAAAGATCATGGCTGGCAGCGATGCGGATGAACGCCTCGCCGGTGCCTGTGCACGATATCGCCGCAGTGCGATTATCGGCGTAGGTACCAGCACCGATCAGCGCCGAGTCACTGATGCGTCCCGGCCGTTTGTTGGTCATTCCGCCCGTGGAGGTGGCAGCTGCCAGATTGCCGTGAGCGTCGAGCGCGACAGCCCCCACCGTGCCGAACTTCTTGTCTTCATTGAGAGGCGCGCCGCCATCATGATCGAGAACGGTTGTTGTCGTGCCCTGGACACGGCGAAGCTGCTCGCGCCGGAACGCGGTGGAGAAATACTGTGGATCCACCATCTCCAGGCCTAATTCACGGGCGAGCTCTTCCGCGCCATTGCCGCTCATCAACACATGTTCGCCATGTTCCAACACCGCGCGCGCCGCAAGTATTGGGTTGCGTATATGGCTGACGCCAGCAACCGCGCCAGCGCGCAATGTTGCTCCGTCCATCACCGCAGCGTCGAGCTCATGGGTGGCGGTGCGTGTGAATACCGAACCGTGGCCGGCATTGAACAGCGGATTGTCCTCCAGCCGTCGGACCGCGATCCCGACCACGTCGAGAGCGGTCGCCCCATCGCTCAGCGCCTGCTGCGCTTCGACAAGAATTTGGGTGAGTGCTGCATGATAGGCCGCTTCCTGGGTCGGCTCGATAGCGGCGCGGGTGAGGGTGCCGGCGCCGCCATGAATGGCGATTACGGGTTGGATCAGGGTCATTTCAATTCCTCGCGGGATGGGGCAGCGCTGTCCCGCCCTTTGGCGGTCGGCCCTTCAGTGACGGGGCGCAATCTGCCGGAGTGGTTGCCATGAAACCAGGGAAGCACAGCTTCGGTGAGTTGCTCGGCAGCCTCGACCGATCGCCCCGAGGCGTGGGCAACGGCACTGCCAAGCGCCTCTATCAATGCCAGGGCGCAGGCATCTGAACTTGCGTGATACTGGCTGTCCGTATTTGCATAAAGCGCGATGCTCGACAGCGACGCGATGGGAGAATTGGCATTATCGGTCAGCGACAGAACGGCTGCACCTGCTTCATGGGCGCGCCGTGCCAGCAGCACTGTATCGGAAAAATAACGCGGAAAGGCGATCGGGATCACCAGATCATCGGGCCTCAAACGGTGAATGGCCCGCGCGGCATAGGACGATCCTTCCATACTGGCGAGCAATTGCACATTCTCGCAATGCAGTTCCAGACTACGCAAAAGCAGACCACCAAGCCAGCTGCTGCTGCCAAAGCCGAAGATGAACACGCGCCGCGCACCGAGAATGGCTTTGACGGCGCGCGCGCACTCCTGCTTGTCCAGCCCCTGACGTGTCCTTTCGATGTTGCCGGCCATATCGGCGAGCGCTGCGGTAAAGACATCACCCGCGTCGGCCGACTGGCCCAGCTTGCTGCGCAGCTTTTCTACCGGCGCCAGTGCAGTCTCGAACCCGAGTACAAGTGTCGAACGAAACTCCGCATACCCGTCAAAGTCGAGTGCCCGAGCAAAGCGGTTGGCGGTGGCAACCGAGACGCCGGTCACGGATGCCAGTTCATCGATGGGCATGGCGGCAACCCGCAACGGATGATCGAGTACATAATCGGCGATCTGGCGATGCGATGGCGAAAGCGCGGCGCGCGCAATGCGTTGCGCTATAGTGGGATTGCCGGGGAGCGTTGCCATCGATTTCCAGTTCCGCCTCGCATACGCCTGTTGTTCAAGCGTATGACCAATTATTTTCATTTTGAAAGTACAAACGATATTTTTTTATCATATGCAAGTGAGCTCGATCATTATCTGTGCATAAAGATTGGTATGATTACTATTTAGGCGGATAGTTTTGAGGTAGCTGAGGAGGCTGGCTTCGTCATTTTAAATGAATGGAATCAATGCCATATCGAGCGCCGGGCGGAGATGTATTGAAATCGCTCGGGTAAATTCCCTACGATGGCTCTGTCCCAGGATTCCCGGCAACCAGACATCGGTTTTTCGCTTGTCGTTTGGGTGTGTGCGGCGTACCTGATAGTCGTAACTTTCAGATGTAGCTTCGGAAACCGCTGGATGATTTTTGGTGAAACATCTCTTGATCATGCATTGGGAGCAATACTTGCCCACACTGTTCAGGCCGGGTCACTGAAGTTCCGAAAAGGCCATCTTCTTTGCAAGCAGGATATAGAGGACCTGCGCGCTGCGGGCATGGTCCATGTGACTGTTGCCCGTCTGGAAGAAGGCGATCTTGCCGAAAATGACGCTGCAAGCGAAATCTCGCAGGCTTTGCAATTTTCCGGCGCCTGTGCAGGACCGGCATCGATGGGGCGGGTGAACTTCTATGCGGATGAGCCAGGACTGGTTATCGTCAATGCGGATCTGATCAATGCCGTCAATTCGGTTGACAGCTCCGTGACGATAGCGACGGTCAAGCCATTCGAGCGCGTCAAAAAAGGCCAGATGATTGCGACCATCAAGATTATTCCTCTTGCCATCACCAAGGTGGTGATGGATGCGATCGCCGGTCTTGGTTCCGACGGAACTGCGTTCCGTGTGCAGAGCTTCACGGGCGGGCGCGTCGGTCTGATACAAACGACTCTGCCTTCACTCAAGATCACCGTGATGGACAAGACACGCCGAATGACGGAGCAACGCATCCTGGCAAATCGCGGCCTGCTGACCGATGAGCTGCGGCCGGCACATTTGGAGCGACCGCTTTCGCAAGCTATTCGCGAACTATATGAGTCCAACGATATTATACTTATTTTTGGAGCCTCGGCTGTGGCCGATAAAAGCGATGTCTTGCCATCGGCAATTATCGAGGCGGGTGGAACGGTTCACCACATCGGTATGCCGGTCGACCCCGGCAATTTGCTTGTTCTGGCAGAGCTTGGCGGAAAACCGGTTATTGGCGCTCCCGGATGTGCACGCAGCCCGAAAGAGAACGGCTTTGATTGGGTCCTTAACCGTCTCATGGCCGGTCTGCCGGTCGTCAGGCATGATATTGTCACCATGGGTGTCGGCGGCTTGCTGATGGAAATTCCGGCACGCCCGCAATTGCGCGATCCCCTTCCTGAAAAAGCACCCGCCCAGGTTGCTATCGCCCTGCTTGCCGCCGGCCAGTCGTCTCGCATGATGGGTGCAAACAAACTGCTCGCTACATTTGACGGCGTGCCGCTGATCCGCCGTTCTGCCATTGCTGCCATCGAAGCAGAGGGTAGTCCGGTGATTGCCGTGCTCGGTCATATGGCTGATCAATGCCGGGATGCACTGAAGGGGCTGGATGTCGTTATTGCCCACAATGGCGATTTTGCAAGCGGCCTTGCATCATCGCTGCAATGTGCAATTCGGCATGTGCCATCCATGGCCGAGGGAGTTCTGATCATGCTGGCTGATATGCCGGCTCTGTCGGCTGAACATCTGCAGCGATTGGTGCGGGAATTTCAAAATGCAGGCGGTCAATCCATTGTCAGGGCGACATTCGCTGGAAAGCGCGGCAACCCTGCCATTCTGCCGCGCGTTCTTTTTGACGAAGTATTCACATTGACGGGGGATGTCGGCGCGCGGCATCTGATCGAACGCGAAGACGTGCCAGTTATCGATGTGGAACTCGGCGAAGCCGCAGTTCTGGATGTCGATACGCGCGATGTGCTGCACGCTACAGGCGGGGTCCTCCCAACTCTATGACGGGCAGGCGGCGCCTGTGTTCGCCCACGCCTTTATCAACTCGCCGAATGCTTCCTGTGTTCCGGGGACCGGTTCACGACCATCGCCAGGCTTCCAGCCCCAACCAACCAGATCATCATGGGCCATGTGCTCCACTATTTCGTCGAGTGATTTGCCACCATTGCGTTGCGGATCCTTTATCTGCGCGCATATGGCTCCCAGAGATTTGCCTTCCCAGGCCATTTCGATCGGCGCCAGATGCCAGTTGGGATTGCCGGGAATGCTTTTGATGGTTTCCGCCTGACCGATGACCGGCGCATTTTCCAAGCCATGGCAGGTGGTGCACATCATTCCCGGCACGCCCATACCGGCTTCACCGCGGGTAACCGGCGGTTGATGCGGCTGCATGGAAGTGTTTTGCAGTGGTCGGTCAGTTGCCGGGTGGCAATTGACGCATCGCGGATGCTGAATGACCTTGCCAGCCTCTTCAAACAGTGCAACCGAGCGTTGCTTCTCGTCGGAGATTGATTGAAAGGACGATGCCGGTTTCAAATCGGCGGATGCGGGTGCCGGTTTATCCTGTGCAAATGAAATGGAAACAGCGATGACCGCATTGATAACAAGGCACACAGATATCGATGTGAACGTAAGATTGCGTATCATTCGGCGTCCCCTTAAGCGGAAAGAACATTGACGATTGGCAAACGCCGAACCGGGCTGTTGGTCAGCCGCCGCCATGCATTGGCGACTGCCGGACCCACAGGCGGAACGCCGGGTTCCCCGACGCCCGTCGGTGGCTCACCGGAGGGAATGATCGCAACGTCGACAGCCGGCATTTCATTGATGCGCAAGGAGCGGTAGTCGTGAAAGTTCGACTGGATGATCTTGCCACCCTGGCCGAGGGTAACGGCATCGAACAGGATGGCACCGAGGCCGTATCCAATGCCGCCCTCCATCTGAGCCTTGATGACATTGGGATTGATAGCAATACCGCAGTCAACGGCGCACCATACTTTGTGCACCCGGGGGGCACCCTCTTCTCCGACGGACACTTCGACGATCTGGGCCACATAGCTGCCGAAACTCTTGACGACGGCGACGCCGCGCTGGCGTCCGTCCGCAACAGGAGAGCCCCAATCGGCCATTTCCGCGACCTTCTTCAAGGTCGCCATGTGCCGGGGTTCCTTTTCAAGAAGTGCCAATCGCCCTTCGACAGGATCCTTGCCGATCCTCTCAAGCAATTCATCAACAAATGTTTCGACGGCAAACCCGGTATGGGTATGGCCGACCGAGCGCCACCAAAGCGGTGGCACCACCAGCGTGGTGTTATGCGACATGACACGCAGGTTGGGTATATCATAGGGCAGGTTGGATGCCCCCTCGACCGATGTCTCGTCGAGATCCGCTTTGGCCATGATTGATTGACCGACGATCGTCTGATCCCATCCGACAATTCTGCCGTCAGTATCCACAGCACCGCGCATCTTGTGGACATACATAGGTCGGTAGAAACCGCCGCGAATATCGTCTTCGCGTGTCCACATATGTTTGAGCGGGCGGCTGCCATCAGTGGCTCCGAAGACGGTTGCAGCCTCTTGCATATAAGGAGAGCCGAACTGGGCTTTCCGGCCGAAGCTGCCGCCGGTAATCTGGGTGTTTATCCGAACTTGTTCCGGGTCCAGTCCAAGAACCTTCGCAGCTGTAGTCTTGTCCATTCCCGGAAACTGCGCACCGGTATAGATATCGACAGAACCATCAGCAGCTTTGATGAATACGGCATCGAGCGGTTCCATCGGGGCATGTGCAAGGAAGGGGAAAGCAAGCACGGCTTCCATGCTTTGCACGCCTTGGTCGGCAAAGGCCTTATCGACATCACCATTATTGGTCGCCTGAAGACCCTTTTCGGCAAAAAGTTTTTCATAATCCGCAGTCAGCTGGTCACTGGAGCGGGTCTCTGCCTGGGTAAGGTCCCATTCGATCTTGAGCGCCGCACGGCCCTTGAGTGCCGCAAAGGTATTGTCCGCATAGACAGCAACACCCTGAGGAATCTGCTTGATGTCAACGACGCCCTGCACTTTCCGGGCTTGCGTATCATCAAATGATTTTACCGTTGCTCCGAAATGGTCCGGATGGGCCACTGTCGCATACAACATGTTGTCAGCACTTACATCCAGCGTAAAAACGGCCTTGCCGTTGGTCTTGCTGACTGTATCGAGCTTCGGAAGCTCCTGTCCGATAAGGACAAAGTCCTTCGGGTCCTTCAACCTGGGTTCGGCAGGCGGCGTTTGGGTTGCAGCTTTGCTGGCGAATGCGCCAAAACCACTTTCCCTGGACGAGGCTGCATGTTTGATCCGGCCTTTCTCGACCGTGATCTCGCCGGCAGGGACCTTCCATTCATCCGCTGCGGCGGCGACCAGCATGGCACGTGCCGTGGCGCCAGCCTTGCGAAGCTGCTCGTAGGAATTGGCAATTGACGTGGAACCACCTGTGCCCTGTATGCCAAACATGAGGTTGGCATAGACCTTGTCATCCGCCGGGGAGTGCACGGCCCGCATCTGGCTCCAATCGGCGTCGAGCTCTTCTGCCACTATGGTAGCAAGACCAGTGAACGGACCCTGACCGAACTCGATATGCTTGGACAAAACCGTCACTGTATCGTCGGTGCCGATTTTGACGAATGCATTCATTGGCGACAATGCGCCATCGCCGCCTGCCTGAACGCCTTGTGATGCATTGGCGGAGAAGATTCTCGGGGCAAGGACAAAGCCTATGATGAGGCCAGCGCCTGCCAGAAACGAGCGGCGTGTGCTTGTAATCGAGTGCAATGTCATGGCCTTAACCTTCCATCGTATCGGCGGCGTTGTGGATCGCCTGCCGGATGCGGTGATAGGTGGCGCAGCGACAGATATTGCCCGCCATAGCGCCGTCGATATCTTCATCAGTCGGCTTGGGTGTCATTTGCAGCAGCGACACGGCAGACATGATCTGCCCGGATTGACAGTAGCCGCACTGGGGCACATCGATTGCAACCCAGGCTTTCTGGATGGCCTCGGCCTCCTTGCCTTCGATGCCCTCGATTGTAACAACCTCTGATCCTTCAACGGTTGCAATCGGTGTAATGCAACTGCGGCGCGTCGTGCCGTCCAGATGAACAGTGCAGGCGCCGCATTGAGCTATGCCGCAACCATATTTTGTACCGGTGAGATTTTCGAAATCGCGCAGGACCCAAAGTAACGGAGTGTCGGGATCTCCGTCGAAAGTTCGTTCCTGGCCGTTCAGTTTGAAGGTGATCATTTGGATATTCCGCATCTGGCTGCGCACGCGAATGGTGCTGGCTTGATCAGGGAGCAATGATTGGGCGAGCCTAGCATAAAAAGTCGATCCGCCAATTCATTTCGGCGTGAACGGCCAATTTTTCCCGGCACAAATCCTTCCCATTTGCCTCCAAATCCTGTGTGCCTGACCCAGAATTAGCTGAAGTTTTCGCAACTGGTATAAATGGACAAGCCAGTCTACAAGTGAATCACTTATGACATTTTCGGTCGCGATAGGTATGAAAATTCAACTGGACGAAGCGGGCATGATGCGAACGAAGCCGGACCGGTCAGTCCTTCTGTTCAACATCGATACGCGTCCTCTCTCCCAGAAAAAGGCACTGGAATTCTGGGAAGAATCGGCCGGTTCCCTCTACGATTTTTACATTACTGAACCGAACAGATTCTTCACCCACGGTTGTACGTTCCGCTTCGGGGACATCCTGTTGACTTACTGCGCGAGTGTAGGGCAGAAGCTCAGCCGCTCCAGCTATCGCATTGGTACGGACGGTTTTGATCACTTCGAAGTGCAATTCTTTATGGAAGGCCTGTGGCGGCGACAGGATGGTCTTCTGGAAGCGCAGGCCGGAGCGGGAGATCTGATCGTTCACGATACAGCACAGGCTCATGCAGGGGCCGCGTCAGATTTTTCCAACATCACCCTCTTCGTGCCCCGCCCCTTGCTCGCACCATTATTGAACCGGCCGGACGAGCAGAACATGCGGGTTATAGATGGCCGTGATCCTCTGGTAAGCCTGCTTCGCAATCACATCAACAATCTGTTCCGCGCTCTGCCTGTGCTTGATGCGATGCAAGCTGCATCAATGGTTTCTCCCACGGTAGAACTCATTGCCGCCACTCTCAATGGCGCCCCGCGAGAAGATGTCTCACGCGGTATTGCCGCTGCGCAGTTCAATGACATCTGCCGGTATATCGATGCGCATGTCCTGGAGCCGGATATCTCGCCGGAACGGCTAGCCGGCTTGTTCGGCATATCGCTCCGCAAACTTGCATATCTTTTTTCCGCAGAAGGTGGGGTTGCTTCTTATATTCAAAGACGACGTCTTCATCTGGCCCGCCAGGCGCTCCGCGACAGGGGACAGGCCCACAAGTCGATTGCCGATATCAGTCAGCAGCATGGCTTTCCCTACGCACAGAATTTTACGCGTGCCTTCTATCGTGCCTATGGCATGACGCCTCGCGAAGCCCGTGCTGTCGCCCAGAGAAGCTGGCTCGCCGGAGCAAGCGAATCGCTCAGCTGGTTCCATCGAGCCTCTCGTTGGGGACTATGACAGGAATGGCTGGTTTGCGTGACGGGAGCATTCTGGCCGGTGAATTATGCGCATCCTGATAGATTGAATGATCGCGCTGCACCAAGCTCTATCTTCCTCTCGATATTTTGTTTTCCTTGCCCCACCAATAATACGGCTGGCGTTTCCGTCCCTGCCTTTCAGCAGGCCACGGTGATTGCTGTGTGACCAAAGAGCTTTTCGCAAAGTAGAGCAACGGGGATGAGTAGGTGGGAGCGGGGAGAAATACTGTCGGGACTGGTGGGAGGGGCGCATCTCGTGTGCATGGGTACATTTCTTCCCCCAGACGTCAGCACAGCCGAAACGACTTCGAGCTCTCGGAAAGACTATCACTTCATTCAATTCCCATTCACCTCGACATCGGAGTACGACACCGTGAGAACATTCCTCCTTTCCACCACTATTGTACTGAGCGCGTCGATGGCAATGGCCGCCGATGTAACCCTCGACAACTCTGCGCCGCCCCCGATTTCAGAAGCGTCCTTTACCTGGTCCGGCGCATATATCGGGGTTCAGGGCGGAGGTGGCTGGGCCAACGGTGAGTTCTCCGGTTTTGGCATCAACGGATCCGAAGACGCCAATGGGGGCACGCTCGGCGGCTTCGCTGGTTATAATTATCAGTTCGATAATCATCTGGTGGTCGGCATCGAAGCCGACCTGGAATACAATTGGAATGAGCAGCAAGTTTTCGGCGCTGATTTCGGTACCGATTGGGCTGGATCGGTGCGCGGCCGTGTCGGTTATGCCTTCGATCAGGCGCTGATCTATGCCGCGGCCGGCTGGGCAACAACACGCGGTTATGTGGAGGTGCCGGGCCTTGGCAAGGAGGAAAAGACCTTCAACGGCTACACGATCGGTGCCGGTCTGGACTACGCGTTCACCAACCAGATCTTTGGTCGTGTTGATTACCGTTATAATGACTATGGAGACAAGGATATTCAGGGCATCAATGTCGATGTCGACCAACACGCGGTCAAGGTTGGCCTGGGCGTCAAATTCTAGTTCCCGGCGGCACAAGCAAGATGATCAACCCTGTATTCAAATGTACCGCTGCGGCCAAGCGTTCCTGGCCGCTTCTGGCAACCACCGCTCTTGTGTCCTGCCTTGCCGGGTTGGCAACCACCGTTTCCGCACAGGCACAAAGTGTCATGACGTCGGGAGACGTAAATCCCTCGCCCGCGACATCACCCGTCTGGAATGTTGGGGGTGTTCTCAATGTCGGCGATTCCGGTGCCGGAGCGCTGACGGTGGAAGGCGGGGGGATTGTCACCAGCACGTACGGCCAGATTGGCGTCCAGGCCGGTGGCGAGGGTACGGTGACGGTGAGGGGCTCTGGCTCGGGCTGGTTGAGTAACAGCAGCATATATGTAGGCTTTTTCGGAACAGGCACGCTTAATATCGAGGATGGCGGCGTCGTCAGCAACGTCCAAAGCGGATATATCGGCAATAATCCAGGCTCAACTGGCGCGGTGACAGTGACCGGGGCCGGATCGACCTGGGAAAATACCAATTATCTCTCCGTAGGATATATGGGAAGTGGTGCACTCAATATTGCGAATGGCGGTAAGGTCACAAACAATTTTGGCTATATAGGTGCGAACCTAGGCTCCATCGGAAAGGTGTCCGTATCCGGTAGCGGCTCTCATTGGGAAAATAGTGGCGGGCTGGTTATCGGCCAAGTGGCTGAAGGTACATTATCAATTGAGGATGGCGGTGTTGTCAGCAACACGACAGGTGATATCGGCTTCAGCCCGGGCTCGATTGGCAAGGTAACGGTGACCGGCGACGATTCAGCGTGGACAAACGACAAATTTCTTGTTGTCGGCAATTACGGGACTGGCACACTGACCGTCGCGCAGGGCGGTACAGTCAGCAGTGAGGGCGGCAGCATCGGTGTTCAGGCCGGTTCCACTGGCACGGTGACGGTGAAGGATGCCGGCTCGGCATGGACCATGGTCGACGATCTCGTAATCGGCAGTGGTGGCATGGGCACGCTGTCTGTCGAGGCAGGTGGCACGGTCAATAATGGATTCGGTTATGTTGGTACAGGTGCCGGTGCCGAAGGGCATGTCAACGTCACTGGCGCTGGTTCACAATGGACCAGCGCGCATAGTCTTTTTGTTGGAGATGCTGGAGGCAGTGGCGCGCTTCTGATCGAAGATGGTGGCACAGTCACCAATGGCTACGGGGTCATCGGCAGCGGTACCGGCACTGGCACCAATGGTGCAGTCGTTGTGACTGGCGAAAACTCCATGTGGTCCAATTTGGGTGACCTCAATCTTGGCAACTCAGGCACGGGGACGCTATTAATCGAGCAGGGCGGAACAGTGGTTACCGGTAGAGCCGGTTTTGTCGGCTACGGTACTGATGGCTTTGGCAAAGTAACAGTTTCAGGAGAGGGAACATCGTGGTCCAGTTCTCTGGACGTTTTCGTCGGCGTTTTTGGCAAGGGTGAGCTGGAGATAAAGGGCGGCAGCAGTGTATCCAGCTTCGATGGGATTGTGGGCGACTTTGCCGGCTCAAACGGCACGGTGAATGTCAATGGTGTTGGTTCGTCCTGGACCATGAGAAATGTGCTCGAGGTCGGCAATACCGGAGAAGGTACACTGAACATTGAGGATGGCGGTGTGATCACCAGTGTGGTGGGCTGGATCGGGGACAATCCCGGCTCTTCCGGAACGGTGATGGTGATGGGTACAGGCTCCGCCTGGACGATCGGGCACAGCCTTGGTGTCGGTTATATGGGTGCTGCCAATCTGACCGTTGCCAATGGTGGCAGAGTCGGGAGTGGGGCTGGTTATATCGGAGCCAGTGCAGGCTCTGCCGGTACGGTAGCGGTGACAGGCGCGGGTTCGTTCTGGTCCAATTCCGGTAATCTCTATCTCGGTCTTTCAGGCGCCGGCACGCTCACCGTCTCGAACAGCGGTACGGTTTCGGCATCGCAGATTACGATCGCCGCCAATCCTGGCAGCACAGGTACATTGAATATCGGTGCCGCTGCTGGTCAGCCGGCGATTGCCGGTGGTACGCTGAACACGTCCGAAGTCCGGTTTGGAGCTGGCGACGGCACACTGCACTTCAATCATACCGGAACCGACTACGAATTTGCGCCTGCGATTATCGGTTCAGGCCCGGTCAGCGTGAGTGCTGGCACGACACGGCTTTTGGCAGATAGTTCGAGCTTTGCCGGACCTGTGTCGATTGCGGGCGGTCACCTGCTGGTCGATGGCAGCCTAGGTAATGATACCAGCGCGGTCAGCGTCACCCAGGGTGGTCGGCTGGGCGGTATGGGCGCAATTGGCGGGGCAGTGACAATCGCAGATGGCACCCTGATTGGCGTTCAGGGCCAGACTTTGTCGATGGACAGCCTGACGCTCAGCAACAACTCGACCGTCGATGTGACCCTCGGCACTTCGGGCGATAGCGGACTTTTCAATGTGACCGGCGACCTGACGCTGGATGGGACACTTACCATCACCGACGCTGGTGGCTTCGGGGCCGGCGTCTATCGGCTGATCGACTATGGCGGCGTGTTTGTAGATCGCGGCCTTTCCATTGGCGCAACGCCAGATGGTGTTAGTGCCAACGATGTTTTGATCCAGACTGCCGCTGCCGGCTCTGTCAATCTGGTCTCGACGGCGGGGGCAGAGCTTGGCTTCTGGGATGGCGGCAACACCGCGCTGCATGACAATGGCAGCGTCGATGGCGGTGCCGGAACCTGGCGTGAAGACGGGCGCAACTGGACGGGCATGGATGGAAGCTTGAATGGTTCGTTCCGGCCGAAGCCGACCTTTGCGATCTTTCAGGGCGCGACCGGCACGGTGACCGTGGACGCCAGTGCCGGGCCCATCAGCGCAACCGGCATGCAGTTCGTGACCGACGGATACCGCATCGAAGGAGATGCGATCGCACTGGCCGGGGCAGGCAGCGAAAGTATCATCCGTGTCGGCGATGGTACGCAGCAGGGTAATGGTGTCTCAGCCACGATCGCGGCGGGCCTTACTGGAAATGGCAGGCTTGTCAAAACAGATAACGGTACGCTGATCCTGTCGGGTGACAACAGCTATACCGGCGGCACGGAATTGCGCGGTGGAACGCTTGAGATTGCCTCAGATAGCGCGTTCGGGGCGGCACATAGCGATATTGTCTTTTCCGGGGGCGTTCTATCCAGCACCGCCGACCTGACAAGCGCCCGCAATATCTCGATCACGGGTTCATCCAATGCCGCCTTTGTTGTTTCGCAGGATACAAAGGCAAGTTTCTCGGGTTCGATCACGGGCATGACCGATCTGGTCAAATCGGGAAAGGGCACCCTGGTGCTCACCGGCACCAATGACTATCGCGAGACGATTGTTCGTGAAGGAACGCTCATCGGCAATGCAGGCTCGATCAGGGGCAATCTTGCCAATGCCGCGACAGCGGTCTTTAACCAAAGCTCTGATGCCCGTTTCGCCGGGGATATAGGCGGGCTTTTGGGCGCGAGCGGTCAAATGATCAAGCGTGGTTCCGGAACCCTGACGCTTGATGGGGTCTCGGCACTTGACTGGAGCATTGAAGAAGGCGGAATTGTTTCCGCCGCTGACCGCTTCGGCGGCGATCTGGATCTTGCCGCAGGCTCCCGCTTTACCTTCGACCAGAGCTATGACGGGGCCTACCATGGTACGATCTCGGGAACGGGCAATCTCAACCTTACTGGCGGTGGCAGGATAGAACTGAGCGGCGATAATTTCGGGTTTGCCGGGATGACGGAAGTCACCAATACAACACTGATCGTCAACGAAGACCTTGGTGGTTCGGCACTCATCGGCGCTGAGGGCCGGTTGCAGGGTTCCGGCAAGATCGGCTCGGGCGCAGGATCAAGGGTGACGCTGGCGTCCGGCTCCACATTGGCACCGGGCAATTCCATCGGTGCTATGACGGTTGATGGCGATCTCATTCTTGAGGCCGGGTCGCGCTACGAGGTGGAGGTTGCGCCCGGCGGACCGGAGAGCGATCTGATCAAGGTGACCGGATCGGCCACGCTGGAAGGCGGCACTGTCGCCCATATCGGAATGACCGGCACCTATGACCCAGCCAGGACCTATACAATCCTGAGTGCTGGTGATGGAGTGCGTGGCGTCTTTGGCGATGTTACATCTGACTTTGCCTTTCTTGACCCGACACTCGGCTACAGCGGGCAAGACGTGACACTGACGCTCGCCCGCAATGACATCGCCTTTGTGCAAGCCGCCGAGACACGCAACCAGAGGGCTGCTGCCCAAGGACTCGACAGCCTGAGCATCGGCAACGATCTTTATGACAAAGTCGTCCAACTCGATGAAATCACCGCCCGTTCGGCGTTCGACCAGCTTTCCGGCGAGATACATGCTTCAGTTATGACGGGCCTGATCGAGGATTCCCGTCACATCCGCAATACTGCCAATGATCGATTGCGCACGGTCTTCGAGGGTGTCGGCGTTTCAGCCACGTCACGCCCGGTGCTGGCCCCCAGCCTTCCCGCCGCAGCTTTTTGGGGAACCGGGTTCGGCTCTTGGGGAGCGACCGACAGTGACGGCAATGCTGCCGCTCTTGATCGTTCGACCGGCGGGTTTGTCGGTGGTCTTGACGGCATGATAACCGATACATGGCGGCTCGGACTTCTGGCGGGCTACAGCCATTCCTCCTTCACTGCCGATAATCGCGCCTCGTCCGCTTCCAGCGACAACTACCATGTCGGGCTTTACGCCGGTTCCAGATGGGCCGACTTAAGCTTCCGTTCCGGCCTCGCCTATAGCTGGCATGATATCGACACCAGCCGTGCCGTTGGCTTTACCGGATTTGCCGACCGCCCTTCTGCAACATATAGCGCTGACACCTTCCAGGCCTTCGGCGAACTCGCGTATGGCATTGATGCGCAGGTCGCCCGGCTGGAGCCATTCGTCAATCTAGCCCATGTGCGAGTTGATACTGACAACTATCGAGAAAAGGGTGGGGCAGCCGCTCTCACCGCGTCCGGGCAGGCAACCGATACGACCTTTACCACAATAGGCCTTCGTACCGAGAGGAATGTGAAGGTCGGCGATATGCGCATCAGCCTCACCGGCATGCTCGGCTGGCGGCATGCCTTTGGCGATAAAACGCCCACCGCCAGCCATGCCTTCGTCGGTTCCGACGCGTTCACTGTCGCAGGCAATCCCATCTCACGGGATGCTCTTGTCCTTGATGCTGGCGTCGGACTCGACCTCACATCTGAGGCGCGTCTTGCCATCTCCTACCAGGGGCAGTTCGGTAACGGCGCGCGCGATCACGGGTTCAATGCAAAATTCGGTATCAGATTCTAATCGTCCGGCATTGAGTATGCAGTCCAGATTCTTCCAACCATAAACAAGTGCACGTCGCTATCAGTTGCGCTTGCCGCAGTATAAGAAGCCTTTGAGTCGTGAGTCCTGTGTTGCGATGACAGCAACGCAGTGTTGCGTCATGGGTGGCTGGAAGAGGAAGGTAAACTCTTCATATTAGCGCAAAGAGTAAATGGGGCAGAAATTGGGAGAGCTACGTGACGGGGTATAATGTTTTTGCGATGCGACATATTTGGTTGCATGCGTTCGTACTGGGTATCATTCTTGTTTCGGAATTGATCGGGATCCAGAAAGTTTCAATCGGTATCGGTGCGGTTATTTTTCTGCCAATGCTCTATGCATTTACGCTGGGCGTGGTGCTCAATCCGAATATTCTGAAGGCAACCGGCAAAGTACTGAAGTCAGATTCGGTCAAACTGTCCGGCACGATGATCACCATTGCCATTATGCCATTCATCGCGAAATTCGGCACCACTGTCGGGCCGCAGATCGAAAAGATCATTGCCGCCGGTCCGGCGCTTATTTTGCAGGAACTGGGCAATCTGGGAACCATCGCGGTGGCGTTTCCCATAGCGGTATTTGTGTTGCGCATGGGCCGCGAGACGGTTGGCGCGACCTATTCAATTGACCGCGAGCCCAATCTGGCGCTGATCGCTGACAAATTTGGCCTTGATAGTCCGGAAGGCGCCGGAGCGATGGGCGTTTATGCAACCGGAACGCTGATCGGCACATTCATTTTCGCACTGCTGCCACCCATTGTGCACAGTTTTGGTCTGTTCGATTTCCGTGCGCTTGCCATGTCTTGCGGCGTTGGCTCGGGCAGTATGCTTGCTGCTTGTACCGGCGGTCTTGTCGGTGCGGTGCCTGAGCAGAAGGATCTGATCCTTGCACTGGCTGCGGCGAGTAACATTCTGACTTATGCAACGGGTCTTTATGTGGGCGTGTTCGTGGCATTGCCGCTGACGGAATGGCTCTACAAAAAATGCCGTCCCGAAGCCTATCGTGATGCGGCTTGAGGAAGGGGACAAAAGATGACTTCGAATACTGTTAAAAAGACGGTTGATAGCCTGACTCTGTCTGTCGATTCGACTGACGAACGCAAGGTCAAGATCGGCGAAAACGCCCTTCTTTTGATTATCGCCTGTTTTCTCGGGTTGATCGCCAATTGGGTTGCTACCGGCATTCATCCAGTGCAGGCACTGCCGGGCATGGCCATTCTCTATGCGGCGTCAATCGCCGGACTGATGCTTGCCCGCTTCATGCCTTTCTACCTGCCAAGCGTGGCATGGATTTCGCTGATCGCAATCATAATCACCATCCCTGGCGTTCCAGGTTCCGATTATGTGGTCGCCAAAGTTGGCGATCTGAATTTCCTGGCGCTGGCTACTCCGGCACTGGCTTATGGCGGTCTGGCATTGACGAGTAAGGAGTTCGCGATTGCGCGTCACTCCGGTTGGAAGATTGTGCTGATCGCCATTTGCGTAATGATTGGCACTTATCTTGGTTCTGTGATCGTGGCTGATTTGATACTGCGTATTACGGGCTAGAGTTCCGCATGGCGGGTGCTGGTTCAGCATCCGCCATGGGTTTTCCAGAAAGGACTTTCCGATGTCTGATTTTTTGAGCGAAGCGGATATTGCAGAAGCTCTTGCATGGCGCCATCACCTGCATCGCCATCCGGAACTGGGCTTTGAAGAACACGACACCGCTGCTTTCATCGCACACAAGCTTCAGGAATGGGGTTTTACAGTCAGGGCCGGTTATGCACGCACCGGCGTAGTGGGAAGCCTTTCGCGTGGGAGTTCCACGCGTTCTATTGGTATTCGCGCCGATATGGATGCATTGCCGATTTTGGAAAAAAGTGGTGTGACTTACGCATCGCAGACCGCTGGCAAGATGCATGCCTGCGGGCATGACGGCCATGTCAGCATGGCGCTTGCCGCAGCCAAAGCGGTGAGCAAAACTGATTTTGACGGTACAGTTCATTTCGTTTTCCAGCCTGCTGAGGAAAATGAAGGCGGAGGCCGTGAAATGGTGCGCGAGGGCCTGTTCAACGACTTCCCGATGGATGCGATTTACGGGCTTCACAACTGGCCAGCACTGGATGTCGGCACTTGCGTTGCGCGCGATGACGCGATGATGGCGGCTTTTGGGGTCTTCGAGATCGAAGTGACAGGTAAAGGCGCCCATGGCGCGATGCCGCATGAGGGCGTTGATCCTGTGGTGGCGGCAGCGCAAATCGTTTCAGCCTTGCAGACCATTGCCAGCCGAAATGTGTCGCCGCTGGAATCAGCAGTTGTTTCGGTTACGCAGATGCATGGCGGCGATGCCTGGAATGTCATTCCGGAAACCATGATCATTCGCGGCACCACGCGCTGGTTTCTGGCCGAAGTCGGCAAGACCATTGCGGAGCGTATGCAAACAATCGCCACATCTGTTGCCAATGCCTTTGGGTGTACGGCGAGCCTTCATTATGAGGAGCGCTATCCGTCCACGATCAACACGGCTGAAAACGCGGCGTTCATTCGCAAAATCGCGCAATCACCTGAGTTGGGCTTGAGCGTGGTCGATGTCGCGCCCAGCATGGCGGCGGAAGATTTTGCATTCATGCTTGAGGAAAAGCCCGGCTGTTATTTTTGGCTTGGGTCGCGTCGCGATGGGAAAAATCCGGGACTGCATTCGCCCTATTTCGACTTCAACGATGCGATCCTGCCGATCGGCGCAAACTTCTGGATCAAGCTGGTGAAAACGGCGCTTGCACCTGCCTAGAGCCCTAGGCTTTAGGTGTTGCCAAATTTGCATCGTTTCTTGACTGGTGATGCTGGCTAAGCAACATAGTCTCATGGAGACACTGGACGCTAAAGAGTTGCGCACATTCATGGCCGTCGTCCGGATCGGGTCGATCCGAGGCGGGGCAGAACATATGAATGTTGCACCATCCGTTGTCAGTCGGCAGATCGCCGATACGGAGCGATCCATTGGTTTGGCGCTGTTTGAGCGCACCGCGCGTGGAATGATCCTCACTGAAGCGGGCGAACTTGTGCTGGAGCACAGCAAGCGGGTGATTGAGGAAAGCAACCTGCTGGCCGAGCAGCTTGGCCTGCTCAAAGGTGTCCAGCAAAGACGGGTTCGCATCCGTTGCGGCGAGGGCTTTCTGGCCGACATTCTCCAATATGGTCTGGGGACGTTCGTTACTCTCCATCCTGAAGTTCAATATGAGCTGGAGCTTGATAGTAGTGAAGGCGTGCTCGACAGTATCGCAAATGGTGACGCTGATATCGGCGTTGCGTATAATCCCCTGATTGATACGCGCTTGCGTTCGCTTGCCATTTCACGCCAGCCGCTATGCGTGGTGACCAAGCCTGGCCATCCTCTCGTTGACAAGGACAATCTGTCTCTGGCCGATTGTGTTGGAATACCCAACGCGCTTTTGAGCAAAGGCCACGGCATCACGCAACTCGTCGCGCGGGTGGCCGCCGATAGCGGTTTTACCCTTGCCCCTCTTGTCGAAACATCGTCTGTCGATGTTCTGAGGCGATTTGTGATTGCCGGTCTTGGCATATCTTTCCTGCCACGATTTGCAGTTTCAACCGAACTGGAACGCGGTGTCGTTGTGGTTCGGGAATTGTCAGATCCTCTGCTTGCCGATGCCAGCGCTCACCTGATGGTGCGTGCGCGCCGCCGTTTGCCTTTATCGGTCGAGCGGCTTGGAAATTTTCTGGCCGCCAACATGGCTGCATTCCGCTAGACATTTTCGCATGTTGCTCCGGCGGTAACACTGTGTTGCCGCTAAACCAGCTATGCGTGATTCCACTTTGGTGCGAGCTTCCTTTTCAGCAAATTGCGATCCCATGTTCGCAGGGATTTGACGGAGGAGTGCCCATAATGGTGGAAGAAACCAAATTCACGGTTGGCGTGGTCGGTCTTGGCAGCATGGGCCTTGGCATGGCGCACACTTTGGCATCGAAGGGATTCACCACACTGGGTTTTGACCTTTCAGCAGAGCGCAAGACATTGGCTGAAAAAGCGAATGTTAAACCGACCGATACGCTCGACCCGCTTTTTGAAAAGGCCGATTTTCTCGTCTTTTCATTGCCGACCGCGCGCGATGTGGAAAACACGGTCAATCAATATAGTCATCTGCTGGATGCGGCGGGCGGTCGTCGCGTGATTATCGTCGATACCTCCACTTCGGAGCCAGATGTCAGCCGCGCTCTGGCTGCGAAACTCGATGCGATGGGGCATGGGTTTCTTGATGCGCCGGTGAGCGGAGGTCCCGCTGGTGCCGCTTCCGGTGCGCTTACCATGATGATTGGCGGCACCGATGCCGATCTCGCGCTTGCGCGCCCGGTGATCGAAGCCATGTCGGCCAAGGCTTTGCATGTTGGCCCAAGTGGAGCGGGCAATGTTGCCAAGCTCGTCAATAATATGCTTGCCGCTGCCCATATGGTAACAACCAGTGAAGCGCTCAAAATGGCATTGGCTGCTGGTATCAGCCCGGAATCAGCATTGCGCGTGTTGAATGCCGCATCGGGCAAGTCGATGATCAGCGAAGTGCATTTCCCCACATGGGTGATGAATGAACGCTTCGATAGCGGTTTTTCGATGGGGCTGATGCGCAAGGATGTGCGTCTGGCACAGGAAATGGCGACTCGGACCGGTGCTGAAAATCCGCTGACCTCGGTGGTGGCGAAGCTATGGGCGCAAGCCGATCATCTAAAAGATAGCGACGACTTTACCCGCATGGGTGCGTTCCGGCCTGAACCCTCGAACTAAAGAGATAGTGCGATGACAAATCCAGTTGATTCAAATGCGCGGGCAGCGCGTATCGCTGAAATTTACAAGACGTTTTTCACCGGTGGCGAAATCGGCAGTTTCGTCAATGGGGAGATAATGATTGGCAGCGGTCACGACCAAAACCTCACCGACCCGGCAACAGGCAAGGTTTTTGCTTCGTTCAAGGACGCCGATCAGTCGATCATCGATGCGGCGATGGATAGTGCCTCGCGCGCCCAGCGCCAATGGATGGCGCTGACCGCTTCCGGACGTGGCCGCGTGATGAACGAAATCGCCCGGCGTATTCGTGAACATGCGCCATTGATCGCCGAGATTGAAAGCCGTTCTGCGGGCCGTCCGATCCGCGATATCCGTGGTGAGGCTGTACGTGTTGCCGAGATGTTCGAATATTATGCCGGCTGGTGCGACAAGATTTATGGCGATGTCATTCCGGTACCGAGCAGCCATCTCAATTATACGCGTCATGAGCCGATTGGTGTGGTCTCGCAAATCACGCCATGGAACGCGCCACTGTTTACCGGCGGCTGGCAGATCGCACCGGCAATCTGTGCAGGCAATGCAGTTGTCATCAAACCATCGGAGCTGACACCGCTTTCGACATTGATCCTGGGCTTGATGTGCGAGCAGGGTGGCGCGCCGCGGGGCCTCGTCAATGTGATTGCGGGCCAGGGACTGACTGCCGGACAGGCGATGGTTTCGCATCCGCGCACCGGACTGGTGGTCTTTGTTGGCTCGGCACAGGCTGGTTCGGCCATCGCGGCCACAGCTGCAAAGAACGTCATTCCCTGCATTTTGGAACTGGGCGGCAAGTCGGGCAATATCGTGTTTCCTGATGCCAATATTGATCGCGCGATTATCGGTGCCCAGTCGGCGATCTTCAGCGGAGCAGGCCAGAGCTGTGTTTCAGGTTCGCGCCTGCTGGTGCATCGCTCCATTCATCAGCAGTTTGTCGAACGCTATGCAGATGCAGCAAGCCGTATTGTTGTGGGCGATCCTTACGACGACAATTCCCATATCGGTCCGATCAACAATGAACGGCAGTGGTCGAAGATTGACCAGATGGTGCGTGAAGGCGTGGCCGATGGTGCAATGCTAGCCACCGGCGGCAAGAAGCCGGAAGCTCTCGACGCCAGCGGTGGCTATTATTATGCGCCCACGATTCTGGATCAGGTCGATCCGGCAATGACAATCGCCAAGGAAGAAGTGTTTGGCCCGGTCGTCGCCGTTATGGCGTTTGAGGACGAAGACGAGGCAATCGCTCTTGCCAATGACAATCCATACGGCTTGGCCGGTGCTGTATGGACCGAGAATGTCGCGCGGGCGCATCGGATTGCTGCACAGGTGCGGGCAGGTACATTCTGGATCAATGGCTATAAGACAATTTCGGTGATGTCGCCATTCGGTGGCTTTGGGCGTAGCGGTTATGGCCGCTCCAGTGGCAAGGATGCCTTGATGGCTTACACTCAAGCCAAAAGTGTCTGGGTGGAAACCGCCGAGAGCCCCGCCGTCACATTCGGTTATTCGCCTGAGGCGTAGGGCAAGAATGCCCAACTGAGACATCTGAACCTAACCTTGAAAAAAGTATACAAATTTACTCCACTTATTGTTGCAAACTCATCCGGCTTGGCCTAACCAAAAGGTGAGTGTGAGGATCAAGATATGTGATCCTCTTACGTAGACAGGCGATGCGAAGCGCTCGTGAGACGTGAATGAGTGAAGGGTTCAGATGACAGAGACGAACGACAAGACGGGATGCGGCGGGTTTGCATCGGTCGCTCTCGGCAGCATGTTGCTGCTTGCCTATAATGGCATGGCGCAGGCACAGACAACGGGGGCAGCGCCCGGAACGAAACCTGCCGCCAATGGTTCCATCGTGCTTGAGACGATCGTGATTGATGGTGGAGCCGATGGTGTCAAAGGCATCGTCGAATCGGATGGTTATGTAGCCAAGTCTGGTCGAACCGCCACGAAAACCGATACACCTGTGGCGCAGGCACCGGTTTCGCTGTCAACGGTGACCCAGAAGCAATTGCAGGACATCAAGCCGCAAAATCTTGTTGAGGCTCTCAATTATACGCCGGGCGTACGTGGCGGCCTGTTTGGTGCCGAACCAAGATTCGATTCCTTCAAGATTCGCGGCATTGATCTCACCTATACGGGCGTGTTTCGCGATGGCTTGCGCCAGATCAGCAGCCCCAACGGGCTGTTTCGGCTTGAACCCTACGGCCTGGAGGCGATCACGACACTGAAGGGCCCGGCGGCTTCGATTTATGGGGCAAGCAGTTCGGGCGGTATTGTCGACGTCGTTTCAAAAAGGCCGACGGAGGAAAGACTGCGTGAGGTCGAGATTCAGTACGGTTCTTATGGCCGGGTTCAGGGCGCCTTTGATTTTTCCGGGCCCGTCAATGACGACAATACGCTTCTCTATCGCCTGACCGGCGTTGCCCGTGATGCGCGACGTGAGATTGATGCGATCAAGGACGACCGGCTGTTCATAGCGCCCGCCTTGACATGGCAGCCGGATGACGGCACCAAGCTGACCGTTCTCGGCGAATATATGGACAGCACCACCGGCGGGACATGGGGCTACGTGAACAAATACGGCCCCGGCGGCACATCGATAGGCGCGACACCCGAATATGGCGGCGATGGCCGGTTTAACGATTTCAGCCAGAAGCAATGGCGCATCGGTTATGAACTGGAACAGTCTCTTACCGATTCAGTGACACTCTACCACAAGCTGCGCTACTCCGACCTGTCCATGCGGCAGGAGTGGGTCTTCGAGGACTTTCCCGGTATCGGCTATGAGGACAATAGCGGCCTGGCGGCGGATACCTATCTGAAGAGCGATTTCGACACCGGAGCACTCCAGCATCAACTGGTTACCGGTATTGACTACAGCTATATGAAATATACCGCCCGGCAGGGGAGTGGGCCGGACAATTTTACCGACGATCACACCTACGTTCCGGAAATCACCTATGAGGAGATGCAGCGGCAGCGGTCCATCGGCGTTTATGCTCAGGACCAGATTGCCTATGATGCCTGGCGACTGACGGTTGGAGTGCGCCATGACTGGGTAGACAGCGAATATACGCCCGGCGACGCCAGCTATGCACGCGACGACAGCGAAACGACCGCACGCGTTGCGCTTGCCTATGTTACGCCGTTCGGATTGACGCCCTATGTCAGCTACGGCACATCATTTGTCTCCAACCCCGGCGTTATCCAGACCGTGGGCAGCGTTGCACAGCAGGCGCGGCCGACATTGGGCGAGCAGGTGGAAGCCGGTGTAAAATATGCCGTGCCTGACACCAATATCCTGCTGACCGCTGCGGTCTTCAACATCGACCAGAAAAATGCCTCGGTTTATGAAACCTCGTCGGGCACCAATCTCCTCAGGCAGCTCGATCTCAAATCCCGCGGTTTCGAGCTTGAAGCAACGGCGTCGCTGGACAATGGGCTGAGCTTTATTGCCTCTTATTCCTACAATGATGTCGAGATAACCCGGCTGACACCGGAAACGGAAGGCAAGACACTCAATTCCTCTCCTTATCACATGGCCTCGCTCTGGGTGAATTATGACTTCCAGGAGGGGTTGCTCGACGGGTTGGGGGTTGGTGCAGGTGTGCGCTACGTCGGCTCGAGTTTCGGAGATAATGTCCATACGCCTGTTCTCGACAACAAGGCTCGCACCTTCGTCGATGCATCCATCCGCTATGATTTCGGCAAGCTGGATCCCAGCTTTGAAAATGTGCGCTTGCAGGTCAATGCGACCAATCTGCTGAACGAGGTCAAACAGATCTGTACCACGGGCTTTTGCTATTTCGATGAAGGCAGGAAAGTCGTCGCCAGCATGCGGTATCGCTTCTGATGGGAGGGGATCGCGCGCCAGCCACCAATCCCTCGCCGATCCTGGTCTTTGTCGCAGTTGGCGGCCTCTATGTTGCCCAGAGCGTCATTGGCGGGTTGACGATGCTGGGGCTTCCCGCTGTGCTGCGGGATCAGGGCTTGCCGCTCGACCAGATCGGGCTTTTGTACCTGACGGTCCTGCCGTGGGCGGCGAAATTCCTCTGGTCGCCCTATGTGGAGCGTTTCAGGCTGCCGCCGGTTGGGCGCAATCGATCGCAATTGATCGTCCTTGTTGGCGGAATTCTGTGCGCTGCCGGTCTTGCTTCCATGGGTCTGACCGGACCGTCGCCTCTGGTGCCGGTGCTGTTCTGCCTGACATTCATCGCTTTCGTGACCTCTACGGTGGATATAGCCTGCGACGGCTATGCCGTGGAGTCGCTGGCAAAGAAACATCATGGCTGGGGAAACGCCGCGCAGGTAGGCGGCGCCTATCTCGGTTCCGCAATCGGAGCGGGATTGTTCCTCGTCCTTGTTGACAAGATGGGTTGGAGTCCTGCGGTCTATATCATGGCGCTCCTCGTGCTTGTTCTCGGCATGCCCTTTATTTTCGGCCCGCCTGCACGTGCGAGCGTCGAGATTCGCGATCATACGCCATCGCTGATGGTGGCGCTCAGGCGCTCCCGGGTCCGAAAAGGACTTCTGATCGCGGCGATTTACGTTGCAGCACAAAAATGGGGCCTGTCCATGCTCGGCCCGTTTCTCATAGACTATGGTTTCGATCTTGCGACGATAGGAGTTCTGAACGGGCTGGGAAGCATGCTGGTCGGTTTCGGCGGGGCTCTTCTTGGCGGCGCACTTGTGCGAGTATGGGGGGCGAGCTTTGTGCTGATCCTGACGATTCTTTTACAGGCCAGTCTGCTTTTCGCCTTCGCGTTTTTCAATTTCGATGGGAGCGTGTCCAAGCCCGTCGTCATCGCGATTGCCATTGCGAGTTCCTCCGGAGTAATGTCTGTCGGTTTCGTTGCCCTCTATTCCCAGTTCATGGGCTGGTCTGACCCGAAACAGGCTGGCGTCGACTTTACGCTCTTCCAGTGTATGGACGGGATGGTCAGCATGATCGGCGGTCTTGGCGCTGGCTGGATTGCAGAGCACCTCGGCTACACGATCTTCTTTTCGATCGCAGCGGGGATTGCTGTTGCGGCTGCACCAGCAATATTCTGGTTGATGAGTAAAGGCAGTGTGGCTTTACCAACGCGTTCCATTAGGTCGTCTGGGGTGGTGTGATAGCCAATTCTGTTTCGTGGTCGAACAGATGGATATTGTCCGCAGAGATATGCAGGCGGACTTTTTCACCCTTGCTGTTTGCGGGTCTGCCGCTATGGGCCATAATCACCGGCTGGGAGGCAACATCAAGCACGACGAAAGTCATGCTGCCGGTTGATTCAATGCCTGTTACGACCGCTTCAAGTTCCACGCTGTTCAAACCCGCCTCCAGCGAGAGATGCTCGGGCCGCAAGCCGATCCACAGCTTCCGGCCCGGCTCTGCATGGCGGTCTAGCCTGATAGACTGCGTGTGGTCCTTGTCGAATACAATCTGTCTGTCGTCTCTGGCCGTGGCAGGCAGGAAGTTCATGGCAGGCGAGCCGATGAATCCGGCAACAAATTTGTTGGCCGGATGGTCGTAAAGATCCAGAGGGCTACCCTGCTGTTCAACCACGCCGGATCGCATCACCACGACATGATCTGCCATGGTCATAGCCTCGACCTGATCATGGGTCACATATACGGATGTCGCCTGCAACCGCTCATGAAGCTTGCGGATTTCTCCGCGCATATGAACGCGCAAGGCCGCATCGAGATTGGAGAGCGGCTCATCGAAGAGAAAGACCTTGGGGTTGCGGACGATGGCCCGGCCCATAGCTACGCGTTGACGTTGACCGCCCGACAGTGCCTTGGGCAAACGGTCAAGAAGACCACCAAGCCCCAAAGTTTCGGCAGCCTCTCGGGTGCGTTCCGAAATTTCATCCTTGGGACGGCGTTTCAACCGCATCGAATAGTTCATATTGCGTTCGACATCCATATGCGGATAGAGCGCGTATGATTGGAAAACCATGGCGACATCACGTTCGCGCGGTGGTTTGCCGATAACGCTTGTTCCGGCAATACGAACATCGCCGGAGCTGATTTTTTCAAGCCCGGCAAGGGTGCGCAGCAATGTCGACTTGCCGCAACCCGATGGCCCGACCAAGGCCACGAACGAGCCTTGTTTGATGGCGATGTTGATGTCCTTGAGTGCATGGAACCCGACATAATGCTTGTTCAGGTGGTCGATCTCGATCTGGAGCATGGTGGTTGACCTCACTTGAGCGCGCCGGCGGTGAGACCGCTGACGATACGTCGTTGCAACAGCATGAATGCGATAAGGATCGGCGTCACATAAATCGCCGCATAAGTCATAATGCCGTTCCAGTCATTGGCCTCCGGTCCCATAAAGGTCTGCAAACCTACGGTTGCGGTCTGTAGTTCGTTCTTGGCGATCAGCGAGCGCGCGTAGACATATTCTCCAAAGGATTGCAGAAAGATCAGCACGGAGGTGATCAGGATACCGTTGCGCGCCAAGGGCAGCATGATGCTGAAAAAGGCGCCGATGCGCGATGACCCGTCGACAAGCGCTGCCTCTTCCAGTTCACGCGGAAGCTGCACGAAGGTTGCGCGGCAAAGCACGATATAAAGAGGGAGCATCTTGGCCGCCTGCGCGAGAATAACAGCAAATCTTGGGGTGGCGAGAAGCCCGATCTGATTGAACATCACGAATATAGGCGTCACCATCAAGGATGAGGGCAGGACCTGCATCATGAGGATCGCAAACAAAGCGATATCCATCCAGACATTGCGCACCCGCGCCAGCACATAGGCGCACCCCGTTCCCAGCATTGTCACCAGAAATGTCACGCCCACGGCGATCAAAAGCGAATTCCAGATATAGCGGCCCATATCGCGGTTCTTCCAGATATTCAGGAAGTTCCACTGCGGATCGCTCGGCCAGAAGCCTGGCGGATAGCGGAAGATTTCATTGCTGCCTTTAAAGGCGGTCAGATACATCCAGTAAAGCGGAAAGAGGTAAATGGCCGTAACACACAGGCCGATGACGAGGAGGATCGTACGTTTCATCTTTCCTGTCCTAATAGCTGTGTTCGTGACGGGTCGAGCGGACATAGACCGCTGCAACCAGAATAACGAAAATGATCATGAGGACGGAGACGGCGCTGCCGAGCGAGATTTCATAGGTCTGGAAGGAAAGCTGCCAGGACCAGTATTGTGCCACATTGGAACTGTCTGCCGGACCACCCTGCGTCAGTGCGGCGATCAGATCGAATTGCTGCAAAGTAAAGATGACGCCGAGCGAAATGACTGCGCCAAGCTGGGCGCGCATCAAGGGCAGCGTGATCGACCTGAAGCGCTCGAAGGGGCCGGCACCATCGAGCTCCGCGGCCTCGTAGACGTCGCGTGGTATGCTTGCAAGCCCGACCGAAAGAAGCAGCATATTGAAGGGAATGCCTAACCAGACATTGGCAATGATAACAGCATAGAGGGAAAAATCCGGGTCGGAGAGCCAAAAGATGCGCTCATCCGCAAGGCCAAGCGTTGTGAGCATGTAGTTGATGACGCCGAAATCACCAGCGAAAAGCCATTTCCAGATGGCGCCGACGACAAGTGCGGGCATGATCCATCCGGCCAGGAAAAGGCCTCGCAGATAGGTAGCACCGGGAAAATCCTGCTGGAAAAACAAAGCCAGTCCAAACCCGATGGACAGTTGGAATACAATCGACAGCACGACGAACTTTAATGTGTTCCAGAAAACGGAACCCGCAATGGGCTGCGAGAAAATATCGTAATAGTTTTGCAGGCCGACGAAAGGCCGGCTGAAGGACGTGATCGTGAACATATCCACGGTCTGCAGTGACATGATGATATTGTAGATAATCGGAAAAGCCGAGAAGGTGATCAGATAAACGAGGGCTAGCCCGAGCAGCAGGATATCAAAACCGCTGCCATCCCGGATGGTTCTCATAATGCCTTGCATAGCGTCCTCCGCTCGCCGCCGAATAAATGAGCTTCGCTCTTCCGCATGAAGGAAAGAGCGAAGACGAATCTATTTGCTCAAAATGCTGTCGATCTGCGTTTGCGCGGTATCGAGCGCCGTTTTTGCATCGCTTTTCTTGGTCAGCGATGACTGGATTGCGGTGTAAATGGCTTTGGAAATCTTTGGCCATTCGGGATGCGGTCCGCGATTGCGCGCATATTGCATGCTCTCTTCGAAGACCTTGTAAATGGCAGGCGTGTTTGGGTTATTGGATTTGATATTTGCTGCTGGCAGGAAGCCGAAACGGTTCCACACATCAGGCATTTTGCCATACAGGAATTCGAGCAGAATGAACGCTTCTTTCGGGTGGTCGCTGTTGGCAAGAATGACGTTGTCGCCTTCGCCCAAGGCGGATGCGCGCGTTGCGCCTTGCTGTGGTACGGGGAGCAAAGCCGCCCGATAGTCGAACTTGGCATCGCGGCTCATGCGGGGTAACTCCCAAGGGCCGGAGATCGCCATGGCTGCGTTGCCGGAGTTGAACGTGCCGGTTGAGTCATACTGGCCGCGGATCAGAGTGTCCGGCGAGGCAAGTTTTTCATCAAGCAGCTTGCCCCAAAAGTCGAGGACCTTGACGCCACCTTCAGTGTTCACCTTGTTGTAGTCACCGCCTGCCATTTGCAACCATGGCAGAAACTGGAAAGTGCCTTCCTCGGTGGCCACGGCCGAAAATGCCAGACCATAGACATTCTTGGCCGGGTCGCTCAGTTTCTTGGCGGCATCGTAAAGCTCATCCCAAGTTTTTGGCGGATTGTCGGGATCAAGCCCCTTGGCCTTGAACATGTCGGCATTGTAATAAAGCGCAAGCGTGTTTGCGCCGCGCGGGACACCATAGATCTTTCCATCCCATGTGACGGAGGAAAGAGGTCCGGGGAAAATTTCCTCCTTCTTGATGACTTTCGATTCATCGAGCATCGACGTTAGATCAAGCAGCAATCCGCGTGAGGCAAAAAGAGCAACTTCGGGATTGTCGATATAGGTCACATCAGGAGACTCGCCCGTGGCCGTTGCCCGCGCCAGATCATTGACCATATCGCGGAACTGCACTGTCTTGAGGTTCAGCTTGATGTCAGGATGGGATTTTTCAAACTCGTCCTTCACCAAATACATATATTGATCTGGGCGATCGATGGTCCAAACATCCAGGGTCACCGGCTCGGCCCCGGCTGCGCCGGTCATGAGCAGGGATGCGGCTGTTATCCATTTTAGAATAGGCTTCATTGCTTCCTCCTCTAGGGGTGGTCCGGCTGCCCTGCTTCTTGCTTGGCAGGATTGGCCGGGTTGATTTCAGGGGTTGGCGACGTAAGAACCGCCGCGGCTCTGTTTGAGATAATTGAGCGAATGGACCTGACCTGTCATTTCCAGTTCATCGCGATATACCGGGTCATGCCAACCTTCGATGTCGATGGAGCCCGACCAGCCTGCAAGCCGCAATTCAGAAATGACATCCACCCAATTTGTGTCACCGAAGCCTGGCGAGCGCATGAAGACGAACTTTTCCTTGCCGAAAATTCCGTGCTCGCGAATGACTTCCCAGCGGATCGTCGCATCCTTGCCGTGTACGTGAAATATCTTCGACGCCCATTTGCGGATTTGCGGCAACGGGTCGATCAGATAGACCATCTGGTGGCAGGGCTCCCACTCAAGTCCGATATTGTCAGCCGGTACTTCGTTGAAAATCATTTCCCACGCATCCGGATTGTGCGCGATATTCCAGTCGCCGCTTGCCCAATTGCCATCCATGGCGCAGTTTTCAAAGGCAAGTTTCACACCTTTGTCGGCGGCGCGCTTTGCCAATTCGGTCCAGACCTTTTTGTACTGCGGCAGGCTTTCCTCGATCGGTTTTCCACGAACACGTCCGGTAAATCCAGCAATGGTGGTTGCGCCGAAATGGTGAGCATTGTCGATCAATGCTTCCCAGCCCTTGAGCGTCTCCTGATCTATCTCCGTGTCTTCCAGCGGATTGCCAAACATGCCCAGCGTTGAAATTGTTACATCGGCGTCACCGATCGCGTCTTTCAATTGCGCCGCCAGTGTTGGCAGATCCTTGTTCATCACCTGCCAGAAAAAGGGCTCAATGCTCTCGAAACCATGCGGCAATATGTTTTTCACATAGGCCGCAGGATCGGGCGCATTGCCCTTGATCATTGTACCGATGCGGATGGCTGTAGCTGGATTGTTCAATTTTCACATTCCTTCAGATTGTGATTTCGAGGCGCCGCCCGGACTCGGCGCTATCGATAGCGCCGAACACCATGGCAAGGCTTTTGATATTTTCTTTTCCAGCCGTTTCCGGTTGGTGACCACCGCGGGTCGCCGCGATAAAGTCCTGCATCACTCCGAGGTGACCGCCGACGCGGTCAGACGTGTCGAGGGGAGGTATCTCGACTGCGGCCACCTCGGAAAACAGGCCGTCTTTGCCGGAGGTGACGGCTTCGGCCCGTATGTCATCATGTCCATCCCAGACAATTGATCCTTTGCTGCCAACGATGCGCCATTCGCTTTCCCAACTTGTGCGCATGCCGTCCGCACACCAACTGCCGCGATAGGTGAATACGGCTCCATTGGAGAATTCGAAAATGGCGGTGGCAGATGATCCCTGGCTGTACCAGGAATTGCCGGGCTCCCATTCGTGCGCATAGACCGCATCGGCGGCACCGCCGGCAAGGAAGCGCGCTGCATCGAAAGTATGGATTGCCATATCGAGAAACAGGACGTGACGCATCTCTTCGCGGAAGCCGCCAAAATGTGGAGCAAGGAAGAAGTCGCAATGGAGGCTGGTCACTTCGCCAATGGCACCGGATTGGATCAGTCGGCGGATACGGCGAATCTGGGCGAGATACCGCCGGTTTTGCACAATCGCATGGATGCGGCCCGCTGCTTCAGCCCGGAGAACGAGATCGCGTGCCTCATCCATCGTTTCCGCCATGGGTTTTTCGGAAAGCACATGGCAGCCGGCGGCAAGCCCGGCGGCTACGGTGGCATGACGTGCTGCTGGAACCACAATGTCAAAAAGCAGATCAGGTTTGGTGCGCGCAAGCGTGGCCGCCAGATCGTTGGACGCAATTGCCGATGTCAGGCCAAATTCTGAGACACGTGCTTGCGCACGATCTGCTGCAAGATCAACCACGCCGACGATCTCAATATCGCCAATGGTGCGAACCGCCTCAAACCAGGCTTTGCTCATGGCTCCGCAACCGACTAAAACGGCACTCTGCATTCTTGCTCCTCCCTACAGAAACCCGCTCTAAACCGAGAAAATCGGTTGTAAAACGCTTCCGTAAACGTTTACGATCTAAGAATGGAGAATTATTTTTGTCAATCCCTTATTTCGGTGTTTTATGGGAGAAGACCCTCACATCGAGTCGCCATCAGGAGAAAAGCGTGAGCATTCGGGACCTTGCCCGCCACCTAAATATTTCAATCGGGACGGTCTCGCGTGCGCTGAATGGCAAGAGCGACGTCAATCCGGAAACCCGTCAACGAGTGCTTCAGGCTGCCAAGACGCTGGGCTACGTTCCCAACCAGTCCGGGCGCAGCTTGCGGCAAGGCACGACCAACACGATTGGTTTCATGATCGAATCGACGGTTGAAACAGCAGAGAACGGGGATAGCTTCTTCTTTATGCCGGTATTTGGGGGGGTTCAATCCGTTTTCAGGCGACATCAGCTCGATCTTGTCGCACTATTGTGCGGGACCGACGAAGATCCTGGCGTTTATCTCAACCGCGTGGTGGGACGGCGTTTCGTTGACGGCTTGATTATATCAGCCACAATGCGAGACGACCCACGCATACCGTTTCTGCTTGAGCGGGAAATCCCGTTTGTGGCCCTTGGACGCAGTGGCGCCGATGGCTCATTCCCCTGGATCGATCTTGATTTTGAAGGCACGGCCATTACCGCCGTAACGCGGTTGCTGGGCTTTGGACACAAGTGCATCGCCGTCGGTGTCCCCAATAGCGATGTCAATCTTGGCCATGTATTTCTGAGCGGCTACAGACGAGCGCTTGTGAAGGGTGGCATCACGTTCAATCCGGATCTGGTTCTGGCTGCACCCAGCAATGAAGAGGGCGGCTATCAGGTTGCTTGTGCCATGCTTGAGCAGAAACCAATGCCGACGGCTGTTGTTCTGGTCAATGAAAACATGGCGATTGGACTTTATCGTCGCTTTTACGAGGCAGGCATCCACCCTGGACGGGATATCGCCGTTATAGGGTTTCGCGAAAGCACGCAAAGCCGCTTTTTGTCGCCGACCTTGACGTGCTTCCGGCTTTCACTTCGCGACCTTGGGATCAAGCTGGCCGAAACATTGCTTTCGACCATGCCTGCATTTGAAAACAATTATCCTCCGGTAAAGTCCGGCATCATATGGCCAATGGAACTGGTGGCCGGGGAAAGCGACCGCCCGCTGCCGTGATATTGATGACACGCAACCCCATTGCAACAGCGCCGATCTGAGTGCGGTTCCCTGGCTACCTGGCAGATAGAGGTGGTCCCGTTCTTGATTTCTGCTGGCGTATGCGGGACTGATGCTTTGTCCCTACACGCAGCAGCTTTTGAAAAGTGGTGCATTCCATGTGTGAGGTGGCAGGGCAATCTGCCACATGACGCATGATCGCTGCCAAAGCCTTTATCTCCTGCGCCTTTTTATCCAGAGCATCGGCGCGCGTGCGCAATTCGTCACGCGGGATCACAAGCTCACTGTTGCGGCCAAAAATATCAGCGACATCGCTTAGCAGAAATCCTGCTGTGCGGGCCATGTTGATCAATGCAAGCCGCTTGAGCACTACCGGCTCATATTGACGCCGCAACCCGTGCCTGCCGACGGAGGCGATCAGTCCTTGCTCTTCATAATATCGCAGCGTTGAGGCGGGTAATCCGCTTGCTTTTGCGATCTCGCCTATGTCCAGAAATTTCATGCTTGACCTCAAGTTGACTTGAATTCGTATGATGCCCGCTTGTGATTCAAAGGGCAATAGAGATGGTACAAATGCAGCTGACGAATGAACTTGAAGAACGGCCAATTCTCCGTGACCCGCGCGCCGTGGCGCTGATGTTGGTTGCATCTCTCACAGTGATGACGGCAGCCACGATCAGTCCCGCTTTGCCCGGCCTTGAAAGACAATTTGCGGGTGACGAAACCTATAGTTTTTTGATCCGGCTATTGGTTCCGGCTCCATCATTGGCAGTCGTGCTTGTCGCACCTTGGTGCGGTGTGATTGCTGACAGATCAGGTCGACGACGGATGCTCTTAGCAGGGTTGATCTTGTTCATTATCTCGGGAAGCGCCGGACTGTTTCTGCCGACATTGCCATTGATCATGGTCAGCAGATTGTGCCTGGGTGTTGCACTTGCCATGATCATGACGGCACAATCGGCGCTGCTGGGCGATTATTTCTCCGGAAAAACTCTGCATGTTGTCACCAGCGCTCAGGTCTCTGCCCGCAATCTTGGCGGGTTCGTTTTCATCGTGATTGCTGGCCTTCTTGCAACGGTCGGACCAAGGTTTCCTTTTGCAGTATATGCGCTGCCAGCCCTTGCCTTGCCATTCTTCTGGCGCGTCATTGTCGATGCGCCGTCGAGCATGTCAGTTGAGCAAAACCCCGCTTTGATCGGCGCTGGCAAAACTCAGCCCCTCGTATATTTGCTCGCCCTCGGTCAGATGGTCGTGACAATGCTGTTCTTCGTCATGCCCACGCAATTGCCCTTTTTTCTATCAGGACAAGGTTACTCATCGCCCGCCATGACCGGGGCTGCGCTCGGAACGCTCATGCTGGCGGGCGGGGCGGCGGCTCTCTATTATCCGCGCCTTCGCGAGGCGATTGGCTATGCTGGTAATTGGGCCTGCGGCTTTGGTCTGATGGCGACCGGGTTTGCGATCCTTGTGACAGTTAAAGCTGGAATGGCTGTCTTTGTCGGTTGCGCAGCCATTGGCGCGGGCTACGCCCTGGCCATTCCTGGGTTCGTGGCGATTTCTCTAAACGCAACCTCTTCCAATAAACGGGGAAAAACGGGTGCTTTGCTCACGGGATCTGTCTTCCTCGGCCAATTTCTGTCACCTTTTATAAGCACCCCTGCCATATCCGAATGGGGATGGCGTGCCAGTGGCGTCGGACTTGCGGTAGTATTGGGTATCTTGACACTGATTTCAGGGCTTGCATTCCAGCGGTCGCGGCGCGTTGCTCTTTAATTTTTATGCTTTGACTTTAAGGCTGGCGCTTAACGATACACAGCCGCAAGAGCAATGGCGTCGGCCACTTCCTCGCAGCGATTAGACAAAGTGGCTGTAGCCACCCGCAGGTGACTGCTGGGGAGAATTGAAAATTTGGCTCCGGGATGAACGGCAATGCCACGTGCCGCCATTGTTACCATGGCAAAAGGCTCGGACGACACGCAAACCCAGGCGCATAAGCCTCCCCCCGGAGCTGCTTCGACATTTCTTTCGCGCAATGCCGCAACAAGGTTGCTGCGTCTTGTCTGGTAGATTGTCCGCGCGTGGCGCACGGCTTCCTGTGTTGCTTCATCGCGCAGCAACCAGCCGGTAGCTGCCTGCAGGATACGGCTTGTCCAGCCGGCGCTGAAGCTGCGATAGGACTGGATCTGTTCGACGATTGCCCGCGAGCTTGAAAGCACGGCCAAGCGCAGATCGGGCCCATGCGTTTTCGAATAAGACAAAATGTGGATGACTCGATCGGGATAGTGGCGTCCCAACGAATGCCGCGGCGCCTCGCTAATATCGGCAACGCCATCGTCTTCCACGATCAATGTGTCAGTGCCGCGCAAAATCTCTGCCAAGCGCTCCATGCGCTGCGGACTGACGCTTTGGCCAGTGACGGAATGAATGCGCGGCTGAAACAGGAAGGCTACCGGGCGGAATTTCAGTGCTTCCTCCAGCGATGAGGGCATTGGTCCCTCATTATCGCAAGTCACAGGAATGATGCGTACGCCGCGATCTTCCAGAATATCCAGCAAGCGCATCCCGGTGGGGTCCTCAACCGCCACACTGGCGCCTGGAAGGACGAGAGCGTGGATCAGCGTATAAACGGCATTATAGCCGCCATTTGTTGCCAGGAAGGCCTCCGGTTCATAGGGCCAGGTCTTTCTTGCTTCGTTTTCCAATTCGGGGAGGATACGGCTGCGCTCATAGCTGTTGAGATTCTCAGCCGATGCACCATAGGCCATAGCGTCGGCGAGTTTCGGCAGCAGCGTGACATCAGGCACTGCGGCGGTCAGATCCAGCGCATCCTTTCCATAGTTGCCGACACTCGCCAACCGTGCCGGCTGCGCCACAAAACGGTCACCGCTCACCCATGTGCCGTTGCGTCCGCGTCCGCTGATGATTTTCTGCCTGCGTAATTCGTGCCATGCATGCGAAATGGTTGCAGGGCTAATCCCGAGCGCAAAAGCAAGATCGCGGATGGCCGGGAGCTTGGTTCCTACAGGCAACGCACCTGCGCGGATCAACGCGCTGGTTTCTATCGCAATACCGCGAATTGTCCGATCCTTCAGCTTCTGAGCGAACCAATCTGCATCCCGGGCTTCATTCATTTCATCACCGTTTTTTAAATGTTCAATAACGTAATAACATTTGATCACCCAGATTTGAACATTTAACGTGAGGCGGACAAGAAAAAATTGCGAGTGAATGTCTATGCCGATTACCCTTCGTCTTGCTCTCCGGGATTGGGACTACATGACGCCGCTTGTTCTTGGCGATGTCACGTCGTCAAGACTCGATATCAGGGTTGATCGCGTTGGCACATTGATCCCGCATGTGGGAAAGAGCGATGCCTATGATGCTGCGGAAATGTCTTTCAGCCGCTACACCCAGCTTTGTTTTGAAGGGGATAAAAGCGTTGTTGGCATTCCGAATTTCATTATGCGCGGGTTTCGGCACCGCTGCATCATCACCACCAAAGACAGTTCAATCCGAACACTCGCCGATCTTGCGGGCAAACGTATCGGTGTCACCGGCTGGCGCGATTCCGGCAACACGTGGACGCGGGCAGCGCTGCGCAGGGAAGGCGTGGGTGTTGAAGATGCGATGTGGTATGCGGGGCGGCTGACAGCGGCCCATCCAATCACCGATCGTCTCGACGGCTTCGGTTGTCCCGGAAGGATTGAGGCTGCACCCGGCGAAAGGCCCATGGTTGAATTATTGGCGGACGGGGAGCTTGATGCCGTGTTCACGCCCTTTATGCCAGATGGATTTTTTTCCGACGATTCTCCGTTCCGGCAGGTGCTTGTCGATTTCCGCAGTGCCGAGCGTCGTTATTTCGACGAGGTTGGATATGTACCGGGCATGCATCTCATCGGCATCAAGGCAGATATTGTGGCCGAGCACCCGTGGATTATCTCCGAACTGAGCAGCCTGATTGATGAGTCCCAACGCGTTTGGCTGAATAAGCGGCGTAAATATGCTGAGACAACCCCGTGGATGTTCGACGAGCTTCTCCGATGCTCCTCCGATCTGCCGGCCGGCTGGGATGCAAGCGGCTTTGCGGAAAATCGCGCGATGATAACCGGGTTCATCGAGGAGCTTTACACCCAGGGAATTCTCCCGCAGCGGCTTTTGCCGGAGATAATTTTTCCGTTCGATATCGATGGCAGTGACACTGCCGCCTCAAAAATGAAAACAAAGGGGAATGAACATGTCGCATAAAAAACTAGTCTGTCTCGCATTGGCGAGTGTAATGATCTCAGCTACTGCCGTGGCGCAAGAGAGTTCTGCGAAGCTTCCGGTAAATGATGAGCTCCACGCCAAACTGCCAGAAAATATTCGCTCGGCTGGAAAAATGATATCCGTTAACAACGGATCGTTTCCACCCTATGAGATTGTTACGGGTACTGAAATGAGCGGTGCAAGCGCAGACCTGACAGACGCGCTTGGTCAGATACTTGGCGTCAAGATCGAACACGCAACCGTTGGCGGGCTTCCAGCCCTGCTCGCAGGCGTCAATTCCGGCCGTTATCAGTTCGCGTTCGGGCCGGTCGGTGATTTCAAGTCGCGTGAAGAGGCCAATGATTTTGTGGACTGGGTTCAGGAATTTGTGGTCTTCGCCGTTCATAAGGGCAATCCGAAAGGGATAACGTCACTCGATTCCGCCTGCGGGCAGCGTATTGCCGTCATGGCGGGCGGTTCGGCCGAGAAGGTGATCAAGGCTCAGGCCGAAAAATGCAAAACCGATGGCAAGGAGCCGATTGAGGTTCAGTCATTTACCGATCAGCCAAGTTCCATTTTAGCAGTGCGCTCGAAGCGTTCCGATGCGTTCTTCTCGTCGCAGGCACCACTTACCTATTTCGTTACCCAAGCCAATGGTCAGCTGGAATTGACCGGGGTGGGCCAAAAGAACGGTTTTGAGAATCTTTATCAGGGCGCTGTTGTGCCGAAGGGCTCGCCGCTCGGGCCGGTCCTGCGGGATGCTATCAAAGTGCTTATGGATAACGGCACCTATGCCGCGATCATGAAGAAATGGGGACTTGAAAACAACATGCTCGAGGAGCCTGGCATCAATCTTGGCGGGACATTGCCGAAATGAGTAGAGTTGATGATGTAGGACTGATGCCGCCCGCCGGCGGCATCGGAAAGGACGTTGCCGAGGCTCATACACCTTTCCCTAAAGGTCGCGTCGCCGCGTGGCTTTTGACCCTGGCAATTGCAGCTTATTGCGCATGGTCTGTCGCCATGAACGAGAATTTCGGATGGCCGATCGTTGCTGAATATTTCTTCGATCCGACCGTGATAAGCGGGCTCTACGTCTCATTGGGGCTGACCGTAGTTGCAATGGTGATCGGTATTGTGATCGGCCTGCTTCTTGCCGTGGCAAGGATGTCAAAGGATGGGCTTGCCAAATCGTTGGCCTCGCTTTTCATCTGGTTCTTTCGAGGAACCCCGCTGCTTGTGCAGTTGATTTTCTGGTACAATCTGTCCACACTTTTTCCCACTATATCGATCGGCATTCCGTTTGGACCGACCTTCGTCAGCTGGGATACAAATTCGGTAATCAGCCCCATGACTGCTGCCATTGCCGGGCTTGCCCTGAATGAAGCTGCCTATATGGCCGAGATCATTCGCGGCGGCCTTCTATCGGTCGACCGGGGACAGTTCGAAACTGCAGAGTCCTTCGGCATGACGCGTGCGCGCGCACTTCGCCGCATCATCATACCCCAGGCGATGCGCTCAATCGTTCCACCGACAGGCAACCAGCTGATCAGCATGATCAAGGCGACCTCGCTTGTCAGCGTTATTGCAATGGCCGATCTGCTCTATTCTGTTCAGTCCATTTATAACCGTACCTTCGAAGTGGTTCCAATGCTGCTTGTGGCTGTCATCTGGTATCTTCTCATCACGTCGGTGCTGAACGTTGGGCAAAGTTATATTGAGCGCTATTACAGCCGTGGTGACCGCCAATCGGGAGCCGGTAACAGGACGAAGGAAGATGTTCCGGCAGTAGCGGCTGTGCCTACCCGTACTGTGGCACAGGAGGTGGCACAATGAATGCAAACGTCGACGCGACTCCTCTGGTAAGGGCGCGCAATGTCCACAAGTCCTACGAGCAACTGGAAGTTCTCAAAGGCATTGATCTTGATGTTGCGCCGGGGGAAGTCGTGGTTGTGCTTGGGCCGTCGGGCTCGGGTAAATCCACCTTCCTGCGCTGCATCAATCATCTGGAATCAATCAATCGCGGTTCGATTGAGGTGGATGGCGAGCAGATTGGTTACAAACTTCAAAAGGATCGGCTGCAGCGACTGTCAAATTATGCCATTGCCCTGCAAAGGCGCAAGATCGGCATGGTTTTTCAGCAGTTCAACCTCTACCCGCACATGACTGCCTTGCAGAACATTATCGAGGCACCTGTTGGCATCCATGGCGAGAGCCGCAAAGAAGCGTCGGAAAACGCGCGGAAGCTTTTGAAGCGAGTTGGCCTTTCGGAAAAGGCAGACAGCTATCCGCGGCAATTGTCGGGCGGGCAGCAACAACGTGTAGCTATCGCCCGCGCGCTGGCAATCAAGCCAAAGTTGATGCTCTTTGATGAGCCGACTTCTGCACTCGATCCGGAGCTTGTCGGTGAAGTGCTGGCGACCATGCGCGATTTGGCAGAGCAGGGTCTGACAATGATCGTTGTAACCCATGAAATCGGGTTTGCGCGTGAAGCTGCGGACCGCGTCGTGTTCATGGATGACGGCAAGGTAGTTGAGCACGGAAAGCCGGAAGACGTCCTCGGCAATCCTCAACATCCAAGGACCAGAAGCTTCCTGTCGCGCTTCATCTAGCGCTAACTGATCGAAAACCCCGCCACCCTTCCCAGGGTGGTTTTATCCCCAAACCGCCGGAATGATTATGACCTCCGATAATGATTTTGCCCGCCTTTCCGATTTTGACTCGATGAAAACGGAACTTGTAAAGGTCCGGCATCACCTCCATGCCAATCCTGAGCTATCGTTCGAGGAAGCCGAGACAGCGCGCTTCGTAGCAGAAAAACTTGAGGCCTGGGGTTATGAGGTCAGCAAGAATGTCGGTGGCCATGGCGTGGTCGCGCGCCTGACGGCGGGTGTTGGGACCAAGAGCATTGCCATTCGGGCTGATATGGATGCGCTGCCGATCGAGGAGCAGACAAACCACCCCTATGCCAGCAAATTTACGGGCAAAATGCATGCCTGTGGTCATGATGGTCACACGACGGTGCTTCTCGGGGCGGCCGAATATCTCGCGCGAACGCGCCGCTTCAGCGGGACAGTGAACCTCATTTTTCAGCCTGCTGAAGAGGCGGGCGGATGGAGTGGCGCGCAGGCAATGATTGCCGATGGTCTTTTTGAACGGTTTCCCTTCGACGCGATCTTTGGTCTGCACAATCATCCCGGGGCACCGGAAGGGACGTGGCTGATGCGTTCTGGTCCACTTATGGCAGCGGCTGATACTGTTGAGATGAAAGTTCACGGCAAGGGTGGCCATGCCTCGCGTCCCCATCTGACAATCGACCCGGTAGTGGTTGCCTGCAATATTGTGGTGGCTCTACAGTCGGTCGTTTCGCGCAATGTCGACCCCACGCAGACCGCCGTTGTGACGGTAGGAGCGATACACGGCGGCGAGGCGGCAAATGTCATTCCCGAAAGCGCAAGATTGCTTATTACTGTCAGATCGTTTGACCCGGGAATCCGTGACCTCTTGGAGACGCGTATCACGGCATTGGCGAACGCAGTTGCCGAAGGCTATGGGGCAAGAGCAGAGATCAATTATACCCGGGGCAATCCTGTTGTCGTAAATTCAGAAACGGAAACAGAGTTTGCGCGTATCGTGGCTGAGGAACTGGTGGGCGCGGACAAGGTTTCAATCTGCCCTCTAATCCCTGGCAGTGAAGATTTCTCACATTTCTTGCAACATAAGCCAGGAAGCTTCCTGCGCCTTGGCAATGGCGTGAATTCGGCGATTTTGCATAGCGACAAGTATGATTTTGCGGACGAAAGTCTCACGGTCGGCGCCGCGATGTGGGCACGACTGACGGAACGGTATCTCGCATAGCATGCCGTGAACTTCGCGTCGGACGGCACGACCCGCTGGGATTGCCAGGTGCACGGGCTTTGTGAAAATTTTTGCGGAGGTGGACTTTTATCTCCCGATCTGCTATTGTCGTTTTTAGAATACTAGGCTGTACTGGTTACGGTCGGCCAAGTCCGTTCCTCTTGGGTGTCCACATTATATTTCGCATTTTATGCTCGATTTTGCAGAAATTTTGCGCCTTTAACTCTGTTTGTACGGCCCGTACATCCGGATTTCGAGAAGGCCCTGTATGCGAGCCAAATGAAGGAGATCACCAACCGCTGTCGCAGGTTGAACATTGCTTATGATATCAGATACTAGAACAGACGATAAAACCCCTTCCGCAGAAGTCAAAATCCGCCTCCAAAATGTCTATAAAGTTTTCGGCAACAGGCCGGAAAAGGCGCTCGCTCTTTCCAGATCAGGCAAGGAAAAAGCAGATATCCATGCTGCAACAGGCAGTACAATTGGTGTTGACGATGCCAGTCTCGAAATTCGGGAAGGCGAGATTTTCGTTATCATGGGTTTGTCTGGTTCAGGCAAATCCACCTTGCTCCGCCTCCTGAATCGCCTGATCGAGCCTTCCGCCGGCAGTATTGAGATCAATGGCGTCGACATTACCAAAATGTCCAATCGGGAACTCATTGAATTGCGTCGACGCGATATGAGCATGGTCTTCCAATCATTTGCCTTGCTGCCAAATCGCAACGTCATCGACAATGCCGCTTTCGGATTGGAAGTGGCTGGCATTGGCGAAAGTGAACGCAACACAAAGGCTTTGGCTGCGCTTAAAGCTGTTGGACTGGAAGCCTATGCCACAAGCAATCCGGACGAGCTGTCGGGTGGAATGAAACAGCGTGTAGGTTTGGCGCGCGCGCTTGCAAGCGAACCAACCATCCTTTTGATGGATGAAGCCTTTTCGGCGCTGGATCCGTTGATCCGAACTGAAATGCAAGATGAACTTATGCGTCTCCAGGCAGAACATAGCCGAACCATAGTGTTCGTAAGCCATGATCTGGACGAGGCCATGCGTATCGGTGACCGGGTTTGTATCATGCAAAATGGCCGGGTAATTCAGGTTGGTACCCCCGATGAAATCATTCTTCAGCCAGCCAACGACTATGTTCGCTCATTCTTTCGCAATGTCGACGTTTCGCACGTTTTCAAGGCAGGCGATGTTGTTCGCAAGAACCAGATCACGATCTTTGACAGGCAAGGTGTAACTGCTCCTGTAGCGCTGGGCCGCATGCGGCAAGATGATCGTGAAGTCGCGATTATCACAGGCACTCGAAAAGAATATCTGGGCATGATCAGCCTCGAGTCTTTGATCGAAAAGGTGAATGCGCGTGATGCGGATCCTTATCGCAGCGCCTTCCTGCAGAACGTTGATCCAATCCTTGCCAGCGAGTCACTGTCTGATGTGATGGGCCGGGTGGCCGGCAGCCGTTGGCCGGTTCCGGTGATTGATGATCAGAAGAGATATGTCGGATCAATCAGCAAATCATCCCTCCTTGAAGTGCTTGATCGCGCGCATTAAAAATTGGACATCCTTATGAATTTTAACTTTAGCATAGGCGATGGTGCCGATACCGCCGTCAATTTTATCCTCGACAATTTTACACCTGCCCTCGATTTCATTGCGATGATTATTGGCATCGTTACCGATGGCATAGAGGGCGCGTTACTTTTCATCCCTCAGCCGATAGGAATAGCGCTGCTGGGTGCTATTGCCTTGTGGCGCGTCGGTTTGGGCTTTGCTGTTTTCACGGTGATTTCGCTTTGGCTCGTTGGTCATATGGAGCTTTGGTCCAGTATGATGGAGACATTGGCGCTCGTAATTGCAGCAACCTTGATTGCTGTTCTTATTGGCATTCCCGCCGGAATAGCCATGGCAAGAAACGACGCGATTGCATCCACCGTTCGTCCGGTGCTCGATTTGATGCAGACCATGCCAGCCTTTGTGTACCTTATTCCAGCAGCGATGTTCTTTGGACTAGGTGCAGTGCCTGGAACAATTGCCACGGTCATCTTTTCCATGCCTCCAGTCGTCCGGCTTACCAATCTCGGCATACGTCAGGTTCATAGTGAATTTGTCGAGGCTGGCCTGGCATTTGGCTGCACACGGATGCAGTTGTTGTTCAAGGTGCAAGTTCCCAACGCCATGCCATCGATTATGGCGGGCATCAATCAGACAATTATGCTGTCGCTTTCGATGGTTGTGATTGCTTCGATGATCGGCGCCGGTGGTCTGGGCAACACCGTATTAACGGGTATCCAGAGACTGGATATAGGCACCGGATTTGAGGGTGGTCTGGCGGTCGTCATTCTCGCTGTCATACTGGATCGCATTACCCAGAGTTTCGGCAAAAAGCGTCCAGCCTTATTTCGCCTTCCGTCGTTCACCAAGCGAGACAGTGAGGGTGCTCGATCATCCATTCAACCCCTCGCACAAAATCAAAAATGAGGCCGCTACCGGCCTCATAAATGAAAAGGAGAACCTATGTTCCGAAAAATAGTATCAATAGGGCTGGCTGCCATGGTCGCAGCGTCACTGTCTACAGCAGCATTTGCCCAAGATCAGGCCAAGCCTGTCAAACTGGGTTGGGCTGCCTGGTCTGATGCCGAGTTTGTTACGAAACTTGCCGCAAAGCTCATAGAGGATAAGCTTGGCCGCAAGGTCGAACTGGTACAGACCGATGTTGCTCCGCTCTACCAAGGTGTGGCCCGCGGTGATCTCGATGCGATGTTGATGGCATGGCTCCCTGAAACGCATGCAGATTATTTTGCGCGGGTGAAAGACAAGGTTGAAACGCTTGGAACAGTGTATGAGGGAGCCAAGCTGGGGTGGGTTGTTCCAACCTATATTCCTGCTGATGTAGTCAGCACCATTGAGGACCTCAAGAAACCCGACGTCGTGAAGCAGCTCGGTGGCACCATTCAAGGCATCGACCCCGGTGCAGGTCTTACCCGACTGTCTGAGCAAGCCGTTAAAGACTATGGCCTGGACTACAAGTTGCAGATATCCAGCGAGGCCGGAATGTTGACATCGGTCGAAAGAGCGACGCGATCGAAAAAGTGGTTTGTCGCTACCTCGTGGAGTCCCCATTGGATGTTCGGCAAGTATGATCTGCGTTATCTCGAGGATACCAAAGGCTCGTTGGGCAAGGCCGAACATGTTGATGTGATTGCTCGCAAAGGGTTCACGGAAGAAGATCCAAAAGTGGCAAAGTTCCTCTCGCGGATGAATCTGCCTATCACCGATCTGGAGCCTGCCATGTTCAACGCCCAGGAAACCTCCTATGACGCGGCGGTCGACAAGTATATCGTCGATCATCCCGACCAGGTAAATGCCTGGCTCGAAGGCTTGAACTAACCGATTTTTTTAAAGACCACTTCGTGCTGGACGCCTTTTGCCGTGTCCAGCACGATGTGCCATCGGGCAAGAGGGCATGCCCATGGGCCATGCCCTCACGATATTTCAGCAGATTTCATACAGTGACTACGCTTCAGGCGATATAATGCGCGTCGCATTGTGCGGACAGCGCCCCCTTCTTCCAAACCATTACACACTGCGTCCTAATGTCAGGCTTGCACAATTTTAAAGCATGCGCAAAATTGAGGCATGATTGCTGCCTTGTCCATAATGATCTTCGACGAAAATCGTATCCGCGCCTCAATTATCGAGGAAGGACTGCGCGAAGCTGGACATGATAAAGTTGTCGTTTTGCATGATATTGTCGGGCTTGCACGGCAGATCGAAAGCATCGGGCCGGATGTAATTGTCATTGATATAGAAACGCCGAACCGTGACATGCTGGAACATCTTTTTCAGCTGACACGATCTATACGCAAACCTATTGCCATGTTCGTAGACAGATCCGACAGTTCCTCTATCGAAGCGGCAGTCGAGGCGGGTGTTTCTGCCTATATAGTCGATGGACTCAAGAAAGAGCGGGTAAAGCCCATTCTTGATATGGCGGTCAGCAGGTTCAAAGCATTCAGTCGATTGCAGCAGGAATTGGCAGAAGCCAAGAGTGCCCTTGAGGAGCGGAAGATCATTGATCGCGCCAAGGGCATCTTGATGAAGTCCCGCTCCATGTCGGAAGACGAAGCCTATTCATTGCTGCGACAGACGGCAATGAACGAAAAGCGGAAGATTGCCGACATCGCGCAGAGCGTTGTTACGGCGGCCGCACTCTTAGGATCTTAGGAAGGGTTACAATGAGTTTCATCCGCACCGGTATCGATAAAGGCGGACTGGCAGCACCGGCTACTGTTGCCGGTCCCGGGTCGAAGTTGGTTCGTGCAGGATTCATTCCTTTGGTTGACGCTGCGATTCTGATTGCGGCGACCGAATTTGGTTTTGCTGCGCGCGAGGGCATTCAACTCAGTTTGATTAAGGATGTGTCGTGGGCAAATATCCGTGATCGTCTGGCGTTCCGGCAGTTTGATGTTGCCCATATGCTTGCGCCCATGCCGGTTGCCGCCGGTCTGAGCCTCGGTTCCAATCCGTCTCCTGTAATAGCGCCTTTTATCCTCGGGCGTGGAGGAAACGCCATCACGCTTTCACTTGGCTTGTACCGGCGCATGCAGGCGATGGCGGACCTGTCCGGCAAGCAGGATGCGCTGGCAAATGCAAGGGCTTTGAAGCGCGTAATAGAGGCCCGCAGAAACGAAGGGCAGGGGCCAATTACACTGGGTATAACCTATCCCTTCTCATCGCATAATTATGAGCTGCGATATTGGCTGGCGGCTGGTGGCATTGATCCAGACCTCGAAGTAAAGCTGGTTGTGGTGCCGCCCCCCATGACCTCGGACGCATTATCGGCCGGCGCTATTGATGGGTTCTGTGTCGGCGCGCCTTGGAACATGGTGGCGGTGTCGCGGGGCGTAGGGTGTATTGTTGCGGTTAAGGAAGACATTTGGTCGTCCAGCCCGGAAAAAGTCATCGGCATGCGCCCGGATTGGTTTGATCAAAATTCAGAGACGGCTTCACGCCTGATCGTTGCGCTGGATCATGCCGCCCGCTGGTGCGATCGTGCGGACAGTCGGCGGGAACTGGCTCTGGCGTTGTCAGGACCCGATTATCTTGATGTGCCATTTGATATCCTGCATCGTATTCTCCTCGGGCAATTTACAATTGATCCGGATGGAGCCGAGCGCACTGTTCCCGACTATTTCAATTTCCACCGGGATGCTGCGAATTTCCCCTGGGTCAGCCAAGCTCAATGGATTTACAGTCAGATGGTCCGCTGGGGCCAGGTGGAATATGGTTTACTCCTTGCCGAAAAAGCAGGCGCTGCCTTTCGCCCTGACTTGTACCGCAACGCCATAGGACAGCGTCCTGATACGCCAGCAAATGACGCGCGCGTGGAAGGAATGGGCATCGCAGATGCTTTCCTCGATGGTGCTGTTTTCGACCCTGAGGACATTCCCCGTTATCTGCGAAGTGTTGGTTCAAACGAGCGCTGATGGGAAGCAGGGCTGCTTATTTCTTGTGCATCGCACAAATTATCTGCAGAGGCTGCACTCAAAAATCGGTGGCATTCTGGAGATTTTATGTGTTGAAGAAGGGCATATTAAAAAACTTCATTTAGAATCAAGTAATTAACAAAATTCTATCGCAGTTGGCACGCTAATTGCTTTTATAAATATGTTCCGTCAATGGAGACAGGAACCGCTGGCACCGCATCGGGTGCTTTCAAAAGACACAGACGTCGCTTGGCTCAGTTCATTCCAACGGTTTACCGGGAGTGTGCGTGATCCAGCGGCGTTTTTTTTTCGACCAGCCTTTATGGCCAAATAGTGCAGGGAAGCTTATGGATCAGAAACTTTCAAATGGCATGGCGCGACGCAAATTCCTGAAGACAAGTGGCGCGCTGACCCTGTTGGCAGCCGCAAAATCTCTGTTTCCCAGCGGTGCCTTTGCCGCTGGTGCCGGCCCTGAAACGACCAAGGCCGTTCTCGGCTTTATTGCTTTGACGGATTCAGTCCCGCTCATCGTTGCAAAGGAAAAAGGCCTCTTTGCCAAATACGGGATGCCGGACGTTGAGGTTGTAAAGCAGGCTTCGTGGGGAACGACGCGTGATAATCTTGTCTTGGGTTCTCAAGGGAATGGCATAGACGGCGCTCACATCCTGACGCCCATGCCCTATCTGATAAGCACGGGCAAGGTGACCCAAAACAATCAACCTTTGCCCATGGTCATATTGGCCCGCCTTAATCTGGATGCTCAGGGCATTTCCGTTGGTTCGGCCTATGCGCACAATAAAGTGGGCGTGGATGCCAGTGCTTTGAAGGAAGCTTTCGCCAAAAAGAAAGCCGAAGGAAATGCAGCCAAGGCTGCCATGACGTTTCCTGGTGGAACACATGATTTGTGGTTGCGGTATTGGCTGGCGGCGGGCGGTATTGACCCGGACAAGGATGTTGACACGATCGTGGTGCCGCCACCCCAGATGGTTGCCAACATGAAAGTCGGTACCATGGACTGCTTCTGCGTCGGCGAGCCCTGGAACGCACAGCTTGTAAACCAGGGTATCGGCTATACGGCACTCAATACGGGAGAATTATGGGCGAAGCATCCGGAAAAGTCGCTCGGCATGCGGGCCGACTGGGTCGAGAAGCACCCCAATGCTGCCAAGGCGCTGCTCATGGCAATCATGGAAGCGCAGCAATGGTCTGATGATCTGGCGAATAAGGATGAACTTGCGAAAATGGTCGGTAAGCGGGCCTGGTTCAACGTTCCGCCCAAAGACATCGCGGGCCGGCTGAAGGGTGAGTATGATTACGGCAACGGTCGAATCGAAAATGCCAGCCCCCACCTCATGAAGTTCTGGCGTGATCATGCCTCCTACCCCTTCCAGAGCCACGACAAATGGTTTCTCGCTGAAAATATCCGTTGGGGAAAGTTTGCACCGGATACGGATATTTCCGGGCTGGTCGGACAGGTGAATCGCGAAGACCTGTGGAGGGAAGCTGCGAGCGAACTTGGTATCGCAACGGCAGATGTTCCAACCTCCAAATCTCGCGGCGTCGAAACATTCTTCGACGGCAAGGTTTTCGATCCCGAAAATCCGCAGACCTATCTCGCCAGCCTCGACATCAAACATTTTGCGTGAGGAGAACGGAATGACCGCTAATCCTGTCCGCCTGAAAACCAGTGAACCTGTTAAACCCCAGGCTCAAATAGTTCCTCTTGCCGTTTCCAAGCGGATTCCTGCAAGCGATGCCCTGCGTCAATGGCTTTCATCTGTTACCGCACACGTCCTTCCGCCACTCGTGACCCTTTTGTTTCTGCTGATATTCTGGGAGATCGTCTGTTCTTCTCCCACCGCAAACGTCCCGCCGCCTTCGCGTGTCGTTTCTGAAACCTGGGAACTTATTATTCATCCGTTTTACGTGGGGCAGGGCATTGATCAGGGATTATTCTGGCATATTTTCGAAAGCCTCAAGCGGGTTGCGCTCGGATATTGTCTTGCCGCATTTGCAGGTATCGCGCTCGGAGTGCTGGTCGGCCAAAGCGAGTGGGCCATGCGTGGTCTCGATCCGATCTTTCAGGTTCTGCGAACGGTGCCACCTCTCGCATGGCTGCCCCTGTCTCTGGCTGCTTTCAAAGACGGCAATCCATCAGCAATCTTTGTGATTTTTATCACCGCGATTTGGCCGATCATCATCAATACCGCGGTCGGTATCCGCAATATTCCACAGGATTACCAGAATGTGGCGAAGGTATTGCGGCTTAATCAGCTTGAGTATTTTGCAAAGATCATGATCCCGGCTGCGGCACCCTATATTTTCACCGGCCTGCGCATCGGTATCGGGCTTTCCTGGCTCGCTATTGTTGCCGCGGAAATGCTGATCGGTGGTGTCGGCATCGGCTTCTTCATCTGGGATGCCTGGAACTCATCGCTCATCAGCGACATCATTCTGGCGCTCATCTATGTTGGCATCGTCGGATATTTCCTTGATCGCCTCATTGCCTTCATCGCCAAGGCTGTCACCCGCAACACGGCAAGTGCCTGAGGAGCTCATCATGGCAAAACCCTATCTTTCGCTAGAACAGATCGACATGGTGTTCAGCCGTGGCGGCGCCACCACCCAGGTTCTCAATCAAGTCTCGCTTACTGTTGAAAAAGGCGAGTTCATCTCAATCATCGGTCATTCCGGCTGCGGGAAGTCGACACTGCTCAACATTGTTGCAGGGCTTACACAGGCAACGCGGGGCGTTGTATTTCTTGAAGGCAGCGTCGTCGACAAACCGGGACCGGACAGGGCCGTTGTGTTTCAAAACCATTCACTTCTGCCATGGCTTACAACCTATGAGAATGTGAAGCTGGCGGTCGACAAAGTATTCTCGTCAACCAAGACCCGCGCAGAGCGGCATGAATGGACCATGCGCAACCTTGAACTTGTGCAGATGGTACACGCCAAGGACAAACGGCCTTCGGAAATATCGGGCGGCATGAAGCAAAGGGTGGGCATTGCGCGCGCCTTGGCCATGGAGCCCAAGGTGCTTCTGCTCGATGAACCGTTCGGAGCACTCGATGCCCTGACGCGCGCGCATCTTCAGGACCAGGTGATGCAGATTCATGCGGAACTCGCCAACACGGTTCTGATGATTACCCACGATGTTGACGAGGCAGTCCTCCTTTCAGACCGTATCGTGATGATGACCAATGGCCCCTCGGCAAAGATTGGCGAGGTACTCGACGTGCCGCTGGACCGCCCGCGCCGTCGCATCGAGCTGGCCTCGGATGCGTCCTATACCCGCTGCCGCTCGGCAGTAATGAAATTCCTGTACGAACGTCACCGTCTTGTGGAGGCCGCATAATGGCAGCGCGCAAACAGAAACTGGTCGTCATCGGCAATGGCATGGCTCCCGGCCGTGCGCTGGAGTATCTGCTGGAACTGGCGCCCGACGCCTATGAAATTGTCATCTTCAATGCCGAACCACGGGTTAATTACGATCGGATCATGCTTTCGCCCGTCCTTTCGGGCGAGAAGGAATTTGAAGAGATTATCATCCATGGCGATGGATGGTATATCAAGCACGGCATCACCCTCTATAAGGGCCACAAGGTCGTCAATATTGACCGCGAGGCGAAGACCGTTACCTCCGATGCAGGTACGACGGAAAGTTATGACAAGCTTCTCATCGCCACCGGCTCCGTGCCCTTCATTCTGCCATTGCCGGGCAAAGACCTTCCGGGCGTTCTGACCTATCGTGATCTTGATGATGTCAATGCCATGCTGTTGGCCGCACAGTCACGGGCAAAGGCAATCGTCATTGGCGGTGGCCTGCTCGGACTGGAAGCGGCAGCGGGTCTTGCATCGCGCGGCATGGAAGTGACCGTGCTGCATGTCATGCCGACACTGATGGAGCGCCAGCTTGATCCGGCGGCGGGCTATCTCTTGGAAAAGGCTGTAGAGGCACGCGGCATCAAGGTTATTACCAAGGCCAATACCAAGGAAATTATCGGCAACGGCAAGGTCGAAGGCGTTCTATTGGCCGATGGCACACAATTGCCAGCCGATCTGGTTGTCATGGCGGTTGGCATCAGGCCAAACGGAACCTTGGCGAAGGATGCAGGACTGGAAATCAATCGCGGCATTGTCACGAATGCCGGAATGAGCACCTCCGACCCCGATATCTATTCCATTGGCGAATGCGCGGAGGTTGGCGGCCAATGTTACGGGCTTGTCGCACCATTATATGAAATGGCCCGTGTTGTTGCGGCGCAACTCGCTGGCGATTCAAGCGCGGCCTTTGTTCACAGCGAAACGCCAACAAAACTGAAGGTAACAGGCATTAATCTGTTCTCGGTGGGTGATCTTGGCGAAGGTGACGACCGGCAGGAGATCGTGCTGCGCGACGCAGCCGCCGGTGTCTACAAGCGCCTTGTCCTGAAGGATGATCGGATCATTGGAACCGTGCTTTATGGCGAAACCTCTGACGGCGCATGGTTCCATGACCTCACCAAAAAACGCACCGATATTTCGGAGATGCGAGAGACCCTGATTTTTGGCCAGTCCTACCAGGGAGGATCCCCGCTGGACCCTATGGCGGCCGTTGCAGCATTACCGGATGATGCGGAAATCTGCGGTTGCAACGGCATATGCAAAGGAAAAATCACAGGCGCGATCACATCCAAGGGCCTGACATCGCTTGATGATGTTCGTGCTCATACCAAGGCATCAGCTTCGTGCGGCAGTTGCACTGGACTTGTCGAACAGCTTCTGACGCTGACGCTCGGCGACAAGTATAACCCGTCAGCTGTTACACCCATGTGCGGCTGTACTGATCTTGGTCATGATGATGTACGTCGCCTGATCAAAGCCAAGGGATTGAAGTCAATCCCCGCGGTGATGCAGGAACTGCAATGGAAAACGTCCTGCGGCTGTGCAAAATGCCGTCCGGCATTGAACTACTATCTCGTTTCCGATTGGCCCGATGAATATGCGGACGACTATCAGTCCCGCTTCATCAATGAGCGCGTGCACGCCAATATCCAGAAAGACGGCACTTATTCTGTTGTTCCCCGCATGTGGGGCGGCATGACCAACTCATCGGAATTGCGCGCCATCGCCGATGTCGTTGATAAGTTCGACATCCCTGCGGTCAAGGTCACGGGTGGCCAACGCATCGACATGCTGGGGATCAAGAAAGAAGACCTGCCCGCCGTTTGGGCCGATCTCGGCAAGGCCGGTTTTGTATCGGGGCAAGCCTATGCCAAGGGTCTGCGCACGGTGAAAACCTGCGTCGGGTCCGATTGGTGCCGCTTCGGTACCCAGGATTCAACGGGCCTCGGCATCCGCATTGAAAAGTTCATGTGGGGCTCATGGACGCCAGCAAAACTCAAACTGGCTGTGTCCGGCTGTCCGCGCAATTGTGCGGAGGCCACCTGCAAGGACATCGGAATTATCTGCGTGGATTCCGGTTATGAAATTCACTTCGCCGGTGCAGCGGGGCTGGATATCAAGGGAACGGAGGTGCTGGGCCTCGTCAAGAGCGAGGACGAAGCGCTGGAGCATGTTGTTGCGCTCGCGCAAATGTACCGAGAGCAGGCGCGTTATCTGGAGCGCATTTACAAATGGGCCAAGCGTGTCGGCCTTGATGAAATACGCCGCCAGATCATGACTGACGCGGAGAAGCGCAAAGGCTTCTTTGACAGGTTCGTTTTCAGCCAGAAATTCGCACAGGTCGATCCCTGGTCGGAGCGCGTTTCGGGCGTGGACAAGCACGAGTTCAAACCGATGGCCACGATCGGCTATGCACAGGCAGCGGAGTAAGGCGATGAGTGAATGGATTGCGATCGGTTCGATCAATGATATTCCACGGCGCGGTGCCCGCTGTGTCATGACTCCGCAGGGAAAGATTGCAGTCTTCCGCACGATGGAAGATCAGGTCTTCGCCATTGACGATCATTGCCCGCACAAGGGAGGCCCTTTGAGTCAGGGCATTGTGCACGGCGCATCGGTTACATGCCCTTTGCACAATTGGGTCATTTCACTGGAAACAGGAAAAGCGCTTGGCGCTGATGAGGGCAGTGTTCGAACCATTCCGCTCAAGCTGGACGGGGACAGTATTCTCGCCCATCTGGAAACCACAGCTGTCGCGGCGGAATGATGAATCAGGAAGCAGCAGGCACTCGCACCACATGCCCCTATTGCGGGGTGGGGTGCGGCGTGCTCGCCACCCGGGAGGAGAGCGGAACCATTGGCATCAAGGGTGACCCCTTGCACCCTGCCAATTTCGGGCGTCTTTGCTCGAAAGGTTCCGCTCTTGGCGAGACCGTTAGTCTGGAAGAGCGGTTACTTCAACCGAAGGTGTTTGGAGCGGGTGCAAGTTGGGATGAGGCATTGGGGCTGGTAGCAAGCCGATTTTCCGATGTGATCCGCCAGCATGGCCCCGACAGTGTTGCCTTTTATGTTTCAGGGCAACTGCTCACGGAAGACTATTACGTTGCCAACAAGCTGATGAAGGGTTTTATCGGCTCGGCCAATATTGATACGAATTCGCGCCTGTGCATGTCCTCTTCGGTTGCAGGCCATGTGCGCGCTTTCGGTTCAGATACTGTTCCCGGCACTTATGAGGATCTGGAACTGGCGGATCTTGTTATTCTGACGGGCTCAAACCTCGCATGGTGCCACCCCGTGCTCTATCAGCGGCTGGCCGCAGCCAAAGCTGAACGCCCCCAAATGAAGATTGTTGTCATTGATCCGCGCCGGACAATGACTGCCGATATTGCTGATATGCACCTTGCCATCCGCCCGGACGGCGATGTTGCATTGTTCCTCGGCCTGCTTGGTTTTCTTGCGGGATCGGCGAGCGTTGATCATGATTATATTGAGAAGCACACATCGGGCTTTGCGATGGCTTTCGCTGCCGCGCGTCAATTGAGCGTTGATGAGCTAACCCGAAAGACGGGTCTGGATGAGCAGCAATTGGAAGCTTTCTACAAGCTCTTCATTGCCACGCCAAAAACAGTCACCTGTTATAGTCAGGGTGTGAACCAGTCATCCTCCGGGACGGACAAGGTAAACGCCATTATCAACTGTCATCTGGCAACCGGCCGTATCGGCAAGCCGGGTATGGGGCCGTTTTCTCTGACAGGCCAGCCCAATGCCATGGGCGGGCGCGAGGTCGGCGGACTTGCCAATATGCTCGCTGCACATATGTCAATTGCAAGCGAGGAGGACAGAGACAGGGTTCAGCGGTTCTGGGGTTCGCCACGCATAGCCTCCAAGCCCGGACTGAAGGCTGTTGATATGTTCCAGGCCGTTGCCGATGGCCGCATCAAAGCCATCTGGATCATGGCGACCAATCCTGTTGTATCCATGCCCGATGCGGATGCGGTTCAAGCTGCTATCAAAGCCTGTCCATTCGTTGTTGTGTCTGACGTGACCCGAACCGATACGAGCCGCCACGCCCATGTTTTCCTGCCATCGCTTGGGTGGGGTGAGAAAAGCGGGACGGTCACCAATTCCGAGCGCAGGATTTCGCGGCAAAGGTCATTTCTACCCGCCCCCGGGCAAGCCAAGGCGGATTGGTGGCAATTGGCTGAGGTGGGCAGAAAAATGGGTTTCGACGCCGCTTTTCAGTATAACTCGCCCGATGAAATATTTGCAGAGCATGCTGCTCTTTCAGCTTTTGAAAACGAAGGCACGCGCGATTTTGATATTGGCGCCTATGCGCAAATTGACGGGCAAGCCTATGATGCGCTGTCCCCTGTGCAGTGGCCACAGCCGCAAACAGGGTCGGGAGAGGAAAGCCGGTTCTTTGGCAATGGTGGCTTTTTTCATGCTGACAGGAAAGCGCGGTTCATTGCGGTAGAAGCTGGAAATGTGGAACGGTCGGATACCCATTTTCCATTAACGCTCAATACCGGACGTATTCGCGATCAATGGCATACCATGACCCGAACTGGCAAAAGTGCTCGTCTTTCCGCGCATATTGCAGAGCCCTTTGCTGAAATCCATCCTGTCGATGCCGGGGAAATCGGAGTTGAAAGCGCCGATCTGGTGGAGCTGGAAAGCCCCTATGGCAATGTTATCGTCAGAGCATCGGTGACTGATCGGCAGACGCGCGGCAATGTTTTCGTGCCCATGCACTGGAATGACAATTTTGCCGCCAAAGCCCGCATCGATAGCTTGGTTGCGCCCCGCGTTGACCCGGTTTCGGGTCAGCCCGCTTTGAAAAGCAGCGCCGTTGCAGCGAAAAAATTTGCTGCTTCAAATTATGGTTTTGCCGTTTCCATTACAAAGCCGAAAGACATCGATCTGCCCTATTGGGCAGTAGCAAAAGCGCAAGATGGCTGGAGGGTGGAGTTTGCCGGAAACGACATTGCTGACTGGACGCAATGGGCCCGGACAACGTTTGGCATTCCGGCAGATATCGAACCATTGGGCTATCACGACGGACAGTCAGGCGATTTTCGGTTGGCGTTTTTTGACGAAGGCAGGCTTTTGGCCGCCATGTTCATTGCAGCTAAACCTGTTGCAGCTGCGCGCAGTTGGATGATCGAGCAGCTCTCATGCTCCCATACTGATCTGTCAAAGCGTTTTTCCATCATTGCTGGCCGCCCCGGAGACAGAAGCGCGGACAAGGGAGCCATTGTCTGCTCCTGCTTCAGCGTAGGCTTTAACCAGATCGTTGCTGCTGCTCGCAGCGGTTGCATGAGTGTCGCTTCTGTAGGGGCGACGACGAATGCAGGAACAAATTGCGGTTCCTGTCGGGCCGAAATCAGAGGGATCATCGATGGATGCAACGTTGTGGCCGCTGAATAAGCGGCAAGGAAATCAAACAAGCGCGCGCGTATCCCCATTGGCAAAATTGCCGATCTTCTGGGATTTGAAGGGAAAGCGTGTCGTTATTGCCGGCGGATCGGAAGGTGCGGCATGGAAGGCAGAGCTTCTGGCGGCGTGCGGCGCAATGGTTCACATCTATGCGCAAGAGTTATCCGATGTTTTTTCCAGTCTGGTCGATGATTTATCGGGCTCAGACCTTCAAATATATGCGCACCATGCGAGGCCTTACACAGTCGCGGACTTGAAAGGCGCATCGCTGGCGATTGGCGATTTTGACAATGAAACCGATGCGGAAATTTTCCTCAATGCCGGTATAGAAGCAGGCGTGCCTGTAAACGTTATAGACAAGCCGGCGTTCTGCCAGTTTCAATTCGGCTCAATCGTCAATCGCTCCCCCGTGATCGTGTCGATATCGACGGATGGCGCTGCACCTATACTTGCTCAGGCAATAAGGCGCAGGATTGAGGCGATACTGCCTGCTTCCTTGCAGCTTTGGGCGCAAATGGCGCAAGGCCTTCGCGGTAAGGTAAACGACCGGCTGGAATCTGGACGAGCCCGGCGGCGTTTTTGGGAAGGATTTGTGGACCGGGTTTTTATCGGCAAACCCAATGAGGCAGCGCTGACGGAACTGCTTGCGGAGGCAGCAAATGGTGATAGCCGCCCGTCACGCATGGGAAAAATTACTTTCCTTGCCGCCGGACCGGGAGACCCGGAATTGCTCACGCTCAAGGCCATTCGTGCATTGCAGGCGGCCGACATCGTTCTGTTTGGGCCGGGGGTGTCCAACGAAATCCTTGAATTCGCCAGACGAGAGGCGCGCAGAACCCCTGTTGACCGACGTACAGGGCAAACGGTTGATTACATTGCGGCCCTGTTGGACGAAGGAAAAAATGTCGTCCGCATAGAGTTGGGAAATCCTGCTGGTGCCGATTATTTGCGCGAGGAAATAGCTGCGCTGGAACAATTCGGGATCCGCGCGCGCATGATTCCGGGCGTGATTGCGGATAGCGCAGAAATGCTGCGCTGTGAGGTGGCCACTGTCCCCTTCAGCTATGCCAATGCAGGATATAGTGAACAAGCTGGGAGATAGTTCGATGGATCAGTTTGCCTGTTCCTGCTCAAAATGGCTGCCTGATATCAGGCCGCTATGAAACAAAGCGGCCTGATGAGTTGCAGGAAGTTAGAGGGAAGCCATGTCTATGACGAAGCGATAGCGTACGTCGCTTTTCAGGACACGCTCATAGGCCTCATTGATATCTTTGATACTGATGGTTTCGATCTCGGCAACGATGTTGTGCTTGCCGCAGAAATCCAGCATTTTCTGGGTTTCCTTGATCGAACCAATCATGGAGCCGGCAAGGGTTTTGCGCCCGCCGATCACTGAAAATGCATGCACGGGTACGGCATTCTCCGGGACGCCAACCAGCACCATCGTGCCGTCTAACTTCAGCAGGTTGAGATAGGCATTCCAATCAATCGTGGTGCCGACCGTGCAAATGATCAGGTCGAACGTGCCTGTCAGCGTCTTGAATGTTTCCGCATCGCTGGTTGCATAATAATGGCTGGCACCCAGTTTTATCCCGTCGTCTTTTTTCGACAGAGTTTGACTGAGAACGGTGACTTCGGCGCCCATTGCGTGTGCAATCTTGACGCCCATATGACCGAGCCCACCCATACCGACAATTGCAACCTTTTTGCCGGGACCGGCCTTCCAATGGTGAAGCGGCGAATAGAGGGTGATACCCGCACACAGAAGCGGGGCAGCTGCATCAAGCGGCAGGTTCTCCGGGAAGGAGAGAACATAACCTTCCTTGACGACAATCGAGTCCGAATAGCCGCCATAGGTCGGAGTGGTGCCATCAGCTTCAAAATCATTATAGGTCTGGACGAGCCCGGGCATATACTGCTCGAGATCGACATTCCGCTCTGCACATTTGGTGCAGGAATTGACAAAACATCCGACGCCGACGCGATCACCTGTCTTGAATTTCTTCACCTTGGAACCAACCGCAGTGACAATGCCTGCCACTTCGTGGCCGGGCACCATCGGGAATATGCCGTTGCCCCATTCATTGCGGGCCTGATGGATATCGGAATGGCAAACACCACAATATTTGACCGATATGACGACATCATCTTCGTTCGGTTCACGGCGCTCAAAAGTGAAGGGGGTAAGAGGTTGCGACGCATCTGTTGCTGCGTAGCCTTTTGCAATAGCCATGGGTATTTCCTTTTTGGGGGATGTAGAGCGCTACTATGAGCCCAATCGGAATTGGAGCGGTAGAGTGATCCTGCAAGCTTATTGCACAATCCTGCAAAAGTGACAGCGAGCCTGATACCGCGCTGATCAAGCATGATATAAAGTGCTGTGCCTTGGCAACCTCAGAAGCAAGCGATCAGGATATGACACTACCATTCTCTCCCTTTCAGGAAATTGCCACAATCATCGACCGTTTTACCGGTGGGGATGGTGATTTTTCCACGGCGATTGGCAATCTCAGTTTTTATCGCCGCAGTGCACCGACGATGCCCCACCATAGCGCCTATCGACCGGGCTTTGCCATTGTTGTGCAGGGCGCAAAAAGCCTGACGGTAGGGCAGGAAATTTATCGCTATGGCGCGGGTCAATATCTCTTGACCTCGCTTGACCTGCCGGTTGAATCGCATGTGATAGAGGCTACCCCGGAAGCGCCTTATCTGTGCTTTACATACACGATTGACAGTGCCCGGTTGAGCGACATGATTGCCCGTGACAGTATTCCGCGTCCTGTGGCAGCAGATGGCATAAGGGGCTGGGCTGTGAATGTTGCATCGCCAGAGATTCTTGATGCCTCGGTGCGGCTGCTGCGGCTTCTCGACCGGCCTGAGGATATTGCCGTCATAGCCCCGTTGATAGAACACGAAATTCTTTATCGCCTTCTCTCTGGCCCTGACGGCACGCGATTGCTGCAGATTGCCATGTCCGAAAGTCAAAGCAACAAGGTGGTCCGCGCTATTGCATGGATAAGGGATAATTTTACCGAAACGCTACGGATCGAGGATTTGGCGGGGCGTATCAATATGAGCGTTTCCTCGCTCCATCACAATTTCAAGGCCGTCACGGCAATGACGCCGTTGCAGTACCAAAAGAAGCTTCGCCTGCATGAAGCGCGCCGACTTATTTTGGTAGATCAACTGGATGTCGGCATGGCCGGACACAAGGTCGGCTATGACAGTCCATCACAGTTCAGCCGCGAGTATAGCCGCCTCTACGGCTCACCACCATTGCGCGACGCCGAACGTATGCGTCGTGCCGGGGGCGAGAGCAAATCGTTGTCGTGATCGTTCTCCAGCCTGATGCGTTCACGTCATCGATTTCCGCACATCGCGGGGGCGTATGCCGAATTGCCGCCTGAAGGCAGTCGCGAAGTTTTCCGGGCTGGAATAGCCCGCAAGCAGACTTGCATCATTGACACTCGCCTCATCCGACCGCAGGGCTGCAAAAGCACGCTCCAGCCGTGCCTTGCGAGCATATTCGAAAACACTCATTTCCTCGGAGACACGGAATAATCGTTGTAACCCACTGGCACTGACACCGGCGGCGCGGGAAATCGCCTCTACGGTCAGAGGTGTGGCAATGTCCTTTGCAATGACTTCTTTTGCCCGTTGAAGGCGCAGCAATTCCCGCTTGGTGAGGGCAGCCGGCCGTTGTTGGGCACGATCTGTATTGAGCAATGCAGCGACTGTCTCCGCCACTATCTCTACGCAGCGTCCTTCGAGAAAAAGATTGTGAAGCGAGGGGATCATGTCCGACGGAGCCATGACTTGCCTGACCACTTCACGCAGGCGCGGCGTGGGTATCCATCGACCATGTGCCAGATGATCCTTGAAAAGCCGCTGGGCGAGGCTGCCGCTGGCAACATCGCCCCCATCCATCTCGAGCCATTCCGGTGTGACCGACACGACAAGATGTCTTACGTGCTGCCGCTCCCGCGATATTCTTTCGAAGCGCTCCTCGCTTACGCTCATGATTGCGGCGCCCTCCAGATTGCAGTGCCGATTGCCTTTGAAAACGAAATTCCTGTCGCCGACATTCAATTCGACCTGTCCTTGGAGAAAGAAGATGCAGGACAGGCCTTCGCGCAGCACAGACGTGGCCGTGAAAGCACGTTCCTCCATCACGTCGCCACCGTGAATGCACATGCCGTGACGCAGTTGCCGATGGAGAAACTGCCCCTCGATCAGGGTATCATCCAGAGAAAGCTTGTCATCGCTTGTCTCAAGGTTCAACCCTTCGACATCCATGAAATCGCCGATGCAGACACGCCGTTTCCGGTTCCGGTCAAGACCGTCAACCTCCGCCTCCCGAGGATCTTTCATACGCAGTCTTCCCATCTCAAAACTTCGGCACAGGCAATTCCGGCAATTGCGCTGCTTCATTTGGTTGTCTGGCAAAGTTTTCTCGCTGGCGAGCAAAGGTTTGAACATTGTCAGCCATATCCCAATGTCATACTACGTAAATTAATCTGATAATAATAGTCAAGTTTAAGAGGCGCGGCGATGACGGTTGAGCAAACATCCGGACTTGGAACGATGAAGGCGCATTTTTGCAAATTGCCTTATCTTTTGCTCGGGTCAACCCTGCTTTTCAGTGTGCCCTTGTTCAGTGTTGCCAGTGCGCAGCAGGTAAGTGATACCGGATCAGAGAGTATCAAACTGGATACGATCGTGATCGATAGCGGTAATTCTGTCGACGGTGAAAAAGGGATTGTTGCCAAGCGAAACCGCACCGGGTCCAAAACCGATACGCCACTTATCGAAACACCGCAGGCCGTGAGCGTCGTCACGCGCGATCAGATGGATGCGCAAGGGGCAAATAGTGTCGCCGAAGCGCTCAGATATACACCCGGCGTTTTTGCCGATCCGAATGGCTACGATGTGCGCTACGACTGGTTGTATATACGCGGGTTCAACACCTACGGGACAATGTGGCTCGATGGGCTGGCCATTCCGGGCGATCCCGCCAACTACGCAACGCCAACGATTAACTCCTATGCTCTCGAGCGCGTTGAGGTGATCAAGGGCCCTGCCTCGGTGCTTTATGGACGTGCCGTCCCCGGTGGACTGGTGAATATGGTAAGCAAGCGACCGCAAGGGACGCCTTATCGTGAGGCTTCAGTTCAGACGAACGGCTTTGGCGGTGTTCAGGGTTCTGTTGATATGACAGGTCCGATCACCGAGGATGGTGAATGGCTCTACCGTTTCACTGGGCTTGCCAAAAACCTGCACACCCAGATCGACTCGGAGCGTGACGAACAGATCATGCTGGCACCAAGCCTGACCTGGAGCCCCTCAACAGATACTTCGCTTACACTCTACGGCTATTACCAGCGTGACCGGCCGACTTTCAGTCCACGGTTCTATCCCGCTGTTGGTACGTTGCTGCCCAACAAGTTCGGTCAGATACCGCGGGATGTGTTTCTCGGAGACCAGTCATCTGGCGAGTTCAACCGCGATTATTACATGGGCGGCTATGAGTTTTCGCATTCCTTCGACGAGACCTGGACGGTGCGCCAGAATTTACGATATGGGCGTTCGGACCAGGACATGTTTCTGGCCCTGGTCAATCCTGCCTTTGCATATGGCGGCGAGGGTCATACATTGAACAGGGTATCGGCAATATCTGACGAGTATCTGACAACATTTGCCGTCGATACCCAGGCCGAGGCGAAGTTCGAGACCGGCGAGTTTGAACATACGGTTCTTTTTGGCCTTGACTATCTTCGTGCGCAATCCAGTACCCAGTTCGGCAACAGCCCGCGGAATATGCCTGTTCCGCCTATCGATTATCTCGATCCGATTTATCAAGGCCCAATTCCTGTCCCCGATTTTCAGCGCTCCGCACTTCAAAAACAAAGTCAGGTTGGCTTCTATGTGCAGGACCAAATCAAATATGATCGCTGGGTAGGAACGTTTGGCCTACGCTACGACATTTCCAAGATCGATAGCCTGAACAGAATGAGCAATGCCGCTCTCGTTGAAACAGATGACAAGAAGCTGACAGGGCGGGCAGGCATAGCCTATCTCTTTGACAATGGGCTTGCGCCTTATGCCAGCTATTCCACATCGTTTCTGCCGGTGCTGGGAACGGACCGCCTGAACGCCCCTTTTGAGGCGCAAACCGCAGAACAGTTTGAAGTCGGTGTGAAATATGCGCCGGACGGCGGACGAGGCATGATAACGCTGTCGCTGTTCCAGATGACCATGGACAATTATCTGACACCGGATGCATTGGATATACAGCGCTCGGTTCAAAGTGGCCGACAGCGCGTCCGTGGCCTGGAGGTCGAGGGAAAGTATGAAATCAGTTCTGAACTAACTGTGCTCGCCGCATACGCCTATTCTGACTCTGAAGTCATTCGCTCCAATAATGCGAAAGAGCTTGGCAAAGAAATGCTGCGACTGCCGGAACATCAGGGTAGCCTATGGGCAATCTATGCGCCTTCTTATGTTCCGGGATTGGCGGTCAGTGCCGGTGTGCGGGCAATATCTTCCTACCAAACGGATAGTACATACCTCTCGGATTTGAGAATTCCCTCGAGGGCACTGGTCGATATAGGGGCGGAGTATGACTTCGGGGCCCTGAACAAGGAGTTCGAGGGAACCAAGCTGCGCATCAATGTGTCTAATCTCTTTGACAAGAAGTATGTTTCCCATTGCCTCAACATAACGGGAGGCAGCTGCAATTACGGGGCAGGACGGACGATCACAGCCAACCTGAAATACGCATGGTAATGCGGTCTGCTGTGAAGGTCGGCCTGGGAGCAAAGGTGTTCTGGCTGAGATTGGCCAGCCTGCTCTTTGCTGCCATCCTCCTGCTTGTCGCGCCGGAAGCCAGATCAGAAATCATTGTGAGGGATGCGGTGGGTCGTGAAGTGCGGCTTGCAAAGCCTGCAACCAGAATTGTGACCAATGAAAGCCTCACGCTGCTGACACTGGCGTTGCTTGATCCAGACCCGGTTTCCAGATTGGCAGGGTGGGCCGCGCCAAGGCGGTTTGACCGGGGCATTTATGAAACGCTACGCCGCAAATTTCCGGCCATTGACGACATTCCTGTCGTGGGCGGTGTCATGTCCGCCGATACATCGGCAGAATCCATACTGAGCGTGAATCCTGATCTCTTCGTGGTGAGCATATGGCAAGCAGGTTGGGAGCCGACGGCTGATCTGTTGCAGGCAGCTGGCGTGCCGGTGATCTTTCTTGACGTTGCTGACAGTCGTTCCGGTTCTCCTCTGGGTGCCACAAACACGGGTATCGAACTTCTCGGCAAGGCGATCGGTCGTGAGGACCGCGCCAAGGACATTACCGGCTTTATCAATGAGCGGTACCGCTTCGTAACCCGAAGACTGACACAGCAATCGACGCGTCCTGACGTATTGATCGACGCACATGCGGGATCGATCTGTTGCGCAACTCCGGGCTCCGGAAATCGCATGACCCAGCTCATCGAAATGGCTGGTGGCCACAGCATTGGTTCCAATGTTCCGGGCTATGATGGTCAACTCAATATCGAATCTGTGCTGAAGGCCGACCCCGAAGTTTATATCGGCACCGGTGGACCACATCTGGCCGCACAAGCCGGGTTGGTAGTGGGTGGCGGTATAGACAAGACTGCTGCACAGGATTCTCTGCGGGATGTTACGCGACGAAATCATCTGGGCCAGCTGGCAGCCATCCGCAAAGGAAACGGCTTCGCAATCTCGCATCAATTGTCCATATCCGCGCTGAGCGTTCTTGTCCTTGAATGCTTTGCAAAGTGGACGCATCCCGAACTGTTCGCCGACCTCGATCCATCGGACACGCTCGCCGAAATTAACCGGCGGTTTATGGCTGTGCCATTGGAAGGAACATTCTGGACCAGCCTGAAGGATACCGGCAATTGACCTTCGAACATAGGATCAAAAGCAAGTTTGAAGCGCATGCCAGTCTGCCGCTACGCGATCATGATGCCGTGATCGCCCCCATGTGCGAACATATGATTGAACATGGCGCTGAGGTCGAGGTTGCTGGAAATGAACACTGGGTCCGGCTTCGCGGAGCCACGGCCCGGTTCCGCCGGGCGGGGCCAATGACATTAGTGGACCTGACGGCGAAGACGCTTGAGGCACTCTATTTCATCCGGTCAGCTGTCGCGTCCCATATAGTCGAGTTTTCGACCGACTCAATTGATATGGCTTGGACCGGGGACGGCAGCGAGATCGTGCGTCCCCCGAATTTCGATATTTTTGAAGTTGTGAAGGTGCGGGATGTGACGCCGCGCTTGCGGCGTATCACTTTTTCCACCAATGCACCGGAACGCTTCGTACCGCTTGACGCACTTCATCTCAATCTTCTTGTTCAGCACCCGGAAATTGATACGCCGCAATGGCCAACAGTCGGCAAAAACGGGTTGATCGATTGGCCCGATACAAGCAGACGGCCGACGCCGCGCAAGTACACTGTAAGATCGGTCGATGCGAAATCCGGCACGCTCGATATCGATTTTGTAATCCATGCGGATGCCGGGCCGGGATCGCAATTTGCTGAAACTGCAATTGTCGGACAAGAAGTAGGCGTGCTCGGTCCGGGTGGCGGCGGCCTTGCATCGGCGGACTGGTATCTTTTTGCAGGCGATGAAACAGCTTTGCCTGCTATTGCCCGCATGCTTGAGCATTTGCCACCTCAATCACGCGGAGTTGCACTGATTGAGGTGGAGAATGAGCGAGAGATACAGCGATTGTCGACGCACGCAAGCATCGCAATCATCTGGTTGTGCCGTAGCCAAAGGCTCTCCGGCGGCACGCATAGCTTACGCTCTGCTATCAAAGAGGTCGATTTTCCCGATACGGGCACATCAATTTTTGTCTGGGCGGGGTGTGAATTCGAGGATTTCAAATCGATCCGAGCCCACTTGCGGGAAGAGAGAAAACTCCAGAAGCATGAGCATCTGGTTGTAGCGTATTGGCGCAAGGGCATGCCGGAAGATCCGGCTGGTTAAACATGCCTTTGGAAACGGGGTCAAGCGGTGGGATTCAGTCTGTGCTTGATCCGGTCTTTGCGTCTAGTTCGAATTGACAGGGACTCTGCGAATAACATCATCATAAGGTGCAAGGTCGAGAAAAGCGTTTACTTCAACAGCCTTTCCATCCTGCATACGGAAGATCCAGGCGTAGCTATTGCTATAGGGCACGCCATCACCCGCTACGGCCACACCTTCCCAGTTGATGATCACGTGCTCGCCGTCGGCCCAGATCTTTTTGCTGACCGGTGTAACGGGTTTGGAAAGACGGGATACGAAAGGGCGAACTGCGCGCTCGACGAATGCGTCACGCCCTTGAAATAGGCCAGCGCTCGGACCAGACCCTTCAATCTTCCAGTTTACATCCGGCGAAAGCACATCGGTGAAAAATGTCTGTCCACCAGCGGCCCAAGCGTCGAATGCTTCGGTTACAATCTGCTTGTTGCGCAGGGTTACATCCTGCGATGCTACGGCCGCTCCTGTTTGCAGTCCCGGGTGTATCAGTAAAGCGAATGCGAATACCGCGCTACGAATCGGATTGGATTTTGAAAGTTGCATGATTTTCTCCTTCGAACCTGTGGCCGTTAAATGAGGGAACGTGTGGACAATCAGTAAGGGCTTGCGGCCGGCCGGATAATGATTTCGCTCACATCAACGTCAGAAGGCTGGCTTATGGCGTAGAGAATGGAGTTTGCGATGGCCTCCGGACTGATCGTGACGGCGCGAAAGCCTTTCATGGTGTCGCGAGCAACGGGATCGCTGATCGTATCGGCGAGTTCCGATGCTGTCGTGCCGGGCGAGATAACCGTGACGCGAATTCTGTCATTCTCCTGCCGCAAGCCATCCGAAATGGCGCGCACCGCAAATTTTGTGGCGCAATAAACCGCAGCAGTCGGTGACACAGTGTGGCCGCCAATTGATGAGACATTGATGATCTGGCCGCTACCCTGCTGTTTCATGATTGGAAGCGCTGCGGCAATGCCGTAAAGCACGCCTTTTATATTGACATCGACCATCCGATCCCATTCATCGACCAATAAGGCAGCCATGGGCGATAATGGCATGATGCCTGCATTGTTGATCATGACATCGAGACGCCCAAATTCCGAAACAGCAAAATTGGCAAAGCTGCTTACTTGTTCGCGATTAGTGACATCCAGTTTCATGGTTCGAACCGAGCCGCCATCAAAGGTGATTTCCTTAGCCAATTGATCGAGCCGGTCTATACGCCTTGCTCCGATGACGACATGGGCTCCGGCCTTGGCAAGCACCCGCGCCGTTGCTTCGCCAATTCCACTGCTGGCTCCGGTGAGGGCTATGACTTTTCCCTGAATCTCAGACATTAAAAACTCCATATTTACTTGGAAAGGGGGGAGGATTATTTACGACGCAGGATCATTCCGCCGTGGTGAAGCGTGTTCTCGTCCACAAAGTCGCCATCGGCGGTGAAGCCCGTATCGTCCCAGTATTCGATATGAGTGCCGGTCACCTCGTAGCGGCCCTGATAGGCACTTTCGAGGTTTCCGCGTGCCTCATCATAACGATTATCGCGAAGCAATTCGTGGCGGACGCGGCCATCATCGGTCACCCACATGCCGACATAAGAGTGTTGCAACATTTGAACCTCATTTGATTTTGTATCGTGCTGACCGGAGCGTTTTTGTTTCGGCTCGGATGCCGCATTGAATGCGCCAGACATCGTTAGAAAAAGAACGGTCATGGTGCCTGCAATGAGCCGGGAGCTGTGAACTGGCATGAACTGTCTCCTTTTGAGCTGATATGAATTACTGTTGTATGACCAAATTAGTTCATTTCAACTGGTGTGATAAAGTTGCCAATTGCAAATGCATCAGTTAATATTGTTAACCAATGATGGATGATCTGGAAGGTATCCCGGTATTTCTGGCGGTCGCGGAAGCAAGGAATTTTCGCATCGCAAGCGAGCGGCTGGGCGTTACACGCTCTGCGGTTAGTCAGGCGCTTCAAAGATTGGAAGATCGGATTGGCGTTGCGCTGGTACAACGAACCACACGCAGCGTGCGGCTGACGGAAGCCGGAGAACAGTTCTACGGGGCGGTAAATCCGTCTGTTGCCCAAGTCAGGCAAGCGGTGGAAGCCGTCCGCGAGGTGCAGAGCAAGCCCAGCGGCTTGTTGAAGATTGCTGTTTCATCCATTGCCGAAAGCTTTTTGTCTGGTCCACTACTTGCTGGTTTCATAGAGCGGTATCCGGAGGTGGCGCTCGACATTACCGTTACGGACGACGAATTCGATATTGTCAGCGCCGGTTTTGATGCTGCCGTAAGGCTTGGCGAGGTGATCGAACAGGATATGATCGCCGTGCCTGTTTCTTCACAGCAGAGGCAATGTCCTTTTGCGTCACCGGCCTATCTGGCAAAGAACGGCAGTCCAAATCACCCGCGCGACCTGTCAGAGCATGTTTGCATCGGCTGGAGGCCTCGCCCGGACAGCGCACCTTATCGTTGGGAATTCACGGAGAATGGCCGTGACTTCGATGTCGCCGTCAACCCCAAGGTAACGACCAACGACATGCAATTGATGATCCGCATGGCCTGCGCCGGAGCGGGGGTTACATTCGGCATGGTCGATACATTTCAGCCCTGGGTTTCCCGCGGCGAACTCGTGCCGCTTCTGGAAGCTTTCGGGCCCCCCTTCAATGGCTTTTATCTCTACTATCCCAGACGCCACAGGCAGCCTGTCAAGTTAAGGGCGCTGGTGGATTACATACGTGTCGCAAGGGCAAGGCCATAGCCCTCAGATGCGAATGCCCTTGTCATTGAAAAGATGAATTGGGGCGTTGGACAGCGAGAGGTCAATCTCCATACCTGACGTGAGATCATGCTGCCCGGGGATGACGACCAGAAACTTTTGCCCCGCAACTTCCGTGTGGAGTACTGTTTCCGAGCCAAGCGCCTCGACAAGCTGGACCTTGGCCCGGATGCTTTTTTCACCGGCACCGAGAGTAACGTGCTGCGGACGAATTCCGAGAGTGATATTTGCGTTTTTCTCAAGCGTTCCATTGCCGACCGGGAGGGTGAGTTCATAGCCATCGGCAAGCGCCACCTGGATATTGCCTGTTTCGACCGAACTCACGGTGGCTTCAAGGAAATTCATGTGCGGAGCGCCGATGAACCCTGCTACAAAACGGTTGGCTGGCGTATTGTAAAGTTCAAGCGGCGTGCCAACCTGTTCGATTTTTCCCGCACGCAACACGACAATGCGGTCGGCGAGTGTCATCGCCTCGACCTGATCGTGGGTGACGTAAATCATGGTTGATGACAGGCGGGCATGAAGCGCTGCAAGCTCGGCGCGGGTTGAAACCCGCAATTCGGCATCCAGATTTGACAAAGGCTCATCCAGCAGAAAGGCGACGGGGCGGCGCACAATGGCACGGCCGATTGCAACCCGCTGACGCTGACCGCCGGAAAGCTGGCCGGGGCGGCGGGCAAGATACGGCTCGATCTCAAGCATGCGTGCAGCTTCGGCGATGCGCTCATCAATCTCCAGCTTGGGCATTTTGGAGTTTTCAAGGCCGAAGGCAAGATTTTGCCGCACGCTCATATGCGGGTAGAGTGCGTAAGACTGGAAAACCATGGCAAGACCGCGATCAGCCGCCGTGACATCATTGACCGGCTTTCCGTCAATGGCAATTTCACCGCTGGTGATTTTCTCCAGACCGGCAATGGCACGCAATAGAGTCGATTTTCCGCAACCCGACGGACCGACAAAGACAACGAGTTCGCCGTCATTTATGTCGAGGTTGATGCCATGCAGGACATCAATGGTTCCGAAGGATTTCTTGACATTGGAGAGTGTGATCTGGCCCATGTGAGTTTCCTTATTTTAGGCCCGTACCGGCGATGCCAGTCGTTATGAAACGCTGCAGGAAGATGAATACCAGCACCACCGGAATCATGGTGACGACCGTCATCGCAAGGATGAAATGCCATTGCACATTCAGCTCGCCGGAATAGATGCTCAGTCCCACCTGCAAGGTGTAAAGCTCCTTGCGGGACAGAACGATCAATGGCCAGAGGAAGTCATTCCACCGCCAGACGACCGAGAAAATTGCAAGCACTGCGAGTGCAGGCGCGGTTAGCGGCAAGACGATGCGCCAGTAGATCTGCCACTCGGATGCCTTGTCCATACGGGCAGCGTCGATGAGTTCATCGGGAATGGTCAACATGTATTGGCGCAATATGAAAACGCCTGTGGGGGTGGCCACGGTTGGTAAAATGACACCCCAGAGATTGTTGAACAGGCCAAGTGCCGAGATGATCGAATAGAGTGGCACCATGATCACCGAAAGCGGCACCATCAGCGTTGCAAGAATGATCAGCATGGCGAAGGAGCGACCGCGAAACTCATATTTCGACAGGGCGAAAGCCGCCATTGAATTGACGATGAGGGTAATCAGCGTTGCCATGACTGTGACGAACACCGAATTCCACAGATAGCGGAAGAAATCGAAATGCACGAATGGCCCGGTGTAATTCTCCGTGGCGAATGACAATTCCTGTACAGGTTTGCGGCTATTAATATTGACGCGAATGGTTTCGTCGGGTTTTGCAGGATCAACCATCTGGCTGAACAGGCCAATGCGGCGCACTTCGGCGAGCTTCTTCGTCGTGCCATCAGGCAGCGTCACATTGTAGAGTGTCAATGGCTTGTCATGGCCTTCAACACTGATCTGCTGACTGGCATAGGGCAAGATGGACGGCGGGAATTCAGCCAGTGCTGCCGGTGTCTTGAAGGAAGAGAACATCAGCCACAGGGCCGGTCCGAACATGATAAGCAGTCCGCTGATCAGCCAGACCCATGTGACAATATCGGTCCAATGCCAACCCTTGCCGCCCCTGCGGCGCAGAATGAAAGCTGCGGCTCTCCCCATCAGCGTTTCCCCTTGTTTTCGCCGCGCCGACCAAGGCCAAGCTGGACCAATGTGAGCACGACAAGGACCAGACCCATAAGAATGGATGCAGCGGCTGCAAGCCCAGGATTGCGCGGCTGCGAGACAAAGCCGGTTTCATAAATATACTGGGTAATAAACAGAGTGCTGGTTCCCGGGCCTCCGCCTGTGAGAATGTAAACCTCGTCAAAGACCTGTACGGAGCGGATAAGCGCAAGAACAATCACAACGACGAGATTAGGCATGAGAAGCGGCAGGGTGATGCGCCAGAAGACTCTGGCTGGCTTGGTGCCATCCATATCCGCAGCTTCATAAAGATCTTTCGGGATCGCCTGCAGGCCAGCCAGCAGGATCAAGGCGTAAAAGCCCATATGTGCCCAAAGGGAAACACCAACTGCTGCGGCGAAGGACCAGGTACGGTCTGTCAGCCAGGTGTAGGGTTCAACCCCGAACGGGTAGAGAATGAAATTCAACAGCCCCTGACGCTGAAGAATCCATCGCCAGATGAGACCGACAACCACAGGTGAGAGCAGGACGGGAAAGAAGAATACCGCGCGCCAGAAAGAACGGGCTGCAAGGTTCCGGTTCAGGATCAATGCAGTCACCAATGCTGCGCCGATCATCAGAGTTACCTGCAATACCACAAACCAGAACGTGTTGCTGATCGCGGTCCAGAATGCGTCTTCCTGACACGTCAGAGGCTCAAGATAATTGCTGCAATCAAAGAGGCGCTGATACTGGTCCGCACCGACATAGGTGCGCTCCGGCAGGAACAATGCAGAACCGCCTGTTGTCGAATAGATGAAGTTGATGAAGAGCGGCAACAGAACGAAAATGCCGAAGATCAGCATATTAGGCGCGAGGAAAAAGATCGCCATGCCGCTGAGGCCGGTCATTCTCTGCAACGCCCGCAAAGGACGATCAAGCAGGCCCATAACGAGCCGGATTGGTGCGAGCGCAACCGCGCCGAAGCGCTGAATGGCCGATGGTTTCAATGCAGTTTCAAGCGGCGCCGTCATAGCGCGTCTCCTGTGCCGAAGTGTCAGGATTGCGCGGCTTGTCCCCCACTTTGAAGGGGAAAGCAAGCCGCTTGACCGGTTCTGTCAAAGGCCGGAATCCTTGACCTTGGTCGCAATGTCAGAATCGATACGGGTAAAGGCGTCATCGAGTGGCAACTCACCGGCAATCACCTGAGCCACACGCGTGACCAAGGCGCCATAAACCGTATCGGCCCAACGCCAGCCGGGCATTTTCTGGGCGGCAGGTGCGGTTGTCTTGCTTGCTTTGACGAAGACATCAAGCGCCGCCTTGACCTGCGGGTCCTCGGTCTTGAAATTGAGATCGCCCTTATCGAGAATGCCCTTGTGGGCAGGGATGAAAAGCGTTCGCTCGGAGAATTCCTTCACGACTGCTTCGCTTGCCAGATAGTCCATGACCTTGGCGACGTCTTTCGGGTTTTTCGTGTATTTCACCGCAACCAGTCCTGCCCCTCCAGGCATGCCGGTGCAAGCTGCCGGACCGCATGGGCTGCCGGTCGCAACCCAGTCAAAGCCATTGCCGATCTTGGTTGCAAAATTGGGGATTTGCCAGGAACCGGAATAGTAATAGGCAAGCTGCGCATTGATGAAGTCGTCACCTGCAGCACGATAGGTCTGACCGGCAGCGGAGACCCAGACATCCTTGCTCATGATCCCGTCACTCGTCCACCCGACAAATTTTGCAATGAAGTCTTTTGCCCCTTTATCAAGCGGCGCTGGCTTACCGTCAGCTCCGATATAATTGGCACCAAAGCTTATGTTTGGTGCCGTGATGCGATGGCCGGAACGGTCGAGTGCCATGGCAAAAGGAATTTGCTGACTGTCGGCGACCTTCTTTGAAGCGTTTGCCCAATCGTCCCATGTAGCGTCAGGGCCGGGCAGGGGAACGCCCGCCTGTTCGAACAGGGTCTTGTTGGCAAAGCCACCGGTCAGGGTAACCTGTGTCATGAAACCCGATATCTGGTTGGAGCCGTCGGGCCGCATCCAATCGGCTTGGTCACCGAAGTTGGTATCCCAATAGGCCGCGTCCGAGACGAGTGGACGCAGATCAAGCCAATGCTGGCTGAGGTCTTTCAGCGATGTGACCCGCGCGATATCCGGGCCATGACCTGCTTCAAGTTGAACCGGTAATTGTTCCTTGATGACACCAAAGGCAACATTATCAATCGTCACTTTGATATCCGGATTTTGCTCCATGAAGCGGTTCATGAGGTCAGCCAGTACCTCGCCTTCAACGCCGTCGGAATACCACATGATTCGTACGTCGCCGGCATAGGCCGTCGATGTCAGAAGTGCGAGCGTAGCGCCCGCCAGAAGCGATCTCAATTTCATGCCTGTTTCCTCCTCCAAGGACAAGGCGAGCCTCCACCCGCCGGGTTCATTCTTATGATTGGTCCAGCATTTTCGCTTCGCCCTTTACGCTGTAATCGGCTCTCGTGATGGTACGGCTTTCAGCCTCAACGCTACCATCGGCCCGGAAACGGACAGTGCCATATTCGGGATCGTCAACGACAATAGTGCCGTCGTTTTCCTCACGTGCGTCAAGGAGTCCAAAGCGTTCTTCGACAGATGCCAGATCATTCGACGTGCAGACCCGGACGATCCAGCGGGTTTTCATGCCATACTGCCGGATTTCCACATTCGCAGATGGGCCTTCCGCGACCTGCAATAGTGGTTCGCTGGCATGCAGCAAAACGGCTCCTGTTCCTGAACGGGCTATAGCGCGATTGCCGGAAATCCGGCTTTCATCGAACTCGGCAATCGGAAACCATGCATGGGTGAAATTCGGCTGTTCCTCATGAAGCGCAAAGGCCAGCACAGCCAGACCGCGATATTGCTGAACGCGCGGAATCGTTCCGCATCCGCCCCAATAGGAGGGCCGGCCGTAGCCGAACTGGATGCTTTCGCCAGGATGATTGATCCAGATCGCAGCTTCCGGCTTTTCTCCCAGACGCAAATGCAGGATGGTTTCCTGATAGCCCCAATCGCCCCAGCGATAATTGACGGCTGATCCCATGGCGAAATCAGCGCTTTTGTAATGATAAAGCGCGGCGAAAGCGTTTTCGCCTTGCGCAAACCGCCATTCCTGATGCCGGGCATCCTGCAAATCGGCGATTGCGGAAAGCGAAGCCGGGATTTCGAGGCCATGATCGCGCAGGCAGACGGCAAGCTGTGGCAAAGCATGCACACGGCGACCGTACCAGCCCTTTGCCCAAAGCAGACGGGCCACGCCCGACAGTTCAAGCGAACGTCCGGCACAAAGCGTATGTTCATAGGAGCGGCCTTGGGCAGCCGTGACCATGCCATGATGCGCGGAGCGAGCAATAATTTCACAAAGCCGGATGATGCCGGCCTTGGCACGCCGGGAGATATCTTCATCCGGTGCCAGCGCGGCAAGCGCCGTCAAGCCCTTCAGATCAATCGGGAAATAGGGCGCGGAGTTGAACTCCGCCATTTCCCAATGCTCGAAATGATCCAGCCACGCGCGCACCCGCGCCGCGCCGACCTTGCTCTGCTCGGTCCCGCTGCGACCCGAACGGACAAAGATGCTGTTCGCAAGAAGATTGCCCGCAAGATAGGCTGATGTATGAAAAAGCAGAGCGTGGTTCTCCGAGAAATACCACTGAACATCATTGCCCGGCTCATCCATCCAATAGCGATAATTGAGAATGGCTGCGTCGATCCGATCGCGTGTTTTCGCGTTGATGTCTTTGCCCCAGACGGTGCGGGACCAGATGAGCGGAACAAGCGAGAAGTCTGCACAATCATGACAATCTTCGATCGAGGGCAGAATTTCCTCGATCATCGCATCGGTTTCAGCACCCGCGCGACCACTGGCAAGGCGGGCAAAGGCGCGAACAGTATCCCGTTCCGAATATTCCGAGACTTCATCAAGGGTTTCGGAAATGCGGCTGGCCAGTGTCGCTCCGGCTGCGCCTTGCCGTTCCGCATGGCAAATTTCCACCCCGAGCGAGCGCGAGGCGACAAAGCCCCCCGCATTCAGGGTGATACGGAAATGGCGGAAATCGGCGGGGGCTTCCTCGGACGGGCCAATAAGCAGGCTGGTTGCGCCTGCGGCGAGGTCGAAATCGAAATCGAAACGCTCGCGGGACATGAAGTCACCTTCGACAGCGACATTTACCTTCACATCAACTGGCAGGGGCTGCGCCAGCAGGAGAGTGATGTCACCGCCAAAATAATGCGGGCGGTCGAGAGACATTCCGTCAAGCGCTGCTTCAAGGCTTGCGGCAACCGATCCTGCAACAGGCACGGGAAGGGCTATTGTTGCTGCGGGACCGGAGAGATAATCGAACTGGAAGAAATAGCGTGCATCGCGCTCGGCAAGATCATCGAAGAAAAGCGTGATTTCATTGGTGCCTTCGATGAGGGGTAACTCGAATTCCTGTTTCACTTCAAGGTTTCGGCTATAAGGTGCCATCCAGCCGATCTCGACCCCATTGAGCCAAAGAACTGCACCGCCGCAGGTGCCCAGCCGGATTCTTGCGATCCCGGCGGTCTCAGCCTCGATATAGGTGCGCGTCCATGTGGCAAGCCGGGTCGGGCGGAACCAGAAACCGGACAAATCAAGCCGGGGCGAGCCAAAAGGCAGCCACCATTTGGCAGCATCAAAGCTGCCGCGAACGTCCGGGCGTTTGCCACGATAGGTCTCGGCAAAAATCGTACGGCAGGGATATTCGTGCGGGATGAAATTCTTCACCTTTGTCAGGAAGAAGAATGGGTCCATTTCACCTTGCATGGGTGCATCAGGTACGTCAAAACGCTCTTCCGCCAGCGCGCCCAATTGCCAATATTGCAAGGGCTCTCCCGACTTGAGAGACTTGCGCATCCAATGTGTTTCCGCGTTCATTTCAAATCCGCTACAGCAACTGGTGCCACGTCATTGTATTCCTGGTTTTCCCCCGTCATGCCCCAGACAAAGGCGTAAGGTCCGGTGCCAGCGCCCATGTGGATGGACCAGGCCGGAGAGATCAATGCCTCCAGATTGGCAACCACGAGATGACGTGTTTCATCGGGGCGACCCATGAGGTGAATAACGCGATCCTCAGGAGCAAGGTCGAAATAGCAATAGGCTTCCATGCGCCGTTCATGCAGGTGAGGTGGCATGGTGTTCCAGATACTTCCATCGGCAAGATCGGTAATACCCATCAAAAGTAGGCAGGAAGGGGCGACTTCCGGGTGAATATACATGCGCAGCTTGCGCTTGTTGGATCGCTGCTCGGTGCCAAGTTCAAGCAATTTGGATTCTGAACGCTGAATCAGGCGGTGCGGGATATCGCTGCCTGCCGGCACAGAATTCATGTAGAAGCGGGCAGGCGCGTCGGCAGTCACGCTGGAGACAGTGATTTCTTTCGCACCACGACCAATATAGAGTACATCACGGTTTTCCAGCGTGAAGCTTTGACCGTCAACAGTAATAGTACCAGCACCGCCCAGATTGGCGACACCCATTTCGCGGGCAGAAAGCAGGTAGGGCGTACCGATATCCTTGCCTGTCCCGAATGTCAGTTGTTGTGTTACCGGTACGGCTCCACCGAGGATCAAGCGATCGACATGGGTGTAGGTGAAGCTGACTGCATCTGGTTGAAACAGGTCCTCTAGAAGGAACTCTGCACGCAACCGCGCGGTGTCGAAAGCCTTCGTATCCTCGGGGCCTGACCCATAAAGCACTTTCATTGTCATGCTGCCTGTTCTCCTGCTTCCACATGCTGCAGCGCTTCGGAAAGACACAGAATGGAAAGTGCCTGTCCGTACCCCGTAGGTTGAATGGGAATGTCCTTGTAGAATTGTAGATTGTGGCCCATGCGCGTGCCATAGGAGACGTTGAGCACGGTGCCGGTTTCGTCAATATTGTTCAGAACCGCCTGTATGGCTTTCAGGCCCGCCTTGCGCCATTCCGGTGTTCCCAGTCCGATGCGATATCCCTTCAGCAAGCCATAGCCAATACCGGCGGTCGCCGAGATTTCTTCGTAGGAAGAGGGATCGTCAAGCAGTGTGCGCCAAGCGCCGGATTGAGTCTGCAAGGGGAGCAGCGCGTTGACCTGTGCAACCAGCACTCCAAGAAGAAAGTCCTTCACGGGTCTAGGCATATCCGCGAGATCGAAGAGATCAAGCATGCCGGCAGTTATCCAGGCATTGCCACGAGCCCAGCGCGCCTGCGCAAAATTATGACGTCCATTGAACGTCCAGCCATGGAACCAGAGGCCGGATTTTGTGTCTGCAAGATAGCGGGAATGAACAAGGAACTGGCGTGCTGCTTCGTCCACAAGCTCGCGGCGACCGCTCGCCTGCCCATAAGAGGCAAGAAACAAGGCAACCATGTAAAGCGTGTCGTCCCAGAGTTCGTGATCGTTCACCTTGTCGGAAACATGATGCTCGAATGCACCTTCCTCGGTGCGGGACATTTGCGCCATGACTTGATCCGCCCAGTCATCAAGCGGCTTTTTCCAACGCGGATCGCGTGTTTCCTTCCAGAGAACGGATAGAGCCAGCATGGGCGCAGTGGTATTGACGTTAAGCGCTGGAAGGCCAGCTGTAATACGGGCGGTGTACCAATCTTCAATCAGCGTCTTCAGATCGACACGACCAGTAAAAAGCCATAGCCGGACGAGGCCGTAAAGCCCGACACCTTGCGGCCACTCCCAACTTTCGAATGATATATAATCGCCTGCTGTGCCGTCGAGATTAGGCTCATCGAAGCGGCCATCATTGCGAAGTCCGGTCATGCCGGCCACGACAAGATCCAGCTGGTTGCGGATATTCTGGCCGGTAAGGCCCATCTGATTTCCTCCGAGTGCCGGCCTTGCACCTTCCTAGGTGAATGGCTGAATGCTTACGCTTCTCCCAAGCGACGAAACTATGGAAGCACCAGAAAATTATTTGCGCAATATGAAAATTTTTTGCAGTGTGTGCCAAGTGGAGAAGAATTCATGATCGCAAGACCCGAACCTGGAAAACGGGGAAAACAGAGTAAGCGTGTCAGACTTGAAGACATTGCCAAGAAAGTCGGTGTTTCGTTGAGCACCGTGTCGCGCGCGCTTTCCGGCGAAAAGGGCGTGCGCGCTGATATACGCGAGAGGGTGGTGGAAGCAGCGAAAGCTGCCAATTATACGGTGCCGACGCCGGTTGCTGGCAAGAAGGTTATTGTTGCCGCATCAAGCGCTGCAATGATCGATTATGTGCGCAACCAGTTCACTCTCTACGTATTGGAGGGATTGCGGGACCGGGCGCAGGTGCTTGGATTGGAAATCATTACACGCGCCGTGGCAGGACAGGCTGAGGAAAACGCCATGCTCGAGGAAGCGCTTGCCGACCCGGATGTGGCCGGCCTCCTGTTTCTGACCGTTGACGATGAGGCAATTCTTGCGGCAATGCGGGATTTCGGCAAGCCGGTTGTCATGATCAATGGCGATGATCCACTGATGCGGCTTTCAAGCGTAACGCCTTGCAACCGCTCTGCTGCGCGGGTTGCAGCCGAACATCTGATCAAGCTTGGCCATGAACGTATCCTCTTTCTCATGCGCCCGGGACGGCACACGATTGAGAGGCGGCGGGAAGGCTGGCGGGATGCGCTTTTGCACCATGGCCTTGCCTGCGCGGACGAACTTGTCGTGCCTGTTGAGGACTGGTTGCCGGAACTTGCTGCACAGGCAATCGGCAAGAGGTTGGGCGAAAAAGGTCTGGACTTCACCGCAGTGCTTGCCGCGGGGGACAGTCTGGCAGTCGGTGCAATGATGGGTGTTCAGCAGGCAGGTTATTCGGTGCCGGGAGATGTCTCGGTCATGGGCATGGACGACCTGCCGCAAGCCGCTTTCCTCAATCCGCCACTGACCACAATGCATATACCGATGCGGGAGCTTGGCTATGTTGCACTGGATCTTCTGCGGGACAGTCTGACAAATGTGCCGATGCCGCCGCGCCGTGTCGAGCTTGCATGCCATCTTGTCCTGCGGGATTCCACCGCAAACAGACAATAAAGCCAAGGCGGCGGGCTTGCGCCCGCCGCCATGAAGTCTGATCGATAAGGATCAGAAATTGCGCTGGAAGCGGATGATACCACCAAAGGCGTCATCATTGCCGTTATTGGCAATCGAGTCGTCCTTGCGTGCGCCGTCGAACTTGGTGTAGTTGATTTCCGGTGTGATCTTCAGGCCGGGAACCAGTTCATAGGCAACGTTGACAGCGAAAGCATAGGTGCCTTCTTCTTCATAAGCAGCCTGTGCATTCAGGACTGCCTTTTCAGAAAGCTTGGCAGCAACGCCACCCCAGAGAGCATAGTCACCCTGGAACTGGGCGAACCAGTTTGTGTCGTGATTGTAGAAGCTTTCACGCTTGAAGTCGGACTGATATGCACCCATGACCCATGCCGAGATACGGTCAGTGACGTTCACATCAAGGCGCAGATTGACAGCAACGTCTTCGACCTTGGAATCATAGCCGACAGTACCGGCAATCTTGCCCCATGCCTGCTCAAACTTTGCACCGGCAAGAACGTGAGGCATGTAATCGTCGATCACATTGTCGCCGAACTCGTCGGAGCCCTGTTCAGCTGCGATAATTGCAGAGAAGCCATTGCCCGCTGCAAATGTATAGCTGATCTGGTTGGACTTACCCGACTGATAGTTGATCACATCGTCCTGAATGATATCGCCGGCATAACCGACCCATGCACCGAAGATTTCATCGGCGACACCAACGCGGAAACCGCCAAGTTCGATAAAGGCTTCAGGAATGGTGGCGTCCGAATTTGAGCCGTCATCATACTGGAAACGTGTTGCGGCGTAGGACCGCAAGGTTCCAAGTTCGGTTTCGGTCCTGGCATCGAAAGTCACCTGCACACGGGTGCGGGCATGATAACTTTCATCATTCCGGCCGGAGGCATTTCGGCGTCCGGAATTCGAACCATCATAGGGATCGTCACCGCCCTGTAGATCGAAACGCACATATCCGCCTACCTTGAGGCAGGTTTCCGTGCCTGGCAGATAGAAGAACCCGGCGCCATATGTGTCGCAGACGCGGACATATTCGACAGGTTCAGGTTCAGCAACCACCACAGCATCGGCGGCGCGGGCTCCTGATACCGCTGTGAGTGCAGCGGCGGAACCGAGAAGAAGACTTCTAAAATTCATCTGGAATCTCCAGTAAAGATCATGAGTGAGGGATCACATTCAAGAGAGTGAATGCTTCCTCTATGTCTTACTTTCGGGGCTCTCAGGTCAAAGGACAAAACTGGTTGCTTCTCCCTGATGCCACAGTGTTGCTTAATTGGCACGAATTAATAGTTGCGCCGAGCTGTGATCAGCGACAAATTTGCTTAAAAGTCCGAATGGGGGAGCATTCCGGGGCATTTTTGTTCACAATTCTGTGAGTAGCATTGAAAAGCCGAGGCAGAGTTACGCTGCCTTAATTCGAAAGAATTAGAATAATCAACTAATATTTCCCTTAAAAGTAGTAGAAAATTTCGACATGAAGCAACTGATTATGTCCTTTGACGCCGGGAACTTTTCGCTGCAAAATGTCTGTACGCCTTGGAACCTGTTGATCTTTCACCAGAAATCAGGGCGCTTGAGTTTACTTGATCTCCAGTCAATGCTCAAAGACCCCGCCCTAACCGGTGGGGTCAAGTCTTTTGATGTATTTATTGGCGTGGCTACTCTTTTATTTCAAAATTTGAAATAAAAATTCAGCATAACTTCTCATGCGCACAGATCAGCCGGAAGCAGATCATAGTCTTCATTTGCGAGGTGCATATCGAACTGCACCTTGGCGACATGGGAGGCGACAATAGTATTGAACACTTCTTTCAAGGGTGGCAACAATTCGATGTGGCGTCCACCAGCGTCCATAAGCCGGACCATGCCCTCTGTCTCGGCCTTCTTCATCAAGCGCCTGATATGGGTACGGGATACGCCATAAAGATGGCCAATCTCATCAAACGGCAGGCTGACAACATTCTGGTCGCGTTCCGTGCGTCCTGCCATGAGCTTGCAGAGCAGCATTTCGCCGCTATCGCTGGTAGCGAATAATCGTGAACGGCGATCCTCAATGATTAGTGGTTCTATATCAAAGAGCGAGTGCAGGCTGGTGGCGAAGTACCGCTCAAGGAAACCAGACGAACTGTCGAGGAGGGCTCGATAACGCCGCAACGGGAAAAGTCTGTCCGCAGCAGAAAGGCAAACAGCAATAATATCATGCAGGACTGAAACCAGTTGCTCTGTCGGCTCTATAAGGTGGCTGCGGTGGTCCGCCTCGTCCTTGACGCGCGTTACATGCCCGATATTCTCAAGCAGGTTAACGGTGGCCGCTGTCGTGCTCTTGCTGCACAGACCAAGTGCGGTAGTAACGTGCTGAAGGTTTGAAATGGAGGCACCGTGATGGGCCTCATCGCGTCCGTAATGCATGGCAGCAATCGTCATACAAATGACTTGTCGTGCAGCGTTCGCCATGACCTTATTGGCCATGTACTGGCCTTCGAAAACCCGGACAATGCCATGAGCATATTCAAAGGAAGCCTGACAGAAATTCGGATTATTGCGAAGGATGACAATACGTTGCCGCAGCCAAAGAGAACGGGTCTCATTGCGTCCACACGATGAGATTTGAACTGCGCTGCCGTCCATATGATTTATCCTGATCGATATGCCCCATCAATTATATGGATAGATGTCGGCTTATTTCAAACCGTTCGGTTCGATTTCAATAGAATTATTTTTTTGCCGCAGTTCAATGTGCTGCCATGACGCTGGCAGCAACGATCAAAAGCCATCCGGCACCGGCTTCTATGATCCGTCGACGCTTGTCATTGAAATGGCCGCGGTTTCTGACTTTGCCAATGATGAGACTCAACAGCGTATAGACCACGCCACACCAGCACACAAAAACAGCAGACAAGACACCAGCCTGGAAAGCGGCATTGCTTTGCCCATGCATAAATTGCGGCAGTATGGCAATGTAGATCATCATACCCTTGGGGTTGAGCAATGCCGTCAGAAATCCGCGCTTGAGTGGTGCCGAATTAGGCATGGCTCTGATATTCAAAAGATCTGTGCTGAGCGCAGACCGTATCAGCCGTAAAGCGAGATAGATCAGATAGGCAATGCCCATCCAGCGGAGCCCCTCGAACAGGATGGGCGAAGCGGCAATGATCGCAGCCAACCCGAAGGCCACGAGTGCAGAGTGAACCACATAACCCAGGCAGACACCGGCGGTGGCGCGCAAACCAGCCGCTGCTCCTGTGGAGACGGCTTGTGATGCGATGAAGAGCATGTCTGGACCTGGGGTGCAGATCAAAGGCAAAACGGTTGCAGTGAAGAGAGCTATAGTTTGAAATTCCATATTGAAATACTAAGACAGTGCTGTCGCAATTTTCTTGCAAAGATTGCTTGAAACTGGGAAAAATTAGCATTGAACAATACTAAAAAGCAATTATATGGCATGGAACTCCAATGATACTGGATGAGATAGACAAGCGGATTTTGAGGGCGCTGCAGCGGGATGGTCGCCTGCAGAATGTGGAACTTGCGCAGCAAGTCGGTCTGTCGCCCTCACCATGCCTGCGCCGTGTCCGCTTAATGGAGGCGGCGGGTATAATTGATCGCTATGTTGCTGTTCTTAATCCAGCCAAACTCAATCTGGCACTTTCCATGTTTGCTCGTGTGTGGCTGACGGCACAGGACGCGGAAACCATCGAGCATTTCATGGAGGCCATGAAGAAACTCCCCCAAGTGGTCGAATGCTATATCATGCTCGGTGAAAGTGACGCTCTGCTTAGGGTGGTCGTTGCCGATCTCGACGACTACCGGCGTTTTCAGTCAACTCACCTGACGAAGATCAATGGCATACAGAACGTTAAAACCGACGTTCCCAGCCAAATTGTTAAACAGAGCTTTGCCTTGCCCATTGATTAGAGCCCTGTTCTGGCGAGCTTTTGCAGGTCGGACGTATCTGAATTGCCGGGCCCGTGATTGTTTGACGAGCACGGGTCTTTCACGGACGACCAGTTGCAAATATAGGCACCACATTCTCGGCAATGCACTGGAGCGTCGTCAAACGATTCTTCCGGGATTTGCAGGAAGACAGTTTTGCATTCCACACAGGAAAGTGGTTGCCTGAGCCTGAAGAAATCCGACAAATAACGCGACAATGATCCCGCTCCAAATCTCGGAGCATTCACGCTCGATTCAACCAATGATGAATTAGGATACATTTTAATAAAATTAGAAATGAGTCAATTGTTGTTTTATGATGTAAAATATTCAATTGGGCAGAAACATCAAATTTCCTCATTGGCATCGAGCGAAATGCCAAGTCATTACCCGGCTTCCCCCATCCTTGCACGCACCTGCATGTAAGCCGTCGTCAAATCGATAAGAACTGACGAGGTGACCTGACCACTCGCGCCGCCAATCGGGTCCTTGATGTGGATGTTCCGCAGTTCTTCCATGAACTTTTCCCACATCACCGGGCCACCATTTTCCAGAAGTTCAGCCCGAATACTCAAGTCCGGAGTAACGGGAAGGTGTTTGCGTCCCCAGCCCGCCATCATGGCAAGAAGGGGAACGAGTTGTATGGCTGGTTCCGTTAAACTGTATATGGCTTTCTGACTGTGGCTGGGATCATCCTGCTTATCGATCAAACCAACTGACAACAAGTGCTTGAGCCTTGCAGCAAGGATATTCGAAGCTATTCTTTCTTCCGAATGGGTCAGTAGATCCCGAAAATGCCGCCGATTTCCAAACATCATATCGCGTATGATGATCAGGCTCCATTTATCACCCAAGACCTCCAGTGACAGGTTTATCGGGCATCCAGATCTTTTTTCAACGTTCAAATGCGCTCATCTCCACCGCAACTGGTTGCAATATAGGATCGGTTGTGTCATTAGACAACCAGTTGCAAAGAACAATTGGTTGGAGGACGTGATGACAAAAGTGAAGGTAGGCGGTTTTTCCGTTTCAATTGATGGGTTCGGGGCAGGGCCGGAACAAAGTCTGGCTGACCCTTTGGGCAAGGGAGGAGAGGAACTGCATCAATGGGTGTTCGGGACGAAGATGTTCAATGAAATGGTTGGAAAGCAAGCCGGAAAGACGGGACTTGATAATGACTATGCTGTCCGCAGCATGGCTGGTTTTGGTGCCTTCATTCTCGGACGCAATATGTTTGGCCCAGCTCGGGGCGAATGGCCCGATGATAACTGGAAGGGCTGGTGGGGGAACAATCCGCCTTACCATGCACCGACCTTTATTCTCACCCATTACGCGCGCGATCCGATTGTCATGGAGGGCGGTACAACCTTCTATTTTGTAACAGAGGGAATTGAAACTGCACTCGAGCAGGCAAAAGCCGCAGCTGGAGATGCTGATGTGAAGATTGGCGGCGGCGTGAGCACTGTTCGCCAGTACTTGCAAGCTGGGCTCATTGACGAATTACATTTTGCGATCTCACCAGTGGTCTTGGGACAAGGTGAAGCAATGTTTGCGGGGATCGATCTGCCCGAACTTGGGTTCAGCGTCACGCAACGTACTCTGACGGAACATGCGCTTCATATCGTGCTGGCAAAGTAGGAGGCGAGATGGCCGCTCATCCCACCGGTGCACCCAAAGGAAATGAATAATGACGCTGATCATGTACCTTCATCCGCTCTCATCATATGTACAAAAAGCCAAAACCGGCTTTTATGAGAAGGGCGTGACCTTCGAAACACGAATGCTTGATGGTACTGAACCTGTTGCGAGCGAGTTCGCAGCGCTTTGGCCGATCAAGAGATTCCCAGTCTTGAAAGACGGGCAGGAACTAATCTTCGAGGCCACGACTATTATTGAGTATCTTGATGCCCGCTACCCAGACACGCCAAAGCTGATACCCGCTGACCCCATGAAAGCTGTGGAGGTACGGATGTGGGATCGGTTTTTCGATAACTATGTCAACTACCCGCAGCAGAGGCTTGTCTACCTTTCGATCGGTCGCGAACCGGATGATGGTGAAGATGGTGCAAAATGGAAAGAGGCATTGGGCGATGCCTATACGCTTCTCGACCAGCGCATGGCTGAGCGAGAGTGGGTGGCCGGTGATTTCAGTCTGGCCGATTGCGCCGCAGCGCCGTCCTTGCTTTATGCGGATTGGACCTACCCCATACCAAAGCATTACCAAAATCTCTGGACTTACCGCAATCGCCTTCTTGCGCGCGCAAGCTATGCCCGGGCGCTGGATGAAGCCCGACCTTATCGTTACATGTTCCCACTTGGCGCGCCGGAAGGCCGTGATTGAAACGTCTCTGGCTTGTTGAAGGCCTCAATTGAAACGCAGTATGGATTCAAAGCCCGTGCTGGCGTTGGTTGCGGGAGATTTTAGCTCCAATGTCGCTCCCATTTGAGTTGCCAGCTCGGTGGCTATAGACAGGCCAAGACCTGAGCCTGGAGACGTTGTCGCGCCGCGGCTGAAGCGATGCCGGATGGATTCAAGTTCATTCGCGCTAAGGACCGGCCCATCATTGGCAATACAAATTGCACCATTCTGCTCGAAACTTATTCTCACGGGAGCTTTTTGATCGCCATGGATCAGGGCGTTTTCTATCAGGTTCCGAAGGACAATGGCAAAAGCATCCTCACTGACCTGGCGGTGAAGCGTGGCAGTTGGGGCTCTGCTGTACCGGATTCGATCATCTGTCCCGGAGGCACGATTGAAGTCCTCTATCACAAGCTCCAGAACATTTCCCAAATCAGCGGTTTCATTTGCAGTACCGATCCTTGCCTCGGCGCGCGCCAGTTGCATAAGCTTTTCGACAAGCCTGATAAGCTTTTGCAAAGATGCCTCGATGAGCGCCAAGCGTGACTTTGAGCCTTTGCTGCGCACTTCGGATTTCAGCATCTGGGTTTGCGCAAGTGCCCCGGCGAGAGGAGTGCGTAATTCGTGAGCGCTGTTGGCGGTGAATTCGCGCTCGGCTTTAAGGGTTGATCGCAAGCGTTCAAGCAGGCGATTGACCGATGATACAATGGGTTGAAGCTCGCGTGGCAAGGTTGACAGCTCTATTGGAGCAAGATTGCCGCTATCCTTGCCAGCGATTGCCTCACGCAAATCATTGACGGGCTCAATGGAGCGGCGGACAATGAGCCATATACCTATAATACTAACCGGAATGAGCACCAGAACAGGGAGGAGCAGAGCCAGCCCCCCTTCGACGGCGGCTTCGGTGCGATGCGCTATGGAATCGGCGACCTGCACGAAGATGGTGTTATTGGCCGCCGGAACGGTGTAAAATCGTGAAACATCATCTTGGAAGAAGCCGCGTTTCAACGGTGCAACGAAGGGTGTTGCCGATACATCGTGGGAGTGAAGAATAACTTTGCCTGTCGCATCCCTGACTTGATAGGTAAGATAACCCTTATGGGTGGATTCACTCAGACTCTGCTGTCGGCGGGCCTCGGACATTTGCGCGTTTTGCAGAACATCATCGACGACGAGTGGCGTCAGACGTTCAGTCGTCGCCTGTAGAGAGCCATCGAATATTTCTCCGAATTCGTCCTGCATAACAAACATGCCGGCTATTGTCGCAAGAAGCCAAAAAACGATCAGTGTCGCGGTCAGCGAGAAAATCAATCGACGTGTCATGCTGCGATTTTTCATGACCGGCCTTCAATCTTGTATCCGACGCCGCGTATCGTCGAGACATGCTCGCGTCCGAGTTTTTTGCGCAGTCGGCTGATATAGACTTCAACAGTGTTGCTCTCGACTTCCCAACCGAAGGCGTAGAGAGCCTCTTCAATTTGAGACTTGGACACAACGGCGCCGGTGCGGGAAAGCAATTTATCGAGTACAGCCCATTCCCGTCCTGACAACACGATCTCATGCTTGCCTGAGAAGATGCTTCTGTCGGCGATATTGATGCGAAGTGTGCCCACTGTAATGACGGAGCTTGAGCTGCCGGAATGCCGTCGCGTGACCGCAAGTATGCGTGCGCTTAATTCATCGAGATCGAACGGCTTGACGAGATAATCATCTGCGCCCGCATTTAATCCCTCAATGCGGTCAGAAATCTGGTCGTGTGCAGTAAGAATGATAACGGGTGTAGCATCACCCTTTGCGCGGAGCGTTTTGAGAAAGTCGATGCCGCTGCCATCCGGCAATCTGAGGTCAAGCAATATGAGCCCGTACTCAACAACACGGACGGATGCCGTGGCATCGTCGATGGTCTGCATCCAGTCGACCGCATGGTAAGTACTGGCGACGTGATCACGCACAGCCTCACCAAGGGTTTGATCGTCTTCAACAAGGAGAACCCGCAAACCTGACCCCGGTCTTATTTAGTGACAGCATTCAATACCCAATTAAGTTGAGGTCAGCAAATCGATTACAACATAGGCTGTGAAGATGGCATTGATACCGAGAACGCCGAAGACTGCAAAGGAACCCAGATCCTTCGCATTTCGTGCGGCAACCGAGTAATCACGGGAAATATGATCAACGATTTCTTCGATCGCCGTGTTCAAAGCCTCGACAGCAAGAAGCAACAGGAACAAAGCTGTCAGCACCACATAGTCAAGAAGCGCGGCTCCCATGAGCGAGAACAATGCAACTGCGACAAGATAAGCAATGACCTCGTGCCGCGCGGCTGACTCGTGCAGGAGTCGCTCAGCCCCTTTCATGGAGTAGCTTGCAGCGGCAAACAGATGACGAAATCCGGTTATCTTTTTGAAGTACGGGCTGTCGCTCACGATGATTGCCCCTGCCGGCATGGCGCAAGAGCATCAAGCGCCTTGTCGTGCACCGTTGTTTCCACATGCATCATGCCCAGCACAGTATGAAACAGATTGTCATGCGAGTGGGTTTTTACAGCCTCGGTCGCAAGACATTTGGCGTCAATTTCCGATTTGGCTGTCTGGCCGAGCCACAATACAAAGGGCACATGGGTCTGTTGGGTCGGCGCCATGAAGTAGGGCGCACCATGAAGGTAAAGCCCATATTCCCCTGTCGATTCCCCGTGGTCTGACATATAAATCATCGAGGGTGATATGCGGGATTCCCGTGCCTTGAGCTTGTCGATCACAGTCGAGATAATATGGTCCGTGTAGAGAATGGTATTGTCGTAGGAATTTATTATTTCCTGCCGTGTGCATTTTGCAAATTCCGATGTGCGGCAATCGGGTGTAAAGCGGCGGAACTCTTCCGGATAGCGCAGATAATAGGCAGGCCCATGACTGCCGAGCTGATGAATAACCAGCACTGAATCGGATTTCACATTGTCGAGCCAATTGTCGAGTTGGTCGAGAAGGATGCTGTCCAGACATTCGCCATCCTTGCAGTATGCCGGATTTCCGGACTTGTAGAGCGGCTGATAGGCGGTCCGTTTGGCGATCTTCTTGTCGCCGGTATTGTTGTCCCACCATTCTGTCTTGATCCCGGCATGACCAAGCACATCCAGAAGGTTTTCAGTTTCGAGGCCTTTGCGATGCGTATATTGCTTGCGCGTATAGACCGAGAACATGCATGGCAATGAAACTTCGGTAATGGTGCCGCAACTACTCGTCTGGGGAAAATAGGTGATATCCTGTCTGGACAATTCGGGATTGGTTGCTTGCCCATATCCCCCGAGCGAAAAGCTCTCGGCCCGTGCGGTCTCTCCTGCCACGATAATTGTTACCCGGGGTTTGCCTGCCGGTGCGGCAGAATAGATACGTGCATCTGTACCGAGTGGTTGCACGATGATGTTCTGGCTGCTGGTCGTCCGGATCGCCAGTTTGACCACATTCACGATAGGTGCGATGGGATTTAAAGTGGCAAACCAGTCGCGATGTTCCCGCCCAAGCGACAGATACGTGCTTGCGTGGGAAAGCGCCGCGACCAGGAAAAAGACAAGCGCTGGTAAAATGACAACCATGTTCCATTTGACCTTTTGCAGGTAGGTCCGGTGCTTGATCCGGACCCAACTGACCAGAAGGGCAGGCAGAACGCCGAACAGGAACATGTGCCAGATATAGGCAGGCGTCATGAGATGACCAGCTTCAGCATTTGTGGTGTCTATGGTGCTTTGCAACATGTTCACGTCGATGATTGTGCCGTAGCTATCCATGAACCAGGATGTTGATGCGCTGAAAAGCAAGAGCGTGATCAAGAACGGTTTTGTGAGATATTTCAGGGAAAATGACACGCACAGGGCGATGAACGCGCATGTGAGGCCAAATGCCAGGTAGATTAGCGTGACGGTCTGGCCTTCCAGCAGGACGGTGGCTTTCCCCCAAAACGTATTATTGGCGGTAGCAATCAAAAAGATTGCAACCAGAATGCTCAACGTCACGCTTCCAAGTTGGGGGCGAAACGAGCGACCTTCAGAATAATTCAGTGCGATTGACACGTGCGACTTCCTTGCATGCTCAAGCTCAAGACACCGCCCTTGGCGGCAAAGATGGAGCTGCAATCGCCCTTTTTCCTGACAGGAAGCTGAATGAGAAAAAATTGCCGGGTCAGGCCAGGAAATGTGAAGGTTCAGGTCCGTGTCAGCTTTTGCGATGAAAATGTCCGCATTGATTCAATGTGGACTGAGATATGAAGTTTAGAATAAACTATGGAATATGCTTGATCATTGGGCTTATTGCGGCGCTCTCGCTGGTTCCGCTGGCCGCGAAATTCGACTCCAGGCATCGGACCAGAACGAACGCAATCTCATTCCAGCAGTGATAAACCAGCTGGCGTGCCAGTCGTTTGCCGGCTTGGCAAATGAACGCGACCTTACCATTCAGTCTATTGCCCTAGTTCAAATTGCTGACACGACAGAGAGGTGGCGTCTGGCCTATAACTGCATGCAGTGCCGCTCGGCTTTCCCTGTGCCATGAAAAAGGCCAGGCGGCGGAACTTGGGGAAAGCGATGAATGCGCAACGATACGACACGCTCGATGCTCTCAGAGGGATCGCGGCCCTAATTGTCGTTGGATTCCATCTGTCACAGTTTGGCATGATTCCGGCTATCGTCCCGCGAGGTTATCTTGCTGTCGATTTCTTTTTCGTACTCAGCGGATTCGTTGTCGCGCATGCCTATGAAAAAGATCTTCGAACTCATTTGTCGCTTAGGTCATTCATCATAAAACGCATTATCAGACTCTATCCGCTGGCGTTCCTTGGTGCCGGTATGGGCTTAACTGTGCTCCTGTTGAAATGGATGTTCTTTCCCGAAAAAGTTGAAACTTTGGGTATCTTGTTGGCATCCGGAATGCTCAATCTCGCAATGGTTCCATCTTTCCTCGGAGCGACAGTTGCATCTCACGATCTATTTCCCGGTAACGGCCCGCTCTGGTCTCTGTTTTTCGAGTTGCTTATAAATCTTGCGTGGGCGGCCTGTGGTATTTGGCTGCGCACCAGCACGCTGATCTTAATTATACTGATGAGCCTGATCTTTTTGGCGCTTTTTGCGAGCCATTATCAAGCGTTCAACATCGGATATGATACCGCAACCTTCTGGGGCGGTTTGGCTCGAGTGTGTTTCGGGTTTCCGTTGGGTGTGGTTATTTATCGTGAGCAGCACCGAATAGGTGCGTATGGACGGCATTGGAGCGTTTTTACGCTTTCCGTCGTACTCGCCGGTGTGTTTGCAATTCCAGTCGATTTGTCTGCGCAGAGCTTTCCATGGGTGGATCTGTTTCTTATCACCATATGTCTGCCTGCCATTGTCATTGGTGGTATTGGACAGACAAGCGCCATACGTTCGAGTTACGTGCTCGGTGGTTTGTCTTATCCGGTTTACATTTTGCATTTTCCTGTAATTTTGATGATGTCGGGTCTTAGCCAGTCATTGCTTTCAGGCTGGAATGTTCACGTTATTGCCAGCATCAGTTTCATTCTGATCCTGACTTTTTCCTGGATTGCCTGGCGTTTCTACGATGAGCCGCTGCGAAGAGTGCTCACGTCCATGGTGCGTAAGGGAGATGGCAAGCTCCATCCGTCACCGGAACCTGTGAGTGGTGCAAGTCAATCAGACGGGAGGAAGGTCAATGTTGGGGTTTAATATCAGAAGTCCAGAACGGGATCGCGAGGCTGATACTGCGCGGTTCAAACGTATTGTCACGACGCTGCTGGCCGTCAAGAATGAATTGCAAATGGAACAGCTGGGGCTCAATAAACGTTTTGCTGAAGCATCGGCAGATGCGGCACTGACACTTGAAGCAATGGCCGAGATTGCCGAACCGGACTCGTACGAAGGTCGTTTGGAAAATCTGACAGGCGTAATAAGAGCTTATGAAAAGCGAGCTGCATTTCTTGAAAGTCAATTGAGTTTTGTGGAGGGCATTTTGGGACAGGTTTCATCTTTCCACGACAATCTATAGTAACCCAAACAAATATCGGTATCAGATAATACACTGATTTCCATGAACCAGTGCCTGTTCAGAAATATTTATCCAGGTTCTTTTCTTTCAAAAAGACCTCAACCCTCTTGCGCTATGTCGATATTTTGCGGATAGTCGAGACTTAAAGCGAATTTATCTTATAAAAAACGAACCAGGACCGGAACATTCCGTGTTTCCGTTCTCTTTACGAGTACTTCAAAGACAATATTAGTACAAATTTATTATAGTTTTACCTTCGGTCTCTTGATAAGACCGTGCGGGTAAGCTTGATAAAGATGTGACTGACAGGCCATGCAGATCGTATATCGGGAAGAAACAGTTAGATAAATCCGGGGCTTATTCGGAATGAAGATTGCAGTTTTTGGAGAGGCAACTGTAAGCCTGGGCGGGCAACTTGTTCCCCGTGTTCCTGCGAATTTTTTTCGTATTATTGTTTACCTTCTGCTGGAAAGTCCTAATCATTCCGTTTCTCGCGGCAAACTTTCACAAGTTCTTTGGTCCGAGACGGATCAATCCCACGCCTCAATGAATCTGCGGCAAAGTCTTGCGCGTATCCGCAAATTTCAGGAGCAATATGGCTTAAGTCTTATCCAGGGCGATGCGACTTATGTTTACCTGAACCTCTCTCAGGTGAGAGCCGAGCTTCTGCGTATCGATCTTCTCGAATATATGGAGCTAATGCAGAAGGGGGATATCGAATCCTTGCTGCCGATGATCGAGCTTTATACGGGCGATCTCCTCGCACAAAACGAACCGCAAGCTTCCGATTTTGACGAATGGCTGGATGTTAAGCGCGTGAAGATTCGCGATGATTTGACAGCGATGTTGCTTTTGATGATTGATCAGCCTACCGGCGTAAGTATTGATGAAAAGCGCCAATGCGCACGCAAGTTGACCGAAATTGATCCTTATCAGGAAGTTGGCTATCGCGCTTTGATGCAGACGGCATCGCAGCTTGGTCTGATTGCCAAGGTGGAGCGGACATTCCGGGAATGCGCGAAAAAACTGCGCGACGATCTTGATGTCGAGCCGGAAGAGCAAACCATCGAGCTATATCAGCAGTTGCTGCCCAAGCTTTCACCAGCAACGACCCGAGGGCTCATTGCCACGCAACCAGCACAACCCATTACAATCCGGACCGAGATACAGACACCGAATGCGATCCGCGCTGCCACCCAGTTGCAACAGGCCAAACAGGCTGGCCTGCCGCGAGTCATGGTTCTCTATCTGCCGCATAATGCCTCCGATCCCATGGAACAGCTTGCCGCATCGCTGGTGGACGATATCACGATCGGCCTATGCCGTTTGCGCACACTTTCCGTTATCGCGCCCTATACGTCGAAGCGCGTGGTAACAGAATCGCCGATTGACAGTTTCGACGGACTCAAGACGCAGTTCGGTGTCAGCTACGCGGTAGACAGCAAAATTGTGCGGCGTGACGGATTTTGCTTCCTGTCGGTCAAGCTGATCGACACCGAAACGCAGGAGATCGTCTGGGCGGAAAAAACAAAATTCGATTATGTGCTGCCGGAACAGCAATATCGCCAGCTTTCCATCCGCATTATTCTTTCCGTTGTCTCGACAATCGAGAAGTCGGAACTTGACCGCTATAACAAGCTCTACCAGGACCCGAATGCCTATTACTGGTATCTCATGGGCAAGCGCGAAATCGACAAATTCGATTTGTCGAAATTGCGTCAGGCTCGTCAATCTTTCAAAAATGCCCTGACAGCTTCGCCGGATTTTGTTCCGGCACTCAGCGGCATCGCACGCACCATGCAAAAGGAATGGCTGATGCTGGCGCGTAATGAAAAAGACATACTTCTTGCCGGTGAAGAAGTTGCCAAACGCGCTGCCCCAGCCGACCCTGATGATGAGCGGCCTCTGCGGGAACTGGGCACTATCAGTATGTATCTGGGCAAATTCGACGACAGTCTCGAATATTTCGACCAAGGCAAGTCGATTAACCCCCAACATGCGGATTTGCTAGCCGACTATGCCGATGCTCTGACACATTATGGTGATTTACATGCAGCACTTGAAAAAATTCAAGAGGCAATAAGCCACAATCCGTTGGCACCCGATTATTATTATTGGGTCGGTGCGGGCACCCTTCACAGTCTCGACCGTCATCAAGACGCTATTGACTCTTTATTAAACATGCAAAACCCACGTGCAGCCTCGCGTCTTATGGCGGCGTGTTGGGCAAAGCTTGGTGAGTCAGAGAAGGCGGCAGAATATCGAGGTTACGCGTTGGAGGATAATCCGTCCTTCAAAATCGAAGATTGGACTAAGGGTTTGTGTCTAAGGTTGCCTGAGCATCGTATGAAATATGAGGCAGCTCTTCGCGAGGCTGGCTTCGAGTAGCAATCATCGCAATGAAATTTGAATAAAGGAGCGGCTCCATGGCAAAATTCTTCATCCTCGGCGAAGCAGAGACCCAAAAACTTTGGCTGGTTGATGTTGAAGGAGAGACAGTCGAAGCGTTATCGCTGGAAAAGCTACCAACTGCTGGGGACAAAAGTCTCGTCCAGCTAGTCAATCATGCTCGTGAGCACAACATAATTCTGATTAAAGGCGTCGACGTCGCAATATCGATGGATAGTCGATCGGAAGCAGCAACGATGTCTTTGTCGGAAAACGAAACAATAAACAATAAAGATTACTGAGTACAATCCAAACGTATTCTTGCTCTAAATTCGAATCATCTTATCTTTGTCATGTGGGCTCTCCTTAATGGAAAGGTTATTCGCATGGCACAAATTTATATCAGGAATGAACCAAACACAGATAAAATGTGGTTGGTAGACGTAGAAGCAAGGACTGTTGAACTTCTGGATCAGGACGTAATTGGTTCGCTTGGTCAAGCCGGCAGTACGTTTATTGAGACAATCAACCAGTTGGATCAGGATATTGTCGCTTCATCAGACCAACGCGGTGACTGTTCAGATAGGGCACTTTCGTTTGACAAGCGAAGTGATCCGTCTGATCGGGCGCTCTCGTTCGATTGGCGAAGCGGACCATCCGACCGGGCACTTTCAGCCAGTCCGTCGAGTCACTGACTTTGGACTTTTAAACGGCCTGTTGGAGCATTCATGAAATCACGGGCCGGGATTTCGGTTTTCGAAAGGCTCTCAACGGATGAAGCCAAGCTTCGTTCCGCTGCGGGCAATAACGACCCGTCATCCACAAGACTGCATGATGCGGATGTAACCGTGAACCGGTTGCGTCCGCACTTTTCCCGTTTGGGCATTGTTCGAATGGCCGAAGTGACAGGCCTGGATCGCATCGGTATCCCGGTCTGGATGGCGGTGCGCCCCAATAGCCGTACCTTGGCCGTCAGCCAGGGCAAAGGTGTTACGGCAGCACATGCGCGTGCTTCTGCTGTCATGGAAGCCGCTGAAATCGCCATTGCGGAGGATATTCCGGTTTCCTCGATCACTGCCACGAAAGCTGCGCTGCGCGACAACGGACATGCTGTTTTCGATGGGCGCATGCTTCTCATGCGCGGTGCTGACGAACCGGACGATAACGAGTCCATCGAATGGCTGGAAGGGTTTGATCTTCTCAGGCAAGTACCGGTTTTCGTGCCGCGTGAGGTCGTGTCGCTGGACTTCACGTCGCAGCGACAGCACTGGCATTACAGCCAATCAACTGATGGGTTGGCCTCCGGCAACTGCCTGCTGGAAGCCGTTATCCATGGATTGTGTGAACGGGTGGAGCGCGATGCGACAGAGCTGTGGCGCTTTCAGCGTGACGCTGGCGTTCAGGCGCGCTGTGTCGACCCGCATGCATTTTCAGACAGCAATATTGATTGGCTCGTCGACCATATCACCAGCGCTGGGTTTGTACTGAGACTTTTCGATACAAGCTCTGACATTGCGCTGCCGGTTTTCATGGCAACCATCAGCCCTGCGACGCAGCACGGCACCTATCTGCATTTCGATCTCGCGGCCGGATATGGCTGCCACCTCTCTCCACATGTAGCGGCCATGCGCGCAATTACCGAGGCGGCACAGACCCGCATCACCAATATTTCAGGGGCGCGGGATGATTTCGATCCATCGGAATATGCGCAGCGGCTTGCGCCGGACCTTGCCGTCTATATTCATGCGAAACCCGAAAGTGTTTTTCATTTCGAAGACCCGTCTCCGGTCGCACGCGCCAGTCTTGAAACCTATCTCCAACCCTTGCGCGAGCGCGGCATCAGGAGCGTGGTTGCTGTGCCGCTTGGCGGAGAAGAATATGGATTTTCCGTATGCCGCGTGCTGGTCAATGAGCTTGAAAGTCCGGCAGGAATTCGCAAGCATCGTTTTGGCGGGAGGGCGCTCAATGCAATGCTCCGCCAGTAAAGTAATGCCATGAAGATTCTTTTCGCAGGCCCAAGTCTTTCAGGAACCGAGTTTGTGCCATCACGCAGTGGAGAAGATGTGCTGCTGCCGGACCATGAACTCACCTGCCGCGGCCCGGCCAAATGCGGTGACATTACCCACGCGGTGGATCAAGGCTTTCGCACGATCGGGCTTGTCGATGGACGTTTTGAGGATGTTGCAGCCGTCTGGCACAAGGAAATCCTCTATGCCCTGTCAAAAGGCGCAACAATCTACGGCGGTGCCAGCATGGGGGCTTTGCGCGCCGCCGAATGCTACCCCTTTGGCATGATCGGCATAGGCGAAGTGTTCGAACGCTATGCCTTTGGCGGGCTGGAGGATGATGCAGCTGTTGCGCAGGTTCATGCGCCCGCCGAATTTGGCTATATCGCGTTCAGTGAAGCAATGGTCACGATTGACGCAACATTGGAAAAGGCCAAAGCCGCCGGAGCAATCAATTCGGATGAGCTGCTTTATATTCGCACCACGGCCAATGCCATATTTTTCAAGGAGCGCAGTTGGCGGCGGGTATTTGACGAGGCTTCAAAAAAAGTTGCCAGTGCAGAAGCCCGTGTCAAACCATATATCTGCAACATAAAGCGGCAAGACGCGACATTGTTGCTGGAAGCAATGTTGGGGCGACATGAGGCAAAAATGATGAGTGTGCGCGGCGTTCATTATTCTGACTGGAAATTCAACGAAACCAGCCAGTGGCTTAAGCTGAAGACTTAACTCTGCATTCATGTTCCTAGCCGAATTCAGTACAATCCTATTAGTTAGCGCAGATTCTGTAGAATTTTCTCAAAATACCGTTTGAGTCACGCTTGCGTAACGGGCAGCGATTTAGCTTTGTTCGTGTGGTCGCAAGTTTTTAAACGCATGAAAACAAAACAAAAAAAATCAAGCGTGTGTGGGAGCGAGCGGGCAGTCAGTGGGGGACCTACGCCGGAATTCTAAAGTGAATTGAATGTAGAATTTCGGCGTAGCACTGCTTCATATCCGTCCTGAAGAAACCAACCAAATAATCAAGACCCGGGCACGACACGCGCTCTCGCCGGCGCATGCGATGTCACGGGCGAGGGGTAGTATTGTGAAAGTAGCGATCGTTCATTATTGGCTTTTATCAATGCGAGGCGGTGAAAAAGTTCTTGAAGCGCTGAGCGAGATCTATCCGGACGCCGACATTTTCACACTGGTCTATGACCCGGACGCTATCACGGGCCGGTTGAAGAACCACAAAATCACAACGTCTTTCCTGCAAAAGATACCCGGCTCAAAGAAGCACTATCAGATGCTGCTGCCCTTAATGCCGCTGGCGCTGGAGAGCATGGATCTGACCAGCTATGATCTCATCATCTCAAGCGAGTCTGGTCCGGCAAAGGGTATCATTCCCAAACCCGACGCGCTGCATGTTTGCTACTGCCACTCACCCATGAGGTACATCTGGGATCACTACTTTTTCTACCATGCCACTGCGGGCTTCGTGAAACGGTTGTTCATGCCGGTGATAGCATCCTGGCTACGCCAATGGGACGTTTCGACCAGCGCGCGCGTCGATTGCTTTGTTGCCAATTCCCGTCATATCGCCAACCGCATACAAAGATATTACCGGCGGGATGCGGTCGTCATCCACCCGCCCGTCTCTGTCGATGATTTTGCCGTATCCGATGTTGTGGATGATTTTTACCTGTGTGCCGGGCAACTGGTAGGTTACAAGCGCGTTGATCTTGCGGTGGAAGCATTCACCAGAATGAACAAGAAACTTGTGGTGATCGGTACAGGCGAAGAAATGACCAGCCTCAAAAGCAAGGCAGGGCCGACAATCACATTTCTGGGTCATCAGCCTTTTGCATCTCTGAAAAGCCATATGGCACGCTGCAAGGCGCTCATTTTTCCCGGAGAAGAAGACTTCGGTATTGTGCCGGTTGAGGTCATGGCTAGCGGTCGGCCGGTTCTTGCCTATGGGAAGGGTGGGGCAGTCGATACAGTGATCGAAGGCGTTTCCGGCATGCTGTTTGCAGAACAATCGGTCGAGGCCATGATGGACTGCGTAGAGCGATTCGAGCAGGCGGAAAGAAGCTTTGTCCCTTCCAGAATTCGCGCGCACTCGCTGCGATTCAGCAAGCAGACATTCAAAGACAAAATTAGCCAACTCATCGGCAGGGAATTTGAACGCCGCAATGCGCAATACGCTGCAGACACGATGTTGCAGGCACCAGTCGTGCCTGAGAGGGGTCGCTCCGGTGCGCTTGTGCTCGCCCTGAAGCCGCCGGCACAAGCTGGTACAAACTCCCTGCGACCGGGCTGAAGGATATTTACCCTATGCTTGAACGTGTCGTAATCATCAATGACGAAGCCGTGGCCAGTGGCGGCGCGGCTGCCCTGGCATTGCTATCGGGAAGGCTGCTACACGAGGCGGGCATCGCCGTTACCTTCCTGACAGGTGACTCTGGCGCCGGTTTTCCGTTGCAGGGGAATAATGTGGAGGTTGCGGGTTTGGGAAGTCAACCACTCCTCAAATTGCCGGTTCACAAGCGCATTATGGATGGCGCATATAACAAGGCCGCCTATGAGGCGATTACGCGCTTTATTGCGCAAAGGGATACGCCGGGCACAGTTTATCACGTCCATGCATGGGCGCAGATACTGTCGCCTTCCATATTTTCGGCGCTTAAACCAGTCTACAGCCGTCTGATAATATCAGCGCATGATTTTACATTGGTATGTCCCAACGGGAGCTATGCCAATTTCAATACAAACACGGTATGTTCGTTGACGCCGTTAAGCGGGCAATGCCTGGCTTCAAACTGCGACAAACGCCGTTACGCCGACAAGCTGTGGCGCTTTGCACGTTCGTGGTTGCGCACACGGCTTCTGGATATGTCCAAGTCCAACTGCACGATTGCTTCCATTCATCCAATGATGAATGCGTGGCTGGAGCGCGGTGGAATTCCGCCATCACGCATCAGAACGGTGCTTAATCCAGTCAAGCCTTTTGCAAAAAAGCGTATAGCTGTCGAAGATAATGGTGATGTATTTTTTATAGGGCGGCTTGAGTTTGAAAAAGGTGTCGACATTGCTGCCGAAGCCGCACGGATAGTGGGACGCCGGTTGCGTGTCATCGGGGATGGAGCATTTCGTGCAGAACTCCTCCAGCGCTATCCGGAAGTTATATGGGAGGGCTGGAAGACCCATGATGAGATCAATGAACTTCTTCAGGAAGCCCGTTTCGTCGTCATGCCAAGCAGGCTCCCGGAACCCTTTGGGCTTGTCGCTCATGAAAGCCTTCAAAGCGGAATACCGATCGTCGCGTTCAAATCTGCTTTCATTGCCACTGAAGCGGAGGATATCGGATGCGGAATTGTTGCAGAAGCGCCTGACGCTGAAAGTCTGGCAGCGGCATTTGCAGAATTGGATAGTGATGATCGCGTCAAGAGCATGAGCATTGCTGCCTTCGCTCTTTCTCCGGGCTTGGCCAATACGCCAGAAAGCTGGTGCAAAGAACTGATCGACCTTTATGACGCATGTCTCACCAGTGGAGAATTGCAGGATGTGCGCCAGCTTGCTGATCGCATTGCTGGCTTGCACCCTTTTCAACAGGCGATCTGACGATCAAGCCATCAAACTACATCCGCTTTGATTGTCTTGTTTACGGGCATGAAGTGGCGATCCTGTTCGTTTGTTCACCTGATGATGCGAAATTCAGGATTCGAATGGCCCGCGCGTCCGACGACAACGCGCTATCCTTTTATTCATACTTTTTAGTTAAAGTTGTAATTGATTTAGTAGAGGGCTAAATCTGCCGGACTATCTTTGGCCCAGATTCAAGGATAGGGTTGGTTTCGTCAAAAATCCAATGCTACGAGATAGATGAAAAATACTTCTGAGAATATTGACAGTTCACGCGAGCGCCCAACGAAGTCATTTTTTGACCTCGTGGAAGAGAAGTATCTCATTCGCTGGGCTGCATTCTTCCTTTGCGTGATGTTCTGGCTCATTATCTGGCGGATGCTCTAAATCCGCTCAATCCCGTTTTCAGCTTCGTCACCGCTCGCCGCAAGCCACTCGCGCAAAATAGCAACAGACATTGGCCCGAGATTTGGGATTAGATTCAATTCCAGTTTGGAGGCCCACTGCCTGTCAGGCTCCCAATCGGGTGGCATGTCCCAAGGTGCCCCACCCTGTTCGACCCACAAGGCGTTGGCGATCCTTGTATGGACCGTTTTGGACGGGCAAAATGATTGAAGGAGAGGGGGCATGAGTAACCCAGACAAGAGTTGCATCCGTATCACACCGATCAATATGTTCGCCAAGAGCATTTCGAACTAAAACGGCTGCGAAATACCCTAACTGTTTGTTTTTACGCAACTCCGCATGGAAAATCGTTCTACACTTTCCAGGATTTGCTCTCACCAGTTTTCAGTTCAGCAGCTTCCTTTCGCCAACAGCACGACCGATACTGTCCGTATCATGATCTTCATATCGCCCCAGATAGAGCGTGATTTGAAATAGTCTGTGTCGAGTTGCACCCGTCTATCATATCCAGTACCGCTACGACCGCTAACCTGCCAAAGGCCCGTTATGCCGGGTTTCATCTCGGTGTAATATCGATAGGAATCGCCATAGCGGCAAATCTCTTCCATTACGATCGGACGGGGACCCACAATACTCATTTCCCCACGCAAAACGTTGATGAGCTGTGGAAGTTCATCCAGGCTCGAGATTCGCAAGAAGCGACCGACTCGATGGATTCTCGGATCTGTTTTGAGTTTTTGAGTTTCCGTCCATTCACGCAGTGAATCCGGACACTGAGCCAGAAGCGTAACCAGGCGCGCATCTGCATCTTTCGCCATGGAGCGGAACTTGAAGCAAGTAAACTCTCTGCCGTTCAGGCCAATTCTGTGCTGCTTGAAAACTATCGGGAAGCCGTCAGTCACGGCCAGAATGCATACAATGCAGATCAGTAACGGAAGCAGAAATATGAGCGCGAGACTGGCCAATGTGACATCAAGGGTTCTCTTGACTACATCGTAGTATAACCGGCTTTTTGCCGACATTTTTTCGGTCCGCTGTTCTATCAGCGGTTCTGTAATGTAGGACATAATGCAAACCCCAACCCATCCCATAGTTTCGGCTTGTCCAGACGCGTCGCGCTAGAAATCCTTTTGAACCGCGGCATAGACCCACTGCGTTCCAAAAAACTGCAAGCCCCCAAGCAAAAAGTCTATTCTAGTCAGGAAACTCGAAATTTACACGCTGCAACTATAGTATTGCAGAAGTTGTTGTATTGTTGTTATTTGCCGTTCGATTCCCTGTATACAAATAAACTATAGTATAAACGTTTTGCGTCAATAATTAATAGTACTTAAAGGGACATGTTGTACCCTTAGCAATATTCATTAAAATTAGAGCTAATTCCGTTAACTGCCATCGAGCGCGCTTGATTCGACGCAGCTTCGTCCGGATGGGAGTGTGCGGCGGTCGTTGAAATCTAAGCTTTATTTACTCTTGCATAAATCTATTACGAATCGGGTTCCGAGCGTATCCAGATGGTGACACCCAACAATACCGTTCATGAAGTCGGGTCTAACCAATTTTATAGTTTCTTCCGCATAATCTTCAGCATCCAGTCGTGTAATTTCCTGGATATTAAGTCCGTAGCCGTAAACCCCATGAGAATTACATTGAGACGGGCGGAAAACCCGATCACCTACTATATGAACCCGGCCTCCGTTTCGGGCGATGTCACTGCCAATAATGACAGGGTTGCGTTTATGAGGGATCACGGTTTTCAGATCTGGCCCGTCAACGGCAAAGGCATAAAGCTCGCTGGAGTGATCCATGAACGTGTGATGATCCGATAGAGAAGTCAGCAGCCACCATTGTCCTTTTGCCTTGAACATCGTTGTGTCAGCTGGGCTTTTGCCTTCAAGCGCTGTCGAGTGAAGTTCCCACCTCAGTGGAAATTGCGTGCACCGCCATATCTCGACCCGGTCTGTCTGGTGGGTTTCGGGAATCATATAAATGTCGGAACCGTTGTTGAATATAAATGGATAGGAAAGATGGTAACTCGTACGCAGGCAGGTACCGAGAAACTCGGCTTCCGTTCCGGACAGACGTGCAACGGATATCCAGGCATTCTGGCTGTTGTCCGGGAAACACTCGAAAAAGACATAGTCCTGGTCTTGCCAACGAAACAGAAAAGGATCAGCTGCCCACATGCCATCAGCAAGCTTGAGGGGTTTGGCCTTGTCGGGAGCGAAATTCTCAATGCTCCCATCACCCATATAGACTCCCCAGCTCCTGGCATTAAGTCCAACTGTCGCCCTTGTGCGTATCGCCAATTTCTCGCAGATGTTTCGGCCAAGCTGCCCCAGATATGCCATGGAATCGCCAAGCTGCGGGGCGGTTCGTGCTTTAACAGGTGGCATGGTGGAGCTTGTGACCAGCTTGCGCGTTTCAGCCAATCTGCGTAACTCGCGCAGAAGGAGAAGGACGGACTTTTCCTTGGTGAATGCACCATTCAGTGCCGCGCTGTACTTTGTGTTATAGCGTGCGCTTGCAATAACAAGAGGCTGCGGTTCCAGGTTCAGGTGCGCTACCAATTGAACAAGGGTCAGAGCGGCACGCTCTTTAACTTCCCAAAAGCCTGTCCAGTCGTGTCCATTGGCTGCATTGTCAACAAAGTCGAGTGACCATTCGCCAAACTCAATCTGCCCCAGGCATGCCTGCGGGAGAGCTTTTGCAGTCAGCCGCACTGCCACATCGATGTTTACATCGAGCAGTCCGTCACGACCGGCCCGCAAGGGCACAGGAATCCGATATTGCTTGTTTCCAAATGGTTGGGGGGGATAGTGCAGTTGTTTGACGAATATGCGCTGTTCCAGTCTGTCAATAAACCGTCCGGCAAATGATGCTTCGCGCGCCGCACCCGGACCGGTTTCGATGATTGCTGTCAGATCAAACTCGCTGCACTTCAGGATGCCTTTGATGAGCTTGATTTCCCAATTCTGTAGCCGCCCGAAGGAATCGGTTATGATGCCGATGCGAAGCCTTGTAGACATTGTGTCCCCCTTGCGCCGCGCTCATCAGCCCCCCGGACTGCGTTTAAATGCGCAAATTTCTCTTGGGTTGAGGGCGGCCCTGGACCGAATGTTCCACTTTCGCAAGCGTCCGTCCAGAATGCCTAATCTAATTGATTAGCGGGGTAGTTCCTGAAACGAAACCGGCCATCTGGTATTGATAGGGCAATCGCTTTCTACAGGCTGGTTGAACTTTGTGTGCACGCGACACGTGTCTGTGCAGAGCCAATCCGAGCGTTCAAAGCAAATGCCGGGGACATCACGCTGAAACAGTTTTCTCAGATATCTGCCGAGAGGCTTACTGCCAGGAAAGCAGCCGTAATGGGGTTTATGGCCGTGGCTTCGCGCATCTGTGCTCAGCTGGCGCAAGTTGTTGTTTTCGTTCTGGCCGCGCGAACGCTCTCGGCAGCAGAATTTGGTATCTACACCCTGATCCTGGCTATTGCCATCCTGTTGACCCGTATTGCCGAAGCTGGCTCGCGAGAGTTCATAATGAGCTGCCGTGAGGATATCTCGCTGTTCAACCAGATCGCTACAATGGCTTTGGCCAGCGGAGCAACAGCAATGGCGATTGGCTTTGGCGTTTCGGGAGCGATGGACCAATTTTTCGAGATGAGGCTGGCGGCTGAAATTCTCGCCATCTTCTCGGTCTGGGTCATATTCGCAACCTTCAGCGCGGTTTATGCCGGTTTATTGGTTCGTCAAAGTCGATCTGAAACGCACTCCATTCTTGTTATGATCGGCGAAGGCATCGGGCTGGTGGTAACATTGGCCGGTTTGCTCGCGGGGTGGGGAATATTTGCCCTGGCGGTGGGCAAGCTTTCCATGCAGATTACATATCTCTGCTGTGCCATGATCCTGACGAAGTGGATACCTCGCCCGCGCCTTCATTGGTCAATAGTGAAGGAACTCGCTGCGTTTTCCCGCTACATACTTGCGACCCGCATGGTGGCTTATTTTCATACCTATGCAGTCACGTTTGTGATCGGTATTTTCTTCGGTACGGCAAGCGTGGGTTACTACCGGGTGGCAGAACGGCTTGGGTCATCATTTGCCGATATGATGGACGAGCCGAGCCGTCTGATCGCCTGGGTCAGCCTTCGGCGTACAGTCCGGGACGATCAGAATCTTTCCGAAGTCAAACGAAGTGTGGGAAAAGAAGCGACCTTGCTGTTGCCATTCCTGCTTGCCCTTGCTGCTCCGGTTTTTATTGGCCTTGCGCTGATATCGGAAAAACTGGTGGTTCTCTTGTTGGGAGAGCAGTGGCATCCGGCAGCGCCGCTGACTGCTCTGCTCGCCTTGATGTACATGCTATACAGTCCGGCTGTACTCACCGAGCCGGTCTTGTCATTGACGGGGCAAGTACGACGTTTGCCGCTGATCTCGCTTTGTAACGTTGTTGTCGCCGTGGTGTTTCTGCTGGGAGCAGTTCCCTTTGGTATAGTAGGCGTTGCTATCGGGCAGGTCATGGCAAGCATGATAACGATATGCATAACTGTGTGGCTGCAGAGCCATTATGGCGGAGTTAACTGGAAGCGGGTAGGCACCAACAGCATTATTATTGTGCCAAGCCTGATCGCGATGATCGCAGGCATTTTCTGGGTTTCCCGGTTATCTCTGTCGCCTGAACTGGACCTTGGACTTCAAATTCTAACAGGTGCCCTGATCTATACCGGCGTGCTCGCCACGCTCTACATTTGCTTTTTTAAAGTGAACAACACTTTTGCCTGGAAGAAGGTGAAAGTGCCGAGCGAATCCAACCTCTAAAGCTGAAGAGAGTCATGATGCAGCCGACCATGAAGAATACGGACACAATATTGGCCGCTCCCGCTCAAATGAAACTTCACAGTTTTCTTGGCGTAGAGCTCGAAATTGCGACCGGTGTGCTGATGCCCAGACAAGAGACCGAGTTGCTCGGTCGGACAGTCATCGACATGCTCGCGGGCATGGGATCACCCCTCGTGATCGATATGTGTTGCGGTTCGGGAAACCTTGGGCTTGCAATTGCAGGCGCAGTTGCCTCGGCAAAGGTCATGTGTGCGGATTTGACCGATGAAACGGTGAGTGCTGCCCGGCACAATGCGATGAGGCTGGGTCTCTCGGACCGTGTCGAAATCTATCAGGGCGATTTGTTAGGTGCATTTGACGGGAAAGATCTGGCTGGAAAAGTCGATCTGGTTGTATGCAACCCGCCCTATATTTCCGCCAAGCGATTGCACGAAGCACTAGCCCATCTTCTTGTAGACGAGCCGCGTGAGGCCTTTGACGGTGGTCCTTTCGGGATTTCCATACTTCAAAGGCTGGTTCGGGATTCCGTGGCTGTGTTGCGGTCCGGCGGTTCTCTGGCTTTTGAGTTCGGCGAAGGCCAGCATCAGCAGGTGGCTCATCTGCTGTCACGATCAGGGGCATATGAACAAATTTCGTTTGTCGACAATGAAGCGGGGGTCCCCCGTGTCGCAGTTGCACGAACAAGATAGCAGGCGATGGAGAGCGTTGTATGGACGGCGCGGCATTCAGTGAGGTTCGGAACTTGGCATCCCGGGATATTCCTGCGGTGGCGGCCATGTTCTTGCGCACGTTCAAACCAGCGCATGCCACTCTTCCGTCATCGTTAGCGGATTATCTATCCGAACTTTACCTTGATCCAAACAACACCACGAATATCATTTCGCAAGTGCATATTCGCGGAGATGGAGTGCTGTCGGGCTTCATCGGGGCTCTTCCCTTGAAGATGACTTTCGCAAATGCATCGTTGCAAGCAGCAATTTGCGGCCCGTTGATGGTGGAAGATCATGAGGCAGATCCGCTTGCCGGTGCACGCCTGTTGCGCGCTTTTCTTGCCGGTCCGCAAGATATCTCATTGAGCGAAACGGCCAACGAAACATCACGGATTATGTGGCGCAAGCTGCGTGGCAAGATTCTGCCAGGATACAGTCTGGAGTGGATACGCGTGCTACGTCCTGCCGCCTTCTTTGTGGAAACGGCATCGAAGCGGTTCAAACCTTTGAAATATGCCAAGGTGCTATCGTGGTCTTTCGATGTCATTGCGCACCGCCTTATGAAAACCGGTATGCCAGAGGCACCTCACGGTGTGAGCGACTGTGACATTGGGCCGGACAGGCTGGTGCCGCTCATCACATCCTGTTTGAAAGATTACCTATTGAGGCCGGACTGGGAGCCAGCCGCTTTAAGCGAGGTTCTGGCAACCGCGCGCAATAAATCGACCTATGGCACCATGCACAGTAGAGTTGTAACGGGCCGGAATGGCGCTCCACTCGGTGCTTACCTGTTTCATGGCGATCGTGGAAAAACCGCACGCGTGCTGCAAATCATTGCCTCGAGAGGGCATGAGTCCGCCATATTGGACAGCCTGCTCTGCTATGCAAATTCCATAGGTGCAATTGCGGTTCGGGCCCGTTCACAACCACAGCTTATGGAAGCCATGATGACCCGCCAGGGCGTTTTTTTTCAACGCTCCTCCACCGTGGTGCATGCGCGGGACGCCAACATTGTGGAGGTTTTTTCAAGAGGAGATGCGTTCTTCAACGGACTTGCTGGTGAAGGCTGGAACCGTTTGAATGGCGATGAATTCTTCTGAGAATGGAACTACAAATTTATGTTGTTCGCCTTCATGAAGCCCCATATGGATTTGTTGACATCGACAATGGAGTCGATTGTTGTCTGAATCCGCAACATTTCCGCATCATCGAGTGCTTCAACTTTTCCGTATTTCAGGTTCTCATCCATATCGACAATCCGCATCAACTGAGTTGATGCGGTTCGCCCGGATTCGTCAAATGAGTATATGCAGTGGTTATACTTGTTCCGCAGGCGTTGCTCACGGGTCATTCTGGCGGTGATTTTAAGAACCGCAGCTTTGGTTTCTGGCGTTGTCGAATGTATTTTTGCAAGACGTTCGATCAGATCAATGCGGGCTCGTGTCGTGTTAAGCGTCAAGAAAATGACAGTTGCCGCTTCCTTGTTGGTATCCAGCAGGTGGGCAATCAAATAGATGAACAAACTCTCGGTATTGGTCCAAGTGTAGTTCAGTTTGCCCACCAGCATGAGGACATCGTCGAGCCGCGACATGGACACTACATAACCCGGGCCATTTCTGGCGCAGTTGCGTAGTGGCTTACCGGCGCCTTGTAACCTCTAAAAGGGGGCTGGAAGGCCTCCTGATCCCTGGTATTACGGTATACGGCAGCTGCCTGCGTGCGATTGTGGACCCGTAGTTTACGGATAAGGTTATGGACATGGACCTTAACTGTATGCTCGGACAATGTCAGGCGATCGGCAATGATCTTGTTTTGCAGGCCTTCAGAGAGCAACTCCAAAATTTGCTGTTCACGGATTGTCAGCGTTTTAATTGGTCGCGTTACACCGTCGGTCGGCTGATGAGGGTTGCTTTGAGCTCGCCCGTTCATGCCATCTCGCATTCGATCTGCCAGGCGACTGATTTCAGGCGGGTAATATTCGCCGCCATTCAACATCAGCCAAATGACTGCAAGCCATATGTCCAGTTTCAAATTGAAAGGCAGCAGACCCTGGATTGCTTTGCTATCGAACAGACTGTTGAGTTCATCCAGTCCCGTTACATTGTCATCGATCATCACCGTGATGGAAGCGTTGGGAAAGCGCTGCCTGCACCGTGAGGCCGATTCACTGAAATTCGCCACGAAGCCCGCATGTATGAGAACGAGCTGGATGTCGTCATCATAAGGCTCAGCTTCTGTAAAGACACTGCTAAGATGGATATCGATATTTGTGAAGGTGCGTTCCAGTGACTGCACCAGCCCCTGAAAGACTACGCCGGCTTCGGCATAAATAAAAATCGAACTTTTAAAGGCCTTCCCATTCTCTGCTGTTTGATCAGTTTTGATATGATCTGAAAGCTTGCGTGGTATGTTTCCACTCATGATATTCCCCTACGCCCTTTATCGGGAAGTATTTCTCCCGAGGTTTCTTTTGTTTTCTGGATGTTATCTGAATAGTTTTTCTCATGATCATTAATCAGTGTGTGTGTAGCCCCCGCTACAGGCTCTGATTACTTAAGGGTTAATAAACATTGCGTGACGCGGTCGTGACGTAGAAAGACTGATTTGCTGCCGCGTCATCCAATCCGTGCATGATTTGCTCCAAATAGGAGCGGGTCTGTTTAACCCGGAAGCGTTCAAACGCAATGAAATCCATAATATTGCTTACGTCGGTAAGTTTCTCTCGTTGCCTGATACGACCAAGAGCTAAATATAAGTGGTAGCTTTCGGTCTCATCATTTGCGTCATACCGTTACGACATCTTGGATTTCGCGGAGTAACGTAGGTGGAACCAAGAAAATAAAACCCGAGTATCTGTATTCTGAGTTTCAAGGTTCGTGATTTTCTATCACGAACTTGAGAGTACTGCTGCTTTTAAAAATCAACATCTGTCGGACGGGCATCGTAACCTCGTTAAAATGCATAGAGGTTTTGTCTTTACTCCGCAGATACCGGAGGACGAACTATGAACAATCGCAACAATCATCATCACCAGAATCCTGGTGTAGACCCATCAGCGTCAGCCAGTGCCGATGCTTCAGCCTTTGCTGCTGCTTTGGCCTTACAGCTACAGGGACAAGGCCAGGATCAGGGACAAGGCCAGGGACAGGACCAAGGCCAAGGCCAGGGTCAGGACCAAGGCCAGGGTCAAGGGCAAAGCCAGGATCAGTCTTCAACTTCAGAAAATCTCAATCTGAACGGCAATCTGAACGGCAATGGAAACTTTAACGGCAATCTTAACGAGAGCTACAACGGTAATTCCAATTCCAACTCCAATAACAATTCTTCGCACACAGAAGTAAAAGTAGATGTTGGCGTGGGATTAGACGGTTATTTGCCGACTGATGACGACTTTGCCGACCTTGATCTTCATGGCAATACTTTTGATAACATCTTTATCACCGAGTCGGGCAGTATCGACTTTGATCCCGGCAATGATGTGAACTTCGACCACGTCCTTAACGGCGCTTTCAGTGGCGGCGGCAATGATACGGGGTTTGCACTGAATCAAGTTATTGATCTTGTCGACAATGATTCACTGTCCGGCATAACCCAGACAAACAGCGGCACTGTCACACTGACCGCAACCGGCGGTGGCGCGACTGCAGGTGATGGCATCGGTACTGATGATGGAGCCTGGGGTGGTATGAACCACAGCTTCTTCGGTGGTGGTCACGGTGGCTCTGGTGGTAGCGGCGATATCGCCGCTGGCGACGACGTATCGGGCTCAAGTGCAGCAAGTGCCGCAGCCAACCTGACATCGACAGCTTTCACTCAGGAAATCGTACTCGGTGCAAACCTGCAGCAGAACGCCTTCGATGCCACTGTTATCAACGGCTCGTACACGAGTACATCGACCGGCGACACAGACGCCGTTTGATCGATATAGCGGGCGAGTTGCCTGCTTCAGAAATGGTCTGCGCGCAATGTGCGCAGACCAACTCTTCCGTACAAATATATAGAAAGCATATTGGCGGGAGCCATCAGAAAAATGTTCGGATTTGGCGATCATATTTCAGAATCCATTGCGCACTTCATCGGGTACTTCAGCACGTCGATTGAAGCAGTGAAGATGCGCCTTGAATATCGTGAATTCAAAGCCACACCGGATGCTCCGCATGCACATGGCGAAATTCTGGCTGTCGAAACAGACCCGCAGGTGCAATTGATGCTCGCCGGGTTTGTGCCGGATGTGAACTACCTTCCTGCGCCGTGGACACCAATTGGGAACAGCATACTGCCTTGGGTGAACGTCGAGCCAATTGATGTGCAGTTGCATGGACACAACCTCCTTCACAAGCTGGCCCCAATACAATCTTCCGGTCATGGCAATGGTAAACCGTTCGAGCACAGTCCTTTCATTGGGCCGCAGGTTCCAGAAACATCCGTTGTGCTTCAGCAGACCAGCCACATGCAGGATAACGACATTGTCGTTGTGGGCGAGCATTCCGCTGTTGGCTTGCATTGGGGGGATAATTCCGGTTTAGCCAGTCTATCCGTCGATGCATTGGTTGTTTCAGAATCATTTTCTGACGAGTTGCCTGAAACTACCTCCGGTATGCCACAATTTTTCGACGATCAGAGAGATAGCATAAATACCGCGGTAGAATCGTTGACCGAAACGCCGGACGTCACAGTGATCGGTTCCCCCTCAGAGGGAGTTTACCTCAATGGAACCAGAACCTCGGAAGCACCGGTACTGGATGATTACAAGCCTGCGCAACTGAGCACACCAAACGCGCCAGCACCTGCGACAAGCCACCAGACAACAACCATTAACGGGAAAGATATCGTTGGCACTGTTTCTTTGGAGGCGGGTTCCAACATACTGGTAAATGAAGTTGTTCTGAATAGTACCGGTACTTCCGGCGCGCATTTCGCTGTTGCTGGCAACTACTACAATATCAACGCCATTATCCAGACCAATGCCTATAGTGACGCAGACAGTTTCGATAATGGGTTTGCTAACCAACAGCAATTGTGCCAGCCATCCACCAACGCAATGAACATTGCCAGTTTCATCTCGCATACAGGGCAAGTTCAGGTTTCCCCTCCAACAGGCGAGGCTCCTGTTTTCCCGCAAAATTGGCAGGTCACCGTCATGAACGGAGATCTGATGCAGATGAACTGGATATCACAATATAATTTCCTCTCGGACAATGACGCGCATGTGCTCACGTCAACAGGCTCTTACACGACGATTGTGACCGGCTCGAACGGGATGCTGAACACTGCATCTCTCGCAAATCTCTATAATTCGTATGATTTGGTCATCATCGGGGGGCATCTCTACAGCGGAAACCTGATTTTTCAGACCAATGTGCTTTTTGACGATGACACGCTTACCACTGGAAGTGGGGCAGGCACGTATAGTGGACAACTGTCAACAAGTGACAATCTTTTGTGGAACTCGGCCAGCATACAAAGCGCGAGTACGACGAACTGGGTTGCCGGGCTGCCGGATCATTACAAGGATGCGATGGACGGCCTGGCTGGTGGCGATTACAACATGCCGGACGGTTTTCGATCTGACCTCGCACTCGAAGGCATTTCGGGGCTCAAGATGTTGTACATCTCAGGCAATGTCTATGACCTGAACTATATCAGCCAGACAAATATTCTCGGCGATTCTGATTATGTGGCCCAATACGAAGAGGCTCTTCTAGCCGCATCTCATGACACAGTCTGGGATATCAGCACGGGTTCGAATGCTCTGATCAACACCGCCACGATCGTTGATGGTGGGCATGGCAATGGAACATCCTATGCAGGCGGCGGCGTATACTCGGACTCTATCCTTATTCAAGCAGAGATCCTCGCAGCGCAGCCTGAACAGGGAGCAGGGCAGGGTCAGCCGCTTGCCAATGAAGTTGTTGCATTTCTCGATGATGAGGCAATGCAGCCGCAAACGACCGATCATGAACCAATTCACCTGTCGGATACGACGCATTCGGTGGATGTGATGCAAACAGCTCTCGCCTAAAAAAAAAGAATGCGTGGGGGGACGCGAGAACAATGAAATATGATGAACAGACTGACTTGCGGGTTATCTCGCAGCAGTCGCGGCAGGCATTGAATACGCGTGAGCAGGATCGAATTGAATTTGATGCCTTGCTGGCCGAAATGGAGAAGTCCATTTCTCAGGTTGCTGCTGACAGGATTGATAGGGCGCCAGAGGAAGCGCGACCGCCTTCAACCTCTGACAAAAAACAGGAAACAGAACACAAGCCTGAACAGAAAAATCCGCATGAACCATCCAGCCGCAGTGAGACTGCTGCGGTGCCAGTCATCGTCGGCGAGGGTATCGGCAAGGTTATTGAAGCGGATCGTGGCGTCTTGCCGCCAAGGGAAAACGGATCTGGCGGCAACGGTTCCGGCAATAATAATATTGTCGGCAATGGTGGCAATGGGGGTAGTTTCCACAAGCGGGTAGCGGCGGCGAGCTTTGCCGACAGTTTCAAGAATGGCGTCAATGCCGTTCGCCGAAACCTGATCATTGCCATGGGCTTCACGGTTTTTCTCAATGTCCTTGTCCTGGCGATTCCGATTTATCTGTTCCAGATATCCGACCGCGTGCTGACCAGCCGCTCAGCAGATACGCTGGTCATGCTTACAGTGGTTATTGTCGGCGCAGTGCTTGTGCAGGTCGTTCTCGACGCAATCCGGCGGTTCATTCTTATGCGGACAGCGGTCGAAGTGGCTGTGCAGCTGGGCGCTCCAATCCTGAGTGCCGCCGCACGTGCGTCCCTGCATGGCAATGGCAAGGATTACCAAGTACTTGGCGATCTTCAGCAGCTACGTTCATTCCTGACATCGGGCACTTTGCTGTCATTTTTCGATGCACCAATTGCCCCGTTATTCCTGCTTGTCGTATTTCTGATTCATCCGCATCTGGGCTATATCGTTATTGTTTCGTCTTTGCTGCTGATTGTTATTGCTTTCATAAATCAGCGCGCTACTGCAGCGTCATTTGCCGAGGCAACGAACTACCAAAGCCGGGCGATGCTGCATCTCGACTCCATGTCGCGTAACGCGCAAATCATCAATGCTCTGGCCATGATTCCTGAAGCGGTCCGCATCTGGGGGCGCGACATGGCCGGCTCCTTGAAATCACAGGTCAGAGCGCAAGATCGGAATATCATTTTCGCCAGCATTTCCAAATGCTCGCGATTGCTGACACAGGTCGCCATGTTGGGTTGGGGCGCGCATCTGGCGATTGACGGCCAACTCACGGGCGGCATGGCAATTGCGGCCTCGATCATTGCGGGTCGCGCACTGGCACCAATCGAAGGTGCTATCGAGGGCTGGAACAGTTTTATCCAGTTCCGATCGGCGTTTGGCCGTATTCGAAATCTTCTCCAGAATTCTCCGCTGAATATGGAACGCTTAAGATTACCCGATCCGCAAGGTCGGCTTGATGTTGAGCGTATTCTTTATGTTCCGCCGCCCAACAAAAAGGTTATCCTGAATGGCATTTCTTTCACATTGATGCCCGGCGAATCCATGGCTGTCATCGGAAATTCAGGTGCTGGAAAAACCACACTTGGAAAGATGCTTGTGGGGTCCATTCTCCCCACTTCGGGGAGCGTCCGTCTGGATCTGATGGACTTGCGCAACTGGGATCAGCGGCAGTTCGGTGAAAATATCGGCTATCTGCCACAGGACGTTCAGCTGTTCCCCGGCACCATCAAGGCCAATATTGCACGAATGCGCGAGGATGTAAGCGACCAGGCTATTTTTGATGCGGCTGTGCTTGCTGATGTGCATGAACTCATCGCGACCTTCCCTCAAGGGTATGAGACCGTTGTCGCAGCAGATGGCTCGCCTCTTTCCGGAGGGCAAAAACAGCGCATCGCCCTGGCACGTGCCTTCTTTGGCAATCCTACCCTTGTCGTTCTTGATGAACCAAACTCCAACCTGGATCAACAGGGCGACGTCGCACTGACCAAAGCGCTGTTTCATGCAAAAAAAAACAAGTTAACTGTTGTCACAATCACGCAACGGCCGGCGCTTTTAAACTGCGTCGACAAGATCATGGTGCTGAATAATGGCACTGTGACAATGTTCGGCACGCGCGATACTGTGCTGGAAGCACTGTCCAAGAAGAACAAACCCAAGCAACCCGTACAGACAATACAGGCGGGTGAATAGAAAATGGGAGCGATAAAATGACGGCTGCCAGCATTATGAACAGTCTTGAGTGGTATGACGGCGTTCCGCGTTCGATAAAGCCGTACAGCAAGTTTGGTATCGTTCTGGTTTTCGTGTGCTTTGGTGGTTTTGGCACATGGGCTGCAACGGCGCCCTTGGCCGCCGCTGTCATTGCGCCGGGAAGTTTTGTCGCGACGGGCAAAAACAAGGTCGTTCAGCATCTGGAGGGCGGTATCATCAGGGAGCTGCTGGTCCGCGAAGGTGATCGCGTCTACGAAAAAGATGATCTTGTTCGGCTTGATGAAACGGCAGCAAAGGCAAATTCGCAGCAATTGTTTTTACGTCAAGCGCGTTTGGAAGCGATATTGGCGCGCCTTCACGCCGTCGTCAGGGGCGAACAAAGATACCAGCCCCCCAAGATTATTCTCGACAATATGGGCAATCCGGAAATACGTGCCGTGAACGATAGTCAAAGCGATAATTTTGATGCAGCCCATGCCAAATATGCCAATGAATTACAGATGATGGAACGTAATATTTCCGCGCTGGAGTTCCGGCGTATCGGCCGGACAGCGCAAATTGAAGCGACACAGACGCAGGTCAAACTTCTGAAAACGGAATATCAGTCAAAATACTCTCTTTTCAAAAAAGGTTTGATGGCAAGGTCCGAGGTCAGTGTTCTGGAGCGGGCCGTTGCCAATGGCGAGGGAGACATTGCCCGCCTGCAGGCGGAAATCATGGAAGTGAACGCCCAGATCGAGAAATTTCAAAAAGAGATCATCCAGACGAAAGACACCGAGAAACAAGCGGCTCTCGATGAAATTCAAAGCGCAGAGGCGGAGCTCGACACAGTGCGCGAACAAACCCGCCAGGCTGACAGCATTCTTGATCGTACCTTGATCAAGGCACCGGTCTCAGGAACAATTATTCGGCTATACTACCACACGGCTGGCGGCGTCATAGAAAGTGGAAAGCCCATTGTGGAAATACTGCCGACAGGCGTTCCGTTGATCATTGAGGCGCAGATACCACGCATGCAGATTGATGAGGTGAAGGAGGGACAAGAGGCTCACATTCGCCTGAGTGCTCTTAATCAGCGCACCACACCCATCATCAATGGCCGGGTGGATTATGTGTCCGCTGACTCGATGGCTGACACCACCGCTGGCCAGAATCAGGACATTTACATAGCTCGGATCAGCATACCTGCTGACGAACTGGCGCGCATTCATGGCTTCACCCCGACACCTGGGATGCCGGCAGATATTCTCATCCAAACACATGAACGCACATTCTTCGAATATCTGGCCAAGCCGGTTATTGACAGTATGTCGCGGGCTTTCAGGGAATCCTGATCAGGATTTGGGCGTAATTGGCGCGGCAGGGTGCAGCCTTGGCTGCATCGCTTTGTTGACGGCGTTTGTTCGGGATTGTTTTGGCACCGGGAACACAGCGACAGCTGCAGCACCCGAGAGCACATAAAAGAGCATTCCCAGATCGTAGACAGTGCTGACAAGAAAGGCTGCGATGAGGCTTGCCCCGAGACCAGAGCGTATGGCCCGGACAATATGCCGATCGACCGCTCCATTGCGGAAAATTGATCGTCTAAACAATGTCGATAAAATGAATATTGTGAACAACAACAGGCCGGGCAAGCCGACATTTGATAGCAGCACAAAAAGATAGCTGGAAGCTCTTGCCCCACCAACCCCGACACCCAGACCATAACTGTCAATGAAGTTTGACCATGCTACCTCATTCCAATGGCCGCGTTCCCGCCCTGAAGCACTATCGAGTTTGCCGAGCAGACTTTCATCCAGAAATGAGCCTATTGCTTCCACCAGGGTGGGGGACAAGACGGCCATAAGAAGGACAACAGCAACAGCGCTCAAACCTCCGACGTATAACAGCAAGGGCTTGCGCATCTTTCCGCCCTGCAATGTTGGAAGAATTGACTGAACGGTCAGCATGACAAGGACAAAGATCAGTCCGACATAGGCGGTGCCTGATGTCGATAAAGCGAGCAGAATGAGAAATGCCAAAGCAAACAGGCCGGATGTGAAAGGCCGGACGTGATCGAGATAAAGGCTTGCCGATATGGCAAATAGAATGAGTGTGAAGCTGGCAAAACTCGACGACTCTGGAAAACTGGCAGAGATGCGCTTCAAGCCACCCATTTCGACATTGGTCATCAAGGAGTAATTGGCCGTATGGATGAAATCGAGAAAATCCATCGGGCCGGTGGCAAAGGTGATGAGGTCAGCCAGGGCAAAAAGCACATTCAGGCCGCACAGGATGAAGAATGCAGTGAGGAAATGCTGGTAAGCGTCCCGCGTTCTGAAGTAAGCGAACGAGGCCGCAAAACATGCGATACCCCCCAGCGCATAGACTGTCTGCGTGATGTGCGTACTGGAGAAGCTTAACGGGTTAAGTGCAATTCGACTGAGGCCTGCGGGCAGCCGTTGCACGACCATCGTTTCGGTAATGCCTGCCATCAATCTTGGGAAGAACAGGGTGGCGACAAGGCCATAAATCATAAGGAGCAGCAGCCAGAATCCGGTGCTGGGATAGAGCAAACTGCTGATCGCTGGACTAAGCCCGGTGACACGCACCACCCGAAGCGCGAAAAACACCATGAAAGCATTGGCGACAAGGATGGAAGCACCGCCCATGGCAGGCAGTGTCACGGCCGCGGCCGCGCCGAACAATGTGAGAATTACCATGCCGTAGAGGGCATATCGATGGTGCATGAACTGGACCATGATACCAAACAGAATGACGCATAACCCGAAAACATTGGTTGCCATGATCTATCTCGCGACCTTCAAGCTCATTGGCTTTGGCTTCCCGCCATCTGGTCATGTCTGATAATGTCCTGCACAATTTTGAAGGCGGCCTTTGGTCTCCCCATCCGCCAACCATTGTTTCCGTCACTGTCGAGCCGGATAAGCCCCATATAGGCCTCGAAGTCCGGCGCCCAGTAAGTTTCATCCATCAACTCGTAAATATGCGCTGCCTCGATGGGATAGAGTTTGCGCAGCCGCTGGAGCAGTTCCATTGTGGCTTTCAATCCGGCGGCCTGCGTCTCCTCATTTTCGGTACTTCCTTTGGGATGATTGAACTCAGTAATCCAGATTGGCTTTCCATATTCCGCCAATGCCTTGAATGCCCATTCCGGGTCTTGCCCATAGAGATGCCAGACTGAAATATCCCAGTCGATACCGCTCTGTTTCATGCGTTGAAAAGCACCGATGTGGCCCCACCCGGCAGTTCCCATAGCGGTTAGATAATTTCCGCCAGCCTGCTTCATGCCGGCATCAAGGCCGTGCATCACCGCTGCGACTTTTTCCCAGCGCGGCCCATAATAATCGAGTGGATAAAGCCCCCCTGCCGGGCCCCATTCACAGGGATACTGTGTGCCGTCATCTCGTATCTCACAAGGTTGGATGATGGCAAAGTTCTCAAGCTCATTGCCGAGTTCCCACACTTTGACTTGTGACCCCAGCAGAGTCGCTGTCTCATAGGCAAGGGTTTTGGACGCTGCGTGGATTTCTTCTGCCGTCGCAGTATTCAAATCCAGTTTGGGCGTGAACACAGGGAGTACGTCCACGCCGATCGCTTCAGCGAGATCTACCAGTTTTTTCAGCCTCGGAAGTTGTTCAAGGGTTTGCACGTCAACGCGATAGGAGCGCACGCCCAAAGCATTCAGGGCAGCCACCTGCTCCTCTAAACCAACGCCATGATAGGATGCCAGCGGGTGACCATTCACGCCCCAGATAAAGACTTGCTCTTCTGCCCGCGCAACCGGCTTCGGCAGTGCAAAAACTGCCAACAGGATCATTGCTGCAACAAGGCCATTGAGCTTTGTCGGCACTCTCTTTGCTCTAGTCGCCATGGAAATCAGCTATAGGCGTAACCAGTTGCGGTCCAAGATGCAGATAGCGGGTTGCCTTGCGTTTTGCGCGTATATCGCGCCAGACGCGCAATATCTGATCCTCGGTCAAATGGGCCGATGCTGCTGTTACCACAGCAGGCAATGATTCATTCAAACCGTACAGGCACTGATCCATCTGGTGGTAAGGGAGAGCAAAATAGAACTCCTCCTGTGTTTGCGCCAATTGGTAGGTATCGGTGGTAGGCGGCCGTGATGTGATCTCTTCCGGGACACCCAGATAGGCCGCCAGCTGATAGACCTGTGATTTGTAGAGATGGGCAATAGGTTTCAGATCGGCTGCGCCGTCTCCATTTTTAACGAAGAAACCTTGATCATATTCCAAGAGGTTTGGTGTGCCGATAACGGCGTAGTTCATACGGTCTGCGTGGTAGTACTCAATTTGCTTGCGGGTTCGCTGTTTCATATTGGTTGCAGCAACAATGCCCAGATAAACGGAGCTTGGCATCCGTAACTTTTCAGTTGTTCCGTCTGGACGCTGCAACACGAGCGATGAAATATTGTAGCCTTCATTCGCCAATGCATTGGCGATAACGATCTTGGACGCCCATCCGGGGCCAAACTCGGGCTCAACCTGTTTGATGAATGCATCACGCCGCTCATAGCAACCCATTGCTTCCAGTGCGGGGCCTATATCCTCAGTGACGCTTTCCAGACCAAATGTTGCAGCCACCAGCTTGCCAAGCCGCAAACTATCAGGGTCGGAATCATTTTCTGGCATGAAAAGGCACAGTACGTTTTGTGCCCCGACAGCTCTTGCGGCAAGCGCAGCACAGACGCTGGAATCGACACCTCCCGACAGACCCAGAACAAGTCCGCGGCGGCGCAAATCATGCCTTACCTGTCCGCGCATGGCAGCAACAATCCGGTTTGTTTCTGCCTCCGGGTCAATAGTCAGCGATATATGTGACACGTCGCTCTTTGCCGGCGCATGATTGTTCATGTTCAACTCTCCTGCGGCTCGGCAGCCAGTCTGCGGCTCACCTTGCCAGTGTCGGTTTTGGGTAGACTTGCACGGAACTCTACGGATTTTGGAACCATGAAATCTTCAAGATTCTTTGCGCAGAACCGGATGATCTCCCGATCAGTCAGAGCCGGATCGCTAAGGACAATAATTGCCCGTATTGCTTGTCCGAGCACCGGATCATCAATACCAATCACCACAGCTTCGGCGACCCCTGCGCAAGAATGAAGCACAGCTTCGACTTCCTTCGGGGCAACCTTCTCGCCACGCGTCTTGATGATGTCGTCTTTGCGACCGACAAAGTAGAGATAACCATCACGGTCCATCGAAAAGAGATCGCCGGTATAGAGCACTTTTTCCCATGGGTTGGGGCCGGGCCGTAGCATCCGGGCGGTTGCTTCATCGTTCTCCCAATAACCCTGCATGACGTGAGGCCCGCGAATGACAAGCTCTCCCACTACGCCTGGCTCAACGACTTTGCCTTCATCATCCACGACAAACGCTTCCGTGTTTGGAATGGCTATCCCTACTGATCCAGGGCGATGATCCAACTGTTCAGGTGGCAGGTAGGTGCAGCGCTTGCATTCGGTAAGGCCATACATGGAGTAGAGGCGGACACCGGGGAAAAGCTCGCGCAAACGTGCAATATGCGCGGGAGGCAATGCGGCAGCCGTATTGGTGATATAACGCAAGTCCGGCAGAAATCCGGCTTCTATATCGCGCATTTGAAGGATCAGTGCCGCCATGGTTGGCACCAAGGGAAAGCCTGTCACATGCTCGCGCCGCATGACATCAAAAATTGCCTGGGGGAAACTGAACGACGCTTCGAGAACAAGAGTAGCGCCGCTCCGTATCGTCATGAACAGCTGATAAAGCCCATAGTCAAACGCGAGAGGCAATACATTGAGAATTATATCGTCTTCGACGTTTTGCACATAGGTGGTGATCGAGGTTGCGGCGGCTTCGACATTGCGATGGCTCATCATTACACCCTTGGGCCGCCCCGTCGATCCTGATGTGTAAATGAGCATCGCAAGATCAACGTCGATACCGCTATGCAGAACCGGGTGCCGAGCGACTTGCAACATTTGCGTGAAAGAATGTGTTCCCAGCCGAGCGGACCCTACATCTCGTCTGGCCACAATCAACTCGCAGGCCCTGTTCAATCCAATCGCTTCGACAGCTACGGGTGCCAGCTTTTCCTGCGTGATGATTGCTCTGGCGCGACAGTTTTCAATGATATAAGCCAGCTTATCGGCTTTTGTTGATGCATTGATCGGACTGAAAACGGCCCCTGCCTTCAATATTGCGTAGATGGCAACTGTTGCCTCCCAGCAGTTGTGCATAAAGACCAGAACACGATCCCCACGCATAATGCCCTGCGACCAGAGTGAGGCAGCCAAGCGATCTGAAAGATCATCAAGCTCGGCATAGCTCAGTCGCTTGTCGCCTGCGACGAGTACAGTCTTGTTGCCCAACCTTTTCGCCGTTTGACGAAGAATGTCCTCTATCCGCATGATTGGCTCACCCTTTCAGCTCAAGCAACCGACCGCTGAAGAATGGTCTTGTTTGCCACATAACTTGCGATGTTGGCGATTGAATCAAGATTCGACGGGACGATTTCAGCGTCCTGGACACTGATCTGAAACGTGTCTTCCAGATAGGTTACGAGTTCCAGCACTCCGGTTGAGTCAATAATGTCGGTTTCGATAAGAGAGGTTGTATCGTCAAGTGGATGGCTGGTATCGCCGAACAGATAGTTTTCGACGATGAAATCCCTGATCTGTGTTTTGAGGTGCGATGTCATTTTTCTTTCCTTTCATTCAGCGGCGACAGCGTGCCGCTGTGTTTGCGCTGTGAATATTTGGTGCCATAGTTGCGTCGAGAGGATTCCAACGAAGGCCGAGTTGTCGCGGTAGCCCGCCTGTGCACCGCCCGCGCATTTCTCGACCAGTTTTCTGACAGCCACCGGGTTAAACAGGCCGGTATCGGATATCGCCTCTGTTCCCATGGCGGCCCGAACATAATCCGGCATTCCAGTCGCCGTGAACGAACGGCTATCAGGTGCACGATAGGGCTGCTTCGGTCTTGCCGTGATCGCTGGAGGTACCAGATCGCGAACGGCTCGCTTAAGAATGTGCTTCTCGGCAAGACCTTTGAGCTTCATTCCAACGGGAATGCGTGACGCAAACTCGACGAGACGATGATCGAGGAACGGGAAGCGACCCTCAAGCCCATGGGCCATGGCCATCCTGTCACTCTGACAATTGAGGATATAGCCAGGCAGAAGGAGCGATGTTTCCAGATATTGCGCCTGATGCAAGGGGTGCCATCGCGCGAAATCCTTGGAAAGACCGGAGGCAAGATCGACCGCTGCATCATAGCCTTTCAAGGCGGTTCGTAGTTCCGGGGAGAAGAACATCTTCGTTGCCGCAGTGCCCCGAAACCGTGGGCGATGCGAGTAAAGCGGGTCGGACATATTGTCGACACCAGTGCCGAAAAATGCCGCCAGATATTCCGGTGACTGCTGCTTCAGGCCGCTGAGATAGGGATAAAGTTTACGAAACAGTTGCGGACGTATCCGCGAGTTCGGCTGCGCAGCACAGAAACGGCGGACTTTCGCTTCACGAAACAGATCATATCCCGCAAAGACCTCATCGGCTCCTTCTCCAGTCAATACAACTTTATAACCCTCGCTGCTCGCAAGGCGCGACAAAAGATAAAGGGGGGCTGGAGCTGTGCGGAGAATGGGGCGCTCTGTATGTGCAATGACCGAGGGGAAGATGTTTGCGATGTCGTTCTCGCTGCAGGTCAGTGCCGAGTGATCGCTACCCAAAGCTTCGACCATTTGCATCTGAAAAGAAGTTTCGTCGTGCTCGGCCGAGTCAAAACCAATGGAAAATGTCCGCAAACGACCCGGTACAATCTTTGCTGCGATTGCAGAAACGGCGGAGGAGTCGAGTCCGCCCGAAAGATATGAGGCAACTGGCACATCTGCCCTCAAGCGAATGCGCGTGGCATCGGTCAGAAGATGCAGCAATTCTTCGCAGACATGTTCTTCCGATCGGGCAGAAGTTGCGCTGTCACGATCAGGGTATTGCAATCGCCAGTATGGCGCAGTCTTGACCGTCTCGCCCTCTACAAGCATCAAATGGGCTGGCGGCAACTCAAAAATATTCTTGAAGATCGTACGAGGAGCAATAGGTGCCCAAAGTGTAAAAATCTGATCCAAAGCATATGCGTCCACTTCAGCTTCGATACCGGGAACGGTCAAAAGGGATTTGGCTTCCGAGGCAAAGAACATGGTGCCTTTATGCCAGGTATAGAACAGTGGCCGTACACCCATGCGGTCACGTGCAAGCATCATCCGGCGACGCTTCTTGTCCCACAGCGCAAATGCAAAATCACCATTGAGCTTCTTGACGCAATCGGGGCCAATCTCCTCGTAAAGATGGAGGATGACCTCGGTATCACTGGATGTGCGAAAGACATGTCCCTGCGCGATCAGGTCATCGCGTAGTTCTACGTAATTGAACACCTCACCATTATAGCTGATGGCGAGATCGCCGCGGGTATTCTTCATGGGCTGTTGGCCATCACCAAGCCCTACAATGGAGAGCCGCATGTGTCCAAGACCAGCATTATGATCTACATGAATCCCGCTTTCATCAGGGCCGCGATGTGAGATTGCGCCAATCATTGGGTCCAACACTGAACGCCCGTCCTGAAATGCGCCTTTTGCGGCGAAATAGCCTGCAACTCCACACATAATTGCCCCCAATGACTGTAGCTGCGGAGTATATTCCCCGCTTGGGTACAGTCATTGAAGCGTATAATATGGCACTCTTGGGTCAATAAATAATTGGATTTAAAGGGCAGGGCAATACTAGTTATATTCGGGTTTTGGGTTGTATATTCATACTTTCTCACACCGATGGATAGGCGATAAAGTATAGTGTGCAGAAATGCTTTGTAGCATTTAAAAATGACTGTAAAGTTGTGGAAAAATAGCCCAAATAAGCCAAATTTATTACAATAAATCCATGATTGATTAATTGCCACCTACCCGCAGCTCCACGATAATAGTGAATAATAATAAATTGTGGGGCAGCAAAATGGGTGCGGAATTTACGTGGACGATCAATGGGATCGTGCGCAGAATGGCAGCAGCGGCGATAGTACTTTCGTGCCTTGGATTGTCGGTTCCAGCTTACGCCAATGGTGATTACAAGCTCGCTCCCTACACGCGATTGAGATTGACGGTTCTCGAGTGGATCGCTTCACGGGGAGAGTATCGCGAGTGGACTGCACTCAATGGCGAATATGTGGTGTCGGACAACGGTACCGTTCTCTTGCCGCTTATCGGTACAATGGAAATCTCTGCCCTTGATGCTTCATCTGCCGCGAGCGAAATCTCAAAGCGGATACAAAAAGCCACTGGCTTGGTGAACATGCCAAATGTGGCTGTACAGGTAGTGGATTACCCTGCCATCTTCCTCGTCGGAAACGTCGAGCGGCCCGGCGAATACAGGTTCCGGCCGGGTCTCACGGTCTTGCAGGCCGTTGCTCTGGCCGGTGGGCGGTATCGCCCCAGAGAAGAAGCACGGACCGTCGAACAGATTCAGTATCTCGGAGAGCTTCAGGCTGTTCATGGCGAAATGGTACGAACACTTGCCCGTGTCGCGCGTCTGAAAGCAGAGGTTGCCGGCGCTCAGGATATTCAGTTTCCCGGCAATCTTTCGCAATTGGCTGACGATAACAGTGTTCAATCCATCATTTCTGAAGAGCGTGCGATCTTTGATACGCAGGCGAATGGTTTAAAGCGCCAGCTTACGAACCTTGATGAGTTACGCGCGCTCTTCGCATCTGAAATCGAGGTGCTGCAGGAGAAGGTGACAGGACAGGAAAAACAGATAAAGCTGATGGATGCGGAGCTGGAGACGGTCAAGCCGCTGGTCGAGCGAGGAATCGCCACGACGTCCCGCCAATCGGATTTGCAACGCATTATCACAACGTTGCAGGCCGACAGACTTGATCAGGTTACAGCAATTATGCGGGCCCGGCAGAACATCAGTCAAGCGAGCCGCGATGCGCAAAATCTGGTCAATCTTCGCCAAACAACAGCAACGACCGAACTTCAGACAGCGCAGGCCGCTTTGGACCAGCTCAAGATAAGGCAAGATACAGCCGAGCGACTGCTCGTTGCAGCAGGATCAATTCTCTCAGGCAAGCTGAAACCGGGAGAAAGGCAGGAGCCTGATCTGGTCTTCACCATCACCAGGGCAACTGCCGCCCAGCCGATCGAGCTATCCGCAAACGAGGACACAGTGTTGGTACCCGGTGATGTCGTGCGGGCCGCTTTGAACGTGCGGTTCTCGCAGAAAACAGCCGCTTACGACGAGAACGACAAGGCCGCTGAAATCGGCGAGCCTGTATCACCGCCGGTTCCGCTCAACGCGGCAACGACACACGTCAAAACGACCCAATAAGAGATCGTGGACAATAAAATGGTCAGACAAAAACAATACTCCGCACAAACAGACGAGTTTCAGGCCGATACCAACTTGATCGGCATGAGCGACATTGTTGGGTTCCTGCGGCGCAACTGGCGCTTTGTCGGCGCTTCCATCATGGGGTCCGTACTAATCGCGATCAGCTATCTTGCTGTAGCGGAGCCAGTTTTCACTGCGACAGCGCGTATCGTCATCGATCCTGAGCAAGCAAGAATTGCCTCACAAGATGCGGTTTCTGGAACGATTGTGATTGAAACCGGGGAGGTCGAAAGTCAGGTAGAGATTATTCGCTCCGAGGCTATTGCCAAGAGCGTCATCGAGCAACTCTCATTGACTGAAGATCCTGAGCTTCAAGACGAAAAGAGCCTTCTTTCCAGTCTCGCTTTCTGGCGACCAGGTGAAGACAAGGAGGTTGAACCGGAACTGACCATGCGCAAGACAGTCGCTGGTTTCCTTGAACGCTTGCGTGTCTGGCGGGTAGGGCAATCTTATGTGCTGGACGTCGCATATAATTCTACAGATCCGGTCAAGGCCGCTACGGTCGCAAATGCCACTGCGCTGGCCTATATCAAATCCGGTCTTGATGCAAAATCAACCGCAGCAAAAAGTGGCGCTGGGTGGCTGGAAAGCAGGCTTGCTGAGATCAGCGATCAAGCCAATGCATCGGCCCGTGCCGTAGAGAACTTCCGCAATCAGAACCAGATATCGCAGGCGGGTGCTACCTCACTCGATGAGCAGCAGCTATCGGAGGCAAATATTCAGCTGTCCAGAGCCAAAGCAGACACTGCGGCCGAAAAAGCAAAGCTTGCAATGATCAACAAGTTTCTTCAATCGGAGACTTACGTTGACGGATATGTCGATGAAGCATTGCGCAGTCCGCAGATTACAGCGTTGCGTGAACGGCTGAACACCGCGTCAACTCAGCTTGACGAGTTGAAAGGGCGGTATGGCGAGAATGGACCAGCAGTGCAGGCGGCCCAACAAGAGATCACGCGCCTCAAAGGCGAGGTGCGGCAGGAAATCGTCCGGATCGGGCAGGTGTACAGATCAAATGTCGAAGCTGCTGAACGCCGTGAGCAATATGTCAATGATCAGTTGCAGGCAACAATACAGTCCGGTCTAAGCAAGGGCATGGCGCGTGTTCAGTTAAGTGAACTTGAAAGCCGCGCCAATACCTATCGGCAAATGTATCAAAGCCTGATGCAGCAATTGATCAGTGCATTGCAGCAGGAATCTTTCCCTGTAGGCGACTCCCGTCTGGTCTCCTCGGCTGCGATACCCCTTGGCAAGACCTGGCCCAAGGGGTCGCTTGTTATTGCTCTGGCAAGTGTGCTGGGCGGCCTGGCAGGCCTTGCCTATTCGGCAGTTAGAGAAGTGAGCGATCGCCGTATCAAGACGGAAAGCCGTTTGCGACGGGAACTTGGGTTGAACAGTTTGGGAACATTGCCATTTGTTTCTGCAAGAGCCATTTCAAAGGCTGCGCCCCAAGACCAGTATCAATTGCTGAATTTTGTTCTGGATCACCCCGATCATCTCTTTTCAGACGCTGTTCGCAACACCAAAGCCTCGCTTGATCTGATCATGCGGCGGCAGGGCGCGAAAGTCGTCGGCATCACATCGGCGCTGCCGGGCGAAGGCAAAACGACCGTCGCCAGCAATCTGGCACAGCTTTATGCCGCGACAGGTTCAAGAACGATGCTGATTGACACCTGTGCTGCCAATCCGACGCTGACCCGGCTTTTAACCACTATTACCGAGCCTCATCAGGCAATCCCAACAGACGTTGCGAAAGATCGGCGCGAGCTTGATCTGACAAAGGATGCAACCCGCCGCGATGCACGGTCGATACGGAAAGTCGATAATGTCAGGACCGAGGAGCCCTATCCTTCTGTGTCTGTGATAACGCCACCTGCTTTGATGGGTGTGGATGAGATAACGCATAACTCAGGTCAGGCGTATCGGTATCTGAATCTTCAGGCTCTTGAGAGTCACCTCGACAGATTGCGCGACCAGCACGATATCATCATTCTTGATCTGCCAGACCTGACAACCACTGCCGATGCACGAATTGTCAGCGTTATCGTTGATTGCGTTATTCTAACAGTGGGTGACCGGCAGAATGTTACGCTTGATGTGCTCGGGGCAGCAATTGCAAGTTGTAGCGGCATCAACCCGGATGCAGTTGGCGTCGTTTTCAATACGCCCCGGCACCCACGTACGACCGCACCACAGGCTTTGCCGTCATCGACCAGCCGAATGGACAATTCGCGCAGTTCGTTTCGACGACTTGCGAGCTGGATGACACCTGTGCGGTGGAGCAAATCCTGATGTGTGAACCGAAAAAACGACTCAAAATTGCAGTCGGGATCCCGTCAACGGGGCGGGCTGACATACTTGCCGCCACTGTGCCTTTGATTGAGCGGCAGAGCCGTTTTCCCGATCAAATTGTCATCTGTACATTGAAGCCAAGTGACGTTCCAGAGAATGTCGGGGAAGGAATGACCACGCCTTTGCTGTTGCTCCAATCATCGTCCGGATTGGCCAAACAGCGCAACGACATCATCCGGTCATTGGCAGACTTCGATATATTGCTATTTCTTGATGACGATTTTCTGATGGCACCCAATTATATAGCTGAGGTAGAACAGCTGTTCCTTGAACATGATGATATCGTCATATCAACAGGTAATGTTCTTGTCGATGGAATCGGGACTCCCGGAATTCAAGTCAATGAGGGCGCCACTCTATTGGGCGCGCTGATGGAGGTCCCGGCATCGCGCCCCGATCTGTTGAAGGATGTTTACAATGGATATGGCTGCAATATGAGTTTGCGGCTTGATGTGATGAGGCGCAACAATATCTGGTTTGATGAGAACCTTCCTCTCTACTGCTGGCTTGAAGACGTTGATCTGAGCCGGCTGCTTGCCAAACATGGCCGCATCGTCAAGTCAAACAAGCAGCGTGGTATACACCTTGGCGTGAAGAGTGGTCGCACCTCTGGAATAAAGCTCGGTTATTCGCAAATTGCCAATCCATATTATTTGGCCAGAAAAGGCACCATGGTATTCTCAAAGGCCATAGCAATGGCCTCCAAGAACCTCATTGCCAATATTGTGGGAAGCATTTCGCCGGAGGCATGGATAGACCGGAAAGGACGACTAAAGGGAAATGGATTGGCGCTCTTCGATCTTCTCCGCGGAAGGATTTCGCCGTCGGGCGTATTGGACGTTGAAAAGGCTGATTGATTATCCGGCAGCGCATCATGCCCTTGCGTGGGCTTTGTTGGTAATGATCATGGTGATGACGGTAGGTCCTGTCACTTTGCGCCCAGCGACGTGGATCGGGCCAAATGTCGAGCGGTTTTCCGCATTTCTGCTGCTGGGTATCACATTCAGCCTGACCTATCCAAAGCGGCTAATTTTTGTGGCGATCATTGTAATAATATCATGCGGATTTTTTGAATATGCGCAGCATTTCATGCAGAATAGACATGCGGATATTGGGAATTTTTTGGTGAAGATTGCGGGCGCCGCTATTGGAATGGCGGCGGTTAAATGGTTTCGTTGAACGAAGCGAGGCGGGCCTCGCTAGCACCCGCCGGATTGAAACATGGGTCCGCCGCGCCAAGCGGGATAGCCATAGCCGTTAATGAGAACAAGATCGATGTCGGAAGCGCGTAAGGCTATGCCTTCTGCAATGATGCTGTCACCCTCGACCACCAGAGCATCAATGATCTTTGCTATGATCTCACCCTGCTCGAATGAGCGACGCGCTATATTCTTGTCTTGCGAAATGGCTTCGATAAGAGTGGTTACAGCAGGGTCGATCGATCTTTTGCCGCCATCATAGGCGTAATAGCCCTTACCCGTCTTCTGACCAAAGCGTCCGGCTTCACACAAGCGATCAGCAATGGCAACATAACGTGCGGAGGGATCGCGCTTGTCGGCATCCCGCTTGCGGCGAGCCCAGGAAATGTCCAATCCCGCCAGATCAGTGACGGCATAGGGTCCCATGGGAAAACCATAGGCTTCGACGGCCGCATCAATTTCATGGGGCAGCGCGCCATCTTCAAGCATGAAATCGCATTGCTGCCGGTAGGCGGTAAACAATCGATTGCCGATGAATCCTTCACACACACCACTGACGATACCCAGCTTGCCCAGTCGCTTGGCAATCGCCAATCCTGAGGCCAGAACATCCGGTGCGATATTCTTGGTCCGGACAACTTCAACAAGGCGCATGATATTGGCCGGGGAGAAGAAATGAAGGCCAATGAACCGGCTTGGGCCATTTATCACCGAAGCAATGGCATCCGGGTTGAGATAGCTGGTGTTCGTTGCGAGAATGGCGTCGGGTCGGACTATAGAGGAAAGGGAGGCGAAAAGTTCCTGCTTCACGTCCAGATCGTCAAAGACTGCTTCAAGAACAAGATCGCACCCGGCAAAAGCAGACCGATCAAAATGAAAGCCAATACGCGAAAGCCGTTGTTCTTTAAGAGCAGGATCAATACGTCCGGATTTCACCATGCGGTCGTAAATAGCTTCGATCCGCTTGCGGCCCAGATCCATGGACTGCTCGTCGCGCTCGACAATTGTGACATCGTACCGGGCATCCGCAAAGGCAACAGCAATACCGGCACCCATGAGTCCGGCACCCGCGATCCCGACATTTTGGACGTGGCGGGGCGCTACGCCATCAAGATCGGGCAGTTTTGCCGCGAGGCGCTCCGCAGCGAAGACATGACGTAGCGCCAGCGCCTGTTCTGAACCGACCAGTTCAAGGAATTTTCCGCGCTCAAGTTCCAGACCTTGCTCAATTGGCAGATCGCCCGCACGATATACTGCTCGCGCAGCCTCGCCCGGCGATATCTGTCCGCGCGCCTTGCGCTCTATGGCGACGATCTGTGCCTCTACCACCGCCTTGTCGAATTCACGCACCGGGAACCTTCCGGTTCGACGCGGTTCGGCACCGGCAAGCGTTTGTGCAAATGTCAGTGCATCCACAATCAGGTCATTTTTTGAGATGCGGTCAACCAGCCCCAAATCGAGGGCTTTCTGTGCTGAAATGCGCTTGCCGCTTGCCACCATATCAATGGCCTCGGACATGCCAATCAGTCTGGGAAGCCTCTGCGTTCCGCCTGCACCTGGTATGATGCCAAGCTTCACCTCTGGCAGGCCAAGCTGCGCATCAAGCGACGCAATGCGGCCATGGGCTGCAAGCGCGATCTCAAGCCCCCCGCCTAAGGCCGTTCCATGAATAGCAGCAACCACAGGTTTTGCGGAATCTTCGATCAGTTGCACCAGATCATTCAGGAATGGGGGGTGAGGCGGCTTGCCAAATTCCTTGACATCTGCACCAGCGACGAAAGTCTTGCCTTTGCACGCCAAGATAATAGCTTCGATTGCAGCATCTGCATTTGCTTGCCCCAGTGCGGTAGCCAAACCCTCCCGCACCGCATGGGAAGTGGCATTTACCGGCGGGTTATCAATCCAGATCAGGCCGATATTGTCTTGGCGGTTCCAGCTGACAGACATCATCAATCCGGTACGACAGCGGTCGCCTGAATCTCGACAAGCGCTTCATCTTCGATCAGGCCTGAGACCTGCACCACGGCCATGGCTGGAAAATTCCGTCCCATGGTGGCTTTATAGGCGGCGCCAATTTCCTTTAAGGCTGCCGAATATGCCTTTCGATCCAGAACATACCAGGTCATAGTGGTGACATGTTCGGGGCCCGCACCCCCTTCATGCAAGATAGCGATGATGTTTTCGAGCGTCTGCCGCACTTGACCCGCCAGGTCTTTCGCTTCGAACTCGCATTGCCCATTCCAGCCGATTTGCCCTCCAACAAAAACCGTTCGTCCACGCGCTTCCATTCCATTGGAATAGCCGATTGGCCGGGCCCAGCCTTCCGGCTGCAAGATGCGATGGGGTGTTTTTACGGTGGTTTGGGTCATGCTAACTTCCGGTCAATTGGAGAATGCCGCTATGCCGGTTATGGCGCGGCCGAGAATAAGGGCGTGGATATCATGCGTGCCTTCATAGGTATTGACGACTTCAAGATTGATCAGATGGCGCGCAATCGGGAATTCGTCGGAGATGCCATTGCCGCCCAGCATGTCACGGGCATTGCGGGCAATTTCCAAAGCCTTGCCGCAGGAGTTCCGTTTCAGGATGGAGGTCAATTCGACGGGAGGCGAGCCTTCGTCCTTCATACGTCCAAGGCGCAGGCATCCTTGCAGTCCGAGCGCAATTTCAGTTGCCATATCAGCCAGCTTCTTCTGGATCAGCTGGTTTGCTGCGAGCGGGCGACCGAACTGCTTGCGGTCAATCACATAATCGCGTGCTGTCTCATAGCAGGACTCCGCAGCGCCCAGCGCACCCCAGGCGATACCGAACCGCGCCGAATTGAGGCAAGTGAAAGGCCCTTTCAGACCGGTCACATGCGGAAGAATATTCTCTTCCGGCACAAGCACATCTTCCATGACGATCTGACCGGTGATCGAGGCGCGCAGACCAACCTTGCCGTGAATGGCAGGCGCGGAAAGCCCTTTCCAGCCTTTTTCGAGAATGAAGCCGCGGATCAAACCGTCTTCTGTTTTAGCCCAGACGACAAATACGTCCGCAATCGGCGAATTGGAAATCCAGGTCTTGGAACCGCTCAACAGATAGCCGCCATCGACCTTGCGGGCGCGACTTGCCATGGAGCCGGGATCAGAGCCGTGGTCCGGTTCGGTCAGTCCAAAGCAGCCGATTTTCGTACCGGCAATCAGACCCGGAAGATATTTCCGCTTCTGATCTTCAGTGCCAAAGCTATGAATCGGAACGATGACCAGTGAGGATTGCACGCTCATCATGGAGCGATAGCCGCTGTCGATCCGCTCAATCTCCCGTGCAATCAGGCCATAGGAAACATAGTTTAGCCCCGCACCGCCATATTCTTCCGGCACTGTCGGCCCAAGCAGGCCAAGCGCCCCCATTTCAGCGAAGATGGACGGGTCGGTCTTTTCATGGCGGAAAGCTTCCTGCACGCGCGGGAGAAGCTTGTCTTCGGCATAGGCACGTGCGCTATCACGCACCATCCGCTCTTCCTCGCTCAATTGTGCGTCGAGATGAAACGGGTCCTGCCAGTCGTAATATGCTTTTGAACCATGCATGTGATTTATCCTGCCTTCCTGCCAGCGCTCTTCATCAACTCGCGGCCGATGATAAGTTTTTGAACTTCGGTTGCGCCCTCGTAAATGCGCAGGGCGCGTATCTCGCGGTAGAGTCGCTCGGTAATTTCCCCAACCCGCACGCCGCGCCCGCCAAAAAGTTGCAGCGCCTGATCAATGACCCATTGGGCATTCTCGGTCGCCGTCAACTTTGCCATGGCCGCTTCGCTTGTTGTTGGGAGTTTCTGCACGTCGCGCCGCCATGCGGTGCGGAAAGTGAGCAATGCGGCAGAGTCGATTGCGGTCGCCATCTCGCCCAATGTGCTTTGTGCAGTGGGCAGATCGGCAAGTGTTGCCCCAAACATCTTGCGGCTTCTGGCATGCGCTACTGCCTCATCAAGCGCCCTGCGGGCAAAACCTATGGCCGCGGCAGCCACAGATGGGCGGAAAATATCAAGCGTTCGCATTGCGATCTTGAAGCCTTCGCCGACAACCCCCAGAAGCTGCGATGCGGGTATGCGGCAATTGTCGAAGCGAATGCGGGCCAGCGGATGGGGCGCAATGGTCTCGATGCGTTCGACAATGGAAAAACCTGGCGTATCGGCAAAGACCACAAACGCCGAAATACCGCGTGTCCCCGGTGCTTCACCGGTGCGAGCGAAGACCGTATAGATATCGGCTATTCCGCCATTGGAAATCCAGATCTTCTCGCCATCCAGAATAAAATCATCGCCATCCCGGCGGGCGGCACAACTGAGTGCGGCGACATCTGAACCGGCATCAGGCTCCGATAATGCGAAAGCCGATATCAACTCGCCTCGCGCAATTTTAGGCAGGATCTGTTGCTTCAGTTCCTGCGAACCCGCAAGACTAATCGCGCCAGTGCCAAGCCCTTGCATGGCAAAGGCGAAATCTGCCAGCCCGTCCGCATAGGCAAGTGTTTCCCTGATGATGCAGAGCGAACGGCTATCGATCTCTTGCGAAACGCCGCCAAAATCCTTTGGTACGCAATGACGCAATATCCCGGCTGCGCCTAGCTGAGCGACCAGTTTTTTGCATGCGGCATCGGCATTGGTGTGATCGATCTCGCCCAAACCGCCGCTTGTGACGAAACTATCCAGTTCGGTTGCCAATGCACGCGCGTCCTCGCCAAAAAAAGGCCATTGCAAATGCTCGCGGGTCAGCATTCCCAGGGGTTTGGAAACCATCATCTAGTTCCCTTCGAACTGCGGTTTGCTCTTGGCCGCGAAGGCCTCAAAGGCACGCCGGAAATCGCCGGTCGCCATGCAGATGGCTTGTGCCTGGGCTTCCGATTCGATGATCTGGTCGATGCCCATGGCCCATTCCTGGTCCAGCATCTTCTTGGTCATGGCATGGGCAAACCATGGGCCATCGGCAACTGTGCGGGCAAAGCGCTGCGCTTCACCAAGCAAGTCAGGCCGTTCATGCAGGGCATTGTAGAATCCCCATGTATGGCCCTCGCTCGCAGTCATGGCGCGACCTGTAAAGAGCAGTTCGCTGGCACGTCCTTGCCCGATGATGCGCGGAAGAATGCCACAAGCCCCCATATCGGCACCGGCAAGTCCAACGCGGGTAAACAGAAAGGCGGTTCTGGTTTCAGGCGTGGCAATCCGGAAATCAGCGGCCATTGCGAGAATGGCTCCCGCTCCGGCGCAGATGCCGTCCACTGCCGCGATGACCGGTTGCGGGCAGGCCCTGATCTGGCGCACCAGATCCCCCGTCATGCGGGTAAAATCCAGAAGATCCGGCATTGCCATGCGTGTCAGCGGTTCGATGATGTCGAATACATCGCCGCCGGACGAGAAGTTGTTGTCAGCGCCGGTCAGTACGACTGCACGCACATCACTTGCGCGGGCAAGCGAGCGAAACAGTTCGGTCAGTTCCTCATAGCTCTCGAAGGTAAGGGGATTCTTCTTTTCCGGGCGATTGAGTGTAATCGTGGCAACGCGGCCATCGGCATCCGTCTCAAACAGAAAGTGTCTGGCCTTGTGATCCTTGAAGGGACGCTTTTTATCCTGCATTGGATTGCTCATTCCAGCCTACCCTCCCATCACTTCACCGCCGGCAACGGGGATTGCCTGGCCAGTAATTGCACTTGCTTTTTCAGACGCCAGCCAGAGCACCGTATCGGCAACTTCCTGTGGCGTAACCAGCCTGCCTTGTGGATTGGTCCGGGCAAGGCTGGCGCGGGCCTCGTCGGGCGAGCGGCCGGTCTTGTCACTGATCATTTCCACCGCATTATCGAGCAAAGGTGTATCGGTGAAGCCGGGGCAGACGGCATTGACAGTGATATCCGTTCGCGCCAGTTCCAGCGCAAGCGATCGTGTCAGGCCAATCACCCCATGTTTGGCGGCGCAATAGGCTGAAACGTATGGGTAGCCGGTAAGCCCTGCCGTGCTTGCAATATTGATGATGCGACCATTGCCGGAAAGGCGAATGGAGGAAAGCGCCGCTTTCGTTACGAGGAATGTTCCCGTCAGATTTATACCAAGAACCCTGTTCCAAAGATCAAGATCTGTCTTGTCAAAGGGAGCCGATGGCGCTTCACCGGCGCAATTGACAAGCACATTGATCTCACCGCCAATAGAAACGGACTTTGCGATGCCTTGCTCGATTCCGGCGGCGTCCATCACATCGAATCCATCAAGGACCAAAGCCTCGCCGCCCTTGTCGACGATCACGCTTGCGACTTCCGCAAGAGGCGCATGCCGCCGCCCGGCAAGCGTCACATGCATGCCTTCAGCAGCCAATGCCAATGCGATGGCCCTGCCAATGCCGGTGCCAGCGCCTGTTACGAATGCGTGCTTCTTTGCCGAGGTCATGGTTTGGCTGCCCGCGCCAGATTGTTCACATATTGCGCCTTGGCCGAATAATATTGTTTCGGCCATGCCTGATCGGCATAGCCGATCTTTGCCGCTTCATGCATCACGAAGGACGGATTAGCCAGATGCGGACGGGCCACAGCACAAAGATCCGCACGCCCTGCAGCGATAATTGAATTGGCATGATCGGCTTCGGAAATTGCGCCAACGGCAATCGTTGGAATCTGAATCTCATTGCGGATTTTGTCTGAGAACGGTGTCTGGAACAGGCGGCCATAGACCGGCTGTTCTTCCTTGACCACCTGACCGGATGAGCAGTCGATCATATCTGCCCCTGCCTCCTTGAACATTTGCGCAAAAATGGCAGCGTCTTCCGGCGTGTTTCCGCCTTCAAACCAATCATTGGTCGAAAGGCGCACGGATATGGGCTTGTCATTCGGCCAGACTTTCCGGATGGCGTGAAAGACTTCCAACGGAAACCGTGCACGACCTTCGTGGTCGCCGCCGTACTCGTCTTCACGCTGATTGGTGAGCGGCGAGAGGAAACTCGACAGGAGATAGCCGTGTGCGGCATGCAGTTCGAGAATATCGAAACCAAGCTCACGTGCTCTTTCAGTGGCTCGCACAAAATCAGCTTTGACGCGGTCCATATCATCCCGCGTCATGGCGCGCGGCGTATCAGAGTTTTGCAGATAGGGTAGGGGTGATGCAGAGATGAGGGGCCATCCGCCTTCTGTCACGGGCTGGTCAATTCCCTCCCAGGCGACTTTGGTGGAACCCTTGCGGCCCGCATGTCCAAGCTGAATACCGATCTTTGCAGGAGTCTGGTGATGCACAAAATCGACCACGCGTTTCCACGCCGTTTGCTGTTCGTCATTCCATAATCCCAGACAGCCGGGAGTAATACGCGCATCGGGGGAAACGCAGGTCATTTCCGGAAAAATCAGCGCCGCTCCACCCATAGCGCGGGCGCCGAGATGTACGAGATGAAAATCATTAGGCAGGCCGTCGGTAGCCGAATACATTGCCATGGGCGAGACCATAATGCGATTATGCAGGGTGAGGCCGCGAATTTTGAACGGCGTGAACATGGGTGGAGGTATGGAACCGTTAGGGGCAGGATCAACCCCCGCACGTTCGGCAAACCAGCGCTCAAAACCTTCCAGCCACTCCTTGTCACGAAGCCGCAGATTCTCATGGCTGATGCGCTGCGAGCGGGTCAGCATGGAATACATAAACTGTTCTGGTTCAAGAGTATCCGCATAGCGTGTGCCGACCACCTCAAACCATTCCATTGCGTTGCGCGCGGCATTCTGGATGCGCGCAACATCAACACGGCGCACATCCTCATAGGCTGCAAGAACCGCCGGTATATTGGCCTTGTCGTGACCGGCAATATCGAACTGCCGTGTAAGCTCAATAGCATCGTCAATCGCGAGCTTGGTGCCAGACCCGATAGCGAAATGTGCAGTATGGGCGCTATCGCCCATCAGAACCACATGGTTTCGGCCGTTGAAATGGCTCCATTTCTCGCAGATCAAACGGCCAAAATTAAGCCAGGCCGAACCGCGCAAATGGCGCGCATTGGTCATCAGCTTGTGCCCATCAAGCGTCTCTGCAAACAGATTTTCGCAAAAGGCGATGGATGCGTCCTGATCCATCTTGTCGAGGCCATGGGCCTTGAATACTTCATCGGTGGTTTCAACGATGAATGTGGATGTATTCTCGTCAAAACGATAAATATGCGCCTGAAACCACCCGTGTTCGGTCTTCTGGAAATCGAAGGTGAAGGCATCAAAGCATTTGTTTGTTCCAAGCCAGACAAAACGATTGGGCCGGACCACCATATCCGGACGGAAGACATCGGTATATTTTGTGCGTATCCGCGAGTTTACCCCGTCGGAGGCGATAATCAGGTCTGCCTCGGGAAACTCTTCGTCGCCATTCACGTCTTTTTCGAAGACAAGTTCCACACCAAGTTCAAGACAGCGGTCCTGTAGAATGTTCAACATTTTCTTGCGACCGATGCCGACAAAGCCATGACCGCTCGTGCGGATCTTCCGGCCCTTGAACACCAGTTCGATATCGTCCCAATGATTGAACGCTACCTCAATGGTCTCTGCTGTCTGCGGGTCCCATTGGCGCATGGACTGCATGGTTGCATCAGAGAACACGACACCCCAGCCGAACGTATCGAAGGCACGGTTACGCTCCACGACAGTTATGTGATGTTCGGGATGCTGGCGCTTCATGAGAAGAGCGAAATAGAGGCCGGCAGGGCCGCCGCCGATACAGACAATCCGCATGCTTGTTCCTCCACTTGGCCAGATGATGCTCTTCGTTTCGCGCCATCACAGCCGTTGAAAATCAAAATGAACCGGTTACAAATAAATTTCAAGCTTAAAATATATTTGTGCGGTTTAGTCTTTAGCTGTCGCGGTCTAGCTCCAATCAAACGCCGAGATAACGATCTTGAAGGGCAGACGTGAGTTGCTCGGGGGTGCCAGCAAAAACCGTCGCACCTTTTTCCAGAACAAAACAGCGATCTGCCACGGGCAGCAACTCCGCCAGTGTCTTATCGACCACCAGGATTGATTGCCCGGCAGTTTTAAGCTTTCGAATAGCCGCCCATATGTCCTGACGGATGACGGGAGCAAGGCCCTCCGTTGCTTCATCCAGCACCAGAAGACGGGGATTTGTCATAAGTGCCCGACCGATGGCCAACATCTGCTGCTCGCCGCCGGACAAAGTATTGGCAAATTGATCGCGACGTTCATTCAGGCGCGGAAACAGTTCGCCAACCTTCTGTACTGTCCATTCACTGCCTCTTGCCGCTGCAAGCAGGTTCTCGAGAACCGTCAGGTTTGGGAAACAGCGCCTTCCTTCCGGAACAAGTCCCAGCCCGAGCCGGGCTATCCTGTGCGGTCGCATGGTGGCCACCTGTTTGCCGGCAAAGCTGATGGTACCGGACCGCGCATGGGCAAGACCAAAGATTGAATTGATGGTCGTCGTTTTTCCCATACCATTGCGGCCCATCAGGGCGACAACTTCGCCTTCCTTCACATCCAGATCAACGCCGAACAATGCCTGTGAAGCACCATAGAACGTCTCAAGGCTCTTGATGCTGAGGAGCGTCATGCGGCTTCTCCAAGATAGGCTCGGCGCACGTCCGGATCATTGCGAATTTCTTCGACTTTTCCCGATGCGATAATGCGCCCGTAAACCAGCACGGATATACGATCCGCCAGAGCAAACACGGCATCCATGTCATGTTCGACAAGAAGGATCGGTGCCTCGTGACGCAGACCATCAAGGAATCCGGTCAAAGCCTTGGAGCCTTCCGGACCCATGCCTGCCATAGGCTCATCGAATAGGAACACCTTCGATCTGAGCGCCAGCGCGATGGCGATTTCAAGCTGACGACGTTCGCCATGGGAAAGCTCGGCAGCAGGCAGGTTTGCGCGTTTGGCCAAACCAACGCGCTCCAGCATGGCCATTGCTGGTTCTGTCAGGCTTTTGTCAGTCATCACGGGACGAAAGAAACGAAAGCTTGAACCTTGCCGCGCCTGCACCGCGAGCATGACATTGCGCAAGGCGGAAAATTCCGGTGCCAGCGATGATATTTGGAAACTGCGACCGAGGCCGCGATGCGCTCGCTCCGGCATGCCCAAGCCTGCCATATCCTCGCCTAGAAAATGAATGGTTCCGCTATCCTGCCGTATGGAGCCGGATATCTGGTGGATGAGCGTGCTCTTGCCAGCACCATTTGGCCCAATCAGGGCATGGATTTCTCCGGGGCGAAGATCAAGGCTTATGCCATCGGTTGCTTTGAGGGCACCGAAGCTCTTTCGCAGTTCCTTGATTTCGAGAACAGGCTCAACCATGACGCGCCTTTCCTGCAAACAGGCCCAGCAATCCGCCGCGTGCGAAAAGGACCACGCCGAGCAGAATGAGTCCGAGGAAGAGCTGCCATCTCTCCGTGATCCCGCCGAGCGTAAACTCGAACAAAACATAGAGCATGGCACCGGCAAGCGGGCCAAAGAGCCTGCCTTTGCCCCCCAAGATTATGAGCACGATCAATTCGCCGGACATGTGCCATGACAGCATTGAAGGACTGACGAACCGGTTCAGATCAGCAAAAAGTGCGCCCGCCAAACCGGTTATCATTGCTGAGGTGACGAAGGCGACGAGCTTGATGTTGAAAGGCGCAATGCCGACGGCAGCAAGGCGTGTCTCATTTTGCCTGGCTGTTTGCAGTGCGGCACCGAAGCGCGAGCCGCGCATGAGCGCAAACAGCGCCATTGCCAGAAGCAGCAATGCGTAACAGATAAGAAAGAAGGGCAAGGGCTTTGCCGTATTGAGCAGCGGAAATGTGTTGCGCACAGACAAAGACAGGCCATCCTCTCCCCCATAGGCGGGCCATGAGATGGCGAAATAGTAGATCATTTGCGCAAAGGCGAGCGTGATCATAATGAAATACACGCCTGCCGTGCGCAGGCTGATTGCTCCGATAGGCACTGCCACAAGGCCGCAGATGACAATTGCGACAAGCCATATCCACGGCATTGATGTGGTGCCCTCAAGGCCTAAGAACAGTGGTTCGGCATTGAAGGCGTGGATTGCCAGAATACCAGCCGTATAGCCGCCTATTCCAAAGAAGGCAGCATGTCCGAAAGAGACAAGCCCACCCAGTCCAAGCGCAACATTAAGCCCGACAGCAGCAAGCGCCAGAATGGCGACGCGCGTTGACAGTGTGACATAGAATGGTTCGCCGATAACGGTGGCAACCAGCGGGACTGCAAGCAGGAGCAGAGCCAGAACTGTATTGATGATTGTTTCGCGGGCAATCATTGGCCTGTCTTCCTCATGCCGCAAACAGGCCACGCGGCCTGAATGCGAGGATCAGGGCCATGACGATGTAGATCAGCATGGAGGCGAGGGCACCACCGATCATTCCGGCCTGTGCCGCAGGGAGTATCAGGGCAAGCGTCTTGGGCAGGAGAAAGCGCCCCATTGTATCTATGAGGCCCACAAGAATGGCGCCAATGAGTGCGCCTTTGATTGAGCCTATACCGCCAATGACGATAACCACGAAAGCGAGGATGAGCACGGGTTCCCCCATGCCGACCTGAACGGATTGCAGAGCGCCGACCAATGCACCTGCCAGCCCGGCCAATGCTGCTCCAAGCGCGAACACGATGGTATAAAGCGTTTGAATATCAATGCCGAGTGCCGCTATCATTTCGCGGTCAGACTCGCCCGCTCTTATGCGCATGCCAAGCCTTGTCCGTGAGATAAGAAGATAAAGGCCAAGCGCTACGGCAATTCCCACAGCAATGATGGCGAGCCGGTAAAGCTGATACTGCCCGCCTCCGGGCAAGGAAACGGCACCTTGGAGAACTGGCGGTATATCGAGATAAAGCGGAAAGGATCCGAAAACCCACCGTGATCCTTCCGAAAAAATCAGGATAAGGGCAAAGGTAGCCAGAACCTGGTCGAGATGGTCGCGGTCATAAAGGCGGCGGATAACGACAATCTCCATTATTGCTCCCGCGGCCGCGGCTGCAGCAAGGCTTGCAACCAGTCCGAGCCAAAATGAACCTGTTGTCGAAGCGACGACCGCGCAAGCGAAAGCACCGATCATATAGAGCGAGCCATGGGCGAGATTGATGAGACCCATTACGCCGAAGATCAGCGTCAGGCCGGCCGCCATGAGGAACAACATCACACCGAGCTGAAGCCCGTTGAGAAGTTGCTCGATGAGGAGTGCAATGGACAAGACGACGATCCCGGATTTAGCGCGCAGGGTTAAGCATGACACCCGCCGCAACGCGGCGGGTTAAATGGCAGATGCGAACTACATCTTGCACTTGTCTGCGTAAGCATCCTTGTGATCTTCAAAGGCAGTCGCCACGATCTTGTTTGTCAGAACGTTATCTTCCTTCACGACTTCCCGCACATAGACATTCTGGATAGGATGGTTGTTGTTATTAAATACGAATTTGCCACGCACCGACTTGAAGTCTGCTGCTTTGAGCGCTGCCTTGAATGCTTCCTTGTCCTTCACGCTTGCCTTGGACAGCGCTGCCAGAATGAGGTTTGCCGTATCCCAGCTTTGTGCCGCATAGATCGAAGGCAGGCGTTTATACTCTGCCTTGAAGGCCTCGACGAATTCCTTGTTGGCATCATTGTCGAGGTCCTTCGACCAAGTGGCCGAATTCTTCACGCCCAAGGCCGCATCGCCAATGGCACCAAGCACATCCTGGTCGAAGGAGAAGCCCGGCCCCATGACTGGCGTTGTAACTCCGGATTGCGCGTATTGCTTCATGAAGGAAATGCCCATGCCGCCTGGCAAGAAGAAGAAAACAGAATCGGCGCCTGAATCGCGGATTTGCGCGATCTCAGCAGCATAATCTGTCTGACCAACCTGCGTATAGACCTCACCGGCAAGCTCACCCTTATAGAAGCGCTTGAAACCGGTCAGGGCATCCTTGCCTGCTGGATAGTTGGGCGCGAGGATGAAGGTCTTCTTGTAATCCTTATTGGCGTACTGGCCCATGGCCTCATGGAAATTGTCGTTCTGATAGGCGACGTTAAAATAGTTTGCGTTGCAGTTCGCCCCAGCCAATGCTGAAGGACCGGCATTTGGTGAAAGATAGATGATATCCTGCGCCACAGTGTTGGGCACGACGGCCATGGCAAGGTTGGACCAGATAATTCCTGTCAGCAGGTCTACCTTGTCGCTCTGGATCATTTTCTCTGCCAGCTGCACGGCAATTTCCGGCTTTTGTGCATCGTCCTCGATAACAAGCTCGATATCCTTGTTCCCGGATTGCTTCATCGCCAGGGTAAAGGCATCGCGCATGTCGATACCAAGCCCTGCACCACCACCGGACAATGTTGTTATAACGCCGATCTTCACCGGTTCTGCATAGGCAGCGCTTGCCAGTGCAAGGCTCAATATACTGGTCGCCAGAATTTTTTTCATTTCATTCCCCTTTTATAGGTGTTCCCGTTATTTGTTGTTTGGTCGTGGAGCGTCGAGCGAACTTTTCAGAATTACAGGCATAGTTCAACCTCTGATAACAGCCCTTTTTGTCTTACAACCTCTCTCCCGTTCGAAGCCTGAACCGTTGCACTTTGCCGGTCTGGGTTTTGGGTAGGCTGTCAATGAACTTCACTGAACGCGGGTATTTATAGGGCGCGATCAGCGTCTTCACATAATCCTGTAAACGCTTGACTGTAGCATCGTCCCGCGTTGTTCCCTCTGTCAGAACGACGAATGCCTCGACGATCTGCCCGCGCTCATTATCCGGCTTGCCGACCACCGCGCATTCAAGGATTTCGGGATGTGTAAGCAATGCTGCCTCAACTTCTGGACCAGCCACATTGTACCCCGCGGTTACAATTATATCGTCTGAGCGTGCAGCGAAGTGGAAGAATCCGTCATCGTCCTGATAGAAAGCATCGCCTGTGAGGTTCCAGCCATCCCGCACATATTCGCTCTGCCGATCATCAGCCATATAGCGGCACCCTGTCGGCCCGCACACCGCAAGCTTGCCAATGGTACCGCGCGGCACTTCACGCATTTCCTCATCGACGATCCGCGCACTATAGCCGCCAACCGGTTTTCCGGTGGAAGAAGGCATAAGATCATCAAAGCGATTGGAAATGAAAATATGCAACATTTCCGTGGCGCCGATACCATCCAGAATGGGCGTTCCGGTCTTGGTAGTCCATTCTTCGAAAACGGGGCCGGGGAGGGTTTCACCCGCCGAAACGGCTACCCGAAGGGAGGAAAGGTCGGCTCCCTCATCCATGGCTTTCAGCATAGCCCGGTAAGCGGTTGGGGCAGTGAAGCTTATTGTTGCCTTATAGGTTTCGATGATCTCGATCATATTGGGCGGGGTGGCATTTTCCAGCAAGGTTGCGGCAGCGCCGAACCGCAGCGGGAAGATTGCAAGACCGCCCAGGCCGAAGGTGAAGGCCAGCGGCGGGGAACCTACAAACACATCGTCCGGCGTGACCCCCAGCACTTCTTTCGCATAGGCATCCGCAATAATGAGAAGATCGCGGTGAAAATGCATCGTTGCCTTGGGCACACCGGTCGTGCCGGAAGTAAATCCGAGCAGCGCAACGTCGTCCCGGCCGGTCTGCACAGCGGCAAATTCATGAGGTTTGCCCAAGGCAGCGCGGTCGAGTTCCGCATCATGACTGGCGGTGCCATCAAAGCCGATAACCTGCTTGAGAAACACGCTGTCCTTGGCGCAGGCGATCATTTCATCCATCAGGCGTGTATCGCACAGCGCCAGCGATATTTCTGCCTTGTCGATAATCTTGGTCAATTCACCGCTGCGCAGCATCGGCATCGTATTGACCACAACGGCACCGGCTTTTGTCGCGGCGAGCCAGCAAGCCACCATGGCGGGATTGTTGGCGGATCGGATCAGCACCCGATTGCCCGGCTTGATGCCATAATTGGAAACGAGCGCATGAGCCAGCTGGCTCGTCCACTCCGAAAGCTCCTTATAGGTGCGGCGACGGCCATTACCGATCAAGGCAATGCGATCGCCAAATCCTTTTTCCACCATGCGGTCGGTAAGCTCAACTGCGGCGTTCAGGTATTCAGGATAGTCAAATCCATCCAGACAAAAATCCGGCCACAGGTCGGGTGGCGGAAGATTATCCCGCGTAAATGTATCAGTATGCGCTGTCGGTCCTAGCATTTTGCGGCTTCCCCTGCCTGCGTTCGCTCATACCCTGGCTTCTTTGTCCGGGGCACATTGCCTGTTTCATGGTTCCCAATTGCTGCGAAAGGATTTGAGCATGACGGCAAGATGGCGTGCGTCTTCATCGCCAATGCCGCCAAGCAGTTCACCTACCCATTTTTCGTGTTCTGTTGCGATCTGCCGGAAAAGGGTCAATCCCGTATCGGTCAGTCTGACAATTGACGTGCGGCGATCACCCTCGCGGCTGGATCGGACGACAAGCCCATCCGTCACCAGCCTATCAACGATCACGGTGACATTGCCGTTTGAGACCAGCAGAAAGCGTGAAAGGTCGCTCATCAGCAGGCCCTCAGGCTCACGATTAAGCGCTGCCATTACGTCAAAACGTGGCAACGTCATATCAAATGCAGATTTTAGCCGCAGTCGTAATTCGTTCTCAATTGTTCTCGATGCACGCAACAGTCGAATCCACAAACGGAGCCGATCCTTGTTGCCGAATCCGGTATGTTCTGCGGGTCTCGAAGCGCTAATATCGTTCATCGGTTACCTCTATGGGAGGTGGAAATGGCTCCGGGTATACGGTGCTCTGCTGTAGCCACTGCAACTTCTCCAAACTGGATATACGCAGCATGACACAGCTTAAAATTATTTCAAGCATGAAGTTTTAAGTTTGAAATAATTTGTGCCAACCAGGTAACGACTGACATCGTGAAAACCGCGGTAGCTGGCAGAATAGAAATATGACTTGATAAGTCATATTTAGACAGGTAATCAAGAGATAGTCCATAAAGACCACTTTGCCGCCAGGAGTTATAATGCAAGATATCCGCTTGACCGCGACCGCGCGGGTCAACCTCCCGACACCGCTGCATTATCTCAATAAGTTGGCCGATCACTTTGCCGAGCATGGCGAGGTTGTACGGACTGAACGCACAGGCCAGATCGAGTTGAGCTACGGTACAGCAACAATTGAAGCTGACGAGGAAAGCCTGTTGCTTCGAGCGGAAAGTGTCGATGAAACCGGCCTTGCCTATATGAAGTATGCCATCGCCGACCATGTTATCGAGTTCGCCAGCAAGGAAGAGCCAAAAATCATATGGGCCGGCCACGGCACGGCGGGAAGCCCATTGCCCTATTTTCGCGAGATGCGCGTTGTTTCGGCAGAAAACATTTCTCCTAATATGAGGCGGGTACGTTTGAGCGGCAAGGATATGAACAGATTTGCCTATGGCGGCATGCATGTCCGAATTCTTATTCCCCCAGCAGATATTGACATCCCACACTGGCCCGTCTCCGGCGAAGATGGCCGTCCGGTCTGGCCTGACGGCGAGCTGAAATTGACTTCCCGCGTCTATACTATTCGCCATATCAATCCCGAAAGCGGCGAGGTCGATATTGATGTGGTGATTCATGACGGCACACCGGGAACGGAATGGGCACTCGGCGCGGCCTGCGGCGATGTCGTGGGCATGACGGGACCAGGTGGAGGCGATGCCGATGATGCGGATTGGTATTTGCTAGCTGGCGACGAAACGGCTTTGCCCGCCATTGGCCGGATCATTGAGCGCCTGCCGCCAGGTGCGAAGGTCGTTGCGCGCATTGAGGTCGACAATCCTGCCGAGCACCAGAATTTCAATTCGCAGTGCGATCTCGATCTTCAATGGCTGCATCGCAATGGCGCTCCAGCCGGGACAACGACATTGCTTCAGGATGCCGTGAAAACTGTACGTCTTCCTTCAAATGGCGAGCGCATATTCGTATGGTCAGGTTGTGAATTCACTGGTTTCAAGGCCATTCGCAATTATGTGCGTAAAGATCTGAAGCTCGCAAGAACACAACACCTTGTCGTCTCGTACTGGCGACGCGGAGTCGCTGACGACTAAAGGGTAGGAATGACATTCCATCCACGTATGACAAGCCGTGTAGAAGGCATCTCGTTGATCGAGGACTTGAAGTGGCGCTCCTGGACCGGCGTGATTGCAGACGTCTGGTCCGTCAGATGTGATCCCGATGCCAATGGTGAATATGTATCCGAAGATCCGCGCCTCTTTGTAATCCTCGACAAGACCGGTCCTGGTAATTTCAACCTGTCTCTCGATCCAGCGATCCGATGGATCAGTCACGCCTGTGCGCCACACCTGATGAGCTATATCCCGGCCGGTTTGCCCATTTGGGGACATCTTGAGAATGTCCAGTACCTGCGTCATCTCGACCTGCATCTTGATATAGGTATGTTGCGGCGACGTTTTGCAGACGACCTGATCGGTGACAGGCTCTCGGTCCCTCGTATTATGTTCTCCAATGACAAGATCGCGGCTTTGTCCCGGCTGATAGCCGGCGAATGTGTCAATGAGCAGCCTCTTCACGCTCTATATGGCGATGGATTGACGATGGCGCTTTTCGTCGAGCTCTTTCAGATTGGCGAGGTGAAGAAGCGTCCGCGTAGCCAGTTGTCACCGCGGCAACTGCGCACTGTCACGTGCTATATTGAAGAGCATTGCCTGCGGAACATACGTTTGCAGGAACTTGCTGATCTGGTTGGACTTTCGCAATCCTACTTCAGTCATGCCTTCAAAGCGTCCACAGGCATGGCACCGCATCAATGGCAAATGCGTGCCCGCATCAGAAAGGTCCAGTTGCTATTGAGCAAACCGGAACTGTCCCTGACATATATCGCATCAAGTACCGGTTTCTCCGATCAGGCGCATTTGACACGGGTATTCAAGCGCTTCGTTGGCGTTCCGCCGGCCGTGTGGCAACGGGAGCGCGCCTGACACGCTATCGCTGAACAACGAACCAAAAACGTTCAAATTACAGCAGAAAGCATCAATCCTGCGCCAATAAGTTGATGTATGAACTCAACTTATACTATCCGCGATAACGACTGGTCCTCCCATCAGCGCGGTCGCGTCGAAAGGCATTGCGAGGGGCTTATCATGCAAGCAACATTCAAATTGACAGTTTCATTATTACTGGGCAGTTCGGCTGCGTTGGTATCTTTAACGTCCGCCAGAGCTCAAACCGCAGATTCCGTTATCCGTTTGAACGAAATCGTTATTCAAGGCAGCGAAGAGAGCACAGCAACAGGGCCTGTCCAGGGGTTTGTGCCAAAACGTACCGCAACCGGCTCAAAAACGAGTACGCCGGTTGAAGATATTCCACAGGCCGTTTCGATTGTCGGCCGAGACCAGATCGACGCGCAAGGCGCGCAGAAAATTGATGAAGCGCTGCGGTACAGCGCAGGTGTATTTGCCCAACCATTCGGTGTCGATAATGATACGAACTGGATTTACATCCGCGGCTTCGATGCGACCGCCAAAGGAACTTATCTCGATGGTTTGCAGAACTTCAGCTATGGCTTTGGAGGATTTCTGATCGATTCTTTCGGGATCGAGCGCATTGAGGTTCTAAAAGGTCCCGCTTCTGTTCTTTATGGCGGGAGCAACCCTGGAGGTATTGTCAACTATATCAGCAAGCGTCCGAACGGCGAGCGCATACGCCGTGTTGAAACGGGCATCAATAGCTACGGCAATGCCTATCTGGGATTTGATATTGGCGACAAAGCTTCCGACGCGGTTGATTACAGGATCAACGGCAAGATCGGTGGCGGGGACAATTACACTGATTATTCCGAGGAGTTTCGCGGCATCATCAATCCAAGCATCAGCTGGAAGCCGGATGATGCAACCAAGCTGACCTTGAGCGCCAACTATACCCACCTTGATGCTACCCATGATGGCGGTGGTTTCCTGCCTTATTATGGTACTGTGGTGCCTACGAAATTCGGGAAGATTGACCCGAAATCAAACTTTACCGAGCCTTCAATTGATCGTTACGACCGTGAACAGGTGTCGCTCGGCTACGAATTTGAACATACATTCGACAATGACTGGACGTTCCGGCAGAACGCCCGATACGGACATAGCAGTGTCAAAGAGCATTCGCTCTACGCATTTGGCTATGCCAGCGGCCCATTTGGTTTTGCAGAACAGCCTGATCTTACCGATAATCTGTCGCGGATAAATTTCGAACACGATACGACGGTAAACAATGTTCTGATCGACAATCAGCTGGAGGGTGTTGTCAATACGGGTGCGATTGAACACACCCTGCTGTTCGGAGCTGAGTATAAATACTTCAATATCGACCACGTGCAGACAAGTGGCAGCGGTACGCCGATCAGCGCGGGCGATCCCGTCCCCGGCGCTCCGCAAGTGCCTCTTGGAGAGCCCTATATCGATCAGGTGGTGAAACAGCATCAGATCGGGTTCTATGTTCAAGACCAGTTGCGGTTCGGCGATGGTTGGCTGGTCACATTAAATGGGCGCTACGATTATGTGGATACGGAAGCAACGGGGCTTCCCTCTTATAAAGGTAACGAAGGTCGGGCGAGCGGACGAGCAGGAATTGCCTATGATTTCGCCAATGGAATTACGCCCTATGCCAGTGTCGCAACATTCTTTAGTCCGGAGATTGGCGTTACCAGTAATCTTGAGTTTTTCAAACCTGAAACAGGCCAGCAATACGAAGTTGGCGTGAAATATCGTCCCGAATGGTTTGACGGGCTGATTACCGCTTCATTGTTCGATCTGACCAAAAAGAATGTTGTAACAGGAGGCTTCCGGCAGGAAACACAAATCGGCGAGGTTAACTCTCGCGGTTTTGAGATCGAAGCTCAGGCAAATATCAATGATGCATGGAAGGTAACTGCAGCTTTCACCGCTTATGATCTGGAAGTGAAGGAGGATGCCGATCAAACTATCATCGGCAAACGGCCCTTCCTTCTTCCTGAAACGCAAGCCTCGCTTTTTGCCCAGTATACGGTTCAAACCGGAAAACTCGAAGGATTGGCACTCGGCGCCGGCGTTCGTTATGTAGGCTCGAGCTACGCCGACAAAGCGAATACACTGAAAGTACCTGATGTGACTCTGCTGGACCTGAAGATCGGCTACAAGAAGGACAATTGGGGTGTTGATCTGAATGTCACCAACGTTTTCGACAAAGAGTTTGTTTCCGGTTGTCAGGGTGTAAATGTCTGTGCGTATGGTGAGGGACGCAAGGCGCTCCTCAAAGCGCACATGACCTGGTGAGCGCGGTTTATTGATTGCGCATGCGGGATCACCGGATAAGCTGGTGGTCCCGATTTCAAACAAAGTTTTTTATGATTTCGCATTACCGCCCCATAAACCGACGTGCCATGCTTGCTCTTTCATTGGCCGCAGTTTTGCCTGCCAGATTGGCATGGGCAAAGGAACAGCGCGTTGCTGTAATTGATTGGGCCATGTTGGAGACCGCCTTGGCAATCGGCATTGTGCCAGTTGCTGCGACGGAGTTACTTCAGTTTCGATCCATTGCGGTAGAGCCGCATATGCCGGATAGTGTTGCCGATCTGGGGTTGCGGGGCACACCCAACTTCGAAATGCTGCGCATGGCAGCACCCGATATTATTCTCAGCTCAAACTTTTACGAATACCGCCGAGCCAGTCTTGAAAGGGTTGCGCCGGTCTTTTCGATGACAGTTTATGAGCCGGGAACCCCGCCCTACGGTCTTGCCGAGAAGGTGGCATTCGGGCTTGGTGACAAGCTCGATCGCCGGGAACAAGCTGCCGCCTATGTTGCACAGACATCGGCGATGATATCGGACCTGCGGACGCAATTGCAGCATCATGCCAGCCGTCCGGTTTTCATTATCAACATTGGCGATGCGAGGCATTTTCGGGCCTTCGGGCCAGACAGCATGTTCGGGGATGTTGCGGCGCGGCTTGGCTTTACAAATGCCTGGGCTGAAAAAAGCAGCTATTCCGCAGCCGCACCTGTGGGCATGGAAGCCTTGGCCCGCGTGCCGGAGGCTTCAATCATCATTGTCGGTCCCGTTCCACCGGAAGCGGAGAGCGTGCTGCCGCAGAGCGCCTTATGGAATGCGCTTCCTGCCGTGAAGGCGGGCAGGGTGGCAATGCTTGATCCGGTCAACCATTTTGGCGGCCTGCCTGCTGCCAGACGCTTCGCCCGGCTATTGGCGGGTTCCTCGCTTTTTTCAGCTGGTGGCAGCAATGGCTGAGGGCAGGACGCTTAACAGCGGGCGATTGCTATGGAGCGCTTTGCTGGTTGTTGCCGCATCGCTTTTTGTCGGACAGATCGCTGCCCAGTTCAGTCTCGTCACAAATGCCGCGCCGGAATTTGCCGGATTGCAGAAGATCATTCTGATGAATTCCATTTTGCCCCGCAGCGCAATGGCCATCCTTTGCGGGGCTGCGCTTGGCTTTTCGGGGCTGCTGCTTCAACGGGTCTTGCGCAATCCTTTGGCGGAACCTTCGACGCTCGGAATTTCGGCGGGTGCACAACTGGCTATGGCGAGCGCCATGCTGTACTTTCCCGCCCTGATGGAGAATGGTCGTGATGCCGTCGCCTTGGCAGGCGGTCTTGTTGCTGTCGTGCTCATTCTTTCGCTGACATGGCAGCGCGGTCTTGAGCCTGTCTCCTTGGTCCTGGCCGGCATGATGGTTTCGCTGACTGCGACAGCGGCAAGTGCGGCGCTTGTCCTTGCCAATGGCGAATATATGTTCTCGCTGTTCATCTGGGGCGGGGGCTCGCTGGCGCAACAAAGCTGGCAACCGGTTTTCGGGATTGTCTGGAAACTTATTTTTGCCGGTGTGGCATCCAATGTCCTGCTGCGACCCCTGTCTATCATGGGTCTTGATGATGCCAGCGCCAGGAATCTCGGCGTGGCGCTCCATACTACACGTTTTCTGGTCATTGGCCTTGCCGTCTGGCTTGCAACAAGCGTTACAGCCGAAGTTGGCATTATCGGCTTTGTCGGGCTGGCCGCACCGGCTTTGGCGCGGCTGACGGGCGCACGATCCCAACAGCAAATGCTGGTAGCTGCTCCGATTATCGGCGCGATCTTGCTATGGTTGGCGGACGGGTTTGTGCAATTGGCGGCAGGCTCCGGTGGCGAGCGCATTCCCACAGGAGCTGCAACCGCGCTGCTTGGCGGTCCGTTGTTGCTTTGGCTTTTACCAAGATTGCGTATGTTTGAATGGCCATCTCTTAATGCCAAACCTGCGCCATCCCCACGTGCGCGCAGACCAGGATGGCTCCTCGCTGCGCTTGTCGCGCTTTTAGTTTGTGCTATCTGGATGGCGCTTGTTTTGGGACGCGGGCCTGAAGGTTGGGTGGTCGCACGCGGCGATCTATTTGCCGATCTCATGCCGTGGCGCTGGCCCCGTACAGCGATAGCTGCTGCATCGGGTGCAATGCTGGCCGCCGCAGGTCAAGTCATGCAGCGCGTTACCGCCAATCCCCTCGCAAGTCCCGAAATTCTGGGGGTTGGCACGGGCGCGGGGGTAGGTATTGCTGTGCCGCTCCTGCTTTTGTCGTCTCCTGGTCAAATCACCTTGCTGGCAGGTGCCATGAGCGGTTCAATTGTTGTTCTGACATTCATGCTTGCAATGTCTGTGCGTAGCGGCTTCGGGCCCGAACGTCTTTTACTTTCCGGTATCGCCATGGGCGCTTTGTGCAGCGCCATATTAACGGCGATCATCGCAACAGGAAGTCCGCAGGCGTTCCTGCTTCTCGGTTGGGTTAGCGGTTCATCGGCCGAGCGTCAGCCGGAAGAGGCATGGCTGGCGCTGAGCGCGCTTCTCCTTCTCGCGTTGCCGCTTGTTATCACCAAACGTTGGCTCAACATGCTGCCTTTGGGGCGTGCAGTCGGTTTGGAGACTGGGTTGCCGATCCCTATGAGCCGCGCAATACTTATCGTGTTGTCGGCATGCCTCACAGCAGTTGCCTCGCTTTTCGTTGGTCCCTTGAGTTTTGTCGGTCTGATCGCACCGCATCTTGCCCGTCTTATCGGGCTGCACAGGCCGCTTATGGGCCTTGCCGGTGCCATGCTGATTGGTGCTGTTCTTATGATCGTATCGGACTGGCTTGCCCGCATGGTGGCGTTCCCTTATCAGCTGCCGCTGGGGCTGTTCGCATCGCTGATTTCCGGGCCATATCTGATATGGCTGCTGAGCAGAGGCGGTCGGACTTGATCAACCACGCATAATCATATCAGCGGCCTTTTCCGCAATCATGATTGTCGGCGAGTTGGTATTGCCCGAAGTTATTGATGGCATGATCGACGCATCGGCAACACGAAGCCCCTGGATGCCGCGCACCCGCAATTGTGGATCGACAACGGAGTCCGCATCAGCGCCCATCCGGCACGTGCCAGCCGGATGAAAAATGGTGGTTCCGATAGCGCCCGCAGCCTCAAACAGCTCAGCATCCGTCTGATATTGCGGCCCCGGTTTGAACTCTTCCGGCTTGAATTTCTGCAGAGGTTTCTGTGCAACAATGTTGCGTGTGATACGGATAGAGTCAGCTGCAACCTGACGGTCACTTTCGGTGGTCAGATAGTTTGGCCTTATGGCCGGATGGGCTCGATGATCTGACGATTTTATGTGGACCGTGCCCCGACTGTCTGGACGCAAATTGCAAACGCTCGCCGTAAAGGCCGGAAAAGCATGGACATTCTCGCCAAATTTTTCAAGCGACAGTGGCTGCACATGATATTGCAGATTGGCCGTGGCGAATGATGGATCCGATCGTGTGAACACGCCAAGCTGGCTGGGTGCCATCGACATGGGCCCTGATTGGCGAACGAGATATTCCAGGGCAATCGATGCCTTTCCGATGAGCCGATTGGCCTTTTCATTGAGCGTAGGAATGCCCGTCACCTTGTAGGCGCAGCGCAATTGCAAATGATCCTGTAGGTTCTCGCCAATATTGCGGCGCTCCAAAACCGTTTCGATACCAGCTGCTTGCAGAATATCGCCGCGCCCTATGCCGGACAGTTCCAGGATTTGCGGCGATCCGATTGAGCCTGCCGACAGAATAACTTCGCGTCGGCATTGCACGGTGGAAACGGTGCCTGCCTGATCGAACTCGACGCCCTTGACCTTCAGTCCGTCAATGACGAGCCTGCGCACATGAGCACCGGTTTTAACGGTAAGGTTGGGACGGTTCTTTGCGGGACGCAGGAAGGCCTTTGACGTATTCCAGCGAATGCCACGCTTCTGGTTGACCTTGAAGTAGGAAGAGCCCTCATTATCGCCACGGTTGAAATCGTCCGTGCGGGGAATGCCCGCCGCCTCTGCGGCATCTCTGAAAGCATCCAGAATATCCCAATGAAGCCGCGCTTCTTCGACGCGCCATTCACCACCCGACCCGTGAAACTCACTTGCGCCCAGATAGTAGTCTTCTGATTTTTTGAAATAGGGCAGAACATCATCCCATCCCCATCCCGTACAACCATCTTGGCGCCAAAGATCATAGTCGCGGGCCTGACCGCGCATATAGATCATGCCGTTGATGGACGAGCAGCCGCCAAGAACTTTGCCGCGTGGATAGGCGAGGGATCGCCCATTCAACCCTGCTTCTGCTTCCGTGCTGAAACACCAGTCGGTGCGGGGATTGGAGATACAATAGAGATAGCCCACGGGAATATGTATCCAGTGGTAATTGTCTCTGCCGCCCGCCTCCAGCAACAGGACAGAGACATCCTTGTTTTCGGACAGACGATTGGCGAGCGTACACCCCGCCGTGCCGGCACCGACAATGACGTAATCATAAACATGGCTCATGGTCAGTTTTCCGGCTTGCCTTCAAGTTTCTTGCCGAAACGCGAAGCATAAAGCTCACCGATAACGCCGCGACGGAACACAAGGACACAGACCATGAAGATAATGCCGGTCAGTACGGTGACCGGGAATGCGGAAGTGGCCAGGTAATTCCCCAGCGCCACGATCAGGGCGGCACCAAATACAGGCCCGACCAGCGTTCCTATACCGCCAAGGAGTGTCATCAGCACCACTTCACCGGACATTTGCCAACTGACATCGGTTAACGTTGCAAACTGAAAAACAATTGTCTTTATGCCACCTGCAAGACCTGCAAGAGCCGCAGACATGACAAAAGCTGCCAGCTTGTAGCGCGCTACAGAATAGCCAAGCGAAATGGCGCGAGGTTCATTTTCACGGACTGATTTCAGGATCATGCCGAATGGCGAATTGATTATGCGCCAGATGATGAACATGCCTGTCAAAAAGACGGCAAGCACGAAGAAGTACATATTCAGCGGCTGACTTAAGTCGATGAACCCGAACAGATGGCCGCGCGGAACACCCTGTATGCCGTCTTCACCATGGGTGAATGAGGCTTGAAGGCAAAAGAAGAAGAACATCTGCGAAAGGGCGAGGGTAATCATCGTGGAATAGATACCCTGACGCCTTATGGCAAAGAAGCCAATGATCAGGCCGAGAAATGCAGCACCCGCAACACCAACGAGGATGCCCAGCTCCGGCGGGAAACCCCATTCCTTGACTGAGTGCGCCGTGAAATAGGCGGCGCCTCCGAAGAAGGCCGCGTGGCCGAACGAAAGAATACCGGTATAGCCAAGCAGCAGATTGAAGGCGCAGGCAAACAGCGCAAAGCACAGCACCTTCATCAGGAAAACCGGATAGAAATAGAACGGTGCAAGGATAAGCAGGGCAATAGCTACAAGGATCAGCGCCACTTCCAAACTGAAGAAACTACGCTTTGGTATGGTTGTGATGACAGATTGTGTCATATCACGCATCCTTTCCGAATAGGCCTGCAGGACGCACGAGAAGAACGATTGCCATGATCACGAAGATAACGATGTTGGATGCCTCCGGATAGAAGACTTTTGTAAGGCCCTCCAGAATACCGAGCATATAGCCAGTAATGATGGCACCCAATATGGAACCCATTCCGCCCACCACGACAACCGCGAACACTATAATGATCAAGTTTGATCCCATGAGCGGGCTGACCTGATAGATTGGTGCCGCAAGTATTCCGGCAAGCCCGGCAAGTCCTGCGCCGAGACCATAGGTAAAGGTGAGTAATAAGGGCACATTGATGCCAAATGCGCGAACCAGAGTGGGATTTTCTGTTGCTGCCCGTAGTTGCGAGCCCAGCCTCGTCTTTTCAATGAGCAGCCAGGTGCCGATGCAAACCACGAGTGAGGCCAGAACGACAAAGCCGCGATATTTTGGCAGGAACATAAAGCCCAGATTGTAGCCGCCTGTCAGGCCGCTTGGTACAGCATAGGGTTGTCCCGCCGCACCATAGTAATAGCGAAATGTGCCTTCCAGAACGAGCGCAAGACCGAAGGTAAACAAAAGGCCGTAGAGATGGTCAAGATTGTAAAGCCGCGAGAGCGCGACACGCTCGATCAATGCACCGGCGAGCCCCACTATGAGGGGGGCGAGTATCAGGGCTGGCCAATAGCCAATGCCAAGCTCTGAAAGCAGCAGGTAACCGACGAATGCGCCGATCATATATTGTGCGCCATGGGCAAAATTGATGACGCGTAAAAGGCCGAAGATGATAGCCAGTCCAAGGCTGAGCATCGCGTAGAAAGAGCCATTGATGAGGCCGATCAGCAACTGCCCGAGAAAAGCCTGAAGCGGGATGCCAAAGATCATTGTCATGTCAAACCCCCAATGCTTCGTTGAGCATGGTCATACGGTCTGGCAATTCATGAACCGGAAAATTGTCGATAATCTTGCCATGATCGACCACGTAAAAACGGTCAGCGACCTTGCTGGCGAAACGGAAATTCTGTTCGACAAGGAGAACCGTCATCCCCCGCTGCTTCAAAGTGACAAGCACTTCGCCGATTCTCTGAATGATAACGGGCGCAAGGCCTTCAGTCGGTTCGTCCAGCAGGATCAGCTTTACTCCGGTACGCAGAATGCGTGCTATCGCCAGCATTTGCTGCTCACCACCGGAAAGCTTCGTACCGGGGCTGTTGCGTCGTTCCTTGAGGTTGGGAAAGAGGTCGTAAATCTCTTCGATAGACATTCCCCCATTCGCAACAACCGGCGGGAGGCTGAGATTCTCATCAACCGACAAGGTTGCAAAGATACCGCGTTCTTCCGGTACAAAGCCGATACCGGCATGAGCTGCGCGATGAAGCGGTACGCGCATCATGTCTTTGCCGTCAAAGGTGATAGAACCCGTGCGCTTGCGGATAATACCCATGATCGAGCGTAAAGTGGTCGTCTTGCCGACGCCATTGCGCCCCAGCAAGGTCACGGTCTCCCCCTGATGGATGTCCAGATCAATGCCATGCAATGCATGGCCTTCACCGTACCAGGCATGAAGATTGCGGACGGAAAGAAGTGGTTTGGTGTCAGTCATGCTCTGTCCCCATATAGGCAACGCGCACACGTTCATCCTGGCTGACGGTCTTATAATCGCCGGAAGTCAAAATCTCGCCGCGTTGAAGAACTGTGACCTGATCGCAAAGATCCGCAACGACTTTCAAATTATGCTCAACCATAAGGATGGCGCGGTCCCTGGCGACCTCGCGGATAATGTCGGAAACGATATGCACATCCTCGTGCCCCATGCCCGCCATCGGTTCATCGAGCAGCAACACTTTCGGATCAAGTGCCAGTGTTGTTGCGATCTCGAGAACACGTTTACGGCCATAGGAGAGATCTGCGGCGAGCTCGTTGCGCGCATCACTCAACCCGACGGCTTCGATAAGTTCATTGGCGCGCTCATTCAACTTGTTCAAGGCGCTCATGGGAAGCCAGAATTGTGTTGACAAGTTTCCCGGGCGCTGCAACGCCACGCGCACATTGTCCAACACCGTCAGATGCGGAAAGACAGCTGATATCTGGAATGAACGGACCAATCCCATACGGGCAACCCGCGCCGGATCAGTTTTCGTGATATCGTGATCCAGCAACTTTATCGTACCACTGGTAGGCTGCAAAAACTTCGTCAACAGGTTGAAGACGGTGGTTTTGCCAGCTCCGTTTGGCCCGATCAATGCGTGGACTTTTGCATGGTGGACATCAAGATCAACATTGTTGACCGCAATGAATCCACCGAAATCGCGGCGCAGGCCACGGGCGGAAAGAACCACCCGCGAGGCCTGCTCCCCGGATGTTCCGGGAGAGGATTGTCCTCCCCCGAACGCAGTTGTGGAAAAACTTGTCATGCTTGCTACTTGACCAGATCGCAGCCGCTTTCGGCCGGTTTCATATAGGCTTCGTCGCCGGGTACCGTGGCCAGAACCTTGTAATAGTCCCAAGGCGCCTTGCTCTCTTCAGGCTTTTTGACTTCCATCAGATAGACATCGCTGATCAGGCGACCATTTGCTCCCACCTTCGCGCCACGCCCGAATACGTCATCAACAGGCATTTCGTGCATTGCTGCCGCGACTTTTTCAGTATCGTCTGTGCCCGCCTTCTGAATGGCTTTGAGATATTGGGTGACGCCAGAATAGGTTGCCGCATGAACCATATTCGGCATGCGGCCCGTGCGGTCGAAGAACTTCTTGCCGAAGGCGCGCGATTCATCGTCACGATCCCAGTAGAAGCTTTCCGTCAAGGTCAGGCCCTGAGCGGCTTCAAGACCAAGGCCATGAACTTCTGCAAGCGTAAACAACAGAGCCGCGAGGCGCTGACCGCCTACAACAATGCCGAATTCGGAAGCCTGTTTGATAGCGTTTGCGGTATCGAGACCAGCATTTGCAAGGCCAATGACTTTTGCGCCCGAAGACTGTGCCTGCAAAAGGAACGATGAATAGTCACTGGTTGCCAAAGGATGGCGCACCGAGCCTACGATGTTGCCGCCTTTGGAGGTAACGTACTTGCTTGTCTGCTCTTCCAAAGAGTAGCCGAAAGCATAATCGGCTGTCAGGAAGAACCAGCTGTCGCCACCCGCACCAACGAGCGCGCCGCCTGTGCCAACAGCCAGGGCGTGGGTATCATAAGCCCAATGGAAACCGTAGGGTGAGCACTGCTTGCCTGTCAGTTCAGCCGTGGCAGCGCCGGTAACGAGATCAATCTTTTTCTTTTCTTTGGAAATGCCTTGAACGGCCAGCGCCACAGAGGATGTGGTCAGTTCCATAATGGAGTCGACCTGTTCCGTATCATACCACTGGCGAGCAATATTTGCGGCAATATCCGGTTTGTTCTGATGGTCCGCTGAAATGACTTCGATGGGGGCATCAAGTACTTTTCCGCCGAAATCTTCTGCAGCCATTTTGGCAGCTTCAAACGACCATTTTCCACCAAAATCCGCATAGACCCCGGACTGATCATTAAGGATACCGATCTTCACCTTGCCGTCGGAAATTTCCGCGCTGGCGGCCGGCATCACTGTTGCTGCCATCAAGGCTGCCGTTACTACGCTTAAAAGCTTCATTCTTGTCTCCTCCCAAAGATTAATCGCGTGGCTGAACATCACAGGATGAACCGCCATTGATGAATTGATGCAATTTCCAGATGCCGGTCGCGATACTGCGACAGGTTTGCGGTTCGCCTCTTGGTCTCCTCCCTCGAGCCAGCTTGTTTTTGCTGAACATCATTCTTCCCATGATTGCGCCGATTCTCCCGACCGGCAACCATGTTGTTGAAAAAACTCTAGCATTGACAAATAAGTACACAAACACCTAATTTTGCACATATTCCGTACAAAAATGTACATGAGAGGGTTGGAACCAATGCGACAGTTCACGTGGGACGATCTTCAATATTTTCTGGCTGTCGCCCGTACCGGCCAATTGACCACTGCCGCGCGTCGTTTGCGTACAAACCACGTAACTGTTTCACGCCGCATTGAGCGATTGGAGGAGGCGCTTTCGGCACGCCTGTTCGAGCGCAACCCTCGCGGCTATATTGTCACGGCCCTCGGAGAAAAGCTTATCGAGTCGGCGGAAGTCATGGAACGTGAAGCCGAACGCTTTCAGAATGAAGCATCGGGCGGAACCGTATCGCTCAGTGGTGTCGTCCGGCTAAGCATCCTTGAAGGATTCGCAAATTTCTTTCTCGCCGACCGCTTGCCGCTGATGACACAATCATATCCCGGGCTTTCCGTGGAAATGGTGACAATCCAGCAGATCGTATCATTGTCCCGCCGCGAGGCGGATCTGTCGATAACGCTCAACGCCAGCCGGACAGGACGCTATCATCAGGAAAAACTGATGCCTTACCGGCTGTTTGTCTACGGTTCGGCAGATTATCTGGCGCGGCACCCAAGGATCAAGCAGCAAGCGGATCTCTCAGAGCACAGATTCATTGGCTATATAGAGGATATGATTTTTACACCGGGTCTTGATTATATGCGCGAGATACTCCCCGGTTTGCGCGCCTCCTATCAAAGCTCCAGCATTTTTGCCCAGCTTAGCGCCGCACGTACCGGTTTTGGACTGTGCATTCTGCCCTATTACATCGCTTGCAACTATCCGGAATTGATCCCGGTCCTACCGAAAGAATTGCATCTCAATCGTGACTATTGGCTCATATGCCACGAGGATATTGTGGGTACGCCGCGCATCAGAGTGTTGAGCAATTTCATCAAATCCGAACTGGAAAGCCAGACCGCAAGCTTTGCTGGTCAGCCGCTTATGGATGGATCGTGAAAGCGAGTGGGCGATAATCGTGAAAGAAGGGACTCCGCGGTAGTATCAGGCGCACGTTCTCTGATCAGTGCTGCTGCAAGCGCTGACAGTGCCGGGGCTGTCTGGATACCATAGCCGCCCTGTCCTGCGAGCCAGAAGAAACCGTCCACGGTTCCGTCAAAACCGGCGACAGGAGTTCTGTCCGGCGCAAAGGTACGCAAGCCTGCCCAACTGCGTTCAACGCGATTGACTGGAACGGTAACGGCCTGTTCGAAGCGATAGAGGCCCTCTGCAAGGATCATATCATCAACATAGGCATCATGCGGCTCGACGGGAATTTCATCGGCCGGAGACACAAACATGCGCCCGCCATCGGGCTTCAGATACCAGGCCTCGTTGACATCGTCGACGAGTGGCCAGTTGCGGGTATCATGGCCGTCAGGCGCTGGCAGAACTGCAATTGATCGGCGCAGCGGTGTTAACCCGATCGGCTTTGCACCAAACATTGCTGCCGCCAGATCAGCCCATGCACCTGCGGCATTGACAACGATCCGTGCGCTGAAAACCTTCTCTGGTGTCTCGATGATCCAAGCTCCGGCAACCCGCTTGGCACTGGTTACTTCAGTGTTTGTAAAAAGTTGGACACCCAGTGTTGATGCTTTTCGCAGCCAGCCTTGATGCAATGCGTTAACGTCAATGTCTTGCGCATCCTCCTGGTAAGCTGCAGCTTTGACATAATCGCGACTGAGTATGGGAACCATAGCGATCGCTTTGTCGATGGAAATTGCCTCGACACCAATGCCGTCGCGAACAAACTCTTCACAAACCTCAATGCTGTTTTCATCAGCAACTGTCAGGGAACCCCGCGATGTCAGCAAGGGTTCAGGGAAAAAACTTGTGTCACGATGATGAAACATCGGGGCGCTGGCACGATTTAGCCCTCGAATGACTTCATTCCCATAATTGGGAATGAAGATTGCGGCGGACCGGCCTGTGGAATGATACCCCGGCTGGCTCTCGCGCTCCAGGACAATGACGCTGTGTGTGTCAGCCAAGGCAGCCGCCACTCCCGCACCCGCAATGCCAGCTCCGATGACAAGGACATCGGTTTCAATAGTATCACTCATTATCGTCTCGTCTCTTACTTGCTTTGCTTGTGCACAAACGGGCTGAAAACCATCAGACTCAGAATCTCAAAAAGCACTTGTGCTCCCGCATGGGCGGTATTGGTGGTTGAGTCATATTGTGGTGCGACCTCGACCACATCGCCTCCTGCGAGATTAATGCCTTTGAAGCCCCGGATGAGTTCGAGCACTTCACGGGTTGTGAGCCCTCCGATTTCGGGCGTGCCTGTGCCTGGCGCAAAGCTGGGGTCAAGACTGTCAATGTCAAAGGACAGATAGGTGGGCCCATCGCCAATTATCGCTTTGGCTTTTTCGATGATTGCCGGAATACCCATCCCCGTCACTTCTTCTGCATGGATCACAGTCATGCCGGACTCGTAGGAGAACTCCCACAAATATTCTGCAGAGCCACGAATGCCGATCTGGATTGTTCTGGTCGGATCAAGAACGCCGTCCAGAACCGCATTGCGGAAGGGACCACCATGATGGAATTTGGTCTGATCAAAGGCGCCGCCCGTATCGCAATGCGCGTCAATGTGGATCATCCCTACCGGGCCATTCTTGCCGACTGCTTTCAAGATGGGGTGGCTGATCGAATGGTCGCCGCCGACTGCCAGCGGCAGGACGCCAGCATCAACAATCTGGTTGAATCGCCGTTCGATATCGTCATGGCTTTGCTCCAGTCTGTACCGGCTGGCAAATGGCACGTCACCAATATCGGCAACGCGCAGGTCAAATACCGGTGCGCAATCCAGCACATGATTATAGGGGCCGATACGTTCAATCGTGCGAACAGCACGGGGCCCAAAGCGTGAGCCAGGTCGATTGGTGACGCCAAGATCCATCGGCACGCCCACAATAGCGACCTGAAGATTGCCGAAATCAGGATCGGTGGCATCAAGCGGCATATAGGGTGCGGTCAGAAATGTCGGCACGCCTGCATAAGGCGCAAGGCGTGTGCCACTCTTGGAAAATATCTTGTCAGCCACTTTACGGAATCGTTCGTCGAACAATTCACCACCATGGCTCTCGCCATATTTGGCGCGCAAATCGTTCAGTTTATTTTCGTCCCACGATGGCATGATGCTGGCTTTCCGAATGTTATGTCGCTGGCTAGTGGTCAGGACACCCTAAAGTGGTGGGGAAATCAATCGTCATTGTGTGAACATCTCATGCGAAATAGTCACAGGTGACTCCAATCCGCTTGATGATTAAGAAACTGGTTCATTCCGGATCAAGCAACACAGGGTGAATGATGACCGTTGCAATGCTCAATACCCTCGTAACCAGCCTGTCGCCGCCGCCGATACCGGCAGTCCAAGCCTGGGGGAAGTCCTATGATGGAAGCCAAGGTTCGCTCATCGACCTGTCGCAGGCTGTCCCCGGCTATCCAGCGCATGACAAGATGCTGCAATGGCTTGGCGAAGCCGCGTCATCACTGGCTTATACAAACTACGGCCCGATTGAAGGTGAAACAATATTGCGTGAAGCCTATGCCGCGCATGTATCCGAGGTCTATGGCGCAAAATTAGCTCCCGGGAATGTTCATATTACCTCGGGCTGCAATCAGGCATTCGTCTGTGCTTCCATCGTTGCGGCCTCGGCCGGCAATACCATTCTCACGACCGATCCATTCTACTTCAATCATGACACTACTTTGTCCATGCTTGGAATCAAAACGCGGATAGTAGAGTGTTTTGCATCAGAGGGCTTTGTTCCCACTGTTGATGCGATCAGGATGGCGATAACGCCGGATGTTCGCGCATTGGCACTGGTCACGCCGAATAATCCTACCGGTGCAATCTATCCTGCGGATCGGTTGCAGACGATTTTTGATCTTTGCAGGGACGCGGGCATTTGGCTTATTCTTGATGAGACCTACCGGGATTTTTTGCCGGATGGTGCAGGTGCCCCGCACAGTCTGTTTGCCACGGCAGACTGGCAAGAAAATCTGATCGAGCTCTATAGTTTCTCAAAATCCTTTTGCATTCCCGGGCACAGGCTGGGTGCAATAGTGGCGGGTGGAGCAATCGTCGAGCAGATTGCCAAGATCATGGATAATCTACAGATATGCCCGCCCCGCGCGCCGCAAGCCGCCGTCGCCCGTGCACTGCCTGCACTGACGGAATGGCGAGCCGGAAACCGTATGGAAATTGACGTGCGGGCAAAGGCGCTGCGAGAAGTAATGGATGGTCTGAATGGATGGAAGCTGGAATCGATAGGCGCTTATTTTGCGTTTGTCAGGCATCCGTTCGAAGACGCGACATCAGCCCTGGTAGCGGAGCAATTGGCAAAGCGTGTCGGCGTTCTCACTATCCCGGGCGAATATTTCGGCGAAAGGCAAACCCCATTTCTGCGGTTTGCCTTTGCCAATGCCGCTGCGCCAACCATCCGTGAGTTACGGGCAAGGTTGGCAGAGTTCGCCTTTAATATCCACGCGCTGAACCGGAGCCGGAACGGCTGTCCATAGCACCATTATAACGGGCGCCACCGCCCTCGGTAATTTCGCCGAGGCTCTTGCCACCCACAAGAATGCCTGCTGCCTGACCCCAGATCGTCCAGTTCTTGTCGATGCCCACATCGTGACCCATTTCCGTCAGGATTTTCATCGTATCGGCGGATAATGCGTAAGGTTCCATATAAACACGGTCAGGCAACCACTGGTGGTGGATGCGGGGCGCATCTATCGCCTCCTGGATGTCCATTCCGTGATCGATTACGTTGATGATCGCTTCAAGGGTAATGGTGATGATGCGCGCGCCGCCGGGACTGCCGATGACCATAAAAGGCTTGCCGTTTTTGGAAATGATCGTCGGGCTCATCGAGGAAAGTGGTGTCTTCTTCGGTTGAATGGCATTGGCTTCGCCCTGCACCAAGCCATAGAGATTTGGAACGCCAGGCTTTGAAGTGAAATCGTCCATTTCATTGTTGAGCAGGATGCCAGTGCCCGCTGCAACAACACCGGCGCCGAACGAACCATTGAGGGTGTAGGTGACGGCGACAGCGTTGCCCTCATCATCGACGATGGAATAATGGGTTGTCTCGGTGCTTTCGCCAAATCCCTTTGGCGTCAGCTCTTTCGATACACCCGCTTTATACGGGCTGATCTTGTCGCGTATGTCTTTGGCATAGTTTTTGTCGAGCAGTTTGGAGACAGGGTTTTCAACAAAATCCGGGTCGCCGAGTGAGGCATTGCGGTCGACATAGGCATGGCGCATTGCCTCTATCATGGCGTGAACGGTCTCGGCGGAACCATAACCAAGATAACCCAGAGGATAGCCTTCAAGTATATTCAGGATTTCGCAGATGATGACCCCGCCCGAACTCGGAGGAGGTGAGGATACGATGTCATAACCGCGATAATTGCATTTTACCGGTTCAAGCTCGCGAACTTTGTACTGCTCGAAATCCGCCTTGGCGAGGATACCGCCGCCAGCCTCGCTGGCCTTGACAATGGCATCAGCGATTGCGCCCTTATAGAAGGCGTCTGAACCTTTTTCAGATATTGCCGCAAGCGCTGTTGCCAGGTCCGCCTGAACCAGTGTCTCGCCAATCGCATAGGGTTTTGCGTCGGCCTTCAAGAATATTGCAGCTGCAGCCGGGTCCTGGGATAGTTTTTTTGCACCATTCGTCAGCGATGCAATGTCGCCTTGGTCAAGCACAAAGCCATCGCGGGCAAAGCGTATGGCGGGGCCGATGAGTTCCTCACGTGATTTCGTACCGTACTTTTCTCGCGCCATTTCAAAGCCAGCCACGGAGCCAGGTACGCCAACCGCCATATAGCCGTTTGTACTGCGACCCTTGACGATATTGCCCTGGTCGTCGAGATACATGGTCTTGGTTGCTGCAAGAGGAGCCCGTTCCCGGAAGTCGAGGAACGTGGTCTTCCCATCTTTCAAGCGGATCGTCATAAAACCACCGCCGCCAATATTTCCGGCGGTTGGATAAACAACAGCCAGAGCATAGCCAACCGCAACAGCGGCATCGACAGCGTTTCCGCCGTTCTTAAGTACTTCGATGCCAACTTCAGATGCGAGGTGCTGAGCTGTGACTACCATTCCATGCTCTGCTGCAACTGGCTCTGGCGATGCGGCACGAGCCGGCGTAACAGGTGCAAGAGCCAGCCCAAGCGCAGTAACAAAGACTCCTGCCTTCATGAAACGAACATCCATGACTTCCTCCTATGATTTGAGTGAAGTCAGTGGAACCTCTTCAGCGGACCAAGTCCAGCGCAAATCGGGAGGAAATTGCAAAATATAGTGTCCTCACCCATCCTGATCGAGTTCTGGATAATGTCGGAAAATGCCGGATGTATTGAAGTCAAGACGACGTTCCGAGCGGAGATAAGCCTTGATATTCGGGCGATTGCCGACATTGTCATGCAAAGCTTGCAATGCTGGATAATCCTTGGCCAGATTTTTCGTGGCACGCGGGAAGGCATAGCGAAGTCCCTCGAAGACCTGGAATAAGGAAATATCGACATAGCTCAATGATTTGCCGATTGCATGAGCCTCGCCTTCAGGGTTTTGATGAAGAATCCGTTCAAAGTATTCCAGAAACTTTGGCATGCGATTTTCGATGAAGTCTTTCGATCGCAGCTTAGCTGCGTCCTTCTGATCTTCGTAATATTGCGTTGTTGCGATTGGATGGTGCGTATCGTGCACTTCTGCAACAAAGTCCGTAATAGTCAGCTGCAATCCGTTTGCGACTATCCGTTGATTATCACCTTTGGGTGCGAGGTTGAGTTTAGGTCCAAGGTAAAACAGGATGTTGGCGACATGGGACACAATCAGATCGCCATCTTTCACAAATGGTGGCGCAAAAGGCGGATGTAGTTCACTTTTGCTTTTGAGTATCTTCATCATCGCGCTCATACCCTGATCAGGGCCTTGTTCACGCGAGATGTCGATATAATCAGCCCCCGCTTCTTCCAGCGCAAGCCGTATGAATTCACCCCGGCCCTGCAATCCATCCCAATAGTATAACTCGTATGGCATAAGCGCCTCCTGATGCTTCAAGCTCTTCTCATTTGAGCAAGCCAATGTGACATTACGAGGCTTATTTCCGGAATTAGGTAGCAACTACCACCAAAGTTTTACGAACATGCTAAATCCAATTGCATCGGAAGCGACCCTTCAGTGTACAAGGGTATGCGACTGCCGACGCGAAAGCCAAGGCTTCGGAATACAAGCGGTATGTACGTGCGCTGGAATTGCATCGCGAATTCTATAGGCGGACGGGGCAACGCTACGAAGTAGTGCGCGAGGCGATCCGATCCCTGCCGTATTTGTCGGAAGGATTCAGCATCTGAGGCGGCCCACGGTAACATTCGAAAGCTTTCGGATTATAGGGAAGCAGGCTTCTGTGACAAGGGCTGCACAATGAACCCTGCAGGTAAGAACAGGGCAATCTGGCGTGCATCAACGCGCCATTGTCGATTTACATCGATGCCGACACTCTTCTTGCTTGTCTGCTACTCCAAAACACCTAAAGGCAGTGGCGTCCACATGTTCGCGCGTTCTTTCGGGAGGTTGCAGCGAAGTTAGCTCTATCGGAGCTGAAAAGTAACGTTTTTCATTGATTGGACGGCATTAGGAACGTTTCGTGGGAGGCCGGAACGTTTTTCATGAAACCCACCTTCTCTGGCCCTAGCGGCGTAACTTTTTGCTTTTACAGAAGCGATGATGCATCCGTATGAATATCCAACTAAATTGAATTGGGCACCACTCTCTGAGAACTCTCCCTTCATTATCATAAGATAATATCCAGATTGATTCAGTTGCGTTACAGCCATAGCATCAGTCCCCATTGCCGGCATTCCATAAGCGACACCGTAAACTTAACCAGTTGGCGATGTTTCTTTGGGATTTTGAGTGATGACCGAGGTTCGTAATCTACTTTATCACCGTCACCGTTTTCCAGCTGAGGTCATCGCCGAGGCAGTATGGCTGTACTTCCGCTTCCCGCTCAGTCTTCGCATGGTCGAAGACATGCTTGCCTACAAAGGGCATAATCGTCACACACCAGACGATCCGCACATGGGCGGAAAAAATCGGGCGGGACTACGCTAACAAGATCCGCAGGCGTACGCCATGCCTTGGGGATAAGTGGCACCTTGATGAAGCCGTGGTTTCCACAATGGCAAGAAACACTGGCTGTGGCGCGCGGTCGATCAGGATGGCTTTGTACTGGACGTTCTTGTGCAAAGTCGCAGGAATACCAAGGGAGCCAAACGCTTGATCCGGAAACTGCTCAAGAAACAAGGCCACGCGCCACGCGTTATGGTAACGGATAAACTCAGATCCTATGCGGCTGCCAACAGGCAGATTGGTCTGACCGTCTGCGTTCACCGCCAGCATAAAGGTTTGAACAATCGGGCAGAGAATTCACATCAGCCGATCCGGCGACGAGAGAAGGTCATGAAACGCTTCAAGTCGCCTGCACATCTTCAGCGATTTGCCTCCATTCATGATCCTGTCGCAAACCTTCACCACTTTCCCCGCAATCAATATTCATCATTTGAGCATCGCGAACTTCGTCATGCTGCAATGATAGCATGGCGCGAAATCACACGCATACAAGCGGTCTGAAACGGGCAACAGAGCCACCAGTGCACCCAAAGAGCGAATACATCAGGTTAAGTTTACGTGCCGGTGCGGCTTGTGTCGTCGTTGGCGCTCATGCGCCAAGTCTTCATTCGCTCGCGAAGGTCGCGATCATCGCCGCGCGGTTTCGTAACGGATCGTCATGCGGCAGCAGCCCATGGTTTTACACGCCCGCCGTTCGCTCATCCGATGCTGGTTCATCAGATGTGCGACAGCTTTCCGCTTGGCTGCGGGCGTCACCACTTCTTTCCCAACAGGTCTTTCAAGGCAGCATTGTCGAGCATGGCGTCCGCCAGAAGCCGCTTCAGCTTCGTGTTCTCGTCCTCCAGCGTCTTCAGCGCTTGGCCTCCGACACATCCATGCCGCCGTATTTGGCTTTCCACTTATAGATGCTGGCGTCGCTGACACCGTGCTTGCGGCAAAGCTCCGAGACCGGTGTGCCTGCCTCATGCTCCTTCCGAATCCCGATAATCTGTTCGTCTGTAAAACGGCTGCGCTTCATTCTCTGGTCCTCTCAATTGGGCCAGAGCTTACTTCAAAATGGATTATGTCAACGGGGCAAGGTCAAAAACGCTCGCCTGAAATCAACGGGCAACCATCCCCGTGGCCTGAAAACTTAACCTGACATCACCTTTCTTTCGCAAGCTGCTTCAATGAGCGCAGTCTGCGGCCTCCTGCGATAACATGAAAGTGGCCTTCCTTGGCGGATGCTTCAACCCCGGTTTGCCGCTGGTGGGTGTGAGCATAGCCCGGGCGCTTGGCCGCACTTATCTGTTGGGCATGGAGCAGCGCCTGTTCAAGAGGTGTGAGCCCAAACCGCCGAAAATTCCGGCGCCCGAAAAATGCTGATGACAGCCATACATTATTCGCCGTTAATAAAAACATTCTTCGAGCCAGTAACGACTGTTCCACCACAATCTATCGGGTCGTCGACGCGGCCTGCCTTTTTGCCATTTATGTAGACATTCGGTGAGCCGTCAGCGAGCACCCTGGAATGAGCCGGTTTGGGGCATGTAGGGCAGCCATGGGATTCAAAATGATCATCAACTCGCAGTGCTTTCAGGCCATTAACCCAGACATTTGGACTTCCCTCAATCGCGGGGGTCTCTGGGAAATGGCAACTATGGCCCGAGCCAATATCAGTCTTTCGTGCAGCTTTTGGCATGGTACACTTTCCAAATTCCAACATAGTATGCTCGTCTAACGTGCCTCAAGGCTTTATCGCATTCGCTTAAACTGATTACGTTGCCATAGAGACAGCTGAGATATCTGTTTAAGTGAAGCAAATCCTAGCGACCCCTAAGGCATTGAACTTCCCGGTTTGCCATCGATGCGAAGGTGTAGCTCATTGTCGGAATACCATTGCCGAATAAGGTTACCTTTCGCGTCGTGTTGAAGATGCATTTTATTCCAACTACGCACGTCAGCTGGTTTGGATCCATACTCATCGATGAGGTCGATTGGACCACCCGAATGCGTGGCGTAATCCCGGGCCCAATGCGCAGTTAGGGCGGATCCAAACATGTCACCAGGAAAAGCGACGAGAGCAGACCCTGCGGCCATTGCAATCCGTCTGTTACCATGCAACTGACCGCTGGCCGAGCCTATACGGCGATGGACAACGCAAAAAAGAGGTGACTCGGCTGAGTCCAGCAAGAAGCTTTCTGCATTAGGGAAGCCATCACCCACCATGCGGGCAGCAAACGAGATTGTCTTCTCCGAACGGTTGATCATAAGGTCGAGGGACATCGCGACGTCCAAATCTGGCACAATCGTTTCGAAGACGTCGCGGGGTGACGTCTGAATGGGATAAGACGGCATGCCTGGTGAAGTAGGCACCCGGATTTCGACCTTCTGATCCGGTTTATCCATGCCTGGCATCGCAAAGTTTTGGCCACGATAGGCCAGGAAGAGCTGGGCATGTTGATCGCCGTCTTTGCGGTACGGATCAACCTGGCCGCTAATAGTTCCGGTCGGCTGTAGGCTTGGGTCCGTGTAATGTTGATCCCAGCCCATCAATGCATTTCTGCTTCGGTGTGAAAATGTGAGTCCCTTCTCAACTCTCGCCGCTGCCAAATCTATGTAATTTATGTTTCTTATCCTCGACGTAGCACCCATGTCGTAGGAAAAATCTCTGTTATCGCCTTCATAGAAAAATCCTCCAAGGCCGAAATTCGGCATTGGATGGAACGACCTCGTACAAAGCGTAAGCCTGCTCATTACTTACGCTCCCGCACAACGCAAGAAAGAGAGCCCTCAAATTCTTTGCAGTTGTAACGCTCTTCCAGATAACCCAGTTTTACTTCAGATCCCAGCGAGCGGGACTCCGACTCATCGGCGTCGGGCCCAAGGATGCTGAACACCTGGACAACCGGTACAAACATTTCTTCGCGCGTTTTCGGATGGTAGTCATAAGTGTTTCCAGCTTCGACAAGTACCGATCCCTGTTTTTCAGGGGGTATCCCACTCTCGAGGGATGGAAGGAAACGAAAATCGTAGCTTCCTCCAGCTGGATAATCGAAGCGCACAATACTGACTTGCCCGAATGCCAGAACGGAAAGTCGCCTGTCACGTTCCGATATCGGCTTGCGAACGTCGAGCCGGTGGTCTTTTCGGGCCGGATTAAGCTGGCCGGGGACTGGCTTCCATTTATCCAGCGGCACTTCACGCGGTACTACGAAAACAGTACCTCCGCGCTCGAGCAGCGGGCCCTCAAGGTAAATGGTAACATCTGATTTCATGGTGTGATCTTGTGCCTCGGCGGTAGGAATTGTGATAAGGAGAATTGCAAAGACAACGCTTAGGACGGCGCAATGCCCAAGACATGTTATTGCGTGTCTTTTTAAGGCGTTAAGCATTCAGGTCGATCCTAGGGGCCTTCATGTCGATATGTTCCTCTTCATCAACGATGAATTTTGTCCCCTTTAGTGTAATGACACCATCGGGTTTCATTATGATTTCTGATTTCCCGCATCTCAGGTGAATTTCGCCATGGGCGTCGATCATGCGCTTGCCGCCAACCACATCGCGATGATCTTTCCCTGCTGAGTGAAAGCTGGAACCACCAACATTTACCGTCTCGCTCACACCAATCATGGACATGTATACGCCGACGACTTCGACGCTGTACGACTCTGTAGTGCTCATACTGATGGACGATGATGCATTCATGCTCAAATGGCCCGCACCAAAACTTTCACCTTTGGTTGCCTCCAAATGATAAGCAGCTGGAAGCATTCCGAAAGCACGGCTTTTCAACACCTCGCCAACAATTGCGCTGCCGCCCATTGTCCCGACATTGATGGTATAGTTACGTCCGATATTCTCGGAATGTGACTGCTCCACTTCGAAATGAGACATTGCCCCAACGGATGTCACCCGATTTGAATCGACTCTTTCCGTTAGATGATTTTCGACCTTGATCGTCATGTCCCGTTGGGCACGAAGGAGGACCTCTTCGCGGCCCCGCTCATCTTCAAAGGTCAATTCGTTAAAGCCTTCACCCTTATGCGTATTGGTCCTGAACACGGACTTTGTCTTATTCTCTGGCAGTTTATACGGCACCTTTGTGCTTGGATTGGGTACAATTCCAGTAACAACGGGGCGATCCGGATCGCCTTCAAGATAGGTAACCATAACCTCCATGCCGATGCGGGGGATGACTTGTGAGCCGAATGTGCTGCCAGCCCATGATTGCATGACGCGAATCCAGCAGGTATCGGAGCCGTCTTTCTTGGCACGGTTGCGTTGCCACGGAAACCATACCTTGATGCGGCCGTACTCGTCTGGGTGGATTTCCTCGCCGGGCGGTCCGGCGACGATAGCCACTTGCGACCCGTCGACCCGCGGTTGCGGTGTCGAGCGGTGCGGCGTTGCAGGAAGCCTGCCGGGAAGCGCAATAAAGCTGTTGGAGTAATCGAGCGCGCCGTCTTCGGCCGTTTCGTAAGAATGATCGACAATCCGGTGGACAATGGCGGTGACCACATATTCTTCAAACACGTGATCAGCGTGCGCGACTTCATAGGGTTTAAATTTGCGCCCTGCAGCAAGGGTCCTGACCGTCGATGAACCCTCGACCTTCTCATGATCGGCTTCAACCGCCTGCATGCGCAGTTTCGATGCTTGCTCGTTCGAGGATTGATCCAGCGCCTTGGCCGGATAATGGAACAGTTCGTACTCTGCGTTTTTCGGTAGCGACACGAGCGAAGGTGTCACTGCTCCCTGCGGGCCTTGCGGCTTTTCAAAGTTCCAGTCACCACCAGCACGCTTTCCTGGCGTAAACTGATAGTCTCTGGCAAACGCACTGATATGGTTTCTGTCCGTGGAACCTGCTGCAAACCTGACATCGGTTTCCGGTCCCTCGGTATATCCAAAAGGATGACTGGCGACATGGAGCGTATGCTGGCCGTCTTCGTGTTCAAACCAATAGAACAAGCCGTCATATTCCAAACGGCGGGTGAGGTAGGCAAGATCCGTCTCATTCCATTGCACTGAATAATGGATCGGCGCTGGAGGTGTAACAACACCGCCGGTTACAGCAGCCTTGATCCCATGCTCTGAAAGCAGCGTTTCAACGATCTGCAACGTTGTCATGTCCATGAAGATGCGGCAGTCGGAGCGTTGCGACAGCAGCCACAATTGCGGGCGCATGGTCAGTTGGTAGGAGCGAAGGCCGCGTGAGACAGGCGGCCCTTCGCGAAAACCTGTTATCAGCCCATTCCACGGCCTGCGCTGGCCATAGGCTATTTCCAGTGAAACATCCGCAAATGTCCCGACAAGTTCCTCCGGCTTGAGGTCAGTGCGCTTGGATTTGACATCGACATGAATTTCAAACAGGCCGTTGATCTCTTCCCGCACGTCCATCTTCTCAGCAAGAAGAACATCCAGCCCCAGAACCGTCGAAATGCGAAGAATGCGGTCAGCCTGAATCAGCCCTGCGTCGAAAAACTCATATTCCATGCATGGCATTCCCCTATCAAAGCAACAAAGCTCAAGCTTGACTCAACATTCACTATGGAAGTTTCCTAACCAGAAAAACGTCCGTTTCTTGGTGATTGATACAGCCAAGAAAATTGCGCCGATTTCCGCTAGATTACCCGACACGAAAAAGTATACAAGAATGCGTTCCAATGTTTTTCTTCTTGGGTTCAGGCAATGCTCATCGGTTATATGTGTGTTTCAAAGAGTGATGGTAGTCAGACTCTGGCGCCACAGCTAGATGCCCTGATTGAAGCCGATATCGGTGTCGATGACCTTTATGAGGCGCTATCACATTAACTTGGCGTAGACATGGCAGTCCTTCGGCTGTGATTTCAGTCGAGGGTTCCGGTTACTTTTCCAGTGTGCCATAGCACGAAGCCTGTGTAGGTGAATGGCAAAGGCTGAGCGGTCGTGGTGAGAGGGAACGAACAGATTAAGCAAGGCGGAAAAAATCGAGACGAAGCGCTCAATCCTCCCGGTAACCGGAAGCCCTGCATTAACCCTACCTGTTTTCGCAACGGACATGCGAATCCTCGGGTCAGATGTTCAGCCCTTTGTAAGAGCGGTGCTCGTCATCCGGCATGACTTGACACTTTGCTGCTCCATAGGAACGAAGCTTGTTTACTCCCGCTGCATTGACCTTGCGTCTGATCCAACGCTTCCAAAAGATCATTAAGCCTCGCTCTTAAACACAACGGCGACACGGACAGCTATTGATGAATAACTATCCGAGAACAAAAGTACGTTAATTGACCAGCATCTATTCGAAGGTCAACCAATCCACACCCTGAATCAGCTTGCCACCATGCTCGCAGCCATCGGTAATACGAGCAACCTTCTTGCCATTGATTTTCGCAACTGATGAGCCGCCGGTAATGGCTGCTGTTGTTGGAACGCCGCTGCAAAGACATTTGTCTGTAACGGTTGCGATCGGAACACCGGCGACGGTCACGAAGCTCTGTCCGGTTGAAACTACCGGCCCACCAACATGAGGGCGAGGGCCGGGATCAACCATCGGACAAGTATGCATATGGCCTAGAAGGGTAACCGCGCGTCCAGCCATGATCAGTCGTCACCACGCCGCAATCGCGAAATTTCCTGCTGACATGTCATTATATCCAACTCACCGGTTCTGCGTCGGGAATTCTGCTATCCAGAGCTCCCTTTTTGAATAGCGTGACCGTTTTCTCATCGCCTTCATTATTGTCAAACCCGACTAGTGCGAGGCCTATTTGTGGAGCATAAACAGAATAGTCGTCTTTAAACAATTCTTTTGCGATCTCATTTAGCCGTTTTAGGACGGTTTCTGGGTCCATCGCGAATAACGAGACCCCCTCCAGTATAAGAGGGTCTCCATGCTTGCTGAATATAAGTTCTTTCAGTTTATTGTCTGGATCAAATGTTAAGGCCGGAAATTTTAGGTCTCTATATTCTTGGCGATTGCCGCTGGGTCGAATGATAAAAGTTTCATTTGGGCCAATCCTGTTTTCAGCGTCTTCCGAACTCATACCAAAGCTAAGTGGGCCTGCGCCCTCGAAAGGTCTTATAATCCAATCCATATCATTCTCCCGGTAAACTACGGTTACGAAACAGGGGGCTGGGCTGGTGGGCCGTCCCCGGGTAACGTCCCTGTTTCAGGCTTAGGTAGTAAGCCGTGTTTTTCCATGCATTTTCTGTAAGCGTCAGCATCCTTGATCCGTTGGTCGAATTTATTGGGATCGCCGAGTTTTTCTGCCAGTTTTTTAAGGTCTTCGACATCCATGTCGAATGCCTCTTTCCATTTCCCTTCTTCGATCAACTTTTTCTGCAAATCTCTATACGCTTTGGCGTCATCACCACTACCCCAACTGCCGGTACTCTGATGTTCTTTCGGGGGCATTCGCATAGCAGGGCCATCGTCGGGATGCAACTTGCCCTTATAGCTGTCTTTCGACGGTGTATGATGGGAATCCAGATTATCTCCGGATGGACCTTTCATCTCCTCGTGGGCACCACCTTGGTTTTCACCTTCGCCTTGCCCTTTTTTCAGATGTTCGCAAGGGTTTTTCGGGATTTTCTGACAGGTTGCGCATGTTTCAGCAATCGGTACATCTTTAGTTTTGGTTTCCGCATCGGTATTGGCATCCTCCATAGCAGTGGCAAGTGCCTCCGCTGCTGCACGCCCGGCGATGCCTCCAAGTTTGGAGCCGACCCAACGGCCTGCAAAGGTGCCTACAGGTCCAAAAATGCTGCCGATAGCGCCACCAAGGAAACCGCCCGCAATCTTGCCACCGTATTCGCCAGCCGTTCCATAGACTGCGCTGCTCATGATAAAACCACGTCGCCAGAGCGCAATGCATCAGCGGTGTGCTGAATAAGTGATTTTACCCGGTTATCGGGTGAGTCATTCCCATCCTTGATATAGTTTCGCACTTCAGGAATATCTGCAGCTTTGCCATCGGACATCATCATAACATAGGACCAGCGCGCTCTACCGCGCTCGGTAAGAATACCAAGTTCGTCGGCAGTCTGCTCACTCGCCAGTGTTGTACCCCAGACGAACTCATCCGTGATACCTGAAAAGTGAGGGGGAATGTTCCCTTTCAAATATCTGGCGATCCGCAACCTCGAAGAATGTAACATTGCTTCCTTGAGGTCTTCGACCTGTTCAGGATCGATCTGCAAAAGTCCCGGATTTGGCAGGGGTAAGTCGTTAGGTCGTGGAGCACGCTTAAGCCCCCCATAGTCGGTTGCGTTCATGATGATGCCGTTTGCCGGTCCAAAGACGCGGGCAAACTGTTCCGCATTCAGGAGAGAAAGAATACTACCCAATACATTGGGGTCCCAGTGCCGGAAGAGGACACGTTCGTATTTGACCGGAGTACCTGACTTCCCGTCATTGCCCTCGATACGATCATCGGGGATCATGATCTCATTAATGCTCCTAAGGTGCCGCCAGAGAGCCTGTTCACCTTCAGGGCAAGACCAGAACACAGCGCATGGCTTTTCGAGGGCAAGTTCCTCGATGTGGTTGCGCGTGCGCCTGTCGTTAAGTGCTACCATCCACGGCCCGTCGCGGCGTATGTCATCATCGCCGCCACTCAGGAACAGAGAGCGACTGGTAATACCGGCGTCGGCAAGTTCATCTTCCAAATCATCAAATTGGCCGCCATCAAGTACTGCAAAGAGTGGTCCGGGTAATGTGTCCAATGCTGCACGAAAAGCCCGGGCAGCATTTTCGGCATTTGGAAGATCGAGTTTTGGGATCTCCATAGGGGCCTACATTCTTACAAATGGCGTTTGGGATTGTGACATCTTCTTGAGGCAGGATGTACCTTTGCCTGGCCCGCCTTTTTTGAAGTTGATCGCGTTGCCTTCGATGTCGATTTTAAGTGCGTAGAGCTTAATACCCTTCTTGTTGATGGTGATATATCCACCGGGAGCGGACAGGCGTATCTCGTCATCAGCGTAGATTTCCCATGTCTTGGCTTCGCCATGATACTTTTCGCCGGAAACAATATTGTAAAGCTGGCCAACCTCTATCTTGATTGTTTCGCCGACTTTCGTGTTTTGCTCTTTGCCGATCTGGGTGAAGTGGGTTGATCCAATATTCGTTACCTTGCTCACCCCGATCTGCTCGGCTCTGGCAACACCGATCGTGTCGGATTTGAAATTGCCGACGATGGTGTTCATGATACCAGGCAGTTGGAACAGTGCGCCGGTGGCTTGCCCCATGCCATCGCCGGACGCCGCGAGTGCCGTTCCCTGATCAGAGCGAGGACTTGGGCCGGAGACAACGCCGTCGCGTGCACCAAGGCCGGTCGCCGAGAGAAAGCCGAGTGCAGATTGGCCCAACGACATGGCGAAGTTGACAAGATTGGGGGCACCTCCGGCAACTTGTCCTGCCTGCTGCATCAAGCCTGCTGTTTGTCCGGCAAGTCCTGCAACTTGTGCAACAAGGCCCAATGCACCAGCACCGGTACCGCCGACGACCATGTTCATCGAGCCGCCGATTTCGTGCTTCTGGTTGCCTGCAACTTCAACAGCACGGTTGGCGCCTACCGATGAAACCTCATTGGCGTCAACGCGCTTCGTGCGGTTATTCAGAACCCGCGTGGTCTGATCCTTTTGGGCATGGAAGAACTGGTTCTCCTTGCCCTTCTCATCTTCAAAGGAGACTTCATTAAAGCCTTGGCCCTTGTGTGTATTGGACCTTAAAACAGTGCGTGTCTTATTCTCTGGCAGCTTGTATGGGACTTTTGTGCTTGGATTGGGTACAATTCCAGTAACAACGGGCCGGTCCGGGTCGCCTTCCAGATAGGTGACCATCACTTCCATGCCGATGCGGGGGATAACTTGCGAGCCGAATGTGCTGCCAGCCCATGACTGCATGACGCGTATCCAGCAAGTATCGGAGCCATCCTTCTTGGCGCGGTTCCGTTGCCACGGGAACCAAACCTTGATCCGGCCGTATTCATCCGGATGGATTTCCTCGCCCGGTGGTCCGGCAACAATGGCAACCTGCGAGCCGTCTATGCGCGGCTGCGGCGTTGCCCTATGGGGTGTTACAGGAAGCCGTGACGGAAGCGCAATGAAGCTGTTGGAGTAATCGAGCGAGCCGTCTTCGGCCGTTTCGTAAGAATGATCGACAACACGGTGGACAATGGCGGTGACCACATATTCTTCAAACACATGATCGGCGTGCGCGACTTCATAGGGCTTGAATTTGCGACCCGCTGCAAGGGTCCTGACCGTGGATGATCCCTCGATCTTCTCATGGTCAGCTTCAACCGCCTGCATGCGAAGTTTCGAAGCCTTCTCGTTCGAGGATTGATCCAGCGCCTTGGCTGGATAATGAAACAGCTCATACTCGGCGTTCTTCGGTAAATTCACAAGCGAAGGCGTTGCTGCGCCCTGCGGCCCGCTCGGTCTTTCAAAGTTCCAGTCACCGCCCGCCCGCTGACCCGGTGTGAACTGATAGTCTCTGGCAAACGCACTGATATGGTTTCTGTCAGTGGAACCCGCTGCAAACCTGACATCGGTTTCCGGTCCCTCGGTATATCCAAAAGGATGGCTGGCGACATGGAGCGTATGCTGGCCGTCTTCGTGTTCAAACCAATAGAACAAGCCGTCATATTCCAAACGGCGTGTAAGATAGGCGAGGTCCGTCTCGTTCCATTGGACGGAGTAATGAATTGGTGCCGGTGGACTCACGACGCCGCCGGTTACGGCAGCCTTGATGCCGTGTTCGGACAAGAGAGTTTCAACAACCTGCAACGCTGTCATGTCCATGAAGATGCGGCAGTCGGAGCGTTGCGACAGCAGCCACAATTGCGGGCGCATGGTCAGTTGGTAGGAGCGAAGGCCGCGTGAGACAGGCGGCCCTTCGCGAAAACCTGTTATCAGCCCGTTCCATGGCCTGCGCTGGCCATAGGCTATTTCCAGTGAAACATCCGCAAATGTCCCGACAAGTTCTTCCGGCTTGAGGTCAGTGCGCTTGGATTTAACATCGACATGAATTTCAAAGAGGCCGTTGATCTCTTCCCGCACGTCCATCTTCTCAGCAAGAAGAACATCCAGCCCAAGAACCGTCGAAATACGAAGAATGCGGTCAGCCTGAATCAAACCCGCGTCAAAAAACTCATATTCCATGCATGGCAATCCCCGATCAAAGCAACAAATCTCAAGCTTGACTCAACATCACTATCGAAATTTCCCAACCAGAAAATGCCCGTTTCTTCGTGATTGATAAGCCAAAAAAATTGCGCCGATTTCCGCTAGATTACCCGACACGAAAAAGTATACAAGAATGCGTGCCGATCTTTTTCTTTTGGTTCAGGCGATTCTCATCGGTCATATGTGGGCTTAAAAGAGTGATGGTAGCCAGATGCTGGCGCAACAGCGAGATGCCCTGATTGAAGCCGGTATCGGTATCGATGACCTTTATAAGGATTTGGCTTCCAGTCGAAAGTAGCATCGGTTTAACCTGGATGCTTGCCTAAAGGCATTGCGTGCTGGCGCCACCTTGGTCATCGGGAAGCTTGATCGGCTTTGGCCGTAATTTCAAACATCTGATCACTCTCGTTGATGATCTGCGCAACGTAACATCGACTTCGAGGTGCTGACAAGACAGGGTACCCAGATCGATGCCACGACGCCGAATGGTAAAAATGAGGCTTTGGTGCAGCAATGGAAGCGGGTCCAGTCGATGCCGGACGGCGTGCGGCTTCAACTTATGGGAACGCACTGGATCATTCAAACTTTAGCCAACTAATACCCTGCACTAGCTTTCCGCCATGCTCACATCCATCATTAACTCGTGCTACCTTCTGGCCACCAATCTTTGCAACCGAAGAGCCTTCGGTAATGGCTGCTGTCGTCGGTACACCACTACACAGACATTTTGATCCGACGGTCGCAATCGGGATACCGTTGACCTTAACAAAGCTCTGGGCTGTCGAGATCACGGGGCCACCAACATGTGGCCTCGGCCCCGGATCAACCATTGGGCAGGTATGCATATGTCCTAAAAGTGAAACGGGGTGGCCCATGATTATTCGTTCCAATTGTTCAATCAAGTTTTCGCAAATCGTTGCCAGTTTGATCAGTTAGTGTAGGAAGATGTAACCTACAGGAACCGATGCAGCTCGCTTAGCATCCCGAGAGGGGTCCTTTTAGCCAATTGGCTGTCAGGTTCCATCTTGATGGCCGGCCTCCTGCTGAAGCAGTACGCAATCCCTTTTTTCAAGCGAAATCTGCGGGTGAATTCGATAAGCGGGCAGTATCTTCTGCGGCTTGATGTTCACCTTTCCAAGCGTATGGATAAGTGCCGCATGTTCTGCATCGATAATTGTCCAAGCGTTGTGAAGTTGTAGTGCTGCGATAACGACCTCTAATGCTTCTGTGGCTACGCCATCGCCGCTTTTGCTCGGAGATATCACGCCGCCGACTTCCTCATCAGCTCCAACTTGGAGAAAACCAATTGGAGTCCTTGGGTTAGACCTAGTGGCACCAACATAAGTGCGGAGCCCTTGCGCACGTTTTTCACGCCATTCGACAATCGCAAACTGAGTGTTTGCTATGCTTGTAAAGGGAGGAAAGGGACTGTACCGGCAGATATCAGCGTCCGATAGAAGTTCATGTAGCCCCGGGCCATCCGAATAGACTGGCGGGCGCAAAATCAACCTAGCGGTTTCTATACGGTCCAGATCAACCTGATTGAAAAATCCAGCATTTGCGATTTGTTGTGTCATTTTTCATTACCAGCTCCAACAGAGGAAACTCAGGATCACGGGGGAGCGGAAGGGACGTGCGCTTTGCGACAGTGGTTGTGCGTACTCCATAGGGTTATCCCCATCCACAATGTCTTTTTCACTAAAGCAACATCACGCCAATTCGGTCAGACGACTTAAGATCTTGTCGGTCTCGACTGCGCCGCCCGTCTTTAAGATCTCGAAGGAATCGTCCTCACCTGGGATAAGCCAAATTTTCAGAACGTAGCTGTTTTCCCCTTGTTCTTTTTCTCCGTTTTCATCAATTTCCCAAGTTCCTCTCCCCGGGAGGACCTCGTAGATCAGGCTGTACTTGTTTTGCTCGATTGTGATCTGATCATAATGAAAAATAGAACCCACATTAACCGGCGTCTCAGAAATATCGAAGGGTACGCGTAAACAGGAAATCGCATCTAGCGAGAGTTTGAAATCATTAGCAATTTCGATTTCCACAAGACAAATGAAAGCATGTTCGGGTACTGCAAGGCTAACGATTCCCGGGGACCATGCAAAACCTTGTTTCAGTTCGTTTTCGCCCCATAAGTGCCCCGGACGTTTGACGGATGGCAAATATATAATCAGTTGGCCATAGTTGATCATTACGCTAAGTGATGTAAGCATTATCATGGTCCCGTGACAATTGTAATTCGGCAGCCCGGAGGCACGCCTACTAAGTTCGCTCCGATTATACCACCAGATACCCTGTTGTCATTTTTTGGAATATTCCAAACGCTGGCGGTTCCATTATTCTCGACAAAGGCAGCTGGTGGATATTCATCCGGTTCATATCCCGCTATGCGTGGCACTCCCATTGTGGATCGATACCTGCGAGCGCGAGCTGCTGAGGGATTTGCATCATATGTCAACGTGCTTGGAAATCCTGCAGCCTGGGCCGCGTCTATGTGCTTTGCGGATTCCGGTGCTCGAGAATGCGGAATAACAATGGTTCGTTGACAGCAATTGCCAGTTGCGCATGAGGCGGCGGCAGCTGCAGCAAGGCTTTTTGCAAACTCTTGAACCTTTTTTAGCCGCTCCGCTTGCTGTTCGGGCGTTAGACCTGGAAACGCGCCGGTTACGGCCGCTTCTGACATCACGGGAGTATCTCCACTCAAGAGCAGCCCCGTTCCAACAATAGCTGCGCCACCTAAAATAGTGCTCGTTGAAACCGTGGCCGTCGTTGCAGCGGCGCCTCCGAGTGCTATCGTACCCCCGCCACCAGCACCTGCCAGCAGTGGGGCACCGAGACCAAGCCAAGGCATTAGCTCACTTCTCCAACTGTGCCTGCAAGGCGGGTTATCTGATGGAGAAGTGTCTCCATATTTTCGTCCGGAGTGCCCGGGCCTGATTGCACGAACTGTTTAATCTCCGGCTGATGCTCGAACCGATCGCCGCTGGCGATCATAAGGAATCCCCATATGCCAAGAGATCGTTCTTGGGTTAGCCCCAGTCGATTGCCCGACGCTTCGTATTTCAAAACCCGGCCATTCAGTTCCTGCTCACTCATGCGTGCCGTTTCATGTGGCGCCATCTCCCTGAGGTGCGCAGACATTTGCTTGCAGTAGGCGGCCCGGCGCTCAGAATCCACATCTTCGAGTTGATCTCTACGGATGGTGAGGAGGCCTTTGGTTGGTTTCGAGGGGTGCTCTGGTCGCAGCGCACGTTTCAGTCCGCCCTGACTTGTGGCATTTATGAGAATCGCCGTTGCCGGTCCAAAGAGGCGCATGAATTGCTCAGCCGTGAGCAATGGCAGGAAGCTTCCAAGCACATTGGGGTCCCAGTGCCGGAAGAGGACACGTTCGTATTTGACCGGAGTACCTGACTTCCCGTCATTGCCCTCGATACGATCATCGGGGATCATGATCTCATTAATGCTCCTAAGGTGCCGCCAGAGAGCCTGTTCACCTTCAGGGCAAGACCAGAACACAGCGCATGGCTTTTCGAGGGCAAGTTCCTCGATGTGGTTGCGCGTGCGCCTGTCGTTAAGTGCTACCATCCACGGCCCGTCGCGGCGTATGTCATCATCGCCGCCACTCAGGAACAGAGAGCGACTGGTAATACCGGCGTCGGCAAGTTCATCTTCCAAATCATCAAATTGGCCGCCATCAAGTACTGCAAAGAGTGGTCCGGGTAATGTGTCCAATGCTGCACGAAAAGCCCGGGCAGCATTTTCGGCATTTGGAAGATCGAGTTTTGGGATCTCCATAGGGGCCTACATTCTTACAAATGGCGTTTGGGATTGTGACATCTTCTTGAGGCAGGATGTACCTTTGCCTGGCCCGCCTTTTTTTGAAGTTGATCGCGTTGCCTTCGATGTCGATTTTAAGTGCGTAGAGCTTAATACCCTTCTTGTTGATGGTGATATATCCACCGGGAGCGGACAGGCGTATCTCGTCATCAGCGTAGATTTCCCATGTCTTGGCTTCGCCATGATACTTTTCGCCGGAAACAATATTGTAAAGCTGGCCAACCTCTATCTTGATTGTTTCGCCGACTTTCGTGTTTTGCTCTTTGCCGATCTGGGTGAAGTGGGTTGATCCAATATTCGTTACCTTGCTCACCCCGATCTGCTCGGCTCTGGCAACACCGATCGTGTCGGATTTGAAATTGCCGACGATGGTGTTCATGATACCAGGCAGTTGGAACAGTGCGCCGGTGGCTTGCCCCATGCCATCGCCGGACGCCGCGAGTGCCGTTCCCTGATCAGAGCGAGGACTTGGGCCGGAGACAACGCCGTCGCGTGCACCAAGGCCGGTCGCCGAGAGAAAGCCGAGTGCAGATTGGCCAACGACATGGCGAAGTTGACAAGATTGGGGGCACCTCCGGCAACTTGTCCTGCCTGCTGCATCAAGCCTGCTGTTTGTCCGGCAAGTCCTGCAACTTGTGCAACAAGGCCCAATGCACCAGCACCGGTACCGCCGACGACCATGTTCATCGAGCCGCCGATTTCGTGCTTCTGGTTGCCTGCAACTTCAACAGCACGGTTGGCGCCTACCGATGAAACCTCATTGGCGTCAACGCGCTTCGTGCGGTTATTCAGAACCCGCGTGGTCTGATCCTTTTGGGCATGGAAGAACTGGTTCTCCTTGCCCTTCTCATCTTCAAAGGAGACTTCATTAAAGCCTTGGCCCTTGTGTGTATTGGACCTTAAAACAGTGCGTGTCTTATTCTCTGGCAGCTTGTATGGGACTTTTGTGCTTGGATTGGGTACAATTCCAGTAACAACGGGCCGGTCCGGGTCGCCTTCCAGATAGGTGACCATCACTTCCATGCCGATGCGGGGGATAACTTGCGAGCCGAATGTGCTGCCAGCCCATGACTGCATGACGCGTATCCAGCAAGTATCGGAGCCATCCTTCTTGGCGCGGTTCCGTTGCCACGGGAACCAAACCTTGATCCGGCCGTATTCATCCGGATGGATTTCCTCGCCCGGTGGTCCGGCAACAATGGCAACCTGCGAGCCGTCTATGCGCGGCTGCGGCGTTGCCCTATGGGGTGTTACAGGAAGCCGTGACGGAAGCGCAATGAAGCTGTTGGAGTAATCGAGCGAGCCGTCTTCGGCCGTTTCGTAAGAATGATCGACAACACGGTGGACAATGGCGGTGACCACATATTCTTCAAACACATGATCGGCGTGCGCGACTTCATAGGGCTTGAATTTGCGACCCGCTGCAAGGGTCCTGACCGTGGATGATCCCTCGATCTTCTCATGGTCAGCTTCAACCGCCTGCATGCGAAGTTTCGAAGCCTTCTCGTTCGAGGATTGATCCAGCGCCTTGGCTGGATAATGAAACAGCTCATACTCGGCGTTCTTCGGTAAATTCACAAGCGAAGGCGTTGCTGCGCCCTGCGGCCCGCTCGGTCTTTCAAAGTTCCAGTCACCGCCCGCCCGCTGACCCGGTGTGAACTGATAGTCTCTGGCAAACGCACTGATATGGTTTCTGTCAGTGGAACCCGCTGCAAACCTGACATCGGTTTCCGGTCCCTCGGTATATCCAAAAGGATGGCTGGCGACATGGAGCGTATGCTGGCCGTCTTCGTGTTCAAACCAATAGAACAAGCCGTCATATTCCAAACGGCGTGTAAGATAGGCGAGGTCCGTCTCGTTCCATTGGACGGAGTAATGAATTGGTGCCGGTGGACTCACGACGCCGCCGGTTACGGCAGCCTTGATGCCGTGTTCGGACAAGAGAGTTTCAACAACCTGCAACGCTGTCATGTCCATGAAGATGCGGCAGTCGGAGCGTTGCGACAGCAGCCACAATTGCGGGCGCATGGTCAGTTGGTAGGAGCGAAGGCCGCGTGAGACAGGCGGCCCTTCGCGAAAACCTGTTATCAGCCCGTTCCATGGCCTGCGCTGGCCATAGGCTATTTCCAGTGAAACATCCGCAAATGTCCCGACAAGTTCTTCCGGCTTGAGGTCAGTGCGCTTGGATTTAACATCGACATGAATTTCAAAGAGGCCGTTGATCTCTTCCCGCACGTCCATCTTCTCAGCAAGAAGAACATCCAGCCCAAGAACCGTCGAAATACGAAGAATGCGGTCAGCCTGAATCAAACCCGCGTCAAAAAACTCATATTCCATAAGCACTATACCTTGGATCAGATGAAGTAGAATCTCAACGATAACTGGTTCGCGGGTAGTGTGAGTTGATGAGGCAGTATCGAACTGCCTCATCACGTATGGTTGTGTTTAGGATGCGCGTGTTGTCGCAAGATCGTAAGAAGCAATCAGTGGCGATTGTGGCTTCTGGTTCTCATCATATGGCGTGTATTTCATTTCCATTTTCGTGAAGTTCAAACGGAGCGTTTCAACCGGGCGGTCACCGTTGGAATCTATCGAATAGTTGGCAATCAATGTATTGGTGAGTTTGTATTCGATATAGGTTTCACCCGGATTGCCAGTTGTTACGAGATGAATCGTTGCCAGTTTTCCTGATCTGCCGGAAACTGCTTCCTGAAATAATTTCGTTGAAGACGAGTCGCTGACTTTGGTCAAAACGACTTCGCTGATCGTTGGTTCGGACGCTTCGCGGTTGGCAGCCGAGCCTGCCGACGTGTTCATTTTGCGGCCCACATTCCAATGTATAGCCTCAACATCCATCCAGCGCTTGTGGGTCTCCTGAGTTGCATCGCCCTGAATCCCATCAAGTTGTAAGTAAATCGGCATGCTTGCTCCTTTGGCAGAAATGCTCGTATGGTGAAATATCTTAGTCAAAAGTCTAAACCATACAAGCTGAAAGAATATGACAGAGTTGGTAAGCGAAGTTTGATGTCCACGGAATACTTTTGTTCACGCAACACCGGCAAATCGAATATTTTTGCCTAGAGGGCCTCGCCACGACAAATGCCGGTTTCCTTACCATTTGATTGCAGGAATGACGGAACAAAGCCTACTTCCCCTCAGTGGAAACCGTGGCTTTGTTTCGCCCGGTCGTCCGCGGGCCATCAAAGGTGCGGTAACGCGATTGATGAAATAGGCAAGGCAAGCGCGGCAGCGCTTGTTCGCTGACAAGTTCCCGTTTAACAGGCACCAAGCGTCCTCTGACGTTCAATATCAAGCAGGTTTCACACGTTCCATCATAACAACTCCTCGTGAATTTCTCGGCGTCGCCCACGCAACTTCTTACTCCAAGCTTTACTGCAGCCAATCGCTCGCATCGCCTTCTTGACTTAGTCAAATGGAAACTGCGGCTGGTAACACTGATATTGACGCCAGATCCTACATACGGTTGATGTGATATTGTGCTTTTTAGAGAGTTACATGTTTGTGCTTAATTTGGTAGCTCTGTCGGATAGTTCGGAAAAATGTGTCATGAAAATCAATACATTAAAAATATTTGTGTAGCGTGTGTTCTTCCCGTCGTTGATATGTCACCATTTGTAATTTACTAGAAAACTTACTTAAGGCGAGTGAAATTAAGCATCGGTGATTCGATACCCAAGGGGCCAATACTGTATGAATCGTTCTCTTCGTTCATTACAATCGACCACAACCTTGGGCGGGCAAATCCTGCTCCTCAGCGTGGCTTTCATCGGGGCCGGCCTGCTTGCGCCAAATATCGCTGTTGCACAGCAATATTGGGATGGTCAGGACACAATGGGAGGGCCGGGCGTTACAGGCGGCGATGGAGTATGGGATGATACCTCTACCAATTGGACCGATGAAACGGGAACGTCGAATTCGACTTGGCTAGGGGGTGTCGCGGTCTTTTCTGGCACTCCTGGTTCGGTAACGGTCAACTCCCCTCAAAATATTACCGGCTTATCCTTCAAGGCAAACGGTTATCTTATTCAGGGTTCGAGCCTTAATCTCGTCGGCATAGAAAACGAATTTTCTGTTGGCGCAGGTATGTCCGCCTCCATCAATTCTGTGGTTTCTGGGTCCGGCGGGCTCGCAAAGACGAGTGCTGGCACCCTGGTTTTGACCGGTACTAACAGCTATTCAGGCGGCACAACGATCAGTGACGGCATCCTCCAGCTTGGCAATGGCGGAACCGGCGGCTCGCTGACCGGTAACATCACCAATAACGGTCAGTTTGTATTTAACCGTTCCGACGAACTGGTGCTTGATGGCGATATCAGCGGCGGTGGCAGCGTCGGCCAGATTGGCAGCGGTACCACAATCCTTACCGGCACTAACAGCTATACGGGCGGCACAACGATCAGTGACGGCATCCTGCAGCTTGGCAATGGCGGAACCGGCGGCTCGCTGACCGGTAACATTGCCAATGACGGTCAACTTGTATTTAACCGTTCCGACGAACTGACGCTTGATGGCGATATCAGCGGCGGTGGCAGCATCAGCCAGATCGGCAGCGGCACCACCATCCTTACCGGCACGAACAGTTATACCGGCGGGACAACAATCACTGACGGAACATTATCGGTTTCCGCTGACGAAAATCTTGGCGCCGCAGATGGCACCCTGACACTCAATGGTGGAACCCTGCAGGTGACGGGAACGGACTTTGTGGAACTCGGCACAAACCGCAATCTCGTCATGACCGATCAAGGTGGCGGGGTGAACATTGATGATTTGAACAACACCTTCCTCATGTCGCAGGTTCTGACAGGCAATGGCGGCTTCCGGAAAGAGGGAGCCGGAGCATTGGCCCTAAGCGGCGACAGCAGCGGTTTTACAGGTGCAACGGAGATTTTTGCCGGCACCCTGCTTGTCGATAACAAGCTGGGTGGCAATGTCAGCGTGCTGGATCAGGGGACACTTGGCGGTAACGGCACAATCGGCGGCAATGTTGATATCGCTGATGGGGGAATAATTGCTCCAGGCGGAACTGTCGGCAAGCTATCAATCGATGGAGATCTTGCCTTAAGTTCCGGGTCCAGTTCTGAATTTGAACTAGGTGCACTTGGCAAGAATGATTTCATTGCTGTTGGCGGCGATCTGACACTTGACGGAACGCTCAATCTCTCGAACGCCGGTGGAGCAAACGGTAATGCAGAGATCGGTTATTACCGCATCATGTCCTATGGGGGCAATCTGACTGATCACGGCATTGCAGTCGGATCGGCTCCAGGCGGTTTGCCTGGAGCTGATATCTCTATTGATGTGCAACAAAGCGGCTATATCGATCTGGTTGTTTCGGACGGTACCGAGCAATACTGGAATGGTGATGATGACGAGGGAGGCAGCGGCACCTGGAATAGCAATACCGATTGGGTAAATGCAGATGGCGGAACGCCCGCTCCTTTTACGGGCGGAACTGCCATTTTCCGCAATCTTGGTAGTGAGCCCACAAGCTTCGTAACGGTCAATGGGTCGTATACTGTCGAAAGCCTTCAATTTGTCACCAATGGATACAGCCTTGTTTCGGGTACGAATGGTGTCTTGGTCTCGAGTAATCTGTTCCGCCCCATGGAATTGCGTGCCCTTCAGGGTGTGAGTGCAACAATCGACGTGCCCATTGTTAGCGGCGCGCTGGGAATCTGCGGCGGCATCGAAAAAACTGGTGGCGGTTCCGTTGCGCTTGGCGGCGATAACAGCCATTGCGGAACGACGATCGACGATGGAACGTTGTCGGTCTCGGCCGATGAGAATCTCGGCGCGGCAAATGGCTCTCTGACATTGAATGGCGGGCTTCTGCAGGTCACGGGTACGGGGCTGACAGGACTGAGCAACAACCGTGATCTCACCATGACTGGCAATGGCGGCGGGATTGACGTTGATGACGTGGACAACACCTTTACCGTATCGCAAGCCTTGAGCGGCACTGGTGCCTTCAGCAAAGAAGGTGCCGGCACATTGGTCCTTACCGGCACGAACAGCTATACGGGCGGCACAACGATCAGCAGCGGCATCCTGCAACTTGGCAATGGCGGCACCAGCGGTTCGGTGGCTGGTAATATTGCCAATAACGGCCAGCTTGCTTTCAACCGTTCCGACGAACTGACGTTTGATGGCGATATCAGCGACAGCGGCAGCGTCAGCCAGATTGGCACCGGAACCACGGTCCTTACCGGCACAAACACCTACACGGGCGGCACAACGATCCGTGACGGAAAACTGTCGGTATCGGCGGATGCGAACCTCGGTGGGGCAAATGGTTCACTGCAATTAGATGGCGGCGTCCTGCAGGTGACGGGCACGAGCTATGCGGAATTGGCCGCAAGCCGTAGCCTTACCATGACAAGTGAAGGCGGCGGCATCGATGTTGCCGCGGCAGGCAACACCTTCACCGTATCGCAAGCCTTGAGTGGCACCGGTGTCTTCAGCAAAGAGGGTGAAGGCGCATTGGTTTTGACCGGCACGAACACCTACACGGGTGGCACGACGATCAGCGATGGCATCCTGCAGCTTGGCAACGGCGGCACCAGCGGTTCGGTGGCAGGTGACATCGCCAATAACGGCCAGCTTGCTTTCAACCGTTCCGACGAACTGACGTTTGATGGCGTTATCAGCGGCAGCGGCGGTGTTCGCCAGAACGGCACCGGAACCACGGTCCTTACCGGCACGAACAGCTATACGGGCGGCACAACGATCAGCACCGGTACCCTGCAGCTTGGCAACGGCGGCACCAGCGGTTCGGTAACCGGCAACATCGCCAATAATGGCCAGCTTGCTTTCAACCGTTCCGACGAACTGACGTTTGATGGCGTTATCAGCGGCAGCGGCGGTGTTCGCCAGAACGGCACCGGAACCACGGTCCTTACCGGCACGAACAGCTATACGGGCGGCACAACGATCAGCACCGGTACCCTGCAACTTGGCAATGGCGGCACCAGCGGTTCGGTGGCTGGTAATATTGCCAATAACGGCCAGCTTGCTTTCAACCGTTCCGACGAACTGACGTTTGATGGCGATATCAGCGACAGCGGCAGCGTCAGCCAGATTGGCACCGGAACCACGGTCCTTACCGGCACAAACACCTACACGGGCGGCACAACGATCCGTGACGGAAAACTGTCGGTATCGGCGGATGCGAACCTCGGTGGGGCAAATGGTTCACTGCAATTAGATGGCGGCGTCCTGCAGGTGACGGGCACGAGCTATGCGGAATTGGCCGCAAGCCGTAGCCTTACCATGACAAGTGAAGGCGGCGGCATCGATGTTGCCGCGGCAGGCAACACCTTCACCGTATCGCAAGCCTTGAGTGGCACCGGTGCCTTCAGCAAAGAGGGTGAAGGCGCATTGGTTTTGACCGGCACGAACACCTACACGGGTGGCACGACGATCAGCGATGGCGTCCTGCAATTAGGCAACGGCGGCACGAGCGGCGCGGTAACCGGCAACATCGCCAATAATGGCCAACTTGCCTTCAACCGCTCCAATACACTGACATTTGGCGGCGTTATCAGCGGCAGCGGCGGTGTTCGCCAGAACGGCACCGGAACCACGACCCTTACCGGCACGAACACCTACACGGGCGGCACAACGATCAGCACCGGTACCCTGCAGCTCGGCAATGGCGGTACCAGCGGCTCAGTTGCAGGTGACATCGCCAATAATGGCCAGCTTGTCCTTGATCGCTCGGATACACTGACGCTTGATGGCGATATCAGCGGTAACGGTAACATCAATCAAATTGGTACCGGCACCACTGTAGTTACTGGCGACAGCAGCACTTTTGCGGGCAACACAGATGTTACAAAAGGTAGGCTGCGCGTAGACAGCAATTTAGGCGGCAATGTAAATGTTGCCGCTGGAGGGCAACTGGGCGGCAACGGTACTGTCGGCGGTAATGTCAACGTAGCAGATGGCGGATCGATCGCTCCGGGTGCCTCGGTCGGCCGTTTGTCAATTGGCGGCGACTTGACGCTTGGCGCGGGCTCCACTTCCGAGTTCGAACTCTCAACGCCTGGTACCAATACAGACCGGGGCAGCAGCATAAATGATTTTATTGCTGTTGGCGGTAAACTGACACTTGATGGGACGCTTAACCTTTCCGACGCTGGTGGCGCTGGCATCGGTTACTACCGGATTATGTCCTATGGAAGCATCGCTGATAATGGCATCAACATTGGAACATTGCCAAGCGGTCTGGGCAACGAGATTTTTACGATCGATAAGACAACACCGGGTTATATCGATATCGTAGTTTCGAATGGGTCGGAGCAATATTGGAAAGGCGATGATGACGCCGGAGGCGCTGGCACCTGGAATAATGACACTCTTTGGGTAAACGCCGACGGAGAAGGACCTGCCCCTTTCAAGGGTAATCTCGCGATTTTCAAGAACACGACCGGCGATTTGGGTGGGGTGGTGACTGTTGAGGGCGCCCAGAAGGCAGGAGGTCTTCAGTTCGTCAATAACGGATACAGCCTTGTCGCCGGTACAGGTGGTGCTCTGGTAACCGATAATGCATCCAACCCCATGAAGTTAAATGCACTTATGGGTGTGACCGCATCGATTGATGTACCGATTACGGGCGGTGCCGGTGGCTGCGGTGGCATCACAAAAACCGGTGGAGGTACCGTTAAGGTTGGGGGCGCCAACAGCCATTGCGGAACGACGATCGACGATGGAACGTTGTCGGTCTCGGCCGATGAAAATCTCGGCTCGGCAAATGGCTCTCTGACATTGAATGGCGGACTTCTGCAGGTCACGGGTACGGGGCTGACAGGACTGAGCAACAACCGTGATCTCACCATGACTGGCAATGGCGGCGGGATTGACGTTGCTGCGGCAAACAACACCTTCACCGTATCGCAAGCCTTGAGCGGCACTGGTGCCTTCAGCAAAGAAGGTGCCGGCACATTGGTACTGACAGGTAACACCACCTATTCCGGCGGCACAACGATCAGCAGCGGCATCCTGCAACTTGGCAATGGCGGCACCAGCGGTTCGGTGGCTGGTAATATTGCCAATAACGGCCAGCTTGCTTTCAACCGTTCCGACGAACTGACGTTTGATGGCGCTATCAACGGCAGCGGCAGCGTCAGCCAGATTGGCACCGGAACCACGGTCCTTACCGGCACAAACACCTACACGGGCGGCACAACGATCAGCAGCGGCATCCTGCAACTAGGCAATGGCGGTACCAGCGGCTCAGTTGCAGGTGACATCGCCAATAATGGCCAGCTCGCCTTCAACCGCTCAGACGATCTGACATTTGGCGGCGCTATCAACGGCAGCGGCAGCGTCAGCCAGAACGGCACCGGAACCACGGTCCTTACCGGCACGAACACCTACACGGGTGGCACGACGATCAGCGATGGCGTCCTGCAATTAGGCAACGGCGGCACCAGCGGCTCAGTTGCAGGTGACATCGCCAATAATGGCCAACTTGCCTTCAACCGCTCCAATACACTGACATTTGGCGGCGTTATCAGCGGCAGTGGCGGTGTTCGCCAGAACGGCACCGGAACCACGACCCTTACCGGCACGAACACCTACACGGGCGGCACAACGATCAGCACCGGTACCCTGCAGCTGGGCAATGGCGGTACCAGCGGCTCAGTTGCAGGTGACATCGCCAATAATGGCGAACTCGCCTTCAACCGCTCCGATACACTGACGCTTGGCGGCGATATCAGCGGCAGCGGCAGCGTCAGCCAGATTGGCACCGGAACCACGGTCCTTACCGGCACAAACACCTACACGGGCGGCACAACGATCACTGATGGGAAACTGTCAGTTGCAGCAGATGCGAACCTTGGTTCAGCAAATGGTTCATTGAAGCTGGATGGAGGCCTGCTCCAGATAACGGGCACAAGCTTTGCGGAATTCGATGCAAACCGCAATCTCACCATGACCGGCAATGGCGGCGGGATTGATGTTGATGACGTGGGTAACACCTTTACCATATCGCAAGCTCTGAGCGGCACCGGTGCCTTCAGCAAGGAAGGTGCAGGCACACTGGTGCTGACCGGTAACAACAGCTACACGGGCGGCACAACGATCGGCGACGGCATCCTGCAGATCGGCAATGGCGGCGCCAGTGGTTCGGTGGTTGGCAACATCGCCAATAATGGCCAGCTTGCCTTCAACCGCTCCAACGAACTAACATTTGATGGCGATATCAGCGGCAGCGGCAGCGTCAGCCAGATTGGCACCGGAACCACGGTCCTTACCGGCACAAACACCTACACGGGCGGCACAATCGTTAACGCCGGGACCCTATTGCTGGGCGAAGGAGGCACCCTCGGTGCGTTGAACGGGAGTACAACGGTCAACGGCGGTCTGCTGCAAATGGGCGGCACAAACCAGACCCAAGCCAATTTGTCGTTAACCGGTGGCGGCGTCAGTCTTGTCAATGACAAAACCGGCGATCGTTTTAATCTTACTTCGAATTATCAGGGTGGGCAGTCGGGGCAGATTTTGCTTGATATCGACCTTGCAGCTGAAAGCGCCGACGTCATTACAATTGGCGGCGTTGCTATGGGCAAAATGAATCTCCGTCTCAATAGTATTTCCGAAGTAACGGAACCGATTCTTGGAAGTTCAATACTGCTAGTCGATATTCAGGGGTCTGGAAATAACCTTGATGTTACCGCAGATGGTTTGCCCACCGGTGGTGTTGTCCGTTATGATCTTGTCCGTCAACCTACCAGCGGAGGTAACGGATATCAATATGTGGTTAAATCAGGGGTTGACGGGAATGCTGCAAGCGCTGTCGTTTCAGGTTTTATCGCTGCCCAAAACGTAGTTGCTTCATCTTTTTTCAAACCGTCAAGCGGCCTTGTTTCGGCGCCAATTGATCCTGATAAGAATCAATTTGGTATTGCGCCCTGGATGCGGACCAATTCTGGCATGTCAACAATCGAGACCTCAGGAACAATCCGGCAGCCCGACGGAACGCTGATAGATACGCCCGCTAAACTGGATTCCCAGTATATAGGCTATCAGTTTGGTTTTGATGGCGGCTTCTTCAACATCAATGACACAGACGCCAACATCAACGTCGGCGTTACCGCGGGTCAGATATTTGGTAGTTCCGATCAAAAGAACTATGAAAATACAACGGATTTCCAATCTGTTTTCTATGGTGCTTATGCGGCCTTTACCAAAGGCCCGCTTTTCCTGGATCTGCAAGTCCGCCAAGAACTGACTGATTATACTGTCAATGTGAATGATGAAGTGTTTCAAATTGGGGGGGAGAAGGTTTCTGGGACCCGGAACTCTATTGGCGGTTCGGCTTCCTATACCTACGCACGAAACGATTGGAGTCTTATTCCTGCCGTTGGCTTTACCTACTCGACGAATCAGACTGATGATCTGTCAATACCACGCAACATTCTCCTCAACCAAAAAGAGGGCAAAGTTCGCTTTGAGGATGTGGAGAGCATGATCAGCTTTGGAGGGTTGACTGTTTCAAAGAATTATTTCGTTCTTGATGATCGCCTTCGCCTTTCACCGTTTATTACGCTAACGGCCTACCATGATTTTGCCGGCGATATCGATGCAACCATGACGATTGATCAAAACAGCGCTAATCCGATCGTGCTTCCAGTCACAACGAAGCGGCTTCAGACGTATGGGGAAGCAAGTATCGGCATGAATCTTTTATCGTTGACAGGCAAGATCGGTGGTGCTGAACGCCTGATGATCGGAAGCGTGCGGGGTGATTTCCAATTCGGCGAAGATGTCGTTGGCGGTGCAGTGACAGCACAGTTCAGAATGCAATTCTAAGATCTAACTCTACCATATCGAACCGGTGTTGTTAACTAACCGATAGAGCTACGACTGTCAGGTTATCAGCTGTTCCATTGATCAATGTATCATCGATAATTCTGTCGACAATCGCTTCAACGCGGTCGTTGGCCATCAAGTCGGGGTCATTGGGTTCGAGTACGCCTTCGGCAACGTTCGCCGTCATCAGCATAAATTTGTCTCCGGGCAAAAGCTCGCCGGTAACAGTGCTGGATGTTGCTTTGAATTGCAGTTGCAGGGTAGAGCCCGAACGTTTGCTAAGGCTGGTATCGGTTAGCTCGATCACTTCATCGCCTCGAAGCAGGATGCAGTGAACATTTCCCTGCACAATCAATCCAAACCGGCTTTCGCGAAAGACAAAGCTGAGCACGCCCGCCTGCAGCGCTGGACCAGCGACCGTGATATCAAGACGCTCGGTCAATGCTCGTTTGGCATCCTCCAATCGTTCCCGCAGGACCTGTAAAGCATCATCAATGCCAGCCGGCAACTGAACGCTGTCCAAAGCTGCCAGCAGGAAGCGTGAAATAGTTGCACTGCGACTGAGGCCAAAGGTTCCATCCGCGATGGAGACAAGCCCTTTATCCAATCGAAACACGAAGCTTTCGATGTTTTGCTCAGCCAATGTTCCGCGATGGGATCGTGCAGCCAAAGATAGCGCTCCGGCTTTGGCTGATTCAGAAGACATGCCGTTATTGTGACGGGACAGTCCGCTTTGGCGTGCGCGCTCGAAGACGTCATCAAAATTCGCAGGCGCGGAGCTGTCAGTAAAAAACGACGCAAAGGCGCTGGCTGACGGCCAACCACTGTATAGCGAGATGCCAGCCTTGCGTCGATCCGATCCTGAAGTCCACCATACTGATCGTGGCTCGGAGCTTTGATCATTCAGTGCTGCCGCAAGGGGAGAAAATATAGCTGTGGTTTCGGTATCCTGCTTGGGCTGGCCGATATTAAAAGCTATTTTAGCCAGCCGGTGATCGAAAAAATCGAGATCGAAGTCATCATCAAGTACGCTTAAAACCAAACCCTCGAGCGACTGCAGCCATTCATCAGTCTGCCCGACTGCGGCAACGGTGAGGGCAAAGTCCGGTATTTGTGCTGCTGCGAGAAAAGGAAAATAACGGCCTGCCTTGTCAACGCTCGGGATCATCATCCCCACAACGGGATAGGGTCCGCATATTTCCGCCTCCAGATAAAAACGCCATATCGGTGCGTTCAGATAAAGCTCCAGCCATTCACCAGCGAGTGTTTCCTGACTTGTCTGTAACGCGGATTGAAGCCACTGATCAAACTGCGCACGAACATTGCGATCAATGCGCCGGCTGACAAAATCTCCCTTTGAGGGGATTTTGCCGAAATATCCTGCCAGAACCGTGTCACGGTGGTGCATAAAACCTGGTTCCTTACTTCCATTGGTCTGGCAGGCGTCCATTGCCTTGCATTTGACTTGAGGTTACAGGCCCTCAGGGCATTTAAACGAGCGTATTGCATTCAACGCAAATGGATTGAGTACCGACCCGACCCTGATATCAAAGCTCGCCCTACGGCTGCCTATCCGGAATATTGCAGTAAACTGATCCGCGCTGGATACGTTTTTTTGTGCCATGTCAAACAGGCGGAACATCGCCCACGGGCCGTTTGTCTTTTTGGTTGTACCAGGTCCTGGAGGATTGAATGCGATGCGTGCTTCGCGATTCCCTTCGCCCGGCCATTGGAAGGACTGCGTTTGGGGAGGGCCGTGATCGTAGGTGATGTTCTTGCCATTAATATCAAGGGAGACACTCGTCGAATTGCTATCAAGGTCAGCCGGCGTAATATCCAGATCGAGACTTAGCTCGTTGCCGCCTTTTGAGAAGAAGGCCGTCTGTATCTCTTGAGCATTTTCAAACTGGATGAGAGCATCGCTTGGAATAGCTTCGGCGCCGTTCATTCCGGTTAGGCGCCATGGGGACTGTGATACATCGACGAACGGTTTCAGATGCAATTGGAAGAATGTTGCAAACTCACCGGATGGTCCGAACATCCGAATGAAATCGTTGATGGCGACATCGTTGACACCATTGGGGTTGAAAGGATAGCGGCCTTCGATACCAGCCTTGCAAACGCGTGCCGCTGAAGCCTGCCACATAGCAGACATTGACTGACGGGCACCGTTAGCTGTCAATCGCGCAATATCTGTCGCAAGACGGCCAATCCAGATACTTACCGGTTCAGGCAATCGCTGTGCCTGTGTCACCAGCATCTGATTGGCCGATACAAGCTTGCTTTCTACGCCGAAGATCGTGTTGACATCTCCGGCGTTGATTGCGGCGCGGCTCAGTTGCAGGGATAGCTCTTCAAGGATCGGAGAAAGATCAGAAAATTCTGATTTTTGACCCTCAGGCGCCTGCAGTGATTTACGCAATGCAGCGTAGGGATCGAGCATGTTTGTTTCAAAACCATCGGTCAGCAACTGCAACGCCTCAACGCGTGCGGATTCTGCCTTGGCCTTTTCCTCTGCCAGACGCTGCTGCGCTTCGTCTATTGCACCCTCTTTGGGGGCTGGATTTTTAGATGTTTCAGGTGCCGCAAACTGCTGCGGATCGAGATTTGTTGCGTCAGCGATGGCAGTGGCAAGAGTGTGCAGAGGATTATCATTGGAAGCGAGAATACGCACAATCTCTGCGGCTTGAATAAGATCGGGAGCAGGAAGAATGGTGAGGTCGCTCAGCAGCGCTGCCCACTGCATGCGGTTGGCATTGAAATAGATGCGCAATACGTAGGGTTTGAGATCGTCGCCAGATTCTGCACTCGCTTGATCTTCGCCAATAACCCAGCTTTCCTTGGCGAACTGTTCTGCCATTTCCGCAAGTCGAGGCAGAAAATAATTGAAGTAGCCGTCACGCGTGAAAACGCCCGGTATGCCTTCACGCAGGTCCGTTCGGCTTTGCCGCGCGAAGAGCAATTTTGCTCCTGAACCTGCTTTGTCGAGAGGCCGCCACTCCGGTATCGCAAGAGCATCAGGGCTTGCTACAAGAAGTTCGTACAGTTGCTGTGCCCGCGGGATGGCGCTCAGCTTTTCGCGGGCCTTCTTGATCAGGTTGTCGTCCAGCGTTATTGTCGTCAATGGCCGCGACAGCAACGCACTACTGTGAGCAAGTAAACTTTCGCGGGCCTGGGTGCGTCCAGCACCGGGCAGGCTTGCTTCAAATGTTGCCCGGAGCTGGCGCAGAGCAAATTCCTCATCAAGCGGCCCGAGGCCGCCAAGCATGCTGTAGAGTTTAAGCGTGTCATACCGCTGGCCCGTGCTGATCTTTGAATCATTCATCCGGTTTTGCAGATGAACCAGCAAACGCGGCAACAGGAAGCCGTTTAACCCGCGGGCATAAGTCGCCTGCATGCTTTCACGAAGTTTTTCTTCCTGATCAGTACCGAAGTGATACCAACGGCTCTTCCCCGCAATGTCATCCGTGAGGGCTCCGCGCAATGTATCAAGCGGCGATAAAATGCGGTTTAAATCGTCAGTCGTTATGTCTTCGACAGGAATGGACATCGCTTCGCGGTTATAGGATGCAATCCTTGCATTCACGGCGCCCATCGTGCCTTGGTTGGTGAAATAGGCGTGTGCCCAGCCCCCGAACAGTCCGCCGGCAATAATCAGAGGAACCAGATAAAAGATTGCAGACATGATGCGCTTGCGGCGCTGAACTTTGAGATCTGTCGTAACGAGATTGGCTTCACCAAAGATCACGTCATTGAACAGACGTGACAGGAAGAATGCCTTCTGTGATACCGTTCCGGTTGTATTTGGTCCCTGCAGAAACGAAAAACGCTCGGAAGTCGACCGGCCAACCTTGTCATACACTGCGCCGGTTTGGGTGGCGGAAACAAAATAGACGCCGCGCAGCAATGGCGCACCAACCAGTTTCGAACTCGCAGTCAGTTCGCCGATCTGTTCGACGAGCACATTCTTGATAGATGCAAATTGTGCGGGGAACCGGAATACGCTGCTTCGCCGGATATCATCGGGCTCCTGCTGCATGCGCTCCAGCAGTATCCTGTGCATACGTTCCAGCAACAGATCGATTTCACCCGAAAATGCCTGAGCGATCTTGCCTTTCGACTGACTGACGCCAAGCGGGAAGGTAACTCCCAGAACCTGTTCACGATCAAACTTGTTGAAATTGTCGAAGAACTCGCCAAATCCCGCAAGCATATCGACCTTGGTGAACACGAGATATACGGGGAGGCGTACCTTCAGACTGTCTTCAAGATCACGCAGGCGCTGTTTGAGTATACGAACTTCCTTAAAGCGCGCCTGCGCACTTTGGGTAAGTATGTCCGCCATGCTGATCGTTACGATAACGCCATTGATAGGCTTTAACGGGCGATGACGCTTCAGTAGACCCAGAAAGCTTTGCCATGCAGTACTGTCAACGGTAACGTCGCTGTCCTGCGTCGTGTAGCGCCCGGCTGTATCAATCAGGACAGCCTCATCGGTAAACCACCAGTCGCAACTCCGTGTGCCACCAACGCCCTGAATGGCCTGCTCGTCCATTTCATCGGCAAAGGGAAAGGACAGGCCTGAATTCACCAGCGCAGTTGTCTTGCCGGATCCGGGAGAACCGATGATCAGATACCAGGGAAAGTCGTAAACGTAGCCAAACCGCTTTTTGCTGATCGATTTGAGGCGCAGCAGTGCGTCTTTTAGGCGTTGCCTGAGGAGCGTAACCTCTTCTCTTGCATCTGCTTCGGAATCCGTACCGTCCTCCGCGACGGCATCAATCATCGCAGCTTCAGCCCGGCGACGCCTGAATGCTGAAACAATTGCGTAGATCAGCCAAGCCAGTACGACGACGCCAATCGCCACCAGACGGCTATATTCGGTTTCCAGCGGGCGCCATTGGCCGAAGGCTACGCTTTCGCCGTAAAACCAGATCATCACAGAAATGGCGACAACCCAGATTAGCGACCAAAACCTGCCGCCCTTGAGGAAGCCGGCGTAGCCCTCAAGATAAGATCGGATTGTGTAGAGCCAATTGAGGATATTCACTGTTGAGTGCCTGCGCCGGTTGCCGTGTCATTCTCGGGGTGCGGAGTAGCAATTACGACGATTTCTGTTCGTCTGTTTGCCTCTTTACCCTCTTTGGTATCATTCGTATCGATCGGCTCAGACTCGCCTTTACCGTCGAAAGTAATTTGATTGCCGGGTACATAAGCCCCAAGGATTTTTGCGACGTTTTCTGCTCGTGCTCGCGAGAGATCAAAGTTTGATGGAAACCGGGCATTTCTAATCGGATCATTATCGGTATGACCGAAAACCTGCACTGCAAAATGCTCCTCCGCAATGGCCCTGCCAATGCGATCTATCAGACCCTGAAACTGTGGTGACACGTCTGCTTTTGCCGATGCAAAAAAGCCTGCGTTACGAAAACGCACGAGCACGCGATTACCGTTGCGTTGAGTCGTAACCAGGCCGCGATCTACTTCCGGTTGCAGGAAAGCGAGGAAATTACGAATCCGGTCAACCTGCTCGACGGGCTGGGGAGCTGGTTCCGCAACTTTAATTGATGGATTGCCTTCGGGTGGTGCAGCCGCCATGGCTACCATGACTGCGTCTGAGTTTGTATTGAGCAGCCGCAGAATTCCGATGTAACCGAAGGCGCAAAGCAGTACCAGTAAACCAAGCAAGGTCGGATAAAGATTCTTGAAGCGCCCCTTGAGGAAGCGAGCATTGATTCCGCGCCAATGCGGCGACACTTCTCGTTCGACATCCCCCATTGTGGCTTGAAGCGTCCGGTACAGGCTGTCTCTGATCTGAGACAGTTCCAACGCCCCACGCGCACTAACCCTAAGTTTGCCTTTGAAACCGAGCGAAAGACACAGATACAGTAACAGCAGAATATCTCGGTTGCGGCCTGGATCTTTGTGAAAGTGCTCAAGCAGTTCAAAAAAACGTTCGCCGCCCTGGACATCCCGGTGGAACGTCGAGACGATACTGTTGCTCGCCCAATTGCTTGCGCCGCCCCATCTTGTGCTTAAGACGACGTCGTCAATAGTAGCGCACAAGGCATAATGGGCAACGCGTGCGTGCTGGGCATCAACATTGGCATTGGCTACTTTGCGTTCGTATGCGCGCATTTCGTCAATGACCGCCGTACGTAGCTGATCTGGATCGGGACCTTCATGAAGTCCGCGCAAATGATAAAGCAGGTTGAGCTGTGGCCGTGCTGCCGACACCAAAAACGGCAGGCCTCTAGGCGTGCCGTCGATCATCTCGACGCCGCTTTCGGTTAATGCAGCTTGCAGCGTGGTCGTTTCGGCAGATTCGGCCATGCTGGATTGGGCATTACGACCACGATCACCGCCGGGTTTAGGCTTTATGATCGTCGGTTCGCTGCGCCAGAACTTGTCGTCACTCATAGCGTCATGACTTTATTGCCCAAAGCTCAAACTCAATGGACGGAAACTCACCGGCCAGATGCAGGGCGATAGCACCGGAAGTGCTAAGCTGTTTCCACAAGGGGCCGTCTCTATCGAGTTCAAAATAGCTTGTGCCCGGGCGATAAGGCAATTGGCGCGGCGCTACAGGCAGCGGGCGAACCGCTATGCCCGGAAGAGCGACATTGACCAGTTCGGCGATACGTTCGACTGGACCGACCTTGATCTGGCGAGGCAGGGTGCTGCGAAGTGCTTCCGATGGCATATCGCTTCGTACAGCTAAAACAAAGCCGCTGCCGAGGAGCAGATTGCGGTCTGTGATCGTGCCAACGCGTACACCATGCTTGCGTTCGTCGAGTGGAATTTCCACCGCTGAACGTTCCAGCACGGAAGAAAGTGACTCGCGCAAATCTGCCAGAACCGGATCAAAAGAGCCGCGCAGATCAACATGGCGGTAACCGGGGAAAACCGACCCCCTGCGCCGTTCCTTAGTGAAGGTTGAAAGCTCTCCGGAAAGCTGCGCACAGAGCACATAAAGCGTCTCCGGATGCAAAGCAGCAAGATTTTCGCGGTGATGCCGGAAGACTGCTTCATTGCGGTTAAGGACTTGCAGGAACTGGAAGTCGGAAACCTCTGCCGTGCCGCGTATGGATGGATCGCCCATTCGATCGGCAATCGCTTCGGCACGGTGGGATATGATACCCAAAATTTCGGTGACAATGTTTTCGAGTTGAAGCTGGGCCGCGCAATTTGTGGCGGATGCAATGAAGGTATCGTCAAGTACGACCGACTGATCCTGACGAACCTCGACAATACGGGCTACTGCGATGCGATCATAACCAGCTAATTCTTCATCTGATAAAAGAAAGTTCAAGCGCAGCCTGCCAACGTCCAGAAGCGCAGAAATTGAACTGCCTTCATTCGTATCCTGCACCTCATACTTCTGACGTGCGTAACGAATGCTGCGACCCGGGGTAGTCTCGCCGCCTACTTCGGCAAGCCCTGCCTGTTGCATAGGGAGGCACAGATAGACCAGAACATTCTTGGTACCTTCCTCCAGTCGCAGTGCCGGGGGCAGATCAACGGGGCCGGGGGCCTCGAAAACAGTACCGTCCGGCATCACTCCCCGCGCACTGGAAAGAGCGAACAGACCATTGCTCAAAAGCTGTTCATTGATCGCAAGACGGGAAACACCCCACGGGAACTTTACCAGTTCACGTGTTGCCGCCTTTACAAGCTTCTCGGTCCAGCGGTCCTGTTGCTGGAAATGCTGCACCCGAAGGAACATACCTTCCGACCAGACGACGCGATTGTCATGTTCCATCAATAAACACCGTATCGATTAATTGCTGGCGGACGCACTGACAGACAGTTTTCCGACAGAAATGCTTAACTTCCCGGAGCCTGAAATCGGAGCGAGTGCACGCCAGCGGGCGTTCTCAATGTCGCGGAAACCGGCGATTACACCAGCATATGCTCCGTCAATGCCGGGATTGATAACCAGATTGGCAGTTTCACCCGGACGTACAGAAATCGTCTTGCGCTCTACAAGATCGTCACCGAGGGCGCTTCCGCCTTTCAACTGAAAATAATCGAGTGACTGGAAGCGGCCGGGCGACTTCAGCACGGATACTTCTACCGCTGTGGGCGTGGCCGAGCCGGAAGGTGACGGATTGGCTGAACTGCTGGCGGAAACAGTGACAGGAATTGGTTCCTGGTATCGTGGGCCCGTGTTCTCGGGCGTTGATGTGCAGGCAGAAAGAAACGTTGCCGCCGAAGCAGCAAAAGCGAAAAGAAAAGATCGTTTTGACGATGTGTTTTGGTGACGAGACTCAGATACCTCAAGCGTTTCAAAACGCATACTATTCTCCCGATTCAATCCATTTACGGACTTTACACAACCTAAGTGACTAATCTGGTTGTAACTTGCAGATAAGACACCTTCACGTCAACGTAATCTTGAGTTGGCGAGATTTATGTTTTGTAAAAGAATTTGCGAAGAAGTTTCAATAGTGCAGGTTTGCGCTTTTCGCCCTGTTGTTCCTCGAAAAGTGTTGTCGAGGCAAGGAATTCGTCCCAAAGAGCTGCCTTGCGGAGCGCCGGTATCGCTTTTGATTTGGTTTTGCTTGCAAGAGCGGAAGGATCGATCGCCTGTTGGACCTCTCCGATAAAGTCCAGCACGGCTGCCGACAGATCGGTCTGGTAATTGGTGATCGAGCGAAAGTCGCGCTCAATGAGCTTCATGTCAGCAGGTTCAGCCTCGTTGATGAACTCCACGACGCGATACATCCGCTGGCTGTCCTCCTGACTTGCCAATGAAAATATCCAGGGTGTGTCTCCAGCAATGCCTTCCAGCTCCAGGCGACCAGCGGATGCATTCTTTCCCACATGCATTTCGTAGAGTTCGCTCAAGGCGATTCGCATAACAGCGCCGGCTTTTCGCAAGAACTGTTCCGGATCAAGACCAGGCTGTGTCGATGCATCCAATCCGGCACCGTCCAGGAAAGCCTGAAGCAATTCAGCAGCTTCCTGTGCTGAAACAGTTCTTGCTGGGGCCGCTTTTGATGGCGTTGGTACAGGAGCTATGGCTTCGGGCGTTATCGAAGGCTGCTCAAACCGGACCGGCTGCTGTTGGATAACCGGTTCTTCGTCATCACTATCCCAATTGTCCGGAAGGATAGGGCGCACGACCGGCAATTCAAACAAGGAGTTTGCCGCTGGCGTTTGTTCTATCCTGTCGGAAAGGGAAGAAGGGCGGGTGGCCCGATACGGCTTGATGATATCCACTTCAGTTTCGGGCGGTCCATCCCAGCCGATATCGGAGACGCCTAAGCCTTCACGCGACGCAGGTTTGGCTGGCTTATCAAACAATTCATCGTGGCTTTCGCCGGGCAGTTGGCCTGTGGCTCCGACGCCCGCAGGAGCAATATCCGAGAGAATCGACGTTACGCTTGGCCCTGCCAGCAAGTCGGTGCTACTACTTTGCGCGGCAGGTGTTCGAATGGCGTCGTTCTTCTGCATGACCAGTTTAAAGCGGTAGTCTGCAATCTCAATAGTGTCGCCATCAAACAATTGCTGACCATATTGCCGGTCGACAGCAATTCCACCAACGCTGACGCCGTTTGTACTTTTGTCGATAAGATAGATGCCCGTATCACGCTGTTCCAATGTGCAATGATGCTTTGAAACGACACGGCGGCTATCCTTGATTACCCAATCGCAGCTTTCGCCGCGGCCTATGCTAAAACGCTGCCCCTGAACCACCATGGAACCACCGAAAGAGGTGTCATTCGAATTGTTCATGGCTTGAAGTTCGATTCGCATTGATAGTTCCTGCATGTGGTAGGTAGTAAATCTGTGCGTCTTACGACGGACAAATAACTCGTATATCTTAGCCTTCGCCATAAGACAGTTGCAAGTACAGCGATATCTAGGCTAATTTTGTGTATACACTGTGATCTGCTGAAGATCGGATGAAAACAGGAGTGTACCGGACGACAAGATTTGTCTGGTAACGCCCACAAGTTAAAGAGACAGTGAGTGTCCTCTCATGTGCAATACATCAGTCGATTGGCTTCGTTCGCGCTACGCGTGAGTGCGATGCTTATTGCGCTGTTTTTTGCACTGCAGAGTGCCCAAGCAGAAATACTGGGGCTTCCGGTACAAAAACGCATTGCTTTGATCATCGGTAACGCCGACTACCAGAATGTCGAGAAGCTCGTAAATCCATCAAATGATGCCAAAGGTATCTCGGACGCATTGAGAGCGCAGGGATTTGATATCTTTCCTGCAAGCAACACCACGCGCGCCGAATTCGACAGGATTTTCGAAGATTTCAAAGTGCAGGCCAAGACTGCAGACGTATCGCTTGTCTATTTTTCGGGCCATGGATTTCAGTTGAATGGTACGAATTATCTGGTGCCCGTCGACGCGCATCTCAATGATCGGGCAAAGATTGTCGAGGAGACGATCAGTCTCGACAGGATCATTGCCGAAGTGCAGTCGCCGGACCGTCAGACACTGATTTTTCTTGACGCCTGTCGTAATAACCCCTTGCCGGGCGGCGGATCGGTAAATGCCGGCCTTGCACAGGTTACAGGCGGCGCGAACGTATTCATAGCCTTTGCCACCCAACCCGGTAACATCAGTTATGATGGCGCCAGTTCGTATAGCCCATTTACCAAGGCTCTGCTCGACCATATCAATACACCCGGCCAGGATATCTCAAACATGATGATCAAGGTACGTGCCGATGTGTTCGCAAATACACTTGAGCAGCAGCTGCCTTGGGATCAGTCTTCCTTGAAGAAACAGTTTTACTTCTCGCAGCTGGCTGATACGGGTGAAGATCAACAGACTACCATTGCGATGGCTGCTCAACCGGCAATAGGCGGGCAGGGCCTTTCCCGCCGGACGGACCTCGGATCAATGATTGATCCTCCGGCAGTGGGTCTGACGATTGCTCCGCCGGGTGCTGGAGCTACACCGTTTCCCCCGGCCATCAATCCGGAAATTATGCCAGGCAACGGTTTGAATCCGCCGGTGATTTATATGCCTACGGCACCGGCAGAAATATTCGGGCCAGAGGATCTGGTCTGGGGTCTGCAACAGGAATTACAAAGGCTTGGATGCTATACTTCTGATTTGGACGGTGTGTGGGGAGCGAGCTCACGGGAAGCGCTTGCTCGGTACTATTCGAACAGAAACCTCAAGGTTACCGATACCGCACCGACACAGTTTCATTATGAAAACTTGCGGCGTGAAACGAACACCGTTTGCGTGTACGTGCCACCTCGACAGGCGGTTGCTCCGGCACGCAATGGTCCACGGGCTCAGGTAAAACCTACTAGAGCGCCACGACCTGCAACAACATCAGCGCCGCGACAGCAGATTGATGCACCTGCCCGTGCTGCGCCGCCACGCAAAGGTTTGCGCGATATTGGTATTGGCGGTGTGTACCGATAATGCCTATCAGGGGCGCGCAAGTCTTTGTCAGCTTCATATGGTGACTTATGAAGCATGAAGGATCCCTCCATACCATCAACGCGGACTTCAAGCAGGCAAAGAAACTGTTTGGAAGGCGGCGTTTGATACGGCGTTTCACACGCTTCCTTTCGTTCACTTTCATTATCGCTGCGATCGGTTCTGCGATATATTTTATTCCGCGTTTTGCCAATGCCCCTGAAGATTTGACAGACCAGACATTGGTTATCCCGGAAGGCGAGGTTAACCCCACTGGCAAAGAGGGGGATTTCGAGCTGGCCGCAACTGATGACCGGCGAGATGCGCTGCTGCTGCAAAATGTCAACAATGAAAAGCCGCAGGCCCGTAAAACTGAAATCCGCTTCCAGAAGAACGATAGTGGCTCCGAAATAAAGGGGCCGATCTTCTATGTCTCAGACACGATGCTTTCGAGTTCCGTCCGGTTGATGACGGCATTGCCTGCAACTCCGCAAGATTTCGCCCTTATGCAATCAGCTCCTGAAGCGCCGGCAACATCGGCAACGCCAATGAGCCAGCCGGATGCCGAATCTAAACCCGGTGACTCCGCCCCCACCGACGCCGGCTGGGAAGGCGGCGTATCGTCCAGTGAAAATACGCAGATCGGCCAGACAGCGCCGGGCAGCTCCAACAATATTGAGATCATCGGCGAAAAGCAGCGCCCACCGCAAAATCAGCAATATGTAATCAAGGTTCTGGCCGAACGAAGTGTGGCTGACGTGCTGACAGATGGCCACACAACACTAGGTGAGAATGCCCGTGTATCCGAAGCCGTGGCTAGGCTTTTGAACATTCAACTGCTGCGCCCGGGTTATCTTGCTGTCTGGCGAACATCAGTTGTCGATCCGCAGAGCCTGACGACCGCACCTGTACAGCTTTCACTATACGGAACCGAAGGGCTGATCGGCAGCTTGGCGCGTGCCGACGACGGCAGCTACCTCAAGATTGACGATCCCTGGAAAGATGAAAGCTGGACAGAACTCGTAACAGGAGGCAAGTCCGAGGCTAGTGAACAGAATTTCCGCATCATGGACGGCATTTATAGTGCCGGGATACGCAATGACATACCTTCGAACGTGGTCACCGAGACAATTACACGGATGTCGCGACTGTATGACCTTGGTAAGTTCATCTCGCCCGAAGACAAGGTCACATTGCTTTATTCGGAATCTCCGCGCGATGGACCCAGCGAAAGCGGACGTGTGCTTTACGTATCGGTCCGGCGTAGCGGCGAGACTTTGCAATGTTATCTCCTGCGGCCCGAGCGCGGTGGTGACTACTCTTGTATGACGGAAAATGACACCACGTCGGGTCTTGGCGGCGCAGAAGGTTTCGTGCTCCCTGTCAAAGGCGTATTCCGGTCTGGTTTTGGCCCGCGTGTTCATCCAATTCTTGGTTCGGTAAAGTTTCACGAGGGCGTGGACTGGTCAGCGCCTGCCGGGACACCCGTTTATGCATCTTTCGACGGGACCGTATCTTTTGCCGGTACCAACGGCAATTTTGGCAATTTCATCAAGATCAAACATGCGGGCAATCGTGAGACGCATTATGCGCATCTACAAGGATTTGCCGGCAACGTGACAGTCGGAAAATCGGTGAAAGCTGGTCAGATAATCGGCTTTGTTGGTTCTACCGGCCTTAGCACCGGCCCACATCTGCATTTTGAGCTTGTGGCCAATGGCCGGCTGGTTGACCCATTAGGCTCCAGCTACAGCGAAATCGGGCTTGATGGGGAAGCAGCGAAACTTGTTCAACGCATTATTCATGTGGAGAGCGGCGGCAATCCTAATGCAGCCAATCCATTGTCTTCTGCCAGCGGTCTCGGCCAATTCATCAATAGTACATGGTTGCGGATGATGAATTCCTATCGAGGCGATCTTGTTTCCAAGATGAGTGTCAGCGAACTGCTCGCGTTAAAATTTGATCCGACGCTTGCTACGGAAATGGTCATGAACCTCGCGAACGAGAATGAGGCGACATTGAAAGCATCGGGAATTCCCGGTACTGCAGGAAATCTCTATCTGGCCCATTTCCTTGGCGGCGGCGGTGCCGTTACTGTGCTTTCGGCCGCGCCAGACACGCAGTTGAGCTCGCTGTTCGACCAATCGGTATTCGCAGCCAATCCGTTCTTATATGGCAAAACTGCTGGATGGATCGTCGATTGGTCCAGCCGTAAAATGTCGGGCAGCACTGGGGGTATGACGTCTCCGGTTTATCGTGAAGCTCGGGTCAAGGCATCGCGGTTCCGGCAA